>NZ_JBICAJ010000002.1:0-1242904 GCF_043088925.1 Streptomyces sp. NPDC014006 | reverse complement strand
ACCTTCCTCGACACCCTCGCCCACCACCGCCGCACCCACGGCCAACCCGCCCTCTCCCTCGGCTGGGGCCTGTGGGAAGACCGCTCCACCATGACCGGCAATCTCACCCACACCGACCTCCACCGCATGACCCGCCACGGAGTAAGCGGGCTCTCCGCGGCCCAGGGGCTGGCACTGTTCGACGCCGCGTGCGCGGCCGGCGAGGCGCACCTGCTGCCCATCCGGCTCGACGTGGCGGCGCTGCGGCGTTCCCTCGGCGCAGAGGAGCCCGTGCCGGCGTTGTTGCGCGGGCTGGTGCGCCGCCCGGTGCGCCGGGCCGCCGCTCGGGAGGGAGCCGAACCGCAGGGCCGGTCCCTGACCGCCCGGCTGGTCGATTTGGAGCCGGCCGAGCGGATGGCGTCGGTGCTCGGCCTGGTGCGGGAGCACGTCGCCGAGATCCTGGGCTACGCGGGCGCCGGGGGCGTGGAGACCGAGCTCAGCTTCAAGGACCTGGGGTTCGACTCGCTGACGGGCATCGAGTTGCGCAACCGGCTGGCCGCGGCCACCGGGCTGCGGCTGCCCGCCACCCTGGTCTTCGACCACCCGAGCCCGGTCGAACTGGCCCGGTACATCGTCACCGAGGCCCTCGGTGACGAGCCCGGCACCGCGGCCGGCCCGGCTCAGCGCAGCGACGTGGACCCCGACGAGGACGCGGTGGCCGTCGTGGCCATGGCCTGCCGCTATCCGGGAGGGGTGCGCACTCCGGAGGACCTGTGGCGGCTGGTGCACTCCGGCGGCGACGCGATCTCCGGGTTCCCGGCCGACCGCGGCTGGGACACGGAGGCGCTGTACCACCCGGATCCGGACCACCCCGGCACGACGTACGCGGTGGAAGGCGGATTCCTATACGACGCCGCCGAGTTCGACGCCGGGTTCTTCGGGATCTCGCCCCGTGAGGCGCTCGCCATGGACCCGCAGCAGCGGCTGCTCCTGGAGACTTCCTGGGAGGCCGTGGAACGGGCCGGCATCGACCCGAGGACCCTGCGCGGCAGCCGTACGGGCGTCTTCGCCGGTGTCATGTATCACGACTACGGTACGCAGGTCACCGAGGTGCCGGAGGGGCTGGAGGCGTTCCTCGGCAACGGCAGTTCCGGCAGCATCGTCTCTGGCCGGGTGGCGTACCACCTGGGTCTGGAAGGCCCGGCCATCACGGTCGACACGGCCTGTTCCTCCTCGCTGGTGGCCCTGCATCTGGCCGCTCAGTCGCTGCGCAACGGTGAGTGCTCGCTGGCGCTGGCGGGGGGCGTGACCGTGATGACCACGCCCGGCACCTTCACAGGGTTCAGCCGGCAGCGCGGGCTGGCCCGCGACGGGCGGTGCAAGGCGTTCGCGGACTCCGCGGACGGCACGGGCTGGGGCGAGGGTGCGGGCGTCGTACTACTGGAGCGGCTGTCGGACGCGCGGCGCAAGAACCACCCGGTGCTGGCGGTGGTCCGCGGCAGCGCGGTGAACCAGGACGGCGCGAGCAACGGTCTCACCGCCCCGAACGGTCCCGCGCAGCAGCGTGTGATCCGCCAGGCCCTGTCCAGTGCGGGGCTGACCGGCGCGGACGTCGACGCGGTCGAGGCCCACGGCACGGGCACGAGCCTCGGCGACCCCATCGAGGCGCAGGCGCTGCTGGCCACGTACGGACAAGAGCACAGCGACGAACAGCCCTTGTGGCTCGGTTCGTTGAAGTCCAACATCGGCCACACCCAGGCCGCCGCCGGCGTCGGCGGCGTCATCAAGATGGTCATGGCCATGCGCCACGGCCTGCTGCCCCGGACCCTCCACGTCGACACACCCTCCACCCACGTCGACTGGGACTCCGGAGCCGTCTCGCTGCTGGCGGAGACCACCGAGTGGCCAGAGACCGGCCGTGCCCGACGGGCGGCCGTCTCCTCCTTCGGGATCAGCGGGACCAACGCCCATGTCGTCCTGGAGCAGGCCGCGCCGGACGAGGCCGGGACCGAGGAGCACGAGCCGGGCGGGGTCGTCGTCCTGCCGTGGGTGCTGTCCGGCAGGAGTCCGGAGGCCCTGCGTGCTCAGGCCACCCGGCTGCGGGACTTCGTACAGGAGCGGCCGGAGCTGACTGCCGCGCAGGTCGGGCTGTCGCTGGCCACGACCAGGTCCGCGTTCGCGTACCGGGGCGCTGTCCTCGGCGACGGCTCGGCGGAGCGGCTCGCGGCCCTGGACGCGCTGGCCCGTGGCGAGGGTTCCCCGGCCGTGGTGACGGGGGCCGCCGCGGGCGGCCACAAGGTCGCCTTCCTGTTCTCCGGGCAGGGCACCCAGCGGCCCGGGATGTGCCGGGAGCTGTATGCCGTGTCCGAGGTGTTCGCGGCGGCGTTCGACGAGGCCTGCGCGCAGTTCCGTCCGTTGCTGGAACGGCCCCTGGCGGATGTGGTGTTCGCGGAGTCCGGCACCCCGGAGGCGGAGCTGCTGGAACGCACCGAGTACACCCAGCCCGCGCTGTTCGCCGTCGAGGTGGCGCTGTTCCGGCTGCTGGAGGCGTGGGGGCTTCGGCCGGAGCTGCTGGCGGGGCACTCGATCGGTGAGCTGGCGGCGGCCCATGTCGCCGGGGTCTTCGACCTGCCCGACGCGGCGCGGCTCGTGGCGGCCCGCGGCCGGCTGATGCAGTCGCTGCCCGCCGGCGGGGCCATGGCCTCGCTGCAGGCGGCGGAGGGCGAGGTGCTGTCGCTGCTGGCCGGGCGGACGCACGAGGTGGGGGTGGCCGCGGTCAATGGGCCCTCGGCCGTGGTCGTGTCGGGCCGCGAGGGCGCGGTCGAGGAGATCGTCGCGCACTTCGCGGCTCTGGGCCGCAGGACCCGGCGGCTGCGGGTCAGTCACGCCTTCCACTCGCCGCTGCTGGATCCGGTGCTCGACGAGTTCGCGGAAGTCGCGCACGAGGTGTCGTACCGGGCGCCGCGTATCCCCGTCGTCTCCGACGTCACCGGGAAGACCGCGCCGGACGGCCTGCTTCAGGATCCCGCCTACTGGGTGCGGCACGCGCGCGAGGCGGTGCGTTTCGCCGATCAGCTGACACATCTGGACAAGGAGGGCGTGACAGCGTACGTCGAGGTCGGCCCGGACGCGGTGCTGGCCGCGATGGCCCGGGAGTGCCTCGGCGGTCAGACGCTGGTGGTGCCCGTCCAGCGGCGGGACCGCGCCCACGCCCGGGCGCTGGCCACGGGCGTCGCCGAACTGCACGTCCACGGGGTGTCCCCGGACTGGGCAGCGATGTTCGCCCCGACCGGCGCCCGTACGGTCGAGCTGCCGACGTACGCCTTCCAGCACACGGCGTACTGGCTGCGGTCGGGGCCGCAGCAGGTGCCGGCCGGTAGCAGCGACCCGGAGCGGCGGTTCTGGCGGGCTGTCGACAGCCGGGACGTCGGTGCTCTGGCCGCGCTGCTCGACGTCGACTTCGCCCGTGAGGCCGACTCACTGAACGCGGTGCTGTCGCTGCTGTCGGCGTGGGACCACAGCCGCGCCACGGCCGCACCGGAGGCGCCGGAGGACGCTCGGCCCGCCGAGGACGACGGGGACCTGGCGCGGGCCCTGGCCGAGGCGTCCGAGGGCGAGCGGCCCGCGCTGCTGCTGGAGGCGGTGCGGTCGGCCGCGTCCGCGGTGCTCGGGCACGCCGACGCGCAGGCGCTGCCGACCGAACAGGACTTCCTGGACGCCGGGTTCGCCTCGCTGACGGCCGTCGAGCTGAGCGGCCGGCTCACCAAGGTCACCGGCCTCGACCTGCCGCCCACGCTGATCTACGACCACCCCACGCCGGCGGAGCTCGCCGCGCACCTGCACGAGGAGATGAAGAGGACCGCGTCATGACCCCCACTCGTACCGCACCCATCGAGAGCCCCTGGATCCGCCGCTATCAGCCGGCGCCCGCCACCGGTGTCACCCTGGTGTGCTTTCCGCACGCCGGTGGCTCGGCCACGTCCTTCCACGCACTGTCCCGGGCGCTCGCGGGGCGGCTGGACGTGGTGGCCGTGCAGTATCCCGGCCGTCAAGACCGCCACCGTGAGCGCGCCTTCGAGGACTTGCACGAGCTGGCCGATGCCGCCTTCGACGCGGTCGTCGAGTCTGTCGGCACCGACCGTCCGCTCGCCCTGTTCGGGCACAGCATGGGCGCGTCCGTCGCCTTCGAGGTGGCCGCGCGGCTGGAGCAGCGGGCGGGCGTCGCGCCCGTGTCCCTGTTCGTTTCGGGGCGCCGCGCCCCGTCCCGGCACCGCAGCGAGGACCTGCACCGCAAGGGCGACGACGCGCTGCTGCGGGAGATCCGCGCCCTGGACGGCACCGCGCAGGCGGCGCTGGACGACGAGGACATCGTCCGGATGTTCCTGCCGTCCCTGCGGGCCGACTACAAGGCGATCGAGCGGTACCGCAGCGCGCCGGGCGCGTCCGTCGGCTGCCCCGTCGTCGCGCTGACCGGCGACAACGACCCGAAGACCACCGTGGAGGAGGCCCGGGCCTGGCAGGAGCACACCACCGGCCCGTTCGACCTGCGGGTCTTCGGCGGCGGTCACTTCTACGTCTCGGAGCAGACCGACGCGGTCGCCGAGGTGCTGGCCGCGCGGCTGGGGGTCGCAGGGGTCGGCTAGGGGTTATCCGAGTCAGAAGGCGAAGTTAGCGTGACCGCGCGTTCTCCGTATTCCACGGACGCGAACTCATCGTTCTCCACGGACGCGCATCCACCGTTCTCCACCGAACCGAACACAGTGTTTTCCACACAGTATGGGGGATCCCGAACCATGACCGATCCGCAGACGTGGCGGGTTCTCGGCAACGCGGACGCGCACGAACTCGTGCTCGCCGTGGACTTCGACGCCACCGGCCGGGCCGAGGGCCGCTTCACCGATCTGGCCCAGGGGCTGGGCGGTCTGCCCTGCTCGATCTGGGAGACGATTCCCCAGGAGGCGGGGACCGGCGACGACGACGCGGACCCCGTCGAGCGGTGGTTGGCGGAGGTGGCGGCCGACGGCCGCCCGGTCCGGGCGGTGTTCGGCTTCTGTGTCGGCGGCGTCTACGCGGCGGCGATTGCGCAGCGCCTCGCCGCCCGGCAGGAACAGGCGCCCGCGCTGCTGCTGTTCGACCCCGAGCAGTCCGGCCCGCTGACCCTGTACTCCCAGTTCCACAAGGTGCTCGACTCCATGTCCGCCCTGCTCAGACCCGAGGAGAGCGGGCAGGCGGCGGCCGAGGCGCGGCGGGCCCACGAGCAGCACACCCCGATGGCCGCGCTGGGCGCCGAACTCCTCGACGTGTACCGGCGTACCGCCAAGCCCGCCTTCGACCGGCTGGAGCTGGACGACAAGCGGACGCAGGAGATCACCGCGGTCTTCGCGTCGTTCGTCGGCTATCTGATCGCGGCGGCGGAGATCGACCCGCTGCCGGCGTGGCGGGAGGCCGTCGTCGTCACGTCCTCGTCGCCCACGAGTGGTCTGAACGGCTCCCGCGCGGCGGGCCAGGACATCGCCGTAGGCCGGGAGCTGCGCGTCGACGTCCCGCACGTCGATCTGCTGCGCGACCCCGGTGTCACCCGCACGGTGACCGAGCTGCTCGACCCGGGCTCGCGCGGCTGAGCAGTCGCGCACGCGCACATCCCGTATGCGGGCGTCCCGTGCGCGCGCGTCCCGTGCGCGCGCATTCCGTACGCACAACCCGTACGCCCAAATCACGTACGCAGCACTCGCGTACATACGCCCCACCGCGAATTCCCGCGAGACCACGGAACGGTTGGAATGCCAGAAGCAACGGAAGTCCGGTCGACCCCGGCCGACAGCAAGGAGCACGCCCTCTGGCTCCTGGACGAGCTGGTGCCCGTCAAGGGGGTCAACAACCTCTCCGTCGCCCTCCAGGCCGACGCACCACTGCTCGGCCCGGCGCTCCAGGGCACGGTCGATCTGCTGCTGCGCCGGCACGAGGCGCTGCGCACGGTGTTCCGGCAGGAGGAGGCGGGCCTCATCAAGGAGGTGCTCGACCCAGGTGACCTGCGGGTCGAGGTCGAGCAGCTGGCGGCCGAGCCGGGCGAGGTCGCGGCTGTCGTCGGGGAGTTCATCGCGCGTCCCTTCGACATCGACGGTCGGCCTCTGGTGCGGGCCGCGCGGGTGAGGTGCGCGGACGGCGACGCGTTCTGTCTCGCCGTCCACCACCTGGTCTTCGACACGGTCTCCGGCGCGGTCCTGCTGGAGGAGTTCACCGCTGGGTATACGGCGCAGGCCGCCGGTGCCGAGCCGCCTGCCGAACTGCTGGCCGCACATCCGCCGTACCGGGAGCCCGCTCCCCGGCCGGCGGCCGTGGAGTACTGGCGAGGACAGCTGGCCGGGGCCGACGCCGCGGGCCTCGCCCTGTGGTGCGGCAGCAAGGACCTTCCGGAGCCGACCCTCACCGGTGACCAGATCACGGCCGGCCTGTCCCCGCGGGCGACGGAGGTGCTGCGCCGACTGCAGAAGGAGCTGCGCGCGCCGGAGGCGGTGGTGCTGCTGGCCGCGTACGGTCTGCTGCTGGCCCGGCACGGCGCGGGCCCCGACCTGGTGGTGGGCACGCCGGTCAACGTCCGGGCGCGGGAGGCGTCCAGGGCCGTGGGCTACCACGTCAACACCTTGCCGCTGCGCATCCCCGTCGACCTCGGCGGCGGCTTCCGCGACCTGGTGCGGACCGCCCGCGACGCGTTCCTCGGGGCCGTCGCCCACGCCGATGTGCCGGTCGACGTGCTGCTGCCGGAACTGCGCAGGGACGGCGGCGCCTCCTGGCGCAACACCGTCTTCCGGCATCTGTTCAACTACGTTCCGGACGACGGCCGTACGAGCTTCCCCCTCGGGGGCACCACGGCCCGGAGGCTCCCGGTGGAGAACGGGTTCAGCAAGTTCGACCTGGAGTTCTTCTTTCTGTCCTCGGCGGACAAGGTGACCATCCGGGCCGCGTACTACACACAGGTGCTGGAGCGGGCGGACGTACAGGGGCTGCTCGAACGCTTCGAGGCGCTGCTGCTCGCGGCCGCCGACGGGCCCGACCGGCCGATGGGTGACCTGCCGCTGGCCGGCCCCTCCGACCTCGCGGTGCTGGCCGCGAGCAACGACACCGCGCGCCCGGTGGAGCCGCCCAGCGTGCTCGCGGCGGTGCGCGAACGGGTGGCGCTGACGCCGGCCGCTCCGGCCGTCGTGGCGGGCGGTCGCAGCACGACCTATGGCGAGCTGTGGCGGGCCGCCGAGCACACCCGGGACGTCCTGGCGGAGGCTGGTGTCGGGGCCGGTGACATCGTCGCGCTCGCCGCGCCCCGGAGCCCGGAACTCGCGGCCGCGGCCCTCGGTGTGTGGCTGGCCGGCGCGGTGTATCTGCCCGTCGATCCGGAGCACCCCGTCCAGCGCCTGGCGTATGTGCTGGACGACTCCGGCGCGCAGGCGGTGCTGACGGCGCCGGGGGTGGAGCTGCCCGAGGGGGCCGGGGCGCGCGTGCTTCCGCTGGAGCCGATCGCCCGGGACGGCTCCGGCCCGCTGCCGGACTCCGCTGTGAGCGGCTCCGATCCGCACTCGTGCGCCTATCTGATCTACACCTCCGGTTCGACGGGGAAGCCGAAGGGCACCCTGGTCGGCCACCGCGCCCTCGCCAACGTGGTCCAGCACTTCACCGAGGAGCTGAAGGTCACCGCGGACGACGCCGTGCTGTGGCTGACGACGTTCGCCTTCGACATCTCCGCCTTGGAGCTTTTCCTGCCACTGGTGTGCGGCGGGCGGCTGGTCGTGGCCTCCGACGAGGCCCGCACCGACGGCCGCGCCCTGCTGGCCGAGGTGGTCGCGCACGACGTCGGCATCGTGCAGGCCACCCCGACGACCTGGCGCGTCGTCGCCGACGCGGCGGACGGGCAGCTCGCGGGCCGACGCCTGGTCTGCGGCGGGGAGCCGCTGCCTCCGGCGCTGGCGCGCACCCTGGCCGCCTCGGGCGGCTCACTGCTCAATGTGTACGGCCCCTCGGAGACGACCATCTGGTCCACCTCGGGGCCGGTGCCGGACGAGGTGGTCCGCGTGGACGTGGGCCGCCCGATCGCCAACACCCAGGTGTTCGTCGTCGACCCGGACGGCCGGGAACTGCCGGTCGGGGTGCAGGGCGAGCTGTGCATCGCCGGGGCGGGTGTCGCGCTGGGCTACCACAACCGCCCCGAGCTGACGGCGGACCGCTTCCGCGACCATCCCACGCACGGGCGCCACTACTGCACCGGCGACCTAGCCCGGCTGCGGCCCGACGGCAGTGTCGAGCTGCTGGGCCGGACCGACCGGCAGATCAAGCTGCGCGGGCACCGGATCGAACTGGGCGAGGTGGAGGCGGTGCTGCTCGACCGTCCGGACGTACGGGACGTCGCCGTCGTCGTGGTGGGGCGCGGCGGGCCGGACGCCGCCCTGGTCGCGTTCGTGGAACCGGCGGACGGCGTGGCCGAGGTGGACACCGCCGGGCTGACGGCCCATGCCCGGTCCCTGCTGCCCTCCGCCGCCGTACCCCAGGAGATCGCCGTGCTGGAGTCGCTGCCGACCACCGCCAACGAGAAACGGGACCATCTCGCGCTGACCCGCCTCGCCGAGCAGCGCCGCTCCGAGCGCAGCGCGGCCGCACGGTCGGCGGAGGCCTCGCCCGAGACACAGTCCGGCACGGCCGGGCGGCTGCTCGCCCTGTGGCAGAGCACGCTCGGCCGGACCGACCTCGGCCCGCACGCCAACTTCTTCGACAGCGGCGGGCATTCGCTGCTCGGCGCGCAGCTCGTGCAGCGCATCGAAAAGACGCTGGGCCTGCCGGTGCGCCTGGCCGACCTGTTCGCCCATCCCACGCCGCTCGCCATGGCCGAGCATCTCGATCCGGACGCCGCCGCACTGTCGGCCCGGGAACCCGAGGAAGACGGAGCCTGAGAAAGACATGGAGACCGTGAACCAGAACCACGCCACCGCCCCGACCGCCGCGACCGCCGCGTCCGTGCCGCCCTCGTGGCGGGTCCTGTGGCAGGACACGTTCGAGGGGCCGGCCGGGTCCCCGCCCGACCCCGCCCTGTGGCAGGTGGTCACCGGGCAGCCGTTCGGCGCCGGCATCGAGTTCCACACGGACGACCCCACGAACGTCGGCCTCGACGGGGCCGGACATCTGCGGATCACCGCCACGCATGAGGACGGGGAGTACCGGGCGGCGTGGCTGGAGACCCGGCGCGAGGACTTCGTGCCGCGGCCCGGCGGCGCGCTGCGGCTGGACGCCCGGGTGAAGACCGCCGCGGGCCCCGGCCTCGACTGCGCGCTGTGGGCCTGGGGCACGCAGTTGCGGCACCGGGGCGATGAGGACCCGGTGCAGGCCTGGTACCGGGCCGGGGAGATCGACGTCCTGGAGGCGCTCGGCTCCGAGCCGGACTCCGTGTGGGGTGCCGTCCACTCCCCCGAGTGCCACAAGATCCCGTCCCTGGGCATGGGTGCCCGTACGACCACCGAGGACGGCAGCCCGCTCAGCGCGGACTTCCACACCTACTCGGCGGTCTGGCGGCGCGGGCCCGACTCGATCACCTGGTACCTGGACGGCTGCGAGTACCTGCGGCTGACACCGCAGGACACCACACCGAAGGGCTGGCTGTTCGACCAGCCCGTCTACTTCTGTCTGGCGATCATCATCGGCAGCCCCGGCGGCCCGGTCCTGCCGGGCGACCCCGACCCGGCGACGCTGCCGTCGTCGCTGCTCGTCGACAGCATCACCGTCTCCGAGGAGCTGCCCGCGTGAGAGCGCTCACTGACGTGGACCTCGACGGGCTCGTCGCCGAGTTGGTCGAGAGCGTGCTGGAGGACCCGACCGGCGCGCTGGGGCCCTCGGTGTACGAGACGGCCCGGCTGGTGTCGCTGGCCTCCTGGCTGGACGGGGACGCCGCTCGGGTCCGATACCTCCTCGACGAGCAGCAGCCCGACGGCAGTTGGGGCGGCCCCGGCGGGTACGCGCTCGTGCCGACGCTGAGCGCGACGGAGGCGCTGCTGGTTGTGCTGGGCCGGGAGGACCGCGAGGGCGGCGAGTGGCCGCTGTCACGTGCCGCGCTTGCTGAAGCCGCGCGGCGGGGGCTCGCGGCGGCTGCCGCGCTTGTGGCGCGGAGCGCCGAGGAGCCGGTGCCGTCGACGGTCGTGTTCTTCATGGTCATCCCGGCTCTGGTGGAAGGGATCAACGCCCGGCGCGCCGTCCTCGGGGACGGCCCGGTGCAACCGCTGGCGCTGCCGCACGGGTTGTCCGACGAGGCGTTGCGGGGGCTGCGCGGGGGTGCCTGGCGCAATCCGCTCGCCGGTCACTATCTGGAGATCGTGGGCCCGGCGGCAGTCGGCGCCGCCGAGATGGAGCCGGTCGACGGGGTCGTCGGCTGTTCCGCTGCCGCCACCGCCGCCTGGCTCGGCCCGCGCGAGCCGGCCGATCCGGCGCACCCCTCGGTGCGCTTCCTGCGGCAGGCACAGGAGCGGGGCGCCGGACCGGTTCCTGCGATGACTTCGATCGTGTTCTACGAGCGGGCGTGGATCGCCGGGAACCTGGCGACCGCCGGGGTGCCGCGGGACGTGCTCGCCCCGCTGCTGAAGGAACTGCCCGTCGACGTCGGCCGGTCGGGGGCGCCGACCGCGCCTGGTTTCGCGTACGAGGCGGAGACCAGCGCGATCGTCCTGACGGCCCTGGCCTGCCTGGGGGCGCCGCAGGAACCGGAGTATCTGTGGCAGTACGACGCGGGCAGCCACTTCATGTCCACCATCCCGGAGCACGAGCCGTCCACGACCACCAACGCGCACATCCTGGAGGCGCTGGGCTGTCATCTGGCCGACGGTCCCGCCGATGGGGGCCGCTACCGGGACGCCGTGAACCGGATCGCGTCATGGCTGCGGGGCCGCCAGCAGCCCGACGGCAGCTGGTACGACAAGTGGCACGCCTCGCCCTTCTTCGCAACGATGCGCTGCGCCCTGGCCCTGCACCGCTACGCCGGCCCGGCCTCGGCCGAAGCCCTCGACAGGTCCGTCGACTGGCTCCTGCACCGGCAGCACGAGGACGGCTCGTGGGGCCGCTGGCAGGGCGCAGCGGAGGAGACCGCCTACGCGGTACGCACCCTGCTGGCGCTGACCTCCGACGGCAACGCCCGGTCGGAGCAGGCGGCCCAGGCCGTGCGCAGGGGCTGTTCCTACCTCCTGGGGCACGGCTTGAACGCGGACCGCCGGCCCCCGCTCTGGATCGGCAAGGAGCTGTACGCCCCCGGCCATCTGGTAAACGCGGCGGTACTCGGCGCCCTGATCGCGGCCCGGGGGTAACCGCCCGCTGAAGCGCCGACCCGCGGGCAGCGGCAACCGACCCTGGGAGCACTGACCGCGGCCGGCGTTCGGCAGCCGCTCGAAGCGCAGTGCACGCCCGACGCGAGCCGACCGTTGGGACAGCTGCGCCCGGCCGGCGGTCAGCCACCGCTCGGAACACTCAACTCGGCCGGCGGCCCGGCCGTCAGGAACGCTCACCGCGGCGCAGCGGTGAGCAGCTGCGCCGAGCGCTGGCCGCGCCCGGCAGCAACCGACTACTGGGAACGCTGGTCGCGGGCAGCGGCAACCAACCGCTCTCAGCGCTGCCGTGCCGTCGGCGGGATCCGGCGGTCAATAACACAACTCAGCCAGTCTATTAACCCGGTTCAGTTATGCTGTGACCCGGAATTCGCCGTCCGGTCGCCGGGCGGCGCGCAAGGCCGTCACTTCGGAAAGGTCGATCGATGACGTCACACGTCCAGGACACGTACGGCACCCAGGAGGCCGGCGGACTCGACGACGAGCTGGCCCTGGAGCGTGCGTATGTCGCGGTGTGCCGCGAGGCGATGACCCGCCAGGTGGACGATGCCCAGTACCAGGTCGTCGCGGGCGAGGACGTGTCGGGTGACGGCGCGAGCGCCGAGGCGCTCGGCCGCTACCTGCGCACCCGCGCACGGCAGATGGCGGAGGAGCCCGACAGCCCCCTGTTCTTCGGCCGGCTCGACTTCGAGGACTCCGAGGAGGCCGGGAACCACCGGCGGCAGCGTTACTACATCGGCCGCAGGCGGGTCTCGGAGCACCCGGCCGCACCGCCCCTGGTGATCGACTGGCGCGCGCCGGTCTCCCGCACCTACTACCAGGCGAGCGCCCTGGAGCCGCGCGGAGTCGCGGTGCGGCGGCGCTTCGGGTGGGCGCCGTGGAGCCACGGCGCTCCCGAGGACCTCACCGGGCTGGAGGACGAGCACCTCGCCCACGCCCGGGGCGAGGACGGCGAGGACGCGGCGAGCGCGATCGTCGCCGCCGAGATCGAGCGGCCCCGTCTCGGTCCGATGCGCGACATCGTCGCCACCATCCAGCCCGAACAGGACAACCTGGTCCGCAGCGAGCTGAACGAGTCGGTCTGTGTGCAAGGCGCGCCGGGCAGCGGCAAGACCGCCGTCGGCCTGCACCGCGCCGCGTATCTCCTCTATACGTTCCCCGAGCGCCTGCAGCGCAGCGGTCTGCTGATCATCGGCCCAAACCGCACCTTTCTGCGCTACATCTCGGAGGTGCTGCCGTCGCTCGGCGAGATCGACATCGCCCAGCTGACGGTGGAGGACGTCGTCGCCCGGCACCCCGTGCGGCGGGTGGACTCCGAGGATGCCGGCGTCCTGAAGCACAGCGACCGTATGGCCACCGTCCTTGAGCGTGCGCTGTACGCCCGGGTGCGGCACCCGGAGGACTCCATCGCGGTCACCGACGGCTCGTACCGCTGGCGGGTGGACTCGTACGACCTGGTCCAGGTCATCGATGAGGTGCGGGGTATGGGCGTGCCGTACGGGATCGGCCGCGAACACGTGCGTTCGCGGGTGGTGACACTGATCCAGCAGCAGGCCGAGCGGCGGGCCGGCCCGAAGAGCGTGACATGGGCGCGGAAGATCGGCCGCTCGAAGCCGGTCGCCGCGCTGCTGGAGGCGGCGTGGCCGGTGGCGCGGCCCGGGGAGGTCGTGGCCACGCTGCTGAGCGATCCCGCGGTGATGGAGGCCGCCGCGGACGGGGTGTTCGACGCCGCCGAGCAGCGGGCCCTGCTGTGGGCCAAGCCGCCGCGGTCGGAGAAGAGCGCCACCTGGTCGGTGGAGGACATGCTGCTGCTCGACGAGGTCGCGGGGCTCATCGAACGCCCCGAGGGCTACGGCCATGTGGTCGTGGACGAGGCCCAGGACCTGTCGCCGATGCAGTGCCGGGCGATCGCCCGGCGCAGCGCGTTCGGCTCCATCACAGTGCTGGGCGACCTGGCCCAGGCGACGGCGCCCTGGTCCGCGCGGACCTGGCAGGAGCAGCTGACGCACCTGGGCAAGGCGCTGGCCACGGTCGTCCCGCTGACCACCGGCTTCCGTGTGCCGGCCGCGGTCATGGAACTGGCCAACCGGCTGGTGGGCGCCCTCGGCGTGGACGTGCCGCCGGCCCGCTCGCTGCGCCATGACGGCGAGTTGACGGTCAGCGCGGTCGACGACGTGGCGTCCGCCACCGTGTCCGCGGTCCGCGCCGCCCTCGGCCGGGAGGGCTCGGTCGCCGTCATCGCCGCCGACGACGCGGTGGCCGCCACGTCGGCGGCCCTGCGCAGGGCAGGCATCGAGACGGCGACGGCCGAGGAGGTCGGCACCCCCGCCCGGGTGACCGTACTGCCCGCGACGGTCGTCAAGGGTCTGGAGTACGACCATGTCGTCGTGGTGGAGCCGGCTGCGATCGTGGAGTCCGAGCCGCGCGGACTGCACCGGCTCTACGTCGTGGTGACGCGTGCGGTGTCCCGGCTCGACGTCCTGCACGCCCGGCCGCTGCCGGAGGCGCTCGTCGCCTGACGGTCGCGGACCTGTCCGAGACATGCGGCCCGGGGACTCCCCCGGGCCGCACTTTCTTTACGTCTCCTTGAAGAATCCCAGGCGGAGAATTGCCCTGGCTTTCGAAGTTGGCCGAATTGCCGTTCCCGACGGTCACACTTGCGCCAAATACCTGTGACGATGATCACTGAAGGTCCCCTGGACTGTCTGAAGTTGCAGGATGGCTGAAGACATAGGAAACCTCGGCACCATAGGGAGCATCCTGCGGATGTCCATCGTCGGACGGGACATACAACTCACCCAATTGCATGGCCTGCTGACCGCACGCGACCGCGGAGCGGGTCCGATCGCCCTGGTCAGTGGCCCTGCGGGGGTCGGCAAGACCGCTCTCCTGCACGAATTCACCCAGCGCGCGGCGAAATCCGGTTCCCTCGTCCTGAGAGCGGCCTGCTCCCCGAGGGAACGCGCCAACGCATGGGGTGTGGCCCATCAACTCCTGTGGTGCACAGGAAGATGGAAAGACGCTTCACAGCGTACGAGTGACATACTCGCAGCCGTCGGCCGCAGTCTTGCGGCGATCACCCGGGCGCCGGAAGGTGAACGCGATAAGGCGATGGACGAATTTTGCGCGTCCGTCATGAAATTGGCCGACGACCATCCCCTCGTCCTCGCCGTCGACGACATCCACGAAGCCGACCCGGAGTCGCTGGGCTGCCTCGGCCATCTCGCCCGCCGTATGGTCGCCTCCCGGGTCCTGGCGGTGTTCACCGACCGGCCGCAGGCCCTGCCGCCGTACGCCGCCGCGCGGGCCGAGTTCGGCCGGCAGCCCGGTTTCCATCAGCTGCGGGTCGGCCCGCTGACCGCCGGCGACATTCGGCTGCTGCTCACCGACCGGCTGGGCGTGCCCGCCGACGAGGCCGACGCCGCCGAATTCCACGCGGCGAGCGGGGGCAGCCCGCTGCTGACGCGGGCACTGATCGAGGACACGCACAACGCCCTGCAGGGCATGGCCACGGCCACGTTACGTCCGGTCGCCGGGGAGGTGTTCGACGCCGCGGTGGTCGACTGCGTCCACCGGGTCAGCGCGCCCGCGGCCGATCTCGCCCGGCACCTGGCGGTGCTGGGTCCGGACGCGCTGACGGTGCTCCTCGACCGCAACAGCACCGACCCGCCCACCCGGCACCTTCAGGAACTGGCCCAGGCCGGCCTGCTGGTGGGCCCGGGTTTCCGCCACCCGAGGATGCACACCGTGCTGGGCGGCGAGGTCTCCGCCGAGGAGCGGACGCGGCTGCACGGGCGCGCCGCCGTCCTGCTGCACGACAACGGCGCACATCCGGCCGCGGTCGCCGAACACATAGTGGCGGCGGGAGGTGTCGCGGAATCCTGGGCGATCCCACTGCTCAGGGAAGCCGCGGCCGACGCGCTCGCCCGGGACGAGTTCCCCAAGGCGATGCGGCTGTTCGACATGGCCCACGCCATCTGCCCGGACGGACCCCTGCGGGCATCCATCCTGTTCCAGCGCACACTGTCTGCCTGGCAGGTCGACCCGGCCAAGGCGATGCGCCGGCTCCCGGAACTGAAGGAGGCACTTCAGGCCGGGCACCTGACGGCCGCGTCGGGCGCGATGTCCCTGATCAAGAACCTGGTCTGGCACGGCTATGTGGACGAGGCCGCGGACGTGCTGGAGCTGGTCGACGATCAGCTGGCCGACGACCCGGTCGAGGAGGGTGTGGCCGAAGTACGGGCACTGCAGCGGTGGCTGTCCGTGCTGTGCCCGCCGTTCCACCGGCGGATGTTCGGCGATGTGTCCCCCGACGTCGCCGACGAGATCGCCCCCGCGGCGATCGCCGCCCAACCGCGGCTGCAGGCGGCCACCGCCCTGTCCGTCGTCCTGCGGGGCGGCGAACCCGGGTCGGCGGTGGTCGGCGCTGCGCATGTGCTGGAGATGTCCAGTCTGACGCCGACGCTCGAAACCATCCCGCTGGCGCTGATGACGCTGTTCTACGCCGACCGCACCGAGCAGGTCGACGCGTGGTGCACCACCCTGCTGGAGGCGGCCCGTGAGCGGAACATCCCCACCTGGGACGCGCTGCTGTCCTCGCTGCAGGCGGCGAACCTCATCCGACAGGGCCGGCTGCTGGAGGCCGAGCGGCACAGTGACCTGGCCCTGTCGCGGATGTCGTCACGGAGCTGGGGGCTGAGCATCGGGCTGCCGTTGGCGAGTTCGGTGTCCGCGCTGACCGCGATGGGCCGCTACGACGAGGCGCGGGCCCGGCTCGGCCAGCCGGTGCCCGAGGCGCTCTTCCAGACCCTCTTCGGCCAGCACTACCTGTATGCCCGAGGGCAGTTCCACCTGGCCACCGGGCGTCTTCAGGCCGCTCTCGGCGACTTCCTGGCATGTGGCAAGGCCCTGGAGAGCTGGGGGGTGGCCGACACCACGCTGATCGCGTGGCGCACGGGGGTGGCCGAGGCCCGGCTGCTCCTGGGCGAGCCGGACCTGGCCGCGACGTATCTGCGGGAGGAACTGACCCGGCACAAGGGCCGCCCCCGGCTGCACGGCAACGCGCTGCGTCTGCTGGCTTCGACGATGGAGCCCCGGCAGCGGCTGCGGTCGCTGCGGGAGGCCGTGGACGAGCTCCAGGACTCCGGCTGCGACCTGCTGCTGGCGCACGCGCTGGGCGATCTCGGCCATGTCTACCACCTGCTGGGGCAGTCCAACCGGGCACGGGTGATCGTACGGCGTGCCTACCGGATGGCGAAGAAGTGCCATGCCGAGCCGCTCAGCCAGAATCTGCTGCCGGACGCCGAGCGGTCGGCCGACAGCCGGGTGTGCGCCGCCGCGCACGAGGCCTCGGAGCAGGTGCACGACGTGCTGTCGGAGGCAGAGCTGCGGGTCGCCGCGCTCGCGGCAGAGGGGCACACCAACCGGGAGATTGCCCGGCGGCTGTTCATCACGGTCAGTACGGTCGAGCAGCACATGACGCGGATCCTGCGCAAGCTCAACCTCTCCCGCCGTGACGAACTGCCGCAGGGCCTGGACACTATGGGCGGTTCAGCCGCACCGGCAGTGAGTGTAGCCCGCGGATGAGCGTGCTGGTGCGCCACTGCACGTCCTCGGGGTCGACCGCGAGCCGCATGGCGGGGAAGGTGTCGAGCAGCGCACCGAACGCGATCTGCGCCTCCATCCGCGCCAGGGGTGCCCCGAGGCAGTAGTGGATGCCATGCCCGAAGGCGACATGGCCACCGGTGGGCCTGCGGATGTCCAGCGTGTGCGGATCGCCGAAGCGCTCCGGATCCCGGTTGGCCGAGGCCAGTGCCAGCAGCACGAAGTCACCGGCCGGGATCTCGGTGTCGCCGATGCGCAGGTCCTGGGTGGCGCACCGGAAGGTGGCGTGCTTCAGCGGGCTCTCCAGCCGCAGGAACTCCTCCACGGCGCCGGGCAGCAGGGAGCGGTCCTGACGCAGTGTCTCCCACTGGTCCGGGTTCCGCATCAGGTGCAGCGTGCCGTTGCCGAGGGTGTTGACGGTGGTCTCGTGACCGCCGATGAACAACAGGAAGGCCATCGAGACCAGTTCGGTCTCGGTGAGCCGGTCGTCGACGTCACGGGCCGAGACCAGCGCGGCGAGGACGTCGTCGGCGGGCGTACGGCGCTTGCGCTCGATGAGGTCGCCGAGGTACTCGATCATCGCGGTCGAGGCGGCGGCGGTCGCGGCCGGCGAGTCGCCGGAGACGAGCGCCTTGGACCAGGACTTGAAATTCTCCTGCTCCTCCAGCGGCACGCCGAGCAGCAGGCAGATCACGCGGATCGGCAGCGGGAACGCGAACGCGTCCAGCAGGTCCACGGGGTCCTCGTTCGGGAGGGCGGTGAGCAGTTCACCGGTGATCTGCTCGATCTCGGGCCGGAGCTTCTCGATGGCGCGGCTGGTGAACGCTTTGTTCACCAACTTGCGCAGCCGGGTGTGGTCCGGTGGGTCGGAGTGCAGCATGTGGGTGGCGAGGGCGGAGGAGAACGCGCCGCGCTTGTTGCGGTCGGGCTCGTTCTGCGCGAACAGCCGGTCCGTCCTGTTGAGGTCGGTGCTCAGTCGGGGGTCCGCGAGGGCCGAGCGCACCTCCTCGTATCCGGTGATCAGCCAGACCGGCAGTCCGCCGCACACGGGGACCCCGGGAGGCATCATCACGCGGTGCGCCGAACCTTCGGCGCTGAGCCGTGCGTACACGGAGTGGGGGTCCTGCATGAACGCGTCGTCGAGTTCCAGAGGGGCTGAATCCTGAAGCATGGGCACATCCTCGAAAATGACGGCTCCGGGCCGTTCGTGGGTCGCGCTGAGCCTATGTACGCCCCAGGCGGGCCGAAGCCGATCCACGGTGAGAAGAGGGGGTCTAGGGGCCTGATAGGGGCCGCCCGCCGGTCCGTTGGGCAAGTCCCGGCGGGCGGCCGGAGCAGCCACCGGGCCGGGGGAGGTACCCGGCGGCTGCTGGTCCGGTGGCGCGGTCAGTTGCTGGGCGCCAGGTCGCCTTCCGTGGCACGCGCCTGCTCCGGGGGAGCCTGTGCGGGCTTGCGCAGGTCGATGGTGATCAGCAGGCCCGCGAGTACGGCGGCGAGGGCGGTGATGCCCGCAGCCCACAGGCTCGCGACGGCGTAGCCGTGGACGGTCGCCTCGGTGACGGCCCGCTCACCGCGGCCGCCGGACGCGATCCGGTCGGCGGTCACGCTGGTGGCGATGGCGTTGAGCAGGGCCGTGCCGATGGAGCCGCCCAGCTGCTGGGAGGTGCTCACGAAGGCCGACACCACGCCCACCTCCTGCGGCGGCACGCGGTAGGTGGCGGCGCTGATGCACGGCGAGATCACCAGTCCGACACCGATGCCGAGCAGGATCTGGGTAGGCATCAGGGTCGAGGCGTAGGAGCTGTCGGGGGTGAGCCGGCCGAGGTTGAGCAGGCCCAGCATCGCGATGAGCAGGCCCGGCACCACGAGCAGGCGCAGCGGGACGCGGGGCACCAGCCGGGCGGCGATCTGGGTCGAGGTGAGCACCGTCGCCACGGTCGCCGGCAGGATCGCCAGACCCGTGCGCAGCGGCGAGAAGTCCATCACCACCTGCAACTGGTAGGTGAGGATCAGGAACAGACCGAACAGGCTCACCATCGCCAGGGCGATCGTCAGGCTCGCTCCCGCCCGGTTGCGGTCGGCGACCAGCCGCAGCGGGAGCAGCGGGGCCGGCCCCTTGGCCTGGGTGAGGCCGAACGCAGCGAGCAGCACCAGGGCGGCCCCGAGGCAGCCGAGGACGCGGAGCGAGGTCCAGCTGTGGGTCGCCGCCTGGTCGAAGGCGTAGACGAGGGCGAGCATCCCGCAGGCGGAGAGCACCGCGCCGGGCACGTCCACGCGCTGGCGGTTGGCGGGCAGGGCCGGCAGCAGCAGCAACGCCCCGGCGACCACGGCCGCGCCGATCGGCACGTTGACGTAGAAGCACCAGCGCCAGTCGAGGTACTCGGTGATCACACCGCCGCCCAGCAGTCCGATGGCGCCGCCGGCGCTGGCGACCGAGCTGAATACACCGAACGCCTTGGCGCGTTCGCGCGGTTCGGTGAAGGTGGTGGCGAGCATTGCCAGGGTCGAGGGCACTAGCAGCGCCGCGAACACGCCCTGCGCCGCCCGGGCGCCGACCAGCACCCCGGCGTTCGGCGCGGCGCCGCCCGCCACCGAGGCGACGGCGAAACCGATGGCGCCGGCCACGAAGGCGCGCCTGCGACCCACGAGGTCGCCGACGCGTCCACCGAGCAGCAGCAGGGCACCGAAGGCGAGGGTGTAGGCGGTCACCACCCACTGCCGGCTCGCGTCCGACATCCCGGTGTCCTGCTGGGCCCACGGGAGAGCGATGTTCACGATGGTCATGTCCAGCATGACCATCAGCTGAGCCAGGGCGATCACCCCCAGCCCCCACCACCGGTAGCGCACCGACCTCTCGGTGGAGGCGCCTGTTGCCTGTGCCATGTCTGAATTCCTTCCCTCACCGCGGGGCAGCGCTCCAGTGGGCCCGTCCGTCTTCCACCGGCGGACACTAGAGCAGATTTCTTAACCAAGTCAATTCTAGAACTCGGTTATCTGATTGCCTGGGTAAGGGAAGTGCTAGGATGGCCTGGTGAATGCGCCGATGGGCTTGCGGGAGCGCAAGAAACAGCGAACGCGAGAGACGATCTCCGACACGGCGATCTCGCTCTTCCTTGAGCACGGGTTCGACCAGGTCTCGGTCGTCGACATCGCGGCTGTCGCCGAGGTTTCCAAACCCACGCTGTTCAAGTACTTCCCCACCAAGGAAGACCTGGTCGTCCACCGCTTCGCCGACCACCAGACGGTGAGCAGTACCGTTGTCGCGGAGCGGCCGCCCGGCGTGTCCGCGATCGATGCCCTGCACCGGCACTTCCTGGACGGACTGGCGGCTCGGGACCCCATCACGGGGCTCAACGACGACGAGGACGTCCTCGCCTTCCACCACCTGGTGTATTCCACGCCGAGCCTGGTGGCGCGCGTCAGCCAGTACCTGGCCCAGGCCGAGGAGGCGCTCGCGCAGGCCCTGGTCGACGCGCTCGACTCGGACCGCGAGATCACGGCCGCCTTGCTGGCCGGCCAGGTCATCGCCACCGAGCGCATCCTGGCATCGGTGAACTGGCAGTGCATCGTCGCCGGCCGGTCCGCGGACGAGGTGTACCCCGAGGCGGTGGCCGACGCCGACCACGCGTACGAACTGCTGCGCCAGGGCCTGGCGGGGGCAGCCACCCAGAAGTGAGAACGACGACGGCGCCGCCTCCGAAGAGGCGGCGCCGTCGTCGTTCTTCCGTCGTACGCCGGATCAGTCGGCCGCGTCCGCCGACTCGGCCGTGCCGTGGCCGGGCTCCAGCCGGGTCAGGTTGTTGTGCCGCTCGATGTAGTCGGCGAGCCGGTCCATGCTGTCCGTGCCGCGCTCCCGGAAGGCCCGCGCCTGGGAGGCCATGTCGGCCGGGGACTTGTTCTGGCCGAGCTTGTACACGCCGTCGATGCGCCCGATCGGGATCTCGAACCCTTGGATGAGCCGCAGATACTCGTCGAACAGCGCGCTCGCCCGGCGCGGCAGCGACCAGGGCTGCTTCGGCGCGAGTCGGCTCTCCTGATCCTCGATCAGATCGTCCAGCTGACGCATGGTGCGCACCTCGTCCAGCAGCCGCGGCCGGCCCGTGACATGCACGGCCGCATACGCCCAGGTGGGGAAGTGCGGCTGGGTGGCGTAGTGGTCGGGCGAGATGTAGGCGCTGGGTCCCAGGAACGCCACCACCACCTCGACATTGCCGGCCAGCGCCTCACAGATCGGGTTGCCTCGCGAGAGGTGCCCGCGCAGCTTGCCGTAGGGCCAGGCGTGCCGGTCGAGGACGAACGGGATGTGGACGGCGGCGGGCCGGCCCTCCACCGACAGCGCCATCAGGCCCAGCGGGTACTCCTCGATGAGGTCCCACTGGGTCTCCAGGTCCGGCGGCCGGAAGTAGTCGGGGCGGTAGACCATCTGCACTCTCCTTTCCGTGGGGCCTGATCAGGCGGTGGCGGCGGACACCGCGCCGCCAAGCAGCGAACCGAGGTAGCCGAGCACCGCCGCGCCGTCCCCCGCCGGCGCGGTGAGCCCGATGTAGCCGTCCGGGCGGACCAGGACCAGCGTGTCGGCGCCAAGGCCGTAGGCCGTCGGCCGTTCGCCGAGCAGGCAGGTCCGAAGGTCCTCCGGGCCGGCTGCCGCGACCTCGCGCAGGGCCGCCTCGCAGCCGGCGCCGAAGCCGAGCAGCGTGAAGTGCGGGCCGCGGAACACGTCGAACAGCCGGACGAGCTGGCCGGTCATGTCCAGGCACACCGAGTCCGGGGCCCGGTCGCCGGCCTGGACGCCGTCGGTGTCGGAGAGCATGGCGCGGCTGAGCGAACTGGCCCGGTACTCAATGCCGAGCTGCAGCGTCTCCTGGGTCAGGCCGGCCTCGGCGCCGCCCGTGCCGCCGGTCATCTCCTCGAACACGGCTCTGGTGCTGGCGACGCTGGTGTCCAGCGTCCAGCGCGCCACGGGCAGCCGCTCTTCCTGGTAGGTGTCGAGCAGCTCCGGCGCCGCCCCGGCGAGGACCAGCGCGAGCTTCCAGCCGAGGTTGTAGGCGTCCTGGACGCCGGTGTTGGCGCCCAGCGCCCCGAGCACGGGGTGGACGTGCGCGGCGTCCCCGGCCAGGAACACCTGGTCCACCCGCAGCCGGTCGGCCATCCGCACGTTGATCCGCGAGGTCGACAGCCAGGTCGCGTCATGGACCCGGATCGGCATGCCCGTGGCCCGGTCGACGGCCCGCTGGAGGGCCTCCACCGACGGCTCCATGGGCCGGCCGTCCGCGTCGGCAGGGGGCGTGGCCTGGACCTGCCAGGAACGGGTGCCGCTGAGCGGGCACAGCATGACCACACCGAGGTCGAGGTCTAGCCACTGGTACCAGGCGTCGGGCGCCAGCCCGTCGATCTCGACGTCCCCGACGATCAGCTGCTTCTCCTCCTCGGTGAACCCCTCGAAGGAGATGCCGAGTTTCTTGCGGACCATGCTGCGGCCCCCGTCGCACCCGACCAGATAGGCGGCCGACACCTGCTCGGTGCCCTGCGCGGTCGCCAGGGTGGCGGTCACCCGGTCCGGGCCCGGCTGGTCGAACTCCACCAGCTCGGTGCCCAGTTCCACCGAGACGCCGTACTCGGCGAGCCGTTCCCGGAGGATCTCCTCGACCCGCGACTGCGGCATGAAGTGCAGCCGGCGGAACGGCTCCCCCTGGGTGGGCGCGTTGTCCAGGTAGGGGATGGTCTCGTTGATGAGCCGGTCCCGGCGGTAGCGCCGGAACGGCAGCCGCTGCGTACCGGACGCCAGGACCTTGTCGATGACCCCGAGGTCGTAGAACACCTCCAGGGTGCGCGGCTGGATGCCGGCCTTGCCACGCGAGGCGGTGGTGAAGCTCTGCTCCTTGTCGATGATCCGCACGGGCACGCCCCGGCGGGCCAGTTCGAGCCCGAGGGTCAGTCCGGTCGGCCCGGCCCCGCTGATCAGCACACTGACGCTGACGCTGTCCATACAACCCCGTAACTTCGTCGTCGATTGGGCGATCGCCCTGGTCAGGGCTGCACGCTAAGGACGCCGCGGGGCGCGGGCTAACCCCTAGCGATCCCCTACGGACAGGTGATCTCGCTGGTGAACGGCCCCGGCGGCCAGTAGGGGTCGGGCTGCCTGCGCCACGGCGCCCAGGCGCCGTCGGAGACCTGCGCAGTGAGGGTTCCCCCTGGGGCGGCGGACCGGGGGCGTCCTGCCCTCCGGTCCCGGGGTGCGCTCGGCTCAGCCGTGCCGTGGCGAGGCGAGGGCCGTCACAGTCGGCGCAGTTCGTGGCCGACGACGTACGAGCCGATGTTCCGGCCCAGCCGGAGGCCGTCGACCGCGTCCCAGCGGTAGGGCACGCAGAGGTAGAGGCGGCTCAGCGCGTCCTCCTCGGCGGCGTCGCTGAACCGGTTGAGGGGCGGTTGCGCACGGGCGACCTGGGGTCGTCGGTGGTGGCGGTGAGCGAGATCTGGTCGGTGTTGAAGACGTCGGTCAT
Organism: Streptomyces sp. NPDC014006; assembly: GCF_043088925.1. Lineage (NCBI taxonomy): Bacteria > Bacillati > Actinomycetota > Actinomycetes > Kitasatosporales > Streptomycetaceae > Streptomyces > Streptomyces sp. NPDC014006. The sequence goes on along the minus strand of NZ_JBICAJ010000002.1, from coordinate 1,219,479 downwards.
CACCGTCTGCCACGCCCCGGCGAAGGCCGCGTGGCCGGACGCCCAGGGCGGGGAAGCACGGTGCGGGGCCGAGCGGCTGCCAAGTAGTGTCGCCGAGGCCCACCTGTATGGCCCAGACAGGGCGCCACAGGTCGACCGGCGTCTGGTACTTGACGTCCCACTCAGCGATCGCGCCGTCCGCCATGGCGAGCGACACGAGGGCGAAGGCCCGCGCGGTGTCGTAGACGTTGAGGTTCCACTGATTGGCGAGGATGCGGGTGAGGTCGAGCATCTGCCCCGGCGGCTTGTAGGTACCGTCGGCGTCGTTGGCCCAGAACCAGGCCGCGGCGGTCTGGTCGGTGGTGCGCGCGGTCGAGTTCGCCGCCCCGAGCAAGCGTACTTCGGCCACCTGGTCCTGGTACGCCGGGCTCGCCATCAGTGCCTCGTACGTGCCGAGGATCTCGGGCGTCGCGGGCCGGAACTACGCCCCGGAGGACAGCACGAAGGGACGCACCTTGCTCCAGTTCGGGTCGACGGCGCCGTTCTCGGCGGTGCAGCCGGGGCCGCCGGTGGGACGCCAGGCGCCGGACTTGTTCTCCACGGTGTAGGACTCGCAGTTGTCCCAGCCGTCGGTCAACTTCGATATCCGAAACACGGCGGCAGAGCCCGCCAGGCACAACCGCTGACCAGCAAGTAGTTGATCGCCGCGAATAGCGTCTCATCAGGAGTGTCCTGCGTTCCGCCGCCCTGTGGCCGCATCTTCGACGGTGGGATCAACGGCTTCGCGATCTCCCACAGCCCGTCCGAAACAATCCAACTCCAGGTACCCCGCCCCATAGACAGCCCAACGAGCGATCACCACATAGGACACCGTCTTAGCGTATTCCGAGACGGTCCACTGCCCGACTTCGCGGCGGGCCTCGGCAACGGATGGCGCCGTATTTCTTCTTCTCCGCGTAGATCTGCGTAAGGCGCTCGATCGCGTAATCCTGCGTTCCGTAGCCAGCTTCCTCGCGCTGCTTGCAGACTGCGTCCCTGAGCCGGATCGGGTACGGGTGCGAGGAGCGAATCTGCTTGGCACAGTCGCATTCCTTGACGAAGGAGCCCATGCCGCAGGCGAGCTGTCGGGCCACGCATCGAACCTTCCGAGCGCAACTCAGTGATCACGCACCGCATCTGTGCGGGCGGACAGGTCAGCAAGCGGAGACGCGGCTGGGAACGCATGCTGACTTCTTGCTGACTAGCGGGCCTCCATCATGCCGCTGACCTGCACAAACACCCAAACGCTAGATCTTGGACTTGAACATGGTACGAAGCATTCAGAACTCCCTGAATTGAGCTCCCTGCCTGCTTTCCGCAGGTCAAGGGCTTTCTTCCAGCCTACAGTGGCTCGCTCTCCAGCTGAGGCCCACCGGTCGTTGACGGATTCACGCCGGCCGCTTGCTGACATCGCTGACGCTGCGCCGGTAACGGGCCTTCCACCTGACTCGGACACGACATCCCGACCAGGGTATGGACACGTGCGGCAGAACCGCATCGAGATCTGTGTCACGGCAGGCAGGCCCGACATGACCGGACCGCGCTCCGCTCAGCCGCGACAACTCGGTGAGGGCGCGTCCGGCCGGTCACTGGATGCGGATCTCGGCCGGCTGCAGGCAGTACCCGGTGAACTCGCCGGGGGCGGGGGCGCGGGCACCGAGCTCGGTGGCCTGCAGCCGGGTCGGCCTGCCCCGTTTCACCGTGCCGACAGTTGAAAGACAGTCCCGTGGTTCAGATGCAGGCAGGGGGACTGCTCGAAGGTGGAAGAACGCTTGTGGTCCGGCCTTCCGTCGGCCGAGCTTTTCCTGTTCCAGGTGCTCACCGCCCGGCTGTGCACCCACCCTCGGTCCGTGCGGCTGCCCACAGTGCGATCTGCGTGCGAGAGCGCAGGCCCAGCTTGTCGCGGATCTTGTCCAGGTGCGTGGCGACCGTGTGGCCCGAGAGTCCGAGCCTGTCCGCGATCTGCCGGTTGGTCAGCCCTTCGGCGACGAGTTCGGCCACCGTGGACTCCCTTGCGGTGAGCCGGAGCCGCTCGTCGGTGGCGCGGACATCGCGCCTCGATCGGTCCTCACCGCTCCCTGCGCCGAGCGCGTACGCGACCAGCCGCTCTCCGCGCAGCCCACGGGCACCGGCGACGGCAGCCTCCCGCGCCGCAGCTGACAGCCGTGTCCGGGCACGCGCCGCCGCCTGTTCCATCCTGTGCCGCCAGGGAGCCTCGGGCTCGGTGTCCAGGTGGCGCCGCGCCTGCACGCTCGCCTCGTACAGCCTCAGCGCACGCTGCATGTCGCCGCTCTCCGCAGCCACGAGGGCCAGGCCCTCCACGGGGTACAGGGCATGGAAGCTGGCCCCAGGAGCGATCCGCAGCACCTCGGAGAACAAGGTCTCCGCGCTGCGCAGACGCCCCAAGGCCAGCCGTACGGCTCCCGCGGTGTGCAGCGCGGCCGCGATCCGAGGCCACGGCGCTTGCTGCCTCAGCATGGGCAGACACCTTGTCATCAGTTCGTCGGCCTCCAACTCGTCGCCGGACTGAAGCAGCGCCCAGGCCAGGTGATGGGTGCACCAAGCAATGTCCTGCGGCCTGCCGGAGGAAGCGACGGCCTCCAGGCACTCCCTCAGATCCGCGACGGCCTCGGCGAACTCACCGCGGCACAGGCGCGCCGCCGCCCGTGCGTCCAGGGCGTTGGCCAGTCCGGCGGCGTCACCGCGCATCCGTTCGCTCTGCACCGCCTGCTCCCCCAGGCACAGCGCCTCGTCCAGATGGGCCAGCTGGCAGGCCACGCGTGCGGCGAGCGCCGGCACCTGCCCACCCAGCGCCCGGCCTCCGGCTCCCTGCAGTGGTCCGCTGAGCAGCGCGCGGGCGGCCGACGGCTGCTCCTGCTGGTAGTGCACACGTGCCAGCTCCAGTGTCAGCCGCGCCTGCACGGCATCGCCGTGGCCGGCGCTGCAGGCCAGTACCGACACGAGATTGTCCCGTTCCGCCGCGAGCGGGCTGCCGGCCTGGTCGGCGAACACCTCCCTGCGGCCTCGCCCGGCCAGCTCGGTCAGCCACGCGAGCGCCCGGCGCAGGGTGGCGTAAAGCTCGCCGGATGCACGCAGACGGTCCAGGGCGCAGGCACGGATGGCACTCAACTGCCTGAAGCGTGTGGGCGCCGTCTCTCCCGGCAGACGTACGACGAGCGACTTCGCTTCCAGGGCGCACAGGATGCGGAATACCTGCCGCCGGCCAATGCCGTCACCGGCGCAGACTGATTGCGCAGCGGTCGCGTCGAACCCGCCGACCAGGACCGAGAGGCGCCGGAAGACCGCCTGCTCGGCCGGATCCAGCAGCCGATGGCTCCAGTCGACAGCTGCGGCGAACCCGCTGTGGCGTGCGGGTCCGGTTCTGCTTCCCCCGGTCAGAAGGTCCAACTGGCAGAACTGGTCGTCCAGCCCTGCCAGGATGTCGCTCAGCGCGAGCGCACGGACGTGGCGGGCCGCGAGTTCGACTGCGAGCGCCAGACCGTCCAGGCGCCGGCAGATCTCGGCCACCAGATGGCCGTTGCCGCGATGGAGCGCGAACCCTGGGGAGTTGCTCGCGGCCCGGTCGACGAAGAGCCGTACGGCATCGGACTGCATGAGGGCCGTCGCATCGTCTCCGGCGTCGGCCGGCGGCAGGGACAGCTCGCCGAGCCGGAACACGGTCTCTCCGGGCACCCTCAGGGCCTCCCGGCTGGTGGCCAGGATCCGCAGACGGGGGCAGCGGCTCAGCAGGCTCGCCGCCAGCCGGGCGCACGGCTCGGCCAGATGCTCGCAGTTGTCCAGAATCAGCACCCGGGAGGCGTCACCGATCGCCCGGACCAGCACGTCGACGCCGGTCCGGCCCGCTCGTTCGCCCACCCCCAGCACGGCGGCCACGGACTGCGTCGCCAGCGCGCCGTCCTGGAGTGAGGCGAGTTCCACGAGGTCGACCCGTGCGAAGCGCCTCGGTAATCCCTTGGCGAACTCCAGCGCCAGCCGGGTCTTGCCCACACCGCCCGCACCGGTCAGCGTGAGGAGGCGCGAGCTCCTCAAGAGGGTACGCAGGGCCGACAGCTCGCTCTGCCGGCCGACGAAGGAGTCGAGCGCCGACGGCAGGACGTTTCCACCGGCCGTCGAGACCGCAGGCGTGACGCCCGAAGCCGCCCGTCGCCGCAGCGCCCGCTGCCGACAGGCGCTGGAGCAGTATCGAGCCGGCCGACCCCCGTGCGGCCTCACGGTCAACGTCGCACCGCACACTTCACACGTTCGACTCCGGCTCATGCCCGACTCCTGGCCGCACCGCCCAGGAACGAAACCATCGCCTTCAGCCATGTGTCTCTACGAAGTCTGAGCCGGTCGGCTCCGGCAGGAGCAGTGCGGCCGGAGTCGCGCGTGCGATGGCCGACACGGTGGCAGGGCCGGCCATCGCAGGCGTCCAAGTGCGTCAGGGTGTGGCGGCGGGGTCGATGCCGAGCACGACGGTTCCGGTCACTCCCTTGCCGAGGTCGCTGCCTGCCTGGGTGAGGGTCAGCAGGGTCGAGGACCCGCCGTTGCGGTAGATGCCGTCCCGCGCGTTGAGCGTGCGGGTGACCGTGTTGTTCCGGTACGGGGACAGGACAGCGATCCTGGTGTTGTACGCCTCCGGGAAGTAGAGCTGGCCCGTATGGGACACGTGGCCACCGTGGTACGTCCCGTTGGACACGGTGCCTCCCGCATGCGTCTTGACGTGGATGTGGAGGGCCCGGCCGGCGTACCAGCCGGGGTAGATGGTGGTGAACTCCGCGACACCGGCGGAGTCGGTGAGCTGCACGCCGCGCAGGAAGGTGGTGTCCGGGGTGGAACCGCCGGCGGCATAGCCGGAGTAGACCCCGAGGGCGTCGCAGTGCCAGATGTCGACCGCCGTCCGGGGCAGCGGGGCGCAGGTCACTGCGTCGACCACCGTCACGCGGAGGGTCAGCGGAACACCCGCCTTCCCCTCTGTGATGTCCTTGCGGACCGTCTCCAGGTCCAGGTAGTATGGCCCCTCGGTCTGCTCGGGCGTGAGGACGCAGGCTGCAGCCGGCCGGGCCGCGGCCTGGTGCTCGGTGTCGGCGGTCGCCTGCGTGGCGGCGAGACCCAGCGCGGCCACGCCGAGGGTGGCGCCGCCCAAGGCCGCTATGACGGACCTGCGGGTGGCACCTGCGGGAACGTCCGACGGCTGGAGGTCGCGCTGCGGTTCCGCGGTGGTGTGGCGGGGAATGTCAGTCATGGCGTGAGCATGGCGTCTGTGACGGCTCACGGGATCGCACGGACGACCCACGAGGCAACCGCGTAACGAAACCCTCCATGCGTGCCACGTGCGCGCCATGCACGGTCGCACCCTCCATGGGTGCCACGTGGGCGCCGTGCACGGTCGCCGCGCCGATGACGATCCGGATCAGCAGGACGAGGGCCTGACGTCGTGTTGAGCCATGCGCGGACGGCCACGCTCCAACAGGCGTAGCGGGTACGGTCGTTCACTGCTCTCGGCGCGACCACCTCATCGACGGGAACGTGCCGACTCGGGTGCGGCGCCATTCAGACAGCGAGACCGCCTGGTTCAGGATGTCGGCATCGGCCTGGGCCGCTGACGTATGACGTGATGCCAGCCCCGATGAACGCTGCTCACCGCCCGGATGGCCCAGGCCGGGAGTGAGGGGAGACATGGCCGTCGGCCAGGTGCCCCGGGGGGGGATCGCCGTGGTCGCGGCGCGTGCCCGTCGTCTTCACTCGCGGCGCAGGACCTTCGACCCGTGCCAGCGGCAGATCATGAGAGCGAAGTGGAGGTCGAAGGCGTTGGCGTCGAGGTCGAGTTGATAGTGGTCGACGGCGCGCTGGACGCGGTAGTGGACAGTGTTCCGGTGCACCATCAGCTGGTCCGCGGTGGCGGCGTAGCTGCGATTGGTGGCGAGGAAGACGCGCAGCGTCTCACGAAGGAGCTCGCGGCGGCGGTCGTCCACGGCGAGCTCACCGAGGGTGTCGAAGACGAAGTCGGCCAGTTCGCGGGGCTCCTCGACCAGGAGAGCGACGGGCGCGACGCGGGTGAAGGCCACCACTTCGGGGGTGCCGGCCCCCGCGGAGAGGGCGAGGGCCTTGGCGCGGGCAGCGGCTCGGGTGCTGCGGCGGAAGCCGTCGAGGCCCGGGCGGACGATGCCGAGGGCGACCCGCACCGGTAGCGCGGCGTCGGCCAGCTCGGTGGCGATGGTGTCGGGGTCCACCGGGCAGTCGGACCTGACGGCCAGCCAGATCCGGGCGTCGGCCTCGTCGGTGTGGACCAGCAGGGGACGGCCATGGGCACGCAGGACGGTGGACAGCAGCGAAGCCAGCCGGTCGAAGACGGCGGTGGGGTCGGCGGTCGCCGTGGGTCCGTGGAGCCAGCCCTCGACGGCCATATGGTTGCCGGACAACCGGTAATCGAGGGCGGCCTCGGCCTGCCGCAGATCGACGCGGGGGTTGTCGAGGAGCTGGCTGACCCAGTACTGGCGCAGCATGCCACGGGTGCCCACCCAGCGTTCACGCTCCTCCTCGTAGACACGGCCGATCTGATCGCAGACCCGGTCCACATAGGCGGCGCTGAGGCTGACCAGGGTGATGACGGTGCCGGCCGGATCCGGCAGCCCCAGCCGGACCGCCTCGCCGAGGACGAGGTCCAGGCTCTGCGCATGGCCGAGCCGGTAGGCGCGCAGCAGGGCGGAGAGCGGAACGTCGCGCTGGGCGAGCCTGCGGGCGTAGGAGACGGCCGAGGCCGGCGCGTCCACGGTCTGCGGGTCGATGCGGTTGATGATGACGTGCAGGGCGGTGACGATGTTCTCGGTGATGCTGGCTTCCAGGAGCCTGTGCAGCGGTTCGTCGTGTTCCAGTTGGGCGATCTCCGCCTCGGTGGTGGCGACCAGCCTGGCGATGACGTCGTCCCGGTTGGCCTGTATCACCTGGGCGACGAGAACGACCGGGTCCGGTGTCCCCTCCGGCCGCTGCACGGGACCGTTCACCGGTCCAGGTACCGCAGTGCGGAGCGGGCGGCGTTCGCCCCGCACATGCCGTGCACCCCCGCACCGGGTGGGGTGGCCGCCGAGCACAGATACACGCCGGGGATGCCGGTGCTGTAGGGGTCGAGGGACATCCGGGGGCGCAGCGCGAGCTGCACCTCGGTGTTGGCCCCGCCGATGATGTCGCCTCCCACGTAGTTGGGGTTGTACTGGGACAGCTCCACGGCCGAACGAACAGCGATGCCCACGATGCGTTCCCGGAAGCCGGGAGCGAACCGCTCGATCTGGCCCAGCACGGCCTCGGTGGCGTCCCCGGTGTAACCGTGCGGTACGTGCGCGTACGCGTAGACGGGGTGGACGTCCCCGGCCGAGCGGCCCGGGTCGGCGAGGTACTGCTGGGAGAGCAGCACGAAAGGTCGCTCCGGCATGCGGCCCCGGCTGGTCTCCGACTCGCTGTGGACGACCTCTTCAAGGGTGCCGCCGAGGTGCACGGTGCCGGCCTCGCGGCAGGACTCGTTGGTCCACGGCACCCCGCCCGCGACGGCCAGGTCCACCTTGAACGCCGCCGGGCCGTGGCGCCAGCGCAGATAGGCGCGTCGGACGCGCGCCGGCAGTGCCGGACCGCAGATGCCGACGGCAGCGCGCGGGGCGACGTCGAGCATCACGATCCGGGCGGGCGGGAGTTCGGTCAGCGCTCGCACGGTCACGCCGGTCTCGACCGTGCCGCCGAGCTCGCGTAGCAGCGCGGCCAGCCCGTCACTGATCACACGGGAGCCACCGCGGGCGACGGGCCAGCCGTAACGGTGCCCGGCGGCGACGAACATCAGCCCGAGCGACGCCGTCAGGGGGCGTGTCAGGGGATGGAATGCGTGCGCCGCCGCCCCCGCGAACAGTGCCCGGGCCTCCTCGCCGCGCCAGCGCCGAGCCACCGCCGTGGCCGGCTGCAGCGCCCGCACCCCGAACCGGCCGAGGCGGAGAGGATGTGCCGGCAGGTGCACCACCGGCCGCAGGACGTCGTCGAGCAGGGCGTCGAAGTCGTCGGTCAGCGGCGCGAACAGCCGCTCCCAGGCCGGGCCGTCGGCACCGAGCCCGCGCACGGTCCGCTCCATGGAGCGGAGCAGCACCCCGGCCCGCCCGCCGTCCAGCGGGTGGGCCAGATCGACCTCGGGCCACGCCCAGTCGACGCCGTACCGCTCCAGGCCGAGGGTGCGCAGGAACGGCGAGCCGACGCCCAGCGGGTGGACCGCGGAGCAGTGGTCGTGCAGGAGTCCGGGGAGGGTCAGTTCGCTGCTCCGGGTGCCGCCGCCGATCTCGTCGGCGGCCTCCAGGACGGTCACCCTCAGCCCCCGTTGGGCGAGGGCGACGGCGGCGGCCAGCCCGTTCGGGCCGGCCCCCACCACGATGGCGTCACTCATGTGCGGCCGCCACCTCGGTCGCCGGTCGCGGGTGCGCGACGGGCTCGACGGGAATCGCGGGTGTCTCGTCGTCGAGCCAGGGCTGCCTGATCACCATCTCCCCCACGTTCACATGTCCCTCCTCGACCAGGCCGCTCGCCGCGTCCACGATGCGGTAGTGCTGGCGCTGCCGGTGGGTCGGCTGGGACTCCAGCACGACGACGCGCAGGTCGCCCGGCGCGAAACCGCACCGCTGCTGTACGGCGGCCACCAGCTGCTCGTTGTGCAGATGGCCGTCTCCGAAGTTCCAGCCGAGGACAGCTCCCGCCACGGTCTCGCCGTCCCGCACATCGTAGGATTCCACGTCGTCCACGGCCCGCGGCAGCAGCCCGGCCAGCGCACGGCCGTGGCTGTGCATCGCCCGCCAGGCAAGCCCCTGGTGGAGTACCAGCTCGGCGGCTTCGGCTCCGTACAGGCGGGTGAGCTGCTCCACGGGCAGACCGGATGCCTTCACGATGTGCTCGCCCAGCCGGTGTTCGGTGCCCTTGCGGAAGCACCACAGGCTGGTGGCCCAGTTGCCGGCGTAGTAGCGCATCGAGGGCAGGAACGACACCAGGTCGGGACGGACGTGCCCGAGCAGAGGGACCACGGCCAGGCTCAGCACCAGCACCGCGGCCAGCAGCGGCGAGTGCAGGGTGAAGGCGCCGACCGCCGCGTCGTGGCCGAAGAGAACGAGCGCCGAGTAGATGAAGAAGACGTTCCACTCCAGCGGTACGCCCATCGGAAAGGTCGACATGATGTGCAGATGGAAGACGACCATCACGGCCAGAGCGACCGTGGTGACGGTCCCGCCGTGGGAGAGGACCAGGACCAGCGGCACGGCGTACTCGACGACCGTGCCGCTGTGCGCGGCCGCGGCGGCGAGAGCGGACGGCCTGAGATCGTCGGGGTAGTGGCGGTACAGCCGGCGTTTGAACCAGGCCGGCCGCAGCGGGCTGTTGCTGATCATCACCGCCACCACGAACGGGAAGTGGCGGTTGAGCTTGGAGGAAGCCGCGCCCCACCACAGGGCGAGCATGACCAGTTTCAGCGCGGCGGTCATGTCGCTCACCGGGAAGAGGAAGACCACGAGCGTCAGACCGTAGTGCTCCGCGCGGGCGGCCAGGAAGACGGTCTTGTCGCGCAGCCCGAGCAGCGCGAGCAGCGCGGCGAGGACGGCGACGCGCCACGGAGCCGACACGTCGGACGCGCCCGGGCCGCCTGACTCGGCCGGTGAGCACAGCAGCCACACCGCCGCCCCGAGCAGCGCCGCGTACAGGGCCACATCGGCCACCGTGCGCCGGGTTCCCGCGGTGAACGGAATCCGGCCGGGCCAGGGGGGCAGCCGTACCGTGCCGGGGCGCAGCCAGTGCAGAAACGCGCCTACCGGCGGCAGGAAGTGTGAGCTGAGTGGGCCGGAGCCGCAGCCGAGGCCCAGCACCTCCCACAGCAGTGTCCAGACGACGAGTTTCTGATAGACGAGCGGCTCCGCCCACCAGGTACCGAAGTCCGCGATGCCTCCCACGCCGGGGGTCGCGGAGACGACCGCGATGCCGCCGAGCGCGTACGCGGTGATCTTGAGCAGGTACAGCAGGTGCACGATGCCGGGGGTGCCGAAGCCGTGCATGGTCCAGTGCTCGGCCAGCGGCCTGATGCGTTGCTGGTAGGGGCGGCTGCGCCACTGCTGCAGGTCGACGTCCGCCGTGTTCGGTGCGAGGAATCCCATGACTGTTCTCCCGCCCCTGTTCAGCCGGCCACGGTGACAGCGGTGGTCCTGGCCCGCAGTGCGGGTTTGTCCGTCTTGCCGACGGGATTCCTGGGCAGCCGGTCGACGAAGACGATGTCGGTGGGCACCTTGAACCTGGCCAGCCGGGCACGGCAGTGGTCGAGCAGGCCGTCCGCGTCGGTTGCCGCGCCAGGACGCAGCGCCACGAACGCCACCGGCACTTCGCCGAGCCGCGGGTCGGCGGCGCCCACCACGGCGGCTTCGAGCACGTCGGGATGGTCGCCGAGGACGGTCTCGACCTCCTTGGGGTAGATGTTCTCGCCGCCTCGGATGATCATGTCCTTGATGCGGTCGACCAGCACGAGATAGCCGTCCTCGTCGAAGCGGCCGACATCGCCCGTGTGCAGCCAGCCGTCGACCACGGCGCGGGCGGTCTCCTCCGGGCGGCCAAGGTAGCCGCGCATCACGTTGGGTCCGCGGACGACGACTTCACCGGTCTCCCCCGCCGGGACGATCCGGCCCTGCGGGTCCATCACGGCGACCTGCTGGCCGGGCATCGGCCGTCCGACCGTGCCGGGCCTGCGCGGGCCGTCCAGTGGGTTGGTGGTGGAGGCGCAGGTGCCCTCGGAGAGGCCGTAGCCCTCCAGGATCGGGATGCCGTAGCGGCGCTCGAACCGCTCGATGAGTGCGGGCGGCATCGGGGCCGCCCCGCAGGCGGCGAACCGCACCGACGAGGTGTCCGGCCGTACGTGGTCCGGAAGTTCGGCGAGCATCGAGTAGATCGCCGGGACCGCGGAGAAGCAGGTCGGGCGCGCGGCTTCGACGAGGTCGAAGAAGGTCTCGGCCCGGAACCGTCCGGCCACGGTGACCCGTCCGCCGGCCAGCAGCGGGGACAGCACACCGGCCAGGATTCCGTTGACGTGGAAGAGCGGCAGGATCAGCAGGCTGTGGTCGGCCTCGGAGAGCCGGGCGGACTCGATCATCATGCCCGCCATGGCGGCGAGGTTGGCGTGGTCGAGCATGACGCCCTTGGGGCGCCCGGTGCTGCCGCTGGTGTAGATCAGCAGGGCGAGCGCGTCAGCATCCGTCTGCGGTGCGGCCGTGTCTTCGGCCGTGGCGCCCAGTTCGGCCACCGTGAGCGTCCTGGCGAGTGTCGACGGCTCCGCGGTGACGACCACCGCGGCGCCCGCGTAGCCGAGCTGGTACCGCACCTCGTCGTCGGTGAGAGCCGGGTTGACCGGGGTCACCGCCGCGCCGAGCCGCCAGGCGGCGAAGAGCACGACGACGAAGTCCACCGTGTTGGGCAGCAGCAGTGCCACCACGTCCCCGCGCCCGATCCCCCGCGCCCGCAGGGCCGCCGCGGCTCGGCGGACCCGGCGGGCGAACGCCGCGTTGTCCAGGACCGACGTCTCGTCGGCTGTGCAGGGACCGTCGGCGTCCCGTCGGGCCCGCAGGTCTGGCAGTTCCGCGATGTGCATGTCGGCTCCTCGTGGTACGTCGACGGACGTCGGGCGGACGGAACGCCCGTCCCGACGCGGGACGGATGTCCGGTACGTGAGGAGAGACGGTACGAATGGGCGGGGCTCGCGGCCCATGGGCGCGGGCGACGACGCTCGCGGCCGGACTTGTGCGCGGCGCACGAAGAGAGGCCGGCACGCCCGCACCGATCCACGCCGGCCCCGAGGCACGCTTCACTCGGGGCCGGTGCGGGGTCGTGGAGAGCCCGGGTCAGACGAAGGCGCTCTCGCCGGTGATCGACTTTCCGACGATGAGGGTGTTCATCTCGCGGGTGCCCTCGAACGAGTAGATCGCCTCGGCGTCGGCGAAGAACCGGGCGATGTCGTAGTCGAGCACGATGCCGTTGCCACCGAAGATCTCCCGGCACCACGCGACCACCTCGCGCATCCGCGAGGTGACGTAGGCCTTGGCCAGCGAGGAGTGCTCGTCGCGGAAAACACCGGCGTCCTGCAGCCGTGCGAGCCGGACCAGCATGCCCCAGCAGGCGGTGATGTTGCCGAGGCTCTTGACCAGCAGGTCCTGCACCATCTGGAACCGTGCGATCGGGCGGCCGAACTGCCTGCGTTCCTTGGCGTGGTGGAGAGCCAGCTCGTACGCGCCGATCATCACGCCGAGGGCCTGCCAGGCGACTCCGCTGCGGGTGGCGCGGAGAATCTCCGCCACATCACGGAAGGAGTCGATCCGCTGCAGCCGGTTGGCCTCGGGCACCTTGACGTCGGTCAGGGTGATCTCGGCGTTCTCCACGATCCTGAACGCGATTTTGTTCTCGATCTTCACCGCGGAGAAGCCCGGGGTGCCCTTCTCCACTACGAAGCCCTTGACTTTGTCGTCCGCCTCGTCGCGGGCCCAGACCACCACCAGGTCGGCGAACGTGGCGTTGCCGATCCACCGTTTGGCACCGTTGAGCACCCAGTTCTCGCCGTCCCGGCGGGCCGTGGTGCGCATGCCCCCGGCCACGTCGGAGCCGCCGAGCGGCTCGGTCATCGCGAAGGCGCCGATGGTCTCCAGCGCGGCCATCGAGGGCAGCCAGCGATCCCGCTGTTCCTGGTCGCCACCCCGGTAGATGCTGTACATCGCCAGGCCGCTGTGCACGCCGAAGAAGGTGGCGCTGGAGGCGTCGGTGCGGGTGTACTCCATGGAGAGCATGCCGACCAGCAGGTTGCTTCCAGCCGGCAGGGGGTCGCCGTACCCTTCGTAGGGGACGCCGGCGAGTCCCAGCTCGCGGAACCTGCCGATGAGCTCCCGGGGGAACTCCCCCTTCGCCCAGTACTCGTTGACCAGCGGCTTGACCTCGGTGCGCATGAACGACCGGGCCCGTAGCAGCAGTTCGCGCTCGTGCGACGGCAGCAGCGACTCGAAGTCGTAGAAGTCCGCGGCCGGCCGCTCGTCGACGGATGCCGTTTCGGATTCCTTCTCGGGCAGCAGTGCGGTCATGACCGGGTCTCCTTCTCCAGGCTGGTGGCGCTGTCCCGGGCGGACAGCACGGCGAGCTGCTTGGCGTCGCGTTCCTGGCTGAGGTCGGCGTAGGAACGGGAGCCATAGGCGTCCTCGACGGCCGCGACGAGCCGTTCGGTCTGTTCGGGGCTCTGCTCCGGGCTGCCGAGGGAGTCCCACATCTTCTGCATCGACACACCGATGTGCTCGGCCATGTGCCGGTAGCCGCCGGGGCCGCCACCGAGGTGTGCGCCGAGGAACGGTCCGACCGTCGCCCAGCGCAGGCCGAGCGAGTTCACCATCACGGTGTCCAGCTCTGCCGGGCTGACGACGCCCTGCTCGACCAGGTAGATCGCCTCCCGGCTGAGGGCGTTCTGCAGGCGGTTGCCGACGAAGCCGAGGATCTCCTTGCGTTCCACGACCGGGACCCGGCCGACGGAGCGGTAGAAGTCCACGGCCCGCGCCACGCTCTCCTGCGAGGTGCGCTCCCCAGGTACCACCTCCACCAGAGGCACCAGGTGCGGCGGGTTGAAGGGGTGGCCGATCAGGATCCGGCCGGCCTCCTCGATGGTGTCGGTGAACGCCGTGGCGGGGATGGCCGAGGAGGAGCTGAGCAGCAGCGCGTGTGCGGGGGCCGCGCCGACCAGGGTGGTGAACAACTCCCGCTTGAAGTCGGCGTTCTCCGGTCCGTTCTCCTGAACGATGTCGGCGTCGCGCACCGCGTCGGCGAGATCGTCGGCGATGTGCACCCGCTCGGCGAGGCCGTGCGGGTCCAGGCCCTGCGCGGCCAGCTGCCCGGCCGCCCGGTCGAGCGCCTCGGCGACAGCCTCGGCCAGATCCGGCCGCGGGTCGGTGACGCGTACCTGCAGGCCGTGACCGGCGAAGAGCGCGGCCCAGGACAGGCCGATCGTGCCGGCGCCGACCACCGCGGCGGTGGTGAATGGCTTGGTCATCACATGTCCTCCTTCTGCGTGCGTGGCCGTGTTCACCGCACGGGACGGGCGGGATGGGCCAGGTAGTCGTGCACGGGCTTGACCGGCGCCAGGGTCAGGTCGGTCAGGATGTGGCTGGCCGAGACGATCTCGCGCACCGGCAGATCGGCCAGGGGCGCCAGCACGTGCTCGAAGAGCTGCAGCCGGGCCGGACCGGTCCAGGCGCCCTTCACCGTGATGTCGGTGATCTCCGTGCGCACCAACTGCGCCACCTGCGGCGCCCCGTCGAACCCGGGGACCAGCTTCAGCATGTAGGTCGGCACCCCGACCTGGGCCACGGCCTCCTCGACCGACAGCTCGCAGTGCTTATAGCCCATCGTGGCGGTCGCCACCCGCAGCGTGCCCACGTCGAGCGCACCGACCAGCGCTCCGTGGTCGGCGTAGAGGGCGGGCGATCCGGCGGTCTTGGGGTAGGCGCCGGCCTCGCGGCCGGACGTGATGGCCGGGAGGTTGTCCAGGTACATCGCGTGCAGATACTCGCCGCGCTCGCCTTCGTAGCGGACCGGAATCGCCTGGCCGGACTCGGTGTACGGTCCGTATCCGCTGACGTCGCCCATGCGCATCACCTCGAAGCGCACCAGCGGCTCGTCGATCTCCAGCGGTTCGGGCACGACGGCGCGCAGTGCCTCGTGGTCGGTGCGGTAGACGATGTTGAGGTACTCGCGGTCGGTGAAGCGCGGCACGACCGGCGGATAGGCCGGGTTGGTGAGCGGCGTCGCGATGTGCCGGGGTATGTCGTACTGATGCATCGTGTGTTCCCCCTCGGGGCCTACCGGCCCTGCCAGACCGGGGAGCGGCGCTCGGTGAAGGCGGTCATGCCCTCGCGTACGTCCGCGGAGGCGGCGAGCCGGGCCATCTGCCGCGCCTGCACGGCAAACGCCTCCTCCTCCGGCGCGCCGTCGGCCGCGCGGACGAGTTCCTTGACGGCGGCCAGTGCCAGCGGGGCGTTCTGCGCTGTCCGCTCGGCCAACTGCAGGGCGGCCGCGACGGTTTCACCGGCCGGCACGACACGATTGGCGATGCCCAGTCGGCCGGCCCGTTCGCCGGTGACCGGTTCGCCGGTCAGCAGCAGTTCCATGGCCAGGTGGTACGGGATGCGCTTGGGCAGCCGGATCACTCCGCCGCCTGCCGCGATCAGCCCACGGCTGACCTCGGGGAGGCCGAACCGGGCATCGTCCGCGGCGACGATCAGATCACAGGCCAGGGCGAGTTCGAAGCCGCCTCCCATGGCCCAGCCCTCGACGGCGGCGATCAGCGGCTTGGTCGTGCGGGCCTGGGTCAGGCCGCCGAAGCCGCGCCCCGGGATCTCTGGCGATTCACCGGCCAGAGCGGCCTTGAGGTCCATTCCGGCGCTGAACGTGCCGCCGGCGCCGGTGAGCACGCCGGCCCGCAGGCCGGGGTCCGCCTCCAACTGGTCGAGAGCCGTGGACAGTCCGGCGGCGACAGCCGCGTTGACCGCGTTGCGCGCCCGGGGCCGGTCTATGGTGATGAGCAGTGAGGAACCGATGGTCTCGGTCCGCACCTCGGTGGTGCTGTGCATGGTGTGTGTCCTTGCTTGACGGCCGGTCAGCGGCCGGCTGCGAGTTCCTTGAGGACCTCTTCGGTGTGCTGGCCGGGCAGCGGGGCGAGACGGCGGACCGAACCCGGAGTGGCGGAGAACCGCACCGGGATGCCGACCGAGCGGATGGCGCCCTCGCTGGGGTGGTCCACCACGTCGAGCAGCCGGCCGCCGCGCACGTAGGGGTCGTCGGCGGCCCGGTCGAGTTCGAGCACGGGGGCCATCGGGATGCTGTGCTCGGCGCAGACCCGCTCCCACTCCGCAGTGGTCAGGCTCGGCGAGCACTCCTCCACCAGCTCCATCAGGGCGTCGACGTCGTCATCGGCGATGGACTCGCCGTTGACACGCCGGTCCGCGGCGAGATCGGCACGGTCGGCGGCGAGGAAGAAGTCCCGGAAGTTCTGCGGGTTGTACGGCATGACGCAGGCGAGGCCGTCCTTGGTGGGCACCGCGCGGTGGCCCCTCTTCATCGACAGTGGGAACCCGGTCGGACCCTCCGACGGTTCGAAGACATGGCCCGCCAGGTGCTCGACGAGGTTGAACGCGATGAGCGTGTCGGTCATCGGGATCTCGACGTACTGGCCGGCGCCGGTGCGGTCACGGTGGACCAGCGCGGCGAGCACCGAGTAGACGATAGTCAGCGCGCATACCTTGTCGCCGATGATCGTCGGCAGGTACGCCGGTGTGCCCAGCGCCCGGTTGGTCACGTCCACCAGGCCGGAGGCGGCCTGTACGGTCTCGTCGTAGGCCGCGTTGCCGGCCCGGTCGGAGTCGCTGCGGAACCCCTGGGCGTGGGCGTAGATCAGGCGGGGGTTGCGGGCGGCGACGTCGGCGTGGCCGAGGCCGAGGCGGGCGAGCGCGCCCGGGCGCATGTTGGTGACCAGCACATCGGCGCTGTCGATCAGTTCGAGTGCCCGCGCGCGGTCGGCGTCGTCCTTGAGATTCAGCGTCACGCTGCGCTTGTTGCGGTTGACGTTGAGGTTGAGCGGCGTCATGCCGGGCGTGGTCCGGTACGGACCCACCCGAACCGTGTCGGACGGGGACTCGATCTTGATGACGTCGGCACCGAGGTCGCCCAGGATCTGCGCCGCGTAGGGCCCCATCACCACCGTGGACAGATCGATCACCCGCACGCCGTCCAGCGGACCTGTGGTGTCGGCGGCCGTGATGTCCATCATTACTCCCGTTCACACAGTAATTTCATGCCGAATGTTTCCACCGACGACGTTATGCATGAACGAACCGGAAGGGAATGATCAACTGGCGAACAAGGGCATGACCGCTGCGGTCACACCGATTCCACAGTCCACCAAAAATGGTCTACGGAAATCGGTCAGACGGTGATGACTTCATGGAAGATCCGGCGGGCCAGGACAGCGACCTCACTCAGGTCCCCGCCGGTGTTCACCCTATCGGCATGGAACAACAGGCCGGTGACCAAAGTGGGTTGGAAGCCCTCGACCGGCAGCACGGCCACGTTTTCCAAGCGGTACAGGTGCATGGGGCTCTCCGGCGAGAGCATGGTCATCGAAAACGCGATGCCGGAGGAGATCAGTTCCGAACTTCCGGAATAGTCCGCCATTTTTATGCGGATCCTCTTTTTTACACCGACCGAATTGAGGCGGGCATCGATTTCCTCGAAATAGGCCGGTGTGGCGTCGTTCGGTGTGGCCACATACGACAGGTCGGCCAGCTCCTCCAGCGTTACGGACGCCCGCCCCGCGAACCGGTCGGCCGGCACCGCTGCACCCAGCACCTCGCGCATCACCTCGATGATCTCCAAAGCCGGGTCGGAGACCGGCAGCCGGGCCAGCGCCATTGCCAGCCTGCCGTCGCGCACCGCGTCCGCCAGGTCCGCCGACGTGCCGGGCCAGCGCTTGAGTTCGCACACCTCACGGCACTCGCCCTCGAGCAGCCGGACTCGCTCCCGCAGCAGCGGGTGCACTCCGGCCGGCATCCCTATGAACAGTCTGTCCAGCCGCGGACGCACCGCCTCGCTCAGCCGCCACGGGATCGAGTTGACGCGCTCCAGGACGTCGCGCGCCATCGGCAGCAGTGCGGCACCTGCCGGGGTCAGATCGACGCGGTGGGTGGTGCGCTCGAAGAGGTCATGGCCGAGTTCGCGTTCGAGGTCCTTGATGCGCTGGCTGAGCGGAGAAGCCGCCATGTGCAGTCTGCGCGCCGCCTGCGAGAAGTTGAGTTCCTCGGCCACGGCGACGAAGTAGCGCAGGTGCAGCATGTCCACACCAGTCACCCTACCCACGGCAGATCTCACCGAGCGCAGGAGCGCCGATGCAGCGGTCGCCGCCGCTCAGGTGCCGACTGCCGAGATCCGGGCCATCCACGGGCCGCAAAGCCGCCGGCCGCTTCCGCCCGCCTCATCCGTGCAGCTCGGATGCCGTGGCGCGCGGGTGCTACCGGCAGACGAGGAACTGCTGTCCGCCGAGGTCGCATCAAGCCGCTTCCCCCGGACCGGCGTCGAGCATGCGGGCGGCCTTGGTGCTGCCCGGGAAGCAGGGCCGATAGTGCAATACGACCCATTCGGCCATGTCGTAGATCGGGATGCCCTTCCAGAGCGCGTGGGAGGCGAAGTAGTGCCGGAAGCTGTACATGCCGACCCCGTCCTTGGCAGGGAGATCCGCAAGAGTCTCCGCACACGGCGGCGGTCCATCGGTTCCGCGCAGTAGCCGCTCGGACCGCTCAGGAGATAGCCCTCGTGCGTGGTGCCGTGCTTCTCCTCGTAGCGCTCCATCGCTTCCCGCACCGAGACGGGCAGAGGGACCTCGCGGAACTCCCCTGCCGTGCGGTGCTTCCAGTTCGCCGGCTTGAGCGTGTCGGAGTGGATCTGCTCCTGCACTCGGTGGACGTCGTCCGCAGTCCCTGTCGCGGGTGTAGGTCAGCAAGCCGGACACCGTCCGGCCTGATGCTGACCATTTGCTGACCCGGACGCGGTGATCGGGACCCTGACCTGCACTCTTGAAGAGGGCACTCGCCTGGGCTTCCGCGTGAACCAGGTTGTTGTGACGTCACCGACCAGGTGCCTGTTCGGAGAGCCTTTTCAGGATGCACGGGAACTGAACGGACCTGCGCCGGCCTTCGCGCAGACAGCCGGGTCCGGGTCGCGGCCGTCAGGCGCTGGCGCGGCTGACCAGGCGGGTGGGGAGGATCAGCGGGGTGGGGTCCTGCCCGTTGACGAGTGCGACGAGCATGCGTGCCATCTCCCGCCCCAAATCCTCTATGGGCTGGTGGACGGTGGTGAGCGGCGGATCGGCGATCCGCGCGACGGCCAGGTCGTCGAAGCCGACCACGGCGACGTCGGCGGGGATCCGTCGGCCGGCCTCCCGCAAGGTGCGCATCGCTCCCGCCGCCATGTTGTCGTTGGCAGCGAACACCCCGTCCACTCCGGGGTGTTCCGCCAGCAGGCCGGCCATGGCGGCGGCTCCGCCGGCCTCGGTGAAGTCCCCTTCCCGCGGTGGAAACGGATCGAGACCGGCGCCCAGCATGGCGTCCCGGTAGCCGCGGTACCGGGCGCGCCCGGCCCCGGTGTCCAGCCGACCGCAGATCGCGGCCACGCGCCTACGGCCGAGCGAGAGCAGGTACTCGGTCGCCTCGCGCGCCCCACCGACGTTGTCGACGTCCACGTACCACCGGGGTGCCGAACCCACCGGGCGTCCACCGAACACGACGGGTACCTGCGCGTCGTCGATCATCCGGGCCAGCGGATCGTCCTCGCGCAGCGCCATCAGCATGGCGCCGTCCACGCCCTTGGACCGAAGGAGTTCCGCGACCCGCTTGCGAGCCCGCTCGGTGGCTGCCAGACAGAGCATCAGATGCAGGTCGGCCTCCTCCAGGGCGGCCGACGCTCCCACGATCACCCGGGCGAAGAAGGGATCGGCGAAGATCGACGGGTCCTCTCCGGAGACGACCAGGGCGGCCGCTCCCGTCTGACGGGTAGCCAGGGCTCGGGCCGTCGGATTGGGTACGTAACCGAGGTGCCGGACCGCCCGTTCGACCGCCTCACGCTTGGCGCGGCTGACATGCGGAGCGTTGTTGAGGGCGCGGGAGGCCACCGAGCGGGAGACACCGGCGCGTTCGGCGACCTCGTCGAGCGTCGGCTGCCGACGCGGCGCATCTTCTGTCATGAATCATGAGCTTCCCACAGGTAGGGAGCCCCCTCGGTGACAAGTAGGACTGGGAGCGCTTCCAGTTTTGTGCACTGCTACCTCTTGATCCCCGCCGAAAGTCAACTGCCGCGCCGAGTATTGACAGTTGAAGCGGCTCGCCACACGATTGGGACCGCTTCCAGTGGGAGCGCTCCCAGCATCCCGTACCCCTGCCGGAAACCGAGGTACCGTCATGCGCCCGAGACTCCGCGCACTGGTGGCAGCGCTCTGCGCTCTGCCGCTGGCGCTCGCCGTCGCCCCGTCCGCCCACGCGGCCGACCCGACCACCATGACCAGCGGCTTCTACGTGGACCCCGACTCCAGCGCGAAGAGGTGGGTGGCCGCCAACGCCGCCGACGGCCGGGCCGCCGCGATCAACGCCTCCATCGCCAACACCCCGATGGCCCGCTGGTTCGGCTCCTGGAGCGGCACCATCGGCACCGCCACGGGTGCGTACGTGGGGGCGGCGGACACCCGGGACAAGCTGCCCGTCCTCGTCGCCTACAACATCTACCACCGCGACTACTGCGGCGGGCACTCCGCGGGCGGAGCGTCCTCGCCGTCCGCCTACGCCAGTTGGATCGCCCAGTTCGCCGGCGGGATCGCGGGCCGCCCGGCCGTCGTCGTCCTCGAGCCGGACTCCCTCGCGGACTACGGCTGCATGACGCAGGCGCAGATCGACGAACGCGAGGGCATGATCACCGGCGCCGTCACCGAGTTCAACCGCCAGGCCCCCAACACCTGGGTCTACCTGGACGCCGGCAACCCGCACTGGGTCGACGCGGCGACCATGGCCCGGCGCCTCCACGAAGCCGGCCTCCGTCAGGCCCACGGCTTCTCGCTCAACGTCTCCAACTACTTCAGCACCGCCGAGAACACCGCATACGGCAACGCCGTCAACAGCGAACTCAGCGCCCGCTACGGCTACACCAAGCCGTTCGTCGTCGACACCAGCCGCAACGGGAACGGCTCCGACGGACAGTGGTGCAACCCCGCGGGCCGCCGCATCGGCACCCCCACCCGGACGGGCTCGGGCGCCGAGATGCTGCTGTGGATCAAGACTCCGGGCGAGTCGGACGGCAACTGCGGGGTCGGAGCCGGCTCCACGGCCGGACAGTTCCTCCCCGAGGTCGCCTACAAGATGATCTACGGCTACTGATCCGGGCCTTCCGCCGCCTGCCCGGGCGATCGGCAGCCCTCAAGGGGTGGCGGCGCTCCCTCAACCATCCCACCGCTCCCCTCGACCATCCCATCGACCAGGAAGCACTCATGAATCCACGCAGCCTACGGCGCCGTGCGGCCGCCGTCGTCGCGGGCCTCACCGCCTGCGCCGCTCTCACCGCGACACAGGCGCAGGCCACCCCCACACAGGACGTGATCACTCCGGCCACGAAGTTCTACGTGGACCCGCACAGCAAGGCGGCACAGCAGGCGCTCGTGGACTTCGGGAACGGCGACATCGAGAACGCCACGAACATGGCCAGGCTCGCGAGCTGGCCACAGGCCGAGTGGTTCACCAAGGGCACGCCGGACGAGGTGCGCACCCAAGTGAGCAGGCTCGTCCATCGGGCCCGGGCCGTCGACCGGACGCCCGTCCTGGTCGCCTACAACGTTCCGGGCCGGGACTGCACGCAGTACTCCAGTGGCGGAGCCGCTTCCTCCGCCGCCTACCGGCAGTGGATCGACGCGTTCGCCGCCGGCCTGGGCGACAGCAAGTCGGTCGTCGTGGTCGAACCGGACGGCGCGGCCCTTCTCCCCAAAGACTGCGGGCCCACCGCGGATCCGACCGGCGAACTCACAGCCGCCCGGATCGCCGACCTGGCCTACGCCGTCAGAACCCTGAAGGCCCGGCCGCGCACCGCGGTCTATCTCGACGCGGGCAACGTCCAGTGGCGCCCCGTCGGCGACATCGCGCAGCGGCTGCTGGACGCCGGGGTCGGGTACAGCGACGGTTTCGCGCTGAACGTGTCCAACACCCATCCCACCGACCACAACGCCAGGTACGGCGCCTGGATCGCCCAGTGCATGTGGTTCGCCACCTCGGGACCCACGGAGGCGCGCGGCCACGCCGAGCGGTGCGCCGACCAGTACTACTCGTCCGCCGCGCCCAACGACGGCGCCCCCGGCAACGCGGTCTCCTCCACCGACCCCAGCACCTGGCGGTGGACCGACGCCTGGTACGACCGGAACGTGGGGACCCCGCCGGCCGGCGATCTGCGGCATTTCGTGATCGACACCAGCCGTAACGGGCTGGGCGCCTGGACCCCGGAACCGGGCAAGTACAGCGGGGATCCGGAGATCTGGTGCAACGCGCCCGGCCGTGGTCTCGGCCCGCGCCCCACCGCCGACACCGGAGTCCCCCTCGTCGACGCGTACCTGTGGATCAAGATCCCCGGTGAGTCCGACGGCAGTTGCACGCGCAACACCGGCGGGACGATCGACCCCGAGTACGGCGTCGTCGACCCGCCCGCGGGTACCTGGTGGCCCGAACAGGCCCACACGCTGGCGCACAACGCGGCCCCGCGTCTGAGGTTCAACCACTGATCCGGGCGCCGAGCCCGGCTACGCCGCTCCCGCAACGCGCACATGGGCATGCGTGCGTTGCGGGCCACGGCACCGGGCGCTCGAGTGGGCAGCGCGCAGGGTGCCGGTCAGGCGGCGGGCCTCCGGACTGATCGGCTCAGCCGCCGCTCTTGCGCCTGAACGAGCGCTGGCTCGCAGCCGGGCCGTGCGCCGCGCGCACCTTCGACGCATCGGAGTTGGCGGCGACATCGGCCGCGTCCGCCTGCGCACCGCGCTTGCGGGCCAGGGCTTCGCGGAACTTGCGCTTGAGGTCGTAGGTGCCGTCGCTGTCCGGCGCCAGAGGGGATGTCTCGGGGGCGGCCGGCTCCGAACCTTCCGGGGATACGGGTTCTGCGGTCATGGTGACCTCCTGGGTTCGGGGGGGTGAGCAAGCACAGCTTGTCATGCCGGGCGCGGTGCGGGGCGCCGGCAACATCATCCTGCTGCGTTTCGGCTGGTGCCGGGGCAGTGGTTCTCAGCCGTTGCGACGCACGAGGGCGGCCTTGCGGGCCTCGGCGAGCTTGCGGGCCTCGCCGGCCTTCCGGGACTTGCCGCCGGCTCCGCGGGAGGGGTCCTTGCTGGTGCCGAGGCCGCGGAAGGGGGCGTTGGTGTTCTTGGGCCGCTCGACGGCGGGCCCGCCGTCGAGCGGGACGCCGGAGGGGGCCTTCGCTCCGGTGATCCGGCTCAGTTCCGCCTCGCCCGAGCGCACCTTGGTGACGGTCGGCTCGATGCCGGCCTCGGCCATGATGCGGCTCGTCTCGCGGCGCTGGCCCGACAGCACGAGCGTGACCACGCTGCCGGACTCACCGGCGCGGGCGGTGCGGCCCGCCCGGTGCACATAGTCCTTGGGGTCGGTGGGCGGGTCGACGTTGACCACGAGATCGAGGTCGTCGACATGCAGGCCACGGGCCGCGACGTTGGTGGCCACCAGAACGCTGATCTGGCCGTTCTTGAACTGCGCCAGGGTCCGTGTGCGCTGCGGCTGGGACTTGCCGCTGTGCAGGGCCCCGGCGTGCACCCCGCTGGCCCGCAGATGCCGGGTGAGCTGGTCGACGGCGTGTTTCGTGTCCAGGAACAGCAGTACGCGGCCGTCGCGGGCGGCGATCTCCGTGGTGACGGCGTAGCGGTCAGGGCCGTGGACGACCAGAACGTGATGCTCCATCGTCGTGACCGTTCCCGCGGACGGGTCGACCGAGTGGACCACGGGGTCGTGCAGGTAACGGTGGACCAGCTGATCGACGTCACGATCGAGAGTGGCCGAGAACAGCATCCGCTGACCGTCGGGATGTACCCGGTCGAGCACGTCGACAACCTGCGGCAGGAATCCCAGGTCGCACATCTGGTCGGCCTCGTCCAGCACGGTGATCCTGACCCGTTCCAGGCGGCAGGCCTTGCGCTCGATCAGGTCGTGCAGGCGTCCGGGGGTGGCGACGACCACCTCGGCTCCCTCGCGCAGCGCGGCGACCTGCCGGCCGATCGACATGCCGCCGACGACCGCGGCCATCCGCAGCCGCAGTGCCTCGGCGTACGGTGCCAGCGCCTGGGTGACCTGTTGCGCCAGCTCCCGGGTGGGCACGAGGATCAGCGCGAGGGGTTGCTTCGGTTCGGCGCGCCGTCCTGCCGTACGTGTCAGCAGCGGCAGGCCGAAGGCGAGCGTCTTGCCCGATCCGGTGCGCCCGCGCCCCAGGACGTCGCGTCCCTTCAGGGCATCGGGCAGTGTGGCGGCCTGGATGGGGAAGGGTTCGCGCACGCCGAGTTCGCCCAGTGTCCGCAGCACCTGCGCCGGAAGTTCCAGGTCGGCGAAGGAGACGGCCGGGGGCGGCGCCGGGGTCGTGGCCCCGGAGTGGGCGGGACCGCCGTGAGCGATGCCGGAGTCATCAGGGTGCTTCATGAACAGCCTTCCGCAGGGGAACGTACCGAGGAAGGCCCGGCAGGCTTGAACAGCCCACACACAAGCTGAACCGAACAGGCAGAATCGCCCACCGCGACGACCACGCAAACGCATGACACTAACACACGGCACAGCATCGCGCCGTGACGCGGATCACCCCTCCCTCTCGATGACCCGCCGCGGCCCGACATTCCTACGACACGGTCCGCCGGACTCCCGTCTGACTCGCCCATGCGGGAGGCCGAAGGTCAGCCGTCGGTGCGGTGTCCCGGCCGGGCGGCGGCATCCTGGGCCGCGATGAGGTCCTTGTACCAGTGGAAGCCGGCCTTCGGCATGCGGCGCCGGGCAGGACCCTGCACGTCCCCGGCAACCGTGAGGTGACGTCCGCGCCGCCAGCCCGCCCCGCCCTGCGCAGAACCGTCGAGGCGTATCCCGCCCGCCACCCCCGCGAACGCGACGCGTCGGCCGACCTGCTGCCGCTCCGGAGCAATGCGCCGATACGACACGGACGTCACCTCGGCGACCCTGCGCGACATGTTTCTTCGCTGGCGGCTCGAGGGGAAGCCGGAACTGTGAAGAATCCACTGCGCCTGAGCCCGATGATCGGAGACCTGATCCTCCGTCACGCAGACCGGCTCGGTGGTCTGGTCGGCGCGTTGTCGCCGGTGCCGGAGGAGAGCCGGAACCGGACCGTGCTGCATGTCGTCGGGGTCCACCTCTACCTGGAGGACGACGAAGAACGCGTGCTGCTCGGGCTGCGCCACCCCGACGCCAAGTACGCGGGAAGGACATGGCATTTCCTGGCAGGGCACTGCGAGCAGGAGTCCGCGATCAGCTGCCTGGTGAGGGAAGCGCTCGAAGAGGCCGGCCTGGTCATCGATCCCGCGGACGTGGAGCTGGTCCACGTCGTGCACATCGTGGACGCCCCTGGCGGACAGCCGCGCATGCAGTTGGTGTTCCGGGCCCACCGCTGGAAGGGCGCCCCGGAACTACGCGAGCCCGACAGATGCCTCACCTGGCAATGGTGGCCGAAGGACGACCTGCCGGAACCGATCGTGCCGTACACCCGAGCAGCCATCACCGGTATCGCCGACGGGCGTGTCTACACGGAGCTGGGGTGGTGAACGGACACGACGTCCCCCGCGCGCCCTCCCCGCGGCGGCACACCGAGCCGCTGGACGTTCACCTCATCGCGGTCCGCGAGCGGGAGGGGCGCCCGGAAGTGCTGCTGTCGCGGCGGGCCGGCCCGGTGTACGCGGCCGGCTGCTGGCATCTTCCGTCCGGACACCTGGACGGGCCGCACGAGGACGTGGTCGCCGCTCTCGTCCGCGAGACCCGGGAGGAGACCGGTGTCCGCGTCGACGCCCGCGATGTCCGGGCGGCCGTCACCGTGCACCACCGCTCCCCCGGCGGGGGCGCGCGCGTCGGCTTCTTCTTCGAGACACGCCGCTGGCAGGGCACGCCCCGCGTGTGCGAGCCGGAGGTGTGCGACGCCATGGACTGGTTCCCGCTCGACGCCCTGCCGGAGCCGATGGTCGCCTACTGCCGGGCCGGACTGGACGCCTACCGGGCCGGAGCGCGGATGGCCGTGCACTTCCAGCACCCCGGTGACCCGATCTCCTACGACCCGTGCTTCGACCGGCTGGTCCTGGTCGGCACCGCTCCCTGGCCCGCCTCCGCATCCCGGAACATCCCCGGCCCTCGCACCGGTGGGCAGGAGTAACACGTCGACGTACGTCTGCGGAGAGGTCAGGTCCCCGTCAGCGCTGCCGCTGCACCGTCCGTCTCCCTGAAGGAGGCGGACAGGGCGCGGGCCTCGTGTTCGGTCATGCGGGTCGTTTCGTACGGCACGGCGTTGACCCAGCGCTGAGTCAGCCGGGCGATCCGCTCCCCGTACCGCTGAGCGGTGATCAGGTCCCCGCGGGATCCGGCCTGCTCCGGTCCCTGGTCGGCGTGGCTCTGGCTCATCAGCCCGAGCCACGAGCCCAGCCGGTTCACGTCGTCGCGGGAGCCACCGCTCCAGTTGTTGCCCGGCATGTCGGCCACGCCGATCCACTGCATGCCCAACTGTGCGGCGAAGACAGCCAGCTGTCCCAGAACCGCCAGTTTGTCGCCGCTCTGCGAGGCGGACATGGTGAACCCTCCGGCCAGCTTGTCCTTCCACGCCTGCGTGGTGAACGGCGTGAACGCCGCCTCCATGAACGCCTTGAACACCGCCGACACGCTGCCCATCAGCGTGGGGCAGCCGAGGACGATCGCATCGGAGCGGTCGAGCAGCGCCAGCACCTCCGCGTCGTGCCAGCGGCCCGCGGTGACGTCCTCGGGCCGGATCTCGACGAGGTGCACCTGGGCGCCCGGTACCAGCCGGGCACCGTCGGCGAGGTGCTCGGCCAGGACCCGGGTGTGTCCGTGCACCGAGTGATGGACCACCGTCACGGTGACCACAGGTGCCTCGGGCTCACGCTCAACGTCCTTGACTGTCATGTCTTCTCACTGCTTCCGGTCGTGGGGAAATCCTTGCCTGCACAGCCATTTCAGCTGGGGCACGGGACGGCATCAACGCCGAACTTCGCCGCGCAGCGATCGGTGGCACCGATCGATCGCGTTGGCCTGTCCCCGTGGACAGGATCGAACTGGAAGCATTCGTCGCGGTGGCGGAAGAACTCCACTTCGGCCGCGCCGCCGCCCGTCTGCACCGGGGGCAGCCCACTGTCAGCGACGCCGTCCGGCGGCTGGAGAGCGCCCTGGGCGGCCGGTTGTTCCACCGCACCAGCCGCCGGGTGTCACTGACCGACCTCGGCGAAGCGCTGCTGCCCGACGCCCGCGCCACACTGGCCCAGTTACGCCGCTTCCAGCAGCGCGGACGCTCCCTGGCCGCCGGTGACCGGGCCCGGACCACCCTGGTGGTGGCCCACGCCGAATACACCGACCACCAGCTGCTCTTGCGCTGCTTGCCGCAACTGCGCGACCCCTTCCCCGACGTGACGATCGTGCCGGAGTCCATGCCGACCACGGCCCAGGTCACCGCCCTGCGGGCGGAGACGATCGGGCTGGGCATCGGCTGGGCGACCGGCGACGTCGCCGGCGTACGGGCGAGGGTGCTGTCCAGCGAGCGGTTCATGGCGCTCGTGCCCGCCACCCACCCTCTCGCCGGGCACACCGAGCTGAGCGCGGCCGAGCTGTCCACCACCGGCCTGCTCAGGTGGCCCCACCAGATCAACAGCGGTCTCTGCGACCGGCTCCTGTCCGCCTTCCACATCGGCGGGGCCGACCTGCGCATCATCAGAACGGCGGACAGTGTGCACGCCATCGCCGCTCATGTCGCCGCGGGAACGGGTATCGGCATCACGGTCGAATCCGCGCTGGACCATCAGCCGCCGGGCTTGCGCGTCATCCCCCTCACCGGCCCGTCGACCACCGCCGACCAGGTCGTCCTCACCCCCACCGACCCGTCGGACGCGGCCACGGCCCTGCGCGACCTGCTTCTGCACACCTCGAGGAAGCCGGCCCGGACCCACTGATCGCCGGGCTCGAGAGCGGGCCGGGAAACGAACCCCTGTCTGACTGAGTACGGTCTGGTTCGGCGGCGCCGGGGGCGGTACTTTCGGCGGCGCGACGGTCGAACGGGCCGTTCGACCCGCTCGGCCCGCTCGGCACGACTTTCCGGCTTTCCGGCGCGAACCCCGCACGCGTCCGGCCGACCACCGCCACCGCCCGCGCGCGGTCGCGGCGTTCCGGCCACGCTCCATGAGAGAAAGGTTCAGCGCTATGAGTGCACGGATTCAGCCGACCGCCCAGGTGGACGAGGCCGCGACGATAGGTGACGGGACGACCGTCTGGGATCTCGCCCAGATACGCGAGGACGCGGTCCTGGGCAGCGGGTGCATCGTGGGGCGGGGGGCCTACGTCGGGCCGGGTGTACGGATCGGCGACCACGTCAAGCTGCAGAACTACGCCCTGGTGTACGAGCCCGCCGTGCTCGGCGACGGGGTGTTCGTCGGTCCGGCGGCCGTGCTCACCAACGACCACTTCCCGCGGTCCGTGGACCCGCGGGGCCGGCTCAAGCGCGGGGACGACTGGGAGGCCGTGGCCGTGACCGTGGGCGAGGGGGCTTCGCTCGGCGCGCGGTCGGTGTGTGTGGCCCCCGTGCGTGTCGGGCGCTGGGCGCTGGTCGCGGCAGGGGCGGTGGTCACCCGGGACGTACCGGACTTCGCGCTGGTGGCGGGTGTTCCGGCGCGCCGGATCGGCTGGGTGGGCCGGGCCGGCGCACGGCTGGTGGAGCGGGCCGGTGAACCGGGGGCGTGGGAGTGCCCGGACACGGGCGCGCTGTACGACGAGAAGAACGGCGAACTCTTCGAGCGAGTATGACTTCCTGATTTTCGCAATACGCCAATCTTCGAACATCCGTAGGCATAACATGTGTGCGAACTGTGGAGGTGGGGCACAGTGAGCACACAAACCAGCGCCCAGGGGGGGTACCGGGTGGGGACATCTGTGTCTGCCGCGAGGAGCGAGCGCCGCTCCGTCGCCTGACGTCCGACGATCGACTTCCGACGATCGACTCCGAAGATCGACGTCCGACGACCGGTGTCCGACGTCTGCCGTCCGCCGTGCGGCCTTCCGTCCCGGCGATGACAAGTCTGTGCACAACAGGGGGGTTGGTGTGTCCACACGATGATCACGACACGTCTCGCGGCGCTCGGTCATGAGGAGCCGCCGCTGCTCACGCTCGCCGGGCGGCTCCTCGCGCTCGCCGAATCGGGGCTGCCGAAAATGCTGCTGCCCGGCGGTGAGGCTTTCGCCTTCACCATGGCGGGGCAGCAGCGCCCCGACGGTTCCTGGTCCCTCGAGCGGCGTGGGATCAGCACCCGGTACGCGGCCATCACCGCGCTCGGCGTCCGTTTCCTGCCCGAGGACCGCCAGAGTGCGGTGCTCGGCGGGCGTACCGCTGAGGAGTTCGTCGGTCTGCTGGTGGAGTCGCTGCCCGCGGTGACCAACCTCGGCGACGCGGCCCTCATCGCGTGGGCCGCCGCCGACACCGGGCACCCCAAGCTCTCCGACGCCCTCGCCCGGGTCGAGGCCCTGGACGCGGCGGGCCGGCCGCAGTACACGGTCGAGGCGGCGTGGGTGCTGTCCGCACTCGCCGCGGCCCGGGACGTCGTCGACGTGGAGGCGCACTATGCCGCCGCCCGCGACCGTCTGCTGCGCGCCCGCCTCGGCGACAGCCCGTTGTTCCCGCACGCCACCGGGCCCGGCCTGGTGCCCTGGTACCGGGAGCACGTGAGCTGCTTCGCCGACCAGACCTACCCGCTGCAGGCCCTGGCCCGGGCGCACGCGAGCAGCGACGGCGGCGACCCGGAGGCGCTGGCCGCGTCCGAGGCGTGTGCCACGCGCATCTGCACGCTGCAGGGCGAGGGCGGCCAGTGGTGGTGGCACTACGACGCGCGCACCGGCGGGGTAGTGGAGAGCTACCCCGTCTACAGCGTCCACCAGCACGCGATGGCCCCGACCGCCCTGTTCGACCTCGCCGACGCCGGCGGCACCGAGTTCGGCGCGGCGATCCGGAGGGGCCTGCGCTGGATGACGGACGTACCCGAACTGGCCGGGGCCGCGCACCGGGAGCCGATGATCCTCGACGACCTCGGCGTCACCTGGCGCAAGGTCTTCCGGGGCGATCCGAGGAAGGCCGTACGCGCCGCCCGGGGGCTCGCCACCCGCGTCGCCCCGAATCTGCGGCTGACGGCCCTGGACCGGGTGTACCGCCCCCTGTCCGTGGACCGCGAGTGCCGGCCGTACGAGTTCGGCTGGATGCTGCACGCCTGGCTGGGGGGCCGTATATGAGTGCGCGTCGGACCTTGTTCGGGATCGAGGTGGACGCGCTGACCATGGACGAGACCGTGCGGCGCTGTCTGGAAGCGGTGCGCGACGGCCGCCGGCTGGAGATCGGGGTGGTCAACGCCGCGAAGCTGGTGAACATGCGGCGCGATGCCCGGCTCGCCGACGCCGTGACCGGCTGCGATCTCGTCCTCGCCGACGGGCAGGCCGTGGTGTGGGCCGGCCGCGTCCTGCGCGCCCCGCTGCCGGAACGGGTGGCCGGCATCGACCTGTTCCTGCGGCTGCTGGCCGAGGCGGAAACGGCCGGCGTCTCCGTGTACTTCCTCGGTGCGAAGGAGGAGGTCCTGAAGGAGATGCTGCGCCGGGTGGCGAACCGCTTCCCCCGTCTGAAGGTGGCCGGCAGCCGCAACGGCTACTTCCACGACGACGAGCAGGAGGCGATCGCGGACGGCATCGCCCGCAGTGGCGCCCAGATGCTCTTCCTCGGCATGACCTCCCCGAAGAAGGAGATCTTCACCGCCGCGCACGGCACCCGCACCGGCGCCCGCGTCGTGCACGGCGTCGGCGGCTCCTTCGACATCCTGGCCGGGGTCACCAAGCGGGCCCCGAAGTCCTGGCAGCGCTGGGGGCTCGAGTGGCTCTACCGCGCGCTGCAGGAGCCGCGTCGCCTCGGCCGGCGTTACGTCACCACGAACGCCTCCTTCCTTCTCATGACGGCGCGCGAGTTCGTCCGGCTCACCCCGTCGCCCGCTTCCGCGAACAGGAGTCACTGATGCGCGTCGTCGTGGTTGGACAGGGTTACGTCGGACTGCCGCTGGCCGTGCGGGCCGCCGAGGTCGGGCACGAGGTGATCGGCTACGACGTCGACGCCCGCCGGATCAAGAGCCTCGCCGCCGGTGCGTCGTACGTCGAGGACGTCTCCTCGGAGCGGATCCGCGCCGCGCTGGACGACGGCAGCTACAGACCGAGCGATCTGGCGCGCGACTGCGGCGGTTTCGACGTCGCCGTGGTCACCGTGCCGACGCCGCTGCACGAGGGCACCCCCGACCTGCGCTACATCAAGGAGTCGGCGGCCACCCTCGCCCGCTATCTGCGCCCCGGCGCCACCGTCGTCCTGGAGTCCACGACCTATCCCGGCACCACCGAGGAGCTGTTCGCGCCGATCCTGGAGGACGGCTCGGGCCTGAAGGCGGGCGCCGACTTCCACCTCGGCTACAGCCCCGAGCGGATCGACCCGGGCAACGCCGTCTGGGGCTTCCAGCAGACCCCGAAGGTGGTCTCCGGCGTCGACGCGGCGTCCTTGGCGTCCGTGCGGGACTTCTACGGGCAGCTCGTCGACACCACCGTGCCGGTGCGTTCGCCCAAGGAGGCCGAACTCGCCAAGTTGCTGGAGAACACCTTCCGGCACGTGAACATCGCGCTGGTCAACGAGATCGCGATGTTCGCCCACCACCTGGACATCGACGTCTGGCAGTCCATCGACGCGGCCTCCACCAAGCCGTTCGGCTTCATGAGGTTCACGCCCGGGCCGGGCGTCGGCGGCCACTGCCTGCCGATCGACCCCTCCTACCTGTCCTGGCGAGTGCAGCGTGAACTCGGCCAGAGCTTCCGGTTCGTGGAGCTGGCCAACGACATCAACAGCCATATGCCCGAGTACGTGGCGCGCCGGATCAGCGACCTGTTCAACCAAAGACGCCGGTCCGTGAACGGCTCGCGCATCCTGCTGCTGGGCCTGGCGTACAAGAAGAACACCGGTGACGCCCGGGAGTCGCCCGCGCTGCGCATCTCCCAGCTGCTGCTCGACATGGGGGCCCAGGTCAGGGCGGCGGACCCGCACGTCGTGGAGGACCTGCCGGTGGATTCCCGGCTGGTGAGGGTCGAGCCGGTGACCGAGGAACTGGCGGCCGCCGACGTGGTGGTCCTGCTCACCGACCACGACGGCTTCGACTACGAACTGATCGCCGAGTACGCCCCGTTCGTCCTCGACTGCCGTCGGCGGCTGACGGCCGGCCCCACGATCGAGGTGCTCTGAGTCATGCGAGTCGTCTGCGTCGCCGGGGCGCGACCCAACTACATGAAGATCAAGCCGGTGATGGACGCCCTGGAGCGCCGGGGCGCCGAGGTCGTGCTCGTCCACACCGGTCAGCACTACGACCCGGCGATGAACGACGTGTTCTTCGCCGACCTCGGCATCCGTGCGCCCGACCGCTTCCTCGGGGTCGGCTCCGGCACCCACGCCGAGCAGACCGGGCGCGTGATGACCGCGTTCGAGCCGCTCCTGAACGAGGTGTCCCCGGACGTCGTCGTCGTGGTCGGCGACATCAACTCCACCCTGGCCTGCGCCCTGGTGACGGCCAAGGCGGGGCCGCTGCTCGCACACGTCGAGGCCGGTCTGCGCAGCCGTGACTGGAGCATGCCGGAGGAGGTCAACCGGGTCGCCACCGACCGGGTCAGCGACTATCTGCTGGCCCCCTCGCCGGACGCGGTGGAGAATCTGCGCGCGGAGGGCTACCGGGACGACCAGATCCACCTCGTCGGCAACGTCATGATCGACACGTTGCTGGCCAACCTGGACCGGGCCCGGAAGGTGGGCGCCCTCGACCGGTACGGCCTGACCCGGGGCGAGTACGGCCTGGTCACGCTGCACCGCCCGGCCAACGTGGACGACCCCGAGGTGCTCGCCGGGCTGCTGAAGGCCCTGGGGGAGATCGCCGCCCGCTGCCCGCTCGTACTGCCCGTGCATCCGCGCGCGGCCGGGCGGCTGGCCGAGATCGGCGTCCCCGGCGGTGTCCGGCTGGTGCCTGCCGCCGGGTACCTGGACTTCATCGCCCTGCAGGAGGCCGCCCGGCTCGTGCTGACCGACTCCGGCGGGGTGCAGGAGGAGACCACCGCGCTCGGTGTGCCGTGCGTGACCCTGCGGGACAACACCGAGCGGCCCATCACCGTGGAGCAGGGCACCAACGTCCTGGCCGGCCGGGAACCGGAGCGGATCGTGTCGACCGTGCACCGGGTGCTCGACGCCCCGCCCGTCCCGCGCCGGCCCGAGTTGTGGGACGGCCGTGCGAGCGACCGTATCGCCGAGGTGCTGCTGGAGGGAGGCACCGCGCGTACCCGGCCGAGGCCCACCGACCGAACGCTCCCCCTATGATCCGCTTGCCACATATGCTCGGGGCACGCCGGGCCGCGAGGGGGGACCGCCATGGATCTCGCTGAGATCTTCCGTGTCATGCGCAGGCGCTGGAAGGTGCTGTTGCCCGGGCTGCTGCTGACCGCGGCGCTGACCGCGGCCGTGGCACTGACGGTGCCGGTCACCTACCAGTCGCAGAGCACGGTGGTGCTGCTGAACTCGCAGAAGGCCACCGTCGCCTACGACGGCAACCCGTTCCTGAGCACGCAGACCTCGCTCACCGGGATGGCCGACAGCCTGGCCCGCAATCTCAACTCCGACGGCTCGCTCCGGGAGCTGAAGTCCCGGGGGGCGACGGGCACGTTCGAGGCGAAGCTCGCCGACAACGCGCAGGGGCCGCTGATGTGGCTCACCGTCACCGGCGACGACAAGGCCGGTGTCCTGGCCGCGGACCGCATCCTGACCGCGTACGCCCAGGAACGGCTGGAGCAGTTCCAGCGGCAGCAGCGGGTCGACCCGAAGGCCATGATCCGCATGACGACCGTCGTGCCGCCGCAGAACCCGCTGGCGCAGACCAAGACCCGGCTCGAGTACATGATCATGGCCGGAGGCCTGGGCCTGGTGCTGAGCCTGGTGGCCGTGTTCTTCGTGGAGGCGCGCCGGCGGCCGCGGGGTGCGGAGCCCGCGCTGCCCGCGTCGCCGGGGGCACCGGGCGAACCGGGGGAACCGGCCGTGGAGCGGACGATGGCGCTGCGGACCGCACCCAGCTGGTCCCGGTCCCCCGACGGCAGGCCGGCCGACGGCAGGCCGGCCGAGACCGGGTCCCCCGACGCCGTGTCCGCCCGGGATCCGAGGGCCGGGCGGTCCGTCATGACCGTGGAGTCCGCCGCCGAGCCGCTCGACGAGGAGTCTGCGCATGGACAGCATCGACAGCGTCCGCACACCGGACAGCGACACCGCTGAGCCGAGCGGCACTCCCGCTCCCGCCTCCCTCGGCCACCAGGTCCGTTCCGCGGCCCGCTGGAGCCTGGTCAACACCGTCGTCATGCGGCTGGGCAACTTCGCCACCGGCATCCTGCTGGCGCGCTTCGCGCTGGGCCCGGCCGAGTGGGGCGTCTACGGCATCGCCCAGACCGTGCTGCTGGTCCTGCTGTCGGCTAACGAACTCGGCGTCAGCCTGGCCCTGGTGCGCTGGGAGGGCGACCCGCGCCGCTTCGCGCCGACCGTGCTGACCCTGGCCACCGCCTCCAGCGGCCTGCTGTACGCGGCCCTGTTCGTCGCGGCGCCGACGGTCGCCGTGCTGCTGGACTCGCCCGACGCCACCGGCGTGCTGCGTGTGATGTGCCTGTGCCTGGTGATCGACGGCGTGGCGCAGGTGCCCGCCGCCATCCTCACCCGGGAGTTCGCGCAGGGGCGGCGGATGGTCATCGACGCGCTCAACTTCGTCGTCAGCACCTCCGTGACCCTGGCGCTGGCGTTCACCGGTGAGGGCGCGATGAGCTTCGCCTGGGGCGCGGTCGCCGGCAACATCGCCGCCCTCGCCGGCTGCGCGCTGGCCGC
Source organism: Streptomyces sp. NPDC014006 (assembly GCF_043088925.1). Lineage (NCBI taxonomy): Bacteria > Bacillati > Actinomycetota > Actinomycetes > Kitasatosporales > Streptomycetaceae > Streptomyces > Streptomyces sp. NPDC014006. The sequence continues at coordinate 1,184,661 of NZ_JBICAJ010000002.1, read as the reverse complement.
CCCCGGCACTCTGCGCTTCGGCTGGGACCCCGTGCAGGCCCGCGCGCTGCTGAGGTTCGGGCTGCCGCTGGCCGGTGCGAGCCTGCTCGCGCTCGCCGTCGTGAACGTGGACACCCTGGTCGTCGGCTCCGCCCTCGGCGGGGTCCCGCTCGGCTTCTACGTGCTGGCGTTCAACATGTCCGGCTGGCCGGTCCGCATCATCTCCGAGGCGGCCCGGCGGGTCTCCTTCGCGGGCTTCTCCCGTCTCGCCGACTCCCCGCAGGCCCTCGCGGACGGTTTCAGCCGCGCCCTCGGTGTCCTGGTCACCGGGACGGTGCCGCTGTGTGTGCTGCTCGGCGGGCTCGCCGCCCCGGTCGTCCACCTCGTGTACGGCAGCACCTGGGTGCCCGCCGCGGCCGCGCTGCCCTGGCTGATGGCCCTGGGCCTGGTCCGCATCGGCTGCGAACTCGCCTACGACTGCCTCATCGCCGCCGGCCGGCGCCGCTCGCTGATCCTCACCCAGGGCCTGTGGGTCGTCGCCCTGGTCCCCGTCCTGATCGGCGGCGCCCGGCTGAACGGCATCGTCGGCGTCTCCCAGGGCCATGTACTGGTCGCCGCCGGTCTGGTCGTGCCCGCCTTCCTGCACGCGCTCGGCCGGGCCGGAATAGGCCTCGCCCCCGTCGCCCGGGCCTGCGCCTGGCCGTTCCTGGGGGGCGCGGTGATGACCGTGGTGGTGCTCGCCGCCGAACGCTTCCTCGGAGACGGCCTCCTCGCCCTGTGTGTCACCCCAACGGCCGCCCTGGCCTGCTATGTAGTGTGCGTTCTGCCGAGCCGCCGCTTCCTGCTCGGCTCGCGTACCCCGGAGACCGTATGACGAGGCTGCGCCTCCTGCTCGCCGGCCTGGCCCTCGTGCTGTGCGCCGCCTGTTCGCCGGGCGGCGACCCCGCTCCGGCCCCCTCCCGGGAGAGGGCGCAGGACGCCAAGCCGCCGCTCCCCGGTGAGGCCGGCTTCCCGGACGCCCGCAGCACCGGCCCGCGCGTCGGCCTCACCCCGCACGGCGCGGGGAACGTCAGCATCAGGACCGACGGCACGGTCATCAAGGGCTGGGACCTCACCGGCTCCCTCGACATCTACGCCGACGACGTGACCGTCGTCGACTCCAGGATCACCTCCGCCAACTGGTGGGGGATCAATCTGCGCCCCGGCCACAGCGGTCTGAAGGTCCTGCACAGCACGATCACCGCCGTTCCCGGCAAGGGCCCGGACAACGGCGGGGTGGACTACGCCGTCTCCACCATGGGGACCGCTTCGACCGAGGTCGGCTGGTGCGACATCTCCGTGTTCGGCAACGCCCTGTCCATGGGCCAGGGATACCTGCACGACAACTACGTCCACGACCTGGTGCCGTTCCGCAACAGCGGTGGCGAGTGGCAGCACACCGACGCCGTGATCAGCGGCGGCGGCAACACCGGCGAGCTGGTCGTGCGGCACAACACGCTGCTCAACCCGGTCCCCGTCGACCGGGGGGCGTCCGCCGCCCTCGGCCTGTTCGCCGACGCCGGCCACGTCTCCCGGGTCAGCGTCGAGCGCAACCTGCTGGCCGGCGGCGCGTACGCGCTGTACGGGGGCGGGCCCGGCGCCACGAGGGTCAGGGTGACGGACAACGTGTTCTCCCGTCGCTACCACCGCAACTCCGGCGTCTACGGCGCCGTCACCGCCTGGAACGAGGGCGGCAGCGGGAACGTCTGGCGCGGCAACCGGTTCTCCGACGGCACCCCGATCGTCCCCGAGCCGGCCGGCTGAGGAAGAGGATCATGCGACGTATCGTCCGCGCCCCCTGGGAGCTGCTCAAGCGCGCGTTCGGCTGGCTCGTCCTCTTCGAGCTGCGCAACAAGGTCCTGCTCGCCCCCTCGGCGCTGCGACTGCGCCGCTTCGAGACCGCGGAGGTCCGCCGGCTCGCGGCCGCCGCAGCTCCCCCGCCGGCCGCGCTCGTCGCCACGGTCATCGCCACCCACCACCGCCCCGACGCGCTGCGGGCGGCCGTCCGTTCCGCTCTCGCCCAGAGCGTGCGCGACCAGGTCGTGATCGTGGTCGACGACGGCGCCGGGCTGCCCGAACTCCCGGCCGATTCACGGCTGTTCGCCGTGTCGTTGGCCCGTAACACGGGTGTGGCCGGCGTCGTGCGCAATGCGGGCATCCGCCTCACCCGTTCGCGGTACGTGGCGTTCCTGGACGACGACAACCTGTGGGAACCGGACCATCTGGAGCGGGCGCTGGCGGTGCTGGAGTCCCCCGGTGGGCCCGACGGCGTGTACACGGCGCTGCGCCGCGTCCTGCCGGACGGCACCGAACGGGACGTGCTCTCGGTGCCGTTCGACCGGCGGCGGGCCGCCCGGGAGTCGTTCCTGGACACCAACGCGTTCGTCGCGCGACGTACGAAAGCCCTGCACTTCAGCCGGTTGCGGCGGACGCCCGAGGTGATGCCGCGCGAGGACTGGGAGCTCATCCACCGCTACAGCCGCGGCCACCGAGTGCGCCACGTCCCGCACGCCACCGTGCGGTACCTGGTGAATCCCGGGAGTTTCTACACGACTTGGTCCGCCTGAGGCCCGGGGGCCGCCCGCAGCGCGCCCGGGGTGAGCAGCGCGCGGGCCGCGGTGCGGCTGGCGGCGCGGCCGAGAAGGGCGCGTGAGGTCTCCCGCAGCAGGACGGCCCCACGGAAACACGCTGTCGCGAGCGCTCCGTGGCGTCGCCGGTACAGCCGCACCCGGTTGAGGGTCAGCAGCGTCCACAGCCGGGGCGACACCTGCGAGTCCCCGCCCAGGTGGACGGCCTCGGCGGCCGGTTCCAGCCGTGTGGCGTGTCCGAGGTCGCGTGCCCGCAGGCAGTACTCGGTCTCCTCCGAGTAGAGGAAGAAGGACTCGTCCCACGGGCCGCACGCGGCCAGGCAGCCGGCCGAAATCGCCATGAGCGCGCCCGTCGCCCAGTCCGCCCGGGTCGGCCGCCGGTAGGCGTCCGGGTCGGTGACGAGTTCGCTCAGCGCCGGGAAGCGTCCGGCCCGGCGGTTGCCGATGACGGCCTCACCGAGGGCCCGCAGCACGCTCGACTCCCGGCGCAGCGAGTGGTGCGGGGTGTCCCGGCCCTCCTCGTACAGCAGGGGTACGGCGATGCCGACGCCGTCGCCGAGGCTGTCGACGAGGCGCCTGGCGCAGCCCCGCCGCATACGGATGTCCGGGTTGCAGATCAGGACGGCGTCGCAGCCGTCGGCGGCGGCCAGCGCCGCGTTGACGCCGGCGGCGTACCCGGCGTTGCGGCCGGTCTGCACGACGGTGGCGTCGGGGGCGAGGGTCTTCAGGACGTCGACGGTGTCGTCGGCGGAGTCGTTGTCGGCGACGACCAGCCGCCAGTCCAGACCGGTCATGCCGTCCGGGAGCGCGGCGAGGAACCCGGGGAGCACCGCAGCGCTGTTCCAGGTGACGACGATGACGGCGACGCGGCTCATCGGGACTCCACGAGATCGGGAAGCCGGGCTTCGGTGGGGGTGCCGCGGTTCACGACGGCGGCGGCAGCCTCCTCGCGCCGGATGAACCCGAGGTAGCTGCCTCCGGCGCCCAGCAGCAGGAAGAACATGCCGGCGAACATCGGGAAGCTCAGCGAGTCGAAGGTGGCGCTGATGACCAGCGCGACCAGGGAGGAGGCGAAGAACGCCTGCCCCAGTTCGCGGTCGGCCTCGGTGCGGGCGAGGCGCCGGATGGCGCCGCCCTGGTGGATGCCGGTGACGAACAGGGTGAGCAGGGCGAGCAGCCCGACCACCCCCATCTCGGCGAGGCCCAGCATGTACTGGTTGTCGGTGAAGAAGTACAGGTCGGGGGTGAAGGTGCCGAAGCCCCGCCCGATCAGCGGGTGTTCCTTCAGATACGGCACGATCGCGCTGTACTTCACCGTCCGGGCCTGGGTGCTGCTGTCGGAGTTGGACAGGAAGGAAGCGAACAGGCCCGTGATGGTGCCGATCAGACCCGGGATGAGCACCTTGAAGACGGCCACGGACGCCGTCATCACCCCGATCGCGGCCCAGCGCCTGGCCGGCTTCCAGCGCACCACCATCACCACGGCCACCAGCAGCAGGCCGATGATCGAGGTCCGCGACACCGACAGGGGCAGCGCACCGGCCAGCAGCACCACCGGCGCCCACCGGCGCCAGGGCCGCAGCCGACGGCGTACCGGATCGAAGGCCTGCTGGATCGCGAAGGGCAGCAGGATCGCCAGCACGCCGGCGAACTCCAGGGGCTGGGCAGTGGTGGAGCGGGGCCGGGTGAAGGCACCGCGGTCCATGACGGACACCTGGGCCACGCTGGTCTGCAGGCCGGGGATGTGCAGGGAGTCGGCGATGTTGGTGGCGGCGAAGAAGTCGTAGAAGCCGATCGCGGCGACGACGGACGCGAACACCACCACCCTGCGCAGCAGCACGTCGAGCCGGCCGCGCTCCTGCACGGCCGCCGACGTCAGAACGACCAGCGACACCCACACCAGGTAGCCGATCAGCCCCCGGTCGGCACCGAGGACCTCCTGGTGCGAGCTCTCCCGCATCGCGTCCGCGATGTACGCCAGGAGGACGGCCACCCCGAGCGCGCCCACCGCGACCCGGACGAGCCGGGTGCCCGGCGCGGGCAGGATGCGGCCGCCGAGCCAGGTCGCGAGGTACCACAACAGGCCGAGCAGGGCGAAGACGTTGGCCGGGGTGCCGACGCCGCCGAGCGCGGGCAGGGCGAGGTTCGACGGGATGAAGAAGGCCAGCGCCAGATAGACGGTGAGGATCGCCGTGGCGTCGACGCGCCGGGCGAGCACGCCCACCGGGGCCCGGCTCACCTTCGGCCGGGGCTCCGTGCGCCGCCGGCGGCGGACCACCGCGACACCCTCCATCAGGATCGACAGCAGGAACGCGCTGACGACCCCCACGATGACGACGGCCGCGACGTCCTGGTAGCGGCTCTTCGACTTCGCCACGGGCGTCTGCGGCAGGACGACGGGCGCCGTCTGCACCAGGTAGGCGGGCGGGACCTTGGCGGCCTCCTGCAGGGCGTCGAGCTGCTCACCGGCGAACGCGGTGAGGGTGTTGGTCTCCTCGAGCACCTTCGCCCGGTCGGTGCCGGTGACGCTGAGCGAGAGCAGCGGGCTCTCGCTCTGCGGTGCGAATCCCGCGGTGTACGGGTCGGTGACGCCCCGGCCGCGCAGTTCCTCCGCCGCCTCGCCGGAGGCCAGGGTGCGGATCAGCACGTCGGCCGTGACGATCAGAGAACCGCCCGCGTTCGACAGGGGGTTGCCGAACGTCGGGGCCAGCCGGGCGACGGCCGAGGAGTCCAGCAGGGCTACGGAACTCTGCGACTGGTAGGAGACGGGCACCGTCACGTACAGATAGCCGCCGCAGACCAGGCTGAGCAGGGTGAAGGGCACCATGAAGTACCAGCGTCTGCGCAGGATGGCCCATATCTCACCAAGGCTCACGAACCGTCCCCCCGATCGGTGGCGTCACGCCGCGCGTCCTGCCAGTATCGAGGGCGACGGAAGGATCTCCTATGTCGCCCGGGAACGTCGCCGACGCGCTGCTGCGGCGCTGGTACGTCGTGGTGGCCGCGCTGCTGCTGACGGCCGCCGGGGCCTGGCAGGTGGTACGTCCGGCACCCCAGTACGTCGGCTCCGCGGTGGTCGTGCTCAAGCCGCCGGTGACCCGGAACCAGCCCAACCAGCTGACCAATCTGCAGCCGCCGCTCGCCCTGGTCTCCTACTCGGTGATCCAGCAGCTCCAGTCCCCCGCGGGCGACCGGGAGCTGCGCGCGGCGGGCGTCGAGGGGACCTACCACCTGGTGCCCCGCAACAGCGGCACCAGCGCGACGCCCCGCTATCTGATCCCGTCCGTGCAGGTGCAGGCGCAGGCGTCGGACTCGGACGCGGCCGTGACCGCGGTACGCCGGGTCGTCGACGTCTACACCCGGCACGTCGGGGCGTTGCAGACGTCCCAGACGGTTCCCGACGGGGCGCGGATCACCGCCTCGGTCCTGGTCTCCCCGAGCGCCGCCGCAGTCCGGGGCACACCGAGCCGGGGCCTGGCCGGCGCCGCGCTGCTGGGCATGGCCGGCGGTGTGGTGGGCGCGTTGTGGCTCGACCGGTATCTGACGGGCCGTCGCAAGGTCACTCCCGGACGGCACGGCGGTCCGCTTCCCGTGGTCCCCTGAGCACGGTCGCATCAGATGCCGCGGCGCTTCCAGGACTGCCACCACAGCCACTCCTGGCCGCGGTCGGCCACGGCCGACCACACCAGTGGCTGCAGATACGGCATCGCCGCCGGTCCGATCCGCCGCCGCAGCCGTAGCGCGCGGTACTCGGGCAGGGCCCGGTAGCCCGGCAGGCACTCCTCGGCGAACGCGACGCACGCGTCGACCGGGACGACATCGGTACGGCCCCGGTCGTAGGCGCGGTAGGCGCGGCGCAGGGCGTAGCGGGCGAGCCGGGTGTGGACCTGTTCGGCGAGGCGGTCGCGCTGGGGCAGCCGGTCGGCGCACTTGGTGAGCACCGAGTCGAAGGCGACGAGGCGCTGGCGCAGGTCGTCGAGCTGGCCGCCGTAGTCGGTGGTGGACATGTTGTCGCCGTGGACGCGGTAGAAGGCCTGGTCGGCGCCGCGTACGTAGCCGACGTCGGCGTGGGCGGCGAGCCGCATCCACATCTCGATGTCACCGGCGTGCGGGAGGGCCGGGTCGTAGCCGCCGACGGCGCGCTGGAGGCTGGTGCGGACGACGACCTCGGGTGAGGTGATGCAGCCCGTGCCCTCCCGGAAGCGGCGCTCCAGCCACCACTGGCCGGGGTGGACGACGGAGCCGGTGGTGCGGGTGCGGGCCTTCGGCAGCGGGCCGCCGTGCCGGAAGCGCAGCGGGCGGCCGTAGGCGAACCCGGCCTCGGGATGGGCGTCGAGGAGGGCGGCGGCGCGGACCAGGGCGCCGGGGACGAGCCGGTCGTCGGCGGACAGCAGCGCCACGTAGTCGCCGTCGGCCCACTCCAGCAGGCCCTCGTTGTAGGTGGCGATGTGGCCCTTGTTGGTCTCGTGGACGCGGACCTCGATCCGCGGGTCGGAGGCGGCCAGCTTCCGCGCGACGTCGGCCGAGTCGTCGGGCGAGGCGTCGTCGATGACGAGGACCCGGACGTCCACGCCGTCCTGCTCGTCCAGGACGCTGCTGACGCAGTCGGCGAGGAAGTGGCCGTACTTGTAGCAGGGGATGACAACACTGACGGTGCTCATCGGTGCGACAGCCAATCCCCGGTGGTGGTCCGCGCGGAAGCGGACCACCACCGGTGCGCTCGGTCGGTCAGTTCTTCTTCTTGTGGACGGTCTTGCTGGTCAGGGTCCAGCTGTGGGACCGCACCGGGTGGCGGTGCTTGTCCCGGGCGCTGACCGTGACGGTGAACCGCGTGCCGTCCGGCAGCGGGGCCGACAGGTGGACGGACACCTTGTGGGTGGCCCGGTCGTAGGAGGTGACGGCCGTGACGTGGAGCTTCCTGGCGGCGGCTGCCGTGGGGCCGGGCAGGACGGTCACGGTCGCGGTGACGGAGGACAGGGCGGTGGCGGCGGGCAGGGCCGCGACGAGGGGGGTGGCCGCGTCGGCGGTGTGCGTCACCGAGGACGTGGTCACCTCCGAGGCGGTGGCCGGTGCGAGCATCCCGCTCGGGTTGTCGGCGGTGAGGACCGGGCCCACCCAGTAGTTCGCGGATCCGTAGGAGCTGTTCGGGAAGGCGGGGCCCGTGCCGTACCGGTAGAGCCCGTTGTGGTGCGCGGCGGTGTCGGCGGTGGCGGTCAGCGGATACGACTGGTGGGCCGCCGCGAAGTAGCCGCCGTCGACGGCGTAGTTGCCCTGCGGGGCGTGGTAGGAGACGACGTACGCGGTGTCGGCGGTGATGGCCACCGGGGTGGCGAAGGTCAGCGTCTGCCAGCCCGAGGCCGTCTCGTTCGTGAACGTGCCGCTGCCGAGCAGGGTGCCGTCGTCGCTCCACAGGCTGCCGGTGTGGGTGCCGGTGTTGCCGGTGCCCTTGTAGAAGGTGACGCCGGTGACCCAGCCGGCGGTCGACGAGGTGAACCTGGTGCCCAGTTCGACGGAGTTGGCGTCACCGGTCACGTCGGCGGTGGCCGGGACGGTGCCGGCGTTCCAGAGCGTGCAGGGGCAGGTGACCGCCGGCGGGGTGGAACCGGTGGTGAAGTTCCAGGTCACCGGGGCCGCCAGGGCGTTGCCCCACACGTCGGTGGCCTGCACGGACGCCGTGTAGGTGGTGTGCAGCGCCAGTTCGGTCGACGGGGTGAAGGTCGCCTTGTTCGCCGCGGGGAGCGTGACGGTGCCCGGCACGGCGCTGCCGCCGGGGTCCTTCACGGTGAACGTGAGGCTGTCCGCGTCGACGGCCGCGTTGAAGGTGGCCGACACCGGTGCGGTGATCGACGTGTTGACCGCCCCGGAGGTCGGGGACGTCGCCGTGACGGTGGGCGGGGCCGTGCCGGCCGTCGAGGTGTCGAGCACCGCGTCGACCCAGTAGTTGCTGCCGGAGGACTGCGAGGTCGGGAAGGCGCTGGTGGAGCTGTACCGGTAGACGCCGTTGCCGCCGTCGGTGCCGGACTTCAGTGCCGTGAGCGGGGCGAGGCCGGCGTCGCTGTCGGTGAAGTAGCCGCCGTCGTAGGAGTAGCCGCCGTTGGGGGCGAAGTAGGAGGCGACGTAGGTGGTGTTCGCCTTGACCGCCACCGGGGTGGGGAAGTTCAGCTGCTGCCAGCCGGAGGCCGTCTCGTTCGTGAAGGTGCCGGTGGCCAGGCGGGTGCCGGAGGCGGTCCACAGGCTGCCGGTGTGGGTGCCCGTGTTGGCGGGCGACTTGTAGAAGCGGACACCGGTGATCGAACCGGCCGCCGTGGTGCGGAACTTGACGCCCAGCTCCAACGAGCTGCCGTCGCCCGCGTTGACGGTGCCGGGCACGGCCGAGGCCGGCCAGACGGTGCAGGGGCAGGTCTGCGGGCCGACGGTCACCGGGAGGGTCGTGGCGGCGCCGATGTTGACGCTGTCGTCGACGGCGCGCACCTTGAGGGAGGCCGGCCCCGGTGTGGTCGGGGTCCAGGTGTACTTCCAGGAGGTGAGACCGGTGGCGGCGTTCCATGTGGCGCCGCCGTCCGTGGACACCTCCACGCGGGCGACCACTCCCCCGCCGGTGTCGGTGGCGGTGCCGGTGAGGGTGACGGGCTTCAGCGCCGGGAGGGTGGCACCCGAGGCGGGGCTCGTCACGGTGACCGCGGGTCCGGTGCCGTCGGTGGAGGCGGTGGCGGCGGCGAGGTTGCTCTGCGGGGTCTTCGGCTGGACGCCCATGTCGGCGAGGATGTTCACGGTCGCCTGCTGCATCCGGGCGTCCTCGGTGACCACCGTGTCGGCGGGGTCGTAGGTGGGGACATTGGTCAGTCCCCATGACCACTGCACGGTGCCGGAGCCGAACACCAGCGCCCCGGAGTCCTGGTCGCGGAACGCGACGAGGCTGTGCGTCGCGGTGCCGTTGCCGTAGACGTTGCCCCAGTCCAGGCGGTACTTGCCGTCGGTGATGTCCACCGTCGTGGAGGACAGGTCGATCGCCCCGGCCGGCCGGGTGCCGTTGGCGATGTCGCTGTCCCACTCGTAGCCGAGGGTGCCGGCCGGGAAGGTGGCGGTCTGGCCCGGTGTGAGGTTGGCGATCGAGGTGTTGCGCCACAGCCGGTTCCTGCCGTACGAGCCGGGGACCGTGATGGCGTCGTTGCGGTATCCGTTCACCGTGAACATGGAGCCGGTGAGGATGTTCGGCGGCTGGTAGGCCTGCCCGTACTGGGCGCCGGCCGGGTCCATCCAGGTGCCGGTCCAGCTGCCGCTGGGGTCGGCGATGCCGTTGTTCTGCGCCATCTTGGTCATCTTGTAACAGACCAGGGTGCGGTTCGCCGTGGTCGCGCCGTCGATGCTCGGGGCGAGGCGGGTCTTCCAGAAGACCTCGTTGCCGCTGAAGAAGGCCTCGCGCAGCCCGGCCTTGCGGGCCGCCAGCACGTTGGAGTACTGGCTCTGCGTCCAGTACTCGTCGTGGCCGGAGGACAGGTACACCTTGTGGTTCTTCAGCAGAGTGGCGCCGTTGGTGGAGACGTCCACACCGGACAGATAGCTCACGTCGTAGCCGTTGCGCTCCAGCCACGACAGCATCATGAACTCGGAGCCGTAGATGCCGTTGTCGCCGCCGATGTCCAGCGGCCGGTTGTAACTGACCTCGTAGGCGCGGCCGTCGGGCGCGGGGCCGGCGCCGCCGTACAGGTCCTGGCCGCCGTAGTCGTTGTAGGCCTGCCAGGTCTGGTCGCTGGTCTGCACGACGACGTCGGAGGTGCTGGAGTCCTTGCGGACGACGAACGGGTACGGCATCAGGCCGTCGCCGTCGGTCTGCGTGATGTTCGCGATGTACAGGCCGGACACGGCGTCGCCGGGCACGGTCCAGCTCGCGGTCACCGGCCAGTTGCCGCAGTCGACCAGGCCGGTGGCGCTCTCGGTGGTGCAGCTCCTGGGACCGGTCGTGTAGTTCGCCGGGTACGTCACCGCGGCCTGCGCCGCCGTCGACACCTCCCGGGCGCCGTCACCGCCGTACCAGCCCAGCCGGTAGATCTCGATGCGGTACGGGGTCTTCGACTGGACCTTGAACTGGACCGTGTCGCCCGCCTGGACGCTCTCCTTGGTGGTGAACCCCTTGATGTCACCGTAGGCGTTGGCCGAGAACCAGTCGGACTTCGGGCTGCCCGGTTTGGAGTTCTCGCAGACGACCGGGTTCGATCCCGCACCGCACGGATCGGTGACCGCCTGGGCGGGGACGGCCTGCGGTAGCACTGTCCAGATCAACGCTGCGACGACGGCGAGGCGCCCGCCCCGCAGCCGTCTGCTCCAACTGTTCATGAGTACCTCTCAGCGGTGCTGTGCAGGACCGACCCGTGCGGTCGGGGTGGAGCGGGGATGGTTCAGCAGGCGAGCGCCGCGGTGAGCACGTCCACGACCCGCTGCTGCTGGTCGGGGGTGATCTGCGGGTAGAGCGGAAGCGACAGGATCCGCTCGGCCGCCTTCTCGGCGTTCGGGAAGTCGCCCGGGGAGTGGCCGAGATGGCGGTACGCCGGGGTGAGGTGGACGGGTTGCGGATAGTGCACGCCCGCGCCGATGCCCTCGGCGCCCAGCTTGCCGACCACGTCGTCGCGGTCCGCGCCGGTGATCTGGACGACGTACAGGTGCCAGACGTGGACATTGCCGGGCGCCGTCACCGGCAGGACGACCCGGCCGCCGGCCGCCAGGCCGGTGAGCAGCGCGTCGTAGCGGGCGGCGGCCGCGCGGCGGGCCGCGTTGCCGTCCGTGAGGCGGGCCAGCTTCGCGCGCAGGACGACGGCCTGCAGTCCGTCCAGGCGGCTGTTGAAGCCGGGCACGTCGTGGCGGTACTTGGCGACGCCGCCGTGGTTGGCGATCGCACGGACCAGGTCGGCGCGTTCCTCGTCGTCGGTGAGGACCGCGCCCGCGTCGCCGTAGGCGCCCAGGTTCTTGCCCGGGTAGAAGCTGGTGGCGGCGATGGAGCCGCTGCCCGGTGTGCGGCCGCCACAGCTGGCGCCCTGGCACTGCGCGGCGTCCTCGACGACGCGGACATGGCCGGGGAGCCGGCCGGTCAGCGCGGTGACGTCGGACATCTGACCGTACAGGTGCACCGGCACCACCGCGCGGGTGGCCGGGCCGACCGCGTCCAGCGCGGCCTGCGGATCCAGCAGATGGCTGTCGGGCAGGCAGTCCGCGAGGACCGGGCGGGCGCCGATGCGGGCCACCGCGCCGACGGTGGCGATGAACGTGTTGGCGGGCACCACGACCTCGTCGCCGGGCCCCACCCCGCCGGCCCGCAGGGCGAGTTCGACGGCGTCGGTGCCGTTGGCGACGCCCACGCAGTGCGCGACGCGGCCGAAGTCGGCGTACTCGCGCTCGAAGAGGCGGACCTCCTCCCCGCCGATGAACGCCGTGTTCGCCAGGACGCGTTCGAAGCCGGCCCGTACCTCGTCGGCGACCTCCGCGTGGGCCGCCTTCAGGTCCACCAGTGGAATCCGGTTCATGCGTGTGGTCCCCCCATTGCTCTCAGCGCGAGTTCGTCCAGCGCCGGGGCGGCCGCCTCGCGCAGCCGCCGGGCCGGGCTCCCCACCCAGACCTCTCCCGGCGGTACGTCGCCGAGCACGGTGCTCCCCATCCCGATCTGCGACCAGGCGCCGACCGTGGTGCCCTCCCGGACCAGGGCCCCGGAGCCCACATAGCTGCCCGTGGCCAGCCGCACTCCCCCGCCCAGGCACACACCGGACGCGACGGTGGCGAAGTCCTCGACGACGTCGTCGTGGGTGAGGACGGTGTGCGGCATCACCGCGACGTGCGCGCCCACCCGTACGGCGGCCGTCAGCGCGCAGTGCGCGAGCAGCACCGAGCCGGGGCCGACGCGCGAGGTCGCCGAGACGGCCGCGGTCGGGTGGACCACGGTGGCGTAGCGGTCCTCGGGCAGGTCGAGCCGGCGCACCAGGCGGGCGCGGGCGCCGTAGTCGCGCGGGTTGCCCACGCAGATCACCACGTCGGCGTCGGGCAGGTCGTGGACCAGGTCCGTGCCGCCGAGGACGGGCAGGCCGTCGACGTCGGTGCCGTGCAGGGCCCGGTTGTCGTCGAGGTGCCCGAGCAGCGTGACCTCGCCCGCGTCCCGTACGGCCTGCGCGGTCTCCCGGGCGAAGCCGCCGGCGCCGATGATCAGCAGCGTGTTCATCGTGCGGCCTGGGCGCGCAGAGCGGCCACCACGCGGTCCTGCTGGACCTCGGTCATCGTGTGGAACAGCGGCAGGATCAGCGAGTCGCGGCTGATCCGTTCGGTGACCGGCAGCGGCGCGCCGTGGTGGCCGGCGTAGGCGGGTTCGAGGTGTGCGGCCATGATGCCGCGGCGGGCGGAGACGCCGGCCGCGGCGAGCGCGGCGAGCAGGTCGTCCCGGCCGACGGGGAAGTCCGGCTCGAGCAGCACCCAGTAGGACTGGAAGTTGCTCTCGCCGTGCTCGGGGTCGCGGACCGGGGTGAGGCCCGGGATGTCCCGCAGCAACGCCTCGTAGCGGGCCGCCAGTTCCCGGCGGCGGTTGATCATCGCGTCGAGTTTGCCGAGCTGGACCAGGCCGACCGCGGCCTGGATGTCCGTCATCCGGTAGTTGTAGCCGACCTCGAGATAGCTCTCCAGGACGGGCTTGTCGCTGGCGTGACGCTCGGCCGCCGAGGCGTTCATGCCGTGTTCGCGCAGCCGGCGCAGACGGGCCGCCCATCCGGCGTCGTCGGTGGTGATCATGCCGCCCTCGCCGGTGGTGACGATCTTGCGGGGGTGGAAGGACCAGGCCGCGACCAGGGCGCCCTGTCCGACGGGCTTGCCGCCGGCCGTGGAGCCGATGGCGCAGGCCGCGTCCTCGACCAGCGGGATCTGCCAGTCGGCGCAGGCGGCGCGCAGGGCGTGCACGTCGGCCGGGACGCCGCCCTGGTGGACGGCGAGGACGGCCCGGGTGCGCGGGGTGCGGACCGCGTCCACGGTGTCCGTGGTCAGGTTGCCGGTGGCCGGGTCCACGTCCGCGAACACCGGCTCGGCGCCGACGTGGCGCACCGCGTTGGCGGTGGCGATGAAGGACAGCGAGGGCACCACGACCTGGTCGCCGGGCCCGAGTCCGAGGGCGACGAGGGACAGGTGCAGGGCGGTGGTGCAGGAGCTGACCGCGACGGCGTGCTCGGCGCCGACGCGCTCGGCGAAGGCCCGCTCGAAGGCGGCGACCCGGGGGCCCTGGGCGACCCAGCCGGACAGTACGGCCTCGGAGGCGGCCCGGGCCTCCTCCTCGCCCAGCCAGGGGATCATCACGGGGATGCGGTCGGTGCTCACTTGGCCGCCTCCCGCTCCGCACGCCACCACGCGACCAGGTCCTTGAGCCCGGTGCGCAGGTCGATGTGGGCGGTGAAGCCGAGCCGCTCGGCGGCCCGGCTGGTGTCGGCGAGGCGCCGGACCACGTTGTTCACGGTGCGGGCGGGGCCGTACTCGGGCTCCAGGCCGGTGGCGCCCATCGCCTCCAGCAGGCCCTCGGCCAGCTCCTTCAGCGAGGTCTCCGTGCCGCCGGCGACGTTGAACACCTCGTCGGTGACCGGGGACTCGGCGGCCAGCACATTGGCGCGGGCGATGTCGCGGACGTCGACGAAGTCCATGGTCTGGGTGCCGTCACCGAGGATCAGCGGCGGCTCGCCCGCCTCGATGCGTTCCATCCAGCGGATGAGCACCTCGGTGTACAGGCCGTGGATGTCCATCCGGGGGCCGTACACGTTGAAGTAGCGCAGGGCCACGTAATCGAGCCCGAACATGGCGTGGAAGCTGCGCAGCATGCCCTCGTTGAAGGCCTTGGCGGCGCCGTAGAACGTGTCGTTGTTGTAGGGGTGGTGGCGCTCGGTCGTCGGGAACTTCTCGGCCATGCCGTAGACGGACGCCGAGGACGAGGCGACGATCTTGGAGACGCCGGCGTCGACCGCCGCCTCCAGGACGTTGAAGGTGCCGTCGACCATCACCTCGTTGGCGAGCCGGGGTTCCTCGGCGCACTGCGTGATGCGGATCGCGGCGAGGTGGAACACCAGGTCGGCGCCCTCGGTGACCTTGCGGACCAGGGCGGCGTCACGGATGTCGCCCTCGACGACCCGCACGGTGTTGCTCCTAAGTGCCTGGGCGAGGTTGGCCATGCGCCCGCGCACGAAGTTGTCGAGCACGACGATCTCGCGGGCACCGCCCTCGGCCAGGAGGTCGACCAGGTGCGAGCCGATGGTGCCCGCCCCTCCGGTGACCAGGATCTTCTTGCCTCGTACGCTGCTCAACTGCTTGGCCCTCTCGCTGATGTGGAACGTCAGTGCGCGGCGCTGGAACGGACGTCAGTGGCCGGCGCGCAGGCCGACGACGGCGCCCTTGAACTGAAGGCTCCGGGAGGCCGCTTCGAGAATGTCCAGCACGCGCAGGCCCGCGCGGCCGTCGGTCAGCGGCGCCCGCCGGTGCCGGATCGCGTCGGCGAACTCCTCGGCCATGCCGCGCAGGGCTTCGCGCTCGGCGATCGCGGGGGCGACCATGTCCCCGGAGCGGTACGAGACGAGCATGTCGCGGCGCTCGTCCGCACCGATCTCCTGCGGCGCGGCCAGGTCCACGCCCCGGTCGTAGATCGCCACCCGTTGCAGCGGGTTGAGGTCGTCCCACACCAGGGTGCGTTTGGCGCCGCCCACCATGGTGGTGCGCACCTTCGTCGGGGAGAGCCAGTTGACGTGCACGTGGGCGATGGCCCCCGTGTTGAGCTGCAGCGTCAGATAGGCCACGCAGGCCTGGCCCGCGCCGATCGGGTCGGCCCCGTGGGCGGCGACGGCGACCGGCTCGACGTGGCCGGGGAGGATGAAGTCCAGGATGGACAGGTCGTGCGGGGCCAGGTCCCACAGCACGTCGATGTCCTTCTGGACGAGCCCGAGGTTGATGCGCACCGAGTCGACGAAGTGGATCTCGCCGAGTTCCCCGGAGTGGACCGCCTCCCGGATGCGGCCCACGGCGGGCGTGTAGCAGTAGGTGTGGTCGCACATCAGGGTCAGGCCGCGCTCCCGCGCCTCGTTCACCAGGCGCAGCCCGTCGGCGTAGGTGGCCGCGAGGGGTTTCTCCACGAGGACGTGCTTGCCGGCGCGCAGGGCGGCCAGGGCGATGTCGAGGTGGGTGCCGGCGGGCGTGGCCACGGCGACGGCGTCCACCTCCGGATCGGCGAGGACGGCCGCGTAGTCCGCGGTGGCCTGCACGGTCGAGTAACCGCCGAGGACCCGCTGGGCGCGGTCCACGTCGAGGTCGCACAGCCAGCGCAGCCGGAACCGGTCACTGGCCTGGAAGTTGCGGACGAGGTTGGGGCCCCAGTAGCCGGCCCCGACGACGGCGACCCCCAACGGCTCCTGCGTCACGGCGTTCCTCTTTCCCTGGCTCATCAGTAGGCCCCCGTTCCGCGCACCACGGCCGAGCCGGTGCGCAGCAGGATCGACAGGTCGAGGCCCATCGACCAGTTGTCCACGTATCCGAGATCGAGCCGGACCGCCTCGTCCCAGGGCAGGTCGGAGCGGCCGCTGACCTGCCACAGCCCGGTGAGACCGGGTTTGACCAGCAGCCGGCGCTTGATGTCCGGCGTGTACTCCTCCACCTCCTCGGGGAGCGGAGGGCGGGGGCCCACGAGCGACATGTGGCCCTTGACCACGTTGATCAGCTGCGGCAGTTCGTCGAGCGAGCTGCGGCGCAGGAACGAGCCGACGCGGGTGACGCGCGGGTCCTTCTTCACCTTGAACAGCAGTCCGTCGCTGTTGCTGTTGAGGTGCTCCAGCTCGGCCCGCAGGGCGTCCGCGTCCTGCCGCATGGTGCGGAACTTCAGCATGGTGAAGTGGTCGCCGTAGCGGCCCACCCGCTGCTGCCGGTACAGGGCCGGTCCGGTGCTGTCCAGCCGGACGATCAGGGCGATCAGCAGCAGGGGCAGCCCGAACAACAGCAGGAGCGCCGCCGCGAGCGTACGGTCCAGCGCCTCCTTGGGCAGCCGGGAGAGCCGGGAGAGGTTCGGCGCCTGGACGCGCAACAGCGGCACGCCGTTGGTGGGGCGCACGGCCAGGCGGGCGGCGGACACGTCGGTCAGGACGGGCGCCAGCAGGAAGTCCGCGGCGTGGACGGCGGCCGTCCACGACATGCGGCGCAGGACGGCGGCGTCGAACTCCGGGGCCGGGAGCACCACCACGGTGCCGATGCCCATGGCCCGGATGACGTCGTCCAGGTCGCCGGCGCCGCCCAGGACGGGCACCCCCAGCCGGCGGATCTGTGTGCTGTGGTCGGCGTCGCTCACGCACGCGCCGGCGACGTGCAGGGCGCGTGCGCCGCCGGTGCGCCGCAGGACGGCGGCCAGCTCCAGGACCCCGCGCGAGGGCCCGACCAGGAGCGTCGCGCTGCGGTCGCGCCCCCGCGCCCAGCGCCGGTGCAGCCGGCGGCGCAGTGCGTAACGGAGCGGCAGCGCGAAGGCGATCGCCGGCACCGCGGCCGTCGTCATGTCATGCAGGAACCCCGCATCGCGGGTGAACACCCAGTAGGTGGCCGCCAGCGCGGGCAGCAGGGCGGCGCCGCGCAGCACACGAAGGTATTCCTCGGCCCCCAGACCGAGGGCGCCGCGCTCGTAGGTGCGGTGGGCGAGCATCGCCACGATCCACAGCGGCGGCAGCACCAGCGCCACCGCCCAGCGGCCGTACGCCCCGTGAATCACCAGGGCGGCGGCCAGGGACGCGAACACGTCCGCGGCCAGCAGAGCTCTTCGGTATGTGCGTTCCCAGCGTCTTCGACGAGCATCTGGACGTCTATGTTCCACGACCAGGTGCTCATGCGTCATCTCAATGGTCATGGACCCCCCACCACCACATGCGCAACTATGCCTGAGCCAACGAAAACCGGGCATGCGGTCGCGAGACCCGCAGCCGGGAATGGATCGGCGCCGCTGTGTCTCCTCAGCCCAACGGCACTGAAAAACAAGGGAGTCTCAGCGGTTCCCCAACCGCTTCACGCCCCCCGCGTGCTGGCCGGCTGCCTGTTTCGGCCTCCGGTCCCCCAACGCCGTTCCCCTGACGTGCAGCCAGGGTCTGGTTTCCCTCCCAAACCGGTCCGGCGGACCTCAATCTAGACCACGGGACGCAGTCCCGGGAACAGTTGGACGAAACACGCAGCGCAACGGGATGCCGGGGGGCATACTGCCCGGGTGACGAGCATCGTGATCCCGGCGCACAACGAGGCGCGCGTCCTCGGCCGGCTCCTCGATGCTCTGCTGGCCGACGGCTTCGGGGACGACACCGACATCGTGGTCGTGTGCAACGGGTGCACGGACGACACCGCGCGCGTCGCGGCCGCCCGCGGTCCGCGCGTGCGGGTGGTCGAGATCCCCGTCCCCTCCAAGCACGCCGCGCTGCGGGCGGGTGACGACCACGCGCGCGGCTTCCCGCGCCTGTACGTGGACGCCGACGTGGTGCTCACGGCCGCCGACGTACGGGCGCTCACCACGCCCCTGGACGACGGCGCCGACGGCACCTTGCGGATCCTCGCCACCGCGCCACGGCGGCACATCCCGCTGGCCGCCTGCGCCTGGCCGGTGCGCGCCTACTACCGGGTGTGGCAGCGGCTGCCCGCGGTGCGCGAAGGGCTGTTCGGCCGGGGCGTCATCGCGCTGTCCAAGGCCGGGCACGACCGGATCGCCGTCCTGCCGCCGCTGATGGCGGACGACCTGGCCGCGTCGCTGGCGTTCGCCGCGCACGAGCGGCGCGTGGTCGGCGCGGCACAGGTCGTGGTCCATCCACCGCGCACCTGGCGGGATTTGATCAAACGGCGGGTCCGGGCGGCGGTGTCCACCGCGCAGGTCGAGCGGCAGGGCCCGCAGGGGTCCTCGGCGCGAACCGGACGATCGGACCTGACGGCGCTGCTGCGCGCGGAGCCATCACTCCTGCCGGGCGTCGTGGTCTTCGTCGCCGCGGCGCTGGTCGCCCGCCGGGGGGCGCGCAGGGCCATCCGCGCCGGGGACTTCGGCACCTGGCTGCGCGACGAGAGCAGCCGGCGGAACTGAGCGCACCGGGAGTCCTGCCACATGTACCTCACCGACCGTTCCGCACCGGCGCAGACGGGCGCCGACGCGGGCCGTATACGCGGCCGGCGGCCCGCAGTCGCCCCGGTCGTGCTCGTGCTCGGCACGGTCAGCCTGATCACCGACATCTCCTCGGAGATGGTCACCGCCGTCCTGCCGCTCTACCTGGTCAGCACGCTCGGCTTCAGCCCGCTGGGGTTCGGCACCCTGGACGGCATCTACAACGGCGTCAGCGCGCTGGTGCAGCTCACCGGCGGCCACCTCGCCGACCGGGTGCGCGGCCACAAGCTGATGGCCGGGCTCGGCTACGGGCTCTCGGCGCTGTGCAAGCCGCTGCTGCTGCTCGCCGGCAGCCTCGGCACGCTCGGCACCGTCCTGGCGCTGGAGAGGACCGGCAAGGGCCTGCGCACCGCCCCGCGCGACGCGATGATCTCCCTGTCCACGCCGGCCGCGAACCAGGGCCGGGCGTTCGGCGTGCACCGGGCGATGGACACCACCGGCGCCATGCTCGGCCCGCTGACGGCCTTCCTCATCCTGCGCGCTGCCGCCGACGGCTACGACGCCGTGTTCGGCGTGAGCACGTGCGTGGCGGTGCTGGGGGTGCTGGTCCTGGTGCTGTTCGTACCGGGGCGGCGGCAGCCGGGGCGGACGGAGGAGGCCGGCCCGCCGCGCCCCAAGCCGTCCGTGGGCGAGGCGCTCGCCCTGCTGCGCCTGCCGCGGCTGCGGGCGCTCGCCGGCTGTGCCGCGCTGCTCGGTCTGACCACCGTCAGCGACGCCTTCCTCTATCTGCTGCTGCAACGGCGGGCCGGGGTCGGTGACGCGTGGTTCACGCTGCTGCCGCTGGGCACCGCCGTCGTGTTCCTGCTGCTGGCCGTGCCGATGGGCGCGCTGGCCGACCGGGTCGGGCGGCGCACCGTGTTCCTCGCCGGGCATCTGGCCCTGCTCGCCGCCTACGCCCTGCTGCTGTGGGCGCCGGCCGCGCCGGTCCTGGCGCCGGTCGTCCTCGCCCTGCACGGCACGTTCTACGCGGCCACCGACGGCGTCCTCCCGGCCGCCCTCGCCGGTGTCGTGCCCGAGCACCTGCGCGCCAGCGGCCTCGCCATCGTCGGCACCAGCCAGGCCCTGGCCCGCTTCTGCTGCTCGCTGGGCTTCGGCGCCGCGTGGACGATGTGGGGCGACGGCCCCGCGCTGGCCTGTTCGGCGGCCGGCCTGGTGTGCTGCGCCGTCGTCGCGGGCCTGGTGCTGCGGCCGGCGGACGGCACACGATGACCACGACATCCACCGGCTCCGCCGGCCCCGTTGGCCCCGCCGGAACGACGAACGCGAGGACCGGAATGACACCGCTGCGC
Organism: Streptomyces sp. NPDC014006; assembly: GCF_043088925.1. Classification (NCBI taxonomy): domain Bacteria; kingdom Bacillati; phylum Actinomycetota; class Actinomycetes; order Kitasatosporales; family Streptomycetaceae; genus Streptomyces; species Streptomyces sp. NPDC014006. The sequence goes on along the minus strand of NZ_JBICAJ010000002.1, from coordinate 1,164,607 downwards.
CGCCGCCTGCTGATCCTCCTCGCCGCGGTGCTGCTGCTCGCCGGCCTCGGCACCGGCGTCGTCCTGCACGCCGCCGACCGCGCCGACCGGGCCGGCCGGGCGCAGTCGGGCGGTCCCGCCGTCACCGCGGGCACGCCTGCGCTCGGCCAGAAGGGCCGCCTGCTGTTCGTGAACGCGGCCGCCGGCCCGCACCGGGGCGCTCTCGCCTCCGTGCCGTCGGCCGATCCGGGGGGCAGGCGGATCGCGGCGAGCCTGAAGTGCGTCCGCTTCTACGCGGCGGCCGGCACGGGCGTCTGCCTCCAGTCCAACCCCGGCGTGCTCAAGCAGAGCAACCGCGCCCTGATCCTCGACGCCGGGCTGCGCACCGTGCGCACCTTCCCGCTCGCGGGCACCCCGAGCCGGGCCCGCGTCTCGCCCAGTGGCCGCTTCGCCGCGTGGACCGTCTTCGTCTCCGGCGAGTCGTACTCGTCGGCCTTCTTCTCCACCCGCACCTCCGTGCTGGACACCCGTACGATGCGGCTGACGCCCAGCCTGGAGACGTTCTCCGTCGTCAAGGACGGCAAGCCGTACCACGCCTCGGACGTCAACTTCTGGGGCGTCACGTTCGCCGCCGACGACGACACCTTCTACGCCACCCTGAACTCCGCCGGCCGCACCCACCTGGTCCGCGGTTCCCTCTCCCGGCGTACGGTGACCACCCTGGCGGAGAACGTGGAGTGCCCGTCGCTCTCCCCCGACGGGACCCGGGTCGCCTACAAGAGGCGGGTCCTGTCCGGTGCCTCGCTCTGGCACGAGTACGTCCTCGACCTCAAGACCTTGCGCCGGACGCCGCTCGCCGAACGCCACAGCGTCGACGACCAGGCCACCTGGCTCGACGACCGCACCCTCGTCTACACCCTGCCCGCCGACGGCAAGATCGGCGGCAGCGACCTGTGGAGCGTGCCGGCGGACGGCACGGGAAGCCCGAGGCTGCTGATCGCGGGCGCGTCGTCCCCGGCACCGCTGTAGCCCGCGGCCCGCCTGGTGGGCCCGGCTGGAGGGGCGCGGACCAGGGAGGGCGGACTCCCCTTCGAGACGGCCCAGTTCGAGCTGGCCGAGGGCAGTGTGCTGACCCTGGACGCCGACGGCTTCGCCACGGAGCTGATCGTCAGTGAGCTGGTCACCAACGCGATCCGCTACGGCAAGGGCCCGATCCAGCCGCGGCGGATACTCCGGTCCACGCTGACGTGCGAGGTCTTCGACACGAACAGCACCTCGCCGCACCTGCGCCACGCCCGCATCTCGGACGAGGGCGGCCGCGGCCTGCTGCTGGGCCGTCGAACGGGCCGGTTCGCTGGGGCGGTTGGCCGAGTATCCCGTCGACCATCTCGACGTCCACGCGGGACCCTGGCAGCAGCGGGCACTGGCCCACCGGCTCCCCTTCCTCATCCGGGCACCAGATCCCTCCGCCACCCCGTCACCGGGGCCGGCACCGGGCTTCCCGGCCGAGCAGGACCGCATGTCACGGCACCCGCACTTGCTGCCAAAGGAGATGGGCATGAGCACGTACGACTACGTCATCGTCGGTGCCGGTTCCGCGGGCTGTGTGCTCGCGGCACGCCTCTCGGAGGATCCGGAGGTCCGGGTGGCGCTGATCGAGGCCGGCGGTCCCGACACCGCGCAGGAGATCCATGTCCCGGCCGCCTTCCCGCAGTTGTTCAAATCGGCCCTGGACTGGGACCTGGACAGCGAGCCGGAGCCGGGGATCGGCGGGCGGCGGACCTACCTGCCCCGGGGCAAGGTGTTCGGCGGCTCCAGCTCGATCAACGCGATGATCTATATCCGCGGCAACCGCGCCGACTACGACGGCTGGGCCGCGGCCGGTGCCGACGGCTGGTCGTACGACGAGGTCCTGCCGTACTTCAAGAGCTCGGAGGACAACGAGCGCGGCGCGGACGAGTACCACGGCGCGGACGGGCCGCTGACCGTCAGCGACGGCCGGTCGCTGCACCCGCTCGCCTCGGTCTTCGTGCAGGCGGCCGTGCAGGCCGGGCACAAGGCGAACGACGACTTCAACGGCGAGACGCAGTTCGGTGTCGGCCGCTACCAGCTCACCCAGCGCGGCGGTCTGCGCTGCAGCGCCGCCGTCGCGTATCTGCACCCCGCGCTGGAGCGGCCGAACCTGACCGTGTTGCCGTCGGCCCTCGCCCACCGCGTAGTGGTCGAGGGCGGCCGGGCGACCGGTGTGGAGGTGGAGCGGGGCGGCACCGTCGAGGTGGTGCGCGCCGAACGCGAGGTGATCCTGTCCGCGGGCGCCTACGAGTCGCCGAAGCTGCTGATGCTGTCCGGGATCGGGCCGGCCGCCACCCTGTCCGCCTTCGGCATCGGCGTCGTCCAGGACCTGCCCGTCGGCGAGGGGCTGCAGGACCACTACATGACGCTGCTGAACTTCCGTACCGGCGTCGAGTCGCTCCTCACGGCGGCCACGCCGGAGAACGCCGCGCTGCTGCAGAGCGAGGGCCGCGGCCACCTCACCTCCAACCTCGGCGAGGCCGGCGGCTTCTTCCGCAGCCGGGACGACCTGGCCGCCCCGGACGTGCAGTTCCACGCCTCCCCCGTACTCTTCCACCAGGAGGGGCTCGGCGCACCCACCGAGCACGGCTTCGCCTTCGGCCCGTGTGTGCTCGCCCCGACCAGCCGCGGCACGGTCACCCTGCGCTCCCCGCGGCCCGACGCCGCGCCCCGGATCGTGCACAACTACCTCACCACCAGGCAGGACCGCGACGCCATCGTCGCCGGTCTGCGCATCGCCCTGGATATCGCGGCACAGCGGGCGGTGACCGACGTCGCGACGGGGCCGTACCTCGTCCCGGACTCGGACGCGGACGCGGATCTCCTCGCCTGGGCACAGCGCAACGGGCAGACGCTGTTCCACCCGACGTCGACGTGCGCGATCGGTGAGGTCGTCGACCCCGAGCTGCGTGTCCTCGGCGTGCCGGGCCTGCGCGTCGTGGACGCCTCGGTCTTCCCGACGGTGCCGCGCGGCAACACCAACGCACCGACCATCATGGCCGCGGAGAAGGCGGCCGGCCTCATCACGGGAGTCGGACGATAGCGAGTCCCGTCCTGCCGGCCGACCGCGCCCTCGCCCCCTACCGACGAGAAGAACCAGAACCTAACGAAGCACTCTAGGGCGCCTCCCTCGCGTCCCGACGGGCCCGGGCCGCCGTGATCAGGGCCTGCATGAGCCGTACGTCGGTTCCGGCCTCCGGATGCCACTGCACGCCCATGGCGAAACCACCGGCGCCGGGCAGCTCGACGGCCTCGACCGTGCCGTCCTCGGCGTGGCAGCTCGCCGTCAGGCCGTCGGCCAGCCGGTCCAGGGCCTGGTGGTGGTAGGTCGCCACGGTGACGGCCTCGGGCAGTACCGCGGCCAGCCGGGTGCCCGGCACCGGTTTGACGACGTGCCGGGCGAACACCCCGGGCGGGCCGCAGTGGCCGCCGTGTCCCACCACGTCCGGCAGGTGCTGTATGAGGGTGCCGCCGAGGGCCACGTTGAGCAGTTGCATGCCCCGGCAGACGCCGAGCAGCGGGGTGCCCCGCTCCAGCGCGGCGTCGATCAGGGCGAGTTCCCAGGCATCCCGCCGCTCGTGGGCGGGGCCGGTGCGCGGGTGGCGTGCGGCGCCGTAGCGGCGCGGGTCGACGTCGGGGCCGCCGGTGACGACCAGGCCGTCCAGGCGGGCGACGGTCTCCTCGGCGGCGCCCGGGTCGTCCGGCGGCAGCAGGAGAGCGAGCCCGCCGCAGCGCTGCACCAGCTCGTGGTAGCCGGCCGGGAGCACTGCGGCGGGCAGGTCCCACACGCCCCAGCGCACGGAGGACTCCAGGTAGGTGCTGATGCCGATGCAAGGCGTGGGCACGGGGGTCTTTCCTTCCGGGCGTGGGGCGGGGTCAGTCGCGTTCGAGTTCGGCCTCGGCGGCCGCCAGCGCGGCGAACTCCTCCTCGGGGGCGGAGGCCACGAGACGGTGCCGACTGTAGAGCGCGAAGTAGGCGAGGGCGACCGCGTACACGGCCAGCGCGATCAGCGCGGCGGTCTTGTCCACCAGGAACGTCGCGGCGAGCGCGGCGCACGCCAGGACCAGGGCCACCGAGGAGGTCACGACGCCGCCCGGGGTGCGGTACGGCCGTGGCAGCCGCGGCTCACGGCGGCGCAGCACGATGTGGGACAGCGCCATCAGGGCGTAGGAGATGGTCGCGCCGAACACGGCGACGTTGAGCATGCGGGCGCCGTCGCGGGTCGCGGCGGCGAGCGCGAAGCCGAGCGCGCCGGGCACCAGCAGGCCGAGGTGAGGCGCCTTGCGGCGGCTGGTCAGGGACAGGAAGCGGGGCAGGTAGCCGGCCCGGGAGAGAGCGAACAGCTGCCGGGAGCCGGCGTAGATGAGGGAGAAGAAGGAGGCGACGAGCCCGGCGAGGCCGGCGTAGTTCACGAACCGGCTCAGCGCGGTGGGCCCGCCGTCCCCTTCCAGCGCCGCGACCAGCGGATTGCCGGCGTCCTTGATCGCGGCCGAGCCGTGTGCCCCGGTCGCGGTGAGGAAGGTGACCAGGGCCAGGGCGAGCAGGATGCCGATGGACAGGGCCATCGCCCTCGGCAGGGAGCGCGCCGGGTCCTTGGTCTCCTCGGCGGCCAGCGGCACCCCTTCGACGCCGAGGAAGAACCACATGCCGAAGGGGAACGCGGCCCAGATGCCGAGGAGTCCGTACGGCAGCCAGGAGTTCGCGGCGAAGGCGGTGTGGTCGACGGGGATGTCGTCGAGCCGGCCGGCGTCGAAGTGCGTGAGGGCGCCGACGGCGAAGACGATCAGTGCGGCGACCGCGATGCCGGTGACGACGAAGCTGAAGCGCAGCGCCTCTCCGACCCCCCACAGGTGGATGCCGATGAACAGGGCGAAGCAGGCGAGGTACACGGGCCAGTCGGAGGTCAGCCCGAACAGGTGCAGGGACTCGACGTAGTCACCGATGAAGATGGCGATGGCGGCCGGGGCGAGCACGTACTCGATGAGGATCGCGGTGCCCGTGAGGAACCCGCCCCACGGGCCGAGCGCCCGGCGGGCGAAGCCGTAACCGCCGCCGGCGGTGGGCAGCACCGCGGCCATCTCGGCCTGCGAGAAGACCAGGCAGGTGTACATCACGCCCATCAGCAGGGCGGCCGCGGCCAGGCCGCCGAACCCGGCCTCGGCCAGGCCGAAGTTCCAGCCGGCGTAGTCGCCGGAGACGACGTAGGCCACGCCGAGGCCGGTCAGCAGCAGCCAGCCGGCGCTGCCCCGGCGCAGGGTGCGCCGTTGGAGGTAGGCGTCGTCCGGCGACGGGGGCGCCGCGGGGGAAGACGAGGTCACATGTGCGTCGGTGCCGTCGGTCATGGGCCGCTCCCTACCTCGAGGAAAGGTACGGATGCACACCTTTGCGTTCCCGGAGCGCCGAGCGCAAGACCTCCGGGCTCTTCCCTTCCAAAGGTCTGCATGCGTACCTTAGGGCCTCCGTCCGCACCGACAGGAGGCCGTTCCCGTGGCTGACCGTACGCCCCCGCTCAGCGTCGACGACCTGGTGACACTCGTCGACGGCGGGGAGATCCACACCGTCGTCCTCGCCTTCACCGACATGCAGGGAAGGCTCCAGGGCAAGCGGTTCGCCGCGCGCTTCTTCCTCGACGAGGTCCTGCGCCATGGCACCGAGGGCTGCAACTACCTGCTCGCGGTGGACGCCGACATGAACACCGTCGGCGGCTACGCCATGTCCTCCTGGGAGAGCGGCTACGGCGACTTCGCGATGCACGCCGACCCCGCCACCCTGCGCCGCACCCCCTGGGACGCGGGCACCGCGCTGCTGCTCGCCGATCTGGCCTGGCACGACGGCTCCCCGGTGGTCGCCTCCCCGCGCCAGATCCTGCGCCGCCAGCTGGACCGGCTCGCGGAGCACGGCTGGACCGCGTACGCGGGCACCGAGCTGGAGTTCATGGTCTTCAAGGACACCTATGAGGCGGCCTGGTCCCGCGGCTACCGCGAGATGACCCCGGCCAACCAGTACAACGTCGACTACTCGCTGCTGGGCACCGCCCGGGTCGAACCGCTGCTGGCGCGCATCCGGAACGAGATGGGTGCGGCGGGCATGACCGTGGAGTCCGCCAAGGGCGAGTGCAACCTCGGGCAGCACGAGATCGCCTTCCGCTACGACGAGGCGCTGACCAGCTGCGACCAGCACAGCATCTACAAGACCGGCGCCAAGACCATCGCCGCGCAGGAGGGCGTGTCCCTCACCTTCATGGCCAAGTGGGACGAACGTGAGGGCAACTCCTGCCACATTCACCTCTCGCTGCGCGACGAGGCCGGCCGTCCCGTCCTCGCGGGCGACGGGCCGTACGGGATGTCCCCGCTGATGGAGCACTTCCTGGCCGGGCAACTGGCGGCGATGCGGGACTTCACGCTGCTGTACGCGCCGAACATCAACTCCTACAAGCGGTTCCGCCCGGGCTCGTTCGCGCCGACCGCCGTCGCCTGGGGTCCCGACAACCGCACCTGCGCGCTGCGGGTCATCGGCCACGGCCCCGGGCACCGCCTGGAGAACCGGCTGCCCGGCGGCGACGTCAACCCGTATCTGGCGGTCGCCGGCATGGTCGCGGCCGGGCTGTACGGCATCGAGCACGAGCTGGAGCTGCCCGAGGGGTGCACCGGCAACGCGTACACGGGCGACGCCAGGCAGGTGCCCGGCACTCTGCGGGAGGCCGCCGAGCTGTGGCAGTCCTCCCCGATCGCGCGGGCCGCCTTCGGCGAGGAGGTCGTCGAGCACTACCTGAACATGGCCCGCGTCGAGCTGGACGCCTTCGACTCCGCCGTCACCGACTGGGAGCGTTTCCGTTCCTTCGAGCGCCTGTGAGGAACCCCTTGTCCGACCACTCCTACCGCTGCGAGCCTTCCGAGCCCTTTGCGCACGAGGTCCTCAATCCGGCGACCGAGGAGGTCGTCGCCACCGTCCCGGCCACGAGCGCCGCGGAGGTGGCCGAGGCCGTCGCCCGCGCCGCCCGCGCCCAGACCGCCTGGGCCGCGCTCGCGCCCGGCGACCGGGCCCGGCTGCTGCGCCGCTTCGCCGCCGTCATCGACGACCACCTGGAGCAGCTGGCGAGGCTGGAGGTCCTGGAGGCCGGCCATCCGATCGGCAACGCCCGCTGGGAGGCCGGCAACGCCCGCGACCTGTTCGACTACGCGGCCGGCGGCGTCGAGCGCCTGGCGGGCAGTCAGATCCCGGTGGCGGGCGGCCTGAACGTCACCTTCCACGAGCCGCTCGGTGTGGTGGCGGTGATCGCGCCGTGGAACTTCCCGATGCCCATCGCCTGCTGGGGCGCTGCCCCGGCGCTGGCCGCGGGCAACGCGGTGCTGCTCAAACCCGCCGAGACGACCCCGCTGACGGCGATCAGGCTGGCCCGGCTCGCGCTGGAGGCCGGTCTGCCCGAGGGGTTGTTCCAGGTGCTGCCGGGCGCCGGCCCGGTCACCGGCGCCGCGCTCGTGGAGCACCCCGGTGTCGCCAAGGTGGTGTTCACCGGGTCCACGGCCGTCGGCAAGCAGGTGCTGGCGAAGGGCTCGGCGCAGCTCAAGCGGGTGACCCTCGAACTCGGCGGCAAGAGCCCGAACATCGTCTTCGCCGACGCCGACCTGGAGCGGGCCGCCGCCGCGGCGCCCGGCTCCTTCCTCGACAACAGCGGCCAGGACTGCTGCGCCCGCAGCCGCATCCTCGTCCAGCGCGAGGTGTACGACCGCTTCCTTCAGCTGCTCGAACCGGCCGTCACGGCGTGGCGGGTGGGCGATCCGGCGGACCCCGAGACGCAGATGGGCCCGCTGATCTCGGCCGCCCAGCGCGAGCGCGTGCGCTCCTACGTCCCCGACGGCGCTCCCGTCGTCATCCGCGGCGAGGCTCCCGAGGGCAAGGGCTTCTGGTACCCGGCGACGGTCCTGGAGGGACGCCCCGGTGACCCGGCGGCCACCGAGGAGATCTTCGGGCCCGTCGCCGTCGTCCTGCCCTTCGAGGACGAGGCGGACGCCGTACGCCTGGCCAACGCGACCGACTACGGCCTGTCCGGCTCCCTGTGGACCCGGGACGTGGGACGCGCGATCCGCGTCTCGCGGGCGGTCGCCGCCGGGAACCTGTCCGTCAACTCCCATTCCAGCGTCCGCTACTGGACCCCGTTCGGCGGGTTCAAGCAGTCCGGCATCGGCCGGGAGCTGGGGCCGGACGCCCTCACCGCCTTCACCGAGACCAAGAACGTCTTCATCAGCACCGAGGAGAACCGACCGTGACCGAGTCCGCCATCTGCCGCCGCCTGGCCGGCCGTACCGCCGTCGTCACCGGAGCCGGCAGCGGCATCGGCCTGGCCACCGTGCGCCGTCTCGCCTCCGAGGGCGCGAACGTCGTGTGCGCCGACATCGACGCGGCCGCCGGAAAGGCCGCCGCCGAAGAGGTCGGCGGGCTGTTCGTGCAGGTCGACGTCACCGACCCGGAGCAGGTCGAGGCCCTGTTCAAGACGGCCTACGACACCTACGGGAGCATCGACGTCGCCTTCAACAACGCGGGCATCTCGCCGCCCGACGACGACTCCATCCTGGAGACCGGCCTGGAGGCCTGGAAGCGCGTCCAGGAGGTCAACCTCACCTCCGTCTACCTGTGCTGCAAGGCGGCGCTCCCCTACATGCGCCGCCAGGGCAGGGGGTCGATCATCAACACCGCGTCGTTCGTCGCCGTCATGGGCGCGGCGACCTCGCAGATCAGCTACACCGCCTCCAAGGGCGGCGTGCTCGCCATGTCCCGCGAACTCGGCGTCCAGTTCGCCCGGGAGGGCATCCGCGTCAACGCGCTGTGCCCCGGCCCGGTCAACACCCCCTTGCTGAAGGAGCTGTTCGCGAAGGACCCGGAGCGTGCCGCGCGCCGCCTGGTGCACGTGCCGGTGGGGCGGTTCGCCGAGCCGGAGGAGATGGCGGCCGCCGTCGCCTTCCTCGCCAGCGACGACTCCTCCTTCGTCAACGCCGCCGAGTTCCTCGTCGACGGCGGCATCGCGGGCGCGTACGTCACCCCGCTGTAGGCCCCGCCCGCCGCCCCGGACGGCCGCCGGCGCGCCCGCACGGCCGGCGGCCGTCCACACGTTCCACAGCTCCAGCGTTCCGCAGCCCGAGGAGGCGTATCCCATGTCCGGCAAGAGCCGTCCACGGCTGGTGACCGCCCTGGCCTTGTTCCTGCTCGCCGGATCCCTGGCCGCCGGCCGCCCGGCCGTGGCGGAGCCGGCGCCGCGCGCGTGCCCCGTCCTCGCGCCCTCGCCCGGCTGGTACGGCGACAACCGCGCGCGGCTCCAGCAGCTGATCGACCGTCACGGCGGCTGCGGGGAACGGTCCCACCGGATGAAGGGCCGACCGGTCGCGGTGTTCGACTGGGACAACACGGTCGTCAAGAACGACGTCGGTGACGCGACGATGTTCTGGCTGCTGCGCCACGAAAGGATCCGCCGGCCCGCCCACCGGGACTGGCGCACGACCAGCCGCCACCTCACCGACGCCGCCGTCCGGGCGCTCGCGGCCGCCTGCGGCAGCTCCGCGCCGGCCGGTGCGCCGCTGCCCACCGCCACGGACACCGGCTGCGCCGACGAGATCCGCGCGGTGTACTCCGACGGCGCCACGACCGGCGGTGAGCACGCCTTCGCCGGCTTCGACCACCGCCGCACGCAGCCGCAGTACGCATGGCTCGCGCAGCTGCTGCAGGGCTGGACGCCGCGCGAGGTCAGGGAGTTCGCCGCGGCGGCCCGGGCGGAGAACCTCGCTGCGCCGGTCGGAACCGAGCAGCGGGTCGGCAGCGGACGGGAGACCGGCTGGGTGCGCTACTACGCCGAGCAGCGCGACCTGATCCGCACGCTCCAGCGGTCCGGCTTCGACGTATGGATCACCTCCGCCTCGCCCGAACCGGTCGTCGAGGTGTGGGCGCGTGGCGCCGGCGTCGACGCCGCGCACACCATCGGCATCCGCAGCGTCACCGCGGCCGGCCGGCTCACCGCGCATCTGAGGGGCTGCGGCACGGTCCGCGACGGCGAGGACGCGCTGATCCCGTACATCGACGGCAAGCGGTGCTGGATCAACACGGTGGTGTACGGCGTCCACGGCGCCGCGGCCGAGCGGTCCCTGCCCGCGGACCGCCGGCAGGTCTTCGCGGCCGGCGACTCCGACACCGACGTCACCTTCCTGCGGGACGCCACGGTGCTGCGGCTCGTGCTCAACCGCAACAGGACCGAGCTGATGTGCCGGGCGTACGACGACGGCGACGGGCGCTGGATCGTCAACCCGATGTTCCTTCAGCCGAAGCCGCGCAGGGCGGACCCGTACCCGTGTGCCACGACCGGATACGAGAACCCGGACGGCACGCGCGGGCCGGTGCTCCGTCAGGACGGTTCTCCCGTGCCGGACCAGTGGGACAGGGTGTACCCGCAGGGGCTGTGAAAGACTGACGTGTTTCCCGTGCCTGTTCGGGCAGGGGAGAGACGACGTACAGCGAGTGGAGAAGCAGTCATGACCAACGTCCGCCTTTCGACGACGATGGGCGACATCGTCCTCAGCCTCGACGACGCCAAGGCCCCGAAGACGGTCGAGAACTTCCTGGAGTACCTCAACAGCGGCCACTACGCAGGAACGATCTTCCACCGGGTCATCAACGGTTTCATGGTCCAGGGCGGTGGCCACGGCACCGACATGCGCATCAAGCCCGCCCCGCGCACGGTGGAGAACGAGGCCAAGAACGGCCTGAAGAACGTCAAGTACAGCGTCGCCATGGCCCGGACGTCCGCTCCGCACTCGGCCAGCGCGCAGTTCTTCATCAACGTCAGCGACAACGACTTCCTGAACTACCCGGGCCAGGACGGCTGGGGTTACGCGGTCTTCGGCAAGGTCGTCGAGGGCCAGGACGTCGTCGACCGGATCGCGCAGGTCCCCACGGGTGCGCAGGACGTGCCCAAGGAGCAGGTCGTGATCAACTCCGCCGAGGTCGTCCAGATCTGAGCCACGGCGTCACTCAGTACGGCCGGCCGGGCGCCGGGTCCTCCTTCAGCAGGGGGCGCAAGGCGCCCAGCACGGCACCCACGCACACGTCCCGCAGTTCGGTGCGGGTGCACGTCGGCTCGGTCAGCCAGTCCACGCACAGCACCTGGACGAAGACCAGCCAGCTCTTCAGGACGCCGGAGACGGCCTGCCGGGTGCCGGCGTCGGTGACCGGCAGGACGGCGAGCAGGCGCTCACGCAGGGCGTCCAGCTCACCGGTGATGATGGTCTGGATCAGCCGGTCGCCGGCCAGGACCCGGTTGGCCGCCAGGACGGTGTTGCGGTTCTCCGCGAAGTACGCGATGTGCACGTCCAGCCCCTGGGCCAGCTGGTCCGCCAGGTCGTCGGCGGGGTCGAGCCGGGTCAGGTCGAGCAGCCGCTCGGCGACCTGCCGGTAGAGCGCGGCGAACAGGTCCCGCTTGCTCGGGAAGTACCGGTACAGCAGCGCACGGGAGACGCCCGCCCGCTCGGCCACGTCCTCCATCAGCACCTCGTCGTAGGGACGCTCGGCGAACTGCCGCGCGGCCACGGCGAGGAGTTCGGCCCGGCGTTCGTCGGGGCTGAGGCGGCGGCGAGGGGACATGGGCGGCATGTTACTTGACATGTGTCTACTAGCGGCGCCTACCCTGAGGGCGTTACTGGACGTGTGTCTACCAAGCGACGGGGGTGTCCGGCATGACGCGGGTCGGAGTGCTGCGAGGACTGGCGTGGGCCATGGGGTACGCGTGCGTGGCCATCGGCCTCTTCCATGTGCTGCTCGGGAACGCCGCGATCCCCGGCGCCGGTGCGGCCGGGCCGACCGTCGACAGCTTCGGGCGGTTCATGGGCGCGGTCTTCGCCGGGTACGGGCTGGCCTGGCTGTGGGCGGTGCGGCAGTCCCCCGTCCCGGCGGCCGCGGTCCGGATACTGACCGCGGTGTTCCTGCTCGGCGGGGCGGCGCGGCTGCTCTCCCTCGCCGTCGCGGGCCGGCCGCACTGGTTCCAGCTCCTGCTGGCGGCCGTGGAACTGGGGTTGTCGCCGCTGCTGTTGTGGCTGGCGGACAGCGAGGAGGCGGCGGTCACGGCCTGACCGCCCAGCGCCGGGGACACCGCAGCGGCACGGTAGGGACCGATGCCCGTCCGGGGCAATCCGCTCAGGCCCCGTACGCGCTCTGCGAGAATGGACGGCCGGTCTTCCGAGCGCCGCAGACCGGCGGTGCTCGTCTCGTCCCTGGAGAGCACGCACGGTGTCCCGACAGCACGGAACCCCCTCCCCCGCCGGGGGCCGCAAGCGCCCCGCCTCGTCCGCACGCCGGGGCGGGTCCGACACGGCGGGTGGGGGGCGCGGCGGGCGCCGGTCCCCGCAGGCGCCCTCGCCCCGGGAGGCGGCGCGCGGCAAGCAGGGGGCACCCGGCGGCGGTGACCCGGTGCCCGCGCCGCGCCGGGCGGACCTGCAGGCCGACTGCGCGTCGTGCTTCGGGCTGTGCTGCGTCGCGCTGCCCTTCGCCCGCTCCGCCGACTTCGCCGCCGACAAGCCGGCCGGAAAGGCGTGCGGGAACCTCCAGGCGGACTTCCGCTGCGGCATCCACACCGACCTGCGCGAGCGGGGCTATCCGGGCTGCACCGTCTTCGACTGCTTCGGCGCGGGCCAGAAGGTCTCCCAGGTCACCTTCGGCGGTACGGACTGGCGGAGCGCGCCGGGCACCTCCGGGGCGATGTTCGCCGTGTTCCCGGTGATGCGGCAGCTGCACGAGCTGCTGTGGTACGTCACCGAGGCGCTCGGCCTCGCGGCGGCCCGGCCCGTCCACCGGGACCTGCGGCGCGCGGCGGACCGTATCGAGGAACTCACCCGGGGCAGTGCCGAGGAGATCCGCGCGGTGGACGTCAACGCGCTGCGCGGCGAGGTGAACGAGCTGCTGCTGCGGGCCGGCGAGCTGGCGCGGGCGGGGCTGCCCGGCCGGCGTCGCAACCACCGCGGGGCGGATCTGATCGGGGCCCGGCTGGCCGGCGCCGACCTGCGGGGCGCCAGTCTGCGCGGCGCGCTGCTGATCGCGGCCGACCTCTCGGGCGCCGACCTGCGCTCGGCCGACCTGATCGGCGCGGACCTGCGTGACGCCGACCTTTCGGGCGCCGACCTCTCGGGCGCGCTCTTCGTCACCCAGGCCCAGCTGAACGCGGCCAGGGGTGACGCGTCGACGGTTCTGCCGGCGGGGCTGGAGCGGCCAGTGCACTGGTGACGCGGGGCGCGGGCACGGGGCGCGGGGCCCGGCCGCCGGTGGGTTCGGCCGTTCGGCGCGCTGGAGATGCGGCGGGCGAGCGGGCGCTGTTGACTGAAGTCACCGGCACCGCACCGGAATCCACGACTCCGGCCGGGCCGCGTCCGGAACCCCGAGACGGATCGCGGCCCGGTCGGTGCTCTGCCCCGGCCGGGTCCGCAACCGCCCGGACGTCTCCTTACGCCACCGTCTCCCCCGTCAGCCGCCCGGCGGCCCCGGTCGTGTCCTGTGCCCGTGCGAACTGCGTCCGGTGCAGTTCGGCGTACCGTCCGTCCGCCGCCAGCAGCTCCTCGTGGGTGCCGCGCTCCACGATGCGGCCCGCCTCCACCACCAGGATCACGTCGGCCGTGCGCACGGTGGACAGCCGGTGGGCGATGACGACGGCGGTGCGGTCGGCGAGGGCCTCCGTCAGCGCCTCCTGCACGGCCGCCTCCGAGGTGTTGTCGAGGTGGGCGGTGGCCTCGTCGAGGATGACCACGCGCTGGCGGGCGAGCAGCAGCCGGGCGATCGTCATGCGCTGGCGTTCGCCGCCGGAGAGCCGGTAGCCGCGCTCGCCGACGACGGTGTCCAGGCCGTCGGGCAGGGAGCGGACGAGGTCGTCAAGGCGGGACCGGCGCAGCGCGTCCCACAGTTCGTCCTCGCTCGCCTCGGGGCGGGCGAGCAGCAGGTTGGCGCGGACGCTGTCGTGGAAGAGGTGGCCGTCCTGGGTGACCATGCCGACGGCTCCGTGCAGTGAGCGGAACGTCAGGTCGCGGACGTCGACGCCGCCGACTCTGACCGCGCCCGCGTCGGCGTCGTAGAGCCGCGGCAGCAGCTGGGCGATGGTCGACTTGCCGGCGCCGGAGGAACCGACGAGGGCGACGGTCCGGCCGGGTTCGGCGCGGAAGGAGATGCCGTGCAGGACCTCGGCGCCACCGCGGGTGTCGAGGGCCGCCACCTCCTCCAGGGAGGCGAGGGAGACCTGGTCGGCGGCCGGGTAGGCGAAGCGGACGTCGTCGAACTCGACGCCGACCGGCCCGTCGGGCACCTCGCGGGCGTCAGGCTTCTCCACGATCAGCGGCTTCAGGTCGAGCACCTCGAAGACCCGCTCGAAGCTGACCAGCGCGCTCATCACCTCCACCCGGGCCCCGGCGAGCGCGGTGAGCGGCGCGTACAGCCGGGTCAGCAGCAGCGCGAGGGAGACGACGGCGCCCGCCTCCAGGGTGCCGTGCAGGGCGTAGAAGCCGCCGAGGCCGTAGACCAGGGCGAGGGCGAGCGCGGAGACCAGGGTGAGGGCGGTGATGAACGCGGACTGGGCGGTGGCGGTGCGGATGCCGATGTCGGCGACCCGCCGGGCGCGCAGCGCGAACTGCACCGACTCCTCCTCGGGCCGCCCGAAGAGCTTCACGAGCGTGGCGCCGGGGGCCGAGAAGCGCTCGGTCATCCGGGTGCCCATGGACGCGTTCAGCGCCGCCGCCTCCCGCTGCATACGCGCCATCCGGCTGCCCATCCGCCGGGCCGGGATCACGAACACCGGCAGCAGCACCAGCGCGAGCAGGGTGATCTGCCAGGACAGCGTCAGCATGACCGCGAGGGTGAGCAGCAGCGTGACCAGGTTGCTCACCACGCCGGACAGGGTGTTGCTGAAGGCGCGCTGGGCGCCGATGACGTCGTTGTTGAGCCGGGAGACCAGCGCTCCCGTACGGGTTCGTGTGAAGAACGCGACCGGCATGCGCTGCACATGATCGAACACAGCCGTCCGCAGATCGAGGATGAGCCCCTCACCGAGCGTGGCCGACAGCCGCCGCGAGAGGATGCCCAGTGCCGCCTCGGCCACCGCGATGAGCGCGATGAGCAGGGCGAGGCGTACGACGTGGCCCGCCTCGCCCCTCGACACGATCGAGTCGACGACGCGTCCGGCGAGGATCGGGGTGGCCACGGCGAGCAGCGCGGTCCCCACCCCGAGCACCACGAACAGGGCGATGCGTCGGCGGTGCGGGCGGGCGAAGGCGCCGATGCGGCGCAGCGTCGCGGGGTCGAAGGGGCGCCGCTCCTGCTGAGCGGTCATGACGCTGTGCAGCTGCGTCCAAGCGGTGGTCTCCATGCTCATGGACAGCAACGTAGAACCTCAATCATCGTTGAGGTCAATGTCCGCCGTCCGTCCCCCCGTTCGAAGGATCCGATGACCGTACGCAATGTGCCGTACCCGCTTCCGCAACCCGCCGTTGGCGCGGTGCGGAGAACCTCTCCCGATGTGACCGCCGTCCCCCTCCCCCCGCTGCCGCAGGGACGACTCCCCCGTCGCGTCCCCGTCCGGCAGATGCTGTGTCTGCTCCCGCTCCTGCTCGTCGCCGTCGTCGCCGTACGGCACCGCTCCACGCTCACCGAAGGGCTCGGCCAGCTGCGCACCGCCGAGTGGCCCTGGCTGGTCGCCGCGGCCGGCGCGACCTGTCTGACCTGGGTGGCGGCCTCCTTCACCCGGCAGGGGGCGGTCGTCGAGCGGCTGCCCCGGCGGCGGCTGCTGGCCACCCAGTTCGCGGCCGGCGCCGCCAACCATCTGCTGCCCACGGGCCTCGGCGCGAGCGCGGTCAACCTGCGCTTCATGACGGTGTGCGGGGTGCCGCTGGCCCGCTCCTCGGCCGCCCTCGCGCTGTACATGCTCGCCGAGTGCGTGGGCCGGATCGCCCTGCTGGCGGCGCTGCTGCTCGCCTTCCCGGACGCGCTGCACCTCGGCACGCTGCTGCCCGGCGGCGCGCTGCTGCCGCTGCTGGCGGCCGCCGCCGCGCTCGCCTCGACCGCGGCACTGACGCTGGTCTGCGTACGGCGGCTGCGCACGGCCGCGCGCGGCTTCCTGCGCACCGCGCTCGGCGAGGCCCGCTCGGTGCACGCGCGACCGGCCCGCGCCCTGGCGCTGTGGGGCGGCTCGCTGGCCTTCCCGGCGCTGCAGGCGTCGGGTCTGGTCCTGGTCGGGCGGGCGCTGGACCTTCCCGTGTCGCCCCCGCACATCGCGGTGGCGTACCTCGCGGCGACCGTGGCGGTGGCGCTGGTGCCGACACCGGGCGGGATCGGCTCGGTGGAGGCCGCGCTGGTGGTGGCACTCGTCGCGGCGGGCGGGCCGGCGGCCGTGGCGACCGCGGTGGTGCTGGCGTACCGGATCCTCACCGTGTGGCTACCGCTGCTGCCGGGCGCGCTGACGCTGGGGGCGCTGGTGCGTCTGAAGGTGATCTGAGACCGGCGACTCGCGAGTAACCTGCGGGCGTCGCCGTACAGCGCCGCCCAGAAGGGGTTCCGTCATGCCGGTCCGCGTCGAACGAAGAGAGCACGTCACCACGGTCGTGCTGTCCCGCCCCGAGGTGCGCAACGCCGTGGACGGGCCGACGGCCGCGGAACTGGCCGCCGCGTTCCGGGCCTTCGAGGCGGACGAGGAGGCGCGGGTGGCGGTGCTGTGGGGCGAGGGCGGCACGTTCTGCGCGGGCGCGGACCTGAAGGCCATGGGCGGGGAGCGGAGCAACCGGGTCGCCGGGGACGGGGACGGGCCGATGGGGCCGACCCGGATGCGGCTGTCCAAGCCGGTGATCGCCGCTGTCGCCGGGCACGCGGTGGCCGGCGGGCTGGAGCTGGCGCTGTGGTGCGATCTGCGGGTCGCCGAGGAGGACGCGGTGTTCGGCGTGTTCTGCCGCCGCTGGGGAGTGCCGCTGATCGACGGCGGCACGGTACGGCTGCCCCGGCTGATCGGCACCGGCCGCGCGCTGGACATGATCCTCACCGGCCGCCCGGTCCCGGCAAGCGAGGCGTACGGGATGGGGCTGGCCGACCGCGTCGTGCCGGCCGGCACCGCACGTGCCGCCGCCGAGGAACTCGCCGCCGCCCTGGCCCGCTTCCCGCAGGACTGTCTGCGCTCCGACCGCGCGGCGGTCCTGGACCAGGAGGGGCTGGGTGAGCGGGAGGCGCTGCGGGTCGAACACGCCCACGGCGCGGCCGTGCTGGACGAGGCGATGCGGGGCGCCGGCCGGTTCGCGTCGGGGGCGGGACGGCACGGGTCGTTCACGGACGGCTGACGCGGCGCTCGTCACGGCGCCCGGTTTCGAACTGCCGTGCCGGATACGGCAGGATGAGCGCTCGCGCCGCGCGCTGACGCCCCGTCGGGCGCGTACGGCGCGCATCCCCGATACGAGCAGTTCGAGCAGGTGACAACGTGACGAGACTTCACATCCCGTCGTCGGCCGAGGGCGCCGACGACCGTCTTCTCGGAGGCGGCCGGTGAACCGTGCGCTGACCCTGGACGACCTGGTGCTGGCCGGCATCGCCCTGGCGGCGGGCCTGCTGGCGGCCTTCTTCTCCCGCACCCTGCTGCGCTGGCTGGCGAAGCACGCCAAGCGGACGAAGTGGAGCGGTGACGACGTCGTCGTGGACGCCCTGCGCACGGTGGTGCCGTGGGCGGCCATCGCGGGCGGTGCCGCCGCGGCGGCGGCCGTGCTGCCGCTGACCCGGACGGTGCAGCGGACCGTCAACCAGTCGCTGCAGGTGTGGCTGATCTTCGTCGTGACCCTGTCGGCGGCCCGGGTGGTCGCCGGGCTGGTGCGCGCGGTGACCCAGTCCCGCTCCGGCGTCGCCGGGTCCGCGACGATCTTCGTCAACATCACCCGGGTGCTGGTCCTGGCGATCGGGTTCCTGGTGGTGCTGCAGACCCTGGGCATCTCCATCGCGCCCCTGCTCACCGCCCTGGGCGTGGGCGGTCTGGCCGTCGCGCTGGCGTTGCAGGACACGCTCGCGAACCTCTTCGCCGGCATCCACATCCTCGCCTCCAAAACCGTGCAGGTGGGCGACTACATCCGGCTGAGCAGCGGGGAGGAGGGGTACGTCGAGGACATCAACTGGCGGCAGACGACCGTGCGGGCGCTGTCCAACAACCTCGTGGTCATCCCGAACGGCCAGCTGGCCAAGACCAACATGACCAACTTCTCGCGGCCCGAGCAGGACCTGACGATCCTGGTGCAGGTCGGGGTGGCCTACGACAGCGATCTGGACCATGTGGAGCGGGTGACCAACGAGGTGATCGCCGAGGTGATGACCGAGACCACCGGGGCGCTGCCGGACCATGAGCCGACGATCCGCTTCCACACCTTCGGCGACTCCCGGATCGGCTTCACGGTGATCCTGGGCGTCCGCGAGTTCAGCGACCAGTACCGGATCAAGCACGAGTTCATCAAGCGCCTGCACAAGCGCTACCGCGCGGAGGGCATCCACATCCCGGCCCCGACCCGCACGGTCACCCTCCAGCAGGGCACGGTCACGATCCCTCAGCAGCGGCCCGGCGAGGACATTCGGTCGGTCCTCTTCTCCGGCGAGTAGAGCACCCCGAAAGGGGCGCGGGGAACTGCGACCAGCCACGACGCGCCCGCGCGCCGAGGAACCGCCACCCCGTGCCCCAAAGGGCGCCTGGCCCCGCGGAGCGCCTACGCTCGGAAGCGGAATGAACTCCCCCACCAACCCCCACAGCATCGACCGACGGCTGGAAGCCCTCGCGCGCCAGCCGTTCCGGGCGAAGTTCCACCTGCGTGGCCGCGACCGCGCCACCGCCGAGCTGAAGGGCCCGGCGACGATCCGGCGGCACGCCGACGACCTGATCGTCAAGCGCCTCGCACCGGCCGAGCCGTACAAGGACGGCAAGCAGACGCCGTACCGCGGTCACCCCGTGTTCGTCGCCCAGCACGCGACCGCGACCTGCTGCCGGGGCTGCCTCCAGCGCTGGCACGGCATCCCCAAGGGCCGTGAGCTGAGCCACGCCGAGCGGGCGTACGTGGTGGAGGTGATCTGCCGGTGGATCACGCGCGAGATGACCGGGGGTACCGGGCCGGACACGGTCCGCCGCGACTGAGCCGTGCGGCCGCGCACGGGGCGGCCCACGGCGTCGTTTCAGGCCAGGACCCTTGTCGAGCCGGACCGGATCAGGAGATATCTTGATGTCGAGCAATGTTGCAGACGTGGAGCGGAGCACCCGGTGACTGACTCGACCATCATCTATACGCACACTGACGAGGCCCCGGCCCTGGCGACGTATTCCTTCCTGCCGGTGGTCCAGGCGTACGCCGCGCAGGCCGGTGTCGATGTGAAGACCCGCGACATCTCGCTGGCCGGGCGCATCATCGCCGTGTTCCCGGAGTACCTCACCGAGGACCAGCGCATCCCGGACGCGCTGACCGAGCTGGGCGAGCTGGCCAAGACGCCGGCCGCGAACATCATCAAGCTGCCGAACATCTCGGCGTCCATCCCGCAGCTCAAGGCCGCCATCGCCGAGCTGCAGGGGCAGGGCTACGCGCTGCCGAACTACCCGGACGAGCCGAAGACCGACGAGGAGCGCGAGATCCGCGCCCGCTACGACAAGATCAAGGGTTCCGCAGTGAACCCGGTCCTGCGTGAGGGCAACTCCGACCGCCGCGCCCCGGCCTCCGTCAAGAACTACGCCAAGACCCACCCGCACCGCATGGGCGCCTGGTCCTCCGAGTCCAGGACCGATGTGGCGACCATGGGCGAGAACGACTTCCGCTCCACCGAGAAGTCCGTGGTCATCGAGCAGGACGACACGCTCAAGATCGAGCTGGTGACCGCCGACGGCACCACCACCGTGTTGCGCGAGTCCGTACCCGTGCTGGCCGGCGAGGTCGTCGACGCGTCCGTGCTGCGCGTCGCCGAGCTGCGGGAGTTCCTCGCCGCGCAGGTCGCCCGCGCCAAGGCGGAGGGTGTGCTGTTCTCCGTGCACCTGAAGGCCACGATGATGAAGGTCTCCGACCCGATCGTCTTCGGTCACGTGGTGCGCACCTTCTTCCCGAAGACGTTCGAGAAGTACGGCGAGAAGCTCGCCGCCGCCGGCCTGACCCCGAACGACGGTCTGGGCGGCATCCTCAAGGGCCTGGACGCCCTGCCCGAGGGCGACGAGATCAAGGCCTCCTTCGACGCCGAGCTGGCCGAGGGCCCGGACCTGGCCATGGTCGACTCCGACAAGGGCATCACCAACCTGCACGTGCCGTCCGACGTGATCATCGACGCGTCGATGCCGGCGATGATCCGCACCTCGGGTCACATGTGGGGCGCCGACGGCCAGGAGCACGACGCGCTCGCCGTCATCCCGGACTCCTCCTACGCCGGCGTGTACCAGGCCGTCATCGAGGACTGCAAGGCCAACGGCGCGTTCGACCCGTCCACCATGGGCTCGGTGCCGAACGTCGGCCTGATGGCGCAGAAGGCCGAGGAGTACGGCTCCCACGACAAGACCTTCGAGATCGCGGCCGCCGGCACGGTGCGCCTCGTCGACGCCTCCGGTGCCGTTCTGATCGAGCAGAACGTCGAGGCCGGTGACATCTTCCGCGCCTGCCAGACCAAGGACGCGCCGGTCAAGGACTGGGTGAAGCTGGCCGTCACCCGCGCCCGCGCCACCGGCGACCCGGCCGTGTTCTGGCTGGACGAGGACCGCGCCCACGACGCCAACCTGATCGCCAAGGTCAAGCAGTACCTGCTGGAGCACGACACCGAGGGCCTGGACATCCGGATCCTGTCCCCCGTCGAGGCCACCAAGCTGTCGGTGGAGCGCATCCGCCGCGGCGAGAACACCATCTCGGTGACCGGCAACGTGCTGCGTGACTACCTGACCGACCTGTTCCCGATCCTGGAGCTGGGCACCAGCGCCAAGATGCTGTCGGTCGTCCCGCTGATGGCGGGCGGCGGCCTGTTCGAGACCGGCGCCGGCGGCTCCGCGCCCAAGCACGTGCAGCAGCTGGTCAAGGAGAACTACCTGCGCTGGGACTCCCTCGGTGAGTTCTTCGCGCTCGTGCCGTCCTTCGAGCAGTTCGCCGAGGCCACCGGCAACACCCGGGCCAAGGTCCTCGCCGACACCCTCGACCGGGCCACGGCGACCTTCCTCAACGAGGACAAGTCCCCGACCCGTCGCGTCGGCGGCATCGACAACCGCGGCAGCCACTTCTACCTGTCCCTGTACTGGGCGCAGGAGCTGGCGCGGCAGAGCGACGACGCCGAGCTCGCCAAGGCCTTCCAGCCGCTCGCGGAGACGCTCGCCGCGAACGAGCAGAAGATCGTCGACGAGCTGAACGCCGTCCAGGGCAAGCCGGTCGACATCGGCGGCTACTACCAGCCCGACCCGGCCAAGGCCGCCGCGGTGATGCGCCCGTCGGCCACCTGGAACGAGGCCCTGGCGTCCCTGAGCTGAACGCCTTCCGCGTTCCCGATCCGACGCCGGTGATCTGACCGGCCCCCACCTCCGCCCCGACCGAGCACCGCCCGGCCGGGGCGGAGGTGTTTCCCGGGGCGGCTCGTCCTCGTCGCCGCCTGGCCGGGGCGACTGCCCGACCGGGCGGGCCCGCGGGGGGCACTTCGCAGGCCGCACACGCGTGCACGCCGGTCCCGGCCGCGCGGCCGCCGGCTCAGCGCCCGCAGGGCGTCCCCGGTGCGAAGACCAAACGCTGCCCCCGACGAGGCGGGGTACTTAGCGCCCGGCGGGGCGACTGCCCATACCCACCCCGACCGGGCGGGCCCGCGCGGTGGCCACCTCGGGGACGCGACATGCCTGCACGCCGGTCCCGGCCGGGCGATCGCCGACGCGGGACGCACGCGCTACCGCCCGCAGGGCGTCCCCCGGTGCGGAGACGTAATCGCTGCCCCCGGCGGGGCGAGGTACCACATCCGGGGCGGCACGAGCACGCGCCGACCCCCGCAGGGCGAGGCACCGCCCCGTCGGTGGTCCGAGCGCGCCCCGCGCCGGGGAAGGCGGGGCGTTCCGCGGGTGCGGGGAACGCGAGGGCGCGCGCCGGCTGCCGGCCCGCGCGGGCGCTTCTCCCGCCGCCGGCGGCCCTCGCGGCCTTCGAGGCCCCCGCCGGGGCAGGACCGCGCCGGTGCCACCGGTCGGCGGACCGGTGACATGGCGTGCGCCCCGGTGCCGGCGGCACGGTGTGCGTGCCCGTGCCGGTGGCATCGCGTCACCGTGCCGCGGCATGGCCTCACCGTGCCGGTGTGGGATGTGGCACCTTGATCAGGCACCCTGCCACCGACAACGCCCCGGAGCCGCCCCATGACCCCAGCCGAGCCGTCCTTCGAGCTGCTGACCGGAGCGGGCGTGTCGCCCGTGATCCTGCATGTGCCGCACTCCGCGCGGGAGATACCGGACGACGTACGCGCCGGCATCGTGCTCGACGACTCCGCGCTCGCGCGGGAGCTGGACCACATCACCGACGCGCACACCGCCGGGATCGCGGACGAGGCGGCCCGGCTGGCCGACGTCACGCCGTGGCGGTTCGTCAACCGGCTGTCGCGGCTGGTCGTCGATCCGGAGCGGTTCCCGGACGAGCGGGAGGAGATGGGAGCGGTCGGCATGGGCGCCGTGTACACGCGGACCACGCACCGGGAGGTGCTGCGGCCCGACGGCCACGACCCAGAGCCGCTGCTGGAGCGGTACTTCCGGCCCTACGCGCGGGCCATGACGGAGGCCGTCGCGCAGCGGCTCGACTCCGTCGGGCGGGTCGTGATCGTCGACGTGCACTCGTACCCGACCACCCCGCTGCCCTACGAACTGCACGGCACCGGCCCGCGCCCGCCGGTGTGCCTGGGCACGGACGCCTTCCACACCCCGCCCGGCCTGCTGATGGCGGCGCGCGAGGCGTTCGCCGGGTGCGGTGAGACCGGCCTGGACAGCCCGTTCAGCGGGACGTACGTGCCGTTGGACTTCTACGGCCGCGAGCCGCGCGTCGCCGCGCTGATGGTGGAGATCCGCCGCGACACCTACATGAGCGAGCCGGGCGGACCCGCCGGCCCCGGGCTGTGCAGGCTCGCCGGCGCCCTGGCCCGTCTCGTGGACGCCGTCTCCGGCTGACTCCGCGGCCCGCCTCCGGTCAGGCCCGCAGCCACTCCGTGACGACGACGTCCCCGCCGGTCCGCAGCCGCAGGGCGAACGGCCCGGCGGGCGGCGCGGCGGCGCTGAAGCGGCCCATCGTGTCGGCCGTCAGCGCGGCACCGGCGTGCGGTCCGCTCAGCACCTCCACGCTCGCCCGCTGCGGCGGCAACACCTGCCCGTACAGCCCCTCTGCGCCCACCTCCACGTCGACCGTCAACTCCCCCGCCTGGAAGGTCAGCATCCGCGGCACGTCCGTCGCCCCGCGCACCGGCAGCGCGTCGATCAGCGAGTCGAAGGTCAGCTCCGCGATCCGGGCGTCGAGGTCGTGCAGCGCGTACGCCTCCACGGCGATCGCGCTCAGGGCGGCCGGCAACGGATCCAGTACGGTCGCGGCCGCGCGCAACTCCCCCTCCAGCCGGTCCAGTTCCGCTTCGTCCACCGGCCCGAGGCCCTCGCCGCCCACCGGCCCGAAGTACTCGTCCACCGGTCCGCCGCCGTCGTCGTCGTTCACCGCACCCCCCGTGCGTCCAGTCGTGCCCGCAGCCGGCGCAGGCAGCGCTGGCGCAGCGGGCCGATGCTGCCCACGGCGATACCGAGCGCCGCGGACACCTCCTGATAGCTGGGCGGCGGCGAGGCCATCAGCACCCGCAGCAGCCCCTGGCACCGCTCGCCCAGCGCCCCCAGCTCCCGCCGCAGCCGGCGGATGCGCTCGCTCTCGGCGGCCGCCTCCTCCGCCTCCAGCAGCGACTGCTCCGGCGTGTGCTCCTCGCTGGGCCGGTCCAGCAGAGACGGATCGTCGGTCAGGGTCAGCCGTTGCAGACTTCTGATCACCTTCAGCGACTCGTGCCGCGCGGTGCTCGCCAGCCACGCCCCCGCCTTGTCGGGCTCGCGCAGCCGCCCCAGGTGCTGGGCGAAGCGGAACCACACGGTCTGATAGACCTCGTGCGCGTCGGCGTCCGAGAGCCGGTGCGCGCGCACCACCGACCAGACCAGCGGGCTGAGCCCTTCCACCAGCGCCTTCCAGGCCGCGCCGTCACCGTCGACGGCGGACCGGACCAGCGTGCCGACCTCTGCACGGTCCACGACTGCTCCACCCCTCGTGTACGGCACGTCATGGTACGCCGTACGGAGGGCGACCCCGGCCGTCATGACGCCGGGGCGGCCGCCGGACGCCAGGTGGGCGGCCGCAGCGCCGGCACATGCGCACCGCGCACCTCGGCGAACTCCACGTCGGCGGCGAGCAGTTTGGCCAGGGCGGCGCGCGCGTCGGTCTCCCGGTGGGCGCTCATGTGCGCGGCGACGAGCCCGGCGGCCACCGGGGTGGCGAAGGAGGTGCCGCTCCAGTGCGCCAGGCCCTCGAACATCACCTGGTCCGGTTTGGCGCCCGTGTCCCCGTCGTCGCTGAGCAGTCCGCTGTGGCCTGGGGTGGTGCAGGTGCAGGCGTAGGTGAAGCCGTAGCGGCAGGCGTCGTAGGTGGAGTGGTGGTAGACGTACGGCACGGGTGTGGTGAAGCCGGTGAAGGTGCTGGTGAGGCGCTCACCGGGAGCGTAAGCCCGCACCCAGGGGCCGTGATTGGTGAAGCAGGCGCCGAACTCGCCGTCGTCACGCAGGGCGCCGACGCTCAGCACCGCGTCCTCGAAGCCGGGCACGGTGGCGTAGGCGGCGGGCCAGAAGGGACTGGCGCTGGAGTTGTTGCCGGCCGCGGCCACCAACAGGGTTCGCTGCTGGCGCAGTTCGCGCATGAAGGCGTCGAGGCCGAGCAGGCCGTCGGTGCGGCCGTTGGAGGTGCCGGCCGACAGGCTGAGGATGGCGGGCCAGCCGTGCCGGTCCACGGCGTCGAAGAGCTTGTCGCCGAACTCGGACTCCAGGATGGCGCCGGCGTCGTTCAGGGTGCCGAGGACGGTGATGTCGGTGCTGGGCGCGACGGCGGCGAGCAGCCCGGCGATGAAGGTGCCGTGGCCCATGTACTGGCGCAGGACGCCGGAGTCGTCGGTCTCCTGCGGGTGCAGGTCGCCCTGGGTGTGGGCGAGCAGCGGGTGGGCGCGGTGGTCATGGCTGAGGCCGTTGTCGATCACCAGCACGCCGACGGCCCGCTCGGGGTCGTAACCGCCCCGGCCGGGCGCCGGGTTGAGGCCCGCGGCGCGCTCGGCGGGCACGGGCTCGTCGCCGGGACAGGAGTTCACCGCGATGGACACCACGTGGTTGCGGCTGACCAGCCGGCGCCCGGTGCGGTCCTCGGCCTGCCGTACGGCGCGCAGCGCGTGGCCGACGACGGGGTCGGCGGGGTGGCTGCCCCGGCCGGGGTCGGCGACCTGGACGCGGGTGACGCCGGAGCGGTTGGTCTGCGGGGCCGCCCGGCGCACGGGCTCGGGGTCCAGGCCGTCGGTGGCGGTGAAGTGGGCGCGGACCGCGTCCTCGACGAACGCGGCGTCGTCGCCGTCACGCACGAGGAGGACGCCTTTTTCGAACACGAACTCCGGGGCGTCGTCCGGGCCGAGGGCCAGCGGGACGTCGGGCATGGAACGCTGGATCTGGTGGAACTGCTCCCTGAAGCGCTGGGCCGCCATGTCGTGTTCCTCCCCGTCGAGGCAACCGTCGTAGGGAAGAGCCCCCGGGTCGCCGATTGATACAGAGGCACTCCGGTGGGGATGTGGTTCCCGGTCCCCTACCATCCCAAGGGTGACCTCGGGAAGCGACTCGGTGTTCGGCCTGCTGCCGATGGTGTTCGCGGCCCCGCACGAGGCGCTGGCGCGGGCGCGGGAGGTGCTGGAGGCGGATCCCTGCCCGGTGCACGCCTCCGTGGCACATCAGGTGATCGGCATCTGGCAGCGGGACTGGGGCGATCTGCGTCTCGCGCTGCGTCATCTGCGGCGCGCCCGGGACCTCGCGGCCCGGGCGGGGTCGGCCGACCGGGAGGCCGACGTGCTGGCCACGCTCGGAGTGGCCCTGGTGCACGCGGGCCGCACCCGGCAGGGCCTGGCGGCGCTGGAGCGGGGCGTCGAGCGCGGCAGCGGGCACACCAGGGCGCAGGTGCTGTTCCGCCGGGCCTACGCCCGCTGGGTGCTGGGCCGGCACCGGGCGGCGCTGGAGGACGTGCGCCGGGCGATCCCCGTGCTGCGGCAGGAGAACGACGTCATCTGGACGGCACGGGCGCTGACCCTGCGGGCCACCGTGCACCTCGCGCTGGGCTCGGTGGAGCGGGCGGACGCCGACTTCAGCGCCGCGGAGGCGCTGTGGGACACCACCGGCCAGGAGCACGACAAGGCCGACGCGGTGGAGAGCCGGGGTCTGGCGGCGTTCCGCGCGGGGGACGTGCCGGCGGCGCTGCGGCTGCTGGACGAGGCGGAGAAGCGGTACGCGGAGCTGGGCACGCCCACGTTCATGCTCGACATCCGGCGCTGCGAGGTGCTGATGGCCGCGGGGCTCGCGCCGGAGGCGCTGGCCGAGGCGGACGCGGCGATCCGGGCGCTCGACGGGATCGGCGGGCAGCTGACCCGCAAGGCGGAGCTGCTGCTGGCCGCCGCCCGGGCCGCCCGCCCGGCCGGGGATCCGCACACGGCGATCGCCCGGGCCGCGGAGGCGGTGCGGCTGTTCGCGGCGCAGCGGCGCCCGTGGTGGGAGGCGCACGCGCGGCTGGTGCTGACCGAGGCGCGGTTCGCCGCCGGGCGGACCTCGGGGCGGCTGGTCGCGGACGCGGCGCGGGTCGCCGAGCGGCTGGCCTCGTTCGGGGCGCCGGCCGCGCCGGAGGCGTCCTTGCTGGCGGGGCGGATCGCGCTGGCGCTGGGCCGGCCGCGGGACGCCGAACGGCACCTTGCCCGGGCGGCGCGCAGCCGGCACGGCGGGCCGCCACTGGCCCGGATCACCGGCTGGGCGGCGCAGGCGCTGCGCGCCCGGGCCGCCGGGTCGAGTGCCGGCGTGCTGCGGGCGTGTCGCAGCGGTCTGGCCGTGCTGGACGCCCACCGGATGACGCTCGGCGCCTCGGAGTTGCGGGCCCGCGCCACCGAGCAGGGCGCGGAGCTCGCGGCGATGGCGCAGCGGGCGAGCCTGGACTGTGGCGGGCCGCGCCGTCTGCTGGAGTGGAGCGAGCGCTGGCGGGCCACCGCACTGAGCGCGCCGCCCACCCGGCCGCCGGCCGATCCGGCGCTGCTGAGCCGTCTGACCGCGTTCCGGGAGATCGCGGCACGCGCGGAGGAGGCCCGCGGTGCGGGCCGGGCCGTGCCGGCGCTGGAGCGCGAACAGCGGCGGCTGGAGCGGGAGATCCGCTCCCGCACCCTGCACCTGCGCGCGGACGCACCCGGTGGCGCCGACCGCTTCGACGCCGGCCGGCTGCTGGAGCGGCTCGGTGAGGGGCGGCTCGTCGAACTGGCCGTGGTGGACGGGCGGGTGCACGTGCTGCTGGTCGGGCAGGGCCGGGTGCGGCGGTTCACCGCGGGGTTGCTCGCCGATGCGGAGGCGGAGGCGGAACACGTGCAGGCGGGGCTGCGCCGGCTCGCGCATCCCGGCGGCGAGGCGCGGCTGCCGGTGCTGCTGGCGGCGGGGCGGCGGCTGGAGGAGCTGCTGCTCGGTGAGGCGGTCCGGCATCTGGGGTCGGGCCCGCTGGTCGTCGTACCGCCGGGTCGGCTGCATCGCGTGCCGTGGGCGGTGCTGCCGTCGCTCAGGGAGCGGGTGGTGAGCGTGTCGCCGTCGGCGAGCAGCTGGCTGCGCGCCCGTGACACCGAGCCGCCGGCGGACGGCCGGCACGTCCTGGTGCGCGGGCCGGGGCTGGCCACCGGCGGGGCCGAAGTGCCGGAACTGGCCGGGCGGTACGGCGCACCGACGCTGCTGGAGGACGAGCACGCGCGCGCGGCGCGGGTGCTGGCGGAACTGGACGGCGCGGCGCTCGCGCACATCGCCGCGCACGGCGCCTTCCGCGCCGACAGCCCGCTGTTCTCGTCGCTGCGGATGGCGGACGGGCCGCTGATCGTGCACGACTTCGAACGCCTCGCGCGCAGCCCGTACCGGATCATCCTGTCCTGCTGCGACACGGCCCGCTTCGCCTCCGTCGGCGCCGACGAACTGCTGGGACTGGTCACGGCGTTGCTGCCGCTGGGCACAGCCGGTGTGGTGGCGGCGAGCGCGCCGGTCAACGACGCGGCGGTGGTGCCGCTGATGCTCGCGCTGCACAAGGGCCTCGGCGCGGGGCTGTCGCTCGCGGAGGCGCTGCGCGACGCCCGCGCCGCCGTCCCGGACGACGCGCTGCACCAGACGACGGGCTGGGCTTTCACGGCGTTCGGCGCGGCGTGACGGCGCTTCAGACGGCTGCTACTCCTGCGGCGGCTCCGCCGGCCAGGGCGGGGCGTCGGGGGCCAGGTGTATGGATCACGAGCGTCGTTGACAGCTCCGGGGCTTGATCATGGCGAAGACCTCCGGTGTGGTGGAGCTGTCCAGGACTGCACCGCACGGAGGTCTTCGTGTCCCACCGTAATGCCCGGCTGACCGTTCACGGCAGGCGGCACTCGGCGGCCACCCCCCGATCAGCCGCGTTGACAACGCTTCAGGTCAATACAGCTAGGCGCCGTGCAGGCGGCTGCCGCGGGACCGCACAGACAGGGGCCTCGGCGATCTGCCGGTTGCTGACCGGCGGCGGCGAGGGTGACGATCCGCCGTCGGCGGACGGTGAGTTCGCCAGCACCGGACCGGTCAGCGCCGGGTGTGTGCCCTCGGGCAGCGACAGGCGCGGCCGTCAGCTCCCCCGGGGCGGCGGCACACCACGCGGCGGCCTTCCCATCCGGCGCCGGCTCCCCCGGCTGGGCCACGGCGAACGCCGGCCTGCGGCAGCCCGGGTCGTCCGCTGCTGAGAAACCCCCGCTCCCCCGCCGCGCAGGACGGACGGTGGCGCCCCGCCCGAACGCACAGCACGTCACCACCCCGGCTGGGCCCCTGGTCCACAGTCCGGCGTCGGCGTTCTCAGGGCGGCAGGAGGCGGGTGAACACGATTCTCGCCTCTCCGGGCCCGTCGTAGTCGTCCTCCGCGCGCGCCTCGAAGCCGAGGCTGCGGTGGAAGGCGAGCGAGCCGCTGTTGCCGAGCGAGGTGATCGCCTTCAGGCGCACCGCGCCCTGGCCGCGGGCCGCCTCGGTGAACGCCTCGTACAGCCGACGGCCCAGGCCCGTGCCCCGGCTGTCGTCGCGGGTGGCGATCAGATGGACGTAGCCGGTGCGGTCCGGGGTGACGAAACCCACGAGGTAGCCGCGGATGCCGTCGTCGGCGCGGGCCACGAGGCAGGTGGCACCGAACTCCTGCACGAACACGGGCTGGTGCAGGGCGCGCAGGTCGCGCTCGCCCCAGTAGCGGGGGTGGTCGGCCACCACCTGGTGCAGGTCCCGCACCGTGGCCCGGGTGATGTCGAGTGTCATGGGCCGATCATGGCACCCGAGCCGTGGTGGGCGCCGTGAACGTCAGGAAGCCGCCCGCTCCGCCCGGACGGCGTCGTCGGGGTGGGCGAGGCCCAGGTGGTCGCGGAGGGTCGTGCCCTCGTAGTCGGTGCGGAAGACGCCCTGTTCCTGCAGGAGCGGGACGACGGTGTCGGCGAACTCGTCCAGGCCACCGGGGGTGATGTGCGGGACGAGGATGAACCCGTCGGAGGCGTCGGCCTGGACGAGGTCGTTGATCGCCTTCGCCACCGTGGCCGGGGAGCCGACGAAGTTCTGCCGGTTGCCGGTGTGGATGACGAGGTCGCGGATCGACCAGTTGTTGGCCTCGGCCAGCTCGCGCCACTCGCGGGCGGTGGCCAGCGGATCGCGGTACATGCGCACCTGGGCGCGGCCCCGGGCGATGTGGTCGTCCCCGACGTCCGGGTCGACGACGGGCAGCGGGCCGTCCGGGTCGTATCCGGACAGGTCCCGGTTCCAGACGAACTCCAGGTGGCGGATCGCGGTGACGCCGCTGACCTGCTGCCGCCGCACCTCGCGGGCCGCCTGCTCGGCCTCGGCGTCGCTGTCGCCGAGCACAAAGGTCGCGGCGGGCAGGATCAGCAGCTGGTCGGGGCGGCGGCCGTACTTGGCGAGACGGCGCTTGACGTCCTGGTAGAAGGCCTGGCCGGTCTCCAGGGTGCCGTACCGGCTGAAGATGGCGTCGGCCTCGGCGGCGGCGAACTCGCGGCCCTCGTCGGAGTCGCCCGCCTGGAAGATCACCGGGCGGCCCTGCGGGGAGCGCGGGACGTTGAAACGTCCGTGGATGTCGAAGTGCCGGCCCTGGTGCACGAACGCGCCGGCCTTGGCGTCGGACAGGAAGGTGCCGGTGGCCTGGTCGGCGATGATCTCGTCGCCCCGCCAGGAGTCGAACAGCTCGTGCGCGGTGGCGAGGAACTCCTGGGCTCGGCTGTAGCGCTCCTCCTGCGGCAGGAAGCCGCCGCGGCGGAAGTTCTCGCCGGTGAAGGCGTCCCATGAGGTGACGACGTTCCACGCGGAACGCCCGCCGGAGAGGTGGTCCAGGCTCGCGAACTGGCGGGCCACCTCGTAGGGTTCGTTGAAGGTGGAGTTGATGGTGCCGGTCAGGCCGAGGTGCTCGGTGACGGCGGCGAGCGCCGCCAGCACCGTGAAGGTGTCGGGGCGTCCGACGACGTCCAGGTCGTAGATCTTCCCGGCGTGTTCGCGCAGGCGCAGGCCCTCGGCGAGGAACAGGAAGTCGAACTTGGCGCGTTCGGCGGTCTTCGCGAAGTGGACGAAGGAGTCGAACTCGATGTGGCTGCCGGCCTTCGGGTCGCTCCACACGGTGGTGTTGTTGACGCCGGGGAAGTGCGCGGCCAGGTGGATCTGCTTCAGCGGCTTGGTCATGGCGGTGGAATCCCTCGGCTCAGGCGGCGGTGTAGCGGTTGACGGGGCGGGCGAGGCCCAGCAGGCCGCGCAGGGTGTCGGCTTCGTAGGCGCGGCGGAAGGCGCCCCGGCGCTGGAGTTCGGGGACCAGGCCGCGGGTGATCGCGGGCAGGTCGTGCCCGGCGACGGCCGGCCGCAGCCGGAACCCGGACAGCCCCGCTTCCTGGAACTCAAGGAGCAGGTCGGCCAGTTGGGTGGACGTCCCGGTGAAGATCCGCGCGTCGCTGGTGTACGGCTCACCGGTCACGGCGTCCAGACGCTCCCGGCGGGCGGCGGCCGCGCCCGGGTCGTCGTCGAGGAAGACCACCAGGTCGGCGAAGACGTGCAGGGGTTGACCGGCTCGCCCGGCGGTCTCCTGCTCGGCGCGGATCTCGGCGACGATCGCGCGGGCCTGCTCGGTGTCGTGCGGGGTGACGTAGCCGAGGTCGGCCTGGCGGGCCACCACCCGGTAGGGAACGGTCCAGTGGGCGAGCGCCGTGACGAGCGGCTGGCCCTGCGGCGGGCGCGGGGTGATGGAGGGGCCCTTGACGCTGAAGTGCCGGCCCTCGAAGTCGATGTAGTGCAGCTTGTCCCGGTCGATGAAACGCCCGGTGGCCACGTCCCGGATCTCCGCGTCGTCCTCCCAGCTGTCCCACAGCCGGCGCACGGCCTCCACGTGGTCGGCGGCCTCGTCGAACAGCTCGGTCACCACGTCCCGCGCGGCGGGGCTGTCGTAGGCGTCGATGCGCTCGATGGTGCGGCGGCCGAAGTGGGCGGCCTCGGTGGGGCGGGCGGAGATCTGCACGCGCAGGCCGGCCCGGCCGGTGCTGACGTAGTCCAGGGTGGCGATGGCCTTGGAGATGTGGAACGGCTCGGTGTGGGTGGCGATGACGGTCGGCACCAGGCCGATGTGCGAGGTCAGCGGTGCGACACGGGAGGCGATCAGCACGGCGTCGAGCCGGCCGCGGACCTGGTCGGTGCGCTCGTCCGGGTCGAGGAAGTGGGAGGACTGCGGACCGAGGCCGTCCTCGATCGTCACGAAGTCGAGCAGACCGCGTTCGGCCTCGGTGACGAGGTCGGCCCAGTATCCGGCGGTGAACAGGTCGCGGGGCCGGGCCACCGGCTCACGCCAGGAGGCGGGATGCCAGCCGGTGCCGTCCAGGGCGACGGCAAGGTGCAGGGGAGCAGAGGGAGTCGAGGACACGAGGATGCCTTCCTGGAGGTCTGTGGGGACACGTCCGGCCCCGGGGAGCCACGGGGCGCGTGCGCACGAAGGGCCGCGAGGGCGGCCGGCCGGAAGGGGTCCGGCGTCAGGCGAGACAGAGCGCGCCGGCCACGCGCAGCAGATCGATGTGCGGCCGGGTGCGGAGGCGGACGGTGTGCGGGCTGCGGGGCACGGGCGTCACCTCCGGGGTGCGGGCGGGCGCGGCGGCTGGGGCCGCGCGAGGGTCGTCGTGGGTTCAACACCCTGTGCGGGCGCGGGTGTTGCCGTTGTCAGGAGTTGTCCAGCGGCAGGCCGGGCGGGTTGATCTGGGAGGTGGTGACGGCCTCGTTGGAGAGGTTCCATGCCTTGAGCCACTGCGCGTACTGGCCGTTCTTGATGAGGTGGTTGATCGCGTCGGCGACCGGCTTGGCCAGGCCGCTGTCCTTCTTCGTGGTGGCGGCGATCAGGCCCTGCAGGGTGGCGCCCGCCCCGGAGAAGGTGCCCGCGGTGCGCGTGGCCTGCGGGGTCTTCGCGGTCTGTGTGACGTGGTAGGCGATGCCCGGGTTGGGGCCGAAGTAGGTGTCGATCTTGCCGCTGCTCAGGGCGAGGTAGGTGCTGTTGTGGTCCTGGTAGTACTTGACGGTGAGTTTCCTGCCCTCGCTCCGCAGCTTCTTCTTCCACTCCAGCAGGATCCGCTCCTGGTTGGTGCCGCTGCTGACGGCGACGGTCTTCCCGGCGAGGGTGCGGTAGTCGCCGTCGAACGTCCAAGTGTCGTTCTTGGGGACCTCGAAGGCGAGGTTGTCCTGCCGGTAGGAGGCGAACTCGTACTTCCGCTTGCGCTCCTCGGTGTCGGTGACGTTGGAGAAGAGGACGTCGGACTTGCCGCTGTCGAGGCCGACGAACATGTTCTCCCAGGTGGAGTTGCGCACTTCGGGCTTCAGACCGAGGACCGCGGCGACCAGCCGGCCGAGGTCGGGTTCGGCGCCGGTGAGGGTCTTCTGGTCGCCGCCGACATAGGCCAACGGCGGGAAGCCGGACGGCAGGGCGCCGACTCCGACCAGGAGGGTGCCGCGTTTGCGGATGGCTGCGGGCACCTCGGCGCTGAGGGACTTCACCTCGCTCACCTTCAGGATGGCTTCCCTGGCCGCGCCGTTGGACAGCCGTCCCACGGTCACCGTCCCGGCGGCGGCACTGCCGGCCGTGGTCGCGGCCTCGCTGTCCCCGCCGCAGGCGGCCAGCGAGCCGGCGAGGAGCGCGGTGGCGGTGGCGGCGGTGAGACCGCGCAGCAGGTGGCGTCGGATGACGTGGGAAGTCATGGCTGTCCTTGTCGCTGGGTGAACGGGATGAGCGGAAGGGGACGACGGATGGTGTGTCATACGGCGGCCTCGTGACGGACACGCGCGCGCAGGCCGGTGAGGCCGGAGCGCAGGCGCTGCAAGGGGGTCGGCGGAAGGGAGCGTGCGGCGCCGCGGGCGTAGTGCCGTTCGACGTAGAACTGCACGACGGAGATGGCGCTCGTGAGCAGCAGGTACCAGACGGTGACGACCAGGAGCAGCGGCACGATGTCGCCGGGGTAGGTGGAGCCCATGGTCTGCGCGGCGCCGAACAGGTCGAGCAGGGAGACGTAGAAGACCAAGGAGGTGCCCTTGACGAGGCCGATCAGCTGGTTGACGTAGTTCGGGATGATGGAGCGCAGCGCCTGCGGCAGCACGATCCGGGTGAACTGGCGGCTCCTGGGCAGGCCGAGGGCCGCCGCCGCGTCGTGCTGGCCCTGGTCGACGGAGAGGATGCCGCCGCGGACCACCTCGGCGGCGTAGGCGGCCTCGTTCAGGCTGAGGCCGACGACGGCGACGACCATGTCGGTGGCCAGCCGCGACTCGTCGAAGGTGAGGAAGGCCGGCCCGAAGGGGACGCCGAGGCTGAGGGTCTTGTACAGGGCGGAGAAGTTGTACAGGAACAGCAGGACGACGATGAGCGGGATGGACCGCAGCGCCCAGACGTACGTCCAGCTGACCAGGCGCAGCACCGGGCTCCTGGACAGCCGGGCGAGCGCCAGCAGGATGCCGCCGAGCAGGCCCAGGACCGCGCTGTAGACGGTGACCTCCAGGGTGATGAGGAGGCCGTCGAGGATGGTGGGGCGGGAGAACCAGTAGGCGAAGCGGTCCCACTGGTAGAAGCTGTTGGTGGCCAGTCCGTGGACGAACTGGGCGAGCAGGACGAGCACGACGGCGGTGGCGATCCAGCGCCCGGGATGCCGCAACGGCACGACGCGCGGCGGGTGTTGCTTACCTGACGGGCTGTCACTGACCGGCGGGGCGGCCAGGGAGACGGCGGCGCCTTGGGTGTGGCTCATGGTGGGCTCCGGCGGGGAGTCGGCGGCGCCCCTCGGGCGTGGCGGGCCGCGCGGGGCCGCGTCCGGGCGGCGCGGGGCGGCTGCCGGGACGGGCGGGGCGCGGAGGGTGCACGGGACCGGGGGCTCGGGCGGGCGGCGGCACACCGCGGGTGCGGGGTGCGGCGAAGGAGCGCGGGGCGGACGGCTGAGGGGTCAGCCCCGGCAGCGGGCACGGCCCGGTGCGGTACACAGTGCGCTGTTGACGCGCAGGAGATCGACGGCGCGGTCGGCGACCAGCGGGTTCGCATACGGCCGCACGCAGCCCACGGCGCGGCGGGCCGCCGTGCTGGGAGCTGCGTGCATCACGTCACCGTCACTGTTCCGGCCCCGGGGGGCCTCGCGCTTACCGAAACGTCATCCGGTCCGGTCGTCACCTGGGGCACCCCACCGCGGAGCGAGGGTTGCCGGTCAGCAAGCCAGGGCTTGTCGCTGACGCTCATGACCGTTCTGGGCCGTAATTAAGACAGCTGCCCGAACGGCTGTCAACGGCCGTCCGGGTGCTGGGACCTGGCGTGACGGGCCCAGTCGAGGATCTGTACGGCGGACCCGGCGGCCTCCAGGCCGCGGCAACGGGCGTGGTGGCGTAGGGCGATGGAGTCGAGGTCGAGGTGGGTGCCGAACGCCGGGTGGGCGGACAGGCGGCGGGCGTGGGCCCACAGGGCGGGGTGACCGGCGATGCGCTGCACGGCGGCGGCGTCGAGGTGATGCCGGTGCACGGTGTCGAGTTGAACCAGCGCGACCCACAACTCGATGTCGGCGGCGGTGAGTTGCTCACCGATGAGATACCTGCGCCCGGCCAGCAGCCGTTGGGCGTCGTCCAGCGCGGTCAGCAGGGTGCGCAGGGCCGCAGCCCGCTCGGCGGGGTCGGCGGCTGCCGATCCGGCGCGTTGGGCGGCCTCCTCGATGCCGTCGGTGCACAGCCGCTCGACGTGCTCGATACCGGCGGCACCGGCCCGGGGATAGAGCGAGGGGTGGCCGGAGGTGAAGTGCCGGTCGAGGTCGCGCATGATGTCGCGCGCGTGCGTGCTGACGATCCGCCCGGACCAGTCGTCGCTGAGCACGGGCGCAAGGGCCGGGCCCGGATAACGGTGGGCGCCGGCCTCGTACAGCGGGCGCAGCGTGGCGTGTCCACCGTCGGGGCAGTCCGGGACGGCGGGCAGGAAGGTGACCGGACAGCTCTCGTCGAGCCCGAGCAGGCTGTGCGTGATGGCGATGCGCAGCCCGTCGGGAGCCGCGGTCGACACGTGCAGCCGGTAACGGCGGGGCACGGCGTAGTGCCCACTGCGCGCGTCCCGCCCGATCCGCCCGCGGAAGGCGGACGCGGACGACACGGAGGGGTGGGCGGCGAGGGGTGTGACGGACATGGGTCTCCCGGGGGTCGGGCGCGCGCGGGGGGGGGACCGGCGGCGGGTGCGGGGCGGGTGGGCGGCACCCCGTGGGGCGCCGCGGTGGCCGGGTACGGGCACGCGGGGTGGGATCGTGGGCGGTGGCGCGGAGGGCAGCGGTAGGTCCGCCACCGGCCACGGTGCGGAGCGCGGGAAGGGCCGCCGGCCCGGGCTCAGGCGGCCGGGCCGATGGCGCTGCAGACACGCAGAAGGTCGATGTGACGGCGGGAGGTGAGCAGGGGCGAACGGCTCGCTCGGGCGTGGGCCGGGAGCGGTGCGCGAGTCCTCATGCCTTTCCCTACCTGTTCACTAGGATTCCTGTCGGGAGTGTCGATCGACTTCGGGTCACCGTCAAGGGGGCGTCCACCGGTTGGTCAGTGGGTGAGGGGCAGCGGCACACGAAAAGGGCCCCCGCGGGCTCTCGCCCGCGAAGACCCTTCGCACCGTCGGGACGACAGGATTTGAACCTGCGACCCCTTGACCCCCAGTCAAGTGCGCTACCAAGCTGCGCCACGTCCCGGTGCGTCGCACGCGGTGGACCGCGTGATCACGCAGGTAAACCCTACCCCACCCGCGCGGGTGGTCCCGCCGGGCGGGGCGGGCGCTGTGGTCAGCCGGTGCCGGTGTACGCCACCGTCGTGCGGTCGGCGGCCTCGCGGGCCCGGCTCTCGTCCTCGCCGCTCGCCACGTTCGCTGCGTACCAGGCCTCGCTGCTCTCGGCATAGAAGCGGCGGCCCTCCTCGGAGGTCATCCACGCCATGCCCTCGGCCGGATCGACGGGCTTGCCGGTGCGCAGGTGCACGGTGAGGCCGACGAGCATCCCGTCCCAGCCGACGCCGACCGCGCCGGGCCCGAACTCGGCCCACTTGGTGTCGTCGACGTGGGCGATGTGGTCGAGCTCGAAGCGGGTCCGCCCCTCCCCCTCCGGCGTCAGCCGCAGCTCGATCCAGCTGACCTCGCCGCCGTACTCCCAGGTCGCGGTGAACCCCTTGGGTACCTCGCAGCGCTCGATCGTGCCGCCGGCCTGGCCCTCCAGCTGGAAGCGGCCGCCCTCGCGCAGGTCTCCCTCGACGGGGAGGAACCAGCGGGGGATGCGCTCGGGGTTGGTGCACGCGTCCCAGAGGTCGTCGAGCGGGACGTCGTACGTCCGGCTCACGGTGACCACGCGGGCCTCGCCCGCCTTGAAGTCACGGCGACCGACCGTGCGGCGCACGCTGCTGATCTGGCGGGTCACGTCGATCACGGGGTGCTCCTCGGGGGTTCGCCGGTGCCGCGCAGCCGGCGCTCACGGCGGCCGCGGGCGAGTTCGGTGGCCAGGGCGTCCAGGTGCGGGGTCCAGAAACGGCGGAAGCGGTCCAGCCAGGCGTCGATGTCCCGCAAGGGCTCGGAATCGACGGCGTACAGCCGCCGGGCACCCGCGGCGCGGACCGTCGCGAAGCCGTTCTCCCGCAGCACCTTCAGATGCTGGGAGACGCCGGGCTGCGATATCCCGAACTCCACGCGGACGACGTCGGCGACCGCCCCGGCGGTCATCTCACCCTCGGCCAGCAGCTCCAGTATCCGGCGGCGCACCGGGTCGGCGAGGACGTCGAAGGCGTGCATGGAACGAGGTTATCAGCTTGCGCTTATATAAGTAACCGGTGATTACGCTGCCGCCGCGTCGCCGGCCCCGAGGAGCGGGGAGGCGACGCGGCGGCGGCAGGTACCGTCCGCGGGCTACCTGACGCCCGCCCGGCGGGGTGCCGCGCCGTCCAGATGGACGACCACCGTGGTGAAGAAGCGCTGCACCGCGTCGTCGACGCTGCGGATGAAGCCGGACTCCGCGTTGCCCCGGCCGCTCCCCATGCCCTTGAACAGCGACAGCCGGAAACCGGTGATCCGCACACCGCTGTCCTTCGGCAGCATGTCACCGGGCTCGGGGCGCAACCGCTCCAGCGTGCCCCGCGGACCGCCGGCGTCCCCGTCGACGAGGGTTTCGACATGCAGGTCGGCCGGCGCCTCGGCCAGCCGCCGCACCAGCCGTTTGGCCCAGGACAGTGGATAGCCCTGCTCCGGCGCGGGGATCTCCATGGCGGTGCGCAGCTTGCCGGTCCGCAGGTCCGCGCTGATCGCGAGGACACCCGGCGTGCCCTCGATGCGCAGTTCGGCATGCAGCCGGCCGTTCAGGCACAGCTGGTCGGCGAGGTCGCTGCGGCGGGCCCGCGGGTCCGTGCCGCGCCGGGTGCGCTGCACGGGGAGCACCTTCTGGCCGAGCTCACCGCCGAGCCGCAGGCAGACCTGACGGATCAGCCGCTCCCAGCTCTCCACCACCTCCAGCGCCCGGGGGTCGCCCTGGCACAGCGTCTCGTCGTCGATGCCGTTGCGCACCGGGACCCAGGCGGAGCCCATGTTCTGGAACCCGTGGCAGCCGGAGTTCTCGTGCTGGAGGTAGTGGAGCAGCTCCTGGAGCAGCCAGGCGTGCGCGGCGTTGCCGACGCCCTCGTGCCGGATGAGCAGCTGCGCCTGGTGCGCCACCTCGGCCCAGGACAGGTGCCACAGGGCGACCTTGTGCTTGCGGCGGCCGTCGACCTTGACGTCGACGAGCGGAGTTCCCTCCAGGGCCACGTCGTTGGAGAGCGTGATCACCGCCTCGTAGCCGCGGCGCGCGGCGATGTCCATGTACGCCTGGACCTGTTCCGCCTTCAGGGGGTTGCCGTTGGTCTTCGTCTCGACCAGCGCGGTCCACAGCTTCCCCGCGCGCTCCACCCGGATGACCCCGTCGGGGCGGCGCGGCGTGTCGCCGTGCGGCAGGGAGACCTCCGTGAACGTCTCCATCCGCCCGGCCGGGGCGCCGAACGCCGCGGTGAGCCTGCGGCCGAACTCCGGCACCTGGGCCATCACCGACAGCAGGACCGAGGTGGCGCGCATCTCGCGGTCCCGGTCGCTCTTGAGGGCCGACACCGGAAAGAGCTTGGCCTGCTTCCAGGAGTCGTTCTCGGCGAGCGTCTTCACCGCCGCCTTGGGCAGGGTGATCTTCTTCTTGGCCGTGCGCGGCCGCGCGGACGACTTCCTGGGGGCCGGTTCGTCGGCGGGCTGACGAGGCGCGGGCACCGCCTCCAGTGTCGCCTGCGCCGAGGGCACGGCCGCCGTCTCCGCCCGCTCGTCGCCGGGCGCGTCCTCCAGCACCGCGGCCGCCGAGGTGGTGTCCGTCTCCTCCGCGTCGTCGACGTCGACGCCGAAGTCGGTGGCCAGGCCGGCCAGGCCGCTGTCGTAGCCCTGGCCGACGGCCCTGAACTTCCACTCCTCCCCGCGCCGGTACAGCTCGCCGAAGATGACGGCGCCGACCGAGTCGGCGTCGTCGATGGTGAAGCGCAGCAGGTTCTCACCGGCCGCGTCGGCCAACGTCACCCTGACGTCGTCGAGTTCGCCGAACCGGGCCCCCCGGTACCGGCTCGCGGCGACGACGATCCGCTCGACATCGGGCGCAACGGCGGTGAGGTCGAAGCTGATGCGATCCTCGCTGCCGTTGTCCGTGGGCGTCTTGCCGAGCAGCTGCACGCTGCCGTCGGCCGCCACCGGGTTGTTGTAGAAGTAGAAGTCCGCGTCGCTGCGCACCTTGCCGTTCGCGTCCAGCAGCAGCACGGAGACGTCCGCGTCCCCCTCCCCGGTCGGACTGGCCCAGCCCAGCCCGACGATCACGGATCCGGCGTCCTCGCTCAGGGCTGCCAGCGACACATTCGAGCCCTTGATCATTTCCTGCACAAAGCCCCCCAACCGCCGCGCGTTCCCAGCGCGCGGACATCACTGCCCCGAAGGCCTGTCGAGACCCCAAAGGCCTGTCGAGCGACACGGTGTGACATGCCGCAGGCAGATGACTGTAATACCCACGCAGCCGGCTCGGGGCAGCCCGCGGCAAACGGGGGCAGGGGCGGCTGCCGGCGTCACTTGATGATCGCGTTCGCCACGACCACCACGAAGCCCAGCAACGCGTCCACCGCTCCGATGGCCAACGCCGTGGGCCAGCCGCGGCGGGACGAGCGGGCCGTCGTCAGGCCGAGGGTGAAGAGCAGGGCGATGTTGAGGGCGAACGCCGGGTATTCGACGCCGTCGGGGGGCCACCAGCCCCAGCCGGCTCCGGCGAGCACCAGCACCGTCGGCAGGACGGCCGTGACCAGGGGCCACTCGTCGACGAGGGCGCGCAGGGCGTCCCCGCGGCGGTGCGGGCCGCGCTCGGCGATGTAGTGGGCGTAGCCGTGGGCCAGCGCCGAGGCGAAGGCGGTGATCAGCAGCCACAGGGCGTCGTAGCGGCGGCTGTGCGCGGAGGAGTGCCCGTACTGGGTGAGGGCCGCGACCATGGAGCTGGCCAGGACGGCGCCGTAGACACCACCGAAGAGGATCATTTCGCGCGTGTCGTGGCCGCGCGACACGGTGGCCGTCGGCGGCGAGTCGGAGTCGGCCATGCCCTCACGATCACCCGGCTCCGTGGCGCCTGCCACTTGCAAGGGGCCGGACCGGCGGGTGTGCGGGTGCGATGAACACAGCGGGCGGGGGGCCTGACCGGCAGGCGCCGCGCCTGCGATGACCACGCGGGCCGGGGCCGGACCGCAGGGGCACGGGTGTGATGCCACGGCCGGCGACGGCCGGACCCGGCAGGCGCGCCGGTACGACGATGTGTCCGGCCCGCGGGACCCAATACGCACACTGTGTCAAGCACCGCCGCGTGAGCCGTGCCGCTAGGGTCGCCGCATGATCCACTCCTTCGCCCTGCACGTCCCGGACGCCGACCTGACGCCGGAGCCGCTCGACCCCGCCCAGATCGTCTCCGGCTCGCCCGAGGTGACCGGGAAGGTGGTGTGGGAGTCCGAGGACGGGCGCCAGGTCCGCGGCGTCTGGCAGATCACGCCCGGCGTCGTCACCGACACGGAGGCCGACGAGATGTTCGTCGTGCTCAGCGGATCGGCCACGGTCGAGGTCGACGGCGGACCCACCCTTCGCCTCGGCCCCGGCGACATGGCGGTGCTGCGCGAGGGCGACCGCACGACGTGGACGGTGCACGAGACGCTGCGCAAGGTGTACGCGATCAATCAGTGACCTCTGGGCTCGTTCGGGGAACGGTCGCGGACGTCTTCACCGGCCGTTGCGGGGCACCGGCCCGTCGTCCCCCGCACCTCCAGGTGCGGCGCGGTCAGCTGGATCCGGCCCGCGCCCGCCTGGCCCTCGAACCGTTCCAGCAGGCAGCGCGCGGCGCGTCGGCCCACCTCGTGGCCGGCGTTGTCGGCGGTGGTCAGCCAGACGTGCCGGAGCCGGGAGATGCTCGTGTTGTCGTAGCCGGCCACGGAGACGTCCCGCGGCACGTTCAGTCCCAGCTCCGCGGCCGCCGTCAGCACGCCGACCGCCGTCATGTCGTTGACCGCGAAGACCGCCGTGGGCCGGTCGGGGCGGCTCAGCAGCCGGACCGTGGCCCGGTAGCCGCCCTCCTCCGTCAGATCCCCGCGCTCGACCAGCTGCTCCAGCCCGTGTGCGGCCAGCGCGGACGCGTAGCCGTTCCGGCGCAGCTCGCTCACCGCGCCGTGCCCGCCGACGTGCGCGATCCGGCGGTGCCCCAGCCCGATCAGGTGCTCCACGGCGAGCCGGGCGCCCTGCTCGTCGTCTCCCGCCACCACGTCCACGCCCGGCAGCACCGGCTCCCGCGCTCCCGCGACCACCACCGGGAGCCGTTCGGCGACCCGCGCCAGCCCGGCCGGATCGGGCAGCGTGCCGACCACGACCAGGCCGTCGACCCCGAGGTCGAGGAAGGGTTCGGCGACGTCGTGGCCCGCGCGGCGGCCGAGGCGGGCGTCGGAGAGCAGCATGTGCAGACCGGCCGTGTGCAGCAGGGAGTTGAGACCGTCGAGCAGCTCCACGAACCAGGGGTTGCGCAGGTCGTGCAGGAGCACCCCGACGGTGCGGGAGCGTCGTTCGCTCAGGGTGCGGGCCGCGGCGTTGGGCCGGTAGCCGAGCTCACGCACCGCCTGGAGCACCGCGTCCCGCTTTTCGGGGCGCACCTGACCGGAGCCGCGCAGCACGAGGGAGACCAGCGATTTGGACACCCCCGCCCGTTCGGCCACATCGCGGATCGTCGGCTGCCTCATGGTGTGGACCGTTCCATGAAGCCATCTGGTTGTCAAAGGGCTTGACAGGACGGACAGGCCCGCACAAGGTGACGGGAGAAGCCGTTTGGAACGGTCCAAAAGCGAGAGGGCTGTCATGGCACGCACGCTCGGGGTCGCCGTCGTCGGGTTCGGCTGGATGGGGCGGGTGCACACCCAGGCGTACGCGCGCGTGCTCCACCACTTCCCCCTCCTCGGCCTGCGGCCGCACCTGGTCACCGTCGCCGAGGAGGTGCCGGGCCGGGCGGAGGAGGCCTCCGCGCAGTTCGGGTTCGCCTCCACTACCCGTGACTGGCGTGAGGTCGCCGCCGATCCGCGGGTGGAGGCGGTCAGCGTCACCGCGCCGAACTTCCTGCACCGTGAGATCGGCGTCGCCATGGCCGAGGCGGGCAAGCACCTGTGGATCGAGAAACCGGTCGGCCTGGGCGCCGGCGACGCCCGCGCGGTCGCCGACGCGGCCGCCAGGGCGGGCCTGCAGGGCACGGTCGGCTTCAACTACCGCAATGCCCCGGCCGTCGAGGCGGCCCGTGAACTGATCGCCTCAGGGGAGCTGGGCTCGGTCACGCACGTCCGCATCCGGCTGTTCAGCGACTACGCCGCCCACCCCGAGTCCGCTCTGACCTGGCGTTACGAGCGGGAGCGCGGCGGCAACGGGGTGCTCGGCGA
This sequence comes from Streptomyces sp. NPDC014006, assembly GCF_043088925.1. NCBI lineage: Bacteria > Bacillati > Actinomycetota > Actinomycetes > Kitasatosporales > Streptomycetaceae > Streptomyces > Streptomyces sp. NPDC014006. Next base: position 1,121,780 of record NZ_JBICAJ010000002.1, on the reverse strand, counting down.
CCTGGCCTCGCACGGCGTGGACCTCGCCCGGTACCTGCTCGGCGACATCACCGCCCTGACCGCCGACACCGCGATCTTCCTGCCCGAGCGGGCCCGGCCCACCGGTGCCACCGCCGGCCACGCGCGCGCCGCCGGCGGTGCACTCGGCCCCGTGGAGAACGAGGACTATGTCAGCTGTCTGCTGCGCTTCGCCTCCGGCGCCCGTGGCGTACTGGAGGCCTGCCGCGTCTCCGTGGGCGAGCAGAACGCCTACGGCTTCGAGGTGCACGGCACCCAGGGCGCCGTCTTCTGGGACTTCCGGCGGATGAACGAACTGGGCGTCAGCCGCGGTACGGCCTACCAGGACCAGCCGGTGAGCACGGTGTACGTCGGCCCGGGCGCCGGCGAGTACGGCGCGTTCCAGCCCGGCGCCGCCAACGCCATGGGCTACGACGACCTGAAGGTCATCGAGTGCCACCGCTTCCTGCGCTCCATCGCCGAGGGCACCCCGCACGGGGCGACCCTCACGGACGCCGTGCACAACGCGACCGTGCTGGACGCGATGACACGGTCCGCCGAGACCGGGGCGTGGGTCACGCTCCGGCAGTGACCGTCACGCTTTCCGCGCCAGCACCCGCAGCCGTCGTACGCCGTCGGCGAGTGCGTCGGCGACATCGCGCGGCGGCATGTCCGCGCCGCCCGGGACGGTGGTGCGGGCCAGAAGCGGCAGCTCCACCTGCACGCCCGGGCCGCCGGCCATGTTCACCGGGTTGCCGGGGTGGACGCCCCGCAGGGCGGCGGGGATCAGCGCCAGGTCGGTGACCGGCTCGAACCGGGGCCGCAGCGCCTGTAGCCCGCCCGCCATCAGGTGCGCCGCGCTCCGGTCGGCCCCGCCGAGGAAGATCGAGCGGGGCGCGGCCTTCCGCAGATGCCCGTGCAGCGATACGACGACGTCGACGCGGGCGAGGAAGTCGCGCAGCAGGCCGCACGGGGCGGCCGCCATCCGTGCCGAGGTGATGTGCACCGGTTCCCCGTCGCTCTGCCGGAACACCAGTCGCGCCGCCCCGCACCGCTCCGCCAGTTCGTCCGCGAGTTCGCCGGTGCCGCCCTCGACGCTGGCGTGCAGCGCGAGCAGGCCGATGCCGCCGCCGGGGGTCAGGGTGACCCTGAAGTCGACGCCCTCGATCGTCACGCGCTCGGTCCGCGTGCGGCCCGCGCCGGTCATCGGGCGGCCTGCGGCGGCATGTTGAACGGAGTGACGACCTGGATCGCGGACGGCAGGGTCGGCCCGGCCGGCGGGAGCGCGCCGTGGGCCCGCATCACCAGGTGGCAGGCCTCGCGCAGGTCCTGGCGCAGGTCGTGGTGGAGGACGGCGGACAGGCGGTGTTCGCGCAGCAGGCGGGTGTTGTCGTGGTCGAGGTCGTGGGCGACGAACACGGCGCACGCGCGGCCGAGGTCGGCGAAGGCCTGGAGCGTGGCGATGTTGCCGCCGCCGATCGAGTACACGGCACGGATGTCCGGGTCGCGCTCCAGGGCGGCCCGCACGAGGTCGTACTGGGTCGCGTCGAGTCCCTGGCCCTCGGCGATCTCGACGAGGACGCGCCCCGGATGCCGGGCGCGCATGGCGCTGCGGAACCCCATCTCGCGCTCCTCCTCGTTGCGGAAGAAGCCGCTGCTGAGGCTGGTGAGGACGTTGCCGGGCCGGTCGCCGAGCCACTGGCCCATCAGATAGGCGGCGGTGGCGCCGGCGGCGCGGTTGTCGATGCCTACGTAACCGAGCCGGGTGCTGGCCGGCAGGTCGGTGGCGAGGGTGATCACGGGGATGCCCGCTGCGGTGAGGCGACCGACGGCGGCGGTGATCTCAGGGACGTCCGGCGCCTTGAGCAGCACCCCCTGGGAGCCCCTGCGCGCGATCCGGTCCAGGACGCGAACCTGCTCCTCGACCGGCCCGGTCTCGCGGAAGTGGAAGCGGGAGCGCAGCACCGCCGGGTGCAGGGACGGCAGCTCCGCCTCCAGAGCGGCGCGTACGGCGGTGGAGAACCGCTCCGGTGCCTGCATCACGATGTCGATCATGAAGGTGCGGCCGATCAGCCGGACCTGGGTGCGCTGCCGGTCCAGGTCGGCGATGGCCCGGTGCACCTCCTGCGTGGTGGACGCGCGGACCCCGCCGCGGCCGTTGAGCACCCGGTCGACCGTGGCCTCGCTCAGACCGGCCTGACGTGCGATCTCCTTGATCGGGAAGGGGTGGCCCACGGTCGGCTCCTTGAGGGGTTTTTGATGGCTGCCTGCCGGTTGTTCGCCGTGTTTGTCCTGACAAGAATGACAGAGCCGCGCCGCTCAGTGACCCGCACCTTGCACCATGGAGCACGCGTCGCGCCATGAACCGAAGGGACCGCGATGTCCGCCACCGCACCACAGCGCGCCTGGCTGTCCGAGCCGGACTGCGACCTGACCGCCTTCCGTACCCTGATCGAGCGGACCACCGACCCCGCCGACTGTCCGCACGCCGCCGCCGTCGAGCACAACGTGCCGCTCTACGACGCCGGGCAGCTCGGCTCCGGCCGCGACATCCAGGCCGAGATCGTCCGCGTCCTCGCCGACGGCCCCGGGGTCGCCGTCTTCCGGGGCGCCTTCCCGGACCCCGCCGTCGTCGACCGGCTCACCGCCGTCTTCGATGCGCTGATCGCCGAGCAGCGCGCCGCGGGCCGGACGGGCGGTGACCACTTCGCGCGCCCGGGCGCCAACGACCGGGTGTGGAACGCCCTGGAGAAGGCCGCGCTGTACGACGCGGAAGCGTTCGCCGCGTACTACGCGAACGAGGTCGTGGCGCTGGTCTCCCGGGCCTGGCTCGGTCCCGCCTACCAGGTCACCTCCCAGGTCAACGTGGTCAACCCGGGCGGCGAGGCGCAGCAGCCGCATCGCGACTACCACCTGGGCTTCCTGGCGGGCGAGACCGCCGCGGCCTACCCGGCGCATGTGCACCGTCTCTCCCCCGCGCTCACCCTGCAGGGTGCCGTCGCGCACTGCGACATGCCGGTGGAGTCCGGGCCGACGCTGTACCTGCCCTACTCCCAGCTGTACGTGCCCGGGTATCTGGCCTGGCGGCTGCCGGAGTTCCGGGCGTACTTCGCGGAGCACCATGTGCAGCTGCCGCTCGCCAAGGGGGACGCGGTCTTCTTCAACCCGGCCCTCTTCCACGCGGCCGGCACCAACCGCTCGGCGGACATCCGGCGCACGGCCAACCTGCTCCAGGTGTCCTCCGCGTTCGGGCGGGCCATGGAGAGCGTGGACCGGGAGGCGGTCGTGAACGCCGTCTACCCGGTGCTGCTCAAGCGCAGGGCCGAGGGTGTGGGCGAGGCGTGGCTGGAGCACGTGATCGCCGCGAGCGCCGAGGGCTACCCCTTCCCCACCAACCTGGACCGCGACCCGCCGGTGGAGGGGCTCGCCCCGCCGTCACAGGCCGATCTGCTGCGGCGTGCGCTCGCCGGGGAGTGGAGCCCCGGGACACTGCGCGAGGAACTGCGCGCGGGCGCCGGGCGACGGCGCACGAGCTGACACGGAAGACGAGGGAGCAAGGAGAGATATGGGACTGCTCGACGACAAGGTCGTGCTGGTCAACGGCGGCAGCCAGGGCGTCGGCGCGGCCGTCGCCCGGGCGGCGGTCCGTGAGGGCGCGGCCGTGGCCGTCACCGGACGCCGCCCCGAGCCGGGCGAGGCACTGGTCGCGGAACTCACGGCCGGCGGCGGGAAGGCGCTGTACGTGCGGGCCGATCTGGCCGACGCGGAGCAGGCGAGGGCGGCGGTGGCCGCGGTGGTGGACGCCTGGGGCCGCATCGACTGCCTGGTGAACTCCGCCGGGCTCACCGCGCGCGGCACACTGCTCGACACCACGCCCGAGCTGTTCGACCAGCACATCGCCGTCAATCTCAGGGGGCCGTTCTTCGCGATGCAGGCGGCCGTCGCCGACATGCTGTCCCGCAGGGCGTCCGGCACGATCGTCAACGTCATCACGTCGTCGGCGCACGGTGGGCAGCCGTTCCTCGCGCCGTACGTGGCCGCGAAGGCGGGGCTGGCGGGACTGACCCGCAACGCGGCGCACGCCCACCGCTACGACCGCATCCGGATCAACGGCCTGAACATCGGCTGGACCGCGACCGAGGGCGAGGACGCCACCCAGCGGGCCTTCCACGGGGCGGGCGACGACTGGCAGGAGCAGGCGGCGGCACGGCTGCCGATGGGGCGGCTCGGCCGGCCCGACGAGATCGCCGACTTCGTGGTCTTCCTGCTGTCCGAGCGGTCCGGGGTGGTCACCGGTTCGGTGATCGACTGGGACCAGAACGTCCTCGGCGGACTGGACTGACCGGCAACCGGACCGACCGGCACACTCCTCTTCCTCTTTCGAGTTCTCTCTCAAGGAGCACCATGCGTATCGGAATCCTCGGCCTCGGCCGCATCGGGGCCTTCCACGCCGAGACCCTGTCCGGGCTCGACGCCGTCGAGTCCCTCGTCGTCACCGATCCCGTGGCGGACGCCGCCAAGGCCGCCGCCGAGCGGTTCGGCGCCGAGGTCGCCGACTCTCCCGAGGCCCTGCTGGCCTCCGGGGTGGACGGCATCGTCGTCGCCGCGGCCACCGACGCCCACCCGGCACTGATCCGGGCCGGCGTGACGGCCGGCGTGCCCGTGTTCTGTGAGAAGCCGGTCGCCCGGACCATCGCCGAGGGCGTCGAGGTGCTGCGCGCCGTCAAGGGCAGCGACGTGCCGGTGCAGATCGGCTTCAACCGGCGCTTCGACGCCGGGTTCACCGCCGCACGCGCCGCCGTCCGGGCCGGGGAACTCGGCAAGCTGCACACCGTGCGGTCGACCACCCTCGACCCGGCGCCGCCTCCGGCCGCCTACGTCGCCGCGTCCGGGGGCATCTTCCGGGACTGCTCCGTGCACGACTTCGACATCATCCGCTGGGTGACCGGCCGCGAGGTGACCGAGGTGTACGCCGTCGGCGGCAACCGGGGCGCCGACTACATCCGGCAGGCCGGTGACGCCGACACCACCGGCGCGCTGCTCACCCTCGACGACGGCACCATCGCGGTGGTCTCCAACTCCCGGCACAACGGCCGTGGTTACGACGTCCGCATGGAGCTGCACGGGTTCGAGGACTCCCTCGCCGTGGGCCTCGACGACAAGCTGCCGCTGCGCTCGGCCGAGCCCGGTGTCACCTTCCCCTCCGGTGTCCCGCACGACTTCTTCATGGATCGCTTCACCGCGGCCTACCGCGCCGAACTCGCCGCATTCACCGAGCTGATCGCCGGCACCCGGCCCTCTCCGTGCACGATCGAGGACGCGCTGGAGGCGGGCTGGATCGCGGAGGCATGCACCCTGTCCCGGCACGAGCACCGGCCGGTGACACTCGCGGAGGTACGCGGGGCGTGACTCCCGGCCGGGGGGGCGGACGGGCGCCTGCGGAGGTATGCGGCACCTGACCCCCTGCGGGACACGGAACAGGCGACCGCGAAGGTACGCGGCGCCTGGCCTTCGGCAGGGCGGAGGCGCGTGAGCGCTTCGGCAGGACGGAGGCGCGTGAGCGCACCTCCCCCGCGCGGGACCGGAACAGGCATGGCCGGAAGCACACCGCACCCGAACCGTGGCGGGGCCCCGGCCGGCGCTCCGGTCGGGGCTCAGCCGTAGTCGTGCGACGAACTCACCGCGCCACCGGTTGCGCCGGCAGGTCGAACACGTGGTCCGGGGAGACGATCCGGGTCACGGCCTGGCCGAAGAGGGTGCTGGGCTCCTGGTTCTTGTAGTTGATGTCGGTGTTCAGCACCACGACGACCGTCGCCTGCGCGGCCGGCAGATAGATGGTGAGGGACTCGTAGCCGGGCAGGGAGCCGTTGTGCCCGATCCAGCCCTGCACATTGAAGATGCCGAGTCCGTAGCCGGTGCCGGCGATCGGGGTCGCGGGCGTCGTCAGCCGCTGCTGCTGCGTCGCGGGGCTGATCATGTCACCGCCGTTCGGCAGCTTGCCGGTGGCCACCGTGCGGGCCCACACCCGCAGGTCGTCCAGCTGGGAGATCATCGCGCCGGCCGCCCAGCCCCAGGAGGGGTCCCAGTCGGCGGAGTCCTCGACCTTCCCGGTCGCCGTCTGGTTGGTGTACCCCTGCGAGTGCGGCGTCGGGAACTCGTTGCCGGTCGGGAAGAGCGTGTGCTTCAGGCCCACCGGGTCGAGGATCTTCTGCTGGATGTAGTCGTTCAGCTTCTGCCCGCTCTCCTTCTCGACGACCAGGCCGAGCAGGATCAGGTTGGTGTTGCAGTAGTAGAACTGCTGGCCCGGCGGGAAGAGCACGGGGTGCTTGAAGGAGTAGCCGAGCAGCTGTTGCGGGGTGAAGGGGCGTTTCGGGTCGGAGGTGAGCGCCTTGTAGAAGTCCTCGTCCGCCGAGTAGTTGAACAGCCCGCTGCGCATGCCGGCCAGCTGCCGGATGGTGATCTTGTCGCCGTTGGGCACGCCGCTGATGTACTTGTCAATGGTGTCGTCCAGGCCGATCTTGCCCTGGTCGACGAGTTGCAGCACCGCCGTGACGGTGAAGGTCTTCGTCTCGCTGCCGATGCGCATGTAGAGGTCGGGCGACATCTTGCGGCCGGTGCTCTTGTCGGCGACGCCGAAGGACTTGACGTACTGCCCCTGGTGGGGCGTCCACACGCCGACCGTCACGCCGGGGATCTTCGCCTGGTGCATCACCCGCTGCACGGCGGCGTCGAGAGCCCGCTGCACGGCGGGCGTGAGCGCCCGGACCTCGTTCCCGGACGGGGACGGCGAGACGGACGGCGAGACCGAGGCCGACGGGGAGACGGACGGGGAGGCCGATGGCGAGACGGACGCCGGCGTCGACGGCGACGTCGACGTCGATGGGGACGGCGACGGCGAGGTCGCCCCGGAGGAGGACGGCGAGGTGGACAGGGGCGCCGAGGACGGGCCGTACGGCGACGGCGGCGTGGGGGCGGCGGTCGGCAGCGCGACGGCCACCCCGCCGGCGACCGGTGCGGCGAGGAACCCCAGCGCGGCGGCCACGACGGCCGCCCTGCGCAGAGGGGTGGAAGCGTACGACATGGGCTTGCTCCCCGTGAGACGGCGGAAGGGGACGCCCCGCGAACGTCGTGGAAGGCGGCGGGAGCGAGGCCGTGGGACACGGACCGACACCCTGGTGCACCAGTGGCCCCAGCGGTCACACCGGCTACACCCAGCATAGGAGCGCCCGCCCGTCACGTCCTGTCGGCCAGCGGGCGCCCCGCCCGTTCCGCCGTGCGCTCAGGCTCCGCAGGAGCGCAGGAAGCGGCGGGTGCGGACCGCGATCGGCAGGGGCTTGTCCGGCTCGCAGGGATACATGTCCTGCTCGACGATGGCGAACAGGTCCACGCCCAGCTTCTGTGCCGCCACCAGCACCGGCTCCAACTCCGGCACGCCGGACGGTGGTTCGCACATCACTCCGCGCTGGACCGCCGGACCGAAGGGCACCCCATCGGCCACGACGTCGGCGAGGATGCCGGGGTCGACCTGCTTGAGGTGCAGATAGCCGATGCGCTCGCCGTAGGTCTCGATGAGCTTGACGCTGTCGCCGCCGCAGTAGGCGTAGTGCCCGGTGTCCAGGCACAGGTTGACGAGGTCGGAATCGGTGGAGTCGAGGAAGCGCTCGACGTGGGCCTCGGTGTCGATATGGGTGTCGGCGTGCGGGTGGACGACGATGTCCAGGCCGTAGGTCTCCTTCACCTCGTGTCCGAGGCGCTCCATGCCCTTGGTGAGGTAGGCCCACTGCTCGGTCGTCAGCTCCGGCGGCTCCAGGATCTCGGCGGTCTTGTCGTCGCGCCAGAAGGACGGGATGACGACGAGGTGCCGCGCGCCCATGGCCTGGGTGAGGGCCGCGACCTTGGCGACGTGCTCCCAGGTGGCGTCCCACACCGACAGGCCGCGGTGCAGGCCGGTGAAGACGGTGCCCGCGGACACCTTCAGGCCGCGGGCCCGCACCTCGTCGGTGAGCCGGGCCGGGTCGGTGGGCAGGTAGCCGTAGGGACCGAGCTCGATCCACTCGTAGCCGGCCTCGGCGACCTCGTCGAGGAAGCGCTGCCAGGGCACCTGGGCGGGATCGTCGGGGAACCACACCCCCCAGGAGTCGGGGGCGGAGCCGACCCGGATGCGGCTCAGAGCAGCGGGCATGTCAGGGGGTTCCTTCCGACGTGGGGGCCGCCACGGGTGCGGAGAGGTCCTGCGCCTCGGGGAGTCCTTCCACGTCGACGCCCCGGACCTGGGAGAGTTCGTGCTTGAGGGCGGCGAGCTCGGTGCCGCCGGCCATGTGGTTGGTCAGCTCCTCCAGGCCGACCTCGCTGCGGGCGGCGGACAGCTCCAGGGTGCCCAGGCGCAGCACGTTGAACTGGTCACCGACCATGTAGGCGTGGTGGGGGTTGTGGGTGATGAAGATGACGCCGAGGCCGCGGTCGCGGGCGGCGGCGATGTACTTCAGGACCACGCCGGACTGCTTGACACCGAGGGCGGCGGTCGGCTCGTCCAGGATGAGCACCCGGGCGCCGAAGTAGACGGCGCGGGCGATGGCCACGCACTGGCGCTGGCCGCCGGACAGGGTGCCGATGGGCTGTTCCAGGTCGTCCAGGACGATGCCCATGTTGCGCAGCTCCTGGTCGGCCGTCTTCTTCATGCGGCCGATGTCGAGGCGGCGGACCGGCCAGGGGCCCTTGGTCATCTCGGACCCGAGGAAGAAGTTGCGCCACACCGGCATCAGCGGGACGGTCGCGAGATCCTGGTAGACGGTGGCGATACCGCGGTCGAGGGCCTCGCGCGGGGTGCTGAAGCGCACCGGCTGCCCGTCCACGAGGAACTCGCCCTCGGTGTGCTGGTGCAGCCCCGAGATGATTTTGATGAGGGTGGACTTGCCTGCGCCGTTGTCGCCGAGGACGCAGGTCACCCGGCCGGGGAAGACGTTCAGGTCCACGCCGTGCAGGGCGCGGATGTTGCCGTAGGACTTGCCGGCCGCGCGCAGTTCGACGAGGGGCGTGTCCTTCTCGGGCACGGTGTCCGCGAGGATCGCGCCGTGTGTTCCGCTGCTGGTCATGTCACCTCACCTCCTCGTCGCGGTGCGCTGCACGTACAGGTTGATCAGGACCGCGCCGAGGAGCATCACCCCGAGGAACGCCTTGAACCAGTCCGGGTTCCAGCCGGCGTACACGATGCCCTGGTTGACCATGCCGAACATGAACGCGCCGAAGACCGGGCCGATCGCGGAGCCGTAGCCGCCGGTGAGCAGGCAGCCGCCGATGACGGCCGCGGCGATGTAGATCAGCTCCTGACCGACGCCCTCGCCGGACTGCACGGTGTTGAAGGAGAACAGGTTGTGCATGCCGACGAACCAGGCGCCGAAGCCGACGGTCATGAACAGCGTGATCTTCGTGAAGTTCACGGGCACGCCGACGGCCCGGGCGCTGTCCTTGTTTCCACCGACGGCGAAGATCCAGTTGCCGTACTTGGTGCGCAGCAGCACCCAGGTGGCCAGTGCGGCGAAGACCAGCCACCACACCACCGTGATCTTCACCTGGACACCGCCGACGTCGAAGGAGGAGGCGAAGACCTTTCTCGCCTGGCCGAAGCCGTCCATGTCGCTGATGTCGTCGGTGGCGACGTTGCCGGTGACGAGTTTGGTCACCGCGAGGTTGACGCCCTGGAGGATCAGGAAGGTGCCGAGGGTGACCAGGAAGCTGGGCAGCCCCGTTCTCACCACCATCCAGCCGTTGAAGGCGCCGATGCCGAGGGAGACGATCAGGGCGACGGCCACGCCGGTCCACACGTTCATGCTCAGCTGGAAACTCAGCATGCTCGCGGTGAGGGCCGAGGTGATCACCGCGACGCCGGCCGACAGGTCGAACTCGCCGCCGATCATCAGCAGCGCCACCGGCAGCGCCATGATGCCGATGGTCGACGACTGGTAGAGCACCGTGGCCATCGAACTGCCCTGGCGGACGGTCGGGGCCGCGATGAGGAAGAAGATCAGGACGGCCACGGCGCCGAGGAAGACGCCGACCTCGGGCCGCGCGAGCAGCCGGAACACCAGGGAGCGCTGCCGGGTGCGGCCGTCGGAGCCCCTGGGGCCGGGGGCCGGCGGTGTCCCCACCGCCGGCGCAGCCTGCTGGGTCATACCGATCACCGGGTGCCCTTCGCGGCGAAGTTCGCGACCTGGTCGACGTTGGACTTGTCGACGAAGGCCGGACCGGTGAGCACCGGCTGCTCGCCACCGCCGCTGTAGTTGCCGTTGTTCTTGTAGAGCCACAGGGAGTCGACCGCCAGGTAGCCCTGGAGGTAGGGCTGCTGGTCGACGGCGAACTGGATGGTGCCGTTCTTGATGGCCTTGGTGAGGTCCTTGTTGAGGTCGAAGGTGGCGACCTTGGCCTTGCTGCCGGCGTCGCCGACCGACTGCACCGCGGTCAGCGCGAAGGGCGCGCCGAGGGTGACGACGTAGTCGATGCCGGTGTCCTGCTTGAGCTTGGCGGTGATCGTCGACTTCACGGACGGCATGTCGGTACCGTTGACATAGAGGTTCTGCACGGAGCCGGAGAAGGTCTTCTTGACACCGTCGCAGCGCTGCGTCAGGCCGATGTTGCCCTGCTCCTGGATGACGCACACGGCGTTCTTGGCGCCCACCTCGTTGAGCTTCTTGCCGAAGGCCTCGCCGGCGACGGTCTCGTCCTGCCCGAAGAACTCCAGCAGGCCGAGCTTCTTCCAGTCGCTGACACCGGAGTTGAGGCCCACGACGGGTATGCCGGCGCTCTTGGCCTTGGCGACGGCGCCCTTCATGGCGTCCGGCTTGGCGAGGGTGACGGCGATGCCGTCGACCTTCTGGTCGATCCCGTTCTGCACCAGGTTGGCCTGGTTGCCGGCGTTGGGGTCGGCGGAGTAGATGAGCTTGATGTTGTCCTTGGCGGCCGCGGCCTCGGCGCCCTTGCGGACGATGTCCCAGAAGGTGTCGCCGGGCGACTGGTGGGTCACCAGGGCGACCGTCATCCGCGGGGTGTTGGCCTTGCCGGCGGAGGCCGCGGCCCCTCCTTCCTCGGACTTCTTGCCGCCGGAACTGCTGGAGCAGCCCGCGAGGGCCAGGGCCGCCGCCGCGGCCAGGGCCACGACCGGGGCGAGTCTGCGGGAGTGAGAAGAGCGGTCCATCTTTCCTGCACCTCACTGTGCGACGTGTGCGACGGGGGAAGACGTGTGCGACGGGGAAGGGAGGGGATCGAGAGCCGTGTCCCACGGCTGTTGCGCTGGGACGGGATACAAGTCGCTGCGGCGTCCGCTGTCAATACTTTGTTAAGACATCATTTCACGAGCAGGTCCGAATGTAAGTACAAAGCATTGACAGCGTCGGCTTCGGCCACCTACACCTGGGAGGCGGCAGGCCCGCCGGTACGTGGTCGATCCCTACCCCAGGGGCGCGGGCGTAGCCCTGACGCGGAAACGGAGCGACGTCTTGACTCTCAGCATCCCCGACCTCGCCGCAGTTCGCGCGCGGCACCCGGAGGCCGTCGCCGAGGCCGCCGCCCGCCGCGTCCGGCGGCCGCTGCTGAACGGCTCCGGGCGGCTGATGATCGTCGCCGCCGACCACCCGGCCCGCGGTGCGCTCGCCGTCGGCGACCGGCACCTGGCCATGGCCAACCGGGCCGAACTGCTGGAGCGGCTGTGTACGGCGCTGACCCGGCCCGGGGTCGACGGGGTGCTCGCCACCGCCGACATCCTGGAGGACCTGCTGCTGCTCGGCGTGCTGGACGGCAAGGTTGTGATGGGCTCGATGAACCGCGGGGGGCTCGCTGGCGCCGCCTTCGAGATGGACGACCGGTTCACCGGGCACCGCGCCGCCGACCTCGCCCGGCTGCGCTTCGACGCGGGCAAGCTGCTGCTGCGCATCGACTACGACGACCCCGGCTCGCTCACCACGCTGGAAGCCACCGCCCGCACCATCGACGAGATGGCGGCCCTGCGGCTGCCGGTGTTCGTCGAGCCGTTCCTCACGCGCCGCGTGGCCGGCCGGGTCCGCAACGACCTGTCCGCGCCGGCCGTCACCCGCTCCATCGCCATCGCCTCCGGCCTCGGCGGCACCTCCGCGTACACCTGGCTCAAGCTGCCCGTCACCGACGACCCCGACGACATGGGCGAGGTGCTGCAGGCCTCGACCCTGCCCGCCGTGCTGCTCGGCGGTGACGTCGGGGACGACCAGGACGCCGCTTACGAACGCTGGCGCAAGGCGCTCGGACTGCCCACCGTCCACGGCCTGGTCGTGGGCCGCTCGCTGCTCTACCCGGCCGCGGGCAGTGTGGAGGAGGCGGTCGACACGGCCGTCGGACTGCTGTGAGGCCCCGCCGGGGAAGGTCTGCTGTACGGGCGTGCCGTCAGAGGTCCGCTGTACGGCGCGTGCTGTGAAACGGAGGAGTTCATGACGTACCACCTGCCCGCGGGCAAGGCGGCCGCCGGGCCCTACGCCGTCGACATCGGTCCCAAGGAGGCCGGCTGGGGGTACTCCGCCCTGCGGGTGCTGGAGCTTCCCGCCGCCGGATCGCACACCTTCGACACCGGTGACAGCGAGTGGATCGTGCTGCCGCTCGGCGGCTCCTGCACGGTCGCCGTGGCCGACGACTTCGGTCACCACACCTTCGAGCTGGCGGGCCGGGCGGACGTCTTCAGCGGGGTCAGCGACTTCGCCTACGCCCCGCGTGACGCCCGCGCCACCGTGACCTCCGCCGCCGGCGGCCGCTTCGCGCTGACCGGCGCCCGCTGCGCCCGCCGGCTGCCCGCCCGCTACGGGCCCGCCGCCTCCGTACCGGTCGAGCTGCGCGGCAGCGGGAACTGCTCGCGCCAGGTCAACAACTTCGCGGCGGCCGGCGTCTTCGACTGCGACAAGCTCATCGCGGTCGAGGTACTCACGCCCGGCGGCAACTGGTCCTCCTTCCCACCGCACAAGCACGACGAGCACCGTCCGGGCGAGGAGTCGGTGCTGGAGGAGATCTACTACTTCGAGTTCGCCGCCCACGCCGCCACACCCGGCCTCGGCTACCAGCGGGTCTCGCCCTCCGGGCGGGGCCGCAGAACGGACGTGCTGGCCGAGGTCCGCGACGGCGACGTCGTCCTCATCCCCGACGGCTGGCACGGGCCGTCCATGGCGGTGCCGGGCCACCACATGTACTACCTCAACGTCATGGCGGGCCCCGAGGCCGAGCGGTCCTGGCTGATCTGCGACCACCCCGACCACGCCTGGATCCGCGACACCTGGCCCGCACAGCCCGTCGACCCCCGACTGCCCCTCTACACCGCCCCGGAGACGTCCCGATGAGCGCCCGCACCCTCCGTCTGACCACCGCCCAGGCCCTGGTGCGGTTCCTCGCCGCCCAGTACACCGAACGCGACGGCGTGCGCCGCAGGCTGATCGCCGGCACCTGGGGGATCTTCGGTCACGGCAACGTCGCAGGGATCGGCCAGGCACTCGTCGAGTACGCGGACGTCATGCCGTACCACCAGGGCCGCAACGAGCAGGCCATGGTGCACGCGGCCGTCGGCCGGGCCCGCCATCTGAACCGGCTGTCCGCCATGGCGGTGACGACGTCGATCGGCCCGGGCGCCACCAATCTGGTCACCGGCGCCGCCCTGGCCACCATCAACCGCCTGCCGGTCCTGCTGCTGCCCGGCGACTACTTCGCCGCGCACCCCGCCGACCCACTGCTCCAGCAGCTGGAACACCCGGTGGAGGCGGATGTGTCGGTGAACGACGCTCTGCGACCGGTCTCCCGCTACTTCGACCGGATCACCCGCCCCGAAGCCCTCCTGGTGAGCGCGCTGCAGGCCGCGCGGGTGCTGACCGACCCGGCCGAGACCGGGGCCGTGACGCTGGCCCTGCCGCAGGACGTGCAGGCGGAGGCGTACGACTGGCCGGTGGAGTTCTTCGCCGAGCGCGTGTGGTTCGTACGGCGGCCTGCGCCGGACCCCGTCGAACTCACCGAGGCCGTCCGGGAGATCCGGGCCGCGTCCCGCCCACTGATCGTCGCGGGCGGCGGCGTCCACCACAGCGAGGCCGAGGAGGCGCTGCGCGCGCTGGTGGACGCCACCGGCATCCCGGTCGCCTCCACACAGGCCGGCAAGGGCTCGCTGCGTTACGACCACCCGGCCGACGTGGGCGGCATCGGCCACACCGGCACGGCCGTGTGCGACGACCTCGCCCGCACCGCCGACCTGGTGATCGGCGTCGGCACCCGCTACTCGGACTTCACCACCGCCTCCGGGACCCTCTTCCGCGATCCCGGCGTGCGGTTCGTGAACCTCAACATCACCGCCTTCGACGCGCACAAGCTCGCGGCGCGCACGCTGGTCTGCGACGCGCGCAGCGGTCTGGAGCGGCTGACGGCGGCGCTCGCCGGGCACCGCGTCGACGCGGCGTACGAGGCGGAGTACCGGGAGGGCAAAGAACGCTGGGAGCGGGTCGTGGACGGCGCGTTCCGCGCGGCGGACGACAGCGCAGTGCCGACGCAGACGCAGGTGCTCGGCGCCCTGGACGGCGTCGTCGGCGACACGGACGTGGTGATCAACGCGGCCGGTTCGCTCCCCGGCGACCTGCACAAGCTGTGGCGGGCGCGCAGCCCGCGCCAGTACCACCTGGAGTACGGCTACTCCTGCATGGGCTACGAGATCCCGGCCTCGATCGGTGTGCAGCAGGCCGCGCCGGACACGGTGGTGTGGGCGCTGGTGGGCGACGGGACGTATCTGATGATGCCGACGGAGATCGTCACCGCCGTCCAGGAGGGGCTGCCGGTCAAGCTGGTGCTGATCCAGAACCACGGCTACGCCTCCATCGGCGGTCTGTCGGAGGAGACCGGCGGCGAACGCTTCGGCACCGCCTACCGCCACCGGGCCGCCGACGGCACGTTCACCGGGCCGCCGCTGCCGGTCGACCTCGCGGCGAACGCGGCCAGCCTCGGCATGGAGGTGCTGCGCGCCAAGACGGTGGCCGAGCTGCGCGAGGCGCTGGCCGCCGCACGCTCCGCGGACCGGCCGACCTGCGTGTACGTCGAGACGAACCCGGCGCCGACCGCGCCCGGCGCCGAGGCCTGGTGGGACGTGCCGGTCGCCGAGGTGGCGGGCCGTGATGCCGCGGTCGCCGCCCGCGCGCGCTACGAGCAGCGGGTGGCGGACCGCCGCCGCCACCTGTGAGGGGGGAGCCATGACGCCGTCCCGCACCGCGGGGCCTGGCACGGACGCGGTGGACTTCGCCCTGGACCGGGCCAGTCCGGTTCCGCTCTACCACCAGCTGGCCCAGCAGCTGGAGGCGGCCATCGGCCGCGGCGTGCTGGTCCCGGGCAGCCTGCTCGGCAACGAGGTCGGCCTGTCCACCCGGCTCGGCCTGTCCCGCCCGACGGTCCGCCAGGCGATCCAGTCCCTCGTCGACAAGGGCCTGCTGGTGCGGCGCCGCGGGGTGGGCACCCAGGTGGTGCACCGCCAGGTCCGGCGCCCGCTGGAACTCAGCAGCCTGTACGACGACCTGGAGGCGGCCGGGCAGGGACCGTCGACGCGGGTCGTGCGCCACGAGCGGGGGCCGGCGAGCGCGGAGGTGGCCGCCGCGCTGGGGATCGGCGAGGGCGAGGAGGTGATCGTGCTGGAGCGGCTGCGGCTCACGCACGGCAGGCCGGTGGCCCTGCTGTGCAACCACCTGCCGGCGGCACTGCTCGATCTCGACACGGCCCGGCTCGAGACGACGGGCCTGTACCGGCTGATGCGCGCGGCCGGCATCACCCTGCACAGCGCCCGGCAACGCGTCGGCGCCCGCTGCGCGACGGCCGAGGAGGCGTCCCGTCTGGACGAGCAGCAGGACGCCGCGCTCCTCACCATGCAGCGCACGGCCTACGACGATACGGGCCGCGCGGTGGAACACGGCACCCACATCTACCGCGCGTCGCGCTACTCGTTCGACTTCCAGTTGCTGGTACGGACCTAGGGGAGCCGTGGCGGCCCGGGAGGGGGCCAGTGCTGGCCAGGCGGGGCACTTGACGGGGCGCCGCAGGCGGAGCAGAGTCGGGTATACGTCGTAAACGTACACCATGTCGTGCGCGAAGGAGCCCAGGTCCATGAGCGCACCGTCCACGATCCTGGTCACCGGCGGGGCCGGTTTCCTCGGCAGCCATACCTGCGTCGACCTGCTCGATCACGGCTACGAAGTGATCGTGGTCGACAACCGGTCCCCCGCCCTGAGGCAGGTCCTGGCCCGCGTCGAGCAGCTCGCGGGCCGGTTCGTCGGCGCCGTGTACGAGCTGGACATCCGCGACCGCCGCGCGCTGTCGGCGGTGTTCGCCCGGCACCCGATCGACGCGGTGGTGCACTTCGCCGCCCTGACCTCGGCCCGGACCTCGCTGACCAGGCCGGTGGAGTACTACGACGCCAACCTCGGCGGCACCACCACGCTGCTGCGCTCGATGCACGAACACGGGGTGCGCCACCTGGTGTTCTCCTCCACCTGTGCCCTCTACGCGCCCACCGAGCAGGGCACGCACACCGAGAGCGACCCGATCCGCCCGGAGGACCCCTTCGCGGCCTCCAAGTGGGCCTGCGAACAACTTCTCGCCGACGTCTGCCTGCGCCGGCCGGAGTACACGGTGGTGTGCCTGCGCCACTTCACACCGGCCGGGGCACATCCGAGCGGGCTGCTGGGCGGGGGCGGTCCCGGCACGCACGACTCCCTGCTGCCGTCGGTGGCCCAGGTCGCCGCGGGCCGGCGCCGGCGAGTACGGGTGTACGGCGGTGACTACCCCACGTCAGACGGCACGGCGGTCCGCGACTACATGCACGTGCTGGACACCGTCGAGGCGCACCGGCTGGCGCTGAACCATCTCGCCGACGCGCCGGGGCTGCACGTGTACAACCTGGGCAGCGGACGGGGCGTCTCGGTGCTCGAGGTCGTCGCCGCGTTCTCCCGGGTGTGCGGGCGTGCGCTGCCGTACGAGGTGGTCCCGCCCCGGCCCGGTGACGCGGCGCGGCGGGTCGCGGACGCCGGGGCGATCGGCCGGGCCTGGGACTGGAGCCCGAGTCGCGGCCTGGACGACGTGTGCCGTGACGCCTGGCGCTACCAGCGGCTCCGGCAGGTCGGTTACGGCGACTTCGTCCGCCCTTCCGGGCCCGGGGAAGAGTGAGCACCGGCGCCGCGGACTCGGCCTGGGGCCGGCGCCGAAGATGCGCCTCGGAGCCTGGCGTGCCTAGGATCGGTATTCAGATGCTTTCTCGAGGTTGACGCTTTGACCGCAGCTCGGTGTCCTCCGCGTTGGGAGGCGCTTGCCAGTGCTGCCGACCCGCCGGCTGCCGGCCGCTTATCTCGCGACCATCCTGGCCGCCGCCTGCGTCTACCTGCTCGTCCCCGCCCTGCGGACCCCGCTGTGGGCGCTGATCGGGCTGGGTGGTGTGCTGGCCGTCCTCGCCGGAGTCCGGCGCAACCGGCCCGCCGTGCGCTGGCCGTGGCTGGCGCTCGCGGCCGGGCTGCTGGCCTTCGCGGCCGGCGACACGTACTACAACGCCTCGGAGCAGTACTTCCACGCCTCCAACCCGTTCCCCTCCCCCGCCGACGCCTGCTATCTCGCCGTCTACCCGCTGCTGGCTGCGGGGCTGTTCGGGCTGGTCCGGCACCGCTGGGTGGGCCGCGACCTGCCGAGCCTGCTCGACTCGATGATCGTCACCGCGGGGGTCGCCGTGCCGGTCTGGGTGTACCTGGTGCAGCCGCTGGCCGGCCAGGATCAGCTGACCTGGCAGCAACGGGCGATCAGCGTCGCCTACCCGCTAGGGGACCTGCTGGTCCTCGGAATGCTGGCCCGGCTGCTCGTGCCGAGGGGCGTCCCCAACCGGGCGGTGCAGCTGCTGGTGCTGGGCACCGTCACCCTGCTGTGCTTCGACATCACTTACGGCTTCCTCCAGCTCAACGGCACCTGGCAGGCGGGCACGGCCCTGGACTCGGGATGGGTCATCTTCTACACGGCCTGGGGCCTGGCCGGGCTGCACCCCTCCATGGCCGAGCTCACCGCCGCAGAGCCTCCGCCGCAGTCGCTGCTCCTGCGGTGGCACCGTCTGGTCCTGCTCACCGCCGCCACGCTGATCGCCCCGGCTCTGCTCCTGGTGGAGGAGCGGATGGGCCGGGTGCACGACGCGACGGCACTGGCCGTCTTCTCGACGCTGATGTTCCTGCTGGTGATCTTCCGGCTCACGGTCATGGTCGTCGCCCACCGCAAGGCTCTGGCCCGGGAGCAGACCCTGCGCACGGCGACCGTCACGCTGGTGGCCGCCATGACCCCGCAGGAGATCGCGGCGGCGTGCACGCGGGCGGTCGGCAGCCTGTTCGGGCCTGAGACACCGCACCGCTCGCTGCTGCTCACCACGCAGCAGGCCGCGGAGCTGTACGCCTCCCTCGACGGCCCGCGCGCCCGCGCCGGTCGGACCGAGCCGTCGCAGCGCTCGCTCGCCGTGCCCGTGGAACGGCTCGACCCACGGTTCGCCACCCGGCTCAACGGGCTGCCCCGTGCGCTGGTGTGCCCGACGGCGGCGCCCGGCGCCGCCGAAGGCCCCGAGCCGGCGGGCGCGCTGGTGGCGGCCGGTCCGGAGCGACGGCTGAATGAGGTGCGCGGTTCCCTGGAGATCCTCGCCTCGCACGCGGGCCTCGCCATGGAGCGCGTGAGGCTGCGGCAGGAGATCGTGCGCAAGGAGAGCGAGGCGTACTTCCGGACGCTGGTGCGCAACACCTCGGACGTCATCCTCATCGTCGACGAGGACACCACCGTGCGGTACGCCAGCCCCTCGGCCCGGGCGGTGTTCGGCCGCAGCGAGCTGGCCGGGACGGCGCTGCGGGACCTGGTGACGCCCGGCGACCGGGACGGGGTGGACCGCACCCTGGGGTTGCTGGGCAGGTACGGGCGCCACGAAGCGCACGACCACTGGTGGGTGCTGCGCGGTGACGGCCGCGTCGAGGTGGAGGTGCGCTGCAGCGACCTCCGGCAGGACACCACCGTGGGCGGCGTGGTGGTCACCCTGCGGGACGTGACGCAACAGCGGCAGCTGGAGGAGGAGCTGACCCAGCGGGCCTTCCACGACCCGCTGACGGGTCTGCCCAACCGCACGCTGCTGCTGGAGCGGACCGCCCGCGCCCTGCTGCGCGGCCGCCGGGAGTCCACGCTGACCTGCGTGCTCTTCCTGGACCTCGACGACTTCAAGACCGTCAACGACACCCTGGGGCACTCCACCGGCGACCGGCTGCTGAAGGCCGTGGGCGAGCGGCTGGCGCACACCCTGCGGCGTACCGACACGGCGGCTCGGCTCGGCGGGGACGAGTTCGCGGTGCTGATGGAGGACGCCCGGCAGCCGCTGGACGCCGAGCTGCTCGCCGCCCAGCTGATCCAGGCCTTCAGCCGCCCCTTCCATCTGGGCGACGAGGCGGTCACCGCCTCCGCCAGCGTGGGCTTGGCCACCGCGCTCGACAGCTCCGACGCCGAGGAACTGCTGGCCCTGGCCGACATGGCGCTCTATGCGGCCAAGGCGGCAGGTAAACGCCAATGGCGCCGCTTTCTCCCCCAGCTGCGGGTGCAGGTGGCGCAGCGGCACGATCTGCTCGCCCATCTCGACGACGCGATCGCACAGGAACGTTTCTCGCTGTGCTACCAGCCCGTCGTCGACCTCGCGGAGTCGCTGCCGCCGGTGGTCGGTTTCGAGGCGCTGGTCCGCTGGCCGCACGCGCCGGGCGGCCTGGTACCGCCCGACCAGTTCATCCCGCTCGCCGAGGAGACCGGCCAGATAGCGCCGCTGGGCGCCTGGGTGCTGCGCAGCGCCGTCTCCGACATCGCCCGGCTGCAGCGCCGCGTCCGGCCCGCCGCGCCGCCGTACGTCAGCGTCAACGTCTCCAGCCGGCAGTGGCGCGACCCCGGGTTCGTGGGGGCGGTGAGCCAGGCGCTGGACACGGCGGCTCTCGACGCGCGCTCCCTGCAGCTGGAGCTCACCGAGTCCGTGCTGATGCAGCGGGACGAGCAGATCGACTCCGCGATCGGCGGGGTAAGGGGCCTCGGGGTGCGCATCGCGGTGGACGACTTCGGCACCGGGTTCTCCTCGCTGCGTTATCTGCGGGAGTTCCCCCTCGACGTACTGAAGATAGACAAGACGTTCATCGACGACCTGCCGCGCGACCCACGGCAGGTGGCGCTCGTCGAGGGGATCGTCCGGATCGCCGACACCCTCGGCCTGACAGTGATCGCGGAGGGCATCGAGCAGCAGGCACAGCGGGAGCTGCTGGCCGACATGGGCTGCCGGTTCGGGCAGGGCTACCTGTTCGCGCCCCCGATGCCGCTGGACGAGGGGGAGGCCTTGCTGCGGCGGACGGCGCCCGTGATCACGGCACGGCGCCCGGGCCCGGCCGAGGGCGCCCGGGCGGCACGGGCGGGTCTCGCAGCGGCCGCCGGGGAGACCTCTCAGGTCCCGGCGCCCCCGGCGAGCACGCCTGCGACGACCGCCTCCCCGGGCAGCGGGACAACCCTCGAGAGGGGACACCGCACCATGGACGGAACGCCCGCCCACCTGGCGCCGGTCCGGCGCGACCCCCGCTGGGCGGACCTCGATCATCTGCGCCACACGAGTCGGATGAGTGACGCCGTACTGGACGAGGTGCGCGGCCGGCACATCCGCTGCGGCGAACACTGGCTGATCGATTTCGCGTCCTGCAACTACCTCGGCTTCGACCAGGATCCGGACATCATCGAGGCGATCGGCCCGACCGTGCGGGACTGGGGCACCCACCCGAGCTGGTCGCGTCTGCTGGGCAGCCCCCGGCTGTACCCGGACATCGAGGAGCGGCTCACCGCGCTGCTCGGCGCCGAGGACACCCTGCTGCTGCCGACGGCCACCCTCATCCACCACGCGGTGATCCCGCTCCTGGCCGAGCAGGGGGATGTGTTCGTGGAGGCCACCGCCCACCGCACGGTGTACGAGGGGTGCGTGTCGGCCCGCGGTCAGGGTGCGAGACTGCACCGGTTCCACGCGGACCGGCCGGAGCAACTGGACGCGCTGCTGCGGGACGCGCCGTCCGGCACCCCGCGCCTGGTGTGCATGGACGGCGTGAACAGCATGAGCGGCAACGTGTTCGATCTGCCGGTGCTCGCCGGGATCTGCCGGGGGCGCGGCGCCACGCTGTACATCGACGACACGCACGGCTTCGGTGTCATCGGCGAGCGCTCGCCGACCGAGCCGTGCCCGTACGGCTCGCGCGGCAACGGCGTGGTCCGGCACACCGGTACGTCCTACGACGGGATCGTGCTGGTGGGCGGGTTCTCCAAGGCGTACTCGTCGCTGCTGGCCTTCCTGGCGCTGCCGAGCGCGCTGAAGGACCATCTGAAGATCGCGGCCGCCCCCTACCTGTTCTCCGGCCCCTCCCCCACCGCCTCGCTGGCGACCGCCCTGGCCGGTCTGGAGGTCAACGAGCGCCGTGGGGACGCCATCCGCGCCGATCTGCACCGCAAGACGGTACGGGTGCTCGACCTGGTGCACGCGCTGGACCTGGACACGCCGTGCGAGGGCGAGCTGCCCATCGTGGAGATCCCGCTGGCGGACGCGGCCGAACTGGAGGCGGTCGCCGACTTCCTGTGGGACCACGGCGTCTACGTGACTCTCGCGGCGTATCCGCTGGTGCCGCGCCAGCAGGTCGGCTTCCGTGTCCAGGTCACGGCGCTGAACTCCGACGACGACATCGACCGGCTCGGCGAGGCGCTGACCGGGCTGGACGCGCGGGGCGCACTGCGGCACCGCGGCTGAGGCGGCGCCGATGTCGATCCGCAACGACGACGTGAACTGGGACGGCTGGCCCGTCGAGGACTACCTCACCGAGAACTACCGCCAACTGCATCCGTGTGACGCCGCGGTCATCGCCCACCACGCCGCGTACTACCGAACCCTGCCCGCCGGGGGCCTGGCCCGCACGGTGGAGTTCGGTGCCGGTCCGAACCTCTACCCGCTGCTGCTGGCCTCCGCGGTCAGCGCCGGGATCGACGCGGTCGAGGCGGGCGCCGCCAACGTCGCCTATCTGCGGCGGCAGTTGGCCACCGGTCCGGACGACAGCTGGCGCCCCTTCCACTCGCTGTGCCGGCAGCTCGACCCGCGGATCGCGGCGTCGCCGCCGGCCGCGCTGGCCCGGGTGCGGGTGGTGCACGGTGATGTGCGGGCGCTGCCGCCCGGGACGTACGAACTGGCGTCGATGCACTTCGTGGCGGAGGGGGCGAGTGAGGCCTTCGACGAGTTCGCCGCCTTCTGCGGGCACTTCGTGCGCTGTGTGGTGCCCGGCGGGCACCTGGTGGCAGCCTTCATGGAGAACCTGCCCACCTACCGCATCGGGGCCACCTCGCGCTGGCCGGGCTGCCCGGTGGACCCCGAGCGCGTCACCAGGGTGTTCGCACCGCTGACCGAGGAGCTGGACGTCACACGGATCGACGCCGATCCGACGCTGCCGGAGTACGGGGATACCGGGATGGTGCTGCTGACAGGGCGAACGCGGTCTCGACCAGCGCGAGGTGGCTGACGGCCATGGGGGCGTTGCCCAGGTGGCGGCCGGCGGCCGGGTCCCACTGCTCGGCGAGCAGTCCCACGTCGTTGCGGACGGCGAGGACACGCTCGAACGTCTCACGCGCCTTGAGGACATGGCCGGTCGCGGCGAGGGTGTCGGCATGCCACAAGGAGCAGGAGACGAAAGCTCCTTCACGACCGGCCATGCCGTCCACGGGGTGCACCCCTTCGTCGCCGGGTGCGTAGCGGTGCAGGAAGCCGTCCTCCTCGAGGGCCCCCAGGGCACGGACCGTGCTGCGGACACGCGGATCCTGCGCGGGCAGGAAGCCGAGCCGGGGCATGAGCAGGGCGGTGGCGTCCAGGGCGGTGGAACCGTAGGACTGCACGAAGGAGCCCTGTCGCGGGTCCCAGCCGTCCCGGCAGACCTGCCGGTGCACCTCCTGCCGCATGGCCCACCACTGCGCGGAGGAGCCGTTGCGGCCCAGCAGCTTTCCCATGCGCACAGCCCGGTCGGCGGCCACCCAGGCCATGACCTTGGAGTGCACGAAGTGGCGGCGCGGCCCGCGCACCTGCCACACGCCCTGGTCGGGCTCGCGCCAGTGCCGCAGCAGGTAGCCCATCAGCGCGTCGACCAGCTCCCACACATGGGCCGGCATCGCAATCCCCACCCGCAGGGACTGGTAGAGAGTGTCCAGCACCTCGCCGTAGACGTCGAGCTGGAACGATCCGTCGGCACAGTTCCCGAACCTGACGGGCTGCGAGCCCTCGTAGCCGCTCAGCCAGGGCGCCTCGGTCTCCCGCAGCAGCCGCTGGCCGCCCACGCCGTAGACGGATTGCAGGTCGGCGGGGTCGCTGGCGACGGTGCGCACCAGCCAGTCCAGCCAGGCCACCGCCTCCTCCCGGTAACCGCTGCGCAGCAGGCAGGACAGGGTCAGCGTGGAGTCGCGCAGCCAGCAGTAGCGCTGGTCCCAGTTGCGCCCGCCGCCGATACAGCCGGGCAGCGAGGTGGTGGGGGCGGCGACGACGCCACCGGTGGGGGCGTAGGTGAGGGCCTTCAGCGTGATCAGGGAGCGCACCACGGCGTCCCGCCAGGGGCCCTGGTAGCGGCAGCGGCCGGCCCAGCCGCGCCAGTAGTCGGTGGTCTCCTTCAGCAGGGTCTCGGCGGGAACGGCGAGCGACCGCGGCGGCTCGGTGTGATGCGAGGGCTCCCACGCCAGGACGAGGGCGATCCGCCGGCCGGCGGGGACGGTGAACTCGGCAACGGTGGCGTGCTCGTCGCCTGACAGCCGCCCGTCGCCGTCGATGCGCAGCCACACCGCGTCCGGCCCCGCGACGGCGACGGTGCAGCCGTCGATGCCGTGCACCCAGGGCACCACCCGGCCCTGGTGGAAGCGCAGCCGCAGCTCGCTGCGCAGGGACACCTCGCCCGCCACGCCCTCCACCATCCGCACCAGGCAGGGCAGCGGCGAGCCGGTCGGCATGAAGTCCGTGACCCGCGCGACGCCGGTCGCGGTGCGCCACCAGGTGTCCAGCACCAGCGTGTCGGGCCGGTAGGAGCGCCCCGCGCAGGTGCCGGCACCGGTGGCCGGGGCGAGGCGCCAGAAGCCGTTGTCGGGTGTCCCCACCAGGGCGGCGAGGCACGCCGGCGAGTCGAAACGGGGCAGACAGAGCCAGTCGACGGAGCCGTCGCGGCCGACCATGGCCGCGGTGCCCATGTCTCCGAGCAGGGCGTAGTCCTCGATGGACGTCATGGTGTCCTGCCTCCCACCGCCCCGTCCTGGGCGAGGTATGGCTCCTCCGTGCGGCCGGCCCACCACCGGGCCACCACGTGCTCGGCCCGCTTGCCCTGGGCGGAGCAGTCCAGTGACCGGACGCGGTCCGTCGGGGCCGGCAGCTGTGCCCAGACCCACCAGTGGACGCCCGCCCACCAGGGCAGGCCGGTGAAGGTGCGCAGCAACGCCTCGTAGCCGGCGGCCTGTTCCGCCATGTCGGGGGCGACCGGGCCGGTCGGCGCGCCGCGCACGCCGGCGTATCCGGCCTCCGCGAACAGCACCGAACGGCCGGTGCGGGCGGCGAACTCCCCGAGCGCGCCGCAGACGGGACGCCAGGCCTCGATGAACGCCTGCGCGTCCCGGCGCGGCCCGGTGGGCAGCGGCCAGCGGGCGTCCACAGCGATCAGATCGACCGCGTCCCAGAAGGCGACATCCTCGTAGTCCTTCAGGCGCGCCGCGTAGAGCAGCGAGCCGCCGTAGACGACGCGTGTGCGCTCGACGAGCGCGAGCCAGCGCGCGCGGTCGTCCACCGTGCCGGCGAGTTCGGTGCCCACGGTGAACGCGTCGGCGCCGTAGCGGGCCGCGAGGCGCGCATAGTGCGCGATGAACTCCGCGTAGGCGGCGAACCAGCGAGCGGGCAGGGCGGGGCGGATGGTGCCGCGGTACGCGGCGTCGTCGAGGTCGAGGTGGGGTTTGAGCAGAGCGTTCAGGCCGTGCGCATGCGCCAGGCGGATCATCCGCGCGACCCCTGCGTCCGTAGGGGTGATGCGGCTGGGGCGGATGATGTCCGAGGTGGCGGCGGGCTGGTACCACGTGGGAGTGAGCTGGACCCAGTTGGCGCCCGACCGTGCGATCCGGCGCAGGTGCTCGGCGGCGCGGGGGTCGTCGTAGCCGTCGCGGGCGTAGCTGGGCAGGGCGAAACCGCGATGCCGTGGCAGGGGCCCGGGTGCCGGGACGACCTCCCCGTCGACGTGTCCGTGACGGAAGGGAAGCTGCATGTCGGTCACCTCGCTGCCCTCGCCGGTTCGCGGGGACCACCGTATCCGTATCGTGTACGTTTACGACGTATACAGACAGGATGGCCCCGACCCCACGTAAGGTCAAGTCACGAAGGAGGGCGGTCCATGGCGAAGAACCCCGACACCACCCCGGCGCGGCGCGCCAGCGACCGGGGCCGTTACGGCCGGCTGAGCCGGGAGCGGGTGCTGGCCAGCGCGCTGGAGCTGGTCGACCGCGAGGGCCTTGGCGCCCTGAGCATGCGGCGGCTGGGCGCGGAACTCGGCGTCGAGGCGATGGCCCTGTACCGCTATGCGGAGGGCAAGGAAGCCCTGCTGGACGGCCTGGTCGAGGCGATGCACCTGGAGTTGCAGGCACGCCTGGACGCCGAAGGTCCGGCCACGGACGACACGCCCGACTGGCGCGCGGACCTGCACCGCTTCGCCGGGACGCTGTACGACGTCTGCCTGGCCCACCCGCACGCGGTGCCGCTGCTGACGACCCGGCTGCTGGCCGTGCCGATGGCCCGCAGGCCGCTGCCGGTGCTCCGCAGCCATGAGCGTGTGCTCGCCCTGCTGGAGAAGGCCGGCCTGGACGAGGCCGGGACCGCCGCCGCGTTCCAGGCCTGCCTCGCCTGGCTGCTCGGCTATGTCTCGGTCGAGCTGCATCCCATGGTGGACAACCCCGACGAGCCCGACCCGGCCTTCCGGCTGGGCCTGCACCGCCTGCCGTCGCAGGAACTGCCCACCCTGCGCCGCACCGCGCCGGCACTCGCCGAACGGGGCGGGACGAAGGGACTGGCGGCCGGCCTGGACGCGCTCCTGGACCGCTTCACGGACAGCGGGCCGACCGCGCCCTGAGACCGGCGCGACGGCCGCGCACCCACGCCGGGCCCGTCACCAGAGCTTGTCGATCCTGCCCGGGTGCAGCGCGATACGGCTGTTCCGAAAGGCCGGTTCCGCCGCGCGGCTGCCGTGGGTGAAGAAGCAGGCCATGGTCACCTTGTCGAAGGCCGACCAGTCACTGGGGAAGGGCGACTCGGCCGTCCCGCCGACCAGGACGGCGCCGGGCAGCCGCCGCCAGCCGGCGCTCTCGTAGAACGCCTGGAGCGGACGGTCGCAGGTGAACAGGCCCACCTCCAGGCCCTGCCCGGCCATCGCCTCCCGCGCGGTGCTCACCAGGCGCCTGCCGTGGCCCCGGCCGCGCGCCTCGGGCCGCGTGACCACCGTGCTCAGCCCGCCGACCGCCCAGCGCCGCCCGGCATGGGGGATCTCCTTGGTCAGCACGTCCAGGGCCGCCAGTACCGTGTCGCCGGCCACGAGCAGCATGGACACCGGCCGCAGCGCGGGGTCGTGGACCGGCGCGAGCGACACGGCCGACGCTTCGTCAGAGGACGGCCAGGCGTCCTCCTGCAGTGCCCGTACCTGCCGCCGCAGGCCGGTCGGGACGGCCTCCTCGGGGTAGGTCAGAACCGTCGCTTGCGCGGGGGCGGGGATCACCGCGCTCCTTCCGTCGGGGCCACCGTTCAGGGTAACGGCATCCGCGATCACGCCGTGCGGGACCGATCCCCTGGGGGACGGTCCCCACGGCGAGCCGTCCGCCGCCCGTCGACGGAGCGTCGTCACGTCCCGGACGGCGCGCCCTTCCGCGCGGTGAGCACGGTGTGGATCAGCCGGTCCCCGGCGCGGGCCGTGCTGTCGTCCGCGTCGAGCGCCGGGGTCAGCTCGGCGATGTCGCACAGCGCCGGCTTGCCGCTTCCGGCGACCCGGGTGCAGATCCGTTCCACGACCTCCATCGCGACCCTGCCGGTGGCCTCGGTGTCCTTCGGGTCACCGGACAGGGCGGCCCAGCGCAACGGACCGAGGCCCTCCTCGAACAGCGGACGGATGCGGGCCGGGACGAAGCCTGGGAAGGCGAAGACGCGCTCGCAGCCGGCCTTGCGGACCTCGTCGCCCGCGAGGGGATCGTCCGGTCACCGAGGTGGGCGTACGGCTGCCCGTCCACCCCGCTGGGTGGCGTGGCGTGGCGGGATGATCCCCGGCGCCCTCCGCGCCAGGACACGCGAAAGGCCGTTCCGGATCACTCCGAAACGGCCTTCACCTACGACTTCGCAAAGTCGGGACGACAGGATTTGAACCTGCGACCCCTTGACCCCCAGTCAAGTGCGCTACCAAGCTGCGCCACGTCCCGGCCGCGCCGATACGCGGGTGTCCCGCGTGATCGCGCGAACAGCACTTTACCCCACACCGGGGGCTGGGCCGAAGGGGGCACGGCCGGCACGGGACAATCGAGGCATGGCAGGCACCGCGGACACGGACGGCACGGCATCCGGCGACGGCACCTCACCGCCGCGCCCCGGCGACGGGGCCTCTCCCCCGCGCCAGGGCGACGGCGCCCGGGACCGGGACGGCGAGGGGCGGGCGCGCAACGCGCGACCCCGGGACGGGCTGGGCCGGCCCCTGCCGTACGGCGCCCCGGGCGTGGACCGGCAGCCGGAGGGGGTGGTGCGCACCCCGCAGGAGTCCGTGACCGAGGCGCAGGCGCTGCTGGACGAGGGCAAGCCGTTCCACGCGCACGAGGTGTTCGAGGACGCGTGGAAGTCGGGGCCGCAGCGGGAGCGGACGCTGTGGCGGGGGCTCGCGCAGCTCGCGGTGGGCCTCACGCACGCGGCGCGCGGGAACGCCACCGGCGGGGCGCGGTTGCTGCGGCGCGGGGCGGGCGCCGTCGAGGAGTGGGCGGCGGACACCGGTGAGGACCGGCCGCACGGCATGGACCTGGGCTCTCTCGCCGTCTGGGCGCGGGAGCTGGCCGCCGAGGTGGAGGCCGGCGGCGGGCCCGTGGACGCCCGGGAGCGGGCGCCCCGGCTGCGCTGACCGGCGGGCGGTGCGGTCACTGTCAGTGGCGTACGGCAGACTCGGGGCGTGCGAAAGATTCATGTCATCGGGATCGGTGCCGGCGATCCCGACCAGCTGACCCTGCAGGCGGTCAAGGCGCTGCGCGCCACGGACGTGTTCTTCGTCCTCGACAAGGGCGAGGTGAAGAGCGACCTGGTCCAGCTGCGCCGGGACATGCTCGAGGCGCACGTACCCGAGGGCGGCTACCGCGTGGTGGAGGCGCGTGACCCCGAGCGGGACCGCCGCGCGGGCGGCGCCGCGTACTCCCCGGCCGTCGGGGACTGGCGCAGCGCCCGCGCCGGCATCTACGAGCGACTGATCGCCGAGGAGCTGGGCGAGGAGGAGACCGGCGCGTTCCTGGTGTGGGGCGACCCGGCGCTCTACGACAGCACGATCGCGATCCTGGACGAGGTGCTCGAGCGGGGCGCGGTCGCCTTCGGCTACGACGTCGTGCCCGGCATCAGCAGCGTCTCCTCGCTCGTGGCCCGGCACCGCACGGGGCTGAACCGGGTCGCGCGGCCGGTGCAGATCACCACCGGGCGGCGGCTGGCGGAAGGCTTCCCGGACGGCGTGGACGACGTGGTCGTGATGCTGGACGCGCACCAGGCCTTCCGGCAGTACGCCGACCAGGACATCGACATCTACTGGGGCGCCTACCTCGGCACCCCGGACGAGATTCTCGCCTCCGGTCCGATCGCCGAGGCCGCGCCGCGCATCGAGCGGCTGCGGGCCGAGGCACGCGAGCGCAAGGGGTGGATCATGGACACGTATCTGCTGCGCCGCAACCCGAAGGACGCCTGACGCACCCGCCGGGGCCACCGGGCATGCGGGGGCGGTCCGCCGGTTGATCGTGACCTCGTGACAGCCGCCGAGGACATGGCACCGCCGGCCGCGCAGCCACCGGTGCTGCGCGTACGCCGCCGGAACATCGTCTTCGTGACGATCATGCTGGGCGTGCTGCTCGAGGCCCTCGACCGGACCATCGTGGGCTACGGCGCTGCCGACGATCGTCTCGGACCTGGGCGGCGCCGAGCATGGTCAAGTCGCCGTCCCGGCCGGTGATCGACTATGCGGGCATCGCGCTCGTCGCCGTCGGCGCGTCCGGACTGATCCTGGCGACCAGCTGGGGCGGCAACGAGTACGCGTGGGGCTCCGGCGTCGTCATCGGCCTGTTTCGCCGGCGGCGCGCTCGCCCTCGCCCTGTTCTGTCTGGTCGAGACGCGGGCCGCGGAACCGATGCTTTTGATGCGGCTGTTCGCCGACCCGGTGTTCACGGGTCGGCGCCCGGGCGACGGCGGCCGGGGGCGCCGCGCCGGTACGGGCGGCCGCCGCGATGCGGCCCGCATCCGCAGCGGGCGGTGGCGTGCCTTCGCATCGGCCAAGTGCCGCAGGGTGGTCCCACGCGTTACCGACCGTTGCGCGTCTCCCTCACCTGCGGCTGAACCCCAGCCGCTCCAGCACCGCCGCCACGTCCGCCACCGCCGTGACGCCCTCCGGCAGCGGCGGGCGGCGTACGACCACGACCGGCAGGCCCAGCTCGCGGGCCGCTGTCAGTTTGGCCGCGGTGGCCTCTCCCCCGCTGTCCTTGGTCACCAGGACGTCGATGCGGTGTTCCCGCAGAAGCGCCCTCTCGTCGGCCACGGTGAACGGGCCCCGCGCCAGGATCACGTCGAGCCGCGGCGGCAGCGGAGGCTCGGGCGGCTCCACGGACCGTACGACGAAGTGGATGTCCGTCAGGTGGGCGAAGGCGGCGAGGCCGAGGCGGCCCGTGGTCAGGAACACCCGGCGGCCGAGGCGGGGCAGCTCCCGCGCGGCCGCGTCCAGGGAGTCGACGGTGTGCCGGCGCTCGCCCGGGGCCGGACGCCACCCCGGCCGGCGCAGCACCACCAGAGGTACGCCGGTCAGCGCGGCGGCCTCGGCGGCGTTCGCGGTGATGCCGGCCGCGAAGGGATGGGTGGCGTCGACGACCGCGCTCACCCGCTGCTCGCGCAGCCACCCGGCGAGCCCCTCCGCACCGCCGAACCCCCCGACGCGCACCTCACCGTCGACCGCCCCCGGCCGGGTCACCCGCCCGGCCAGCGAAGTGGTCACCCGCACCTCCGCCCGCTCCGCGAGGGCGGCGGCGAGACGGCGGGCCTCGGTGGTGCCGCCGAGGACGAGGACGTGCGGGGTCGGCATGGCGTCGAGGGTACGAGGTGCCCGGTCCGGGCAGGTCACCGGCCCGGGTGGAGCAGGCGGCCGCCGCGGACCGACCGGCGGTCGCGGATCGGCGGTCGCGGACCGATCGGCCGCCGCGGCTCACCCCTGCGCGGGCCCGGCGCCGTGGCGCCGACGCCGGGGTGAGCGCGTCACCGGGGTGGCCGCCGTCCCCTTCGGCGGGATTCAGAAGTCGTCCGCGCCGTTGCGGAGTTCGGGGGTCCAGTAGCCCGTGAGGGCCTTGGCCGGATCGACGGCGATGCCGTCGCTGCCGGGCGCGGTGACGGCGATGACCGTGGAGTCGCCGTCCAGCATGACGGAGAACGCCGACACCGGTTCGTTGTCCTCGTCGACCCCGCCGTCCGACAGCTTCACCAGGGCGTAGGCCGGGGCTCCCACGGCGAGGACGACCGGCGTGGCCGGCTTGCTCTTGGCGACGGCCGGGACGTCCTGCTTGTGGCTCTCCAGGAACTGGATGTGCGGGAAGCCCGTCAGCCGGCAGGAGTGCCCGGCGGTGTTCTTCGCCGTGAGGACGATGTGGGTGTAGGGCGGGCCGTCCTGGGTGGCGGCGGTGACGCGGACGTCCCGTGCGGTGCAGACGGGCGTGGAGGCGGTCGCCTGCTCGCCGGTCGCGCCGTCCGAACCCGCGGAGGAGTCGGCGGACCCCGCCGAGCCCTTGGATCCGCCCGAGCCCTTCGACCCGCCCGAGGGCGCCGAGTCGGCCGATCCCGTCGTGCCGGACGTGCGGGTTCCGTTCACCGTCGCCCCGGCGGCCGGGGACGACGCCACCGTGGCCGAGGTGGTCGGTGCCGACGAGGACTTGGTGCCCGCGTCGCTCTGGCAGGCGGTGAGGGACACGGCGAGGGCCGTGCCCGCGACGGCGAGCAGCGTGGTGCGGTGACGCAGCGTGTTCATGGAAAGTTCCCCCGTGAGTGGTGCGGGGCCGCGGCGCGGTGCCGTCGGCGGTTCCTGCGAAAGGTGATCGGCGCGGGCCCGGACAGGGCGTTCCGCGTCGGCCTTCAGTCGACCATTTCCGGTCCGCGTCGCCCAGGCGGTTCTCCCGGCAGAAGTACCGTCGGCCATACTTCTGCCGGGGGCTCTCAACCGGACGGGCCGGACGATCGGGGACATCGACGGTGCGCGACGGCATGCCTTCCACGGGGGACTTCGGGCAGCAGTTGCGGCACCTACGAGTCCGTTCCGCTTTGAGCCAGGAGGCGCTGTCCCACGCGGCGGGGGTGAGCGTCAGGGCGCTGGCGGACATGGAACGCGGGCGCACCCGTGGGCCGCAGCGGCGTACGGTGCGGGCGCTGGCCGAGGCGCTGGGACTGGACGGTGACGAGGCGGCGAGCCTGGAGAAGTCCGCCTCGCTCGGCCGGCCGCGCCCCCGCACGGCCGCCGGTCCGGCGGGCCCCGGCACCCTGGGCCTGCCCCGCGACATCCGGGACTTCACCGCCCGCGGCCCGGCCCTGGCCCGGCTGCTGGAGCTGGCGGAGGACGCCGATCCGGACCTGCCGCCGGTCACTGTGGTCTCCGGGCAGCCGGGTCTGGGCAAGACCGCGTTCGCGGTGCACGCCGCGCACCGCCTCGCGCCGTACTTCCCGGACGGGCAGTACGCCCTGGACCTGCACGGCATGGATACCGAGCCGACCACCCCCCGCGACGCGCTGGCCCGGCTGCTCGGCGCGATGGGGGTCGCCGACGCGGCGATACCGGCCGGCACCGACGACCGTGCGGGTCTGTGGCGGTCCCTGGCCGGCGAGCGGCGCATGCTCCTGCTGCTGGACAACGCGGCCGACGAGTCCCAGGTCGGCCCGTTGCTTCCGGGCAGCGGTCCGTCCCTGACAATCGTCACCAGCCGCCACGCCCTGGCCGGTCTGGAGTCCGTCCACCGCACCGATCTGGCCCTGCTGCGGCGCGAGGAGGCGGTGGAACTGCTGACCCGCATCATCGGCCCGGACCGGGTGCGGGCGGAGGCACAGGCGGCACGTGACCTCGCCGACCTGTGCGGGCACCTGCCGCTGGCCGTCCGGATCGCCGGCCAGCGGCTCCTCAGCCGGCCGCACGAACGTCTCGGCAAGCTCGTCGCCCGCCTCGCCGCCGAGGGCCGGCGGCTGGACGGGCTGCAGGCCGGAAGCCTGCGGGTGCGTGCCGCCTTCGCGCTCTCCTATCGGCAACTGCCGCCGGGACCGAGGACGTTGCTGCGGCGCGCCGCGCTGGCCGCCGGAGCGGACTTCAGCGCCGAGACCGCCGCGGTCCTGGCCGGCCTTTCCTACGACGAGGCGGTCGCCTGCGCCGAGGAACTGACCGACGCCGGACTGCTGCAGAGCGATGCCGCCGCCGAGCGGTACCGCTTCCACGACCTGCTCAGGCTCTACGCGGCCGAGCAGGTGGAGGCCGAGGACGGCCCCGAGGTCCGCGACGCCGCCCTCGACCGGACCGCGTCCTGGATGCTGCGCCGGGCCACCGCCGCCGCGCTGCACTTCGACGTCGACCACGAACGGAGCGTGCCGCAGGACGACCCGGACCCGGACACGGCGCCCACCGGCCGGGAAGAGGCACGGGCCTGGCTGGAGGCCGAGCGGGCCCAGTGGCTCGCCGCACTGCGCCGGGCCCATGACACGGGCCGCCACCGGCAGGTCCTGGACACGGCGGAGGCGATGCACTGGTTCTCCGATCTCAACCAGCACTGGGAGCAATGGGTGGAGGTCTTCCAGCGCTCCGCGGACTGCGCCCGGCTGCTGGACAGCAGACGGCAGGAGGCGGTTCACCTCAACTACCTCGCCTGGGCCCACAACCTCTGTGTGC
Organism: Streptomyces sp. NPDC014006; assembly: GCF_043088925.1. Taxonomy (NCBI): domain Bacteria; kingdom Bacillati; phylum Actinomycetota; class Actinomycetes; order Kitasatosporales; family Streptomycetaceae; genus Streptomyces; species Streptomyces sp. NPDC014006. The sequence continues at coordinate 1,088,553 of NZ_JBICAJ010000002.1, read as the reverse complement.
ACGACCCGCACGCCGCCCTGACGAGCGCCGACGCCGCGCTCGTGGCGGCCCGCCAGTGCGGGGACGGGCTTCAGGAGGGCTGGGCACTCGGTTACGGCGCCGGCGCACTGCACCGGCTGGGCCGCGCGGAGGAGGCCCAGGAACGGCTGCGTGAGGGGGCGCGCTGCCTCGCCTCCCAGGAGTCACCGCAGGGCCGGCTGGCCGAGCTGACGATCCTCAACAGCCTCGGCACCCTGCTGCGCCAGACCGGCCGGGCCGCCGAGGCGCTGGACATCCACCGCCGCAGCGAGCGGATCTGCCGCGCGGGGGTCCCAGGCCGGACGGACGAAGTGATCGGGTTGTACCACGCGGTCGCCCGGCAGCAGATCGGCAACGACCTGGCGGCCCTGGAACGCTGGGACGAGGCCGAGGCGCCGCTGCGGCAGGCCCTCGCCGCCTTCGAGGCCGCGCAGATGCCGGTGTGGGTTGAGCAGGCCCGGCTGGACCTGGGTCAGGTCCTCGGTGCCATGGGCCACCCGGAGGCCCGGGAGACGTTGCGCACCGCCCGCGACGCCCTCGCCGCGCTGAGAAGCCCGCGCCAGGTCGAGGCCGCCGCCGCACTCGCCGCGCTCGACGAAGCCACCGCCGGAACCGTCTAACGCAGGAGCAGCTGCAGACCGCCCACCACGGTGGCCGCGATGACCAGTTGCTCGAAGAGTTTCTGGTTGATCCTGTTCACGGCCCACTTGCCGAACAACGCACCGGGCACCACGAACACCGCCAGCGCCGCGTCCAGGAGCAGCGAGCGGCCGTCGATCAGCCCGAGACCGGCGCTGAAGGGCACCTTGGAGACGTTGACGATGAGGAAGAAGAACGCCGACGTGCCCAGGAACCCCAGCTTGCGGAAGCCGGCCGAGAGCAGGTACATCGACATCACCGGGCCGCCGGCGTTGGCGACCATCGTGGTGAAGCCGCCGAGGACGCCGTAGGAGCGGGCCTTGATCCGGCCCGCGCGGGTGGTGACCGCGTCAGGCTCCGCCGTCCGTTCGGCCGTGCGCCGGCGCCACACGGTCACCGCGGCCATGACCAGCAGGATGACCCCGATCGAGACGCGTACGACCCCGTCACCGGCCCACACCAGGAACAGCGTGCCGGCCACCACGCCCGCCGCGACCGCCGGGAACAGCCGCCACAGCGTGGGCCAGTGGGCGTGCCGCCGGTAGGTGAGCACCGCGAGCACGTCCCCGGCGATCAGCACCGGGAGCAGTACGCCGGTGGAGGCGCGGGCGGGCAGGACCGCCGCGAAGATCGCGAGGCTGACCGTGTTCGCCCCGCTCACGGCGGTTTTCGAGAAGCCGACGAGCAGCGCCGCGAAGGCGAGCGCGGCGAACCCCCAGCCGGATATGTGCCACAGCGTCATCGTGTCCATGCGGCCACCGATGCTATGTCCTGACAACCGGTGCGCAGAAGGACCGTCTCGTCAGGCGGCCCGCCCGACTCGGCTGCTCGCCCCTAACCGGCGTACTGCGTGCGCAGCTCCCGCTTGAGCACCTTCATGCTCGGGCCGAGGGGCAGCGTGTCGGCGAACTCCACCCGCCGCGGGTACTTGTGCCGGCCCAGGTGTTCCTTGGACCACGCGGTGAGCGCGGCGGCGTCCCGGGAGGCGCCCGGCGCCGGGACGACGACCGCGCACACCTCCTCGCCGTGCAGCTCGTCCGGCAGGCCGATCACGGCGACCTGTGCGATGCCGGGGTGACGCATCAGGACCTCCTCGACCTCGCGCGGGTAGACGTTGTAGCCGCCGCGGATGATCACGTCCTTCTTCCGGTCGACGATCCTCAGGAAGCCGTCCTCGTCCTTGGTGCCGAGGTCGCCGGTGCGGAACCAGCCGTCGACCACGGCCTGAGCGGTCGCCTCGGGGCGGCCGAGGTAGCCGGAGAACACGTTGTGGCCGCGGATGACGACCTCGCCCAGCTCGCCGGGCGGCAGCAGCTCGACACGGCCCTCGACCTCGGCGCGGGCGATCTCCACGTCGACGCCCCACAGGGGGTGCCCGATGGTGCCGGCCTTCGTGCCGAAGCAGGGCTGGTTGACCGTCGCCGTCGGTGAGGTCTCCGACAGCCCGTACCCCTCGTAGATCCGCGCCCCGAACGCCGCCTCGAACCGCTCCAGGACGGCGACGGGCAGCGAGGCGCCGCCGGAGATGCACACCCGCAGCTCCGGAAGGGCCGGCGCCGCGGCGGCCGCGGCGGCGAGCGAGACGAACATGGTGGGCACGCCGTGGAAGGTGTTCACCTTCTCCGCCACCATCAGCTCGATCGCGCGTGCCGCGTCGAAGCGGGGCAGCAGGACGAGGGTGGCGCCCGCCCGCCAGGTGGAGTTCATCGACACCGTCTGCCCGAAGGCGTGGAAGAGCGGCAGCGCGCCGAGCGCGATGTCGTCGGGGCGGATGTCGTTGGCGTCGAAGGCGTTGACGGTCGCGTTCATCACCAGGTTGAAGTGGCTGAGCACGGCGCCCTTGGGCACGCCGGTGGTGCCGCTGGTGTAGAAGACGACCGCCGGGTCGTCGGCTGCGCGGGTGACGTACGACCGGAGCGGCTCGGCGTTCGCCGCCAGCTTGTCGAACTCCTCGCCGAGGGTGACGACCCGCACGCCGGTGGCCTCGGCGGCGGCGCGCCCGGTCTCCGCCTGCGCGGGGTGGACCAGCAGCAGGGTGGCGCCGCTGTCGCGCAGCACGTGCTCGACCTCCGGCGCGGAGAGCAGCAGATGCACGGGGACGACGACCCCGCCGGCCGCGGCGACGGCGTAGTACGCGAGCGGGAACTCGGCGGTGTTGGGTGCCATCAGGGCGATGCGGTCCCCCGGCGCGACGCCCAGCCCGGCCAGCGCGCCGGCCTGCGCCAGCGCCTGCCGCCACACCTCGGCGAAGGTCAGCCGCCGCTCGCCCTCGATCAGGGCGGTCTTCTCCGGACGGCGCCGGGCGTTCTCGGCGAGGATGACGGCCAGGGAGAGGGTTGCCATGGAGTGTCGCTCCGATTCCTTGCGGCTCGTGTTACCGGATCCCCTTCAGGGGAGCCCCCGTTCGGCTCCTCGGTGCGGAGCCGCCGTGCGCTGTGCTCGGTGCCCCTCGAGCGGGGCCGCTGTGCTCAGTGCCTCTCGACCAGCACCGCGCTGCCCTGGCCCACGCCCACGCACATCGTGGCGAGGCCGCGCGCGGCGCCCGTGCGGCGCATGCGGTGCAGCAGGGTGGTCAGGATGCGGGCGCCGGAGCAGCCGAGCGGGTGGCCCAGCGCGATGGCGCCGCCGCTCGTGTTGACCAGGTCGGGGTCGATGCCGAGCTGGTCGACGCAGGCGAGGGCCTGGGCGGCGAACGCCTCGTTGAACTCGGCCTCCTGCACCTCGCCGATGCTCCAGCCGGCCCGGGCCAGCACCTTGCGGGTGGCCGGGACCGGGCCGATGCCCATGACGTCGGGGTGGACCCCGGCGGAGCCGCCGGCGACGTACTGGCCCATGGACTCCAGGCCCAGCTCGTTGAGGGCCTCCTCGCTGGCCAGGATCAGGCCCGCCGCGCCGTCGTTCATCGGTGAGGCGTTGCCCGCGGTGACCGTGCCGCCGGAGCGGAAGACGGGCTTGAGGCGTGCGAGCTTGTCGTAGGACGTGTCCTCGCGGATGCACTCGTCGGTGTCGACGACCGTGCCGTCCGGGCGCTCGACGGGCAGGAGTTCGTCGTCGAAGTGGCCCAGCTTGCGCGCTTCGGCGGCGCGCTGGTGGCTGCGCAGCGCGAACTCGTCCTGCTGTTCCCGGCTGATGCCGTACCGGGCGGCGACCTCCTCGGCGGTCTCACCCATGGCGAGCAGGCCGTGCAGGTCCTTCATCGCCGGGTTCACCAGCCGCCAGCCGAGCCGGGTGTCGTAGGTCTCCATGCGGTGCGGCAGGGCCTCGTCGGGGCGGGGCAGGACGAAGGGGGCGCGGCTCATCGACTCCGAGCCGCCCGCGATCACGAGGTCGGCCTCGCCCGCGGCGATCGTGCGGGCGGCGGCGGTGACCGCTTCGAGGCCGGAGGCGCACAGCCGGTTGACCGTGGCGCCGGGCACGGTCTCGGGCAGGCCGGCGAGCAGGGCGGCCATGCGGGCGACGTTGCGGTTGTCCTCGCCGGCCTGGTTGGCGGCGCCCCAGTAGACGTCGTCGATCCGGGCGGGATCGAGTGCGGGCACGTCGGCGACCAGGGCGCGGATCACGGCGGCGGCGAGGTCGTCGGGGCGGACGGAGGACAGCGCGCCGCGCAGCTTGCCGATGGGGGTGCGGCGGGCGGCCGCGAAGTGGACGGGACGCACGGAAGGACTCCTGACCGACGGCGCTGTGGACCAGCGAGCTCTTAATTAGCACTGCTAGTTTTGGACTATAGACCGAGGGACCGCTCCCTGGGAAGATCCCCCCTCACAGCTGCGCCGACCCACCGGAGGAGACATGGCCGAGTCGCGCGAACACGTCCTGGCCGGAACCCGCGGCACGATCGTCACCCGCGAGTGGCCGAACCCGCGGGCCCGGTACATCGCCGTCGTCGTCCACGGCTACGGGGAGCACATCGGCCGCTACGAGGGCCTCGCGGACGTACTCCTGGAGCATGGCGCGGCGGTGTACGGGCCGGATCACATCGGGCACGGACGGTCGGCGGGTGAGCGGGTGGTGATCGAGGACTTCGAGGACGTCGTCAGCGACGTGCACGCGGTGGCCCGGCTCGCCCGGGCCGCACACCCCCGGCTGCCCGTGGTGATGGCCGGCCACTCCATGGGCGGCCTGATCGCCTCCCGCTACGCCCAGCGGTACGGCGACGACCTGGCCGCGCTGGTGCTGTCCGGGCCGGTGATCGGGGCCTGGGAGACCCCCGAGCGGCTGCTCGCGCACGCCGCGCGGCACGGCGAGATCCCCGACGTCCCGATCAGCCCGGCCGCGCTCTCCCGCGACCCGGCGGTCGGGGCGGCGTACGCGGCGGACCCGCTGGTGTGGCACGGGCCGATGAAGCGGCCGACGCTCGAGGCGTTCGTGCGCACGCTGGAGAGGGTGGCGAAGGGCGGTGACGTGGGGCGGCTGCCGGTGCTGTGGCTGCACGGCGACGACGACCGGCTCGTCCCGCTGCCGGGCAGCCGGATCGGCGTGGAGCGGCTGGCCGGTGACGGCGGCCCGACCGAGCGGGTCTACCGCGGCGCGCGGCACGAGGTCTTCCATGAGACCGACAGGGACGAGGTGTTCGCCGAGGTCACGGGCTTCCTGGACAAGGTGCTCACACCCTGAGACACCCCGAGACACCCCGGCGGGCATCCCGGACGCCTCCCGGTTTGGCCGCCGTACCGCCAGGGCACCCGCCCCTCTTCGCAGACGACGTGAGGAGGAGAAGCGCGCCATGACCGTGGTGAAGAGCACGCTGCCCGACGACGCCCGCCGTGTCACCGGCCAGGCCCTGCAGGAGACCCTCGTTGACCTGCTCGGCCTGTCACTGGTGGCAAAGCAGGCGCACTGGAACGTCGTGGGGCCGCGGTTCCGCTCGATCCACCTCCAGCTGGACGAGGTGGTCGAAGCCGCGCGTGGCTTCGCCGACACCGTGGCGGAGCGTGCCGCGGCGCTGGGCGTGACACCGGACGGCCGTCCCGAGACCGTCGCCGCCGCCTACGGGCTGCCCGGCGCGAAGGACGGCCGGCTGCGCGACACGGAGGTCGTGGGGCTGATGGTGCAGTCGCTCGAAGAGGCCGTCACCCGGCTGCGGGACCGCATCGAGGTCACCGACAAGCCCGACCCGGTCACCCAGGACCTGCTCATCGGCATCACCGCCGAGCTGGAGAAGCAGCGGTGGATGTTCGAGGCGGAGAACTTCCCGCAGGACTGACCGGGGCACGCCGTCCCGGCCCGCCACCCCGGTACCCATGCAACGCCACGAAAGGGGCAGCTGATGACCGACGCCCTCGAACTCGACGCGCTGTGGGAGGACTTCCACCGCGCGGTGAACATGACCTCGGCCGAGCTGGCCGCCTGGCTGAAGGTGCGGGACGCCGCCGAGGACACCGAGCCCCTGCCGGAGCAGGCGGGGAGCCCGACCGGGCAGCACGTGCTGGCCATCCTGCAGAAGCGGCGCACCGACCTGACGGAGGACGACCTGCGGGTGATGCGCAAGGTCGTCGACACGGTGGACGAGGAGGCCGACGTGGAGAACGAGCCGGAGGCCGCGGACACCCGCCGCCGGCACCGGCTGATGACGATCGGGCACGACCCGCTGAAGCCATGAGCCTGCGGCGCTCTCGCCGGTGCGGCGCGGTGCGTCGTTCCGGTGCGGCGCGCGGGGGTGCTCGCCCCCTTCCGGCGGCCCGTGCGGGTGCGTGCGTCGGGGCGGTTCGCGCCGTTCCCCACGTCCCGCCCGGGCCGCCGTACGCGCGTGCCGCTCAGGTCGCCAGGCGGGTGAGGGCCGCGGCGATCAGTGTCTGGACACCTGGCAGCAGGACCGCCGGATCGGGGGCGAACAGGGGGCTGTGGTTGCCGGGGACGTTGCCGAACTTCTCGGCGAGCTCCTCGCCGGGGGCCGCATCCCACACCGGGGCCGGTGTCGAGGTGACGTACCAGTAGTCGTAGGGCACACCCTCGGGTGCCAGCAGGGAGAAGTCCTCGCTGCCCATGGCCGGGCCGAAGTCGAAGACGGTGTGGTCGCCGAAGAGCGCGCGGTGCGCGGCGGCGATCTCGCCGTCCAGGGCCGCGTCGTTGACGGTGTTCGGGTAGCCCGGGTGCACGGTCACCTCGGGCGGGAGCGGGCAGCCGGCCGCTGCGCACTCCCCCTCCACTATCCGCCGGACAGCGGTGAGGACGCGTTCGCGTACCGCGGCGTTCTGGCTGCGCAGGTTCAGGGCGAGCCGGGCCTCGCCGGGGATGATGTTGTGCTTCGTACCGGCATGGAACTGGCCCACCGTCAGCACCGCCGACTCCTTCGCGGCCACCTCACGGGCGACCACGGTCTGCAGCCGGGTGACGACGTACGCCGCCGTCACGACGGGATCGACGGTGGACTCGGGGCGTGAGCCGTGGCCGCCGACGCCGTGCACGACCACGTCGATGTCGTCCGCGGCGGACATGGTGAGACCGGGGGTGTGCGGGTAGAACCCGGCCGGGCCGGGGGCGACGTGCTGGCCGAACAGGACGTCGGGGCGCGGGAAGCGCTCGTGCAGGCCGTCCGCGACCATCGCGCCCGCTCCCCCGCCGCTCTCCTCGGCGGGCTGGCCGATCACGACGAGCGTGCCCGACCAGGTGGCACGGGCCGCCGCGAGGGCCTCGGCGGCCCCGGCCAGCCAGGTGACGTGCAGATCATGACCGCAGGCGTGCATCACTGCGTCCACGCTCGAGGCGTAGGGCAGCCCGGTCGCCTCCCGCACCGGCAGCGCGTCCATGTCACCGCGCAGCCACACCACCGGCCCGTCACCGTTGCTGAGCACGCCCACCACGCCGGTGCGGGCGACCCCCTCGGTCACCGCGTATCCGGCCGCGCGCAGCCGTGCGGCGAGCCTGCCCGCGGTGCGGTGCTCCTGGAAGGCGAGCTCGGGATGACGGTGCAGGTCGCGGTAGAAGTCCTCGAGCTCCGCGGCCTTCACCGCCTCGCTCACCTCGCGCGTCCGTCGGGCCACGGCGGGCGGATCGATCATGCTGCTGCCTCCTCGTGATCGGCTGCGGCGATTCTCGACGGCCGGAGGGGGCCGGCTCCAGCCCCCGTGCTCGTGCGGCGGTACTGCCCGGTGACAGCGGGGTGAAAATATGGAAACGGCCGGTTCTTTTCCATCCCGGCGCACACTCCGCGTCATAGGTTGTGGCACAGATCACGTGTGCGAAACCCGAAAGGACGGCGGTCACCGATGTCCGGAGTCCAGGACGAAGCCCTTGGCTCAGCCACAGCGTCTTCCGGCTACACCCAGCGGCTCGCGCGGCTGGAAAAGGCCGGTATCAGACGGCTGCTGCCCACCCAGGCCCCGTACCGGTGGAATCTGCGGCGTCTGCGCCTGGGCCGGGTGCTCGACGTGGGCTGCGGCCTCGGCCGCAACCTGCTGAACTGCGGACCCGACAGCGTCGGCGTCGACCACAACGCCCACTCCGTGGCCGTGTGCCGTGAGCGCGGGCTGACCGCGTACACGCCGGAGGGGCTGGCCGAGGCGCCCGGCTGCGGTCCCGGCTCGTTCGACAGCCTGCTGTGCGCGCACGTCCTGGAGCACATGGCGGAGGACCTCGCGCAGAGTGTGCTGCAGCAGTACCTGCCGCTGGTCCGGCCGGGCGGGAAGGTCGTGCTGATCACGCCGCAGGAGGCCGGGTTCAAAAGCGACGCCACGCATGAGCGCTTCGTCGGCTTCGAGGAACTGGACCGGCACGCGCAGCAGGCGGGGATCACCGTGGCGCGGACGTACTCCTTCCCCTTCCCCCGGGCCCTCGGCACCGTCTTCCCGTACAACGAGTTCGTGCTGGTCGGCCGGGTCGCCGGCTGAGCGGCTACGGCAGGTGCAGGAAGCGTGCGATGGTGCGCAGGACGCCGTTGTCGTTGTTCGACGGGGCCAGGTGCCGGGCACGGCGGACGACCTCCGGGTGAGCGCCGGTCATCGCGAAGGACCACTCGGCGGCGTCCAGCATCTCCAGGTCGTTGAGGTAGTCGCCGAACACCATGGTCTGGGCCGGGGTGATGCCCAGCTCGCCCTGCAGGCGGCGGACGGCGGCGCCCTTGTCGGCGGTGCGGTTCATCACGTCCACCCAGTGCTCGCCGGAGACGACGACCTTGTGGGTGGCGGTGAAGTCGGCGAGCCCGGGGGCGGTGCCGTGCTCGGCGGAGCCGAAGTCGTACAGGGCGACCTTGATGAAGTCGTCGTCGACGGCGGTGACGTCCGGCACGACGCGGTGCTCGGCGTAGTACTTGCGCACCTCGGCCAGGAACGGCTCGTCGGTGCGCTCGACGTACGCGGCCCACTTGCCGCACAGCACGGCGCCGACGTCGACGCCGCCGGCCGCGAGGCGGCGGGCCGCGCCGACGACACGGACGGCGGCCTCCCGCTGCAGCGGGTCGGAGCTCAGCTCGACGCCGTCGCGTACGACGTAGGTGCCGTTCTCGGCGATGAACACCATGCCCTCGGCGACGTCCGCGAACTGACGCTCCAGGGTGGCGTACTGACGTCCGCTCGCCGGGCTGAACAGCACGCCCCGCTCGCGCAGCAGCTGCAGCGTGCGCCACAGGCCGGGCGGAATCTGCTTGTCGTCGTCCAGGAGCGTGCCGTCCATGTCGGTGACGATCAGCCGGATGTCGGCGGGGACCTCACCCAAGCGGGGCTCGGGGGTGCTGACCAGGGGGGCGCTGCTGTACGGCATGTCCTGCTCTCGGTCGGGGGCGTCCTTTCCACCCTACGGGAGGCGTCCGCGCGCCCCGTGTCGCGATTTCCCGGGACAGGGTGATCACCGGACGGCACAATGAGGCGGCGACGCCCGGTGCGACGAGGAGGATGCGATGACCACCCTTGCCGATCCCGTCCCCGGTGGACGCCCCGGTGATGTCGAACGGGCCACCGCGCTGGCCGGTGAGCTGTCGGGGCGCGGTGTGCACGGCGTCGTGCTGGCGTACGTCGACACCGCGGGCGTCACCCGGATCAAGACGGTTCCGACCGCGAAGCTCGCCTCGGCGGCGGCATGGGGTGTCGGCATGTCCCCGGTGTTCGACACCTTCCTGGCCGGTGACGGCATCGCCACCACCGATGTACTGGGCTCCCCCGACGGTGATCTGCGGCTCTTCCCCGACCTGCACCACCTCACGGTGCTGGCCGGGCAGCCCGGGTGGGCGTGGGCGCCCGTCGACCGGATCACCCAGGACGGGAAGCCGCATCCCGGGTGCAGCCGGACCTTCCTGCGCCGGATCACCGCCGACGCGGCCCGCGCGCACGGGCTGTCCTTCCGCGCCGCGATCGAGATCGAGTGGTCGGTGGGGCTGGGCTCGGCACCCGACGGGACGTTCCTGCCCGCCGCCACCGGCCCCGCCTACGGCGCCGACCGGCAGGTGGAGCTGGGCGACTACCTCGCCGATCTGCTGGCCGCCTGCCACGCGCAGGGCGTGGACGTCGACCAGTTGCACCCCGAGTACGCCGCCGGCCAGTTCGAGATCTCCGTCGGCGCCCTCGACCCGGTGGCGACGGCCGACCGCAGCGTGCTGGTCCGGCACACGATCCGCGCGGTGGCCCGGCGGCACGGGCTGCGGGTGTCGTTCGCGCCTGCCGTGCTCGCCGAGGGCGTCGGCAACGGCGGACACGTCCACCTCTCCGCCTGGCGGGCCGGGGACAACCTGCACACGGGCGGCGAAGGCCGGTACGGGATGACGGCCGGCGGCGAGTCCTTCGCGGCGGGCCTCCTCGGCCATCTGCCCGGCCTGACCGCGGTGACCGCGCCGAGCCCCGCGAGCTATCTGCGGCTGAAGCCCTCCCAGTGGGCGGGGGTGTACACCGCCTGGGGCCTGGAGACCCGCGAATGCGCCCTGCGGGTGATCGCCGGCATGGCGGGCCGCCGCGCGACGGACGCGAACGTCGAGGTCAAACCCGTCGACCTGGCCGCCAACCCCTACCTCGCCCTGGGCTGTCTGCTCGCCGCCGGGCTGGACGGCCTCGTCTCGGGCGCCGTCCTGCCCGAGGAGGTCACGGGCGACCCGGCGCTGCTGCCGGCCGACGAGGCGGCGAAGCGGGACGTGCACCGGCTGCCGGTGTCCCTGACGGAGGCGGTGGACCGGTTCCGGGCGGACACGGTGCTGCGCGAGGCGCTCGGCCCGGTCCTCGCCGACGCGGTCGTCGCCGTCCGCGAAGGAGAGGTGGCCGCCGTGGCGGGGCTGGACGACGCGCGGGTCGCCGCGGCCTACCGGTGGCGGTACTGACCATGGGCGCCGTCGCCGACGCGCTCGCCACGCTGCCGCTGGTGGACCACCACTGCCACGGCGTCGTCGCGACCGACCTGGAACGGGCCGGCTTCGAGACCCTGCTCACCGAGGGTGACCGCTGGCCCGGGATGTCGTCCTTCGACACACCAGTCGGGCTCGCCGTGCGCCGGTACTGCGCTCCCCTGCTGGACCTGGAACGGCACGCCCCGCCGGACGCGTACCTGGCACGCCGGGCCGAGCTGGGCGCGCGGGAGGTGAACCGGCGCTTCCTCGCCGCCGCGCGTACGGAGGTGTTCTGCGTCGACACCGGTTTCGCGCCCGCGGGAGCCGTCGGCCCCGCCGAGGCGGCCGGAGCCGCGGTGGCGTACGAGGTGGTGCGGCTGGAGTCGGTCGCCGAGGCGGTGGCCGCGCACGGGGTCGAAGCGGACGCCTACGCCGACGCGTTCCGTGCGGCCGCCCAGGGGGCCGTAGGGCGGCCGGGCGTGGTCGCCGTGAAGTCGGTCGCGGCCTACCGCACCGGTTTCGCGCTGGACCCGGCCCGCCCCACGGACGCGGAGGTCACCGCGGCGGCCGCGGACTGGCTGCCGCACGGCGGCCGGCTCACCGACCCGGTGCTGGTACGGCATCTGCTGTGGACGGCCGTCGACCTGGGACTGCCGCTCCAACTGCACGTCGGCTTCGGCGACAACGACCTGCGGCTGCACCGCTCTGACCCCGCGCTGCTGACGGACTGGCTGCACCTGATGGCAGGAACGATTCCCGTCCTGCTGCTGCACTGCTGGCCCTACCAGCGGCAGGCCGCGTACCTGGCCGCGGTGTTCGAGCAGGTCTACCTGGACGTCGGCCTCACCCTGCACCACGTCGGCCCGGCCCGCGCGCGTGCGGTGCTGGCCGAGGCCCTGGAGATCACGCCGTTCCGCAAGCTGCTGTACAGCTCCGACGCCTGCGGTGTGGCCGAGTTCTACGCACTCGGGGCGCTGGCCTTCCGGCGGGGGCTGGCCGAGCTGCTCGACGAGCGGGTGGCCGCCGACGAGCTGAGCCTGCCGGACGCGCTGCGCATCGCCGAGTGGGCGGGAGCACACAACGCCCGCCAGGTCTACCGCCTTTCCGGTCCCTCCTGAAAGTATGATCAAGCAATGTCTGACATGACCGAAACCACGCCCGGTTGGCTGTCCTCCGACGAGCTGGAGCAGGCGCGGGCGCGCATGCCGATCCTGTACGTGGAGGCCGTGCCCGTCCGGGTCGACGACAGCGGCGAAGTCACCCGGATCGGCCTGCTGCTGCGCATCGGGCCGGACGGAACGGTCAGCCGGACACTGGTCTCCGGCCGGGTCCTGCACCACGAGCGGGTGCGTGACGCCCTGCTGCGCCACCTGGAGAAGGACCTCGGGCCGGTGGCGCTGCCCCGCATCCCGGCCTCGCTCCAGCCGTTCACGGTCGCCGAGTACTTCCCCACGCAGGGCATCACGCCGTACCACGACCCCCGGCAGCACGCGGTGTCCCTCGCCTACATCGTGCCGGTGACCGGGGACTGCCGGCCGCGTCAGGACGCCCTGGACCTGGTCTGGTTCGACCCGCACGAGGCGGCCTCGCCGGGCGTGCAGAGCGAGATGCCGGGCGGCCACGGCTTCCTGCTCCGCCAGGCCCTGGCCCACCTGGGCCTGCCGCACTGACGCCCGGCGTTCTCAGGGCATTCCCGGTCAGTGGTCGTCACCGTTCGCCCCAGACGATGAGGCGGTGCGTGTAGGCACGGGTCAGCGGGTCGCGGTCCGCGCACGTGGTGAGGGTGATCCGCGCCTTGTCCGGCTTGACGCCGGGCTTGTTGGGGACCGGCAGGACGACACCGACGTCGGTCGGTTCCACCGTCCTGGTGCCGGTGACGTGGTAGGTGTACGTCCGCCCGCGCCATGCGACGACGAGTGCGTCGCCGCGCACCAGCGTGTTCAGCTTCCGGAAGGGCTCGCCCCAGCCCGTGCGGTGGCCGGCGACCGCGAAGTTGCCGACCTCGCCGGGCATCGCGGAGCCCGGATAGTGTCCCGGCCCCTTGGCGAGATCGTTCTGGGTGACGCCCTCGACGATCACCGGGTGATACGCGGAGCCGAATCTCGGGATGCGCAGGACGGCGAGCGCGGATGCGTCCCGGGGACGTGGCTCCGCCCGCGTCCTCGATGGCCCGGTGGCGACGGCCGGCTGGTCGCGCCCGGCCACGGGGTGTGCGAGCTGGGCGCGAAGGTCTCGCTGGGCTCGGCCGTAGGCCTGGTCGTGCTGCCGGTTCTGGTAGGTGGCGAGACCCGCCACCAGCAGACCGGCAATGATCAGAGCCGTACCGAACAGACGGATCAGTGTCCGCATGGTGCTCGTCCTCGCCGTCTTGGCGGGGCCGCCGGGCAGGCGGCCCCGCCTCGGGTGTGTGCCGGCGACGCTCTAGGTGTCGTTGTCGTGCGTCCTGCGCGGAACCAGCCGCAGCACGGCGAATCCCGCCGAGACGAGGACGAACATCACGACCCAGAACCAGATGCTGTCCACCCCGCCGGTGACGGGCAGGAGGCCCGCACCGACGCCGGCGGAAGCAGCGGTTCCTGCGCCTGTGTAATCCGCCATGAGGTGCTCCTTTCGCGTGCGCAGCGGCCGATCCCATATGGACAACTGCACGGAACAAGAGACGATCGGGGAAAGGGAAAGCACGTCCGAAGGAAACCTCGGGTCCATGGAGTACACGTGCTTCGGAAGGGATGTATCGACGGCGATCGTTCACGCCGCGACGATGGCTTGTTTACACCGTAGCGCCGCTTGTTTACGCCGTATACGTACAACCTTCTCCCCTTGTGCCGCCGACGTCAAGCGGAGCGGCGTTCACGCGGGGCCCTGCGACGCGGGCGGACCCACGAGGCGGTCGAGCAGCGCGTCGAGGCCGACGGCGAGCCCTTCCGGCCCGCTCGGCTCGGCGGCCGTGACGGCCTGGAGTTCGGGCAGTTCCTCCGGTGGGTCCATGAGACACAGGTCCACAGCGGGATAACCGTGGATCCAGGCGAGGCAGGCCCGGAACACCAAGGGGATGCGACGCTCGTCGAGCCCGGCCTCCCGCAACAGCGCGAGCACCGCCAGGTGCTGCTTGCGGACGACGGGCGGCCGGCGGGCCAACGGCACCTCCAGCACCCGGACGGTCAGCAGCGGCGCGGCACGGGGATGGGCCTGGCAGATCTCGTATGCCGTGCGGGCGATGCGATGCAGGCCGGCGCGCCACGACTCCGCGCCGCCCGCCCAGTCCGCCCGCTCCTCGGCGGCCCGGCGCTCCGCCTGTTCGCGGTACAGCCCCTCGACCAGGCCGTCGAGCAGCTCCTCCTTGCTCGCCGCGTGCCGGTAGAGCGCCATCGCCTCCACGCCGAGTTCGGCACCCAGACGGCGCATGCTCAGCGCCGCGAGCCCCTCGCGGTCCACCAGTTCCAGGACGCCGGCCAGCACGCGCTCCCGGCTCAGGCGACCGTAACCGCCACCCCGTCGCGTGGCCGCCATTGCGCACCTCCTCTGGATGCCCGGCGCACCTGGCTCGTGTTGACTGCGCACCCTCCTCGCTTAATAGTGTACGTATACGACGTAAACATTCATCTCGGAACACATCCGGGTCGCTGACGGAAGGCGGACGTCATGTCTCGCACCGAGGGCCACAGCGTTGCCGCCGACGCCCCGCAACAGGTGGTGGTGGTCGTTCCCGCCTACAAGGAAGTCGAGTCGCTGCCGCGCGTTCTCGACGCGCTGAGCCGGCAGACGCGTCCGGCGGACCGCGTGGTGGTGACCCTCGACCCCTACCGGGACCGGCGGACGACAGCCGAACTGGAGCGCATCGGCCGCCGCGCGGGCGCCGAGGTGCGGCACTCGGTCGGAAACCGGCACAAGAAGGCGGGCAATCTCAACGGGGCGCTCGCCGAACTGCTGCCCACCCTGGCGGACGACGACGCGGTGCTGGTGCAGGACGCCGACACCTACCTCGATCCCCACTTCATCGAAGTGACGCACGCCGGACTCCGCCAGGGTTACGGCGCGGTGGGTGGCAATTTCCGCGGCCGTTCGGGCGGCGGACTGTGCGGTGCGTTCCAGCGCAACGAATACGTCCGCTACGCCCGTGACACCGCACGCAAGCGGGGGAAGGTCCTGTGCCTCACCGGCACCGCCTGCCTGTTCCGGGTGGCGGCACTGAGGGACGTCCTGACCGCGCGTCGCGACGGACAGCTGCCGGCCGCGGACGGCGTCTACGACACCAAGGTGCTGACCGAGGACAACGAACTCACCCTCGCCCTCAAACACCGCGGATGGCGCGTCGTCGCCCCCTCCCGCGCCACCATGACGACGGAGGTCATGCCGACCTGGGGCGACCTGGCCAGGCAAAGACTGCGCTGGAAGCGCGGAGCGCTGGAGAACCTGTTCGACTACGGGCTGACGCGCCACACCTGCGAAGGGTGGGTCAGACAACTGGTCGCCCTGATGGGCACGGCCGTGTCGGGCATCTACATCGGGGCCATCCTGTGGTACCTCGCCAGCGGCACCGGAGTGCACCTCGCACCGTTCTGGCTGGCCCTCACCGGGTTCTACGCCATCGAGCGCGCGATCACCGTGAAGGCCCGGGGATGGCGAGTGGCGGCCACCTCGATGCTGGTCGTACCCGAGTGGTTCTACGACCTGTTCCTGCAGGGAGTGCACATCCGGGCGCTGACGGAGTCGGCGTTGCGCCGGGAACGCACCTGGTAGGCGGGGCGATTGCCGGAAACGCAGAAGAGGCCGCTTCGGCATCTCGCCGAAACAGCCTCCGACTCGCGACTTCGCGAAGTCGGGACGACAGGATTTGAACCTGCGACCCCTTGACCCCCAGTCAAGTGCGCTACCAAGCTGCGCCACGTCCCGTTGCCCGTCTGACCTGGGGTTTCCCCCGGACGAACGGACAGGGAAACAATACCGCACTCGCGTCGGTGGTCGCGCGCCCCTTTCCGGCGGGCCGCGCCGGGTGCCCCCCGGAGGGGCCGGCCTTGACCTCAAGTCCGCTTGAGGTTGCACGCTCGTCGGC
This sequence comes from Streptomyces sp. NPDC014006, assembly GCF_043088925.1. Lineage (NCBI taxonomy): Bacteria > Bacillati > Actinomycetota > Actinomycetes > Kitasatosporales > Streptomycetaceae > Streptomyces > Streptomyces sp. NPDC014006. Next base: position 1,072,603 of record NZ_JBICAJ010000002.1, on the reverse strand, counting down.
ATGACGATCACCGAGGAAGAGGTCCGCCGGTACGGCTACGCCGACCTGCCCGGACTCATGGGTCTGATGACCGGCGACGAGAAGCACGGGCCGGCCGCCACCTCCACGCTGGACGTGCTGTGGGTGCTCTACGACCGGGTGCTGAGGGTCGCGCCGGACCGGCTCGACGACCCGGCGCGGGACCGGTTCCTGCTGTCCAAGGGGCACGGGCCGATGGCGTACTACGCGGTGCTGGCCGCGAAAGGGTTCGTGCCGGTGGAGTGGCTGACCGGCTTCGGGTCGTACGACTCGCCGCTCGGGCACCACCCGGACCGGATGCTGGTGCCGGGCGCCGAGATCGGCAGCGGCTCGCTCGGGCACGGGCTGCCGATCGCCGTCGGCGCCGCGCTCGGCCTGCGCGCGCAGGGTCTGCCCGAACCGGCGGTGTGGGTGCTGACCGGGGACGCCGAACTGGACGAGGGCAGCAACCACGAGGCGATCGCGTTCGCCGGGCCGGCCGGTCTTGACCGGCTGCACACGGTCGTGATCGACAACGCCTCCGCCAGCCATGCCCGGCCCGGCGGTATCGCGGCCCGCTTCGAGGCCGCGGGCTGGTCCGCGGTCACCGTGGACGGCCGCGACCACGACGCGCTGTACGCCGCGTTCACCGCACCCCATCCGGGCCGCCCGCACGTCGTGGTGGCCCGTGTCGAGCCGAAGTACGCCTGATCCCGGTCCCTCCGACCCCGAAAGGAAGAGCTCTCATGGAGACCATGCGCGAGCGGTTCGCCCCTGTGCTCACCCGGCTGCTGGACGAAGACCCGCGGGTCGCCGTCGTGCTCGCCGAGATCGGAAAGGACGGTTTCACCGAGGCGATGCGCCGCCATCCGGACCGGGTGGTCAACGTCGGCATCCGCGAGCAGCTGCTGGTCGGCGCGGGCGCCGGTCTGGCACTGACCGGGCTGCGGCCGGTGGTGCACACCTTCGCCAGTTTTCTGGTGGAGCGGCCCTTCGAGCAGGTGAAACTGGACCTCGGGCACCAGGGGCTCGGCGCCGTCCTGGTCAGCGCGGCCGCCTCGTTCGACTGGCCGGCGGGCGGGTTCACCCACATGGCGCCGGGGGACGTGGCGCTGCTGGACACGCTGGACGGCTGGACCGTGCACGTTCCGGGCCATCCCGACGAGGCCGAGACCCTGCTGCGGCACGCCGTCGCGGCGGGCGACGACAAGGTGTACGTGCGGTTGTCGGTGCAGGCGAACGCCCAGGGGCGGCCGGTCGACGGGGAGCGGTTCCTGACGGTGCGGGAGGGCAGCGCGGGCGTCGTCGTCGCGGTGGGGCCCCTGCTGGACGCCGTACTGGAAGCGACCGAGGGCCTCGACGTGACCGTGCTGTACGCGACGACTGTGCGGCCCTTCGACACGGCGGCCCTGCGCCGGGCGGCAGACGCGGCCCGGCCGGACGTCGTGCTGGTCGAGCCGTATCTGGCGGGCACCTCGACGGCCGCGGCCGACGACGCCCTGGCCGACCTGCCGCACCGGGTGCTGGGGCTCGGCGTGGGGCGGCGCGAGCTGCGGCGCTACGGGACCGTCGAGGAGCACGTGGCCGCACACGGCCTGGACGCCGCCTCGCTGCGCGAACGGATCGCTGGGTTCCTGCGGCCGGCCGGCTGAGTGGCCTGTCAGCCGTGTTCCGTCCGCGTCGGCCGGGGTATCGCCGTCCCGGCCTGCGGGGGCGTGTCGGCGCGGACCAGGTCGCGTATCGCGGGCACCGACAGCAACGCCAGCGCGACGACGACACTGGTCGCCGCGGACACCAGCAGCACGGGGTCGGCGCCCAGTGCCGAGGCGGCGGGGCCGGACAGGGCCTGGCCGACGGGCAGCATGGCGAGGGAGCCGGCGACGTCGTAGGCGTGGATGCGGTTGAGGACGTCGGCGGGGACCTGGGTCTGCACACTGGTCGCCCACATCACGCCCCAGAACGACATCGCCGCCCCGGCGACCGCGGCCCCGGCCGCCATGGCGGGGACCCCGAGGCCCGCGCCGACGCTCGCCGGGAAGGCGACGAAGCCGAACAGCGCGATCGCCCCGGCGCGCAGCATGCGGCGCGGGCGCAGCCGCAGCGCCAGCAGTCCGCCGACCACGGTGCCGGCGCCGAGGGCGGAGTTGACCAGGCCGTAGGCACGCGGCCCGTGGTGCCGCACCACCTCGGCGGCGACCAGGGGAACGCTGGGGCCCCAGACGGCGATCATGTACAGACACCAGACGGCGATCACGCCCCACAGCCATGTGCGGGCCCCAGCCTTCGACGAGATCGGCCCGGAAGGCGCGAGCGCCCCGCCGGGGTGAGCGGTCGCCGTGCGCGAGCGGGGGCATGCGGATCAGCAGCAGGCACAGGGCGCTGACCGCGTAGGTGGCGGCGTGCGCGGCGAACACGCCGCCGGGTGAGGCGAAGCCGACGAGCAGGCCGGCGAGCGCGGGGCCGGCGAGCTGGGCGGCGGACTCGGCGATGCGGATGGCGCCGTTGGCGCCCTGGATGTCGGCGGCGAGACGGGGCACGGTACTGGCCACGCCGGGCTGGAAGACCGCGCCCGCGACCCCGCCCGCGAAGCCGATCGCGCAGATCTCCCACAGCACCACGTGGTCGGCGAAGAACAGCGCGGCGGCCAGGGACTGGGTGCCCAGCCTGATCAGGTCGGCGCCGATCATCAGCTTGCGGGTGGAGAAGCGGTCGGCGATGACCCCGCCGAAGACGACGAGCCCGGCGAACGCGGCGGCGGTCGCGGCCATGGCGAGTCCGACCGCGCCGGCGCCGTACCCGTGCTGGAGCAGTCCCGCGGCGAGGGCCACCGGCAGCATGGTGTCGCCCAGCCGGGCCACGGCCCGCGCCACGAAGAACAGCGCGAAGTCCCGCGACCACACGCCTCCCCCGCCGCTCACCACCGCGGTCCCGGTGTCACCGGCTCCTCCCGCGCCGCACCCCGTCGCGGACCCCGCGTCAGCCACCCCAGGCCCTCCCCTCCCGGTGTCCTGTGGCAGCCGGAGCCCCCTCCGCTCCGGCTGCCGTCACTGCCGTCACTGCCGTCACTGGCGTCGGATCATGCCATCCGCCACTGACAACGCCGCGGGAATTTCCGCCCCGTGGTCATTCCGGGGCCGGCTGCCCCCACTCCGGGTAGGACTCCAGCAGTCGCGGTGGGGCCGCCTGGCGCCAGGAGTCGGTGAGGATGTCGCGCAGCTCCCGCTCGTCCTCCAGCGCCCCGAGCCTGACCCGGATCCAGGCGAACTGCGCCTCGTGCCCGGCGATCCAGAACTTCTCCGGCTCGGCCAGCACCAGTTCGTCGCGCTCCTCCTTCGGGCAGCGCACCGCCATCGAGGTCTCGTCCTCGGGCAGCGTGGCGAACATCTTTCCCGCGACCCGGAACGTGGGCATGCTCCAGGCGGTCTTCTCCGTCGTGTCCGGCAGGGACAGCGCGACACGGCGTACGTCTTCGGCATCCGGCATGGCAGGAACCGTAACCGCTGCCACTGACACTCACCCGCCGGCGCCGGCCGCCCCGACCTGCTTGTAGTACAGGGTCGTCGGACGCAGTACGCCGTCGGGGCTCGCCGCGTAGTCGGGGATCGTCCCGGCGCGGGTCCAGCCGGCCGAGCGGTACAGGGACTCGGCGGGGCTGCCGGTCTCGGTGTCCAGGTGCAGCAGCGTGATCCCGGCCGCGACGGCGGCCTCCTCGGCGGTGGCCAGCAGGGCGCGGCCGAGTCCGCGGCCGCGCGCGCCGGGGTGGACCATCAGCTTGACGATCTCCGCGCGGTGACGGCTGTTGGGTTTGTCGGGCAGGGCGAGGCTCACGGTGCCGGCCGGCCGCCCCGCGTCGTACGCGACCCACACGGTGAGCCGTCCGGCGGCCACGGCCTGTGCGCGCTCCCGCCACCAGGCGACGGCCTCGGCCGGTTCCAGGGGGCCGAGGAAGCCGATGGAGGCACCCCCGGCCACCGTGTCGACCAGCAGGTCCGCCAACTCCGCGGAGGCGGCGAGGAGGTGCGGGGCGTCCAGGCGTCTCACGGCCGCACCACCGCCAGCAGGTAGCGCACGCCGGTGTCGTCCGCGCAGCGGAACCGGGTGGCCCCCCAGACCCGCATCCGCAGGCAGTCACCGGCTCCGAGCCGGTGCGTGACGTCCTGCGCGGTCACCTCCATCGCCCCCTGAAGCACCCAGATGTGCTGTTCCAGGCCGGCGACGGGCGGGCGGTCGTAGGCGAGGTCGGTGCCGGCGGCGAGGCGGCCCTCCACGAGTTCGCCGCGCAACCCGGTGTGCGGCGGGGACACCGAGCGCCGTACGAAGCCGGCCGAACGGTCCTCCCAGACCGGCTGGTCCGCCGCGCGCACGACGGCGGCGGGCTCCGCCTCGACCTCGCTGAGCAACTGGGACATGGTGCGTCCGTAGACCGCGCACAGGCGGTTCAGCAGGGCGGCGGTGGGGCTGATCTCGGCCCGCTCGGCCCGCGAGAGGGTCGAACGGCTGATGCCGCAGCGCTCGGCCAACTCGCCCAGCGACCAGCCTTGTTCGGTGCGCAGTTCGGCCAGCCGCACTCCGAGCCGCACGTCGACGTCGGCGGCCACGACTTCCGGGTTTCCCATATCCGGGACGTTATCCCGGATATGAGACAGCCGTGTTACGGCGGCCTCACTCCCGTCCGCCGAACTCGTGCGCCTGCCGGCCGGTTCACCTCGCGTCCGGGCGGCCCGTCCCGCCGCTATCCCTCGGCCGCCTCGCCCAGCGCGTCCAGTACCGGGCGGATCAGCGGGTGCTCCTCCGCGCCCCGGCGTACGGCGGCGAAGACGCGGCGGGTCGGCGGTGCGCCGTCGACCGGGCGGACGACGACGCCGGTGAGGTCCATGCCGCGCAGGGCGGAGCGCGGCACGAGGGCCACGCCGGCATCGGCCGCCGCGAGGGCGACGACGGCGCGGAAGTCGTCGGAGGAGTGCTCCATGCGGGGCTGGAAACCGGCGTGCTCGCAGGCCAGGACGACGACGTCGTGGCAGGGGTTGCCGGGGTAAGGGCCGATCCACGGGTCCTTGGCCAAGTCGGCGAGGGGGACCTCGACGGAGTCGGCGAGGCGGTGGCTGACCGGGACGACCGCGTCGAACGGCTCCGCGTAGAGCGGCATGTGGGTGAGGCGGGGGTCGTCGGCGGGCGGCGCGCCGCGGTACTCGACGGCGACCGCCACGTCTACCTGCCGGTCCAGCACCATCGGCAGGCTGGCGTCGCCCTCGGCGTCCTGGACGCGGATGCGGATGCCGGGGGCGGTGCCGGCGAGCCGGGCCACCGCGGGCGCGACGACCAGCGCGATGCCGGTGGCGAAGGCGGCGACGGTGACCGTGCCGGCCTGTCCGGAGCCGTAGGCGGCGAGCTCGGCCTCGGCCCGCTCCAGCTGGGCGAGGACGGCGTTGGTGTGGCTGAGCAGGATCTCACCGGCCGGGGTGAGCCGTACGCCCTTGGCGCCGCGCTCGACCAGGCGGTGACCGGTCTCCTGCTCCAGCGCGGTGAGCTGCTGGGAGACCGCCGACGGGGTGAGGTACAGCGCGGCGGCAGCCGCCGTCACCGTGCGGTGGTCGGCCACCGCACGGAGGATGTGGAGCCGCCGCGCTTCGATCACGGAATCGATTGTCTCAGGTCTGCCGGGCAGGTCGGCGCCGGGCGGGTGGGTCAGGCGCCCAGTTCCGCCCGCGCCGCCACGAACGCGTCCACGGCCCGGTTCACGTCCTCGGTGGAGTGCGCGGCGGACAGCTGCACGCGGATGCGGGCGGCGCCCTGCGGCACGACCGGGTAGGAGAAGCCGATCACGTACACGCCGCGCTCCAGCAGCAGCTCCGCCATCCGGCCGGCCACGGACGCGTCACCGATCATGACGGGGGCGATGGCGTGGTCGCCGGGGAGGATGTCGAAGCCCTCCTCGGTCATGCGGCGGCGGAACAGGGCGGTGTTCTCGTTCAGCCGGACCCGCAGGTCGTCGGCGGACTCCAGCAGGTCGAGGACCTTCAGCGAGGCGGCGGCGATCACCGGGGCGAGCGTGTTGGAGAACAGGTACGGCCGCGAGCGCTGGCGCAGCAGGGCGACGATCTCGGCGCGGGCGGCGACGTAACCGCCGGAGGCACCGCCGAGGGCCTTGCCGAGGGTGCCGGTGATGATGTCGACGCGGTCCATCACGCCGTGCAGTTCGGGGGTGCCTCGGCCGGTGGGGCCGACGAAGCCGACGGCGTGCGAGTCGTCGACCATGACCATCGCGTCGTAGCGGTCCGCGAGGTCGCAGATCTCGGCCAGCGGCGCCACGTAGCCGTCCATGGAGAAGACGCCGTCGGTGACGATCAGGCGGCGGCGCGCGTCGGACGCCTCCTTCAGCTTGGTCTCGAGGTCTTCCAGGTCGCGGTTGGCGTAGCGGAAGCGGCGGGCCTTGGACAGGCGGATGCCGTCGATGATGGAGGCGTGGTTGAGGGCGTCGGAGATGACCGCGTCCTCCTCGCCGAGCAGCGTCTCGAAGACACCGCCGTTGGCGTCGAAGCAGGAGGAGTACAGGATCGTGTCCTCCTGGCCGAGGAATGCCGCGAGGCGCGCCTCCAGCTCCTTGTGGACCTCCTGGGTGCCGCAGATGAAGCGCACGGAGGCCATGCCGTAGCCCCAGCGGTCCAGGGCCGCGTGGGCGGCGGCGACGACCTCGGGGTGGTCGGCGAGACCGAGGTAGTTGTTGGCGCAGAAGTTGAGGACCTCGCCGGGGCGGCCGCCGGCGGTGACGTTGACGGTCGCGGACTGCGGGGTGTCGATGACCCGCTCGGGCTTGTGCAGCCCGGCGGCGCGGATCTCGTCGAGGGTGACACGCAGGTCGTCGCGCACGGATTCGAACATCGGGAAAGCTCCTAGGAGTGCTCGCGGGGAAGAGGCCGGGGCGGGGTCAGGCGGTCCAGTCGAGGATGACCTTGCCGCCCTTGCCGCTCGCGGCGTCCGCGAACGCCGCCTCGAAGTCGCGGTAGCCGTAGCGGCCGGTGATCACGGGGGCGAGGTCGAGGCCGCCCTCCAGCAGCACCGACATCGCGTACCAGGTCTCGAACATCTCCCGGCCGTAGATGCCCTTGATGGTGATCATCGAGGTGACGATCCGGGCCCAGTCGACGGGGAACTCCTCGGCGGGCAGGCCGAGCATGGCGATACGGCCGCCGTGCGTCATGTTGGCGATCATGTCGCGCAGCGCCTCGGGCCGGCCGGACATCTCCAGGCCGATGTCGAAGCCCTCGCGCAGGCCCAGCTCCCGCTGCCCGTCGGCGATCTGTTCCCGCGCCACGTTCAGGGCGAGGCTGACACCGATCTTCCGTGCCAGCTCCAGGCGCTCCTCGCTGACGTCGGTGATGACGACGTGACGGGCTCCGGCGTGCTTGGCCACGGCGGCGGCCATCAGGCCGATCGGGCCGGCGCCGGTGATGAGCACGTCCTCGTTGACGAGCGGGAAGGACAGCGCGGTGTGCACGGCGTTGCCGAACGGGTCGAAGATCGCGGCGACGTCGAGGTCGACGGGGACGCGGTGCACCCACACGTTGGACGCGGGCAGCGCGACGTACTCCGCGAACGCGCCGTCGCGGCCGACGCCGAGACCGACGGTGGCCCGGCACAGGTGACGGCGGCCGGCCAGGCAGTTGCGGCACTTGCCGCACACCAGGTGGCCCTCGCCGCTGACCCGGTCGCCGACGGCGATGTCGGTGACGTCACGGCCGGTCTCGACGACCTCGCCGACGAACTCGTGCCCGATCACCAGCGGGGTGTCGATCGCCTGCTGCGCCCAGCCGTCCCAGGCCCGGATGTGCAGGTCGGTGCCGCAGATGCCGGTGCGCAGCACCTTGATCAGGACGTCCCCGGGGCCGATGGCCGGCTCCGGCACGTCCGTGAGCCACAGTCCGGGCTCCGCCTTCTCCTTGACCAGCGCCTTCACGCTACGGCTCCTGTGGTGCTCGGGCCCGGGCGCGGGCAGGCCGAAGAAGCCCGCGTGCGGGAAGAGGGATGGGAATGCGTTCAGCAATCTGCCGTATAGCGCACGCCGGGGTCCATCGAGCTTTTCTTAAGCGGCGGCTCAGCTTTCCTTCACGCCTTCGGTCCAGTCGTCACACCGGCCCGTGTGTGCCCCGCGGCCGGTCGTCACACCAGCCCGTGTTCCAGCCGGCCCGCCAGGTCGGCGGCCGCGGACTTGATCGTCTCCAGGCCGGCCTTGCCCCAGGTGCGTGGCGCGCGGTCGGCGACGCACACGGTGCCGAGGACGGTTCCGGTGGAGTCGATGAGCGGGGCGCCGAGGTAGGAGCGGATGCCGTACTCGTCGACGACCGGGTTGCCGGCGAAGCGCGGGTAGTCGGCGACGTCCTCCAGGGCCAGGGCGCGGCGGCGCACCGCGACGTGCGGGCAGTAGCCGTGGTCGCGCGGCAGGACCCGGCCGAGGGCGGGGCGCGGCGGCTCGCCCGGCGCGGGCGGCGGCGGGGGCGGTGCGTGCAGTCCGGCGAAGAACTGCGAATCCGCGCCGAGGAAGTTGACCATCCCGAACGACGCTCCGGTGAGGTCGGCGAGGTGGCCGGCGTAGGAGTCCAGGGAGGGCTCGGCCCGCTCCCCGAGACCCAGCAGGTGCAGCCGGCGGGCGCGAGCGGGGGCGTCGCGGTCCTCGGGGGTGAGCAGCAGCCGGCCGACGGGGCTCGGCGGCTCGTACCTCATGGCCGTTCTCCAGCAGTGCGGGGATGGTTCGGAAGATGGTCTGGGGGCGTCACGGTCTCTCCTGTCAGGCGCCGCGGGTCGAGGCGGGAGCGACGGGGGCGTAGGCGATGAGGTGCCGCACGAGGGTGAGCAGGGTCTGCACGCCGGAGGCGGAGATCCGGGCGTCGCAGCGCACGACGGGGATCTCCGGGGCCAGGTCGATGGCGGCGCGTACCTCGTCGGGGTCGTAGCGGTGGCCGCCGTCGAACTCGTTGATGGCGAGGATGAAGCCCAGGCCGCGCTCCTCGAAGAAGTCGACGGCGGCGAAGCAGTCCTGCAGCCGCCGGGTGTCGGCGAGGACGACCGCGCCGAGGGCGCCCTCGCACAGTTCGTCCCACATGAACCAGAAGCGCTCCTGTCCGGGGGTTCCGAACAGGTACAGCACGTGCTCGGGATCGAGGGTGATGCGGCCGAAGTCCATGGCGACCGTGGTCTCCATCTTGTTCTCGATGCCCTCGAGACTGTCGGTGGCCGCGCTGACGGTGGTGAGCAGCTCCTCGGTGCTGAGCGGGGCGATCTCGCTGACCGCGCCGACGAAGGTGGTCTTGCCGACGCCGAAACCGCCCGCGACGAGGATCTTCAGCGCGGTCGGGAACGGGTCGCCGTGGTCGTGCCCCTGGTAGGTGGGCGCGCCGGCTCGGTAGTCGGGGTGGCCGCCGTAGCCGGAGCGGTCGTAGGACGTCTCAGAGCTGTCGTCGTAGTCCATCGAGCACTGCCTCCAGTAGGGCCCGGTCGGTGGGTTGGTGGTGGAACGCCGGGGGTTTGGTGGTGAGCGCGCCGGTGTCGACGAGGTCGGACAGCAGCACCTTGGTGACGACCGCCGACAGCTTCAGGTGGGCGGCGATCTCGGCCACCGAGACGGGTGCCCGGCACAGGTCGAGGGCCTGTGCGTGTTCGGGGCCGAGATAGCCGAGGGGGGTCGCCCCGGTGGCCATCACCTGTGACATCAGGTCGAGTGCGACGCTGGGGCGGGTGCGGCCGTTGCTCACCGTGAAGGGGCGCACCAGCCGGCCGGCCGCGTCGTCGAGCCAGGGGCCCTCCCCGGCCGCCGCCACGCTCAAGGCCGCATCACCGGGGGTTCGGCGGACTGCTGGCGGGGCGCGGTCACCAGGTAGGGGCGGACGCTCTTGACGAGCATGGCCATCTCGTAGCCGAGCACGGCGGCGTCCGCGTCGCGGCCGGCGAGCACGGCGAGGCAGGTGCCGGAGCCCGCGGTGGTGACGAACAGCAGGGTCGCGTCGAGTTCGACGACGACCTGCCGGACGTCGCCGCCGTCGCCGAAGCGGATGCCGGCGCTGCGGCCGAGCGAGTACAGGCCGGAGGCGAGGGCCGCCATGTGGTCGGCGCTGTCCACGTCGAGCCCGTGCACGGACTTCACGAGCCCGTCGCAGGACAGCAGGACGGCGCTGCGGGTGTGGGGTACGCGCTGGACGAGGCCGCTCAACAGCCAGTCGAGGTCGGTTGCCTGGGCGGTCGGCGCATCGCTCGCCATGGTGGATCGACTCCTTGGGGTACGTGGTGGGGCGGGAGCGGTGGGGGTGGTCATCCGGCCGGTGCGCTCCCGTCGTGCCGGGTGGTGAGACGGTCGGGCGCGGGGGCGACGGGGTGGTGCGGCGCGGGGGCCGGCCTGCCGTCGTGGGTGCCGGGTGTGTCGAGCGGCGCGGGCAGGTGGACGGCATGCAGCCCGGGGTGCGGGGCGTGCGGAGGCGTCAGGTGCAGGGCGGTGGGCCCGGTCGCCGGTTCCGGGCGGGGCTCGGTGACCGGGCCGAGGCTCTGCTGGGCCTCGGCCAGAGTGATGCCGCGCTGGAAGGCGGCCATCAGACCGGGGTCGGGTCCGGCGGCGTCGTCCTCGGGGCGGGGCAGGGGGCCGCCGCGCAGTTGCGGCACGATGTGTTCCTGGGCGCGGCGCCGGGGCAGCCGGGGCTTGTCCATGGCACCGCGGACGGCGCCGGCCCGCGGGAGCGGCGGGGCGCCGGCGATCTCCTCCACGGCCGCCCGGTCCTCGGACCGGATGCCGGGTACGGCCGAGGCGGGGGTGGGTCGCTCCTGCTGCCGGCCCCGCACGGGCAACGGCGGAACGCCCCGCCCGTGGGCGGCGCTCCCGGGGGCCGGGGAGGCGGCCCGCTCGGGCAGGGGGTGGGCGGGCCGCTCGGGGCGCGCCTCGCCCGGCCGCCCGGCGCCGGTGTGCTGGTCGCCCTTCCTCGGCCGTACGACCGGCACGGCGCCGTCGTCGCCGTCCGGCACCGTGGCGTGGGACACGCTCGCGGGCGCGGGACGGGGCTCGTGCGGTGCCACGGCGTACAGCCCGGTGGGGTGCGCCTGCTGCGGCGGTACGACGACGGGGTGCGCGCCGGTGCCGGTGTCGTGCGGTCGGTCCCCGCCCGCCGGAACGGCCCCGGTGCCGGTGCCGGCGCCGAGCAGGGCCTGCGGGACGACGAGGACGGCCTGGACTCCGCCGTAGATGTTGTTCTGCAGACGCACCCGGATGCCGTGCCGCCGCGCGAGCTGGGAGACCACGTAGAGCCCGATGCGGCCGTCGGCGAGCAGCCGGGCGACGTTGACCTGGTCGGGGTCGGCGAGCAGCTGGTTCATCCGCTGCTGTTCCTCGACGGGCATACCCAGGCCGCGGTCCTCGACCTCGACGGCGAGGCCGGAGGTGACGAGGCTGGCGCGCAGCAGGACTTGGGTGTGCGGGGCGGAGAACACGCCGGCGTTCTCGACGAGTTCGGCGAGCAGGTGGATGACGTCGGCGACGGCGTGGCCGCGCAGGGTGCCCTCGATCGGCGGGACCAGCTTGACCCGGGAGTACTGCTCGACCTCGGCGATCGCCGAGCGCAGCACCTCGGTCATGGAGACGGGGTGACTCCACTGCCGGCGGGAGACGGCGCCGCCGAGCACGGCGAGGTTCTCGGCGTGGCGGCGGATGCGGGTGGCGAGGTGGTCGACGTGGAAGAGGCTCTTGAGCAGGTCGGGGTCCTCGATCTCGTTCTCGAGCTCGTCGAGGATGGAGATCTCCCGGTGCACCAGGGACTGCAGCCGCCGGGCGAGGTTCTCGAAGACCTCCAGTTTCTGTTCGCTGCCGGTCTGGCTGGACAGCTGCGCGGCATGGACCACGGCGGCGACGGCGGCGTCGTGCGCGCGGGTCAGGTCGGCGGCGAGCAGGTCGAGGTCGTCGGCGTCGGGGCCCGGGGCGCGCGGTTGCGGAGGTGCGGGCGGGGCCTCGCCGCGGCGCAGCGCCTCGACGAGGGCGCGCAGGTCCGCCTCGCCGCGCGCGCTGCGGCGGCGCAGGGCGCCGACCCGGTCGCCGATGGAGCGGGCGGCGCGGTCGGCCGCGACGGCGGCGATGACGATGCCGGCGAGGGCGACGGCGGCCGCGCCGACCAGCACGGCCCACAGGCCGTCGGGGCGTGGCCCGGAGGTGCGGACGGTGAACAGCACCGCCGCGCAGGCGCTCAGGGCGACCGCGGTCGGTGGGAGCACGGCGAGGCGCAGCAGCTGCGGCCGTATGTGGGCCTCGGGGAGGGAGGGGTGGGTGCGGACTGCCGGCCGCCCGTGCCGCCCGCCGCCCTCACGGCGGTCTGCGCGTGCGGCCGGTGCGCGGAGGTGAGACATCGGTGTCCTCGTACTGGGGTCCGGGTCCGTCGGGCTGGTGTCGCCCGACGGACACTCACAGTAGTCGGCAACCCGTCCTGTGCGGTGGGCAGTTGACAAAGTCCCACACACAGCACCCCCCTCTGGTATGAGGCTTCGTACGACAGACCGATAACCCTGCCCGGGAAGGGGACAGCGGCGATCATTTTGCGATCAGAGCTGTTCAGGAGCGGTCATGACGAAAGGAAGCGAGGGCCGGGAGGCATGTCACCTCCCGGCCCTCGCCCTTTCCGTTTTCTGTTCGGTGGACGCCCGGCGGGGATCACTCGGGACCGGTCCGCACTCGGTGCAGCTCTCCCCTTGGTATCACTCAACGTGAACGGCGAAGTGACTCGGGATCAGAACGCCGCGCGCGCCGGCGCCGGCAGGCGGGCCGGGTCGAACGTCGTGGCGGCGAGGGTGCCGTCGGCCGTGAGCAGGCCGAAGACCGGGTGGCCGGTGATGTCGAAGGCCTCGCCGAGCGGTCCGTCGCCCTCCTCGACGACGACATGGGCGACCGCGGGCAGGGCCGCCACCTGCTCACGGGCCTCCTCCGGCGTGCCGTGCACGACCGCCAGGACGCTGCGGCCGGTCAGGGCCGCCGTGGCGCGGGCCTGCTCCACGAAGCGGGGCAGCCGCTCCTTGCAGGCACGGCAGTCGGGGGTGAAGAACCCGAGCATGGTCTCGCCCAGCCCGTCGCGGGTGATGCGCTCGCCGGTGGTGGTCACGGCGGTGAAGGAGGGCACGGTGGAGCCAGACGGGACGATCAGCCCGACCACCACCCGGTCGGACGTCTCCGCTGCCTGCGCCCGCCGTTTGCGGATGACGCCGAAGGTGAGGAGCAGGTTCAGCAGACACAGCACGGCGAGCACCACGACGGCGCCGGCGAGGAAGGGCATGGGTGACGCCGAGGTCTCGTGTCATCGCCGGGCGGGGTGTCCGCCGCGGCGGTCCGGGAGGTCGAGCCGCCTTCAGGGTGCGGCGGTCGACGCCTACGGGGCGGATCCGCGGACGCACCCCTGGGTGCGGGGGGGCGCCGTCGTCGAACAGCGAGCCCAGCTCGTCGGTGAAGATCACGAGGAGTGCGCCGGCCAGCGCGGCGAACGCCGCGGCAAGCACACCGGCCGCCTGACCCGGCACCGGCGTCCCGGCGAGCGCCGCCGCCAGGCCCAAGGCGGCCAGGGCGAGCAGCACGGTGTTGCGCACCACGTGCCGGCGGCCGAGCGGCGTCGTCAAACGGGTCGCGGCGGTGCCCGGCGACCCGGTCCCGGAGGATGTGCGCGCGGCCGTCGGCGCTCCGCGGGGCGGGCGGGTGGCACCCGGGGCTCCCTGGTCGTCCGCGGGGGCGCACCGCGCACCCAGGACTCCCGCCACTTCGGCTACGTGCCCGCCTCGACCCTCCTCGGCGTCGTCCTCACGGTCCGACGCGGGTGACGGCTCCCTGGACGGGGGCTCCGGGGGGGGCGGTTCCCTGGACGAGGCGCTCAGTCGTCGCCCACGAGGTCCAGCCCCCGGGCCGCGCGCAGTCCGAGCTCCGGGGCCGGCCAGCTGCGGGTGAGGGTCTGGGACACGCCGCGCCACCAGGGCCGGGTGGGCAGGTCGCCGCCCGGCTCGAAGGGCGCGCCCGGCACGGGCACCGCGACGGGCTGCCCGACCGCCTCACCGGCCGCCAGCATCCACTCCCCCGGCTCGGCCCACGGGTGCGGGGCGAGGTTGAAGGTGCCCCAGTGGATCGGCAGCAGCGCCCCGTGCGGTGCGCCGCCCTGGAGATCGAGGTGGGCGCGTACGCCCTCCTCGGGGGTCATGTGGATGTCCGGCCAGAACTCGCTGTACGCCCCGACCTGGATCATCGTCGCGTCGAACGGGCCGTGGGCTGCGCCGATGTCCCGGAAGCCGTCGAAGTAGCCGGTGTCGCCGCTGTGGTAGATCCGGTGTTCCTCGCCCGCGACGACCCAGGACGCCCACAGCGTGTGCTGGGTGTTGCGCAGGCCGCGGCCGCAGAAGTGGCGGGCCGGGGTCGCGGTCAGGGTGAGGGGGCCGACCTTGGTGTCCTCGTGCCAGTCCAGCTCGCGCAGCCGGCTCTCCGCGACGCCCCAGTGCTCCAGGTGGGCGCCGACGCCGAGCGGCACGGCGAACAGCGTGTCGGTGCCCGCCAGCGCCTTGATCGTGGGCAGGTCGAGGTGGTCGTAGTGGTCGTGGGAGATGACGACGACGTCGACCGGGCCGAGCGCGGCCAGCGGCAGGGGCGCGGGGTGCAGCCGTCTGGGCCCGGCGAAGGGGAACGGGGAGCAGCGCTCACCCCACACAGGGTCGAAGAGCACCCGCTGCCCGTCGATCTCGGCGAGCACGCTGGAGTGCCCCATCCAGGTCAGCCGCAGCCCCGTCGCCGGCGGCCGGGCGAGGTCGGCGAGCGTGGTGGAGTGCACCGGAACCGTGCCCGTCGGAGAGCGCCGGGGGCGGGCCTCCTTGTCGAAGTACACCTTGGCGAAGTCCATCGCGGAGCCGGACGGGCGGGTGCGGGCGGTGCCTCCCGGGTTCACGAACACGCCGTCCTTGAAGTGGGGCGAACGCCGGATGCGCGCCAGGCGCTCACCGGCCGGGTCCGCACCGAAGGCCGCCGGCCTCAGCGCACGGAGCCCGGAGCTCGTGAAACGGGAGCCGGTCACGGCACCTCCAGAAGAGTCGGGGCGTTCCATTATGGTCCGCGACACGACCGACTACGGGGCGGGGCGGGGCAGGCGCGGGCGGCGGAAGCCGGCGGCCGGGGGCCGGGGGCCGGCCTGGGCCCAGGGGCCCCCGGAAGCCGAGATCAGGGGTCGTAGGCCCGGCGGCCAGGGGTCGTAGGCCCGGCGGCTGTGTGTGATCGTCCGTGGCGAGTGCGTCGCGGCCTTGATCTCCCCGACGGGTTGCCCGAGAGGTCTGTCGTCGGCCCCCCGACTCGGCGGGCCGGGTGCCGGGCGGACCGAGGTGCGGGCGGGGCGGGCCCGAGCCGACGGGACGGGCCCGAGCCGGCAGAGTGCGCCGCGCGTACGGCGCGGTCGGGGCATGGGGGCCGGCCGGGCGGCCGTCCGGGAACGACGATGGCCAGTCACCGAGAAGGGCGGCGAGGCCAGTTCACGTTCGGCCTCGCCGCCCTTTGAAGGGGAGACGCACGCTGCGGCCCGACTTCGCCTTTCGAACCGCAACTTTTATGCACCGCACGGGTGCCACGTGCCGAGCCAGGTAAACCACTTGTCGTCAGGCGCGGCAGGCGAATCCCCCGAACGCCTAGGGTCTTTCGCGAGCCCGGCATGATCCAAACGAGAGGCCCTAGGCCGGGGCCGGCCGCGGCATCAGTACGCACACGGCCTTACCGCTCGGGACCGGGACCACCGTCACCCTCTTGGCCAGGCGACGGACCATGGACCAGCCGAACCCTCCGGCCTGCCCGCTCAGGTCGGGCAGGCGTGAGCACGGAGGGGTGGGATCGGAGTCCACCACCGTCACCTCGACCGCATCGGGACGGGCGTCCAAGCTCAGCATGCACGTCGCACTGTGCGCATGCCGCACCACGTTGGTGACGAGTTCCGAGACGACCAGTTCGACGTCGTCGGCCGCGCGGCCCACGACCGGCGGTACCAGCTGCCGCAGATACCGCCGGCAGACGCGCCGAGCCCTGACGGGAGTTTCCGAGTCACTGTCGAGGACCGTGTGACGCGACGGACCGACTCCCGTCCCCGGACGATGGCGGATCACGCGCTGCCTCCCTGACTGGCCGGTACGTTCCGTTCGTGTGCCCGGCCTTCGCGTCGCCGCTGCCCGCCCCGGTGACTGCACCGGCATGGGGAGCAGGTCCGGGCGAGCACCCGTGCCGCCGGACGGCCCACGGTTCAGCGCGTGGTGAGCATGCCCTCACGCAGGCGCTTCAAGGTCCGGGACAGCAACCGTGAGACATGCATCTGGGAGCATCCCAGGTGCTCGCCGATCTGGGCCTGGGTGAGTTCCTCGACGAACCTCATGTGCAGGATCTGCCGGTCGCGCTCGCCGAGTTCGGCGATCAGGGGCGCCAGGGCGTGGAAGTCCTCCACCAGCCCCATGGCGGGGTCCTCGGCGCCGATGAATTCGGACAATGCCATCTCACCGTCCGGTGCGCCCCCGATGGTGGCGTCCAGGGAGGAGGAGTTGTAGCCGTTGGAAGCCATGCGGGCCTCTATGACCTCCTCCTCCGACAGGCTCATCAGTTCGGCGAGCTCCCGGACGGTGGGGGTGCGGCCCAGCCGGGAACGCAGTTCGTCCGTGGCCCGTGCGAGCTCGACCCGGGCCTCCTGCAGGCGGCGGGGCACGTGGACGGCCCAGGAGGTGTCCCGGAAGAAGCGCTTGATCTCGCCGACGATGTAGGGGATGGCGAAGGAGGTGAACTCCACCTCACGGGACAGTTCGAAGCGGTCGATCGCCTTGATCAGGCCGATCGTGCCGACCTGGACGATGTCCTCCATCTCCTCCGGACCGCGGCTGCGGAACCGGCTCGCCGCATACCGCACGAGAGAGGTGTTCATCTCGATCAGCGTGTTGCGCGCGTACTGGTACTGGGCCGTGCCCTCCTCCAGCACCGCCAGCCGCTCGAGGAACGCCTTCGTCAGCTGCCGGGCGTCCTTCGGCGGGACCGCCCGGGGGTCGGTCACCTCCGGCAGGCCGGCCGTCTTGCCGTTCACGTCCGTGCGTGACGCCGTCGCTGCCATCATTTCTCTCCCCTTCTCGTGCCTCCCCGACCGAAGCAGCCAGTGAGGCGCGACTACCCCGGTCCACACGAGGAAAACTCAGGTGCGGGACGGAGCGTCTTCTTCCCGCCCTCGGGGGACGCCGGCGTGAGCCCCGGTGGCGGTCTTAGCGAGTTCCGCGTTGAACTGAGCGCCCATCAGCAACGCCAGATTGGACAGCCACAGCCAGATGAGGAAGACGATGACGCCGGCCAGTGAGCCGTAGAGGCGGTGGTAGGTGCTCACGTGGTTGGTGTAGAAGGTGAAGCCGAGCGAGACGACCAGCAGGAGCGCGACCGCCAGACCACCGCCCGGCGCCATCCTCCGTACGGGACGCGAGGCCGCGGGGCCCGAGCGGTACAGCACCAGAACCAGGGCGACCGCGACCACGGTCAGGAGGGGCCACCGCAGCGCGCCCCAGGCGGTCTCGGGCACGTTGCCCAGATCCAGGGCCCTGCCCAGACTCCTGGCCAGGCTTCCGGTGAGGAGCAGGGCGAGGGTGGTGACGAGGAGCAGGGCGATCAGTACGACCGTGGTGAGGATGACGCGTGGAACGGTGCGCCACACCGGGCGGTGCGCGCCGACCCGGTGCATCGCGTGCAGGGCCCGCCGGAAGACGCTCAGGTAGCTGGAGCCCGACCACAGCGCTCCCGTCACGCTGAAGGCGAAGAGCAGCCACGTCGCGGACGACTGCCCGGCCATCTGCTGCAGAGCACCGCGCAGCAGCCCACGGGAGGCCAGCGGGAAGAGCTGGAGCATCCGGTCGATGACTCCCGGCTTCGTCGTGGGCATGGTCAGGCCCAGCACCGACAGGATCACCAGCAGCACGGGGAACAGAGCCAGCACCGCGTAGTAGGTCAGTGCGGCGGCCCAGTCCGTGACGTCGTCGTCCCACACCGCCACCGGTACCCGGCGAAGCGCCGTCCACCATCGGCCGTCCCGGCCGCCACAGTCACGCATGCCCCGATGTTCCCATCGCGGACCGCTCGCAGACGCCCTGCCCGGGGCTTCTTCAGCGCCTGCGGCCCCGTGCGGACCAACCGCTTCCCACGCCCGCGAGGTGCAGGGCCAGCACGGCGAGACCGATCAGCATGATGTTGGTCGAGGTGAAGGTGTCGTTGGTGGAGATGTCAGCCGCATTGATCAAAAAGGCGATGAAGAACAAAACCGCCGAGGCGATGGCCAGCACGATGCTCGTTCCTTCCGGCAGGGGTGAGAACGGATACTCCGGTGCGTTGCGGATTCCCCCTCTCCGGCCATGCACACGGCAATACCGGCGCGCAGCCAACTGAGCTGTTTCGGTCGGCGGGTTGGGCGTGCGAGCGCCGAGTGTCAGCCGAGTGTCATCCGTGGGGTTGCCGTCTCCCGGCGCGGGCAACCGCAGTAGCGCGGGGCGGTATCGGAACAGCTTGCGCTACCGAAGGTGACGACGCGAAGGAGGCCGACAATGACGTGGTGGGGCTGGGCGCTCTTCCTCATCGCGCTGGTGCTGCTGCTCACCGTGGGAGCCGTCGCCCTACAGGCGCGCCGCCGCTCCGGCACGGTCCTGGTGGTGCGGCGCGAACGGCGGCCCCGTCGGGGAGGTGCCCGGTGAGCACGCTCATGCTGGCCTCCGAACTGACCGGGCGGGTCGTGGTGACGTTGGGCGGTGAAGCCTTGGCGAAGGTCAAGGACACCGTCTTCGACGCCCCCGCAGGCCGGATCACCGGCTTCACGCTGAGCGGGCGGGGGCTGCTGGCAGGGCCGCTGCGGCAGAGTCTGCCGTTCACCGACGTCCATGCCCTCGGGCCGTCCGCCGTGATGATCCGCGACAGGGCCGCACTGGTGGAAAAGCGGGCGGTCATCGAACCCGGCGAGGCCGCGCGCGGCGATGTGCTGGGCGCGCCGGTTCTCACCGACCAGGGCACGGAGGTGGGGACGGTGCTCGACCTCGTCGTCGCGAGTGGGGCCGGCGGTCGGGTGGTGGGGTTCGAGATCGCCACCCACGCACCCCTCGAGCGGCGGCAGCGCAAGGTGTTCATCCCGCGCGGCCAGACGCTCGCCGTATCCGGACAGGCGCTGGTCGTTCCCACGTCCGCGCGTCACTTCCTCGCCGACGACCTGCCGAACTTCGCCGCCCAGGTCGAGGCCTTCCGCGTGCGCAGCCGACAAGGGGCCTCGGACACCCTTTCCCCTGGCGAGGACGAAGGAGGACGCGGATGATGCTCTTTTCGCAGACGCGCGGGCTGCCCGTTCTGACCGCCGTCGAGGCCGCATCGCTCGGCAAGGTGGAGGCGGTGTCGATCGACGCGGCCACGGCCACTGTCTCCTACCTGCGTCTGGCGGGAACTTCCCGTCACGCCGACGCGGTCTCCTGGAGCGCGGTCGAGGCAGTGGGGCCGGATGCCGTCATCGTGCGCTCCCGGATGGCCGCCGGCCGTACCGCGCCCGATGTGCCGGAGCATCACGAGGTCGTCGGGCGGCGGGTGTTGACGGACCAGGGCACCGAGCACGGGACGGTCAAGGATGTGGCGTTCGACCCGGACTCCGGACGTGTGCTCACCCTTTTCACCGCTCTGGGCGACATCCCTGGTGAGCGGCTGATCGGCGTGGGCCCCTACGCCGTGGTGGTGCGGGCGGTCGACCGGTGATCCCAGGACGGAACCGTGCCTGCGGGGCCGTGACCCTCGGCTGCCGGATCATCATCTGATCCGTGGGACGAGTGAAGAGGCAGACGGTAGTACCGCTTGCCTCTTGCCTCTTCGGGTACTGCATTTTGATGGGGATGCGTGCCCAGTCCTGAAACCTACGGAAGTGATGTGCCGGTGACCCGTCTCGGCAGCCCCGGAGGCGACGAAACGAGGGGATCGCGCGATGGCGTCGAGGCTGTCGCGGTGGAGATCGCCGATGCCGTGGACAGTCTCACCAGCCTCTGGTCGGTGGCTGCCCAGGAGGCCGCCTTGCGCTTGTCCCTGCATCAGCTGAGGGCGTTGCGCGCCTTGGAGGCGGCTCCGGACGTGAACCTGACGGCCCTTGCCGAGCAGCTGGGGATAGGCCCGCCCACGGCGAGTCGGCTGTGCGACCGGTTGGAGGCGGCCGGCCTCCTCCAGCGTTCGCCCCATCCGCACAAGCGGCGGGAGGTCCAGTTGAGGCTCACCGGGCACGGGAACCGGGTGCTGAAGGACGTGGCGGCCCGGCGGGCGCAGGCCCTGGGCGCCGCTCTGGCATCGATGGCCCCCGAGGAACGTTCGGCCTTGAGCCGTGGCCTGCGCGCCTACCTGGCCGCGCGCGAAACAGGTGCGCCGCCGCCCGCGCAGCGATGACGGGCGTGCTCACCCGGCCGTGCGGGGCCCGCACGGCGTTCGCCGCGGCACGGCCGGTCCGGTCGAGGCACACCATCGCGGCATCGGGAGCCTCGCCGAGCTGTCCCGCAGCGGCTGCTGCCTCGCGGGTGGACCGCAAAGGGTGCAGGCATGTCCGAAGTCTGGCGCCGGGCGTGCCGGCCGCGTGCTGAAGCCGGCCGGAGGCCGCCGCTGCGGCCAGGGAGGCCACCACGGACTCCCTGGCCGGGATACGCGACCTGGGTGCCGCCGGTCAGCGCCCGCGCCAGTCGAGGCAGACCACCAGGGCGTCGTCGTCGGGGACGGGCCGGCCGCGGTGGCCGGTCAGCTCCCGCAGGACGGCCCGCGGCACCTCGGCAGCGGGCAGCAGCCGGGTGGCCTGGATCGCCCGGGTCAGCGCGGTGTCGCCGTAGGGCTCCCCCTCGGGGGAGGCGACGGCGTACACCCCGTCGCTGACGAAGATCAGACGATCACCGGGCTCGACCTGGAACTCCTGGGCGACGTAGTCGGTCTCCTCGAACATGCCGAGCGGGAGCTGCTCCTCGAAGCGCACCGGCTCCACCACGCCGCCGCGCAGCCGCAGCAGCCGTGGGGAGCCGGCGTCCACGACCCGGGCACGGCCGGTGGCGAGTTCGAAGTCGAGCATCAGCACCGACACGTAGCAGCGGCCCCGGTAGTGCGCGTAGACCGCCTGATCGGCGAGGGCCGCCTGGTCGGCGATGGAGAGGCCGGCCCGCCGTGCGTTGCGCAGCGCGTTGATGGCCAGGTTGGTCAGCAGGGAGGCCTCTATGCCCTCCCCCATGCCGTTGGTGACGTAGAGCATGAGGTGGTCAGCGGTCAGGGACCAGTCGAAGTTGTCGCCGAAGATGGCGTAGGCGGGCTCCAGTTGAGCGCCCAGTTCGTACTCCGGGCGCGCGCAGGAGCGTCCGGGCAGCAGCTGCCACTGCATCTCGGCGGCCAGGGTGAGCCGGTCCTTGCGGCGTGCCTGCATGTACAGGTCGGTGTCCCGCTCGGCCACGATCACCTCGTGTCCCAGAACCTCGGCGATCTCGGCGAGTTCCGCGAGGCATTCCTCGACGCGCCCGCCGCCCGGTACGGTGACCGACAGCACGCCGAGCCGGTCACCACGCACGGTGACGGGCAGGTGGACCCGGGCCCGGCCCTCGCCGAGAGTCTCCACGACGGGCTGCTGGGCTCCGAACGCCCGGCCTGCCGGGCCGCTGTGCACCGATACCGGCTCCAGGGTGTGCGGCAGCACCGACACCGGTTGCAGCAGGGTGAGGCTGTAGTCGGCCAGGAACAGCTCGACGGACTCCGCCGCATACTGCTCCAGCAGTACACGACGGACGGCGTCGAGCAGCTCGTGCGGAGCCGCGGTACGGAGTGCGCGTTCAGCGACCACGAATCTCTTCACGATGGGAAAAACACCAATCCTTCGCCGGTGTGCCACCGGACATCACTCGGGGACTTCGGTCGTTGGATGCGTGTACCCGGTTGCCGAGACATCAGTAGCCGGCCCACTCGCCTAGTACGCTGGCAGCCGTCCCAGCGCGTCTACGAGAGTGTGACCGTGACTTCCTTCCGCGCCCGCCCGCAGCCCGACGAGGTCGCGCGGGTGACCTCCACGGCCGCGGAGCTGCTGGAAGTCGTCTGGGGCCGGGCCTCCACGGCGCCCGCCTCCGCGTCCCAGCTGCGTGTGCTGCTCGTCCTCGAGCACCAGGACGGCATCAATCTGCGCACCCTCGCCGACTGCCTGGCCTCCACGCCTCCGTCGACCAGCCGGCTCTGCGACCGGCTGCAGGCGGCCGGCTTCATCGACCGCGACGTCAGCCCGACCGACCGGCGCGAGGTGCGCCTGCACCTGAGCGGCCACGGCCGCTCCTTCCTCGCCGACCTGCGCGAGCGGAGACAACAGGAGCTGCAGTCGGTACTGAACGTGATGCCCCCGGCGAAGCGCGCAGCCCTTCTGGAAGGGCTGGAGGCCTTCTGCGACGCCGCTTCGACCCAGAAGCGCCACGAGCCCGGCGCCGACAGCCGGTCCGCCTGAGACGAGCGGCGCGACACGGGAAGTCGCCCAGTTGCTCGCCGACGGCGCGGGTCCCAGGACCGCGGCGCGGGGCCGGGCATTCGAGGTGTCCGGCCCCGAGCGCTGCACTAGGGTGAACAGCCGTGGCGAGAGTGCGGTTGAGCGTGGCGGAGCGGCGGGAGGAGATCCTGCGGGCCACCGTGGAGCAGATCGAGGAGCGGGGCGTTGCGGCGGTGCGGATCGCCGACGTCGCCCAGGCTCTCGGGGTGAGCAACGCGCTGGTGCTGTACCACTTCTCCACCAAGGAGAAGCTGGTCGCGGCGGCCTTCGCGTACGCCGCCGAGGCCGACCTCGCGCGGCTGCGGGAACTGCTCGGCCGCCGTACCACCGCGCTGCGCCGGCTGCGGGCGGCGGTGCGCTGGTACGCGCCGACGGGGCAGGCCAAGGGCTGGCGGCTGTGGATCGAGGGCTGGTCGGCGGCCCTGCGCGAGCCGCCGCTGCGCGCGGTGGGCCGCGACCTGGACCGGCGGTGGAAGGCGGCGCTCGCCGAAGTCGTCGAGGAGGGAGTGGCCGCGGGCGAGTTCACCTGCCCCGATCCGGCCGCCTCCGCGCTGCGGCTGACCGCTCTGCTGGACGGGCTGGCGGTACAGCTGACCGCGTACGGCGGCACGGTCTCGCGCATCCGGGCGCAGGAGTGGGTCGATGAGGCGCTGGCCCGGGAACTCGGACTGAGCCGCCAGGAGTTGACCGCGCCGGGGAGGTGAGTGACACCAACCCTGCCGTGGGGCGGTGCGCAGCGGCCTCGTAGAGTCCCGGGGTGAACCGACTGCACGCACCCGATCCCCATTTGCCCATGCTGACGGAACCACAGGCCGCGCGGCTGCGCTCCCTCGCCGTCGACCACCTCGGCGCCGGGCACGACGACGTCGTCGTCACCGGCACGGACGTCCTGCACAACGGGCGCCGCAGCCCGCTGACCACGCTGGCCCAGCGCTGCCGTGACATACCCGAGGAACAGTGGCCGGAGTTGGTCCGGCAGCACTTCGCGCGCCTGGAGAACGCCTCGCGGGGCGACGAGGGCGCCGAAGAGCTGCTGCGCGGGACGCGGCTGCGGCTGCTGCCCGACGACGCGTTCCCCGAGGAGGCGGCGGGCAGTTTCCGCTACGTACGCCCGGTCG
The DNA here is from genome assembly GCF_043088925.1 of Streptomyces sp. NPDC014006. Lineage (NCBI taxonomy): Bacteria > Bacillati > Actinomycetota > Actinomycetes > Kitasatosporales > Streptomycetaceae > Streptomyces > Streptomyces sp. NPDC014006. Next base: position 1,048,959 of record NZ_JBICAJ010000002.1, on the reverse strand, counting down.
CCGACGGCCTGCTCGCGGCCCTCGCCCTGGACACTCCCGACTCGGTGCGCATCCTGCACGACGGCGACGTGGCCCGGGTGGACGCCGAGCGGCTGTGGGCGGCGGGCCGGGCCAACCTGCTCGCCGAGCCCGTGCGGCACGAGGAGGTGCGCACCGGGACGGGGGCGGTGCTGCACTCGGTGTACGGCGACTCGCACTTCGTCGCGAGCAGGGCGCTGGCCCTGCCGGAACTGGTCCGGGAGGTGACCGGCCGGGACCTGCCGGAAGCCGGCGCGCTGGTGGCCGTGCCGACGCGGCATCTGCTGGCGTTCCATCCGATCGTGGACAGCACGGTCGTGGACGCGGTCAACGACCTCGGCTCCTACGCGCTGGGCGCCTGCCAGGACGGACCGGGCTCGCTTACCCCGCGTCTGTACTGGTGGCACCGGGGACGGCTGGTGTGTCTCACCCACATCGACGAGGAGACGCGCTCGCTGTCCGTGCGGGCCCCGCAGGAGTTGCTGGAGCTGATGAAACGGCTGCGCGGTGGCCAGGGCTCGTCCCCCTTCGCCACGGCGCTCGCGCACGCGCACGCCCAGGCCGCCGACGATCCCTCCGCGGTGAAGCTCGAGAGCTGGGAGGCGTGGGTGCGTGCCATGCAGGAGGGCTCCGCGCTGTTCGCAACGCCGGACGCTCCGCAGGGCGACGGCCGGGCCTGGCTGGAGGCGTTCTGGCTGGCGCTGGTGTGCCGGGAGGGCGAGCGGCTGACGAGGCTGAGCCAGGTGCCGGTGGAGCGGCTGCGCCGGGCCGGTGAGGCGGACGACTACCTCTTCCACTGGATCGGCACGCTGCAGGCCTTCGTGCTGCGGCGCCCCATGGACGAGGTCGCCGACCGGCTGGTCACCACGATCCAGACGTCCGACCCGCAGGTGGCGACCCGCACGCCGGGCGATCTCCTGAACCTGGTCGACTACCAGCCGATCGCGCTGTTCCACCGGTTCATCGCCCGCGATCAGGAGAAGTTCGCGGCCGCCCTGGCCGAGGCGCTCGCGCACCACGGCCGCTACTGGGAGGGCTCCTGCGACCCGCGCGCGCTGGTCGCCCTCGGCCCGCTGGCGCTGGCCTCACTGGCGTACGACGCGGGCTTCCCGGTGGACACGTCGTCGCCGTATCTGCCGACCCACCTCGTGCAGGGGAGCTGGTACGGGGAGTTCCCGACCTGACGGCGGGCCGAGGGGCGGTGCCGCCGCGGCCCGCCCCTCGCCGCGCGGTTCAGGCGACCGCAGCGATCCGCATCTTGATGTCGTCCGGTGACAGGGTGCCCTTGGCGGTCACATGGTCGCCGGAGGACTCGCCGCGCAGCCGCCGGCCGATCCACGGCACCAGGTACTCGCGCGCCCAGTGCACGTCGTCGCGCCGGACCTCGAGCGTGCCGCGCGGCGGCAGCGGCGGCCAGGGCTGCTCGGGGTCGGCCGGGATCCTCAGGCCGAGCGCCTGGCCGGCCCGCAGCGCCACGCGCGTGTGCCCCTCGGGCGACAGGTGCAGCCGGTCGTCGTCCCAGGCGCGGCGGTCCTGAACGGACTTCAGCGACCACAGGTCGAGTACCGGGCAGCCGTAGCGGTCGGCGATGGCCCGGACGTGCCCGTTGTACGTGGCGATCTTGCCGCGCAGATGCTTGAGCAGCGGGACGCCCCGGGTGTCGAAGCCGGTCGTCACCATGACCGTGCCGGCCGCCGCGGCGAGCTGCGCGACCGCCCTCTCGAACCGCTCGGCGACCTCGTCGGGGTCGGTGCCGGGCCGGATGATGTCGTTGCCGCCGGCGCAGAACGACACGAGGTCGGGGGCGAGTTCGACGGCCCGCGGGACCTGCTCGTCCACGATCTGGTCGAGGAGTCTGCCGCGTACTGCGAGGTTCGTGTAGGTGAAGTCGCCTTCGGGTCGCCGGTCGGCGAGGAGTACGGCGAAACGGTCGGCCCAGCCCACGAACTGCCCGTCGGGGCCGGGATCACCGACGCCCTCGGTGAAGCTGTCCCCCACCGCCACGTACGACCCGATCACTGCTCTGCTGTCACTCTTCGAATCGTCTGCCACAGCAGTCCATGATTCACCCTCGAATGTGACTTACGCGACCGTAGGCAAGGGTTGACGGGCGGTGAGATAAGCCACTCCACATGTCCGGCCGTGTCGGGAATAAGCGCTCCGGCCGGAAAACCCCGGCCGGTCCGGACACATCGAGGGGCCGGACACACCGAAGGCCGGACGCCCGTGGATCGGGGTCCGGCCTTGGTGGCGTGTCAGACGGGTGGCCGCCGGGGCGGCGCGGGGTCAGCCGACGGTGACGCCGTGGGCGCGCAGGTAGGCGACCGGGTCCACGTCGGAGCCGTAGTCCGGCGTGGTGCGGATCTCGAAGTGCAGGTGCGGGCCGGTCACGTTGCCGGTCGCGCCGGACAGGCCGAGCTGCTGGCCCGCGGTCACGGTCTGGCCGGCCGAGACGGAGAGCTGGGACAGGTGGGCGTACTGGGCGTAGTAGCCGTCGTTCAGCTTGATGACGACCTGGTTGCCGTAGGCGCCGCCCCAGCCGGCGGAGACGACGGTGCCCGCGCCGACGGCCTTGACGGTGGTGCCGGTCGGGACGACGAAGTCGACGCCGGTGTGGTAGCCGCTGGCCCACATGCTGCCGGCGGTGTGGTAGGCGGTGCCGATGGTGGCGCCGCTGACCGGGAGGGTGAAGCCGGCGGCGGTGCTCGTCGACCGGGCGGGCTCGGCGGCCTTCGCGGGCTTGGCGGCGGACTTGTGCGCGGGCGCCTCGCTCTTGTGCGACGGGGCGGCCTTGTGCGCCACGGCGGCCTTCTTGCCGAGGGTCAGCTTCAGACCGGGGTGGATGAGCGACGGGTCGCTGCCGACGACCTCACGGTTGTCCTCGTACAGCTTCTTCCAGCCGCCGGCGACATGCTGCTCGTCGGCGATCTTCGACAGGTAGTCGCCGGACTTGACGGTGTAGAGGCGCACCCCGGACCGCGTCGCCTTCTTCTCGGCGGACGGCAGGCTCTGGACGGCCTTGGCGGACACCGACTGGGCGGCGCTCTGCGGCGTGGCGGCGTGCGCTCCGGCGGCGCCCATGAGCGGCAGCGCGAGCGCGGCGCCACCGGTGCCGACGACGGCGAGAGTGCGGGCGAGACGCTGGGTCTTCGGACGACGGTGCTTACCCTTTGCGGGCATGGCGCTTTTCCTCTCCGGCGCCTGCGAGGTGAGCTGTCGGGTTCGGGCTGGAGATGCCCGGCCGCTGGGTGCGGCTTCACCCCATAGCCGTTCCGGGAACCGGAACAGGCGGTCGTACCTGTGGGTCCCCCGCTCCTGCCGTGCGTCGGGTGGGTGGGTGCGGTGCGCCGGACGGCGGCAGGATTCGGCGTCCGTCCGGATTCGGTGGGAACGTAAGCGAGCAGGACGCACAGGGACAAGCAGGAGGTTGCGTGAACGGGCGTTTATCGTGATCCAATGAGGGAATCCGCCGTCACACTGCGTGAATTCGATCTGCTGTCAGCTCGTCAATTCACCAGCAAATCCACCGCCATTACGTGGACATGACGTACGACGGACGGTCACGGTTATGACGCTCCTCACGCGCTCACCTTCCAGTGACCCCTATTTCCACGCGAGTTGGGAACAAGAGGCCAATTCGGGCAGAAAGCCCAGATGTGACGCCGAGGGATTACCAGCCCATTCGTACACCTCGGTCGGGAGGCCGGTGCAACCGGTTGCCCCGGGAATCCATGTCGTATCGTCGAAGGGCAGCCCGTCGGCCATTCGAGCCGCGTCGGCGGGTACGAGCGGGAGGAGCCCTTCGTGACGCAGCAGGTGCCGTCGACCGAACCCGAGCTGGCCGGAGTGCGCAACTTCCGAGACGTGGGCGGACTTCCCACGATCGACGGTCGGCGGGTGCGGCACGGCGTGCTGTTCCGCAGCGGCCACCTCGCTCACGCGACGCCCGAGGACGCGGCGTACCTCGCCACCCTGGGGCTGCACACGATCTTCGACTTCCGCAACGCGGCCGACCAGACGCTGGAGGGGCCGGACGTCGAGCTGCCGGGCGTGCGCAACGTCAATCTGCCGCTGTCGGACCCGGCGGACGGCGCCGAGTTCTGGAAGATGGTGCGCGACGGCGATCTCGAGCAGCTGCGCGGCATCCTCGCCGACGGCAAGGGAGCGAACCGGATGATCGCCTCCTACCGCACGATCATCAAGGAGCGCACCGCCGAGCACTCCCGGGTGCTGCACGCGCTCGCCGAGGACAACGTCCCGGCCCTGATGCACTGCGCCGCGGGCAAGGACCGCGCGGGCCTGTCGATAGCGGTCACCCTGCTCGCCCTGGGCGTGGAGAAGGACGCCATCGTCGAGGACTACCTGAAGTCCAACGAGAAGCACCGCCGCTACAAGGTGCGCCGCAGCGGCTCGGCCGAGTCGGCCTACACGCCCGAGGTGATGGAGCTGCTCAGCCCGCTCTTCGACGCGCGCGCCGAGTACCTCACTGCGGCGCTGGAGACCATCGAGGAGACCTGGGGCGGCGTCGACGCCTACCTGGAGCAGGGACTGCGGCTCACCCCCGAGACCCGGGAGCGGCTGCGGGCACGCCTGCTCGACTGAGCTGCGGAAGCGACCGCGCGGCCGGCCGTGCCCGCCGTGCCCGCCGAGGGGCCTACTGCCGGGCGCCCAGCTCGAACAGCAGCCAGACGAAGCCGGCCAGGACATGGCCGACGGCGATGTAGATGATGAGCCGGATCCACAGGGTCCGGGGGAACTTCTCCTCGACGTTGCTCATCGCGCCTCTCCAGGGTGGGCGGGCCCCAGGCACAGCGTGGCCGTGGGGCTCTGCAGCAGGGTGTGGACGAACAGCAGCTCCAGACCGGCGGGGTCGTCGGCGGCGATCCGGTGCGGGGTCATGGAGTCGAAGTGCGCGCTGTCCCCCGGGCCGAGCCGGTGGGTGGTGTCCCCCAGGCGCAGCCTGAGCCGTCCGGTCAGGACGTACAGCCACTCCTCGCCGGGGTGTACGCGCACGATGTCACCCTGCGCGCCATAGGGCACCTGCACCCGCAGGGCCTGCATACCGCGGCCCGGCGCGCCGGCCTGCCGGTACGTCCAGCCGCCGGCCGCCGTCGGCTCCATGTCGGAGCCGCGCACCACGGCGTCCCGCTCGGCGACGCTCTCGCCGAGCAGCTCCGAGACGGTCGTACCGTAGATACGGGCCAGCGCGAGCAGCATCGGCAGCGAGGGCTGGCGCTGCCCGGTCTCCAGGCGGGACAGATGGGCCGGGGAGAGTCCGGCGGCGCGGGCGGCGGCCTCCAGGGTGAGGCCGGCGCGGCGGCGCAGGGACCGCAGCTGCGGGGCCACCGCGGGCAGGCCGCCGGCCGGTTCCGCAGGGGACTCGGAGGAACTCATGTCCCCATTCAGCCGCAGGCTTGCCTCTGTGGCAAATTTGTTGCCTCAGAGGCAAAGTCTGCCACTGCCCGCGCGGCTCACCCACCCGGCCCGGCCCGGCCCGCCGTGTGCCGCTACCGGTTCGTCACGGCCTGCTTGATCAGCGTCTTGCCGAAGTCCCACATCAGCCCGTTGCCGCTGTGCGCGTCGTCCATCACGGCGGTGAAGGCGTCGACGAAGCGGTCCACGTCCGCCTCGTCGATGATCAGCGGCGGGATCAGCTTGATCACTTCGAGGTGGTCGCCGGAGACCTGGGTGAGGATCCGATGCCGCTGGAGCAGCGGCACGACCACCATCTGTGCGAACAGGCCCTTACGGGCGGCCTGGAGCATGGTCCAGCGGCTGCGCAGCTTCAGCGAGGCGGGCCGGCCGAACTCGATGCCGATCATCAGGCCTCGGCCGCGGACGTCGGCGAGCAGTTCGTACTTCTCGGTCAGCGCGGCGAGCCGGGACCTCAGCAGCTCGCCGGTCCTGCGCACCCCGGCGACGATCTGCTCCTGCTCCATGACCGACAGTACGGCGAGGCCGCATGCCATCGCCTGGGCATTGGAGCCGAAGCTCGCCGAGTGGACCAGGACGCGGTCCATGGACGAGTAGACCTTCTTGAAGATCCACTCCCTGCCCAGGGTGGCGCCCACCGGCACATAGCCGCCGGAGAGGGCCTTGGCGACGCAGACCAGGTCGGGTTCGACGCCGTCCTCGTGCTGGTAGGCGTAGAAGTCGCCGGTGCGGCCGAGGCCGGTCTGCACCTCGTCGGCGATGAGCAGCGCCTTGTGGCGGCGCAGCAGCTCCTGCGCGGCGCGCAGATAGCCGGGCGGGGCCTCGTGCACGCCCTTGCCCTGGATCGGCTCGACGATCAGGGCGGCGACGTCGCCCTTGCGCAGCTCCCGCGCGAGCGCGTCGAGGTCGCCGAGGGGGACAGCCGTGTCGGGCAGCAGCGGGGCGAAGCCGTCCCGGAAGCCGGACTCGCCGTTGACCGACAGCGAGCCGGTGGTCAGCCCGTGGAAGGCGTGGTCGCAGTACAGGACGCGCGGCTTGCCGGTGGCGTACCGGGCGAACTTCAGGGCCGTCTCGACGGCCTCGGTGCCGCTGTTGCCGAAGAACACCCGGTCCAGATGCGGGCTGTGCGCGAGCAGCCGTTCGGCGAGCAGGCCGGGCAGCGGCTGGCAGTCGAAACGGGTGAGGTCGGCGAGGCCGAGGTCGAGCACGTCGTGCAGCGCCTTGCGGACGACGGGGTGGTGGCGGCCGAGGCCCATCACCCCGAACCCGGCGAGCATGTCGAGGTAGTCGTTGCCCTCGGCGTCGAAGAAGTGGGCGCCCTCGGCGCGCTCGTAGACCTTGTCGAAGCCGATGGTGCGCAGCATGCGCGGAAGCTGCGGGTTGAGGTACCGCGCGTGCAGCTCGTAGCGTTCGGCTCCACGCTCGGCGAGCAGGGCGCCGAGGTCGAACTCGGTGGTCATTCACTCTCCTTGACTGGGCCGTCCAGGTCCCTCACGGCCAGACTCGCGCTGATCCGGCCGGCCACCTCGACGGGGGTGAGGCCGATGTCGGCCAGCACCTCACCGCGCTTGGCGTGGGCGAGAAACTGCTCCGGGATGCCGAAGCGCCGTACCGGCACATCCACGTCGGCGTCGCCGAGGGCGAGGGCCACCGCGCTGCCGACGCCCGCCGCGCGGCTGTTGTCCTCGACGACGGCAACCAGCCGGTGTTCGGCCGCGAGGCCCGGCAGCGCCGCGTCGACGGGCTTGACCCAGCGCGGGTCGACGACCGTGCAGCCGATGCCCCGGGCCGCCAGCAGCTCGGCGGCCTGCAGACACACGGGCGCCATCACGCCGACCGCGACCAGGAGGACCTGCGGGCTCCCGGCCGAGCGGTGCAGCACGTCGAGGCCGCCCACGCGGTCGATCGCCGGGATCGACGCGCCGACGGACTCCTTCGGGAAGCGGACCAGGGTCGGAGCGTCGTCCACGGCGACGGCCTCGCGCAGCTGGGCGCGCAGCTGGTCGGCGTCGCGCGGCGCGGCGATCCTGAGGCCGGGCACGACCTGGAGGACGGACATGTCCCACATGCCGTTGTGGGAGGGCCCGTCGACCCCGGTGACGCCGGCCCGGTCGAGGACGAAGGTGACCCCGCAGCGGTGCAGGGCGACGTCCATCAGCAGCTGGTCGAAGGCGCGGTTGAGGAAGGTGGCGTAGACCGCGACGACCGGGTGCAGTCCGCCGGTGGCCAGGCCGGCCGCGGAGACGGCCGCGTGCTGTTCGGCGATGCCGACGTCCCACACGCGGTCCGGGAAGCGGGCGGCGAACTCGCCGAGGCCCACCGGGTGCAGCATGGCCGCCGTGATCGCGACGACGTCGTCCCGCTCCTCGCCGATCCGCACGATCTCGTCGCCGAACACCGACGTCCACGACGGCCCGTCGGCCGGCACGAGCGGCGCGCAGGTGAGCGGGTCGATGACGCCGACGGTGTGGAAGTGGTCCTCCTCGTTGCGCAGGGCGGGTTCGTAACCGCGCCCCTTGACCGTGAGGCAGTGCACCAGCACCGGGCCGTGGAACCGCTTGGCGCGCCGCAGCGCCGACTCGACGGCCCGGATGTCGTGCCCGTCGATCGGGCCGACGTACTTCAGGCCCAGGTCCTCGAACATGCCCTGCGGTGCGAAGGCGTCCTTGAAGCCCTTCTTCGCGCCGTGCAGGGACTCGTAGACCGTGTTGCCCACGACGGGTGTGCGCAGCAGCGCGGCCTTGCCCCAGGCGAGGACCTTCTCGTAGGAGTCGGTGGTGCGCAGCGTCGCCAGGTGGTTGGCGAGGCCGCCTATGGTGGGGGCGTAGGAGCGTTCGTTGTCGTTGACGACGATGATGAGCGGCCGGTCCCTGGCCGCCGCGATGTTGTTCAGTGCCTCCCAGGCCATGCCACCGGTCAGCGCGCCGTCCCCGATCACCGCGACGACGTGGCCCTTCTCCCCCTGCACCTGGCGGGCCTTGGCGAGTCCGTCGGCCCAGCCGAGCGCGGTGGAGGCGTGGCTGTTCTCGATGACGTCGTGCTCGGACTCCTCGCGCGAGGGGTAGCCGGACAGGCCGCCCTTGCCGCGGAGCTTGGAGAAGTCCTGACGTCCCGTCAGCAGCTTGTGCACGTAGGACTGGTGGCCGGTGTCCCACAGGATGCGGTCGGCCGGCGACTCGAAGACCCGGTGCAGGGCGATCGTCAGCTCCACCACGCCCAGGTTGGGCCCGAGGTGTCCGCCGGTCCGGGTGACCGCCTGCACCAGGAACTCGCGTATGTCGTCCGACAGTTCGCTCAGTTGCGCCTCCGACAGCGCCTTCAGGTCGCGTGGTTGCCGGATGTCCTCCAGGATCGTCACGCTCGGGCCCCCTCTCGGTCCGTGCCGTATGTCAACTCACCGTCACTGCCGGTCTCCCGTTGGCCGGTCCGGAGCCCTCCCGCTCCATCTGCTCGGCGATCTTCATCGCCTCCTCGATCAGGGTCTCGACGATCTTCGACTCGGGTACGGTCCTGACGACCTCGCCCTTGACGAAGATCTGCCCCTTGCCGTTTCCGGAGGCGACGCCCAGGTCCGCCTCCCGTGCCTCGCCGGGGCCGTTGACCACGCACCCCATCACGGCCACCCGCAGGGGGACTTCCATGCCCTCCAGGCCGGCCGTGACCTCGTCGGCCAGCTTGTAGACGTCGACCTGGGCACGGCCGCAGGACGGACACGAGACGATCTCCAGCCGGCGCTCCTTCAGGCCCAGGGACTGCAGGATCTGGATGCCGACCTTGACCTCCTCGGCGGGCGGCGCGGACAGCGACACCCGGATGGTGTCGCCGATGCCCTGCGAGAGCAGCGCGCCGAAGGCGACCGCCGACTTGATCGTGCCCTGGAACGCCGGACCGGCCTCCGTCACGCCCAGGTGGAGCGGGTAGTCGCACTGCTCGGCGAGCTGGCGGTAGGCCTCGATCATCACGACCGGGTCGTTGTGCTTGACGGAGATCTTGATGTCGCGGAAGTCGTGCTCCTCGAAGAGGGACGCCTCCCACAGGGCCGACTCCACCAGGGCCTCGGGGGTCGCCTTGCCGTACTTCTGGAGCAGGCGCCGGTCCAGGGAGCCGGCGTTGACGCCGATGCGGATCGGGGTGCCGTGGTCCTTGGCGGCCTTGGCGATCTCCCTGACCTTGTCGTCGAACTGCTTGATGTTGCCGGGGTTGACGCGGACCGCGGCGCAGCCGGCCTCGATCGCGGCGAAGACGTACTTCGGCTGGAAGTGGATGTCGGCGATGACCGGGAGCTGCGACTTGCGGGCGATCGTGGCGAGCGCGTCGGCGTCGTCCTGCGTCGGGCAGGCCACCCGCACGATCTGGCAGCCGGAGGCGGTCAGCTCGGCGATCTGCTGGAGCGTGGCGCCGATGTCGGACGTGCGGGTCGTCGTCATCGACTGCACCGACACCGGGGCCCCGCCCCCGACCGGCACCGGCCCGACCTGGATCTGCCGCGACACGCGTCGCGCGGCGACCGGCCGGGCCGGTACCTCGGGGACGGGGAGGGACACGGCGGTCATCGCCTCACTCCCGGTTCCCTGAGACGGTCTCGCGCATGGCGCGCAGGGACTCCTTGAGCGATCCCATCGTGGCCAGCACGGCGGTGGGCTCGTAGCCGCAGTGCGCCATGCAGTTGGCGCAGCGCGGGTCCTTGCCGCGGCCGTACTTGTCCCAGTCGGTCTCCTCGATCAGCTCGCGGTAGGTCGGCACGTAGCCGTCGCTCATCAGGTAGCAGGGGCGCTGCCAGCCGAAGAGCGAGTAGTTGGGGATCGCCCAGGCGGTGCACGGGAAGTCGACCTTGCCCTCGAGGAAGTCGAGGAACAGCGGGGAGTGGTTGAGCCGCCACTTCTTGCGGTTGCCGCCCGCGAAGGCCTTCTTGAACAGCTCGCGGGTCTGCTCGACGCCGAGGAAGTGCTCCTGGTCGGGGGCCTTCTCGTAGGCGTAGGCGGGCGAGATCATCATCTCGTCGACCTTCAGGTCGTCGTTGAGGAAGTTGAGCACCTCGATGATGGTCTGCGGGGTGTCGGTGTTGAAGAAGGTGGAGTTGGTGGTGACCCGGAAGCCGCGCCGCTTGGCCTCCTTGATGGCCTCCACCGCCTCGTCGAACACGCCCTCCTTCGCCACGGACTCGTCGTGCCGCTCGCGCAGCCCGTCGATGTGCACGGCGAAGGCGAAGTACGGGGAGGGCGTGAACTTGTCGATCTTCTTGCGCAGGAGCATGGCGTTCGTGCACAGGAAGACGTATTTCCGCTTGGCCACCAACTGGCGCACGATCTCGTCGATCTGCGGATGCATCAGGGGCTCGCCGCCCGCGATGGACACCATCGGCGCACCCGACTCCAGTACGGCGCCCACGGCCTGCGCGACCGGCATGCGCTGCTTGAGCACGCCCGCCGGGTGCTGGATCTTGCCGCAGCCCTCACATTTGAGGTTGCACGCGAAGAGCGGCTCGAGCTCCACGATCAGCGGGAACTTGTCCCGCTTGCGCAGCTTCTGTTCGGCCAGGTATGTAGCGACCTTGATGGACTGGCGCAGCGGCATGGCCATCTGGCTCACCTCCGGGGGAGCAGCACATTACGGTGCCATTCGAAAAAAATAGGCAATACAGACCGAAGAACACGGAAAGCTGATATTCCACCGCGTATCGTGCCGATCCGGACGAGTTCATGTTCTGGAGCGTCCACGACCACCCGGACGGCCGCAACCGGGCGTACGCCGGCCCGGACGGCGCTGAAGAGCGTGGCCGCCGACTCCATGTCCACGGCGATCGCGCCACCGGCGGCCAGCGCGGACCGTTCGGCGCCGTGTACGACGTGGTCGGAGCCGGTGAGCGGACCGGTGTGCACGGTGCGCCCGGGAAGGGTGCGGGAGAGCTCCTTCACGAGCAGTTCGGTGCCGACGCAGGCGACCGTCGAGCGCTGGTCCCTGGTCTCCTCGGCCACGACCAGGTCGCCGGGGTGCATCCCGGGGGCGAGCCCCGCGCAGAAGCCGGTGGCGACGACGGCGGCGTCGGCCAGCGCCGGGGTGGCCAGGGCCCGCTCGACCGCGCGCTCGGCCGCCCTGGGCCCCATGCCGGTGCGCAGCACGGTTACCGGCCCGCCCGCCCCGCTCTTGTCGCCGGCGCGCAGGGCGAGGTGCTCGATGCCGAGCGCGCAGGCGATCAGCAGCGGGGCCAGGGCGGGCTGGGTGCTCATCAGGCCCCCTTGGCCTCGGCGTGGGCCCGGTGTGCCGGGAGCCGGTCGGCGAAGGGGTCGCCGTGGACGTACCGGCCGAGCGCGGTGAGCGGGAACACCTGCCGGTACAGGTGGTAGTTGATGGAGAAGTCCCAGGGGAAGCCGGTGCCGGTGAAGTAGGGCTCGTCCCAGGAGCCGTCCTCGCGCTGGGTCGCGGCCAGCCATGCGATGCCGCGCTCGACCGCCTTGGAGTCCCTCTCCCCCGCCGCGAGCAGCGCCATCAGCGCCCACGCCGTCTGGGAGGCGGTGGAGGGGCCCTTGCCGCTCCACTCCTTGGTGTACTTGTAGGAGCGCAGGTCCTCGCCCCAGCCGCCGTCGTCGTTCTGCACGGATTCCAGCCACGCCACGGCACGCCGGATCGCGGGGTGCGAGCCGGGCAGGCCGGCGGCGGTCAGCGCGGGGACGACGGAGCCGGTGCCGTAGACGTAGTTGACGCCCCAGCGGCCGAACCACGAGCCGTTCGCCTCCTGTTCGGCCAGCAGCCACGCGATGCCGCGCCGGGTGCGCGGGTCGTGGGCGAGCCCCTCGACGGCGAGCATCTCCACGACGTGCGCGGTGACGTCGGCCGACGGCGGGTCGATGACCTCGCCGAAGTCGCAGAACGGCAGCCGGTTGGGGAAGGGGCTGGTGTTGTCGGCGTCGAAGGCGCCCCACGCGCCGTTCTTCGACTGCATGCCGAGGTTCCAGCGCACGCCGCGGGAGATGGCCTTCTCGACGCGCTCGGGATCGTGGTGCACGACCCGGCGCAGCGCGAGGACGACCTCGGCGGTGTCGTCGATGTCGGGGTAGTTGTCGTTGTGGAACTCGAACGCCCAGCCGCCGGGCGGCAGTCCGGGCCGCTTCACCGACCAGTCGCCGGGGCGCACGATCTGCTCGCCCAGCATCCAGTCGGCGGCCTTGACCAGCTGCGGGTGGTCGGCGGGCACGCCGGCGTCGGCGAGCGCGATGGTCGCAAGACAGGTGTCCCACACCGGTGACTGACACGCCTCGATCATCCGGGCGCCGTCCTCGCGCCACACGGCGAAACGGTCCAGCGACTCGAGTCCCGCGCGCATCACGGGGTGCTGGAGGTCGTAGCCGAGCAGGTGCAGCGCGATGACCGAGTACACGGCCGGGGGCTGGATGCCGCCCCAGCAGCCGTCGTTCTCCTGGCGCTCGATGATCCAGCGGGCGGCGGTGTCCATCGCGGCCTTGCGCAGCCGCTTGGGCACCACCTTGCGCAGGACGTGCAGACCCTTGTCCAGGCGCTGGAAGGCGCCGTCCCAACTGGCCACGGGCGCGAGCGCCTTGGCCGGGCTGGGGTTCGCGGGGTCGGTGTGCAGCTCGTCCAGCGGGAAGGGCGCGGGGCGCACCGGGCGCTTGGCGGAGACGACGGTCAGCGGCACGATCGTCTGCCGGGCCCAGCACCCGAAGTCGTAGATGTTCAGCGGGACCCAGTGCGGGAACCAGATCAGTTCCGGCGGGAGTTCGGGCAGGTCCTCCCACTTCCACCAGCCGAACAGGGCCAGCCAGATCCGGGTGAAGACGCGGGCCGCTGCGATTCCGCCCTGCTCGCGGACCCAGGCGGAGGCCTTCGCCATGTGCGGGGCGTCGACCGCGTCCCCGGCCAGCCGCAGGGCGACGTAGGCCTCGACGGTGGCGGACAGGTCGCCGGGGCCGCCGTAGAAGGTGGCCCAGGTGCCGTCCTCACGCTGCTCGCCGCGGATGAACAGGGCGGCGGCGCGGGTGGTCGCCTCGTCGCGGATGCCCAGGAACTGGCGCAGCAGCAGGTCCTCGGCGTCCATCGTGACGTTCGTCTCGAGGTCGCCCTTCCACCAGCCCTCGGCATCCTGCGTGGAGAGCAGGTAGTGGGTGGCGCGCTGCACGGCGCGGATGGCGGCTTCGTGCACCCCGGCCGCCCCGGGGGTGTGGGTGTCGGTTTCGCTGGCCGCGGCAGCGCGGGGCGGCAAGGTCGCCCCGGTGCTTCCGTCGGTCGTCGCTGTCATGGCTTCCCCTTCGTGCAGTCGTGCGCGTCGTGCTGCTGTGGGTCCGCCGTCGGCCGGTGCTCTCGTGGCGGAGCTGCCGGCCGGCGACTACGCGAGGGTGGATGTTCGCTCGATAGTGATCATCTCTTTCGTACGACGACGAAGTCGGCGAGCGCCGTGAACTGCTCCCGCACCCGGTCGGGCATGTCGACGGCGTCGAGGGCTTCGATGGCGATGGTGTGCTGGCGGCGCGCCTCCTCGGCGGTCCAGTCCCGGCCGCCGGCCTCCTCGATGAGGCGGGCGCGGGCCGCGAACTCCTCCTCGGAGAAGTTCGCGAAGTCGCTCGCCTTGGCGTCGGCGGCCAGCAGGTCGCCGAGCTGCTCGGAGGCGGCGCCGCCCGCCGCGAGCGCGGCCACGACCGGCAGGGACTTCTTGCGCTGGCGCAGATCGCTCCAGGTCTGCTTGCCGGTGGCGTCCGGGTCGCCCCAGATGCCGAGGAGGTCGTCGACGGCCTGGAAGGCCAGGCCGAGGTGGTAGCCGTACTTCTCCAGCATGTCCGCGGTACGGTCGTCGGCGCCGCCGAGGACGGCACCGATGGAGCTGGCGCAGGCGAGCAGGGCGCCGGTCTTGTTGCCCTCCATCTCCAGGCACTCCTCGACGCTGACGCGATCGCGGTGCTCGTAGGAGATGTCCTGCGCCTGACCGTCGATCAGGGCCCGGGTGGCGGTGGTCAGCCGGCGCGTGGCGCGCCCGGCGTCGGTGGTGCCGAGCTCCAGCAGGACCTCGTTGGCCAGCGCGAACAGGGCGTCACCGACCAGAATGGCCTGGGCGGGGCCGTGCACCTTCCACACGGTGTCGCGGTGGCGGCGCTGTTCGTCGCCGTCCATGAGGTCGTCGTGCAGCAGCGAGAAGTTGTGGACGAGCTCGACCGCGACCGCGCCCGGGACGCCCGCCTCGGGTGCCGCCCCCGTCACCTCGGCGGACAGCACCGCCAGGGCGGGGCGTACCGCCTTGCCGCCGTCGCCGGAGGACGGGTTGCCCGCGGCGTCGATCCAGCCGAAGTGGTAGGCGGCGACGGTGTCCATGGGAGGGGCCAGGCGGTCGACGGCCGCCCGCAGTACCGGCGTGGCCAGTGTCCGGCCGCGCTCCAACAGCGCGGCCACGTCCACCTCGGTGGCACGAGCGGCCGTCGAGGCCGGGGGCACAGGGGGCACAGTTACTCCTCTTGTTGCGGTACCGGGGGTGCGGGGACCTGCCTCGCCGCGCTCACCGAGCATCACGCCGCCTCCTCGAGGGGGAAGAGACGGCTGGGGCGGGGCCGGCCCAGGGCGCCGAGCGCGGCCTCGGCCGCGCTCACACCGCTGCGGACCGCACTCTCCATGGTCGCGGGCCACCCGGTGGCGGTCCACGCTCCGGCCAGGTACAGGCCGGGGGTTCTGGTGCGGGCGCCGGGCCGCAGCCGCCCGACGCCGGGGGTGGGAGCGAACGTGGCGGTGCGCTCCCGGGTCACGAAGAAGTCCTGCACCTCGGCACCACGCGTGCCGGGCAGCAGCCGCTGAAGCTCGGGCAGATAGCGTGCGCGCAGCTCGGCGACGGGCAGGTCGATCTCGTCGTGCACGGCGGACTGGGACAGCGCCAGGTACTGGCCCGAGCGCAGCCCGGAGGCGTCCGTGCGGTCGAAGACCCACTGCACCGGGGAGCCCAGCGCGGTGAGGAAGGGTGCGTCGAGCACCTTGCGGTCGTAGACGACATGGACGTTGAGGATCGGCGCGGTCCCGATCCGCAGCAGGTCCCCGGGCGCGTCGAGCGCGCCGGGCGGCAGCAGGTCGTGGGTCTCGCGCTGCGGTACGGCGAGGACGACGGCGTCCGCGGTGAGCGTCTCGCCGGGAATCTGAACACGCAGGCGTCCGTTTCCGTCTTCACTGACGGAGGTGACGCGTGTACGGACTTCGGTGCGCACGCCCGCGGAGTCGAGCGCCTTGCGGGCCAGCCGGTCGTGCAGCTCGCCCAGGGGAACGCGCGCCCAGCCGATGTCGGCCGCGCCCGGGTCGGACAGCAGACCGGTCTTGAACACCATCGCGGCGAGAGCGAGGGAGGCGTCGGAGGCGACCGCGTTGAGAGTGGCGACCCCGACCAGGTCCCACAGCGCCTCGACGGCGCGCGCCGACTGGCCGTGCGCGGCCAGCCAGCTGCCGAAGTCCTGTGTGTCCAGGGCCGGGTCGGCGAGGTCGAGTCCCTTGAGCGCGAGCGCGGCCCGCCCGACCCTGGCCCGCTCGGCGAGCGAGAGGTGCGGGTAGGTGGCGAGGCTGCGCCCCAGGTGGAGCGGTACGGGCAGGGCGTCGCGCCGCAGCCGGCCGAGCCGCCGCCCCGCGGGCCTGTCGAGGTCGACCACGGGTACGTCGAGGCGGTCCTGCAGCGGGGCGAGCGCGGCGCCGTCGATGCGCTCCAGGAACCAGCGGTAGGCGGTGCAGCAGCGCAGATAGACATGCTGGCCGTTGTCGACGGTGAGGTCACCGCGCTGGAAGGAGAAGGCCAGGCCGCCGAGTCTGGGCCGGCCCTCCAGCAGGGTGACGCCGAGGCCCGCGTCGGCGAGCGCGAGCGCCGCGGTGATGCCGGCGAGCCCGCCGCCGACCACGACGGCGTGCCGCCCGGAGCCGGCCGGCCCGGGCGAGTCCGCCCGCGTCCCGTCGCTCATCGCGTCCCCTCCCCCGCGGCCGTGCCGTGCTGCCCGAGGGCCGCACGGGAGGCCGTCGCCGTCAGGGACGCCGCCACGCGGGGAAGGGTTGCCTGCCGCATGCCACCGTCCGGGGTGAGGTCCATCAGGCGCGCCTCCTGACGGTCTGCCGGGAGATGTGCCGGGCGTCCAGTCCGGACAGGCCGCGCACGGCGACGTAGGCCTTCTCGTGTCCGGGCAGCGAGACGCGGCCGCGCAGGACGGCCTCGGGTTCGCGTTCGATGCGGTCCAGCAGCCGGCGGTAGATGCCGGCCATCGCGGCCACGCAGGCGCCGCTGCGCCGGTCGAGCATCGGCAGCAGCCGGTAGCCCTCGGCGAAAAGGGCGCGGGCCCGTCGCACTTCGAAGTGCACGAGGCCCGCGAAGTCGGAGCCCTCCGGTGGGGTCGGCCCCCGGAAACCGGCGGAGCAGCCGAATTTGGCCAGGTCGTCGGCGGGCAGGTAGGTGCGGCCGCCCTCGGCGTCCTCGCGGACGTCCCTGAGGATGTTGGTGAGCTGCAGCGCGAGCCCGAGCGTGTCGGCGTACTCCGGCGCGCGTTCGGCGCCGCGCGCTCCCGGTTCCGTACCGAACACGCCGAGGGAGAGGCGGCCGATGGCGCCCGCCACGCAGCGGCAGTAGACCTTCAGATCGTCCCAGGTCTCGTAGGTCTCGCCGCGTACGTCCATCAGGACGCCGTCGATGAGCTCGTCCAGGCCGCCCAGCGGGACGGGGAAGTGCGCGGCGGCGTGGGTGAGGGCGACCGCGACCGGGTCGGTGTCGTCGTCGGCGACCTCGCCGGCGCGGATGCGGGCCAGCACCGCCCGGGTGTCCTCGAGCCGGGCCACCTTGACATCGTTACCGAGCGCGCCGTCGCCGATGTCGTCGACGCGACGCGAGAACGCGTACAGCGCCGACATCGCGCGCCGCTTGGGCGTGGGCAGCAGCCGGATGCCGTAGGCGAAGTTACGGGCCTGCTGTCCGGTCACGGCCTCGCAGTAGCGGTAGGCGGCGAGTACCGGTGCGGACACGTGTGACTCAGGCTCCACGGTCCGGATCACCCCTCTCCTCGCAGGGTCAGGCCCACCTCGCGCAGCAACTGGACCTTGCCGTGCTGGGGAGGGCCGGGAAGTACGTCGTATTCAGCGGCGGCGATCGCGTCGATCGCCGCCCTTCCCCCCGCAACGAACCCCGCGAGCAGCAGTTTCAGCCTGCCCTGGACGCTGCCCACCAGCGGTGCGCCTTCATCCAGCAGCCGGCGGGCGCGTTGCGCTTCGAACGCGACCAGCGCGCGCACCGAAGCGCCCGCGCTCGCCGCGGCGAGATCCGCCTCCCGGATATGAAAGCGTTTCATGTCCGCGGCGGGCAGATAGATGCGGTCACGGCCGAGGTCCTCGGCCACGTCCTGGAGGTGCTCGACGATCTGCAGGGCGGTGCAGATCTGGTCGGAGCGGCGGATCCGCTCGGGGGTGGCGGTGCCGGTGACGGCGAGCACGAGGCGGCCCACGGGATTGGCGGACAGTTCGCAGTACGCGAGGAGGTCGTCGTAGGTCTCGTAGCGCGAGACGAGCTGGTCCTGACGGTTGGCCGCGATCAGCCCGAGGAAGGGCTCGGGGGTCAGCGCGCGGCGGCGGACCGTGCGCTGGAGCCGGCGCAGCAGCGGATGGCGGGGGGCACCGTCGAAGACGCGCCGCAGATCGGCCTCGAAGGCGTCCAGCAGGACGAGACGGTCCTCGGCGTCGCTCTCCGGCACGCCGAGCAGCTCCGCGTCGGCGCCGCCGGGGGCGAGGTCGCCGTCACCGATGTCGTCGACCAGCCGGGCGAAGCCGTAGACGGCCATGAGGTCGTCGCGCCAGGCGCGGGGCAGGAAGAAGGGGGCCACGGGGAAGTTCTCGTCCGCGGCCTTGGCGAGGGTGCCGCGCTCCGGATCCGTACGGGGTCGCGTCGTCGCCGTGTCCGTCACCGCCGGCTGCCCGGGGCGGGGACGGCACATGCTGCGCCCAGCTGGGGAGTTTCCGTAGCCATTGCCGTCACATCTCCCGTTCTACACCGCGGACCCGATACACACTATTTCGGACACGCCGCCCGAGCCCCCGCGCGGCGTCCCCGGCGGAGGGTGTCGCGCACTATCTCCCCACTTGCCGCCTTTGAGGACCGCTCCAGTTTACGTTGTACAACGCCGCAAGGATCTCCGGGGTTTCCTGCGCATCACAAGAACACACCGATTGAAGCCAAGATTCCTTGGAGCAGCCGGAGTTGACGCTTCCTTTGCACAAGAGAGGGCCCCGCCGGAGCCGGTCCGGCGGGGCCCTGCGCTCAGCGGGTCACTTGCCCGTGAACTTCTCGTACTCCTTGAGGACCTCTTCGGTGGGCCCGTCCATGCGCAGCTCGCCGCGTTCCAGCCACAGCACCCGGTCGCATGTGTCGCGGATGGACTTGTTGCTGTGACTGACCAGAAACACCGTGCCGGCCTCCTTGCGCAGCTCCCGGATGCGCGCCTCGGAGCGCTTCTGGAACTTCGCGTCACCGGTGGCCAGCGCCTCGTCGATCATCAGCACGTCGTGGTCCTTGGCGGCCGCGATGGAGAACCGCAGACGCGCGGCCATGCCGGAGGAGTACGTGCGCATCGGCAGGGTGATGAAGTCGCCCTTCTCGTTGATGCCGGAGAAGTCGACGATGTCCTGGTAGCGGGCCTTGATCTCCTCGCGGGACATGCCCATGGCCAGGCCGCCGAGGATGACGTTGCGCTCGCCGGTCAGGTCGTTCATCAGCGCCGCGTTCACACCCAGCAGCGAGGGCTGGCCATCGGTGTAGACCCGGCCCCGCTCGCAGGGCAGCAGCCCGGCGATGGCGCGCAGCAGGGTCGACTTGCCGGAGCCGTTGGAGCCGATCAGGCCGATGGCCTCGCCCTTGTAGGCGACGAACGACACGCCGCGCACGGCGTGCACCTTGCGCACACCCCGCTCCTCCTCGCCGGAGCGCCGTTTGAGTATGCGGCTGAGGGCGGCGGTCGCGCTGCCCTTGCCGCCCTTGGCGCCATTGACGCGGTAGACGATGTGCACGCCGTCCGCGATCACCGTCGGGACGCGTTCGGTGCCCTGTTGCTCAGCCACGGCCGTACCTCTCCTCCGCCTTCCAGAAGTACACGAAGCCGCCCACCGCGAACAGCAGGGCCCAGCCGCCGGCCGCCGCCCAGACGTGGTCGGGCAGGTTGCCCGCGCCGTAGCCGTCGATGAGCGCGAAGCGCATCAGGTCCATGTAGATCGCGGTCGGGTTCCACTGGAGCACCGTGGCGATCCACGCCGGCTTGTCGGCCAGCATGACCGGGATGGAGAACATCACGCCCGACGCATACATCCAGGTGCGCATGATGAATGGCATGAGCTGCGCGAGGTCCGGGGTCTTGGCGCCGGCCCGCGCCATGATCAGCGACAGCCCGGTGTTGAAGCAGAACTGCAGCAGGAGTATGGGAATGATCAGCAGCCAGGACATGTCCGGGTAGCTGCCGAACCCGATCGCGAAGACGAACAGCACGATCATCGAGAAGAGCAGCTGCTGGAGCTGCTGCAGCGAGAACGAGATCGGCAGCGAGGCGCGCGGGAAGTGCAGCGCCCGCACCAGGCCGAGGTTCCCGGAGATCGCGCGGACGCCGGCCATCACCGAGTTCTGCGTGAAGGTGAAGACGAAGATGCCCGTGACCAGGAACGGCACGTACACCTCGCGCTCCATGCCCCTGTTGGCCTTCAGGATGAGCCCGAAGATCATGTAGTACACGGCCGCGTTCAGCAGCGGCGTGGCCACCTGCCACAGCTGGCCCAGCTTGGCCTGGCTGTACTGGGCGGTCAGCTTCGCCGAGGAGAAGGCCATGATGAAGTGGCGCCGACCCCACAGCTGACGGACGTAACTCGGCAGCGAAGGACGGGCGCCGCTCACGGCCAGCCCGTGCCGGGCGGCGAGCTGCGCCGCCGTGAGGCCCTCGTCGGGCGACGGGGCCGCGCTCACCGCGACTCCGCCATCGTGCGTTGTCTCACTCACAGTGGAAACTTTCGTCTTCGTTTCGATGCGCAGCCTGTGCGGGCTGGGCACGCGCCGGGGGCCAGGGGTCGGGCCCGTCGGCGTGCCGTCGGGAACGAGCTTCTCAGATGATGGGGGGCCGGCCCAGCCGGGTCAGCCGCCACACGGTACGCCACCGCATGGGGCGGCGGGGACCGCACGCGGTGGCCCAGCCCTCGCGGAAGCCGCCGAACCAGGCCTTCAGCGCGGACCGGGAGGGACGGCGGGCCAGCGTGAGCAGCAGCCACACCCCGAGATAGACCGGGACGAGGGCGGCGGGCAGGTTGCGGCGGGCCAGCCAGACGCGGTTGCGGGCGACCATGCGGTGGTAGACCGCATGCCGCGAGGGTGCGGTCGTCGGGTGGTACAGCACCATGTCGGACCGGTAGTCGATCATCCAGCCCGCGTCCAGGGCCCGCCAGGCCAGGTCGGTCTCCTCATGGGCGTAGAAGAACGCGTCCGGCAACACGCCGACCTCGGCGAAGACCCGCGTACGGACGGCGTTGGCGCCGCCCAGGAAGGTGGTGACCCGCGAGGAGCGCATCGGGTCCGAGGCGCGCAGCCGCGGCACGTGGCGGCGCTGGGTGACGCCGGTGTCCGGGTCGGCGATGCGGAAGCTGATGATGCCGAGCTTCTCGTCGTCGGCGAACGCCTGGCGGCACAGCTCGGCGGTGTCGGCGCGGGCGAGCAGACCGTCGTCGTCGAGGAAGAGCAGGATGTCGACGTCCCGGCCGCCGGGCCCGAACGCCTCGATGCCGACGTTGCGCCCGCCGGGGATGCCGAGGTTCTCCGGCAGCTCGATGGTGCGCACGCCCGCGGGGACGTCCGGTACCGGCGAGCCGTTGCCGACGACGACCACCTCGACCCGGTCACCGTCCTGCTTGGCGACCGAGTCGAGCAGCGCGCGCAGCTCGTCGGGGCGGTTGCCCATGGTGATGACGACCGCGCCGACCTTCGGTGAGGCGCTCATTTCAACCTGCTGGAGGCGAGGACGGACACCAGGTGCAGCACGGTCTGCAGCAGCGCGATCCCGGCGAGCACGGCGGTGCCGAGGCGGGTGAAGAACAGGTCACCGCGGGCCTGGTCGACGATCGCCAGCACCAGGATCAGCAGGGACGCCTCGATGCCGAGGATCAACCGGTGGAACTTCAGCGCCGCGGCGGCCTTGCGGGCCAGCGCCATCCCGGAGGAGCGCGGCTCGGACGCCGCCTCCTTGACCGGCGGCAGCCCTGCCTGATGGCGGGCGACGCCGACCAGGTCGGTCTCGGCCTTGATCAGGATCGCGCCGAGCGCGGCGAGGGTGCCGAGGAACGCCCACAGCCAGTCGATACGGCCGCTGCCGAACAGGTCGGCGGCGCGCAGCCCGAGGCCGACCAGCACGGCGGCGTCGGTGAGGTAGGCGCCGACCCGGTCCAGGTAGACCCCGCCGAGGGAGTACTGCTGCTTCCAGCGGGCGATCTCGCCGTCGACGCAGTCCAGCAGCAGGTACAGCTGGACCGCCACCACGCCGAGGACCGCGCCGGGGATCCCGGGCACCAGCAGCGCCGGGGCCGCGAGCACGCCGCAGACGGTCATCAGGTAGGTGAGCTGGTTGGGGGTGACCCTGGTGGTCACCAGGTAGCGGTCGATCCGCAGGGACACCTCACGCATGTAGAGGCGGCCCGCCCAGTGCTCACCGCTGCGCCGGTCCTTGACCCCGGCGGGGTGCACGACCGGGCGGAGTTCAGCTACCGATGGCCTTGACATAGTCGGCGTAGACGTCCTTGATCTGTTCGGTCGTGAGGTCGAGGTGTTCGAGGATCGTGTAGCGGCCGGGCCGGGTCTCCGGGGCGAACTCCACGACCTTGACGAACTCCTCGGTCGTGAAGCCGATCTCGGCGGGCAGCACCGGCAGCCCGTGCCGGCGCAGCACCTGGGCCATGTGGGCCGACGCCTCGTGCGCGCCGCGCAGGTACATCGCGAAGCTCGCGCCGAGACCGCACTGCTCGCCGTGGCTGGCGGCCCGCTTGGGGTAGAGCAGGTCGAAGGCGTGGTTGATCTCGTGGCAGGCGCCGGAGGACGGCCGCGAGTCGCCCGAGACGGACATGGCGATGCCGCTGAGGACCAGCGCCTCGGCGAGGACCTGCAGGAAGTCGTTGTCGCCGATGCCGCCGGGGTGGCGCAGCACCGCCTCGCCCGCCTGCCGGGCCATGGCCGCGGCCAGGCCGTCGATCTTCTCCCCGTTGACCCGGTTGGCCAGCTCCCAGTCCGCGATGGCGGAGATGTTGGAGATGGCGTCGCCGATGCCGGAGCGCACGAAGCGGGCCGGGGCGTCGCGGATCACGTCCAGGTCGATGACGACGGCGATCGGGTTCGGCACACCGTAGGAGCCGCGGCCGGCGTCGTTGTCGAGGGTGGCGACCGGGGAGCACAGGCCGTCGTGCGCGAGGTTGGTCGGCACGGCGACCAGCGGCAGGCCGACGCGTGCAGCGGCGAACTTGGCGCAGTCGATGATCTTGCCGCCGCCGAGGCCGACGACCGCGTCGTAGCGGCCCGCCTTCATGTCGCCGGCCAGCCGGATCGCGTCGTCCAGGGTGCCGCCGCCGACCTCGTACCAGGTGGCGCCGGGCAGGGTGGGCGCGATGCGCTCGCGCAGCCGGGCGCCGGAGCCGTTGCTGACGGCGACGGCGAGCCGCCCGGAGTGCGAGATCCGCTCGTCGGCGAGGACGCCCGCCAGGTCGTCGAGGGCACCCGGGCGGATGTCCACGACGACCGGGGTGGGGATCAGCCGGGTCAGTACTGGCACGCGATCACACGCCCCTTGGCGAGGTCGTCGTGGTTGTCGATCTCGACCCACTTGACGTCGCCGATCGGCGCCACGTCGATCTGGAAGCCTCGGTTGACGAGCTCCTGGTAGCCGTCCTCGTAGTACAGCTGCGGGTCACGCTCGAAGGTGGCCTTCAGCGCGTCGGCCAGCTCGGCGGCCGCGTCGCCCTCGATGAGAGTGACGCCGATGTACTCGCCGGTCGCCTCGGCCGGGTCCATCAGCTTGGTGATCTTCTGGACGCCCTTGGCGGGGTCGACGACGACCTTCATCTCCTCGTCGGCGAGGGACTTCACGGTGTCCAGGGCGAGGATGATCTTCTTGCCGTCGCCACGGGCCGCGAGCAGGGTCTTCTCGACGGAGACCGGGTGCACGGTGTCGCCGTTGGCGAGGATCACACCGTCCTTGAGGGCGTCACGGCCGCACCACAGGGAGTAGGCGTTGTTCCACTCCTCGGCCTTGTCGTTGTCGATCAGGGTGATCTTCAGGCCGTACTTGGCCTCCAGGGCCTCCCGGCGCTCGTACACGGCCTCCTTGCGGTAGCCGACGATGACCGCGACCTCGGTGAGCCCCACCTCGGCGAAGTTGCCGAGGGTGAGGTCCAGGACGGTGAGGCTGTCCTCGGCGCCCTCGGGCCCGACCGGCACCAGCGCCTTGGGCAGGGTGTCGGTGTAGGGGCGAAGACGCCGTCCGGCGCCGGCCGCCAGCACGAGGCCGATCATGCGGGTTCTCCTTCGTCGTGTACGGCGGGTGCGCCGCCCTGATGGGCGGACACCCAGAAGCGGATGCTCTCGACGAGCACCAGCAGGGCGATGATCACGGCCAGAGCCGTGAGCGCGACCTTGAACTGCGAGGCGGTGAGCAGCGCGGCCAGTACGGCGACGAGCAGCGTCCGCCCTTCCTGTCCCCCGGTGACGCGCACCAGCCAGGCAGGGGGCGCGCCGGCGCCGCCGCGGATGCGGTACACCGTGTCGTAGTGATGGTAGGCGACGGCCGCCACCAGCCCGAAAGCCGCCGGAAGTGCCCCGTTCACGTCGGCTTTCGCGGCCAGCGCGAGCACGGTGACGTATTCGGCGGCTCGGAACAGCGGCGGGACGAGCCAGTCGAGCGGGCCGGTGAGCGGGCGGGCGACGGCGAGCGCGGAGGTCAGGACGTAGCCGGCGGCCGCCAGGGCGGGCCACACACTGCCGTAGCCGGTCAGCGCCGAGACGGCCACGACCGCCGCGCCGCCCAGCAGAGCCGCGGCGGGGACGGCGAAGCCGGGCAGCCGCCCCGGCAGCACACGGGCGAGGCCGAGGGCGAGCGGCCCGGAGTCGGCCAGGTCCGCGAGCGAGCGCGCCGCGCGGTCGGTGCGGCGCCGGCTCCTGCGGGCCAGGGACCGCAGCACCCGGCCGGCCGTGGTGTACACGGAGGCGAAGGCGCAGCCGATGAGCAGGGCGTAGAAGGTGATGCGCGGGGTGGTCGCGGCGGTGAGGACCGCGATCATGGCCCACCGCTCGCCGATGGGCAGGATGATCATGCGGCGCACCCACAGCGTCCAGCCGACGCCGTCGAGCCGGTCGGTGGGGGCGGCGGGCCCGGCCGGCCCGGCTCCGGCCGTGGCGGGGGCCGCGTCGTCGGTGGCCTCGTGGAAGGCGAAGTCGACCATGTGCCTGCCGGTCTGCAGGATCATCGCCCCGAGCGCCAGCGCCCATACGTCGTCGCCGCCGCGGGCCGCGCCGAGGGCGAGCCCGGCGTAGTAGGCGTACTCCTTGGCCCGGTCGAAGGTGGCGTCCAGCCAGGCGCCGAGCGTGGAGTACTGCAGGGAGTAGCGGGCGAGCTGGCCGTCGGTGCAGTCGAGCACGAACGAGGCGATGAGCAGGACGGCGGCCGCGACGAAGCCGCCGCGGGTGCCGGTGGCCGCGCAGCCGGCGGCGATCAGGGCGGTGAACAGGGAGGCGGTGGTGACCTGGTTCGGGGTGAGTCCGCGCCGGGCGCACCAGCGGGCGAGGTAGCGCGAGTACGGGCTGATGAAGAAGGTCGTGAAGAAGCCGTCGCCGGCCTTCACGGCCGACTTCAGGCGTACGGCCTCCTCGTCGACGGCGGCGACGGCCTGCCGGGCCTCGTTACGGGCCTGCGGGTCGTCCGGTACGGCCGCGACGAGGCTGCCGAGCGCGGGACGGTGGACGTCGGTGCCCTCGGCGTCGAGGGCGGCGGTGACACGGTCGGCGAGGCCGGCGACGGCGGTGTGAGTGGTGCCCTGGGTGTCACCGGACGCGGAGGTCTCCCTGGCCATCGCCCGGGTGAGGGCCTGGCGGCCGGCGGGCCGGGCGGTGACGGCACCGGGGATCGCGGCGAGCGGGAAGCGGGGGTCGGTCAGGCCGAGGCGCAGGGCGTGCAGGTGGCCGACGAAACGGGTGTCGACGACGGCGACGCGCTGATCACCGGGGACCGCGGCGAGCAGGGACTCGGCGTCGGCGGCGTCGGAGGCGAGTCGCACCTCGAAGCCCAGCGCCCGCAGGTCGTCCTCGATCGACGCTCCGGGGACCGGCTGGCCGGTGAGGATGGCGGTCGACAACCGAACTCACTCCCTGGACACCGGCGCGTCGGGCGCCGGTCGTGTGCATGGTGGGGGGCACCGCTGGCTGCACCAGGCGGGCGGCATGTCGGCAGAGGCTATCGGATGCCGCGAAGCGCGTGTTCACCGCCCGTTAAACACCTGCTCGACGCGGACTGCACCGCCCTTTGCCGCGGTCATCATCGGTGATCACACCCCCACCCCACAAACCGCCCCCGACAGACGCCGCATCGGGGGACATACCGCCGGGCGCTCTGGGGGGGGTTCCTGGGGGCGCTGTGTCCCTGTCCTGCGTGACGGCTGCCCGGGAGACCGGCGTGGCAGCTGCCCGTGAGCGGGCCGGAGCCCGGGCCGGGCGCCCAGGCCGGGCGCCTGGGCGGGGGCCTGGGCCGGGGCCGGGGCCTCGTCTCCTGTATCTCGGCGATGGACACGGGGGGCCGAGCCGGGGCGGGCCTCGCGCGGGGCCAAGAGGCGGGGCCGCGTACCAGGGGTGGGGGAGCCGGGGGCACGCCGGGTGGCGGGACGAGGCCCGCCCGGCGGCGTGCAGGGCGGGCCGGGAGCAGCACCGGGCGGCGGGCCCAGGCCCACCGGACCGCATGCACCGTGGGCCGGAACCGCCCGCCTGACGGCAGAGCAAGGCCGCCCGGCGGGATGCAGGGCGGGGCGGAAGCCGCACCGGGCGGCGGGCCCAGGCCCACCGGACCGCATGCACCGTGGGCCGGAACCGCCCGCCTGACGGCAGAGCAAGGCCGCCCGGCGGCATGCAGAGGCGGGGCGGAAGCCGCGCATCGGGTGGTGGGCCGGGGCCACGGGGCGCCTGCGGCGGGGCGGGAGCCACGCGCCAGGCGGCGGGCCAGGGTCGTGGGGGCACGCGCCGAGGGACCACGCCGTCAGTTCCCCGGACGGTGTGGCTGGGTCTGGCGGCCCGCGCGTCTCGGTGGCCGAGCAATCGGCGCCGGCCACCTCCCTCCGCCGACCCGACCCCGACGCGGGCCACGGAGCCCGGCCCACGCGTCGTCCACCGCACCCGATCCCCGGCCGGCCCCCGGCCCCGCCGGGCTCACGCGGCGCCGCAGCCCGCCCCGGCGGAGCAACCCGGGCTCGCGCGACCCCAGCCCGCCGCAGCCCTCCCCCTGCAGAGCCGCCCCCACCATCCTGACCCGGTCCCTCCCCCGCCGGGCTCGACACCCCCGGCGCCCGCGGCCCGCTCCCCTTGCGGAGCAGCCCGCAACGCCCTGACCTGGGGTTCGTTTGTGCAGGTCAGGGCACATGACAACGGTGTTCAGTGCCGCGTTGCCCGATACCCCCCACCCGTAGTTGACTGGGGGCCCGGACGTTCAACAGGAGGAGTTTCATGGGGGTTGGCCACGACCACGCGCACGGTCACGGTGGACATGCGCACACCGCCGGGACGGCCACCGCGGCGTACCGCGGGCGGCTGCGCGCCGCGCTGGGGATCACGCTCACCGTGATGGTGGTCGAGATCGTCGGCGGCCTGCTGGCCGACTCCCTCGCGCTGGTCGCCGACGCCGCGCACATGGCCACCGACGCCCTCGGGCTCGGCATGGCCCTGCTGGCGATCCACTTCGCGAACCGTCCGCCGAGCGAGCGCCGCACCTTCGGCCTGGCCCGCGCCGAGATCCTCGCCGCGCTCGCCAACTGTCTGCTGTTGCTCGGCGTGGGCGGCTATGTGCTCATCGAGGCGATCCAGCGCTTCGTCACCCCCGCCGCCACCGAGGGCGGCCTGACCATCGTCTTCGGTCTGGTCGGCCTCGTCGCCAACAGCGTCTCGCTCGTGCTGCTGATGCGCGGCCAGGCGGAGAGCCTCAACGTGCGCGGCGCCTTCCTCGAGGTCGCCGCGGACGCGCTCGGCTCGGTCGCGGTGATCATCGCCGCGGGCGTGATCCTGCTCACCGGCTGGCAGGCCGCCGACCCGATCGCCTCCCTGGTCATCGCCGTGATGATCGTCCCGCGGACCGTCAAGCTGCTGCGCGAGACCCTGGACGTGCTGCTGGAGTCGGCGCCGAAGGGCGTGGACATGGCGGAGGTGCGCATGCACATCCTGGCCCTGGACGGCGTGGAGGACGTCCACGACCTGCACGCCTGGACGATCACCTCCGGCCTGCCGGTGCTGTCCGCGCACGTCGTGGTCAG
The DNA here is from genome assembly GCF_043088925.1 of Streptomyces sp. NPDC014006. Taxonomy (NCBI): domain Bacteria; kingdom Bacillati; phylum Actinomycetota; class Actinomycetes; order Kitasatosporales; family Streptomycetaceae; genus Streptomyces; species Streptomyces sp. NPDC014006. Next base: position 1,021,002 of record NZ_JBICAJ010000002.1, on the reverse strand, counting down.
CACCGAGGTCCTCAGCGCGATCGGCCACGAGAAGATGCTGCACGAGCTGCAGGAGTGCCTCGGCGGCCACTTCGACGTCGAGCACTGCACCTTCCAGCTGGAGCCGGGCGGCCACGCGGAGCACGAAGCGCACCTGTGCCACTGAGCGCCCCCGCCGTCACCTCCCGCTCACCCGGAAAGGACGGTTCCGCAGCCGTCGCCCCGGGCAACATCAACCACCGGGCCCCCTTCCGGTGACCGGACGGCCACGGCCGCGGTCCGCGTCGGCGCGGGACATGCGGGCGCGTCGCCAAGGGCCGGGAGTGCCGGACAGGTACGGCAGACTGGGGCCGTAGGACGATGCGAAGGATGGGTATGCCGATCACACCTGCCACTGCGACGCGCACCTCGTCGTCGGACGGCGCCGCGGACGCGATTTTGCTGGAACTGGTCGACGAGAACGGCGTGACGATCGGCACCGAGGAAAAGCTCGCCGCCCATCAGGCTCCCGGGCAGCTGCACCGGGCGTTCTCCGTGTTCCTCTTCGACGAGACCGGCCGGCTGCTGCTCCAGCAGCGGGCGCTGGGCAAGTACCACTCCCCCGGCGTCTGGTCGAACACCTGCTGCGGCCATCCCTACCCAGGTGAGGCGCCCTTCGCCGCCGCCGCCCGGCGCACCCACGAGGAGCTCGGCGTGTCCCCGTCACTGCTCGCCGAGGCCGGCACGGTGCGCTACAACCACCCGGACCCGGCATCGGGCCTGGTGGAGCAGGAGTACAACCACCTGTTCGTCGGGCTCGTGCAGTCCGCGCTGCGTCCGGACCCGGAGGAGGTCGGCGCGACAGCCTTCGTGACCTCCGCCGAGCTGGCCGAGCGCCACGCGCAGGACACGTTCTCCGCTTGGTTCATGACCGTCCTGGACGCGGCGCGCCCGGCGATCAGGGAGCTGACGGGCCCGGGCGCAGGCTGGTGAGCGCCGCCCCGTTCCGGTGGGCGCAGGCCGCCGGGCCGGTCGAGGAACGTTACGGCACGCGCGCGGGCGTGAGCGGCAGGGCCGCCCAGATCACCTTGCCGCCGCTCGCGGTGTGCTCCACTTCGCACACCCCGCCCGCCTCCCGTGTGATCTCGCGGACCAGCAGCAGCCCGCGCCCGCCGAGCTGCCCGTGGTCGGCCTCCAGGGCGGTGGGGCGGTAGGGGTGGTTGTCCTCCACGGACACCCGCACCCATTCGGCGCCGACCGCCACCTCCACGGCGAGCATCGGCGACAGCAGCGCCGCGTGCCGGACGGCGTTGGTCACCAGCTCCGAGACGATCAGCAGCAGTCCCTGCAGCAGGTCGGAGGAGACCGGGACGCCCTGGCGGTACAGCAGGTCCCGCACGGCGTGCCGGGCCTGCGGTACGGAGGCGTCGACAGCGGGGGCGGTGAACCGCCACACGCCCTCGTACGGAAGCGGGTCCCGTCTCGCCGGGTCGGCGGGTGCCTCCGCGCCGCCCGCGGGGCGTGGGGCGGACCCGCGCCCTTGATCGTCCATCGTCCGGTCGCCACCCTTGCGCTCGATTGTCACCACACGTCGAGTGTTGAGAACGCGTCGCTCCCGTCCGCACACCTGAACAGAAGTAGGCACATATCGAGCGTTCGTGACCGTTGGCGTATGACACGGTCAGATGTGGGACTGCTCGTGTCGACGTCGTGCCGCCTTCCGGAACTCTTCGGGTTGTACGGGTTCGGTGGGAGCCGTCGCGTGCGGTCCGGCGTCGGCCGTCCCCGGCCGTCTTCGCCCAGCGTGAGACGTTTCACCTTCCGTCGGTGGGTGGTCTCACTCCCGGCGCCGCCCGGGGGTCCGGCGGCGCCGATAGCATCCGGCCCATGGAGCCCGAGCTGCTGCACAGCGTCACCGAAGCGGTCGCCACCGTCGTCATCCGCCATCCGGCCAAGCGCAACGCCATGACGGCGGCGATGTGGCAGGCGCTGCCGCCGCTGCTGGACACCCTGGCCGCCGATCCGGACGTGCGCGTCCTGGTGCTGACCGGCGAGGGCGGCACCTTCTGCGCGGGCGCCGACATCTCCACGCTCCAGGGCTCCCCCGAGGAGGCCCAGCGCCTGGCGGTGCTCGCCGAGGAGGCCCTGGCCGCGTTTCCCAAGCCGACGCTGGCCGCGGTGCGGGGCCACTGCGTGGGCGGCGGCGCCCAGCTGGCGGCGGCCTGCGATCTGCGGTTCGCGGAGCAGGGAGCGCTGTTCGGGGTGACCCCGGCGAAGCTCGGGATCGTCTATCCGGCCTCCGCCACCCGCCGGCTGACCGCGCTGGTCGGCCCGGCGACCACGAAGTACCTGCTGTTCTCCGGTGAATTGATCGACGCCGAACGGGCCCTGCGCACCGGCCTGGTCGACGAACTGCTGCCCGAGGGGGAACTGGCCAAGCGGGTCGCCGAGTTCACCCGCGTCCTGGCCGCCCGCTCGCAGCTCACGCAGGCCGCCGCCAAGGAGTTCGCGAACGGCCGCACGGACCGCGAGGACCACTGGGCGCGGCAGGCGCGCGGCAGCGGCGACACCGCGGAGGGCGTCGCCGCGTTCCTTGAGCGCCGCGCGCCGCGCTTCACCTGGACTACGTCAGGCTGAATCGGCTCGCGGTGCGGAACTCCTCGACGAGGTGCGCGGGCGCCTTCTCGGGCGACCCCGCGTCGTAGGGCGGCTGCGGGTCGTACTCGGTCAGCAGTTGCACGGCCTGGGCGTGCTCGTCGCCGGCGATCCGGCCGACAAGGGCGAGCGCCATGTCGATGCCGGAGGAGACCCCGGCGGCGGTGACGTACTTGCCGTCGAAGACCACCCGCTGCCCGGTGGGCTCGGCGCCGTACTGCCGCAGCAGGTCCAGCGCGGCCCAGTGGCTCGTGGCGCGCCGGCCGCGCAGCAGGCCGGCGCAGCCCAGCAGCAGCGACCCGGAGCACACGGAGGTCGTCCAGGTGCTCGTCGCGTCGGCCGTGCGCAACCACTCGGCCAGTGCCTCGTTCTCCGCCTGTGCGAAGGTGCCGGGGCCGCCCGCCACCACCACGACGTCGGGGCTGGGCACCTCCCGCAGGGCCCTGTCGGCGGTGACGGCGAGGAATCCGGTGTCGGTGCGGACGGCGCCCGGTTCCTCGGCGACGAAGTCGACGTGCGCGTCCGGCAGGCGGCTGAGGATCTCGTAGGGCCCGACGGCGTCGAGGGCGGTGAAGCCGTCGTAGACGACCATGGCGATCTGCATGAGGATCCCTCTCAACGGGTGGGGGCGGGGCGGAAGCGGCGGCGGTACTCCGCCGGGGAGGCGCCGAGGGCCTTGACGAAGGCGCGTCGCATGGCCTCCGGGGTGCCGTAGCCGCTGGCCCGGGCGACCTCCTCCACGCCGTCGCCGGTGTCCTCGAGCAGACGGCGGGCGTGTTCCAGGCGGACCCGGTCGACGTACCGGCCGGGTGTCGTGCCGGTCTCGGCCTGGAACGCGCGCGTGAAGTGACGCGGCGAGAGCCGGGCGCGCGCCGCGAGCGCCTCCACGCCGAGGTCGTCGTCCGGGTGTTCGGTAATCCACTGCTGGACTTCACGCAGCGGCTCGCGGGAGGCGGTCTGCGCGGCGAGCTGGGCGCTGAACTGCGCCTGGTTGCCGGGCCTGCGCAGGAAGACGACCAGGTGGCGGGCGATGGTGAGCGCCGCGTCCCGGCCGAGGTCCTCCTCGACCAGGGCGAGCGAGAGGTCGATGCCGGAGGTGACGCCTGCGGACGTGCTCACGTGGCCGTCGCGGACGTAGATGGGGTCGGGGTCGACCTGGACGGCGGGGTGGTCCCGGGCGAGCTTGTCGCAGTACGCCCAGTGCGTGGTGGCGCGCCGGCCGTCCAGCAGTCCCGCCCGGGCGAGCAGGATCGCGCCGGTGCACACCGAGACCACACGCTGCGCACGCGGTCCGTGCCGGCGCAGCCAGTCGACCAGGTGCGGGTCGGGGCTGCGTGTGCCCTGCCCGCCGGGGACGAGCAGGGTGTGCGGGTCGGGCGTGTCCTCCAGCGCCTCGTCCGGTACGAGGAGCAGGCCGCTGGAGGTGCGCACGGGGGCGCCCCCCGCGGACGCCGTACGCAGGCGGTAGCTGCCCGGGGTCTGTTTCTCCGCACCGGTGAAGACCTCCAGGGGGCCGGTGACGTCGAGGCTCTGCACGCCGTCGAAGAGCACGAAGAGAACGGTTCGCTGCGCCATGCCGACGATTCTTCGGGAGTCGCGCCATGGCGGCAACGACGAATTTCCCACCTTTTCTGCCATCGCGGGCGGTGAGTGAGGCCCGGGGACTGGAGCAGATACCGACCGGTCGGTAACGTGCCCGCATGACTACCGCCGTCCTCGCGCCGCGCGCCGGCCGCCGCTGCCACAACGCGCTCAACACGCTGCACGCCATGCACTACTTCGCGCCCGAACTGGGCAAGGAACTCGGCGCGCTGGGGATCACGCACCCCCGCGGGGTCAACTTCGCCGTCCGGTCGGCGGCGCTCGGGCCGGTGGGCGCCGGCACCGTCGCCGCGGCCTTCTACAACTACCGGTACGACCTGGTCGCCGAGCACGTGCCCGCGGTGTGGGCGACGGCCGCGCCGGCCGATGTGCTCGCGGCACGCGCGCGTGCCGTCGACGGATCGCTGCGCCGCCTGCTGGGCGAGGAGGCGATCGCGTCGAAGGAGATGGCCGAGGCGGCACGGCTGGCGCTGCGGGCCGCGCAGGCCTGTTCCCGCCCCGGGCGGCCGCTGTACTCCGCCCACGCCGACCTGCCGGTGCCCGAGGAGCCGCACCTGGCGTTCTGGCACGCGGCGACGCTGCTGCGCGAGCACCGGGGCGACGGGCACCTCGCCGTACTGCTGGCGGCCGAGCTGGACGGTCTCGAGGCCGTGGTGACGCACACCGCGACGGGCAAGGGCATGACCCCGGCCTGGGTGTTCACCACACGCGGCTGGACGCGCGCGGACTGGGACGCGGCCCGGGCGCGGCTGCGCGGGCGCGGTCTGCTCGACGCGTCGGGGGAACTGACCGAGCAGGGCGTGGCGCTGCGCGCGGACATCGAGGAGCAGACGGACCGGCTGGACCGGGCGCCGTACGAGCACCTGGGCGCGGAGGACGTCGCGCGGCTCACGGACCTCGCCGGCGCCTTCGCCCGCACCGCCGCCCTCGCGGGGGCCTTCCCGGCGGACCTGGTCGGCAAGGGCTGAGCCGCTGGTCCGGCGAGTGCCGAGCCGCCGGCGGCCCGGGCATGGGAGCACAGCGGCGCGGTACCCGGTCCGGGACAGCAACCCGGACGAACAAAGGGGATCTACGTGTTGCGTGCGATCGCAGACGTCCTGCGCCAGATCGGCTCGGCGGTGGCCACGGTGGTGACCCTGCCGTTCCGCGCCGTGGCCCGCCTGTTCGGCGGCGCCTCGAGCACGGCCCGAGGACATGGGGCCTGAGCCCAGGGGGCGGGGCGGGCCGGTGACACGCTGACCACCGCCCTCCCGCCCCGGCCGCCCCGCCGTCCCGGCGTGCGCGATCCCGCCCCGCCGGGAGGCACGCCCTGATCCACGTTGTCGGTGCCGCCTGCCACAATTGCCGCGCAACCCGATGTGGAGAAGGCGGTACGGGATCGTGACGACACCCGGATCCATCGAAGTAGGGTCCATCGAAGGCAGGATCGCCGAGGAGCTCGGCGTACGAGAGCGGCAGGTCAAGGCCGCCGTGGAGTTGCTCGACGGCGGTTCGACGGTGCCCTTCGTCGCCCGCTACCGCAAGGAAGCGACCGAGATGCTCGACGATGCGCAGCTGCGCACGATCGAGGAGCGGCTGCGCTATCTGCGTGAGCTGGAGGAGCGCCGGACGGCGATCCTGGAGTCGGTGCGCGAGCAGGGCAAGCTCACCGACGAGCTGGAGGCGCGGATCCGCGGCGCCGAGACCAAGGCGCGGCTGGAGGACATCTACCTCCCGTACAAGCCCAAGCGGCGCACCAAGGCGCAGATCGCCCGCGAGGCGGGTCTCGAGCCGCTGGCCGAGGGACTGCTCGGCGACCCGTCCGTCGACCCGCTCGCGGCCGCAGCGGCCTTCGTCGACGCCGACAAGGGCGTCGCCGACCCGCAGGCGGCCCTGGACGGCGCCCGCGCGATCCTCACCGAGCGGTTCTCCGAGGACGCCGACCTGATCGGCGAGCTGCGCGAGCGCATGTGGGTGCGGGGCCGGCTGACCGCGAAGGTGCGCGAGGGCAAGGAGGAGGCGGGCGCCAAGTTCGCCGACTACTTCGACTTCGCCGAGCCGTTCACCGAGCTGCCCTCGCACCGCGTCCTGGCGATGCTGCGCGGCGAGAAGGAAGAGGTCCTCGACCTCGTCCTGGAGCCGGAGGAGCCCACGGACGGCCCGTCGTCGTACGAGGGCATCGTCGCCGCGAAGTTCGGGATCGCCGACCGCGGGCGGCCGGGTGACAAGTGGCTGAAGGACACCGTCCGCTGGGCCTGGCGCACCCGCATCCTCGTCCACCTGGGCATCGACCTGCGGCTGCGGCTGCGCACGGCCGCCGAGGACGACGCCGTGGGCGTCTTCGCCGCCAACCTGCGGGACCTGCTGCTCGCCGCCCCCGCGGGCACGCGCGCGACGCTCGGCCTCGACCCCGGTTTCCGTACGGGCGTCAAGGTCGCCGTCGTCGACGCCACCGGCAAGGTCGTCGCCACGGACGTCATCCACCCGCACGTCCCGGCGAACCGGTGGGACGAGGCGATCGCCAAGCTGGCCCGGCTCGCCGAGGAGCACGCGGTCGAGCTGATCGCCATCGGCAACGGCACCGCCTCCCGCGAGACCGACAAGCTCGCCGGTGAGCTGATCACCAAGCACCCGGAGCTGAACCTCACCAAGGTCATGGTGTCGGAGGCCGGCGCCTCGGTGTACTCGGCGTCGGCGTTCGCCTCGCAGGAGCTGCCCGACATGGACGTGTCGCTGCGCGGCGCGGTGTCCATCGCGCGCCGGCTGCAGGACCCGCTGGCCGAGCTGGTGAAGATCGACCCGAAGTCGATCGGCGTCGGCCAGTACCAGCACGACCTGTCCGAGGTGAAGCTGTCCCGCTCGCTGGACGCGGTCGTGGAGGATTGTGTGAACGGCGTCGGTGTCGACGTCAACACCGCGTCCGCGCCCCTGCTGGCCCGCGTCTCCGGTATCACCTCAGGGCTCGCCGAGAACATCGTGGCGCACCGCGACGCCAACGGCCCCTTCACCTCCCGCGCGCAGCTGAAGAAGGTGCCGCGGCTCGGCCCGAAGGCGTACGAGCAGTGCGCCGGCTTCCTGCGCATCCGCGGGGGCACCGACCCGCTGGACGCCTCCAGCGTGCACCCCGAGGCCTACCCGGTGGTGCGCCGCATGGTGAAGAACACCGGGCAGGAGGTCGCCTCCCTGATCGGCAACACCGCGGTGCTGCGCTCGCTGCGGCCGCAGGAGTTCGTCGACGACACGTTCGGTCTGCCGACCGTCACCGACATCCTCAAGGAGCTCGAGAAGCCCGGCCGCGACCCGCGGCCCGCCTTCAAGACGGCCACCTTCAAGGAGGGCGTCGAGAAGATCTCCGACCTCGCCTCCGGGATGATCCTCGAGGGCGTCGTCACCAACGTGGCCGCCTTCGGTGCCTTCGTCGACGTCGGTGTCCACCAGGACGGGCTGGTGCACGTCTCCGCGATGTCGAAGACGTTCGTCAAGGACCCGCGCGACGTCGTCAAGCCCGGCGACATCGTGAAGGTGAAGGTCCTCGAGGTCGACATCCCGCGCAAGCGGATCTCGCTGACCCTGCGTCTCGACGACGAGGCTGCCCCCCAGGAGAAGTCCGCCTCTCCCGGCGGCGGCCGGCAGCGCGGCGGACGCCCGCCGCAGCAGCGTCAGGGCCGCGGGGGCGGCGGTGGTGCCGGTGGCGGCGGCGGTGGCCGTCAGGCTCCGGCGAACAGCGCCATGGCCGACGCGCTGCGTCGCGCGGGGCTGCTGGGCGGCGACAAGAAGGGCCGCCGCTAGGCCGTTTCGGGGCGCCCGGTTCCGCTCCGGCAGGGGCGGAACCGGGCGCGCTCGTACAGTGGCCGTATGACCACTTCGCGTGTGCTCACCTGGGACGTGCCGGCGAGCGGTGGGTACGAGACCGCGTGGGTCGACTGCGGCCCGGGCGCCCTGCACGCCCGGGGACGGGCGGTCGGCACCACGCCGGAGCCGTACTGGATCTCCTACGAGCTGGAAACCGCGGAGGACTTCGTCACGCGGCGGCTGCTGGTGACCGCGGAGACCGCCGCCCGCACCCGCACCCTGGAGCTGCGCCACGACGGCCGCGGCGGCTGGAGCGCCGACGGGGAACCCCTGCCCCCGCTGACCGGCGCCCTCGACTGCGACCTCGGGCTCAGCCCGCTCACCAACACCATGCCGCTGCTGCGCCACGCGCTGCACCGGGCAGTGGGCGAGCAGGAGTTCCTGATGGCCTGGGTGTCGGTGCCGGGCCTGGTGGTACGCCCGTCCCGGCAGACCTACACCCATCTCGCCCGCCTGTCCGGCGGAGGCGGTCGCGTCCGCTACGCCTCCGGCTCCTTCCGCAGCGACCTGGAGATCGACGCGGACGGGTTCGTCGTCCACTATCCGCGGCTGGCGACACGGATCGCGGCGGAATAACGCGGAATAACAGGGTGAAGGAAGATCGTCGCGTCGGCAGACTGGCCGCATGAGCGCGACCGAACCCAAGGAAGACCTCCGCCGCTGCCTCCAGGACGCCCGCGAGGTCATGCTCTGGAAGCTGGAGGGAGTTTCGGAGTACGACGTCCGCCGCCCGCTGACCCCGACCGGCACCAATCTACTGGGCCTGGTGAAGCACCTGACCGGCGCCGAGGCACTGTACTTCGGCGCGACCTTCGGGCGGCCCTTCGACGGGCCGGCACTGTGGATCGCGGGCGACGCCGAACCGGACGCTGACCTGTGGGCCCGGCCCGAGGAGCCCCGCGCGCGGATCGTCGCCGGGTACCGGCGGGCGTGGGCGCACGCGGACGCCACGATCGAGGCGCTGCCGCTGGACGCGGTGGGCCGGCTGCCCGGCGGCCCAGGCGTCGAACTGACCCTGCACCGGGTGCTCACTCACATGATCGGCGAGACGCACCGGCACGCCGGGCACGCCGACATCGTCCGGGAGCTGATCGACGGCACCGCGGGCCAGCGGGCGGGCGGCGGCAACGTGGCACCGCACGACCCCGGGCACGTGGCCCGCGTGGAGCGGGCGGCGAAGGAGGCGGCCGGCCTGTACGGCGGAGACGCCCCCTAGCGTTCGGTGACCTTGCCGTCCGCGACCTCCAGGCGGCGGGTTACGTGGACGGCGTCCAGCATGCGGCGGTCGTGGGTGACCAGGAGCAGGGTGCCCTCGTAGGCGTCGAGCGCGGATTCCAGTTGCTCGATGGCCGGCAGGTCGAGGTGGTTGGTCGGCTCGTCGAGGACGAGGAGGTTGACGCCCCGGCCCTGCAGGAGCGCCAGGGCGGCCCGGGTGCGCTCGCCCGGGGAGAGCGTCGCCGCCGGGCGCACGACATGGCCGGCCTTGAGGCCGAACTTGGCGAGCAGCGTGCGGACCTCGGCCGGTTCGGTGTCGGGGACGGCCGCGCAGAAGGCGTCCAGCAGGGACTCCGGGCCGTGGAACAGCCGCCGCGCCTGGTCGACCTCGCCGACGAGCACCCCCGAGCCGAGCGCGGCGTGCCCGGCGGCCAGGGGGACACGGCCGAGCAGGGCGCCGAGCAGGGTGGACTTGCCGGCGCCGTTCGCACCGGTGACCGCCACCCGATCCGCCCAGTCGATCTGCAGGGAGACCGGGCCGAAGGTGAAGTCGCCGCGCCGGACCTCGGCGTCGCGCAGGGTCGCCACGACCGCGCCGGAGCGCGGGGCGGAGGCGATCTCCATGCGCAGCTCCCACTCCTTGCGCGGCTCCTCGACGACGTCGAGGCGCTCGATCAGCCGCTGCGTCTGGCGGGCCTTCGCGGCCTGCTTCTCGCTGGCCTCGCTGCGGAACTTGCGGCCGATCTTGTCGTTGTCGCCCGCTTTGCGCCGGGCGTTCTTCACACCCTTGTCCATCCACGCGCGCTGGGTGCGCGCCCGGTCCTCCAGCGCGGACTTCTTGTCGGCGTACTCGTCGTAGTCGTCGCGTGCATGGCGGCGGGCCACCTCGCGCTCCTCCAGGTAGGCGTCGTAGCCGCCGCCGTAGAGGTTGATCTGCTGCTGGACGAGGTCGAGTTCGAGCACCTTGGTGACCGTGCGGGTGAGGAACTCGCGGTCGTGGCTGACGACGACCGTGGCCGCGCGCAGCCCGCTCACGAAGCGTTCGAGACGCTCCAGGCCGTCCAGGTCGAGGTCGTTGGTGGGCTCGTCGAGGAGGAAGACGTCGTAGCGCGACAGCAGGAGTGAGGCGAGGGAGGCGCGGGCCGCCTGGCCGCCGGACAGCGACGTCATCGGCTGGTCCAGACCCACGGCCAGACCGAGGGAGTCGGCGACCTCCTCCGCGCGCTCGTCGAGGTCGGCGCCGCCGAGGGCGAGCCAGCGCTCCAGGCTCACCGCGTACGCGTCGTCAGCGCCGGGCGCCCCGTCGACCAGCCCCTGCGTGGCCTCGTCCATGGCCCGCTGGGCGGCGGCGACGCCGGTGCGGCGGGCCAGGAACTCCCGGACCGTCTCCCCCGGCCGCCGCTCGGGTTCCTGCGGGAGGTGGCCCACGGTGGCCGTCGGCGGGGACAGGCGAAGCTCGCCCTGCTCGGGCGGGAGGAGCCCGGCGAGCATGGTCAGCAGCGTGGACTTGCCCGCGCCGTTGGCACCGACCAGCCCGATCACGTCGCCGGGCGCGACGACGAGGTCGAGCCCGGAGAAGAGCGAGCGGTCGCCGTGCCCGGCGGCGAGGTTCTTGGCGACGAGAGTGGCAGTCATCAGGGCGCCGATCCTAACGGGGCGTCCAGCAGGACGCGGTGCCTGCCGGTCTCGAGGATGCCGTCGAAGATCCCGTGGGTGTGGCGAGGGCCGGTCCACACGGTACGCCGTCTACCGCACCCGGCACGGCGAGGTGACCTCGACCCGCCTCGCCCCGGGCGGGTCAGGCGGCGCTGCCGACGGGGCTGCGGTCCAGGGCGTGTTCGATGACCGCGGTGACCGCCCGCAGGCCAGGTCGGCGCACTCGGGGCAGCCGTGATGACGGACCGCCCGCCGGGCAGCGGCGCCTCGGCCTCGCGCAGCAGGCCGCGCACCGTTCGGCGAAGCACGGCAGACATGCGGTGAGCATTCCCGCGTCGTCACCGATGTGAGCGCTGACACGTTCCGCTACCGTCCCGGTGTGGAAAGTGAGCGCAGGGACGACGTGATCGTGGTCGGTGGCGGGGTCGTGGGGCTGACCACCGCCGTGGTGCTCGCCGAGCGCGGCCGGCGGGTGCGCGTGTGGACGCGGGACCCGGTGGAGCGGACGACATCGGCGGTCGCCGGTGCGCTGTGGTGGCCGTACCACATCAAACCGGTGGCCTCGGCGCGGGCGTGGGCACTGCGCTCCCTGGACGTGTACGAGGAGCTGGCGGAGCGCCCGGAGGCGACCGGCGTGCGCCTGGTCGACGGGGTGCTGGGCGAGACGGAGCTGGAGGAGGTCGCGGGATGGGCTGCCGCCCGGCTGCCGGGGCTGCGGGCCTCCGTGAAGGAGGAGTACGCCGGGTCGGGGGTGTGGGCGCGGCTGCCGTTGATCGACATGGCGGTGCATCTGCCGTGGCTGCGGCGGCGGTTCACGGCGGCGGGCGGGATCGTCGAGGAGCGCACGGTGTCCGATCTGGACCGGGTGCCGGCCGCGGTGGTGGTCAACTGCACGGGTCTGGGCGCCCGTCGGCTCGTCCCCGATCCGGCGGTGCGGCCGGTGCGGGGGCAGTTGGTCGTGGTGGAGAACCCCGGCGTGCGCACCTGGGTCGTCTCGACCACCGCCGAGGGCGAGTTGGCCTATCTGCTGCCGCACACCGACCGTCTGCTGCTGGGCGGCACCGCGCAGGACGGCGACTGGTCCACCGAGCCCGACCCGGCCGTGGCCGAGGCGATCGTACGGCGGTGTGCGGCGCTGCGGCCGGAGGTGGCCGGGGCGCGCGTCCTGGAGCACCGGGTGGGGCTGCGGCCCGCCCGGGACGCGGTCCGGCTGGAGCGCGAACCGCGGCCGGACGGGCGGGTGGTGGTGCACAACTACGGGCACGGCGGCGCGGGCGTCACCGTGGCGTGGGGTTGTGCGGAGGAGGCGGCCGCGTTGGCCGCCCCCTCCTGAGGGGCGGCTCTCGTGGGGGTCAGGGCACGCGCGGGGTGGTGCGCGGCCCGTGCACGCCGTTCAGCGTCGTCGGGTGCTGGGCCGGGGTGGCCGCTCCGGCCGTGGCGCGGGCGAAGGCACCGGCACCGCCGGCCAGCGGGAGCCGGGCGGAGGTCCGGGACAGGTCGAGGGTGAGGGTCGGGGTGGTGGACGGCGGATCGATGAGGTCCTTGTCGGTGCCGGCCACGATCAGCGCCAGCCGGTGGCCCTTGGGCACGACGTGGTCGGTCGCCGCCAGGTCGACGGTGATCGTGTACGACCGGCCCGGCACGAGCGGCGCGCCCTTGCCCGGGTGGGCCCAGGTGCCGAGGTCGGCCCAGCCGCGGCTGACGACGGTGTAGCCGACGTCGGTGGTCTTGGCCCGCGTCTCCTTGAAGCAGGCGCTGTCGCCCGCGGTGCTCGCGCCCCAGCAGGTGTGTTCGGTGAGGGTGATGATGCCCTCGCCGGCGTCGGCGTAGTCCCGGACGGTGGCCGGGCCGATGTCGACGAGGACCGCCGACAGATGGGCCGTGCTGGTGGTCGGTGTCGCGGTGACGGTGACCTTGGAGGAGCCGGACAGACGCAGGTCGCGGGTGAGCGGCGCGGTGGTGAAGCCGGCCTTGTCGGGGGTCGGCCGGTCGATCTGGGCCGCCCAGTCGGTCTCGCTGTGCTTCGGGTCGTCGGTGAAGGTCGCGGTGCCGGTGGCCGGGCGCAGACCGAGGGTGCCGACGCCGGACTCGGTGCCGGGGGCGGGCCGCAGGGTGGTGAGCCGGGTGCCGCTCGGGGGCCAGACGTGCGAGGTCACCCACTGGTCGGGGTGGCGTTCGATGTCGGCCATCGGTTCGCGGTCGATGCCGTTGTCGTAGCCGAGGAGTTCGTGGTCGAACCAGCGGTGCAGGGTGTCGACCCACGGGGCGCGGCGGAAGTCGAAGGGGTCGACGTGCCCGGTCTGGGAGAGCCAGATCTTGCGCTTCACGCCGTTCTTCGCGAGGGCGTCCCACCACTGGCCGAGGTGCTTGGTCCGCACGTTGAGGTCCTGCATGCCGTGCACGAGGAAGACGCTGGCGCGGACTTTCTTCGCGTCCTTGACGTAGTCGCGCTCGGTCCACAGGGGCGTCCAGTCGCCGCTGCGGGGCGCGCCGTCGACCAGCTTCTGCTGTACGGCCGCGCACTTGGCGTGGGCGTCGGGGCTCTCGACGTAGTCGGACAGCCACTCGGGGCCGGAGTCGTACAGCGGAGCGCCCTGCTGGAAGTAGTAGTCGTACCAGGAGGAGATCGCGCTGATCGGGACGACGGTCTTCAGGCCCTTGACGCCGGTCGCGGCGACGCCGTTGGCGATGGTGCCGTCCCAGCTCTTGCCGATCATTCCGGTGCGGCCGTCGGTCCAGCCGGCTGTGACGGTGGTGGTGCCGGTTCGGGAGGTGTACGCCTTCGCGCGGCCGTTCAGCCAGTCGATCACGGCCTTGGCGGACAGGACGTCGGAGCGGCCGCCGACGTCGACGCAGCCGTCGGAGCGGTTGGTACCGGCGAGGTCGACGCCGACGACGGCGTAGCCGCGCGGAACGAAGTAGTTGTCGTAGAACAGCGGCATCCGGAGGATGTCGCCGTGTGCGTCGTAGGTCTTCTTCTGGCTCTCGTTGCCGCGGCCGCAGCAGGAGTAGTAGGGGCTGGCGTCCATGATGACGGGCACCTTGCGGCCCTGCGCGGCAGGCTCGCTGGGCCGGACGATGTCCGCGGCGACGCGGTCGGTGCGGCCGTCGCCGTCGCCGTCGAGTCCGGTGTCCACCCAGACGGCTTCGCGGATGGCGTGCGCGTACGAGTAGACGGGCCGGCTCTCGCGCGGGGTGGCGTGCGCGGCGGCCGGGGTGAGGAGAGCGGCCACCAGGGCGGCGACCGCGGCTGTCACGAGCGTTCTTGTGGTCGTGAAGCGGGTGCGTTTCGGCATGCGCGGACGGTACATCGGTCAACTCCCGTGCAGAAGAGCGCATACGGGGGCCGGTGAGCCGTGTCGGGCGAGCAGGCCGTGAGGAGCGTGGAACGGCTTCGGTCATGACGGCTGAATGGCGATCGTGTGACAGGAGGGACCATGGACATGACCGGAGGCGGAGGGACTCAATAGGCTCGAACGAACTTCGGTCCCCTACGACTTGGAGCTTTCGTGCACCGCAGAATCATCGCGCCGGGCGCACTGGCCGCCGCCTCCGTCCTGCTGGCGATCCCGGCATCGGCGGCGAGCTTCTCCCCCGGCGCCCCGGGCATCGGCGACCCCTACTACCCGGCCTACGGCAACGGCGGATACGACGTCTCCCACTACGACCTGAGGCTGAAGTACCAGCCGGCCACCGACGAGTTGGAGGGCACCGCGACGATCCTGGCGCGGACCACGCAGGATCTGTCGCGGTTCGACCTGGACTTCCTGCTGGATGTGAGCGAGGTCCGGGTCAACGGGGCCAAGGCGGCCTTCACGACGTCGGGCGAGCACGAGCTGGTGATCACGCCGAGGACGCCGCTGCCGAAGGGGACGGCGGTCACCGTCGTCGTGCGCTACAGCGGGGTACCGTCGTCGAAGAAGGCGTACGGCTTCACGAGCTGGCACCGCACCCCGGACGGCGGCATCGGGGCGAACGAGCCGGAAGCGGCCTGGTGGTGGTTCCCGAGCAACGACCATCCGCTGGACAAGGCCACCTACGACGTGTCGGTGCTGGTGCCCGACGGAACCCAGGCCCTCTCCAACGGCACGCTTCAGTCCACGAGTTCCAAGCTCGGCTGGACGCGGTGGAACTGGCGTGAGAACAAGCCGCAGGCGACCTATCTGGCCACCTTGGCGCTGGGCAGGTTCGACGTCACCACGTCCACCTCCGAGGGCGGCGTCCCGGTCGTCAACGCCTACAGCAAGGACCTCGGCGACAACGACGGCGCGGCCCGGGCGAGCGTGGAGCGCACCGGGGAGCTCGTCGACTGGCTGAGCGGCTACTTCGGCCCGTACCCGTTCTCGTCGGCGGGCGGCTATGTGCCCAACACGACCACCGGGTACGCGCTGGAGACCCAGACGCGCGTCTACTACAGCCCGCGGCAGTTCGCGAACGGCGCGAACACCTCCGTCGTCGTGCACGAGCTGGCCCACCAGTGGTGGGGCGACAGTGTGTCGCTCAAGGGCTGGAAGGACATCTGGATCAACGAGGGTTTCGCGCGGTACGCGCAGTGGCTGTGGTCGGAGCACGAGGGCGAGGGCACCACGCAGGAACTCGCGGACTACACCTACGCATCGCACCCGGCCGACGACCCCTTCTGGACGGTGAAGCCGGGCGACCCGGGTCCGGACAACCAGTTCGACATCGCGGTCTACGACCGGGGCGCGCTGGCCATCCAGGCGCTGCGCAACGAGATCGGTGACGACGCGTTCTTCAGGATCCTGAAGGGCTGGCCGCAGCAGTACGCGTACGGCAACGCGTCGGTGGCCGATTTCCAGCGCTACGCCGAGCAGGTCTCCGGCAAGCCGCTCGCGGCCCTCTTCGACACCTGGCTGTACCAGCCGGTGAAGCCGAGCGCTCCGGCGGCCCGCGCGGAATCCTTCGCCCGGACCTCGGCGGCCCCGGCCGCCCAGCCGAAGTCCTGGAAGAAGATCGCGGCGACGAACGAGGTGCACGGGCACTGAGCGGAAGGCGGGGCCGGCGGGCGGGTGACGCAGGCCCTGCCGGCCGACGCGGAGGCTGAGGCCGACCCGGCCGGCCGGCGGGGTGCGACTCCGGGCCCGCCGGCCGACACGGAGGGTGCGACGACGGGCCTGCCGGCCGCCTCGGGGCTGTGGCCCCGGGTCGGCTAGCCGGTGACGGGTTCCGCCTCGGTCGCCCGGGCCAGGAGCTCGGTGCGGCCGAGGGCGGCCGTGCGGGTCGCCGGGACCGTGCAGGCGTGGGCGCCGGCCAGTGTGCCGTAGAAGGCGCAGCGCTGCGGCGGCTCGCCGGTCAGGAAGCCGAAGAGGAAGCCGGCGGCGAAGGCGTCACCCGCGCCGTTGGAGTCCACCACCGGTGCGGGCGGCGCCGCCACCGGTATGCGGGTCAGGGTGCCCTCGGCCAGCAGGTGGGCGCCCTCCGCCCCGGCCGTCGCGACCGCGAGGCGGGCGCGGCCCCGGGCGGCGATGCGGCGCAGGGTGCCCTCGGGGTCGGTCAGAGCGGCGGCCGACAGGAAGACGATGTCGGCCTCGTAGGCGAACTGCTCGTGGTAGGGGTTCTCGCCGTCCCAGTCGTGCAGGTCGGTGGAGATCGTCACGCCGGCCGCGCGCAGCGCCGGCAGGGCGTCGGCGCACGGCTGGGTGATGCACACATGCGCGTGCCGGGCGGTGGCGGCGAGGCGGCGGACGGTGTCCTCGGGCAGCCGGTCGCCGGGGCGGCTGCGGCTGGTGTCGTACAGCGACAGACGGCGGCCGTCCGGGCCGACCAGGTTCACCGCGCGTTTGGTGCCGGCCGGCTGCGGGATCGCGGTGAGCGCGATGCCGTGGTCGCGGTGCAGGTCGCGCACCAGGTCGCCCTCCGGGTCGTCGCCGAGCAGGTCGACATGGTGGACGGCGAGGCCCAGGGCGGCCAGACCGAGCGAGACGAAGTCGCCGGTCTGGCCGGCGCGGGTACGGATGCCGGAGTCGATCATGTAACTGTCGGCATAGGGCAGCGGCAGCTCGGGCACCTGGACGATCGTGTCCACCCCGGCCCCGCCCAGCACGAGAACGTCGAGGTCCCGGCTCACAGCCCCTGCCCGTGGTCGTGGACCGTCACGGCGCTCTGCCGTGACCGGCAGACGTGGGCGATCAGCTTGACGCCCTTGACCGGCGGCGCGGTGGCGTCACCCCGGCCATATGTGATCTCCGACATGACGCCACCCTAGGGGGTGCCACCGACAGTGGCCATGGGCTGCTACTGCGTGACTTCGTACTCCGCGTTCTGGGCCACGCGGCGGCGCACGGCGAACCAGCCGGCGACCAGGAGCACCGCGATCAGCGGGATCAGGAGCAGCGTCTTGCGGCCGACCTCGGGGTCGTTCCACATCATGCCGAGGCAGGCCAGCAGGAACGCCACCGTCGCGATCTCGGTGACGGGGCTGCCCGGCAGGCGGAAGTGCGGCCGGGTGACCAGGCCCGCCTTGGCCCGGCGCACGAAGACCAGATGGCAGATCATGATGATCACCCAGGTGCTGATGATGCCGAGGGAGGCCACGTTCAGCACGATCTCGAAGGCCTGGCTCGGCATCAGGTAGTTCAGGCCCACGCCGAGCACACAGATTCCGCAGGTCAGCAGGATGCCGCCGTACGGCACCTGGGTGCGGCTCATCACGCGGGTGAACTTCGGCGCCGAGCCCGCCATCGCCATGGAGCGCAGGATGCGGCCGGTGGAGTACAGGCCGGAGTTGAGCGAGGACATGGCCGCGGTCAGGACGACGAGGTTCATCACGTCGCCGGCCGCCGGCACGCCGATCTTCGACAGCACGGTCACGAAGGGGCTCTGGTCACCGGAGTACACCGACCCCGGCAGCAGCAGCGCCAGCAGGACGACGGAACCGACGTAGAACAGACCGACCCGCCACATGATCGAGTTCACCGCGCGCGGGACGACCTTCTCGGGCTCGGAGGTCTCGCCGGCCGCGACACCGACCAGTTCCAGCGCCGCGTACGCGAAGATCACGCCCTGCATGACCAGGACGACCGGCATGACGCCGTGCGGGAAGACGCCGCCGTGGTCGGTGACCATGCTGAGGCCGGGCGTGTGACCGCCGACCTCGTGCTGCGTGGCCAGCAGGAAGATGCCGATCAGCATGAAGGCGACGAGCGTGGCCACCTTGACGATCGAGAACCAGAACTCCATCTCGCCGAAGATCTTCACGGAGATGAGGTTCACGGCGAGCACCACCGCGAGCGCGATCAGCGCCAGCACCCACTGCGGGATGGGCGTGAACAGGCTCCAGTAGTGCGTGTACAGCGCGATCGCGGTGATGTCGGCGATACCGGTCGTCGACCAGTTCAGGAAGTACATCCAGCCGGCGACGTATGCGCCCTTCTCGCCGAGGAACTCGCGCGCGTACGACACGAAGGATCCGGAGGAGGGGCGGTAGAGGACCAGCTCGCCGAGCGCCCGCACCACGAAGAAGGCGAAGATGCCGCAGACGAGGTAGGCCAGCGCGAGGGCGGGGCCCGCGCTGTGCAGTCGGCCACCGGCGCCCAGGAAGAGGCCGGTGCCGATCGCGCCGCCGATCGCGATCATGTTGACGTGGCGGTGCTTGAGGTCCTTGCTGTAACCGGCGTCGCCCGCGTCCGCGGGCGTTGCGGTCGCCGCGGGGTGGGCGGCGGCCTGTGCCGTGTGCACGGCTTCCTTGCTCACGGGTGGTTCCACTCTCTGGTGCGGCCCGAGCGGGTTGCCCTCGGGACTCGTACGTGGCTTGGCCCGCACCACCCCCTCACGGCACAGACCAAGGCAGCAGCTTCCCCGCTGGATCACTTCTCATGCGATGGTCCATGTCACAGAGCGGTTCTTCTCACATGGGGTTCACGGCGCGTTCACCAGGGCGGACGAGCGGTCCACTCCTCGCACGACAGGTGTCACAGCACCGGTGAGACAGTGATACTGCTGCACATGACGACGACCGAGGAGCCGACCCTCACGATCGACGAGCTGGCCGCCCGCGCGGGCGTCACCGTGCGCACGGTCCGTTTCTACAGCACCAAGGGTCTGCTCCCGCCGCCCGTGCTGGGCCCGCGCCGGGTGGGCCACTACGGCCCCGGTCATCTCGCGCGCCTGGCGCTGATCGAGGAGCTCCAGCGCCAGGGGATGACGCTGGCGGCGATCGAGCGGTATCTGCGGCAGCTCCCGGCCGACCTGAGCGCCCGCGACCTCGCCCTGCACCGCGCGGTGGTGGCGTCGTGGGCGCCGGACACGGTGGAGTCGGTGAGCCGGGAGGAGCTGGAGCGGCGGGCGGGCCGCGCGCTCGGCGACGAAGACCTGCGGCGGCTGACGGCCATGGACGTGGTCGTGCCGGACGGGGACGCGTTCCGCGTCGACGCCGGGCTGCTGCGGCTCGGCGTCGGGCTGCTGGACGTACCGCTGTCGCAGGAGACGGTCCTCGCCGCCCGTACCGTGCTGATCGAGCACTCCCGTGCAGCCGCGCGGGAGCTGTCGGGACTGCTGCGGGCCGCGGTCGCCGACCGCGGCCCGCAGGATGTGAAGTCACTGTCCGCCCATATGCACCCACTGGTGGTGCAGGCACTGCTCACGACCTTCCAGCGGTCGCTGAAGGATGAGCTGCGGGAGTGGCTGGACAGCGCCGATGAGTGATACGGCCGCTCAGCGCCCGTCCGTGAAGGTCTCCCCCGTCTCCGCCTTCTCCACCAGCAGCGCCGGCGGCGTGAAGCGCTCGCCGTAGCGCTCGGCGAGCTCACGCGCGCGTGCCACGAAGCCGGGGAGACCGCCGTCGTAGCCGTTGATGTACTGCAGCACGCCGCCCGTCCAGCCGGGGAAGCCGATGCCGAGGATCGAGCCGATGTTGGCGTCGGCGACCGAGGTCAGCACCCCCTCCTCCAGCAACCGGACGGTGTCCAGCGCCTCGGAGAACAGCATGCGCTCCTGCATGTCGCGGAAGGGGATCTCGCGTCCCTCCTGCGTGAAGTGCTCGCGCAGGCCCGGCCACAGGCGCAGCCGCTTGCCGTCCTCGCCGTACTCGTAAAAGCCGGCGCCGCCGCTGCGGCCGGTGCGGCCGAACTCGTCGACCATCCGGTCGATGACGGCCTCGGCCGGGTGCGCCGTCCAGGTGCCGCCGGACTCCTCCACGGCCCGCTTCGTCTCGTTCCGGATCTTGCGGGGCAGGGTCAGCGTCAGGTCGTCCATCAGGGAGAGCACCTTGGCCGGGTAGCCGGCCTGGGCCGCGGCCTGCTCGACCGACGCGGGCTCGATGCCCTCGCCGACCATGGCCACGCCCTCGTTGATGAAGTGGCCGATGACCCGGGAGGTGAAGAAGCCGCGCGAGTCGTTGACGACGATCGGCGTCTTGTTGATCTGCCGCACCAGGTCGAAGGCGCGGGCGAGGGCCTCGTCCCCGGTGCGCTCGCCCTTGATGATCTCCACCAGGGGCATCTTGTCGACCGGCGAGAAGAAGTGCAGCCCGATGAAGTCGGTCTGCCGCTCGACGCCCTCGGCGAGCGTGGTGATGGGCAGCGTGGAGGTGTTCGAGCACAGCAGCGCGTCCGGCGCGACGACGGACTCGGTCTCCTGGAACACCTTGTGCTTGAGCGCGGTGTCCTCGAACACGGCCTCGATGACCGCGTCGCAGCCCGCGAGGTCGGCGGCATCGGCGGTGGGCGTGATGCGGGCGAGCAGCGCGTCGGCCTTCTCCTGCGTCGTACGGCCCTTGGCGACGGCCTTGGCGCACAGCTTCTCGGAGTAGCCCTTGCCCTTGACGGCGGCTTCCAGGGCGACGTCCTTGAGGACGACGTCGATGCCGGCGCGGGCGCAGGAGTAGGCGATGCCGGCGCCCATCATGCCGGCGCCGAGCACGGCGACCTTGCGGACCTTGCGGGGCTCGACGCCCTTCGGGCGGTTGGCGCCGGAGTTGACGGCCTGCAGGTCGAAGAAGAACGCCTGGATCATGTTCTTCGAGGTCTGGCCCGCGGCCAGCTCCACGAAGTAGCGGGCCTCGATGATCTGCGCGGTCTCGAAGTCGACCTGGGCGCCCTCTACGGCGGCGGCGAGGATGTTGCGCGGCGCCGGGTAGGGGGCGCCGCCCGTCTGCTTGCGCAGACTGGCCGGGAAGGCGGGCAGGTTGGCGGCGAACTTCGGGTTCGAGGGGGTGCCGCCGGGGATGCGGTAGCCGGGGCGGTCCCAGGGCTGCTCGGACTCGGGGTGGGCGTCGATGAAGGCGCGGGCCCGGGCGAGAAGCTCCTCGTGGCTGTCGACGACCTCGTCCACCAGGCCGTTGTCGAGGGCGCGGCGCGGGTTGTACTGGGTGCCCTGGAGGAGGACCTTCAGCAGGGCGTCGGTGATGCCGAGCAGCCGGACGGTGCGCACGACGCCGCCGCCTCCGGGCAGCAGGCCGAGGGTGACCTCCGGGCAGCCGATCCTGGAGCCGGGGGCGTCCAGGGCGACGCGGTGGTGACAGGCCAGCGCGATCTCGTAGCCGCCGCCCAGGGCCGCGCCGTTGATCGCGGCGACGACGGGCTTGCCGAGGGTCTCGATGCGGCGCAGGTTGCGCTTGATGGCCATGCCGCCGTCGAGGAGGTCCTGCGCGGTCTCGGGGGTGACCCGGATGAGGTCGCGCAGATCGCCGCCGGCGAAGAAGGTCTTCTTGGCGGAGGTGACGATGACGCCGCGGATCGAGTCCTTCTCGGCCTCCAGGCGGTCGGCGACCGCGGCCAGCGAATCGCGGAAGGCCTGGTTCATGGTGTTGGCGGACTGGTTGGGGTCGTCGAGGACGAGGGTGACGACACCGGTGTCGTCCTGTTCCCAGCGGATGGTGGTGGGCTCAGTGCTCATGGAAGCTGCTCCGTGATGGTCCGTGGTGATCCGTTGGGAAGGTCAGATGCGCTCGACGACGGTGGCGATGCCCATGCCGCCGCCCACGCACAGGGTGGCGAGGCCGTAGCGCTTGTCCTGGCGCTCCAGTTCGTCGACGAGGGTGCCGAGGATCATCGCGCCGGTCGCGCCGAGCGGGTGGCCGAGCGCGATGGCACCGCCGTTGACGTTGACCTTGTCCAGCGACAGGCCCATGTCCTTCACGAAGCGCAGCACGACCGCCGCGAACGCCTCGTTGATCTCGACGAGGTCGATGTCGTCGATGGTCAGTCCGGCCTTGGCGAGGGCCTTGCGGGTGGCGGGGGCGGGGCCGGTGAGCATGATGGTGGGCTCGGAGCCGGAGACCGCGGCGGAGACGATCCGGGCGCGCGGGGTGAGGCCGTAGCGCTCGCCGACCTCCTTCGAGCCGATGGCGACGAGGGAGGCGCCGTCGACGATGCCGGAGGAGTTGCCCGCGTGGTGGACGTGGTCGATCTGCTCCACCCAGTGGTACTTCTGCAGCGCGACCGCGTCGAAGCCGCCCAGTTCGCCGATGTCCGCGAAGGACGGCTTGAGCTTGGCGAGGGAGTCGGCGGTGGTGCCCGGGCGCAGGTGCTCGTCGTGGTCGAGGACGACGAGGCCGCTGCGGTCCTTCACGGGTACGACGGACCGCTCGAAGCGGCCTTCCTTCCAGGCGGTTGCCGCGCGCTCCTGGGAAAGGGCCGCGTACTCGTCGACGTCCCGGCGGGTGAAGCCCTCGATGGTGGCGATGAGGTCGGCGCCGATGCCCTGCGGCACGAAGTTGGTGGCGAGGTTGGTCATCGGGTCGTTGAACCAGGCGCCGCCGTCGGAGGCCATCGGCACCCGGGACATCGACTCCACGCCGCCCGCGAGGACCAGGTCCTCCCAGCCGGAACGGACCTTGGCGGCGGCCAGGTTGACCGCCTCCAGACCGGAGGCGCAGAAGCGGTTCTCCTGCACGCCGGCGACCGTGTCGGGCAGGCCGGCGGCGATCGCGGCGATCCGCGCGATGTCGGAGCCCTGGTCGCCGACCGGGCCGACCACGCCGAGCACGATGTCGTCGACCGCCGCCGGGTCCAGGCCCGGGAAGCGGGCGCGGATCTCGTGGATGAGGCCGACGACCAGGTCGACGGGCTTGGTGCCGTGCAGGGAGCCGCCTGCCTTGCCGCGTCCGCGCGGGGTGCGGATGGCGTCGTACACGTACGCTTCGGTGCTCACGAGGAGGCCTTTCGCTGAAGGTGGGAGGAAGGCGGGGGCAGCAGTTCGGGTACGTCCCAGTCGCGGGCCACGTCCGCGGTGTCGGCGCCGGGTCGCGCCGGGCCGCTGCGGATGGTGGCGGGGGTCGCGGAGAAGCGCGGCGCCGGGGCGGGCTGGGTGATGCCGCCGTGGTCGGTGAAGGTGGAGCGGGCGGCGAGGTGGGGGTGGTGCGGGGCCTCACGGAGCGACAGCACGGGCGCCACGCAGGCGTCGGAGCCCTCGAAGACGGCCGTCCACTCGTCCTGGGTACGGGCCTTGAAGCGGGCGGCGACCGCCTCGCGCAGCTCGCCCCAGCGGGCGACCTCGTGCCGGGCCGGGACCTCGCCGTCGATGCCGAGCAGGTCGGTGAACGCGTCGTAGAACCGCGGCTCGAGCGCGCCCACCGCCATGTACCGGCCGTCGGCGGTCTCGTAGGTGCCGTAGAAGGGGCAGCCGCCGTCGAGGAGGTTGGCGCCGCGCCGGTCCTGCCAGTCGCCGGCCGCGAGCATGCCGTGGATCATCGCCGACAGATGGGCGGTGCCGTCGACGATCGCGGCGTCGACGACCTGCCCGGTGCCGCACGCGCGCGCGTGGTGCAGCGCGGCGAGGAGGCCGACGACGAGGTAGAGGGAGCCGCCCGCGTAGTCGCCGAGGAGGTTGGCCGGGGGCGGGGGCGGCTGGTCGGGGCCGCCGATCATGCCGAGGGTGCCGGTGACGGCGATGTAGCCGATGTCGTGACCTGCGCGGTCGGCGAGCGGGCCGTCCTGGCCCCAGCCGGTCATGCGGCCGTAGACCAGCTTCGGGTTGCGGGCGTGGCAGGCCTCCGGGCCGACGCCGAGGCGCTCGGCGACGCCGGGACGGTAGCCCTCGATGAGGAGGTCGGCGCGGGCGGCCAGGGCGAGGACGCACTGTGGTCCGCCGGGGTCCTTCAGGTCGACCACCACCGAGCGCTTGTTGCGGTTGGTGACGTCGTACGCCGGGTCGATGCCGAGGCCGGGGCCGCCGGGCCGGTCGACGCGCACCACGTCGGCGCCGAGGTCGGCCAGCAGCATGGCGGCGAACGGACCGGGGCCGATACCGGCCAGCTCGACCACGCGCACGCCGGTCAGCGGCCCCTGCGCGGGCGTCGTCGGTGCCGTGGCCATCCAGGCCCCCTCGCTGTGACACAACCGATGTAACACCAGTGATGCTAAGAACGTGTTCCACCGGGCACAAGACCCGGGCGAGCAAGCGCTTAGCCAATTATGGGCCGCCGCCGGCCGGTCGGCCTCCTGTCCGCCGCCCGCCTCACCCGGCGTCCAGCTCGGCGACAAGCCGCCTGGGCGCGATGGCGCGGTAGCTCTCCTCCACCCAGTCGCACAGCAGCTCGGCCGCCGGGGCGCCCGGCTCCTGGAGCGGGATGCGCACCCAGCCCGCTCTGCCCAGGCCGTACCCGGCGGGTTCGGCGCCCGGGGAGGTCAGGGCATGGGCGTGGGCCGCCTCGTCCGTGAGTTTCACGGTCACCGCCATGGGGTGGCTGCCGTCGTCCACACCGAGGAAGGCGAACACCTTCTTGTTCACCTTGGCGACCGTCTCGCCCCAGGGGAACTCCTCGGCCGCACTCGGCAGGGACAGGGCGAACCCGCGTACTTTCTCCCACTTTCTCTGGACGCTTTCGGCCACGGCCATCCGCCACCTCCGGGCTCGTCATCCGCTCACGCACTCCTCACGCTAGCCTCGGCCACCGACAGCGGCGCGGCCGAACAAGGCGAGGGGTGTCATGAGCAGGCTGAACAGGACGGACCGTCCGTACGACATCGTGCTCTTCGGAGCCACCGGCTTCGTCGGGACGCTCACCGCGGAGTACCTCGCCGCGCACGCGCCCGCCGACCTGCGCTGGGCGGTGGCCGGACGCGACACGTCGAAACTCCAGCGGCTGCGGGAGCGGCTGCCCGGCGGCGAGCGGATCGGGATGCTGCGGGCCGACGTCGCCGACGCCGCGTCGCTGCGGGAACTCGCCGAGCACGCGCGCGTGGTGGCGTCCACGGTCGGGCCGTACATCCGTTACGGCGAGCAGCTCGTCGCCGCCTGCGCGGACACCGGCGCGGACTATCTCGACCTCACCGGTGAGCCGGAGTTCGTGGACCTGATGTACGTACGGCACGACGCACGCGCGCGGGAGACGGGTGCGCGCCTCGTGCACGCGTGCGGCTTCGACTCCGTACCGCACGACCTGGGGGTGCTGTTCACGGTGGGGCAGCTGCCGCCGGACGTGCCGCTGACCGTGGACGGCTTCGTGTCCGCCGACGCGGCCTTCTCGGGCGGGACGCTGGCCTCGGCGCTGAACCAGTTCGCGCGCGGACGGCAGATGGTGGCGGCGGCCCGGGACCGCGCGCGGCACGAGCCGCGGCTGGTGGGCCGCCGGGCGGCCGCCCCGATCGGCGCGCCGCACTACGCGCGCGACATCGGCGCGTGGGCGCTGCCGCTGCCGACCATCGACCCGCAGGTCGTCCAGCGGTCGGCACGGTCCCTGGACCGCTACGGGCCCGACTTCCGCTACCGCCACTACGCGGCCGTACGCCGGCTGCCGGTCGCGGCCGGGGGGATCGCGGCCGTGGGCGCGGTCGCCGTCGCCGCCCAAGTGCCGCCGGTACGGCGCTGGTTGTCGGACCGGGTCCGCCCCGGGGAGGGGCCGGACGCCGAGAAGCGGGCCCGCAGCTGGTTCCGCGTGCGCTTCGTCGGCGAGGGCGGCGGCCGGCGCGTCTTCACCGAGGTGTCGGGCGGCGACCCCGGCTACGGCGAGACCGCGAAGATCTTCGCCGAGGCGGCCCTGTCCCTGTCCTTCGACGACCTGCCGCCGACGTCGGGCCAGGTCACCACGGCGGTGGCGATGGGTGAGGCGCTCACCGAGCGGCTGCGGGCGGCGGGAATCGTCTTCCGGGTCGCCGCGCGCCGCTGAGGCGGCGTCCGGCGGTCCGCCCGACTCAGGCGCGGCTACAGCGGCCAGGACACCACTGTGTAGATCATCGCGCAGACCCAGCCGAGCCCGGCGAGCACGGCGAGGGCGAGCGCGGCGTTCACGGCGCGTTCGACGGGCCGGGCGGGGTCGTTGAGGGGCTTGGCGGCGCGATGTGTCGTCATGCGGGTCAGCCTTCCGGTGCCCTGCCCGCCGCACATCCGTACGGGTACTCAGTACGCGTACTCAGATGCACCCTGCTTTGAGACTTTCACCGGCACCGTGCAGGCACTCCTCGCCGCCGTCGGCAGAAGTCTCACCGGGCGCGTCAATGAAACGATGGAACGTATGAAATTCCTTCTCGACATCACCCTGGACGAGGCGGCGAGCAGCGAGGACAAGGCGCGGGAGCTGAGCCGGATCCTGCGGTACTGGGCCGGCAACGTCCGCCACTATCCGCTGCAGACCGGCGACGGGTCGGCCGTGTACGACTCGGGCTACAAGGAGGTGGGTGCCTGGCGGGTCGTCGCCTCCTGAAGCGCCCGGCGGCACAGCGCGTCGGCCCGGCGGGTGGTCTCCGGCAGCCGGTAGGCCGGCGTCAGCGCCAGTGTGTGGGCGCAGGCGCCGGCGAGGCTCACGCGGTGGCCCACGGACACGAACACCGGCTTGACGCCGTCGCGGGTGCGCAGCGCCCTGCCGACCTCCTCCTCGCCGGCCAGGAGCGGCGAGGAGGACCCGCGCGGCGCGTCCGGCTCGTCGTAGGCGAAGGTGAACGGGTTCTTGGCGACGCCGATGGTGGGCAGCCCGGTGAGCACGCCGAGGTGGCTGGCGAGCCCGAAACGGCGGGGGTGGGCGAGGCCGTAGCCGTCGCAGACGACCAGGCCCGGCGGACAGGGCAGGGCGTCCAGCGCGGCCAGCACCGTCGGTACCTCGCGGAAGGCGAGCAGCCCGGGCACGTAGGGGAAGGAGACCTGGCCGACGGCCGTGGCCTCGGCGACGACACCGAGGGTCGCGGCGTCCAGGACGACGGCCGCCGCGGCGACGACATCACGCCCGTCGTCATAGGCCACGTCGACGCCGGTGACGTGCCCGGTGCCCGGCTGCGGCCCCGGCTCGTCGAGCACCACCCGGGCCCGCAGCCCGTCCTGGACCGCCCGGGCCTCTTCCTCGGTCGCGGGCCAGCCCGCGGGAACGCGTACGGTCGTCATGATGACCATGAGCCTACGGTGTCGCCGCGACCCGGCGTAGGCTCGCGATCATGTTCGTGATGGAGCTGATCTACACCGCCCCGCTCGAAGCCGTCGACGCCGTCCTGAAGGACCATGTCGTCTGGCTGGACGAGTTGTACGCCCAGGGCCGCGTCCTGGCCTCCGGACGCAAGGAACCCCGCGACGGCGGGGTGATCATCGCCGTCGCGGGGGACCGCGCGCAGATAGAGGCCATCGCCGCGAGCGACCCCTTCGTCGCCGCGGGCGTCTGCGAGTACCGCATCACCGAGTTCATCGCCACCAAGACGGCGCCGGAGCTGGAGCGCCACCGCGAGACGCTCGGCTGAGCGGTACCGCTCACTTGCCGAGGGCGCGCTGCAGCTCGCTCTTGTTCATGTTCGAACGGCCGGAGATGTCCCGGCGCTTGGCCTCCTCGTACAGCTGGTCATAGGTCTGGCCCTCGGAGCCCTTGCCCTGGGAGCCCTTGCCCGACCGCTGGCCGCCCCGCTTGCCGGACGACATGTCCTTGGTGGAGGAGCGGCCGGCGGTCTTGGACTCGCCGGAGCGGGCGCGTTCCTTGTTGACGGTCCGTGCGGCCATCTCCTTGGCGCGCCCGGTGCTCGCGCCGCGCTCCTCGGCGCTCTCCTTGATGTGTTCGTACTGGCGTTCCCGCTTGGGGCTGGAACCGCGTGGCATGTGCGTTCACTTCCTTTCGGATGCGGTCCCCGAGTACCCCCATTGCACCCGAATCCGCCTCCCGGGGCCTGTTTCAGGGCTCCATGCGGGCCACGCGCCCCTGCTCGCCCGCGGCCCAACACGCCCGGTCCGCCGTGCAGTCCACGGTGTCGTACGACCCGGTGTCGACGGTGCGCCAGGTGCGCCCGCCGTCCGTCGTCAGCTCGGTGCCGGTGGGGCCGACGGCGAGCGCGGCGCCACGGCTGTGCGCGAGCCAGGCGGCGCCGGAGCGGTAGGCGGGCGGAGGGCGGTCGGCAGGGCGCCAGGTGCGGCCGCCGTCGGCGGTCACCGCGGCCGCGAGCGGCGAGGGCTGCTCGGGGCGGTAGTCGCCGCCGACGGCGAGTCCGTGGGTGCGGTCGCGGAAGGTGAGCGCGAAGACACCGCGGGCCGGGTCGCCGGCCGGGACGGGTGCCTCGGTGGCCGTCCAGGTCAGGCCGCGGTCGGCGGAGTGCAGCACGCGCGCGTGGGCGGCTCCGCCGGTGGCCAGCCAGACGTCCTTCGGTCCGGAGGTGACCAGGCACTGGCCGCTCGCCGCGAAGCCGGCCTCGCCGTCCAGGGCGGCGGGCATGCCGCGTGCGGGCAGCACCGTCCAGGAGCGGCCGCCGTCGCTGGTGGACAGAGCGCGGAACCGCCCGTCGACGGGGTCACTCACCGCCAGGCCATGCCGGTGGTCGAAGAAGGCCAGGCAGTCGTAGAAGGCCTTCGGGTCGGTGTTGCGGAAGGACTCCGTCCAGGTCGTGCCGCCGTCCTCGGTGCGATACACGCGGGACGCCTCGCCCTCGCCGATCGCCAGGACGACGGCGCGGCGCGCGTCGAACGCCTCGACGTCCCGGAACTGCAGTTCGCCGGCGCCGGGCGGGGAGACGTTCCGCCAGCTCGCCCCGCCGTCTGTGGTGCGCAGCACGGTCCCCGCGGTGCCGGCAGCCCACGCGGTGTCCCGGTCGACGGCGGCCAGCCCGCGGAAGCGGACGGAGGGCGCGCCGGTGTTCTTGAGCGCCCAGTGGGGCATGCGGTGCGCGCCGTCGTGCGCCTGCGCCGGAGCGGCGGCCAGGGCGGCGAGCACCGTGGCGCACACCGCTCCCGAGACGGTCCCGCGACCCTTGCCCGCCTTGGGTCGTTTGCGCCCGTTGCGCCTCTCGGATCCCTTGCTCCTCATGACCCTCGCGATCGTCATGGCGGGCGAAGCTAGCCGACCGCCCGGGTGCCGTCCAGAGCGCGTCCCGCCACAAGTGACCTTCCCGGCACACCGGAAGCAGTCGGACACCTCCGTGCATGAAGGCGGTGACAGAGGTCACTCGCTCTGAGTGTGCACGGATCGGCCGGTTCCTACGTCTCTTGGAGTGACCGGCCTCATCCGCCCCTCCGTCCGTCCACCGTCCAGCCGTCACAAGGGAGCAAGGCGTTGTCCACCGTCATCGAGCAGCCCGTGCAGGCACGTCTCGTCGCCGCCGCGCCCCGGATGCCGAACATCCCCGCCACGCTGCACTACGACCGCCGGGACCCGTTCGCGATCCGGATGACCTTCCCCGCGCCGGCCACGCTGGAAGGCGTGGAGGTCTGCTGGACCTTCTCCCGCGAACTGCTCACGGCCGGCCTGGAGGGCCCGGAAGGCCACGGCGACGTCCGAGTGCGGCCATACGGCTTCGACCGCACGGTCCTGGAGTTCCACGCCCCCGAGGGCACGGCCGTCGTCCATGTCCGCACCGGTGAGATCCAGCGCTTCCTGCGGGCCACCAGCGAGCTGGTGCCGGTGGGCCTGGAGCACCTGCAGCTCGACCTGGACCACGGCCTGGCGGAGCTGATGCGGGACGCCTGCTAGGCCGTCCCCAGGTCTGCTGGGCGCTCCGGCTCCGGCCCGGCAGCGGTTCAGCTCGCCGTGGTCGAGCCCTCCGGACAGCGTCTCGTGGGTGCCGGCGCCGAGCAGTTTCCCGTGCCGCGTGGCGGACGACGGCGTGCGCGGCCTGGGCGAACCCGGCACGTGCCCGCGCGCCCTGCACGGGGCTCCGTCAATTCGGTTGACCGCCCCTATGCGCTCCCTTACCGTGGATGTCGGCCCTGTTGCCGTCGATTGGAGAAGGACGTTGCTCGTCTGAGGTCCTGAGACACCGCGCCACACCCGTCAGGTGTGCATTGCGTGCGTGCGACCTCGGCATACGAGCCGTCCCGGGCACAGGGCTTTCCCTTTGACGCCTTCCCGGACCCTCAGTGGTTGCCGTCCCGCGGTGTCTCGATACGCGTTTGCCCCCGCTTCCGTATACGAGCAACCGCGAGGCCCCATGTACGTATCCCTCACCTGCACCTCCCTGTCCTTCGCCTGGCCGGACGGCACGGTCGTCCTCGACGGCCTGGACGCCACCTTCGGTCCCGGCCGCACCGGACTGGTCGGCGCCAACGGGTCGGGCAAGTCCACCCTGTTGAAGCTGATCGCCGGGGAGCTGACCCCCACCGACGGTGCCGTACGCGTCGCTGGGGAGACCGGCCATCTGCCGCAGAACGTCACGCTGGACACCACCCTGCGCGTCGACGAGGCGCTCGGCATCGCCGTGCAGCGCGCCGCGCTGCACGCCATCGAGGCCGGTGACGCCGCCGACGAACACTTCGAGACCATCGGCGACGACTGGGACGTCGAGGAGCGCGCGCTCGCCACCCTCGGCGAACTCGGCCTCGGGCACATCGCGTTGGACCGCACCATCGGCGAGGTGTCGGGCGGCGAGTCGGTCCTGCTGCGGCTGGCCGCGCTGCTGCTGCGCCGGCCGGAGGTCCTGCTGCTGGACGAACCCACCAACAACCTCGACCTGTACGCCCGCCGCCGGCTCTACGCGGCCGTGGAGTCCTGGCCGGGTGTGATGATCGTGGTCAGCCACGACCGTGAACTGCTGGAGCGGGTCGACCAGATCGCCGATCTGCGCGGCGGGGAGATCACCCGGTACGGCGGCAACTTCTCCGCCTACGAGGAGGCGCTCGCCGTCGAGCAGGAGGCCGCCGAGCGCATGGTGCGCGTGGCGGAGTCCGACTTGCGCAAGCAGAAGCGCGAACTGACCGACGCCCAGGTGAAGCTGGCCCGCCGCAAGCGGTACGGGCAGAAGATGTGGGACCAGAAACGCGAGCCGAAGATCGTCATGGGGGCGCGCAAGCGCGCGGCCCAGGAGTCCGCGGGCAAGCACCGCCTCCTGCACGAGGAGAAGCTCACCGAGGCCAGGGAACGGCTCGACGAGGCGGTGGAGGCCGTACGGGACGACGACGAGATCCGTGTCGACCTGCCGCACACCGCCGTCCCCACGGGCCGCGGCGTGCTCACCCTGCGGGCCCTGACACTGGCCTACGGCGCGCGTGTCGAGGGCGGCTTCGATCTGTACGGTCCGGAGCGGATCGCGCTGATCGGGCGCAACGGCGCGGGCAAGACCACGCTGCTGCGCACGATCGCCGGCGAACTCGCGCCGGTCTCGGGCGAGGCGACGGCGCACGTCCCGCTGCGTTTCCTGCCGCAGCGCCTGGACGTCCTGGACGGTGAGCTGACCGTCGCGCAGAACGTGGCCCGGTTCGCGCCGGGCGCCACCAACAACCGGATCCGGGCGCGGCTCGCCCGCTTCCTGTTCCGGGGCGCACGCGCCGACCAGATGGCGGCCACGCTGTCCGGCGGCGAGCGCTTCCGGGCGGCCCTGGCCGCGCTGATGCTCGCCGAGCCGGCCCCGCAGCTGCTGATGCTGGACGAGCCGACGAACAACCTCGACATGGCGAGCGTGAACCAGCTGACCACGGCGCTGGAGTCGTACCAGGGCGCACTGATCGTGGCCAGCCACGACCTGCCGTTCCTGGAGTCGATCGGCATCACGCGCTGGCTGCTGCTCGACGGAGAACTGAAGGAAATCACGCCAGAAGCTGTCGGGTATCCCGCCTAGCGTCGGGGTCATGCGCGACTACATCACCCTCACCGGAGCCAGGGAGAACAACCTCAAGGACGTCACCCTGCGCATCCCGAAAGGCCGGCTGACCGTGTTCACCGGCCTTTCGGGATCGGGCAAGTCGTCGGTCGTCTTCGACACGATCGCCGTCGAGTCGCAGCGCCAGCTCAACGAGACGTACACCTGGTTCGTGCGCAACCGGCTGCCCAGGTACGAACGCCCGCGCGCGGACGCCATGGAGGACCTGTCCCCCGCCATCGTGGTCGACCAGCGGCCGGTCGGCGGCCACTCACGCTCCACCGTCGGCACGATGACCGACGTCTACGCGGTGATCCGGGTGCTGTTCTCCCGGTGCGGTACCCCGAGCGCCGGCGAGGCGACGGCGTACTCCTTCAACGACCCGGCGGGCATGTGCCCCGAGTGCCAGGGGCTCGGCCGCACGGTACGGCCCGCCTGGGACCGCATCCTCGACCCGGCCCGCTCCCTCGCCGGCGGTGCGATCCTCTTCCCGCCGTTCGCCGCGGGCACCTGGCAGGGGCAGACCTACACCAACACGGCGGACCTGGATGTGCGCAAACCGGTCGGCGAGTTCACCGACGCCGAGCGGGAGTTCCTGCTGCGCGGGCGCGGCACGCGCGTGAACGTCGACAACACCGGCGGATCGCGCGCCATCGACTACGAGGGCCTGGCGGACCGCTTCGAGCGGCTGTACCTGAACCGGGACCTGTCCGCGCTCAGCGCGCGCACCCGCGAGATGGTCGAGCGCTTCCTCACCGAGGACACCTGCCCGCGCTGCGCGGGCGCCCGGCTCAACGAGGCCGCGCTGGCCACCCAAATCCGCGGCCGGTCCGTCGCCGACTGCACCCGGATGCAGATCACCGACCTCATCGCCGTACTCGGGGAACTCGACGACGACCCGCTCGCCGCGCCGATCGCCGGGGCCGCCGTCACGGCGCTGGAGCGGATCGAGGCGATCGGCCTCGGCTACCTCAGCCTCGACCGGGAGACGGCGACGCTGTCCGGGGGCGAGGGACAGCGGCTGAAGACCGTACGGCACCTGGGCTCCAGCCTGACCGGCATGACGTACATCTTCGACGAGCCCAGCGTCGGGCTGCACCCGCGCGACGTCCACCGCCTCGGCGACCTGTTGCTGGGCCTGCGCGACAAGGGCAACACCGTGCTCGTCGTCGAGCACGACCGGGACGTCATCGCGCTGGCCGACCACGTCGTCGACATGGGTCCCGGAGCCGGTACCGAGGGCGGGCACGTGGTGTTCGAGGGGCCGCCGCGCGCGCTGGCCGGGTCGCCGACGGCGACCGGGCGCTGTCTGCGCCGCCGTACGGCGCTCAAGGCGCGGGTGCGGCGGCCGGGCGGCGGGCTGTGGGTGAAGGGCGCGAGCCGGCACAACCTGCGGGAGGTGACGGTTAAGTTCCCGACCGGGGTGCTGACCGCGGTCACCGGCGTCGCCGGGTCGGGAAAGTCGACCCTGGTGGCGGAGTTCACCGCCGCTCATCCGGACGCCGTGGTGGTCGACCAGTCGTCGATCGGGATCTCCGCACGCTCCACGCCGGCGACGTATCTGGGGATCATGGACACGGTACGGCGGATCTTCGCGCGCGCGACGGACAGTGAGCCGGGGCTGTTCAGCTTCAACTCCACGGGCGCGTGCCCGGCGTGCGAGGGGCGCGGGGTGCTGTACGCGGACCTCGCGTTCATGGACCCGGTGACGACCACCTGCCCGGACTGCCGGGGCCGGCGCTTCCGGGAGGAGGTGCTGCGGCTGACGGTGGACGGCCGTTCGATCGCCGACGTGCTGGCGATGACGGCCGAGCAGGCACTCGGCTTCTTCGGCGACAGCGCGGTGCGGCGACGGCTGCGCGCCCTGCACGACGTCGGCCTGACCTACCTGGCGCTCGGACAGCCGCTGTCCACGCTGTCCGGCGGCGAACGGCAGCGGCTGAAGCTCGCGACCCGGCTGCACCGCACCGGCGCGGTGTACGTGTTGGACGAGCCGACGACCGGCCTGCACATGGCGGACGTGAACGGGCTGCTCGCGCTGCTGGACCGGCTGGTGGACGGCGGCAACACGGTCGTGGTGGTGGAGCACGACATGGACGTGGTGGCCCACGCCGACTGGGTGATCGACCTGGGCCCGGACGGGGGCCGGGACGGCGGCCGGGTCCTCTTCGAGGGCACCCCACGGCAACTGCTCACCGACCGGACGTCGGTCACGGCGGAGTACCTGCGCCGGGCGGCGGGCTGCCCGGGGGGCGCCATGGGTGCGGGCTGACGGCGGGGGCGACGTCGGTGCGGGCTGACGGCGTCTCCCTCGGAACCGCGCGCCCCGGGCGGGGGCGGTTCGGACGGCCGGAGAGGGCCGTGTGCGGCCGAGACGGCCGAGGGTCGGCTCAGGGCGGGCCACGGCGGCAGGGGCGACCCAGTGCCGCCCGGGAGGCCGCGGCGGGGGGGGGTGACGGCTCAGCGCCGGCCCAGGCGGCCACGGCGGCCGGAGGCAGCCGAGCAGTGACCCGGGCGGCCGCGACGGGCACGGAGACGGCTCGGAGGCGGTCGTGGGGCGGTCCGGCGGCGGGCGGTCGTGGTCCCTGGACCGACGCCGGGCGCGGCTGCGGTCCGCGACGGCCGGGCGCGTCTGCGGTCCGCGACGGCCGGGGCGCGCGTGGGGCCCGGGGACGCCGGGGCGCGCCCGCGGTCCGGGGACGCGGGGCGGCCCTGCTCCTCGGCCGGCCGTGACGGCGGGGCGCGCCCTGTGTGCCAATCCGGGGTTACGCCCTGGTAATCCCTCCCCACCCGGGGTTTCGCCGAGTACTCCTCGCCCGGCATCATGGCGGACCGGTGCCCCATGATGGCCCCAGGAACCACCCGCCGATACGGAGACCACGCTCGTGCCCAGCAAGAAGGCCCTCGTCCGCCGCCCCAGCCCCCGCCTCGCCGAAGGTCTGGTGACGCACATCGCGCGGGAGAAGGTCGACGCCGAGCGGGCGGTCGAGCAGTGGGAGGCGTACGTCGCCGCCCTGCGCGCGCACGGCTGGGACGCGATCGAGGTCGACCCGGCCGACGACTGCCCCGACTCGGTGTTCGTCGAGGACACGGTGGTCATGTACAAGAACGTCGCGCTCATCACCCGCCCCGGCGCCGAGTCCCGCCGGCCGGAGACCGTCGGCGTCGAGGAGGCCGTGGCGCGGCTCGGCTGCTCGGTGAACTGGATCTGGGAGCCGGGCACGCTGGACGGCGGCGACGTGCTCAAGACCGACGACACGATCTACGTGGGCCGGGGCGGCCGTACCAACGCGGCCGGGGTGCAGCAGCTGAGGGCCGCCTTCGAGCCGCTGGGCGCGCGCGTGGTCGCCGTACCGGTGAGCAAGGTGCTGCATCTGAAGTCGGCGGTGACCGCGCTGCCGGACGGCACGGTGATCGGGCACATTCCGAAGGTGGACCGGCCGGCGCTGTTCCCGCGGTTCCTGTCGGTGCCGGAGGAGTCCGGGGCGCACGTGGTGCTGCTCGGCGGCGCGAAGCTGCTGATGGCGGCGAGCGCGCCGCGGACCGCGGACCTGCTCACCGACCTCGGCTTCGAGGTGGTCGCGGTGGACATCAGCGAGTTCGAGAAGCTCGAGGGGTGTGTGACTTGCCTCTCGGTACGGCTGCGGGAGCTGTATGCCTGACGGGCGGCATCCTTACCCGTGCGGCCCCGGGATCTGCGGATTCCGGGGCCGTGATGTCTCTCCGGCGGGCCGGAGCCGGCTGTGCTGATCAGCAGTGTTTACGACGTCCTTAACCTACGGTTACGTAACCTACGGACTCGTAGCCTACGATTCCGTAAGTTCCGGCGCCGCACCGCCGGAGGCTTCCGCTCCGTTACGTCCCCCTGGAGTACCCGTGACTGTTACCTCGTCCCACCTCGGCAGTTCCGCCGCCTGGACCGACGCCCGGCTGCTGTACGCACTCGAGGAAGTGGTCGAGAAGGAACTGAACCGGCATCTGCAGGTCGCCAAGGACTGGATGCCCCACGAGTACGTGCCATGGAGCGACGGCCGCAACTTCCCCGGCTACTTCGAGGACGGCGAGGCCTGGGACAAGGAGCAGTCCAAGGTCACCGAGATCGGCCGCATCGCGCTCGTGGTGAACCTCCTGACGGAGGACAACCTGCCGAGCTACCACCACGAGATCGCCACGCTCTTCGGCCGGGACGGCGCCTGGGGCACCTGGGTGCACCGCTGGACCGCCGAGGAGGGCCGGCACGGCATCGTGATGCGGGACTACCTGCTCGCCTCGCGCGCGGTGGACCCGGACAAGCTGGAGCAGTTCCGCATGGCGCACATGAGCGAGGGCTTCGAGTCCGACAACCGGCACTCGATGCTGCACTCGGTCGCCTACGTCGCCTTCCAGGAGCTGGCCACCCGCATCTCGCACCGCAACACGGGCCACCAGTCCGGTGACCCGGTGTGCGACCGCATGCTGGCGCGCATCGCGACCGACGAGAACCTGCACATGATCTTCTACCGCAACCTGCTCAAGGCGGCCTTCGAGATAGCGCCTGACCTCACCATGCAGGCGGTGCGGGACGTGGTGGTCAACTTCCGCATGCCCGGCCACAGCATCCCCGGCTTCGAGCGGGCAGCGGCGCAGATGGCGATCGGCGGCGTGTACAACCTGCGCATCCACCACGACGACGTGCTCCAGCCCGTGCTGCGCCACCTGAAGGTACTGGAGATCGACGGCCTCGGCCCCGAGGGCCTGCAGGCCCAGGAGGAACTCGGCCTCTACATGGGCGGCCTGAACGACGAGGCGACGAAGTTCGACGAGAAGCTGGCGGCGCGCCGGGCGCGGCTGGCAGCCCGCGCGGGCGCCTGACGCTCGGCGCGACCGGCGAGCCGGCAGGCGCCGGGTCGCCGGTCGCCGGCGCCCCGTGCGGAGCGGTCCGGCGTCGTCGGCGGGCGCCCGCATCCGGTGCCGGGCGGTGTCCGAGGCCGGCGCCGGCCGGTGCGCACGCCCCGTACGGGCCACCGGAATTGCCCGTGCGAGGCCGGGCCGGCCTGCGGCATCATGCCCCGCATGAGGGACAACGGCAGAGCGGCGCGGACGGTCGGATTTCTTCTCGGGCTGACCGACGAGGAAACCGCCGAACGCGTCCGGTCACGCATCGGCCTGCCTAGCCAGGAGGACCCCGTAGCGCTGCGCCGCCGGCTGGCCCGCCCCTGGCAGTGGCCGGGCCGGCTGCCGGCCTCGGTGGCGCTGTGGATGCTGGAGCAGGACGACCCCGACCTCAACGTCACGGTGTGGCGGTACCTCACCACCGACTCCGGCCTGCGCCGGGCCGTCTGCCGCGGCGTCCCGTTCGGACCCGGCCGTACCGAGCCGCTGCCGCCGCCCCCGACGCTGGCCGGCGAAGAGCCCGAGGTGCCCGAGAGCTACGTCCACCACGGGCTAGTCGGTTCCCTGCGCCGCGCCACCGCCATGAAGACCGCACGCGCGGCCGCTTCGATGGTGCTCACCCGCGATGACTGGCGGACGGTCACCGCGGCGGACGCCGAGCGCCCGCTGCCCGGTTACGCCCGCTGGGCCCTGTCCGTACGCCCCGACTGTCCGCCGGCGCTGCGCGCCCGGTTCGGCAGTCACGCCAAGTTCACTCACCGGGTGCGGCAGGCAGGCGTGTTCGACGGGCCGGCCGACTACGCCACGGCCCACGGGCCCGCCGTGGACGTCCTCGACCTGCTGTCCCTCGGCCCCTGCGCGTTCCCGGCCCGCGCCCGGGCCGCCGAGGACGCACTGCGTCCGCTCGTCCAGGACCACTTGGGCCGGCGGGAGGACGCCTGGGCGGTGCTGGCGCAACTGGTCGAGACGTTCCACGGCACCGTGCCCGAACTGGTGATGACGGCCGGCGCCATCGCCTGAATCCCCTCGGCCCCGAAAGGGGGCGGGGCGGCTGGATTCGAACCAGCGTGTTCCGGTTTTGGAGACCAGCGCGCCTGCCTCTGCGCTACGGCCCCGCCTTGAGAGCGCAGCGTAATGCCTTGGCCCGCTGTCAGTGGTGCCTGCTACCAATGAGGCAGTGCGACGACGCGGGAACAGCACGGCACGGGGGGCGCCATGGGTTACGAGGCATACGGAGAGCGGGCACCGGGGCGTGCCGTGGTGGTCGACCTGGCCGACCGCCGGGCACTCGAGCGGTACCGTCCGGCGGATCCGCTCGTGATCGAGGAGGCCCAGCGGCTGAAGGAGGCCGCGCTGCTGGACTTCGGCCTGACGCAGTCGGCGGTGGCGTCGTGGCTGTACGCGAAGTGCCCGCACCAGATCGCGACGACGGCGGTGGACACGGCGGCGGTGGTCGCCTCCGGCGACGGCACCTGTCTGCTGCTGTACAACCCGGAGTTCTTCGCCGGACTCGGCCTGGACGGCGTGAAGTTCGTGCTGTTCCACGAGGCGCGCCACCTGGTGCACCGGCATCTGCTCGCCGATCCGGAGCTGCGCGAGGACCCGGTGTTCACGCTGGCCGCCGAGGTCGCCATCAACCATGTGGCGCTGATCCGTCTCGACCGCACGGAGCTGCCCCTGCTCGACGGCCGGCCGACGGGCGTCGACCCACGGCGGGTCCACGACGCCTACGTCGCCGACCTCGGCGAGCACAGCCGGGAGCCGGTGTCCTACGAGGAGTTCACCGAGACGGACATGCGGGTGTACGGCGAGCTGAAGCGCATGCACCGGCCGCCGGTTCCGCAGCCGGTGTGTCCGCATCTGGTGGCCGGTCTCGTCCCGGCCGACCAGGCGACCGTCGACGAGGTGACCTCCTCCGCCCTGCTCAACTCCCTGCTGGCGGCGCGCCGGGGGCACACGGGCGCGGAGCGGGAGCTGCTGGACCTGATGAGCCGCACCTCGGACGGCTCGGTGCGGGCCGCGAAGATCTGGGGGACGCTCGGCGCGGGGGCGCTGCGCGGTGAGACCATGCGCACGCGGACGGTGCACTGGTGGCAGCGCTGGCTGGCCGACGTGCTGGGCTCCAAGCTCAGGGAGGGCGAGCGGCTGGTGTACCCGAAGAAGCGGGGCGCCCTGCTGGCGGCGCTCGGGCAGGAGCCGATGCTGGCCCGGCGCGGCCCGGTCCGTGAGAAGGTCCTCGTCATCGCCTACGACACGTCCGGCTCCATGCCGGACCAAGTGATCCGGTGGCTGACGGAACTGGTGGGCCGGATCGACGGGGTGGAGGCGCACTGGCTGTCCTTTGACGCGGTGGTGATGCCGTTCAGGCCGGGCGAGCGGGTGTACGGCGGTGGGGGTACCAGCTTCCAGGCGGTCGCCGACTATGTGGAGGGGCGCACGGAGGTGAACGGCCGCCGGTTCGACGTCTCGCCGGACGCGGTCGTCGTCCTCACCGACGGCTACGCGCCGCCGATCACGCCCGCCGAGCCGGACAAATGGATCTGGCTGATCACCGAGGGCGGCCGTGAGTGGCCCGAGACGCACACGCCTGCGATGGCCTGCCATCGCGTCACGACGGGAACGCGGTAGATGACAGTGCACACGGGGCGGCAGACGCAGGTCACGGCGCCCGGCGGCGGGCGCATCGAGGAGCCCTCGCGTCTGGAGGCGTTCATCGACGCGATGATCGAGCTGGGGCAGACCGGGCAGATCTTCGGCGAGCACGGCATCGGCAAGACGGCGACGTTCTTCTCACACCTCACCCGGGCCCACTCGGACACGGCGCTGGTCTATGTGCCGGCGGCCAATCTGACGCCGGACGACCTGCTCGTCAACGCGCCCGTGCGTGATCCTCGCACCGGTGAACTGGTGCTGCGGCAGCTGGTGATGAGCCAGCTCAAGCCGGACCGGCCGTTCGTGCTGCTGATCGACGACTCGCTGCAGGCGGGCGACACCATCCAGTCGCAGCTGATGCAGATCGCCTGCAACTGGACGCTGGGCGAGCACGATCTGCGGGCCCTGGGCTGTGTCGGCGTGTTCCTCACCGACAACGAGTCCCTCGCGGAGACCTCGGCCAGGCGCGGTGACCTGGCGCTGCTGGACCGCATGGTGACGATGCGGATCACGGCGAACGACACCTCCTGGCAGCGGCATCTGGCGGCAAAGTACCGGCCGTGGGACCTGCGCCCGGTGTTCTCGCTGTGGGCGTCGCTCTCCCCCACCCTGCGCGAGCTGTTGTCGCCGCGCACACTGGACAACGTCCTGGCCAACGCCCGCGAGGGCTTCCCGCTGCGCTGGGGCCTGCCACTGCTGGACGGTGCGCGCCTGCGGCTGGCCGAGCCCGGCCCGGACGGCCGGCCCGGACCTGACCGCACGGCGGAGATCCTGGACCGCCTCGCCGGGGCGCTCGGCGTGCCCGATCCGGCCCGGATTCCCGACCCGGTCCGGCAGGTGGTGCGCGCCGCGCTGCGCAACCGCTGGACGGTGCTGCTGCAGGGCCCGCCCGGCTGCGGCAAGACGGAGGTGGTGCGCGAGACGTTGCGTGAGGGGCTGGGCCGGGAGCCGCTGTACTTCTCCCTGCCGGTGACGAACGTCGAGGATCTGTGCGCGCCGGTGCCGTCGCCGGACGGCACGCTGGACAATCTGCTCGCCGCGCCGTTCACCGGGCCGGAGCCCAAGGCGATCGTGTGGGACGAGTACAACCGGCCCAAGGACCGGGCCGCGTTCGCCAAGCTGATGGAGATCACACAGGAGTGGTCGCTGGCCGGGCGGCGGATCGAGCACCTGCGGGCGCAGATAGCCGTGCAGAACCCGCCGTACCACCTGGGCCGCAAGCTGCTCGTGTCCCGGAACAACATCGCCCAGGCGAGCCGGTTCACCGTGTCGCTGGAGGTGGAGCCCGAGGACATCCCGGCGAACGAGTGGCTCATCGACCGGTACGGCGCGGACGCCGAGACGGTGCTGGAGTGGTGGAAGCACGACATCGACGACGACGGCCGCGCCTGGATCACCAAGCGCACGCTGGAGCGGCTGATCAAGCTGCACCGGCGGGGGCTGCCGCTGGAGATGGCGACGGTCTACCTCGGGGACGGCGAGTACGCGCCCGTGCCGCTCACCGGGCTGATCGACCGGTTCCGGGGCCGGCCGGTGACCGGGCTGCGGGAGCTGGCCCGTGACGTGGACGCCTGGGAGGCCCGGCTGCGCCGTGCCGCCGAGCAGTCGGCGGAGGGGGACGACGACAGTGACGTGGTCCACCAGATCCTGGCCAATGCGGAGCTGTCCCAGCTGAAGAGGCACCGTGCGGCGGTGGCCCGCCTGGTGGCACTGCTCCCGGCGAAGCTGCGGGCGACGTATCTGGTGGGGACGTCGCAGAAGCAGCAGCGGTTCTGGACGGAGGTGTTCATGGCGATGCGCAAAGGCTAGGCCCATCGTCCCGCGGGCGGGGCGCTGGCCTGGGCGTCGGGGTCGCCGTCCTGCGACGCGGCGCGGTGGACGCTGCGGACGGCGGCGACGTCGGCCGGGACCGGCAGGGGCGGGACGTGCGCGCTCAGGGCGTCCAGGCGGCGTTTGACGCTCGCGGCGATGCCGCGGCCGAGGACGAAGCGGGTGGCCGTGACCGCCCGGGGTGCGGTGTCGAGGAGGCGGTGGGCCTCACGGCTGCGCAGACCGGTGTGGGTCAGGACGAGACGGCTGAGGCGGTGCTCGGCGCCCGCCAGGGCCTCGGCGATCGTCTCGGTGGCGGTCAGGTCGAGCCGGTTGTCCACCGCGCCGAGGACGGCCGCCGCGCGCACCCGGCCGAGGTCGAGGAGGGTGACTCCGGCCCCGACGGCCGCCGTGACCAGCCGGGCGGCCGCATGAGGCCCGATACCGTTGCTGGCGACGGAGAGCCGGGTGAGACGCGCGTGCGGTGCCCGCTCCAGCGCGTCGGCGAGCCGCAGCGCGCCCGTATCCCCCAACCCGGCGGCTGACACGTACAGTTCGTCCAGTGCTCCGGCGGTGATCAGCGCGGCGAGGGGTTCGGCGCCGGCCTGGCCGAGGGGGTTGCCGCCGACGAACAGCCGCTCGATGCGCCGCCCGTGGTCGGCGGCTGCGAGCAGCGCGTCCGCGAGCACGGTCGCGCCGGCCGCATCGAGGCCGGTCTGGACGAGATCGAGGGTGCGCAACTTGCGGGCAGCCTCTAGGAGTTCGGCGGCCGCGCGGCCGCCGCCGCTGCCCAGCGGGTTGCGTTTCAGCCAGACGCCGGTGACGACCTGCGGCGAGGCGCGCAGGTTGTCGGCGATCCGGCAGGCGCCGCCCGCGGTGATGCCGTTGCAGCCGAGGTAGAGCGTTTCGACGTCCCTGCTCTTCTCGGCCACGGCGGCGGCGCCGTCGTCGCCGAGGGCGTCCGTGCCGAGCAGCAGGTGGCGTACCGGGGAGGGCCCGTCGCCCTGTGCTTCGGCGATCAGGGCGGCGCCGCGGGCGCCCAGTGCCTGCTTGCACAGGTCGAGCCGGCCGTCGGGCAGGGCGGTGCCGGCCGCGAAGTCCAGCCGCTCCCCCGCCGGGCGACCGGCGCGCAGCCAGTCCAGCAGCGGGGCGAGGTCGGCGAGCGGGCGCGGCGCCACGGGCGGCACGCCGGCGAAACCGCCGTGTTCGTCGGGGGACCCGGTCACCACGCCGCCTCCTGGTAGTCCTTGAGGAACACGCCCGACACCGGGTCGCCGGCCTCGCCGCGCACGATCGGGTCGTAGACACGGGCCGCGCCGTCCACGATGTCCAGCGGGGTGCGGAAGCCGGCGCCGGCCATGCGGGCCTTCTTGGGGGCCGGGTTCTCGTCGGTGATCCAGCCGGTGTCGACGGCGCACATGTGCACGCCTCGGTCGGCGAGTTCGGCGGCGCTGGTGCGGGTGAGCATGTTCAGCGCGGCCTTGGCCATGTTGGTGTGCGGGTGGCCGGCGGTCTTGTTGCGGACGGCGAACCGGCCCTCGACGGCGGTGACGTTGACGATGTAGCGGCGGGGGTGCGACGAGGCGAGCAGCAGGGGCAGCAGGCGGTCGCAGAGCAGCGCGGGTGCGAGCGCGTTGACGAGCTGGGTCTCCAGCACCTCCGCCGGATCGAGCCCGCCGAGCCGCGCCGACCAGGAGTTCTCTGGTGACGGGTCGGGCAGCAGTCCGGCCTCGTCGGCCTCCCGCAGGGCGGCGGGCAGCGCGGAGACGGACCCGCCGAGCATGCGCATCGGGGTGAACCCCGGCGCCGGGCGGGCGCCCTCGGGCAGGGCGTCGTACTCCGCGCCGGCCAGCAGCGCGTACGACTCGGGGGGCCGGCGGACGGTCTGGGCGGCGTTGTTGACGAGGACGTCCAGCGGCTCGCCGTCCTGCCGCAGTTCCTCACACAGGCCCAGCACCTGGCGCGGATCGCGCAGGTCGACGGCGAGGACGGTGAACCGCTGCCACCAGGTCTCGCTGCCCGGCGCGCCCCGGAAGCGGCGCACGGTGTCGTGCGGGAAGCGGGAGGTGACCAGCACATGGGCGCCGTCTCGGAGCATCATCAGCGCAAGCTGGAAGCCGATCTTGACACGGCCGCCGGTGATCAGCGCCCGGCGGCCGGTGAGGTCGGTGCTCAGGGCGCGGCGCCGGGTGTGGTCGGCCGCGCAGTGCGGGCACAGCCGGTGGTAGAAGGAGTCGACCTGCCGATATGCCGACTTGCAGACATAGCAGTGGCGTGGTGTGCGGAAGACCCCGCCGGTGCCGGGCGCGACCAGGGGCGCGTCCTCGCGGCGGTCCGTGGCGCCGGTGGCGGTGGCGGCCATGACGGCGGCGTCGGCGGCCGACTTCTCCTCGCCGCGTGCCTTGCGGCGCCGCAGCCGGCCGTCGCGGGCGAAGGAGGCGGCGACCTGCTCGGCCCGCAGCCGGACGGGATCGTCGACGGGCAGGGCGCGCAGCTTGCCCACCACCTGGTGGAAGGCCGCCAGCTCCGCCTGGGTGACCGTCTCGGCCGCCTCGTTCATGTCCCCGCCCCGTGTCCGTGCCCGGCAGTGGTCCCGACCGGATTCGAACCGGCGTATCCGCCTTGCAAAGGCGGCGAGTCTGCCTCTGCTCTACGGGACCTCGCACGCGTCCGGACGACCGGATTCGAACCGGCGTGTACGCCGGTGCATGGCGTGCGACTGCCTCTGCGCTACATCCGGGCGCGCCCGAGGATCTTAGCGGTACGGCCCCCCGCGAGCCGTACCGGTTTTCGATTCCCGCGACGGGGGCGTGCAGGGTGGTGACCGGCCGGGCCGGTCACGGGGCGGTGCGGCGCAGGGCCTGGCGTTCCTTCTCGGACAGGCCGCCCCAGACGCCGAAGCGCTCGTCGTGCTCCAGGGCGTGGTCCAGGCAGGCGGAGCGGATCGGGCACAGGGCGCAGATCTGCTTGGCCTCGCGGACGGAGCTGCCGGGCTCGGGGAAGAAGAAGTCGCCTCCGGTCTGCGCGCACAGCGCCTCCTCCTGCCAGGCGAGGTCGGGCATGTCGATCGTCTCGATGTACATGGCCGTGAGCGTGCCGGGCGGCGCAAAACGTTCGATCAACGCCGGATCAACGCCTCCCCGGGCTTCCGGCCACCCGATGATGCCCCCGCCACCGGTGGCGCGCACGGCGGCGCGCGGGACGGTGTTGCGGCGGCGATTGTCAGTGGCCGGTGCAAGACTCGGCAGAGCAGACAACGGGACCTTCGAAGGAGGGTGACGATGCTCACCACCCGTTTCGTCAACGGCGCTCCGAACTGGCTCGACGTCGGCACGGCCGACATCGAGGGCGC
This sequence comes from Streptomyces sp. NPDC014006, assembly GCF_043088925.1. Lineage (NCBI taxonomy): Bacteria > Bacillati > Actinomycetota > Actinomycetes > Kitasatosporales > Streptomycetaceae > Streptomyces > Streptomyces sp. NPDC014006. The sequence continues at coordinate 976,473 of NZ_JBICAJ010000002.1, read as the reverse complement.
CACGCGCTTCTACGGCGCCCTCTTCGGCTGGCGGTTCCAGTCGGCGGGCCCCGACGCCGGCGGCTACGGCTTCTTCCAGCTGGACGGAAAGACCGTGGCCGGCGGTATGCAGGTCGCACCGGAGCAGGGCCCGCCGGCCTGGACGGTGTATTTCCGCAGCGGGAACGCCGAGGACACCGTGAAGGCCGCCGAGCAGGCGCACGGCAGCGTGCCGTTCCGGCCCATGGACGTGATGGGCGAGGGCACCATGGCCGTCCTCGCCGACCCGGCCGGGGCCCGGTTCGGCATCTGGCAGCCGGGCCGTACGAAAGGCGTCGACGTGGCCGGTGACAGCCGTTCACTGACCTGGGTCGAGCTGTACACGGCGGACATCGCCGCGGCGGCCGCCTTCTACCACTCGGTGCTGGGCCTGGAGACCTCGGCGGTGCCCTTCCCCGGCGGCACGTACACCTGCGTCAATCCGGCCGAGGGCGGCGAGGACGCCATGTTCGGCGGGATCGTCGCCCTGGCGGACGACCCGGCGGAGACGGAGGCGCACTGGCTGCCGTACTTCGAGGTGCCCGACGTGGACACGGTCGTCGCCACGGCGGAGCAGCTGGGCGGCACGGTCCGGGTGCCGGCCATGGACGTGGAGGGCGTCGGCCGGATGGCCCGGCTCGCCGATCCGTACGGGGCCCGGTTCGCAGTGATCAAGAGCGCCCCGCGGCAGGAGTGACGGCCCGCGCCGCGCTCCCGTGAACGCCGGGCCTGCCTACGCCGACGCGCGGCGCACCAGGGTCGTGGGCAGCACCACGCCGGGCGGCTCGCCCAGCGCGCCGTGCTGCGCCGCGGCACCGTCGCCGTCCAGGCCGCCCAGCAGCAGGCGGGCCATGAGCCGGCCCATCTCCTCGATGTCCTGACGGACCGTGGTCAGCGGTGGGTCGGTCTGCTCGGCGACGGTGACCATGTCGTCGAAGCCGATGACGGCGACGTCGTCGGGGACGCGCCGCCCGTGCTCGCGCAGGACGCGCAGCGCGCCGGCGGCGCTGAGGTCGTTGCCCGCGAAGACGGCGTCCAGGTCGGGGCGGCGGTGCAGCAGCGTGCGCATGGCGCGCTCGCCGCCGGCCGCGGTGAAGTCTCCCTCGGCGATCAGGGACGGGTCGGGGTCGCCCAGGGCGTCCCGGTACCCGTCGAGCCGGTCCGCCGCCGACGTCTGGTCCAGGGGGCCGGTGATGTGGGCGACGCGGCCGCGGCCGAGGGCGAGGAGATGGCGGACGGCCTCGCGGGCGCCGCCCCGGTTGTCGCTGTCGACGTAGGAGGCGCTGCGGTCGCCGTCGCGCCAGCCCGGGCGGCCGCCGAACACCGTGGGGACGCCGGCGTCGTGGATCAGGCCGGGCAGCGGGTCGTCGAGGTGCAGCGAGAAGACGAGCGCCCCGTCGACATGGCCGCCGGCGAGGTACCGGGCGACGCGCGCGTGGTCGTCGCGTCCCTCGGTGAGAAGCAGGACGAGCTGGTTGTCGTGGGCGGTCAGCTCCCGGCTGATGCCGCGTAGTTGCAGCGCGAAGAAGGGGTCGGCGAAGACGCGGGTCTCGGGCTCGGCGATGACGACGGCGACGGCCTCGTGCCGCCGGGTCACCAGGCTGCGGGCGGCCTGGTTGGGGACGTAGCCGAGTTCGTCGACGACGCGCCGGACCCGCTCCACGAGGTGCGGTCTGACTCCGTCCCCGCCGTTGACCACCCGGGACACCGTCGCCCGGGACACACCGGCCCGGGCGGCGACGGCCTCCAGCGTGGGGCGCGGGACTGTCTGGGTCACGTCGGGCTCCTCGGCGGCGGGGTGCGGCCCAGGATAGCCCGGGTGGCCTGCGTCGGCGGAGGGTGCGCCTGCCCTGCCCCGTCCGGCTCGGCGAGGCAGGCCGGGGCGGTGCGCCCGCCTCGGCCCGGCCGCCGGCACGTGTGTCCCGGGGGACTTGAGCTCGTTGATCAGCCCCTCGACGGTGTTCCCTCCTTGCTTCCCTCGTTGCAGAGGTCGGCGTCGTGGCTGACGGGTCCACCGGGACTGCGACGGAGCCCTTCCCCTGACCCGGCCCTGAGCGTGTGCGCCCTGCGCCCCGATCGCCCCTGAGCGGTCCCCGACCCGACCGGAAAAGCCCTGACGGGGTCACCACATGGGCGACAGTGCACCTACCGTGACGACGGTGCCCCGGCCGGGTCCGCACGCCTCACGCAACCGCTCTCTTCACGAGGAGGATCCATGCCGTTCAGAGGCAGATCCGCACTGCGGCGCATCGCCGCGCGGGGCACGGCCATGGCCGTGGGGGCCGCCATGGCCGTCCTCACCGGCCTCGCCGCCGCTCCCGCGGTCCACGCGTCGCCGTCTCCCACCGGGGCCCTGCGGTGGGCACCGTGTGACGACCCGGCAAACCCGGGAGCCGAGTGCGCCACTCTTTCGGTGCCGGTCGACTGGGCCCACCCGGACGGGCCGAGACTCGGCCTGGCCGTGGCCCGCCGCAAGGCCACCGCCGCCGGCGCACGCGTCGGCTCGATGGTGTTCGGCCCAGGTGGGCCGGGCGACTCGGGTGTGGAGATGGTGGTGCGCCGTATCAGCCGGTTCAGCCCCGAGGCCCGCCGCAGGTTCGACATCGTCAGCTTCGACCCGCGCGGCGTGGGCGGCAGCAACCCGGTGACCTGCTCCGGCGACCTGCTGGCCGAGCGGCCGTCACCGGAGCTGCAGAGCCAGGCGGACTTCGACGCCACCAAGGCGTACAACAGGCGGCTCCGTGCCGACTGCCGGGCCCGTACCGGTCCCGTGTTCGACCACCTTGACACCGCCCAGACAGTCCGGGACCTGGACGCCCTCCGGGCCGCCCTCGGCGAGCGGAAACTGACCTTCCACGGCAGCTCGTACGGCACGCTGCTCGGCGCGCAGTACGCCGAGACCTACCCGCGCCGCGTGCGCGCGATGGTGCTGGAGAGCGTCATGGACCACAGCGTCCCGACCACCCGTGACTTCCTGCGGTCCGCGGCGGCCACGGCAGAGGATTCGTTCCAGGAGTTCGTGAAGTGGTGCCACGGTGCCGCGGACTGCGCGCTGCACGGCCGTGACGTCCGCGCCGTCTGGCAGGGCTTGTTGGCGCAGTCCGGGCGCGGCGAGCTGGAGGACCCGGCGAAGCCGGGCACCTCGCTGTCGTCCTCGGATCTGGTCAACAAGATCGCGTTCCGGAAGTTCTACCAGGCCGACTTCGCGGGCCTGGCCACGGCGATCGCGGGGATGGACGCGAGCAAGCCGCTGCCCGCGTCGCCCACCTCGACAGCGCCGCTGCATCCGGCCACCCCGGTGTTCTGCTCGGACTGGCACCTGCCGGTGCGCGACTACCAGGAGTACGCCTCACTCGTCGCCATGATGAACATCACCGCCCCAGACCTGCCCTATCTGCTGCCGATCCACATGGCAGCGGCGTGTCTGGGCGCATCGACCGCCAACCCGCAGCACCGCCTGGACGCACAAGGCGCCCCGCCGATCCTGCTGTCCAACGCGCTGCACGACCCCGCCACCGGCTATCCGTGGGCGGTCTCGGTGGCCTGGCAGCTCGGCCGCAGCGGCGTGCTCCTCACCTACGCCGGCCAGGGGCACGGCAGCGTCACCAGCGGCCCATGCATGGAGGACGCCGTGGACAGCTACCTCACCGATCTGGCAGTCCCACCACGGGGCACCATCTGCCCCGCCGTGCCGTCCTGACAGCTTGCCGATCCGGATCCGCCTGGAAGGCGGATCCGGTAGGACGACGATCGTGAAGCGCAGGCAACTCACCGAAAGCCGGCGAAAGGTGATGCGATCTGTTGCAAGCAGCCGACTGACCACCACATCGCACAGACGCTAGGACGGTGTGCCGGTCTCGTCCGTCGGTTGTGGGCGACGGGCGCGGCTCGGCTGGACCCGCTTGGGCTCGCCGGGCATCTTCGGGTACTCGGGCGGGTAGGGCAGGTCGCCGAGGCCGTGGTCGTGTTCGTCCTTCGTCGCCAGGTCGAGCAGCGCCTGGAGGGAGTAGCGGTGGTCGTCCATGTCGGCGTGGACGTCGCCGAGTTCGGCGAAGCGGGCCGGCATCGTCACGAGGTCGAAGTCGCGCGGGTGGGCGACACCGACCTCCTCCCAGCGCAGGGGTGCGGAGACGGGGGCGTGCGGGCGGGGCCGTACGGAGTAGGCGGAGGCGATGGTGCGGTCGCGGGCGGTCTGGTTGTAGTCGATGAAGATGCGCTCGCCGCGCTCCTCCTTCCACCACTTGATGGTGACCTGCTCGGGCATCCGGCGCTCCATCTCCCGGCCCACGGCGATCGCGGCGCGGCGCACCTGGGTGAAGGTCCAGCGCGGTTCGATGGGCACGAAGACGTGCAGGCCGCGGCCGCCGGAGGTCTTCGGGAAGCCGCGCAGTCCGCCGAACTCGTCGAGGACGGCGCGCAGTTCGTGGGCGGCGCGGGCGGCGTCGTCGTAGTCGGTGCCGGGCTGCGGATCGAGGTCGATGCGCAGTTCGTCGGGGCGGTCGACGTCGTCGCGGCGTACCGGCCAGGGGTGGAAGGTGAGCGTGCCGTACTGGGCGGCCCACAGCACGGCGGCCTCCTCCGTGGGGCACATCTCGTCGGCGCTGCGGCCGCTGGGGAAGGTGATGTGGGCGGTGGGGATCCAGTCCGGCATGTTCTTGGGGGCGCGTTTCTGGTAGAACCACTCGCCGGTCACGCCGTCCGGGTAGCGCTCGAGTGTGGTGGGCCGGTTGCGCAGGGCGCGCAGGATGCCGGGGCCGACGGCCTGGTAGTAGCGGGCGAGGTCCAGCTTGGTGAAGCCGCGCTCCGGGAAGAAGACCTTGCCGGGGTTGGACAGCCGTACGGTCCTGCCGCCCGCTTCGAGTTCCACCGCGTCACCCATGCGGCCACGGTAGGCGCAGCCCGCAAACTTCGCATACCGGATGAATCACCTGGCCGGATGGTGCACCCGGCCGAAGGTGCACGACGTGCAGTCGGAGAAGGACCGGGCGAGGGTGGCGAAGAGGCGGTCGATCCAGGCCCTGTCGTTTGGATCACCCCGGCGTCGCGGGGTCTGGCACGCACTCCCCCGAGCTCTTCAGGAAGTCGTCGCGGCCGGCCATGCCACCCAGGATGCATCGGGCGGACATTCGCGACGAATCGTACAGTCGGTGCATGGACCTGCCCGTCATGCCGCCCGTGAAGCCGATGCTCGCCAAGTCCGTCGCGAAGATCCCGCCCGGTATGCAGTACGAGGCGAAGTGGGACGGGTTCCGCGCGATCGTGTTCCGCGACGGGGACGAGGTCGAGCTGGGCAGCCGGACCGGCAAGCCGCTGACCAGGTACTTCCCCGAGCTGGTGGCGGCACTGAAGGAGCGGGTGCCCGAGCGGTGCGTGCTGGACGGGGAGATCGTGATCGCCCTGGAGGGCCGGCTGGACTTCGACGCGCTCACCGAGCGCATCCACCCCGCCGACTCACGGGTGCGGATGCTGGCGGAGAGGACCCCGTCCTCCTTCGTGGCATTCGACGTGCTGGCGCTGGACGACGAGTCGGTGACCGGCGTGCCGCTGACCGACCGGCGGGCGCTGCTGACCGGGGCGCTGGCCGGTGCGACGCCCCCGGTGCACGTGGCTCCGGCGACGACGGACATCGAGGTGGCCGAGCGGTGGTTCGAGGAGTTCGAGGGGGCGGGCCTGGACGGAGTGATCGCCAAGCCGCTCTCTCTGCGGTATCTCCAGGACGAGCGCGCCATGTTCAAGATCAAGCACGAGCGGACGGCGGACGTCGTGGTCGCCGGTTACCGCTTCCACAAGTCGGGGCCGGTCGTGGGCTCCCTGCTGCTCGGCCTCTACGACGACAAGGGCGCGCTGCAGCACGTGGGCGTGTCGGCGGCGTTCTCGATGAAGAAGCGCGCCGAACTGGTGGAGGAGCTGGAGCCGCTGCGCATGGACGACGTCGCGGGCCATCCGTGGGCGGCCTGGTCCGAGGACGCCGCCCACGAGACGGCGCGGCTGCCGGGGGCGCCGAGCCGCTGGTCGGGCAAGAAGGACCTGTCCTGGGTCCCGCTGCGGCCGGAACGGGTGGTGGAGGTGGCGTACGACCACATGGAGCACGGGGCGCGCTTTCGGCACACCGCCCGCTTCCGCCGCTGGCGCCCGGACCGGACACCGGAGAGCTGCACTTACGCGCAGTTGCAGGAGCCGGTGCGCTACGACCTCGCGGAGGTCCTCGGCGAGTGACCGCCCGCGCGCGTGGAGGTGCGCACACCCTCACCGACCGCCCGCGCGGCAGCTCGCACACACGCTCACGGCTTCATCAGGATCTTCACCGCGCCGTCCTGCTTCTTCTGGAACATCTCGTAGGCGTGCGGCGCCTCGTCCAGCGGCAGCCGGTGGGTGGCGAAGTCGTCGACGCCGAGGGGGTCCTCGTCGGTGAGGTACGGCAGGATCTCGTCGCTCCAGCGGCGCACATTGGCCTGGCCCATGCGGATCTGGATCTGCTTGTCGAACAGGGTCAGCATCGGCATCGGGTCGGCCATGCCGCCGTAGACGCCGACGAGGGAGAGCGTGCCGCCGCGGCGGACCAGTTCGATGGCCGTGTGCAGGGCCGCGAGCCGGTCGATGCTGAAGCGCTCCATGAGCGGGCCGACCAGCTTGCGAGGCATCGACGAGGTGGCCTGCTGGGCCAGCTTGGCGAGCGCGCTGCCGTGCGCCTCGGTGCCCACCGCGTCGATCACGGCGTCGGGTCCGCGCCCGTCGGTCTGGTCGCGGATGGCGGTGACCAGCTCCTTCTCGCTGTCGAAGCTGCTCAGGTCGAAGGTCTCCACCCCGCGGTCCTTCGCCCGGCGCAGCCGCTCCGGGACCCGGTCCACCCCGAACACCCGCCCGGCGCCGCGCACCTGGGCGACACGGCAGGCCATGTCGCCGATCGGGCCGAGCCCGAGCACGGCAACGCTCCCGCCCTGCGGGATGTCGGCGTAGGCGACGGCCTGCCACGCCGTGGGCAGCACGTCGGAGAGGTAGACGAAGCGGTCGTCGGGCGGCCCCTCGGGGATCTTGATGGGACCGAACTGGGCCTGCGGGACGCGCAGATACTCGGCCTGCGCGCCGGGTACCGAGCCGTACAGGCGGGTGTAGCCGAAGAGGGCGGCGCCCATGCCCTCGGCGGAGACCTGGGTGGTCTCGCACTGGGTGGGCAGCCCGTTCAGGCACATCCAGCAGCCGCCGCAGGCGATCTGGAACGGCACCACGACCCGGTCGCCGGCCATCAGGTCCGGCACTCCGGCGCCGACCTCCTCGACGATGCCGATCGGTTCGTGGCCGAGGATGTCGCCGGGCGTCATGAACGCGGTCAGCACCTCGTACAGATGCAGGTCGGAGCCGCACAGCCCGGAGGAGGTGACGCGGATGACGGCGTCGGTGGGTTCCTGGATCGTCGGATCGGGCACCGTCTCCACCCGCACGTCCCGCTTGCCCTGCCACGTCACTGCCTTCATCGCGCCGGCTCCCTCCGCCGTGTGTGCGCATCCGGGGAACTGCGTCCGGGTACCCGGACGGCCCCCGGCGAACCGTTGGGGGCGGTTCGCTGAGCCGATCGGCCGAGCCGGCCCGACCGAGGGAGGACGACCGGGTATGTCCAGTGATGATCCGATAAGCGGACGATCAATGACCGAGCTGGGCGGGTGGCGACGGTGGCCAGAGGACGTGGGGCGCGCGCACGACGCGCGGTGACGACGACGGCGTTCCTGGCCGTCACGCTGACGATCGCGTCGGCCGCGGGCTGCACGACGGGGCGCGAAGAGGTCGACGACGGGCGCGATCACAGCCGCGGGACGGCGACGGCACCCTCGCCGACCGGGCAGGAAACGAGACCCACGCCGAGCGGCCAGGGGACGGGGCCCACGCCCAGCGGCCAGATCTCGGGACCCTCGCCGAGCGGTCAGCACACCGCCCGGGGTTCCGTGATCGCGGTGAAGATCGACAACTCGTCGGCGGCCCGGCCGCAGACCGGCCTCAACGCCGCGGACATCGTCTATGTCGAGCAGGTCGAGGGCGGGCTGAGCCGGCTGATGGCGGTGTACGCGACCGCGGTCCCGTCCGTGGTGGGCCCGGTGCGCAGCGCCCGCGAGTCGGACCTTGAGCTGCTGCGCCAGTTCGACCGGCCCACCCTCGCCTTCTCCGGCGCCCAGAGCAAACTGCTGCCGCTGATCGACCGGGCCCCGCTGCGGGCGGAGACCCCGGGCCACACCAGGGGTGCCTTCGAACGCGGCGCCGGCCGCCCCGCCCCGCACAACCTCTTCCTGCGCCCGCGCGCCCTGCTGAGCCGCGAGCCCGGCGCGACGGCGCTGACCACCGGCTTCCGCTTCGGCGCGGCACCCGAGGGCGGGCACCCGTCGGCGTCGCGCACCGTGCGCTACCCGCTCGCCAGTTTCACCTTCACCTGGTCCCCGGGCCGGCACCGCTACCTGGTCGCCATGGACGGCACGCCCGCCGTGACGACCGACGCGGGACCGGTGGCACCGGCGACGGTCGTCGTGCAGTACGTCAAGGTGCACCCGTCCCGATTCCACGACTTCCTCGGCCACGCCACGCCGTACACGCAGACGGTCGGCGCGGGGGCGGCGACGGTGATGCGCGACGGGCGGGCCTACCGGGCCACCTGGAAGCGCCCCACGGCCACGGACGGCACGCGCTTCGAGACGAACGACGGGAAGCCGATGACCTTCGCCCAGGGCCAGGTCTGGGTGGTCCTCGCCAAGGCCGCCTGACCGGTACGCCCCGGCGCCTTCCCTCGCCGGGTCAGCACGGCGACTCCCTCGCCCGCCAGCCCTGCCCCCCTCGCCGGTCAGCTCTGCGAGGCGGCGACCGGCTCCGCGGGGTTGCGCAGCCCCTCCGCCGCGTCGGCGACGCGGCGGATCAGGTCCAGGAACCGGGTCTGCTCCTCGGCGGACAGGGGCGCGAGGAAGACCTGGTTCATCCGCGCCGTGCGGACGGTCAGCTTGCGGTGGGTGCGCAGGCCCTCGTCGGTCGGACGGAGCAGGGAGCGACGGCCGTCCTGCGGGTCGCGCACCTTGTCGATCAGACCGCGGCGGCCGAGCCGGCTGATCACCTCGGCGATCGTGGAGCGGTCGAGGCCCACCCGCTCCCCCACCGTGCGCTGGTCGAGCCCCGGCTCGCCGACGAGCGCGTTGAGCACCGCGAACTGCGGTGAGGTGATCTCCTCCGAGACCATGGTGTTCCAGAGCAGGTAGTGGGCCTGCTGGAGCCGCCGGGCGAGGTGCCCGGGGTGCGTCGAGAGGTCCACCGCGGCCATGTGCGCTCCCCTGGTCGTTTTCGTTGGTGCACTGAACGATACCTGCACACTCCCCTCCCGCCTTCAGCGGCCTCTCCCACGAAGCCCAGGTCTTGACGGCTCAACCGACCGATGGCAGCGTGACGGCATCTCGCTGAATTACTCAGTTCGCTGACTAATTGGAGGCTCCCCGGATGGACAAGGTGGTCGCCTCGGCCCTGGAGGCGGTGGGTGACGTGCCGGACGGTGCGTCGCTCGCGGTCGGCGGGTTCGGGCTGAGCGGTGTGCCGAACGTGCTGATCCAGGCGCTGTACGAGCGCGGGGTCAGCGGTCTGAGCGTGGTCTCGAACAACTGCGGTGCCATGGAGACGGGTCTCGCGGTGCTGCTGGCCGCGGGACGGATCGGCCGGGTGACCGGCTCCTACATCGGCGGGAACAAGGAGTTCGCCCGGCAGTATCTGGCGGGCGAGCTGGAGGTGGAACTGATCCCGCAGGGCACGCTCGCGGAGCGGCTGCGTGCGGGCGGGGCCGGCATCCCCGCCTTCTACACGCCGGCCGGGGTGGGCACGCAGGTCGCCGAAGGCGGCCTGCCCTGGCGCTACGACGGCTCCGGCGCGGTCGCGCTGGCCTCACCGCCGAAGGAGGTCCGCGAGTTCGACGGCACCGCGTACGTGCTGGAGCGCGGCATCCGCACCGACTTCGCGCTGGTGCGGGCGGCGAAGGGCGACCGGCACGGGAACCTGGTGTTCAACAAGTCCACCCGGAACTTCAACCCGCTGGCCGCCATGGCGGGACGGATCACCGTCGCCGAGGTCGAGGAACTCGTCGAGCCCGGCGCCCTCGACCCCGACGCGGTGCATCTGCCCGGCATCTTCGTGCAGCGGGTCGTGGCGCTGAGCGCACAGCAGGTGGCGGACAAGAAGATCGAGCAGCGGACGGTGAGCAGCTGATGGCCTGGACGCGCCAGGAGATGGCCGCCCGCGCGGCGCGAGAACTGAAGGACGGGAGCTACGTCAATCTCGGCATCGGCCTGCCCACCCTGATCCCGAATCACCTCCCGCCGGGTGTGGAGGTCGTCCTCGAATCCGAGAACGGCATCCTCGGCACCGGCCCCTACCCCACCGAGGACCAGGTCGACCCGGACCTGATCAACGCGGGCAAGGAGACCGTGACCGTCCTGCCGGGGGCCTCCTTCTTCGACTCCGCGCTGTCGTTCGCGATGATCCGCGGCGGCCACATCGATGTCGCCGTGCTCGGCGCCATGCAGGTCTCCGCCGGCGGCGACCTGGCCAACTGGGCCGTCCCGGGCAAGCTCGTCACCGGGATCGGCGGCGCGATGGACCTGGTGCACGGGGCGCGCACGGTGATCGTGGTGATGACCCACACCGCCAAGGACGGCAGCCCGAAGATCCTCAAGCAGTGCACGCTTCCGCTCACGGGCAAGGCGTGCGTGAACCGCGTCATCACCGATCTCGGCGTCCTGGACGTCACCGACGACGGGCTCGTTCTCGTCGAGACCGCGCCCGGCGTGAGTGTCGACGAGATCACCGCCAAGACCGACGCACCGCTGACCGTTCCGGAGAATGCGCTGTGAAGCCGGTTTACATCGTCGACGCCGTACGCACCCCGTTCGGCAAGTACAACGGCGCCCTGGCCGGTGTCCGCCCGGACGACCTGGCCGCGCACGCCCTGCGCGAACTCCTGGCCCGCACCCCGCAGCTGGACCCGGCCCGCATCGACGACGTGTACCTCGGCAACGCCAACGGCGCCGGCGAGGAGAACCGCGACGTCGCCCGCATGGCCGCCCTGCTCGCCGGACTGCCCACCACCGTCCCCGGCGTCACCGTCAACCGCCTGTGCGCCTCCGGCCTCGAGGCCGTCGTCCAGGCCGCCCGCGCCATCGCCGTCGGTGACGCCCGCATCGCCGTGGCCGGCGGCGTGGAGTCCATGACCCGCGCCCCCTACGTCCTGCCCAAGAGCGACAAGCCCTTTCCGGCCGCGCACACCGAGCTGTACTCGACCACGCTCGGCTGGCGGATGGTCAACCCGAGGATGGACCCGCAGTGGACCATTCCCTGGGTGAGTCGGCCGAACTCATCGCCGACAAGCACAAGATCACCCGCGAGCAGCAGGACGAGTACGCCCTGCACAGCCACCACAAGGCCGCCGAAGCCCGGGCGCGGGGTCTCTTCGACGCCGAGATCACCCCCGTCCCCGTCCCGCAACGCAAGGGCGACCCGGTTCCCTTCGCCGCCGACGAATGCGTACGCCCCACCGCCTCCCTGGAGGCGATGGCCAAGCTGAAGCCGTCGTTCCGGGACGACGGCACGGTGACGGCCGGCAACGCCTCCCCGCTCAACGACGGCGCCGCCGCCCTCCTCCTCGCCGACGAGGAAAGCCTCGAAGCCACCGGCCGGGAGCCGCTGGCCCGGATCTCCGCCACCGGCGTCTGCGGCATCGACCCCCAGTACTTCGGCCTCGCTCCTGTCGAAGCGGTCAACCGGGCTCTGGACAGAGCCGGCAGAACCCATGCCGACCTGGACGTCCTCGAACTCAACGAGGCCTTCGCCGCGCAGGTCCTCGGCTGTCTCGCCGAATGGCCGGAGTTCGACCCGGCCGTGCTCAACCCGCAGGGCGGTGCCATCGCCCTGGGCCACCCGCTCGGCGCCTCCGGCGCACGCCTCGCCGGCACCCTCGCCCACCAACTCGCCTGCAAGGGCAGCGGAGTCGGCGTCGCCACCCTCTGCATCGGTGTCGGCCAGGGCCTCGCCCTCCTCCTCGAACGCTAGAAGATCCCACCATCCCGGGGACTGACATGACTCTCACCCAGCACGACATCGACCAGGAGATCGCGGCCGAGCACGCCGCGTACGAGAAGCGGCTCGCCGACGGCGCGCCCGTGGAGCACCACCCGCGGCGCGACTACGCCCCCTACCGGTCCTCCGTCCTGCGTCACCCGAAGCAACCGCCGCTCACCATCGACGTCACCAAGGACCCCGAGCTGATGGAGCTGGCCTCCCCCGCCTTCGGCGAGCGCGACGTCACGGAGATCGACAACGACCTCACCCGGCAGCACACCGGTGAGCCGGTCGGCGAGCGCATCACCGTCTCCGGGCGGCTGCTCGACCGCGACGGACGCCCGCTGCGCGGCCAGCTGATCGAGATCTGGCAGGCCAACTCGGCCGGCCGCTACGCCCATCTGCGCGAACAGCACGACGCGCCGCTCGACCCGAACTTCACCGGCGTGGGCCGCACCCTCAGCGACGACGAGGGCCGCTACCACTTCACGACGATCCAGCCCGGCCCGTACCCGTGGCGCAACCACGTCAACGCCTGGCGTCCGGCGCACATCCACTTCTCGCTCTTCGGCACGGCGTTCACCCAGCGGCTCGTCACGCAGATGTACTTCCCCAACGACCCGCTCTTCCCGTACGACCCGATCCTGCAGTCCGTGACGGACGACGCCGCCCGGCAGCGGCTGGTCGCGACCTACGACCACGCTCTGTCGGTGCCGGAGTTCTCCCTCGGCTACCGCTGGGACATCGTGCTGGACGGCCCGAACGCCACCTGGATCGAAGAAGGACGCTGAGGCGACATGACGAAGATCGACACGAGCCGGCCAAAGACCGTGCTGCCCACGCCGTCGCACACGGTCGGCCCCTTCTACGGCTACGCGCTGCCCTTCCGCGGCGGCGAGGAGATCGCGCCGCTCGGCCACCCGGACACCGTCACCGTGCACGGATACGTCCTCGACGGCGAGGGCAAGCCGCTGCCGGACGCCTTCGTGGAGCTGTGGGGCGCGGACCCGGACGGGAACATCCCGCAGGTGGACGGCTCCCTCCGGCGCGACCCGGCGACCGGCGGCCATCTCGGCCGCAACGGCGTGGAGTTCACCGGCTGGGGCCGGATGCAGACGGACGCGAACGGCCACTGGTACGCGCGCACACTCCGTCCCGGCGCGCGCGGACGCAGTGCGCCCTGTCTCAGTGCGTGCGTGTTCGCCCGGGGTCTGCTGGTGCACCTGTTCACGCGGATCTACCTGCCCGGCGACGACGCGGCGCTCGCCGCCGACCCGCTGCTCGCCCAGGTGGGCGACCGGCGCGACACGCTGATCGCCGGGGACGAGGGCAACGGGACGTACCGTTTCGACATCCGCCTTCAGGGCGAAGGCGAGACGGTCTTCCTGGAGTTCCAGTGACATCCGAGGCAACGGACACCGGCCTGCTCGCCCCCGGCTGGTTCGGCTCCCCGGCGGCCGCGGCGACGAACGACGCCGCCTTCCTGCGCGCCCTGCTCGACGCCGAGGCCGCCCTGACCCGCGCCCAGGCCGCCCTCGGGCTCGCGCCGCGCGAGGCCGCGGCCGCGGTGACCGACGCGGCCTCCGACCGGGGCGCCTTCGACATCGCCTCGCTGGCCGCGCGGGCCCGCGGCGGCGGCAATCCGGTGATCCCGCTAGTCGCGGACCTGACGAAGGCGGTCGGCGAGGAGTACGGCCCCTATGTCCACCGGGGCGCGACCAGCCAGGACATCATGGACACCGCGGCGATGCTGGTCGCCGCTCGCGCCCTCGGCCTCGTCCTCGCCGACCTGACCCGCACCGAGCGGGAGCTGGCCCGGCTCGCGGCGGAGCACCGCGACACGCCGATGCCGGGGCGGACGCTCACCCAGCACGCCGTACCGACGACGTTCGGGCTGAAGGCGGCCGGGTGGCGGTCGCTGGTGCTCGACGCGCGGGACCGCGTGACGGCCGTACGGGACGCGCTGCCCGCCCAACTCGGCGGGGCAGCCGGTACGCTGGCCGCCTTCACGGCATACGGCGCCGAGGACGCGACCGCACTGCCGGCGCAGTACGCGTGCGAACTGGGCCTGCGTGCGCCGCTGCTGCCGTGGCACACCCTGCGCACGCCGGTCGCCGATCTCGCCGGGTGCCTGGCCTTCACGGCCGGGGCGCTGGGCAAGGCGGCCGCGGACGTGCTCACCCTGTCCCGCACCGAAATCGCCGAGGTGGCGGAGGGCAGCGGGGGTGGCTCGTCGGCCATGCCGCACAAGGCGAACCCGGTGCGCGCCACGCTGGTCGCGTCCGCCGCCCGGCGTGCCCCGCAGCTCGCGGCCACCCTGTACGGGGCGATGGCCGCCGAGGACGAGCGGCCGGCCGGGGCCTGGCACGCGGAGTGGGAGCCGCTGCGGGACCTGCTGCGCCTGGTGGGCGGCGCGGCCCGGGAAGCGGCCGAACTGGCCGAAAACCTGCGGGTCGCCCCGGATGCCATGCGCGCCCACCTGGACCTCACCCACGGTCTGATCGTCTCCGAACGGCTGTCGGCGGAACTGGCCCCGCTGCTCGGCCGCGCCCGCGCCAAGGAGCTGCTCACCGCGCTCGCCCGGAGAGCAGCCGAAGAGGGCCGTCCGCTCGGCGAACTCCTCGCCCATGAGCCGCAGTTGCAGGGCGTCGACCTGGACGAGCTGCCGGACCCCGCCCGTTACACCGGCTCCGCCGGAGCCCTCACCGACCGTGCGCTGGAGCGACGTTGACCGACACACTCCTCAACCACCTCATCGAAGGGCCCGCCACCGCTCCCCCGCTGCTGCTGGGGCCCTCGCTCGGCACGTCGTACGCCCTGTGGGACACCATCGCGCCCGAGTTGTCGATCGGGCACCGCGTGGTGCGCTGGGACCTGCCGGGGCACGGCGGGTCGGCGGCCGATCTGGTCGGTCCGGGCGCCACCGTCGGCGACCTGGCCGGCCTGGTACTGGCGCTGGCCGACTCCCTCGGCGCCGACCGGTTCGCGTACGCCGGGGTGTCGCTGGGCGGCGCGGTCGGGCTGCACCTCGCCGTGCACCACCCGGAGCGGCTCTCCTCCCTGGCCGTGATCTGCTCCTCCGCGCACTTCAACGGGGCGAGCCCCTGGCAGGAGCGGGCCGAGCGGGTGCGGCGCGAGGGGCTCGACTGGCTGGTGGAGAGCGCGGACGCCCGCTGGTTCACCCAGGGATTCACCGTCCCGCGCCTGGTGCGCGACCACCGGGAGGCCGACCCGCACGCGTACGCCGCCTGCTGCGACGCGCTCGCCGCTTTCGACCTCACCGACCGGCTCGGCGGGATACTTGTACCGACGCTGCTGGTCGCCGGCCGGGAGGACCCGGCGACGCCGCCCGCGCATCTGCGTCAGATCGCGGACGCGGTGCCCGGCTCCACGCTGGTGGAGCTGCCCGGCGCCTCGCACCTGGCGCCCGCACAGTGCCCGCAGGCGGTACTCACCGCGCTGCGCGCACACCTCGGCGGCGGCGGGGCGCGGCTCGGCATGGCCGTACGGCGTGAGGTGCTCGGCGACGCGCATGTGGACCGGGCGCAGGAACGGCAGACGCCGTTCACGGCGCGGTTCCAGGACTTCATCTCCCGCTACGCGTGGGGCGAGATCTGGACCGACCCGACGCTGTCCCGTCGCGAGCGCAGCCTGATCACCATGACCGCGCTGGTGGCGCACGGCCACTACGACGAGCTGGCGATGCACGTACGGGCGGCGCGGCGCAACGGGCTCACCGCAGAGGAGATCGGCGCGGTGCTGTTGCAGACGGCCGTGTACTGCGGGGTGCCGGCGGCGAACTCGGCGTTCGCGGCGGCCCAGCGGGTGCTCGCGCAGGAGGAGGACTGAGGGCGCCGCGCGCGGGCCGGCTGAGGGTGTCCCTGCCGGTCGTAGGCTCCGCCGCATCTCCCACGGGGGTGCGCGGCGGGCCTACGGTGGGGGCATGTCCACTGTTCTGATCACCGGGGCGACCTCGGGTCTCGGGCGGTACGTCGCCTTCGAGCTGGTGCGCGCCGGGCACCGCGTCCTCGCGCACGGGCGTGATGCGGGCCGCACCGAGCGGCTGGTCGAGGAGCTGCGCACGGAGAGCGACGCCGACGGCTTCGTCGCCGATCTGGCCTCGCTGGCGCAGGTACGTGAGCTGGGCGCGCGGGTCGCCGCCGCCCGTCCGGACCTCGACGTGCTGATCAACAACGCGGGCGTGGGTGCCCGATCGCCGGGCGGCGGACGGGAGGTGAGCGCCGACGGCCACGAGCTGCGCCTCGCGGTCAACTATCTGGCGCCGGTCGCCCTGACCCGCGCCCTGCTGCCGGTGCTGCGGCAGAACACCCCCGCCCGGATCGTCAACGTCGGCTCGGGCGGGCAGGAGCCCCTGGACCCCGACGACCCCGAGATGACGCGCCGCTACGACGGGATGTCGGCGTACTGCCGCAGCAAGTTCGCGCTGGCCGCGCACACCTTCGCCCTCGCCGAGGAGCTGGCCGGCACGGGCGTGGCGGTGAACGTGCTGCACCCCGCCACCTACATGGACACCGCGATGGTCCGCGAAGCGGGCGTCTCGCCGTGGAACTCCGTCGCGGACGGCGCGCCCGGCGTGCTCGCCCTGGCGACCGGGGACCTGGAGAGCGGGGCGGCGGGCACGGGCGGCTACTTCGACGGGACGCGTCCGGCACGGGCGCACGAGGCGGCGTACGACCCGCGGGTGCGGGAGCGGCTGGCCGCGGTGACGGAGCAGCTGCTCACGATGTGACGGAGGAGCGGCTCACGGCGTGAGGGGCAGGCTCATGCGGGTGTCACGCGGCGGCGCACCGCTCATGGGCTGACACCGCTCAGTCCGCGGACCGTCTCCAGTGCCTGTGTCGCCCGCGCGGCCAGCCCGTCCGCGCCGCAGGAGCGGGCCAGCGCCAGGCCGCGCTCCAGCTCGGCCCCGGAGCGGGCCAGGATGCCGTACTCGATCCGCGCGGCGGCGTGCTCGTACTGCGCGGGCGAGGCCGCGAGATACGTCACCGCCTGCGCGGCCAGGTCGACCGCGCGACGGCCGGTCTCCAGGGCGGCCGCGCAGCGCAGCGCCTCCCCGATGGCGGTGTCGGTACCGAAGCGCTCGGCGCGCGTGCGGGCGTCCGCGGCGAGCCGGGCGGCGCGGGCGGGGTCCTCGGTGGCCAGCGCGCGGGCCAGGTCGCCGGCCCAGGGAACCATCACCGGGTTGTGGTGGCCGCGCGCGGCGGCCGCCTTCTCCGCGGCCTCCAGTTCGTTGATGCCGTCCTTGGTGCGGCCGACGGCCAGCAGGAGCCGGCCGCGCAGGGAACGCGGGTCGGGCAGCACGATGGTGGACGGATAAGGCGGCGCGAAGCCGTACTGCTCCGCGATCGACCAGGCCTCCTCGACATGGCCGCGGGCCAGGAGGGTGTCGACCAGGTTGCAGGTCGCCGACCAGTACAGGGGCAGGCCGCGGCCGACGCGTTCGGCGAGCCGCAGCGCCTCGCGCAGGGACTCCTCGGCCTCCCGGAGCCGGCCGCGCCTGCGGTGCCCCAACCCGACGTAGGCGTGGGCGAGGGCGAGGTGGCCGCCGCTCCAGCCGGCGGACTCGTAGGCCCGCAGGGCGTCGGTGAAGAGGGCCTCGGCGCGGTCGAGGCGGTCGGTGTAGGCGTAGGCGCTCGCCAGCATCATCGGCAGTTCGAGGCCCCACTGGGTGTCGGTCCAGCCGAGGCCGGGGGCGAGACGGCCGTTGACGAGGGCGCGGTCGCACACCTCGACGACCTCCTCGGCGTTCTCGCCGCGGCTCATGGCGTCGAAACCGCGCAGGATGAGCAGGGCCCGCTCGGAGTTGTCGCGACCGGTGCAGGTGCGCGCGAGCTGGGCGAGCCGTTCGGAGCGGCCCGGGGTCGGCGCCTCACCGGCGTGGACGCCTTCCCACATGAACTGCACGGCCTGAAGGCGCATCCTCGCCGGTCCGTCCGGCAGCCGGGCCGCTTCGGCCCCGACGGTGCGGACGGCCTCCTCCAGCTGGTCGTTGTGGAGCAGCGCCTGCGAGAGGCGTACGACGGCATCCACGCGGACGTCCTCGCCCAGGCCCGGCAGGGCGAGGGCCTGGCGCAGGTGGCCGATGGTCTTCGCGGGGGCGGTGAGCAGGGTTGCGCAGCCGAGTTCGAACAGCACGCGCGCCCGCACCTCGGGCAGCGGCGGCTCCTCCAAGGCGCGTTCCAGGCAGCGCTGGGCGGCGTCGGGGGCACCGACGGCGAGGTGTTCGCGGGCGGCCTCGCGCAGTTGGCCGACGAGTTCCTCGTCGTCGTCCGGGTGGACCTGGAGAAGATGGCGGGAGGCGGCCGCGGCGCCGAGGCCGAGGTCGGTGACGAGCTCGGCGGCGATGCCGTGCATGGCGCGGCGCAGGGCGTCGGGGATGGAGTTGTAGACGGCAGTCGCGATCAGCGGGTGGACGAACTCCAGGGCGCCGTCCCGCGCGGGGCCGGCGGCCGGGTCGGGCGCGGTGAGAATGCGCGCGTTCTTGAGGAGTTCGGCGCAGCGGAGGGCGTCCTCGCGCTTCATGGTGGCGAGCCGGGAGACCAGGTCGACGGTGATGGCGTCGCCGAGGATGGCGGCGGCCCAGGCGAACCGGGTGGCGTCTACGCCGAGTTGTTCGAGGCGGGCGACGAGGCCGCCGCCGCGGGCGGAGCGGTTGAGGTCGCGCAGTTCGGCGGCGGAGGACTCGGCCGGCAGGAGTTCGCTGTCGCGGACCTTGGCGAGGAGCTCGACGGTCTCGTACGGGTTGCCGCCGGTGACGGCCCACACCTCGCGGCAGAAGGGGGCGTCGGCGTGCGCGCCGAGCTCGGCGCGGGTGAGGCCCGCGACGGCGTCGGGGGTAAGGGCGCTGAGGACGGTGGCGGGCCGTCCGGCGGCGGCGACGGCCTCCAGCAGGCGGGCGCTCTCCCCCGCGATCTCGCCGGGCCGGCGGGCGACGACCACGAGGACGGACAGGTCGTCGAGGCGCTCGGTGAACGCGGCGAGCCAGCGCAGCGTCTCCTGGTCGGCCCAGTGGGCGTCGTCGATGAGCAGCACCAGCGGCCAGTCCCGGGTGGCGAGGCGGCGTACGGCGGCGACGAGGCCGTCGCACACGCCCTGCGGGTCGGCGTGGCCCTCCCCGGGTTCCGCTATGCCGAGGGCGGGGCCTGCTATGTCGTACCAGTCGCCGAGGTACTCGCGGGCCTCCTCCGGAAGCATCGGGACCAGGGCGGGCTGCAGCAACTGCCGTACGACGTTGAAGGGGACGGAACGCAGGGTTTCGCCGCCGCGGGCCGACCAGACCGTGCAGCCGCGGGCCTCGGCGATCCGGCGGGTCTCGGCCAGCACCGCGGTCTTGCCCAGGCCGGCCTCGCCCCGGAACACCAGCAGGGTGCCGGAGGTCATCCGGTCCGCGCACAGGTCGTCCACCGCCCGTGCGACGACGGCGATTCCTGATCGCGCTCCCACAGGGAAGCCGAGGCGGCCGTCGTGGGCCGTACCTCCGTCATCCCGCTACCTCCCCAAGTCGCCCGAACGACGTACCGACCTCGAGCCTAGCCCCCTCGGCCACCGGACGGTGCTCCGCGACCGCAGGTGTTGCCGTGGAGAGTGAAAGGGGGTATGGGAGACGACGGCCGGGCCTGCGGGGTGCGACGACACCGTCAACGGAGTGCTGCGGACCCTGAATTGACGCGGGGTCGGCCGGAGTTTGACGGGGGGCCGCCGGGGGGATCGCGGGGGCAGTCCGCGAACGCCCTCACGGATGGGCCGACCGCGGTGGCAGCGGGCCACGGGGCAACTCCCCGGGTGCGTGGGCCGCGGACGACTCGGCCGGCGGCCCCGGCGGGGAGTCCGCGGTGGGGGTTCTCATCCGGCTTTCAGGGTGGGCTCATACGGTGGGGGCATGACGCAGGTGACTCCTCCCGGGTGGTATCCCGACCCCGGGCAAAGCAGTGACGGTCCCGCCACCGAGCGCTGGTGGGACGGCGGGGCGTGGACGGACCGGACGCGCCCGGCGGGGACGGCCGCCTGGGGGCCCCCGGCCGACGGACCGGCGACGCCGGCCCACCCCTGGTATCCGGGGTATCCGGCGTACCCCGGATACCCCGGGCAGCCGCCCGCCCGGCGTGGGCGGCGTGGGCTGCGGATCGGTATCGCCGTCGCCGCGGCCGCAGCCGTACTGGCGAGCATCGGTGTCGGGGTCTACGCCCTGACCGACGGCGGTGGCGGCAGCAGCCGTCGCACCGACGCGCAGCAGGCGCCGGGACCCGACGGCCGTAACGGCGGCCCGGGCGAGCGCGGTGAGGGCGGTGGCGGCGGGCAGGCGCCGTCACCGGGGCAGAGCGAGCCGCCGAAGATCGACAGCGGTTCGGTGACCGACGCGGCCGGCGGTATCAGCCTGCCCATCCCGGACGGCTGGTACGGCCAGGAGTACGGCACCAGTGCCGCGGTGACCTCCGACTCCTCCTACCCGTGCCCCGGTGTCACCTCGCAGACCTGCACCAAGGGCGGCGCGTACGCGGCGCCGGCGGCGATGCTGGGGGTCCGGGGCACCACCCCGGAGGAGGTGGCCAAGGCGGACATCGCGAAGAACGCGAAGGAGTCCTACGGCGGTGCCACCTACGGCGCGATCACCTCGCACCAGGTGCTCGCCTCCCAGGCGGTCACCGTGGCGGGGCAGAAGGGCTATCTGGTCCGCTGGAAGGCGGTCACCAGCAAGGGCGCCGACGGTTACGTCGAGTCCCTGGCGTTCCCTTCCCCGGCCGGCCCCCGGATGATCGTCCTGGTCCGGTTCGGCGTGGACGCCGACCAGGAAGTGTCGGTCATCGACCGGATCACCCAGGGGATCAAGCAGGCCGCCGGCGGAGGCAGCGGGCAGAGCGTCTGAACCGGCGGCCGGGAACGGACGACGGCCGGGTGGGACCCCCTCCGCTCAAGAAGGGTCCCACCCGGCCGGGGGGTGCGCGCCGCCCCCGTCCCCACGGTGCGGCGCGGTCAGGTCACCGTCCAGTCATCCCATGGACGGCGGCCTGAGTCTTCAGGTGAGGCCGAGTGCCGGCAGCACCACGGCCTCCACGAACCGGACCAGGTAGTCGGAGTCCGCGTACTGCCCGTCGATGACGGGCCGCACCCGCAGGACGCCGTAGAGCTGGACCGGGACGAACTCCAGCGCCGGATGGTCCGCGGCGACCTCGCCGCGTTCGACGCCGCGGCGCAGGATCGCGCGCAGCGCGCCCATCTCCGGCTCGACGAGCGCCTCGCGCAGGGCCTTGCGCAGCTCCTCGTCCTGCATCACCGCGTGTCCGAGGGCCTGGAGCAGGCTGGTGTCCGGCCCGGACCAGGCGCCGGCCTGCCGGGCCGCCTCGCGCAGGTCCCCGGCGACCGAACCGGTGTCGATGCCGGCGAACCGGCACGCCCGGTTGGAGCGCAGCGCGGCCGCCACGAACTGCGGCTTGGTCTTCCACTGCCGGTACAGCGTGGACTTGCTGCACCGGGTGCTGGCGGCGATGCCCTCCATGGTGACGGCGTCGTACCCGCACGAGCGGATCTGCTCGAGGACGGCGTCGAAGAACTCCTGCTCGCGCTCGGGCGTGAGCTTGGAGCGGCGCGATGCGGCGGCCGTCTCCGGTCCGTCCGCGGCCTGCGACGTCATCGGGGCTTCACCTCGCTGGGATCCGTGGGGCGCTGACTTCCAGTGTGTCGCACCTCAATCGATACGCCAGTGTACCGGTACTCCCCCGTATCGGTACACTGGCGTATCGGTACGCTGTCGTATCGATGAGAACCACCGCACCGCCGTCAGTGAAGGGGCCGGGGGATGAACGCCCGCACCGAGCCTGAAGAAGCAGAGCCGGAAGAAGCCGAGCCCGGGCAGGCAGAGCCGGGTGACATAGCCGCGCGCACGGCGCGGCCGCCGCTCGTGCGCGAGCTGCTGCTCGTCGCCGGTCTCTTCCTCGTGTACAAGTTCGGCCGCCAGTTGGCCACCGGCCACACCGGTGAGGCCTTCCGCGACGCCCACCACGTGTGGCACTTCGAGCGGACCCTCCGGCTGCCGGGCGAGGGCGCGGTGCAGTCGCTGCTGCTGCACGGCGACACGCTGATCCACGTCGCGAACACCTACTACGCGACCGTGCACTTCCCCGTCACGGCGGCCTTCCTCATCTGGCTGTACCTGCGCCGCCCGGCCCACTACGTCTGGGCCCGCCGGGTGCTGGCCGTGCTCACCACCGCCGCGCTGGTGCTGCATCTCACGTTCCCGCTGGCCCCGCCGCGGATGCTCGCCGAGACCGGGCTGATCGACACCGCGCGGGTGTACGGCCCCTCGGTGTACGGGCCGCCGCAGACCGACCATCTGTCGAACCAGTTCGCGGCGATGCCGTCGCTGCACTTCGGCTGGGCCCTGATGGTCGCGATCGGCCTGATCGCCGCGACCCGCTCCCGGTGGCGCTGGCTGTGGCTGCTGCATCCGGCGCTGACGCTGCTGGTGATCGTCGGCACGGCCAACCACTACTGGCTGGACGTGATCGTCGCGACGGCGCTGCTCGGTGCCGCCCTCGCGGTGATCCATCTGCCGCACCGCACGGCGACGACCGCCGGGCGGGGGCGCGAGCAGTTGCTGCCCACCGAGGACCGCGAGCTCGTGGGAGCGGCCCGATGAACGCCGCCCTGATCGCCGTGGTGCTCTCGCTGTTCTCGGCCGCCGCCTACGCCACCGCGGCCGTCGCCCAGGAACGGCTGGCGTCCCGGTCCTCCGGGGCCGGGCTGCCGCGCATGCTGGGCAGCCGCGCCTGGTGGTCGTCGGTCGGACTGAACGCCGGCGCCGCGCTGCTGCACGTGGTCGCGCTGAAGTACGGTCCGCTCACCGTCGTACAGCCGCTCGGGGCGCTGACCCTGGTGGCGGCGGTACCGCTGGGGGCGCGGATGGCGGGGCGCCGGGTCAGCGCGACCGAGTGGCGGGGCACCGGGTTCACACTCCTCGGGCTCGGCGCGATCCTCGTCACCGCGTCCGGTCCCGCGCCGGACGACGTGCTGAGCGTGCCGGAGGCGCTGGCGGTCGCGGGTGCGACGGCGGCGCTGATCGGGGCGCTGTCCCGGCCGGGCGCCCGGCCGGGCCTCAGGCACGCGACGGCGTCCGGGCTGGCCTCGGGTGTCGCCTCCGCGCTCACCCAGACCGTCACGGTGGCCGCGACGGACCGCTCGGGTCCGCTGCTGAGCGTGCAGGTGATCGGGGTGGCGGTGCTGGTCGCGGCCTTCGCGACGGGTGGGCTGCTGCTGTCGCAGACCGCCTACCGAGGCGGCCTCGGCGCTCCGCTGGCGGTGGTGACGCTGGCGAACCCGGTGGCCGCCGCGGTGATCGGTGTGTCCCTGCTGGGCGAGCGGCTCCAGGGCGGGGTGCTCGGCATCCTGCTCGCGCTCGCGGGCGCGGGGTGCGCGGCGTGGGGTGTGCTGCTGCTGTCCCGCGCGACCCCGCAACCGGCCGCGAACCCGGCACCCGCACTCGCACCCGCACCCGCACCCGCACCCGCACCCGCACCCGCGGTCCACGACGACGAGCACCCGGTGGCGGCCGTCCTCGCCCTGGACCCGAACGCGGCGATGCCCCGGCCGACGAGCGAACCGGGGCACCTGAGCGTGCTGTGAGGCAGGGAAACCGCGGTGGGGACGTGGCGGTGAGACGGTGACGACCGGCCTCAGCCGAGCCCGCGGGAGTCCTGCTTCAGTGCCGTGTCGACGGTCAGGGCCGTCGCGACGACGAGGGTGAGCAGCGGGTCCGGCAGCTGGTAGTGGATCTGCAGGACGTAGTTGTCCGCCGTCGTGAACATCGTCTTGGCGAGGCCTTCCCAGGTCTTCGTGATCCGGGCCACCTCGTTGTCCGCGTGGTCGACGATCGCGAAGTTCCACGCGCGCCAGTTCTCCGCCTTGATGGCGCCGACCTTCTGGCCGTTCACCATCATCGCGAAGTTGATCTTCCCGAAGACGTTCTGCTGGACGATCTCACCGACCGGCGTGCCGTCCGGGCGCTCGACGATCACCCGGGACTTGAAGATCTTGCCCGGGCGGGTCAGCAGCAGCACCGGCTGGCCGTAGGCGTCGCGGATCTCCAGCTTGACCTTCATGAACTGGTCGATGCTGTAGAGGAACCGCACGATCTTGCGCAGGATGCTCTGACCGACCTGGACGACCGCACCGATCTCCCGGCCGTGCTGGTCCATGACCTTGTACTCGTTGGTCAGCTCGATCAGCTTGGCCTTCTGGTTCACCACCAGGACCGGCTCGGAGAACAGGGTCCCGCCACCGGCGCCGCCCGCGGCGACACCGGCCTGCTGCTGGACCTGACGCTGGACGCGCGGGTCGGGGCCGGCCTGCTGCGCCGGCACCTGCGGGACGGCTGGGGCCTGTACCTGGGCCTGCGGGTGGTGGCCCTGAGCCGGGGGCCGGCCCTGCTGGTCGGCGTGGGTGTGCTCGGTCCACTGGGTACCGTCCCAGTACCGCAGGGTCTGCTGCGCCCCGTGCGGGTCGGGGTACCACCCTGCAGGTGTGTTCGATTGCGTGGTCACCGGGGCACACTATCGCGCACCGGCCGGAAAGCAACCGGCGTCCGGACGCCCGCCGCCACAGGGCTCGAAGGCGGCGGGCACCCGTCGTCCGAGCGTCCGTCAGACGGTCGCGATGGCCGGGTCGCTGAACCCTGGCAGCCCGTTCTCGACATGTCCGGCGAACCGCCGCAGATAGGCCGCGTCGCCGTCGGCCGTCACGGTCAGGTCGTACCAGCGCCGGCTCGCCGTGAGGTCGACGAGCTGCTTCACGGTGGCGCCCGGCCGCACGCTCACGGACCGCTTGGCCCCGCCGTAGCCGTCGGTCACGGTCAGACGTGCGGTGCCCGAGCCGGAGTTGGTGAAGGTCAGCTCCAGGTTGTCCCCGCTCGGCCGGGCCTTGACCTCGGGACCGGTGACCTTGTTGCGGCCCTTGAAGGCGCGCAGAAAGCCGTTCGGGCCGTGCACGGTGAGGTCGTAGGAACCGCTCGAGTACACCGAGTTCCAGGTGTCCGCAACGGTCTTCCCGGCCTCGGTGGTGTAGGTCCAGGGGCCGTCGGTGCGGTTGCCGGAGGTGACGAGGAAGGCCGCGCCGGCGGCGGCTCCGGAGGCGAAGGCGAGGGTGAACTTCCCTGCCGCCGCGTCGACCGACCCGTCCACGGCCGGGTTGTACCGCAGGGGGCGGGCGGGCCGCAGGCCCCGCTCCTGCTTGGGCAGCGCCCCGGTGGCCGGCGGTGTGGGCTTGTAGTCGGGGTGGCGCAGGCGGTCCGGCGGCTCGTAGCCGGCCGTGTCGGGCAGCGCGACCGGCCGGGTGTCCGGGCGGGAGAAGTCGAAGGCGGAGGTCAGATCGCCGCAGACGGCCCGCCGCCAGGGCGAGATGTTCGGCTCGCGCACGCCGAAGCGGTTCTCGATGAACCGGATGATGGAGGTGTGGTCCAGCGTCTCGGAGCAGACGTAGCCGCCCTTGCTCCAGGGCGAGACCACCAGCATGGGCACCCGCTGGCCGAGCCCGTAGGGGCCGGCGACGTGGCTCGCGTCGCCCTTGAAGACGTCGAGGGAGGCGTCGACGGTCGACTTGCCCTGGGCGGCGGAGCCGGGCGGGAACGGCGGTATCAGGTGGTCGAAGAAGCCGTCGTTCTCGTCGTACGTGATGAACAGCGCGGTCTTCGCCCACACCTCCGGGTTGGAGGTGAGCGCGTCCAGCACCTGGGCGACGTACCAGGCGCCGTAGTTGGCCGGCCAGTTCGGGTGCTCGGTGAACGCCTCGGGGGCGACGACCCAGGACACCTGGGGCAGCTTCCCGGTCGCCACGTCGGCCTTCAGCCGGTCGAAGTAGCCCTCGCCCTTGCGGTAGTCGGTGCCGGTGCGGGCCTTGTCGTACAGCGGGTCGCCGGGCGCGGCGTTGCGGTACTGGTTGAAGTAGAGCAGCGAGTTGTCGCCGTAGTTGCCCCGGTAGGCGTCCGGGATCCATCCCCAGCTGCCGTTCGCGTCGAGGCCGTCGCCGACGTCCTGGTAGATCTTCCAGGACACCCCGGCCTTCTCCAGGCGTTCGGGGTACGTCGTCCAGCCGTACCCCTTCTCGTCGTTGCCGAGGACGGGCCCGCCGCCGGAGCCGTCGTTGCCGACGTAGCCGCTCCACATGTAGTAGCGGTTGGGGTCGGTGGAGCCGATGAAGGAGCAGTGGTACGCGTCGCAGATGGTGAAGGCGTCGGCGAGCGCGTAGTGGAACGGGATGTCGTCGCGGTTCAGGTACGCCATCGTCGTGGAGCCCTTGGACGGCACCCACTTGTCGTACTTGCCCCCATCGAAGGCGGCGTGTCCGTCGTTCCAGCCGTGCGGGAGGTCCTGGAGGAACGCCATGCCCAGGTCGTCGGCGTCCGGATGGAAGGGGAGGATGTCCTTGGTGCCGTCGGACTGGTACCAGACGGACTTGGCGCCGGGACGGGTGGTGGCCGGGCGGGGGTCGCCGAAGCCGCGGACGCCTCTGAGGGTGCCGAAGTAGTGGTCGAAGGACCGGTTCTCCTGCATGAGGACGACGATGTGCTCGACGTCCTCGACGGAGGCCGTGCGGTGGTTCGCCGGGAGGGCGGCGGCCCGCTGGATGCTGGCGGACAGCGCGGTGAACGCCGTGGTGGCGCCCGCGAGTTGGAGGAAGCGACGCCGGTTCACATCGGACATGGGGGGACAGACCTCTCGTCTGGCGACGGCAACTCGCCGCTGAATGACGCAATGTGCGCGGAGCGAGTGTTCCAAGAGCATCAAACGTCAGGGAAGGGTCTGGTGGCACTCATGTGAACTCATCGCTACGGCAGGTGTGCGGAACCGGCCACACGGGGAGGTCGCGATCATGACAGGGACGCAGACGACGGTACCGGCCAGGACAAAACGCCCCGTACGGCAGCTTCTTGCGGCATCCGTGGGCAATGCCGTCGAGTGGTACGACTGGTACGCCTACACGTTTCTGGCGACCTACCTCGCGCGGGCGGTCTTCCCCAAGGGCGCGGGGAACTCACTGCTGCCACTGCTGTCGGCGTTCGCCGTGTTCGCCGTCGGCTTCTTCATGCGGCCCGTCGGCGGCCTGGTCATGGGCGCGATCGCCGACCGGCGCGGACGGCGGGCCGCGCTGACGGTCACCATCCTGCTGATGGGCGGCAGCAGCCTGCTGGTCGGCCTCACCCCGACCTACGCCTCGGCCGGACTCCTGGCGCCGGTGGTGCTGGTCGCGGCCCGGCTGCTGCAGGGGCTGTCGGTGGGCGGCGAGTTCGCCGCCTCGACGACCTTCCTGGTGGAGTCGGCCGGGCCGGGCCGGCGCGGGCTGTTCTCCAGCTTCCAGTACGTCTCCACCACCGCGGGGCAGCTCGTCGCCTCCGGGATCGCGACGCTGCTCGTGGACACACTCGCCGAGTCCTCGATGGACGGCTGGGGCTGGCGCGTGCCCTTCTGGCTCGGCGGTCTGTTCAGCCTGGTCGGGTTCTGGATCCGGCGCGGCGCCGAGGAGACCCGCAGCGCCGCACTGCAACGGGCCCCGCGGCCCGGTCTGTTCGAGGCGCTGCGCCGCCACCCGCGCGCGTCACTGCGCATCGCCGGCATCACCGCCGGTGGCACCCTCGCCTACTACACCTGGACGTCGTACCTGCCCACCTACGCCGAACTCAACGCGGGCGTCACCAAGTCCGACGCGCTGCTCGCCGGGACGATCTCGCTGGCGTTCTTCGCCCTGCTGCAGCCGCTCGGCGGGATGCTCTCCGACCGGCTGGGCCGCCGCCCGCTGCTGCTGTTCTTCGGGCTGGGCTTCGCGCTGCTGTGCGTGCCGCTGCTGCACGCGCTGCGCGACTCCTTCACTGTGCTGCTGCTCGTGCAGCTGGCGGGCATGGTCCTGCTGACCGGTTTCACGTCGATCAGCGCCGCGGTCAACGCCGAGGTGTTCCCGCCCCGGGTGCGCGCGGCCGGCATCGGCTTCCCCTACTCCCTCACGGTCGCCCTCTTCGGCGGCACGGCGCCGTACGTCGGCACGCTGTTCAAGCAGTGGGGGCGGGCGGGCCTCTTCCCCTGGTACGTCGCCGTGCTGTGCCTGCTGTCCTCGCTGGTGTACCTGCGGCTGCCGGAGACCGCCCACCGGGAACTCGACCGCTGACGAGGGGTGTCACACCCGGCTGCCGGTCGCCGTGTCCGCGGACAGCCGCTGGGCGACGTAGATCGGGACGACGGAGAGCAGGACCAGGACCGCCGCCACCACGTTCACCACCGGGGCCTGCTGCGGGCGGGTCATGTTCTCGTAGATCCACAGCGGCAGGGTCTGCACGCCTGGCCCGGCGGTGAACGTCGTCACCACGATCTCGTCGAAGGACAGCGCGAACGCCAGCAGCCCGCCCGCCAGCAGCGCGGTGCGCACCAGCGGGAAGGTGACGTCGGCGAAAGCCCGGAGGGTGTGCGCGCCGAGGTCCGCCGCGGCCTCCTCGTACGACCGCGAGGTGCGCCTCAGACGCGCCACCACGTTGTTGAACACCACAACGATGCAGAAGGTGGCGTGCCCGACGACGACGGTGAACAGGCCGAGGCCCACGCCGAGCGGCTGAAGCACCGTGCCGAAGGCGGAGTTGAGCGCGATGCCGGTGACGATGCCGGGCAGCGCGATCGGCAGGACGACCACGAAGGACAGCGCGTCGCGGCCGAAGAAGCGGTACCGGGCGACGGCGAAGGCGATCAGCGTGCCCAGCACCAGGGCGATCGCGGTCGCCCCGAGGCCGGCCTTGACCGACACCCACAGGGCCGCGCGGGCCCCGGAGTTCTCCCAGGCGACCGACCACCAGTGCAGGGTCAGCCCGGGCGGCGGCCAGCTCGCACTGCGGTCGGGGTTGAGGGAGTTGACGAGGACCAGCAGCAGCGGCACGTAGATCACCGCGAAGCCGAGCCCGGCGGCGACGCGCAGCGCGATGCGCGCGGGACGGGACAGTTGCACGAGTCGGGCACCTCCTCTACAGGCTGCTGAGCGCACCCGTGCGGCGCATGGCCAGCAGGTACAGCACGATGACGACGACCGGGACCGTGCCGAGGGCCGCGGCCATGGGCAGGTTGAGTTCGATGTTGGAGTACACGAGGTTGCCGATCAGCTGGGTCTTCCCGCCGACGATCTGCACGGTGATGTAGTCGCCGAGGCTGAGCGAGAAGGTGAAGACGGAGCCGGCGGCCACGCCCGGCAGCACCATCGGCAGCACCACGGACCGGAAGGTCCGCCAGGGCCGGGCCCCGAGGTCGGCGGAGGCGTCCAGCAGACCGCCGGGCAACTGCTCCAGCGCGGTGTGGACCGGCAGGATCATGTACGGCAGCCAGAGATACGTCAGGGTCAGTACCGTCGCCGGCAGTCCGAACCCGGGTCCGGCCAGGCCGAAGGGCCTGAGCATCCAGTCGGCGAGGCCGCCCTCGGACAGGATCAGCCGCCAGGCGTACACCTTGACCAGATAGCTCGCCCACAGCGGGGTGAGGATCGCGACGACCAGCAGCGGCCGCCACTTCGGCCGCGCGACGCGGGCGGTGTAGAAGGCGAGCGGGAAGGCGATCACCGCACAGCAGACGGTGACGGCGAGGGCGACGCCGATGCTGCGCACGATCACCTGACGGAAGACCGGGGTGGTCAGCAGTTCCTGGAAGTTGTCGGTCGAGAAGACCTTGACGACCTGGGAGGTGAAGGAGTCCGTCGTCCAGAAGGCGGAGACGAACAGCACGGTGAGCGAGCCGAGGTAGAGCACGGCCAGCCACAGCAGCGGCGCGGTCAGCAGCAGGGACAGACGCAGGCGGGGGCGCCGGTGCAGCGCCCCGGCGAGCCGCCGGACACGGTCGCGTCCGGCGGTCTCGGGGATGACGGCGGTCATGGCGTCAGCCCTTGATCTCGGTCCAGGCCTGGACCCACTTGGCGTACGGCACGCACTTCACGTCGGTGCGGCCGTCCAGGCACTGCTCGATGGGGGTGTTCCAGAAGGCGATGTTCTTCCAGTAGGCCTCGTCGGCGGCGTGGTAGACCGTGCAGAAGTTCTTGTCGCTGGTGACGGTGCACGCCTTGGAGTTGGCCGGGGCCTCGCCGAAGTACTCGGCGACCTCGGCGTTGACCTTCGGTGAGACGATCCAGTCGAGCCACTTGTAGGCGCAGGTGGGGTGCTTGGCCTTGGCGGAGACCATCCAGGTGTCGGACCAGCCGGTGGAGCCCTCCTTGGGGACGAACGCCTTGACCTTGGCGCCCTCGTCGGCCGTGAGGTTGGCGATCACCTGCCAGGTGGTACCGACGACGGAGTCACCGCTCTTGAAGGCGGAGACCTCCTTGAGGTAGTCGCTCCAGTACTCGCCCACGTTCGCGTTCTGCTTCTTCAGCAGGTCTACGGCCGCGTCGAACTGCTTCTGGTCCAGCGCGTACGGGTTCTCGATCTTCAGCTCCGGCTTGGTGGCCTTCAGATACAGGGCTGCGTCGGCGATGTAGATCGGCGAGTCGTACGCGGTGACGTGGCCCTTGTACTTCGCGGCGCCGTCGAAGACGGCGGACCAGGAGGTGGGGGCGGGGCTGACCTTCTGGGTGTTGTACATCAGCAGGTTGGCGCCGCGGCCGTGCGGGATGCCGTACATCTTCCCGTCGACGGAGTTCCAGGCGCCGTTCTTCAGACCGCTGAAGATGTCCTTGTAGTTCGGGACGAGAGCGGTGTTGACGGGGGCCGCGTCGCCGGAGGCGATGAGGCGCAGCGAGGCGTCGCCGGAGGCGGAGACGGCGTCGTACTCGCCGGTCTTCATCAGCTTGACCATCTCGTCGGAGCTTGCGGCGACCTTGGAGTGGACCTGGCAGCCGGTCTGCTTCTCGAAGTCGCCGACCCAGTTCACCTTGGGGTCGTTGGAGCCGTCCTCGACATAGCCAGCCCAGGCGATCAGGTTGACCTGGCCCTCCGGCGCGCCGAGCTTGGCGGGGGCCTGGAGGTCGGGCGGGTTGAGGCCGCCCGGGCCTGCCTCGGTGCCGGAGGAGCCGCAGGCGGTGGCGGCGAGCAGCACCGCGGCGGCGGCCGCGGCCTTCCATGCGGGGGTGAAGCGCACGACGTACTCCTGGGAGGTCAGTGGGGGACGTGGACGGCGTGGCGGCGGTGCCACTGGAGGCGGATCCGCATGCCGCGGTAGGCGGCGACGTCCTCGG
The DNA here is from genome assembly GCF_043088925.1 of Streptomyces sp. NPDC014006. NCBI lineage: Bacteria > Bacillati > Actinomycetota > Actinomycetes > Kitasatosporales > Streptomycetaceae > Streptomyces > Streptomyces sp. NPDC014006. The sequence goes on along the minus strand of NZ_JBICAJ010000002.1, from coordinate 945,195 downwards.
AGGAGGTCTCGAGGTTCTGCTGGAGGGCGGTGAGGCGGCCGCCGGCGTCGAGGTCGACGAGGAAGCGGGTGGCGTCGCCCAGGTAGACGACCTCTGCGACGGTGCCGGTGGCCGAGGAGTGCTCCGGCTCGTCGGCGCCGTCGGCCTCCTTCAGGACGCGGATCTTCTCGGGGCGGATGCTGTAGGTGCCCGGGGCGCCGACGATGCGGTGGGCCGACTCGCCGTTCAGCAGGTTGGAGATGCCGACGAAGGAGGCGACGAAGCCGGTCGCGGGGCGTTCGTAGATCTCGGCGGGGGTGCCGACCTGTTCGATGCGGCCCTGGTGGAAGACGGCGATGCGGTCGCTCATCGTCAGGGCCTCCTCCTGGTCGTGGGTGACGAAGACGAAGGTGATGCCGACCTCGCGCTGGATCGCCTTGAGCTCGACCTGCATCTGCTCGCGCAGGCGCAGGTCGAGGGCGCCGAGCGGCTCGTCGAGCAGCAGCACCCGGGGGCGGCCGACGAGGGCGCGGGCGAGGGCGACGCGCTGGCGCTGACCGCCGGAGAGCTGGGCGGGGCGGCGCTTGCCGTAGCCCTCCAGGCGGACCTCGGCGAGGGCCTTGCGGGCGCGGACCAGGCGCTCGGGCTTGGGGACCTTGCGGATCCTCAGGGGGTAGGCGACGTTCTGTTCGACCGTCATGTGCGGGAAGAGGGCGTAGTCCTGGAAGACGGTGTGCACATCGCGTTCGAAGGGCGCGCGGCGCGTCACCTCCTGCCCGGCGAGTTCGATCCGGCCCGCGGTGGGGGTCTCGAACCCGGCGATCATGCGCAGGACCGTCGTCTTGCCCGAGCCGGACGGGCCGAGCATCGAGAAGAACTCGCCGTCGCGGATGTCCAGGTCGACCCCGGCCACGGCGGTCGTGTCACCGAACGACTTCCGCAGGTCCTGCAGCCGGACGGCCGTCCCGGTGGCCGGCTCCCCCCGGGTCCCGCCGGCCCTTCCTTCAGCAATCCCCTCCATGGGCGGGAACCTTTCTGACGCCTTCGAGCGTTGACCGATGGAGCGAAAACATATGAAGTCATAGTTCAAATCTCAAGGCCCCCTTAGGGTAAAGCTTGAGTCAACGCACAAGGTGGTGGCCGTGAATCAGCAGCAGATCGCCGGGGGCGCCCGCGCGGCCGTCTTCGCGCCCCTCGACAGCCGGGCACGGGTGGAGACGGTCGTCCGCCGGCTCGGCGACGCCATAGAGCTCGGCCTGCTCGCCGACGGAGAGCAACTGCCCGGCGAGAGCGAGCTGGCCGGGCAGCTCGGTGTGTCCACCGTGACCCTGCGGGAGGCGCTGATGGCGCTGCGCCAGCAGGGCCTGGTCACCACCCGGCGCGGCCGGGGCGGCGGCAGCTTCGTCTCCCTGCCGGAGGTGCCCGCAGAGGAACGCCTGCGGACCCGGCTGCGCGGCTGGAGCACCGAGGAGCTGCGCGATCTCGGCGACCACTGGGCGGCGCTGTCGGGGGCGGCGGCGCGGCTCGCGGCGCAGCGCACCGAGCCGGAGGACCTCACGCAGCTGCGACGCACGGTGGAGGAGTTCACCGCCGCCGAGGACGCGGCCGCCCGCGCCCGGATGTACGGCCGCTTCCATGTGGAGCTGGCCGCCGCGGCGCAGTCCGCGCGGCTCACCCGCGAACAGGTCGCGCTGCAGACGGAGATCGGGGCACTGCTGTGCCTGGTGCTCGGTGACGACGCGGGCACATGTCGTGAAGAAGTCGCGGACCGACACCGCGCCGTGATCTCGGCGGTGCAAGATGGGGCCCACGACTCGGCCGGCGCACTGGCCGAGCGGTGCGTACGGGAGTCGACGGCACGGCTGATCGCCGTACGGCTCGCCCTGTAGGCCTGTCACGGCCCCGGCTGCTGGAGGGCGTCATGAGCTCGAGCCCCGGCCTCGTCGCGACCGCTCCGCCCGCGCCGGACCTCGGCGCCGCACGGCGGGTGGCACACCTCGCGGGCGGCACCCTGGAGGCGGTGTTCACGGCGGTCGCCGCGACCGCCGACGAGACGGGGGCCCTGCTGACCACGCTGGCCGCGGCCGGCCACAGGCCCACCAGCGCGGACCTCGCCGCGCTGCGGCCCGCCCTCCATCTTCGGCTGCGTCGGCAGGAGTTGGTTTCGGGCATCGGCTTCGTCGCGGCGCCGGGGCTGCTGGCGGACGTACCCGCGTGGCTGGAATGGTGGCAGTGCGGGCCCGAGGGAGACGTACGGCCGCTGCTGCCGGACCTGGACCCCGAGCAGTCGGCGTACTCGGACTACACGCACTGGGACTGGTTCGCGCTGCCCCGCGACACCGGGCGCCGCGCGGCGGCCGGGCCGTACGTCGACTATCTCTGCTCGGACGAGTACAGCCTCACGCTGTCCGCGCCGGTCACGGTCGCGGGCCGCTTCGCCGGCGTGGCCGCGGCGGACGTCTACCTGCGGCACTTCGAGGCAGCGGTCCTGCCCCTGCTGCGCGCCCTGCCGGTACCGGCCCGCCTGGTCAACGCCCGCGGCCGCGTTGCCGCCTCCGCCGACCCCGCCCACCTGGCCGGCTCCCTCACCAAGGGCCCGGACTTCGCGACCGCACTGGAACACGGCCGCGAACTCGCGCTGCCGGGCCTGCACCTGCTGCCGTGCGGCGAGGTACCCCTGCTGCTGGCCCTGACCCTCGCCCTGCCGGACGACTGAGGCGCACGGCGCCTGGTGCGGGGGGGGCGGTTGGGGGGCGCGGATCGGCTGGGGCGTGGATCGGCTGGGAGCGGGTTGGCGGGGGCCTCGTGTCCGGCGGTGGGGCGGCCCGGCCGGGGCGTGCTCGGCAAAGGCATCGCGCTCGGCACGAGAATCGCGGGCCCGGTGGAAGGGGCTCGCGCCCGGCAAGTGCATTGGCGCTCGGGGAGGCTCGCGCCCCGGCGGGTCTATCAGCGCTCGGGGAGAGCTCGCGCCCGGCGAAGCATCGCGCCCGGGGGCTTGTACTCGGCGAGGGCATCGCCCCGGGTCCGGTCGGCGAGGCATCGCGCCCAGCGCAAGAGTGGTCCGGCCCGGCCGGTGCGCGCGCCCGGCGCCGCATTGTGCCCGGTGCCGCATTGTGCCCGGTGCCGCATTGCGCGCGGTGCCGCATTGCGCGCGGTGCGGTCTGCGAGCGGGTGGGAGCTCAGCGCACGAGCCGGACGACGGCGCCGGCAGGACGGCGCCGGGGCAGCGCGCCCGACGCGGCGTGAGGAACCCGGTGACCGGGCATGCGGGGCGCCGCGCGGCGCAGGGTTGCCGCATCGCCTGCCGGAGAGCGTCTCCCGTGCCACAGTTCGGCCCGGCAGCACCCGCCCGGGCGGAGACCACGCACTCACCCGCCGGCGGCCACCGCGGCCACCCTCCACCACGCCCGCGGCGGCGTCCGGCAACGAGGAGGGGGCAGCGCCGGAGCGCCGCCGCCTGCCGCGGTGGGGTGAGCCGGGCGGGGCCGGGCCGTGGCATCGCGACCCGCGGTGGGCGCGGCGGCGCGTGCGGGACCACACCCGGCGCGGGATTCCGGTGCGGGCACGAGCTCGGGCCCGGGCCGCTGCATCGCCGGACGGCACCCCGCGCCCGGCCGGCGCAGGGCAGCGCCGAGGGACGAGCCCCGGCCGGAGAGTACGTGTCGAACCCCGGCCGGAGTGCACTTGTTGTGCCGCCGGACGGCCCCCGTGGCCGTCCCCTCCCCCGGCGGGCCGGGCGCCGTCGGCGACCTGAACGCCGGCGGTGTCCGGTCAGGGGCCGGGGGTGGGGACCACCGTGAGGTGGGCCGCCGAGCGGGCTCGGCGGCGGCCGCGTGGGGGCGGGGCCGTGCGGCGGGGCTCGCGCAGGACCAGGGTCAGCCGGGTGCAGCCCATCTCGCGCAGCATCGGGGTCGTCTCGTCGATCAGCCGGCACTCGGTGGCGCCCCGGCGCGGATCGGGGTGCAGCAGGGGCCGCACCGCGCCGTCCTGCCGCAGGCCCTCCTCCCCCACCGCGCGCATCCAGTGCGGCAGACCCTGGCGGAACGCGGCCTCCATGATCGGGTCCTGGGCGATGTCCCGGCGCACCGCCTGCAGCACCGGATCGTGCGCGTGCCGCTCCAGGGCGCTGCGGAACTGCGCCAGCATCGGCAGACACCAGCTCGTCTCGTGGTCACCGAGGACGGCACCCGCGTCCGGGTGGAAGAGCACGAAACGCAGGAAGTTGTCGCCGGGCATCGCCGTCGGATGCGGGGCGACCGCCCGGAAAAGTGACTGATAAGCGGTGTTGGCCAGCACCACGTCCCAGCGGTGGTCCACCACCAGGGACGGCAGCGAGAGCGCAGCCATGAGCGTGGCGCAGTCCTGGAGATAGGCCTGGGCCTCGGGAGAGTCGGGGACGGGCCGCGGCGCCGGCCGCTGCCCACCTGCCTGATATGCCATCGGGAGGTCACCCCTTATGACTCTGCGGCCTTTCACGCGGCGCCTCGATCCTGGTGCCCGGACACTTGCCGTGTCAACTATCGTGGCATTCCGCGCTCGTTGACGGCTGAAATTGGCCACAGTTGTGGCGAGACCTGGATGGAAGTTCGAACCAGCGGATAATCTCCGGGCAGTTCACGACTGCCGGTGCGGCACGACACGCCTGTGAGAGGGCTGTGAGAGACGTGGGAGACCTGTCGGTGACGGATGGCTTCGAGGTTCCGGACGCCACTCCGTCCGCTGTGCTGTCCGCCGTCGTCACCCGGGTCACCGCACTCGCCGACCGGCTCGGCGTGCCGCATTCCGAGGTGTTCGACACCACCCGCCTGTCCGTGGCCTGCGGTGTCCCCGAGCCCGTGGTCAAGGCCCTGCTCAGCGGCCGCCCGGCGGGTGAGCCGGACGTCCAGGCGCGGTTCCTGCAACGCCTGGACCTGCTGCGCCGCACCCGGCTCAAGCCCAACGGCCGCCGCTACACCCAGCAGGAGATCGCCGACGGCGCGGGCATGTCGCGGCAGCAGGCGGGCGCGCTGATCAACGGCGACAGGCGCCCCACCATGGAGCACTGCGACGCCCTGCAGCGCTTCTTCCGGGTGCACGCCGGCTTTCTGACCGCGGAGGACCCGGAGGCGCTGGCGGGCGCGCTGCAGCGCACCGAGCAGGACCTGCTGCAGCGGCTCGCCGGCCGGGAGCGGGCGGCTGCCGCGGCCGCCGAGGACCCCTTGGAACGGCTGCTGCAGGACCACGGTGTGCGCGGCATCGCCTGGCGGGCCGCCCAACTGCCCACCGACCAGCACCGCGACAAGGTCGCCGAATGGCTGGACATGCTTCTGGAGAGCGTCAAGCGGCCCGAGTCGTGAACCGGGGGAGGACCGTGGGCATCGCCAGGGACATGCGCCGCCTGTGCGGCGCGCTGGTCACCGAACTCGACCTGCCGGCACCGGCCGCGCCGGTCGAGCTGTACACCGCGCTGTGCGCCGCGATGGGCCGGCGCCGGGGCCGCCCCGTGCGGCTGCGCACCGCCGCGTTCCCGCCCGGGACGGCCAGCGGGCTGTGGCTCGACATGGCCGACCAGGACCTGGTCGTACTGGAGGAACGCACCGCTCCCGACCACCAGTTGGTGATCCTCGGGCACGAGCTGTGGCACATGCAGGCCGGGCACCGCGGTCACCCCGTCGACGGTGCGTCGGTCGGCGCACGGCTGCTGGGCGACGGCGTCGATCTGCAGGCCACGGTCCGTTCGGTGGCCGCGCGCACCCGTTTCGACGAGGCCGACGAGCAGGAGGCGGAGGCCTTCGGCATGCTGCTGGCCAGCCGGTGCCGCACCTGGCTGGCGGGTTCGGCACTGCGCGCCCCGGTGCAGCGGGACCGGCTGGCGGGCCGCATCGAGGCGTCACTCGGTTATCGGGGCCCGCAGGGCTAGGAGGCGTCTCTCCCGGGTTGTCGGAGCGGCTGAGTCCGGTTGTCAGTGGGGGACGGCAAGCTTGGTCCCCTCATGCCGACACGGGGAGGGCCGATGCCGACCACCGTACTGACCGACCGCGAGCGCACCGCCGTTCAGGCCTATCTGCGGTTGCTGCACACCGTTCGGGCCGTCCACGACGACGGCGCCGGCCCTCCCGGGGTGCCCGGCCCGCCGCCGGTCCCGCCCGCGGTCCTGGCGGAGGCGGAACGGGCGCTCGCCGAAGCGGGCCTTTCGGGCAACGAGGAGGCGTTCTTCCACCTGCTGCGCGGCTGGTACCCCTGACCCGGCCGAGGGGCGGCACAGCCGTCAGCGGGGTGCCACACACCGTGACACCGCACCGCGGGGCTGCCGACCGGCGGTCCCTACGCGCCGCCGCGCCTCTCCGGGCGCGGCGGAGCCTCACGCGTACGGCACGGTCACGGCCGTGGCGAGCAGGCCGCGGCCGGCCGTCCAGCGGCCCTCGAACTGCTGTACGGCGCGACCGCCCACCGACGGGCCGGGTACGAGGAGTTCGGCGCGCAGGGTGCCGTGCGGGCCGCCGCCGGGGTCGGGACGGAGGTCGATGTCTGCCTCCATGAAGTCCAGCCACCGGCCGGTCAGCGGGAACCACGCCTTGTAGACGGACTCCTTGGCGCTGAACAGCAGCCGGTCCGCGTGCAGCCCGGGCAGCGCCACGGCGAGCTCCGCCAGGCGCCGCCGCTCCGTGGGCAGCGACACCGTGGGCAACACCCCGTCGGGCAGCGGCCCGTGCGGTTCCGCGTCGATGCCGAGCGAGGCCAGGTCCGCCGCGTCGACGAGCGCGGCTGCGGCATAGCCCTCGCAGTGCGTCATGCTGCCGGTCACCCCACGGGGCCAGCGCGGCGCGCCGCGTTCCCCGGGCAGCAGGGGCTGCGGCTCCACGCCGAGCTTGTCCATCGCGCGCCGGGCGCACGCCCGTACGGCGGCGAACTCGCGGCGCCGCTTGGGCACCGCCCGCGCCACGACCGCCGCCTCCTCGGGGTGCAGCAGTGCCTCGTCGGCGCCGTCGAGGTCGTAGGTCTCGACGGCGACGACGCAGGACGGCAGGAGTTTCTCGATCACGGCCGGCCCGCCTGCGCGGGGAGGATGCGACGCAGTCGTCCCGGTGGCTGGGTCCGCTTGCGCCATTCGCGCGGGTAGCCCACCGAGACCTCCTCGAAGCGGACGCCGTCCTGGTGGGTCGTGCGCGGGATGTGGAGGTGGCCGTAGACCATGGCGGCGACGTCGAAGCGGCGGTGCCAGTCGGCGGTGAGCGCGGTGCCGCACCACATGGCGAACTCCGGGTGCCAGAGCACCTCGGTCGGGTGACGGTGCAACGGGTAGTGGTTGACGAGCACCATGGGCAGGCCGTCGGGCAGCTCGGCCAGCCGCCGCTCGGTCTCCGCCACGCGGGCCCGGCACCAGTCCTCCCGGGTCGGGTAGGGATCGGGGTGCAGCAGGTTCTCGTCGGTGCAGACGACCCCGGTCCGGTGCGCGTAGGCCAGGCCCTCCTCCTTGGTGGCGCAGCCCGCCGGCAGGAAGGAGTAGTCGTACAGCAGGAAGAGCGGGGCGACGGCCACCGGCCCGCCCTGACCCTTCCATAGGGCGTAGGGGTCCTCCGGGGTGAGGACGCCGAGGTCGCGGCAGACGCCGACGAGGTGTTCGTAGCGGGCGACGCCGCGCAGCGCGACCGGGTCGCTCGGATGGCTCCACAACTCGTGGTTGCCCGGCGCCCACACCACCTGGCTGAAGCGGCTCGCGAGGGTCTTCAGGGCCCAGCGGACGTCGGCCACGGTCTCCGAGACGTCTCCGGCCACCAGGAGCCAGTCGTCGTCGGTCTCCGGGCGCATCTCCTGCACCAGCGCACGGTTCTCCGGGTAGCCGATGTGCAGGTCGCTGATGGCGAGCAGCCGGCCGTCGCCCCGGGCCCCCGATGTCACGCGTCTTCCCCCTTCGTCAGGCGAACGCCACCACCAGAACACATCCGTACGCGGCGGACAAGGCCGAGCTCGGAAGCTGTCCGCCGGTCGCCTGATCGCGGCCGGACCTGCCCCGGAAGCCGTAACACACGCGTTGCACGCGGGGCCCCGGGAAAGCCGTATGATCCCCCCGACACCACCGCCGAGGCTCCCTGAACGCAGGGCGGTTCGGTGTCCCTCCCTCACTCCTGCCCGGGCACGGGCCGCCGAGCCCTGCCCGCTCGACCCGGAAGGCGGCCTGCATGGTCTCTTGCGTACGCGTCTGGCTCAACCGCACGTACGCGGAGAACGTGTTCTTCATGGATCAGCTGCGGCGAAATCCCGACGACCGGGCCGTCGCGATCCACGCCACCCACGGCGACCCCGACTCCCCGGTGCTGGCCGCCGCGGACACCGCCGAACTCGAGCCGGAGGGCCTGTCGTCGGCGGCGTACGTCGAGTACGCCCTCGACCAGTGCCGGCGGCGCGGCATCGACGTGTTCGTGCCCCGGCTGCACCAGGCGGCGATCGCCGCGCGCCACGCGGAGTTCACCGCGGCGGGCACGGCACTGCTCGCGCCGACGCCGGAGGCCGTCGCCGTCTTCCAGGACAAGGTGGTCGCGTACGAGGCCGTGCAGGCGATCGGGGTGCCGGTGCCGCCGTGGTGGCGGGTGCAGGGCCCCGACGAATTCGTCGCCGCCGTCGAGGAGCTGGAGGCGGCCGGGCACCAGGCATGCTTCAAGCCGGCGTCCGGGGCCGGCGGGGTCGGCTTCCGGGTGGTCAGCCGCGCCCCCTTCTCACTCGTCCAGCTCAGCGGCTTCCCGAGCCCGTATGTGAACCTCGACCTGGTGGTGGACGCGCTGCGGCGGGCCGAGGAGCCGGTGGACTGGCTGGTGATGCCGCGGCTGGAGCAGCCGGAGGTGTCGGTGGACTGTCTCACCGGTCCCGACAACCGCCTCCGGCTCGCTGTCGGCCGCACCAAGAACGGCCGCCGCCGGGGCTTCACGCTGCACGAGCAGTGGCTGGAGCCCGCCCGGCGTATCGCGGAGGGCTTCGGGCTGCACCACCTGTCCAATGTGCAGTTCCGTATGTTCGGTGACCGGCCGGTGCTGATGGATGTCAACACGCGGCCCGCCGGAGGGCTGCACCAGCTGTCGCTGTGCGGGGTGAACGTGCCATGGGCGGCGGTGAAGCTGGCGCTGGGCGAGGACCCCGGGGTGATCGAACCGCCGTTCCTGGGGCCGGACTACACGGTGGTGGCGGGGCTGCGGGCGCTGCGGTCGGTCACGCTGCCGGCGCAACGGGTCGACTCCGTCGGCGCCCGGGTGGGCGAGGCAGTGCCTCTGTAGGCCCCGGCACACCACCGGAGGCAGCCGGAGCGACGTTCCCTCACCGGTATGGACCAATTCTGTCCAGAGCCTTGACGGGCGGATTGGTCCATACCAAATTGGTGCGCGCACCACCCCCGCACATCCGTGCACTCCCGAACGCCCCCATTCCTTCAGGGAGATCGCGTGCGCTCCACAGCCCCCAGACGCCCCGTGCGTCGCCTCCTCGCTCTGCTCGGCTCCGGCGCCCTCGCGCTGACCGGGGCCATCGCCCTGCCCAGTACGGCGCAGGCGGCCAACATCCTCGGCAACGCCGGCTTCGAGTCCGGCTCCCTCTCCCCCTGGTCCTGCACCGGCAACCTCGGCTCGGTCGTCGACTCCCCCGTGCACAGCGGCGGCAAGGCCCTCGCCGGCGCGGTGACGTCGAGCGACATCGCCAAGTGCAGCCAGACCGTGTCCGTACAGCCCAACACCACCTACTCACTGCAGGGTTGGGTGCGCGGCTCCTACGTCTACTTGGGCGTCGACTCAGGCGCCTCGACGTGGACGTCGTCGCCGTCGGCGTACACCCCGCTGTCGGTGTCCTTCACCACGGGCGCCTCCCAGACCAGCGCCACCATCTACGTCCACGGGTGGTACGCGCAGGGCACCTACTACGCCGACGACATCAGCCTCGACGGGCCGGGCGGCGGCGGAGGCGGCTCGGACACCCAGGCGCCGACCGCGCCCTCCGGCCTCACCTCCACCGGCAAGACCTCGTCCAGCGTGTCGCTGAAGTGGAACGCCTCGAGCGACAACGTCGGCGTCACCGGGTACGACGTCTACAGCGGCGCGAGCAAGGTGGCGAGCGCCTCCGGGACCAGCGCCACGGTCAGCGGCCTTTCCGCGAGCACCGGTTACACCTTCACCGTGAAGGCGCGCGACGCGGCCGGGAACGTCTCCGGCGCCTCCAATGCCGTCACGGTCACCACCGACGCCGGCACCGGCAACGGAGGCGGCGGCTTCAAGCAGGCCGCGCCGTACCTGTACGAGGGCTGGGGCGACCCGCCGAGCCCGACGACGGTGATGAGCGCGACCGGCGTGAAGTGGTTCACGATGGCGTTCGTCCTGGACTCGGGCGGCTGCACCCCCGCCTGGGACGGGCAGCGGGCGCTGACCGGCGGGGCCGACCAGTCCGCCATCAACGCGATCCGCTCGGCCGGTGGTGACATCGTCCCGTCGTTCGGCGGCTGGCAGGGCAGCAAGCTCGGCGCCAACTGCTCCTCTGCGAGCGCGCTCGCCGGGGCGATCCAGAAGGTGATCGACGCCTATGGCCTGAAGGCGATCGACATGGACATCGAGAACACCGACGAGTTCGAGAACGAGGCCGTCCAGGCGAAGATCCTCACCGCGCTGAAGACGGTCAAGGCGAACAACCCCGGTCTGAAGACCATCGTGACCTTCGGGACCTCGACCACCGGCCCGACGTACTACGGCAACCGGCTCATCGAGCAGGCCAAGTCGCTGGGCGCCGACATCGACGTCTTCACCATCATGCCGTTCGACTTCGGCGGCGGCTCGGACATGTACGGCAACACCGTGAACGCGGCCGAGGGTCTGAAGGCCAAGCTGAAGTCCACCTTCGGGTGGGACGACGCCACCGCCTACTCCCACATCGGCATCTCCGGCATGAACGGGCTGTCGGACCAGCAGGAGAACACCACGCCGCAGATCTGGACCCAGATCCGCGACTGGGCCAACTCCCACCACATCGCCCGGCTCGCCTTCTGGTCGGTCAACCGTGACCGTCCCTGCCCGGGCGGCGGCGTGGCCGAGAACTGCTCCGGGACCAGCCAGACGAACTGGCAGTTCACCTCCATCACGGCCGGTTTCACCGGCTGAGCCCACCCCCCGTCCTCCCGCGTTCCCCCCGGCCTCCGGCGCCGGGGGGAACTTTTTTCCGCGGGGGTGTATCAGACGGCGGCCTCGGTGCTCTCCATACCGGGGAACGGGGGAAGCACCACAGGATCCCGGACGGGGGAAGCACCGGGATCCTGCCGGGGGGAAGCACGGGGGACCGGGCCGGCCGGCCGCTGCGGGGGAGCGGCCGGCCGGCCCGCAAGCAGTTCCGGGGGCCGGCTAGGTCAGATACGCCAGTCCCGGGTGGACGGCACGGTAGCCGTCGAGCAGGCGGCGGGCCACGGTCACCGAGTCGACCAGCGGGTGCAGCGCGAACGCCTTCACCGCCGCCGTACGCGAGCCGGACGCGGCCGCCGCGAGCACCTCACGTTCGACGGCCTTCACCGCGCACACCAGCCCCGTGGCATGGCCGGGCAGCGGGTCGGCCGCCACCGGGTGGGCGCCGTTCGCGTCGACCAGACAGGGCACCTCGATCACCGCCTCGGTATCCAGCGCCGCCAGGGTGGAGCGGTTGCGGACGTTGAGGATCAGCGTGGTGCGCTCGTCGCGGGCGATGGCCCGCATCAGCGCCAGCGCCACCTTCTCGTAACCGCCGGACAGGTCGTCGGCGTCGCGCTCGCCCGCGCCGGCCGCCTCCCGGTTCTCCGCCATGTAGGTCGCCTCGCGCTCGGCGCGGGTGCGGTTCCAGGCAGCCAGGGCGGGGGTCGCCGGGTCGCGCACCTCGTGGTAGAAGCGGGCCTGCTGGTCGCGCAGGAAGGCGCCGCGGGTGCGCTCGGCCTGCTGGTAGGCGGAGACGGTCTCGCGGTTGAAGTAGTAGTAGTGCAGGTATTCGTTGGGGATCGCGCCCAGCGAGCGCAGCCACTCGGCGCCGAACAGCTTGCCCTCCTCGAAGGAGGTGAGCAGCTCGTCGTCGGCGAGCAGCCGCGGCAGTTCGTCGCGCCCGGCCACGCGCAGGCCGCGTACCCAGCCGAGGTGGTTGAGGCCGACGTAGTCGATCCACGCCTGCCCCGGGTCCGCACCGAGCACCCGGGCGATACGGCGGCCGAGACCGACCGGTGAGTCGCAGATGCCGATCACCCGGTCCCCGAGGTGCCGGGACATGGCCTCGGTGACCAGCCCCGCCGGGTTGGTGAAGTTGATGACCCACGCGTCCGGCGCGAGCGCGGCCACACGGCGGGCGATGTCGACGGCGACCGGCACCGTGCGCAGCCCGTAGGCGATGCCGCCCGCGCCGACCGTCTCCTGGCCGAGGACGCCCTCGGCCAGCGCGACCCGCTCGTCGTCGGCGCGGCCCGCGAGTCCGCCGACGCGGATCGCGGAGAAGACGAAGTCGGCGCCGCGCAGCGCCTCGTCGAGGTCGGTGGTCGTCGTCACGCTCGGGGCGTCCGGGACGGCCGCCGCCTGCTCGGCCAGCACCCGGGCGACGGCGGCGAGCCGGCCGGCGTCCACATCGTGCAGGACCACCGCGGTGACGCGGCCCTCGGCGCGGTCCGTCAGCAGGGCCCCGTACACCAGCGGCACCCGGAATCCGCCGCCGCCCAGAATCGTCAGCCTCATACCGCTCCCACCTCGTCCACCACGCGGGAACCCTACCCGGCACCCCGGCCGTTCCCGGCGCGCTCACCGCGGTGGCGCGGTGCGGGTCGGCACGATGGCAGCCGGACCCAATAATTGCAGCCTGCAATAGTTGTTGCACCCTCCCGGATCCGGCATCCTGGGACACCCGGCGGCCGAGTACCGGGGAGAGCGCCATCAGCCCGCGGCAGACGAAGCGGACCACCCCGATCGACGCGGACGAGCCCTGGACGCGCGCGCTGCACGCGGACGCCGGTTGTCTGCTCTACCGGCTGCGGCCTCGTCGACGACCTGGAGAAGCAGGGCCTGACCGAGCGCCGCCCGGCGCCCGACGACCGCCGCAGCCGGATCGTCGTCCTGACCGACGCCGGCCGCGCCTTCCTGCGCGGCACCGACGAGGCGGGCCGGCGTGTGACGGCGGAACTGCTCGCCCCGCTCGACGACGCCGACCGCGAGACCCTGCACACGCTGCTCCTGCGCGTCGCGGAGGCCGGCCTCGACTGAGCGGGGAGGCGACGGCGAGCGCCGGTTGCCGACGAGGCGAGGGCAGACGAGGTTCAGTGCTCGCAGAGGGAGAATTCTCGTTCGTAGAGCTGCTCGTTGTGTTCGTCGACGAAGAACTTGCGTTCCTGCATGAGTTGTTCGCGGTAGCTCTTGGCCTGTTCGAGCGTCATGGTCGAGGTGTCGGACCATGGTTGCTGCGGTGGCACATCGGATGTCGAGACGATCTTTTCCGACGGGTCGACCAGGAAGAAGGCGAGAATTTTCCGATGTCCCGGGCGGGTGGCGTCCGCCAGGCGGAACGAGCCGACGCGGTGTTGCAGGATGTTCGGGAACGCCAGGCAGCGGCCGGCCGGTGTGGAGGCTGATCCCAGCATCTGGTTCAGTGCGTCCTCGTTCTCCAGGCCGTAGACCTCACGCACACCGTTGTCGTCGTTCTGTTCGTAGTCCGGATCGTCGAGTGCCGCCCGGAAACTCAGCCGGCTCTCGGTGATGTTCTCGCTGTCCCAGTAGTAGATGCCGGTCGAGACGATCCGCTCGTTCAGCATCCCCTCGACGTGCCAGGAGCCGCCGGGGTACTCGGGCTTGTCCGGGGTGAGATGAATGGTGGCGAGCTTGACGATGACCTGGAGACGGCGGCCGCGCAGGTCGACCCGGGCGGATTCGTCGGGCACCTCGGGCGGGGTGAAGTCCGGGGCGTCCGGGATGACCGGGCGGCGGTTCTCCCACCAGTCGTCCGTGGCCTCTTCCCATGCGCGGACGGCTTCTTGGTAGGCCTCGTCATCGCTGTAGGAGGAATGGTCCGGCTGCTCCGGCTCCGAGTCGTACCATCCGTAAGGATCGGCCTCGATCCGCAGGGGCCGCGGATGGCGCAGATCGGTGAGCACGTTCTCCAGCAGCGGGCGCAGGCACGCGAACAAGTCCGGCAGGACGGAGGCGAGTTCGCGATGAGTCTCGGGGTGGACGTTGTTGACGTACGAACGGAAGGTGACATCGCCGTCGTCACTGACGTCGACGTCCGTGGGCAGCCACTGGAATTTCTCCGAGAACTCGTACTTCGAGTAGCGGTCCGTCGGGTTCTGCCACGCCCGCTCGGGCGCGCCGCTCGCCTCTCTCACCAGGCAGAAAAGTGAGGGATGAACCAGATCCAGCACCTGGCCGTCGGATCCGGGGTGCCAGTCCAGTTCTGCTTCGGGGACCTCTTCCAGAACCCGGACCGCCTCGCGCAGCCGGGATCCGAGCTTGTCGTCGACCAGCATGTCCGACTGCCACACCCCGTCGACGGCGGACACCTCGATGCCGGTGCGTTCGTCCCGCAGCGCGGCATAATGCACGAGTTCGGCAAGCACGTAACGAACCTGCGCTTCGGTGAGACCCTGGGCGAGAGCTTCTTTCGTCCACCGCGCGACGATTTCCGCATCGTTCATCTTGTCGAACCACCCGGGCTTCTCCCGAATGTGCGCGCTGCACTGCATCATCTGAAGTTCCCGCAGCGTTCTAGGCGTTGCGAACGATATGGAACGGGAGGCATGAAAGGGCAGCGGGAAAGCGGACAGGCCGGTCAATTCTCTTGATCCTCCCAGTCGGTGTGCGGTGGCGGGAAGGATACTTCAGCGGACTGACACCGCGGCCCAGGTCCCTGCCCTCGCCGACCCGGGAAGGGCCGGAGGTTGCGGGCGTTGCGGCGCAGGCCGCCCTCCGACGGCAGCGCATCCCGGGACGTTCACCCCCTTCGCGGTATTCGCGACCCGAACTTGCCCGCCCCGCATGGAGTTTGTTGCCTTCAACCTCTTGACGGTCGCAGCGACGGAGAGCACATTGGCCGCACTTGAGAGCGCTCTCAAACGGCATCCGCTTGCGACTCCGAGAGGCACCCCCCATGACCGAATCCCCCGTCACGCCCAGACGTCGCCCGCTGCGGCGGGCCCTCGTCGCCGCCTTCGGCACCCTCGGCCTGGCCGCCGCCGCGGCGGGCATCGCCGTCCCGTCCGCCGACGCCGCCGCGCCAACGCCCCCATCCGGCTGGACGCGCGTCTTCCTCGACGACTTCGACGGCCCCGCGGGCTCCGGCGTCAACACCGCCAACTGGCAGTACGACACCGGCATCTCCTACCCCGGCGGCCCCGCCAACTGGGGCACCGGCGAGGTCGAGACGATGACCAGCAGCACGAGCAACGTCTCGCTCGACGGCAGCGGCAATCTGCGCGTCACCCCGCTCCGCGACGCCTCCGGCCGCTGGACGTCCGGGCGTATCGAGACCGTACGCACCGACTTCCAGCCGCCGGCCGGCGGCAAGCTGCGCGTCGAGGGCCGCATCCAGATGCCCAACGTCACCGGCACCGCCGCCGAGGGCTACTGGCCGGCGTTCTGGGCCCTGGGCGCGCCGTACCGGGGCAACTACCAGAACTGGCCCGGCGTCGGCGAGCTGGACATCATGGAGAACGTGCAGGGCCTGAACAAGGTGTGGGCCACGATGCACTGCGGCACCAGCCCGGGCGGCCCCTGCAACGAGACCACCGGCATCGGCAACTCCACCGCGTGCCCGAACACCACCTGCCAGTCCGGCTTCCACACCTACGCGATGGAGTGGGACCGCTCGGTGAGCCCGGAGGCGATCCGCTTCTCGGTCGACGGCGTCGTCTACCACACGGTGACGGCGAACCAGATGGACGCGGCCACCTGGGCCAACGCCACGAACCACGGCTTCTTCGTCATCCTCAACGTGGCCATGGGCGGCGGCTTCCCGGACGCCTTCGGCGGCGGACTGGACGGCGACACCCAGCCCGGCCATCCGATGGTCGTGGACTACGTCCAGGTCCTGTCGTCCGGTGGGGGCGGCACCACTCCCCCGCCCACGCCCCCGCCGTCCGGCAACCGCGACGCCTACAGCCCCGTGCAGGCCGAGTCCTACGACAGCCAGTCCGGCACGATCACCGAGGCCACCTCCGACAGCGGCGGCGGGCAGAACATCGGCGCCGTGGCGAACGGTGACTGGACCCTGTACAAGGGCGTCAACTTCGGCTCCACGGCGGCCCGTCAGTTCTACGCCCGGGTGGCGAGCGGTGCCGCGTCCGGTGTGAGCGGGCTCGTCGAGGTGCGCCTCGACAGCCGCAGCAACGCTCCGATCGGCAGCTTCGCCCTGGCCAACACCGGCGGCTGGCAGTCCTGGCGGACGGTCCCGGCGAACATCGGCGGCGTCACCGGTGTCCACGACGTCTATCTGACCTTCACCAGCGGGCAGCCCGCGGACTTCGTCAACGTGAACTGGTTCGACTTCGGGCACTGAGTCCGCCCGGGTCCAGGAGCGCCCGGGGTCGGCCCAGCGCCATCCCCGGGTGCTCAGGGTCCACTGCCCGGCCGGGCCGTGCGGGCCACCAGGAGCAGGAACAGCCCGCAGGCGGTGACCATGAGCCAGCCCGGACGGGAGGCGTGCGCGAGTTCGGCGGCACCGGCGCCGGCCACCAGGCCGCCGGCCAGGGCGATGCCGAGGGCGGAGCCGAGCTGGCGTGCGGTGGAGGTGATGGCTCCCGCCACGCCGGCGCGGCTGCGCGGCAGCGCGCCGACCGCGGTGTTGGTGAGGGGGGCGTTGGCGAATCCGAATCCGGTGCCGATGAGCAGATAGGCCGTCAGCAGCAGGAGGACGCCGGTGTCCCGGTCGAGCGCGGCGAGGCTGAGACCGCCGGCCGCGATGAACGCGCCGCCCAGGGCGAGGGGACGCCGGGGGCCGACGCGTCCGACCAGGTACCCGGACCAGGGGGCGCACAGCGTCGCGCCGACGGCCATGGGCAGGGTGGCCGCTCCGGCCTGAAAGGCAGTCCAGCCCCGGGTGTGCTGGAGGTACAGGGTGTTGAGCAGCAGGGTCGCGTTGAGGGCGACGAACACGGCCACCGCTCCGAGGACCGCTCCGGTGAACACCGGGCGCCGGAAGAGCCGTGGGTCGATCAGCGGCTCGCCGCGCCGCAGCTCGGCCCACGCGAACGCCGCGGCCGCCAGGGCCGCGCACGTGTAGCCCGCGAGGATCCAGGGCGAGGTCCAGCCGATGTGCGGCCCTTCGATGAGGAGGCCGATCGTGACGGCGATGACCGCGGTCAGCAGGAACTGGCCGGGGCAGATCGAGCCGACGCGCCCGCCCTGCCGCCCGGGACTCGGGCACCAGCAGCGCGCTGAGCACTAGAGCGGCGACGACGACCGGCGCATTGATCCAGAACACCGACCGCCAGCCGAGCGCGGCGACGAGCGCGCCGCCGGTGACCGGTCCTGCGGCCATGCTGAGGCCGAACACCGACGCCCACACGCCGATGGCCTGGGCCCGTTCCCGGGGATCGGGCATCACGTTCACGACGATCGCCAGGGCGACGGGGCTGAGCATCGAGGCGCCGACGCCCTGCACGGCACGGGCCGCGACGAGCACGCCCGCCGACGGAGCGAGAGCACAGGCCAGGGAGGCGACTCCGAAGACGGCCAGGCCGCACTGGAACACCCGGCGGCGGCCCAGCCGGTCCGCCAGCGCGCCGGCGGAGATCAGCAGACCGGCCAGGACGACGGTGTAGGCGTCCACGGTCCATTCCAGGCCGCGGGTGCCGATGTCCAGGCCGTCGCCGACGGCGGGGAGCGCCACGTTGACGATGGTGGTGTCCAGGCCGACCAGAAACATGCTCAGACAGCAGACGGCCAGGACGGTCCGGCGTCTTCGCCTGCTCAGCGAGGGCGGCGCGGAGAGCGCCGGCGCGGTGATGGTCATGGCTTCACCTCTCGGATGCGGGGGCGGGTGCCCGGCCATGCTGCGGCCGGGTGGCGGCCCCCTCCGAGAGTTTTTGCGGTGGCGGCAAAACGGGCCCTGCGCACCTGGGTGTTGAGCCTGGGCGGCAGGCCGGCGGCGACCGCCGCCGACGGCCTTCCCACGCCGACACCACGCGTGACACATGTGCACGTGTGGCACGTGTGGCACGTGATCGGCCCGCCGACCGCCCCCTACCGCAGCTCCGCCCGGAACGCCGCCGGCGTCCGGTCGGTGTGCTGGTGGAAGAACTTGGAGAAGTTCGCCGCGTCGGGGAAGCCGACCGCCGCGCCGACCCGGCCGATGGGCAGATCGGTGTGGGCCAGCAGCCGCTTGGCCTCCAGGACGACCCGTTTGTCGATGAAGCCCTTGGGTGTCTCCCCGGTGGCGGCGCGCACCGCGCGGACCAGGGTGCGGCGGGAGTAACCGAGGGCGTCGGCATAGGCGCTGACGCTGTGGTTGGTGGCGAAGCCCCCCTCCACCGCGTCCCGGAAGCGGGTGAAGGTGGTGTCGCTCGGGTGCCGCGCCGCCTCCGCGGAACTGGCGGCGAGATGCGCGAGGCGCAGCAGGAACGCGGTCAGGGTGTGCCGCAGCACCGCCGTGTGCAGGCTCAGCGGGAGGGTGTCCGTGTCCTCGTACTCGCGCCGGAGCTGCTCCAATGCCGTGCGCAACCCGGTGAGCTGGGCCGCGGCGGGGTGGAGCAGGGGCGGCAGGTCGTAGCGGTACAGGCCGGTGGCCTCGACGGTCGTGCGGGGCAGAAAGCCGGGCTGCATGGTCAGGACGGTTCCGCGGTACTCGCTCTGTTTCGAGAAGCGGTGGACCTGACCCGGGCGGATCCACAGGACGTCACCGGCGTTCGCCTCGTACTCGGCGAAGTCGACCATGTGGCGGACGGGGCCGTGCGTGAAGAGCATGACGACGTGGAAGTCGATGCGGTGGACGCGGTCGAGAGGAGCCTCGGAGTGCCAGGTGCGACCGC
Organism: Streptomyces sp. NPDC014006; assembly: GCF_043088925.1. Lineage (NCBI taxonomy): Bacteria > Bacillati > Actinomycetota > Actinomycetes > Kitasatosporales > Streptomycetaceae > Streptomyces > Streptomyces sp. NPDC014006. The sequence continues at coordinate 926,261 of NZ_JBICAJ010000002.1, read as the reverse complement.
TGCCCATCGGGCCGACCTGCATGCCCACACCGCCGACGCTCAGACCCACCGGGAAGGGGAACGTTCTGATCCCGTCCGCATCCTCGCCGGCGTCGCCGTCTTGCCTGGTTGTGTCCGCCATGTCCTTCTCGTGCCGTCCCGGTCGCGCGCTCGGTGTCCCACTTTCACCACAGGCTGACACACGCAGACCTTCCGGAGAAAAAGTCAGACTTTTAAGTTTGAACACGTCAGAGCATAAGCAGCGCTTCTTGCGAGGACTTCTTGAAGATGAGCACGCAGACACCCGACACCCTCGAGTGGACCGAACTCGACCGGCGTGCCGTCGACACCGCACGGCTGCTGGCCGCGGATGCCGTGCAGAAGGTCGGCAACGGCCACCCCGGCACCGCCATGGCCCTGGCCCCGGCGGCGTACACGATCTTTCAGAAGGTGATGCGGCACGACCCCGCCGACCCGGAGTGGACCGGCCGTGACCGTTTCGTCCTCTCCCCCGGCCACACGTCGCTGACCCTCTACACCCAGCTGTACCTCGCCGGGTACGAGCTGGAGCTGGACGATCTGAAGGCGTTCCGCACGCACGGCTCGAAGACGCCCGGCCACCCCGAGTACGGGCACACGGCCGGTGTGGAGACCACCACCGGCCCGCTCGGCCAGGGCGTCGCGAACGCCGTCGGCATGGCGATGGCCGCCCGCTACGAGCGCGGCCTGTTCGATCCCGGGGCCCCGGCCGGCGAGTCCCCCTTCGACCACACGATCTGGGCGATCGTCTCCGACGGCGACCTCCAGGAGGGCGTCTCCGCCGAGGCCTCCTCCCTCGCCGGCCACCAGAAGCTCGGCAACCTGGTCTTCCTCTACGACGACAACCACATCTCCATCGAGGGCGACACCGCGACCGCGTTCTCCGAGGACGTGCTGAAGCGGTACGAGGCCTACGGCTGGCACACCCAGCGCATCGAGCCCGCCGGGGACGGCGACGTCGACGTACACGCCCTGTACGCCGCCCTGAAGGCCGCGCAGGCCGAGACCGAACGGCCGTCGATCATCGCGATGCGCACGGTCATCGCCTGGCCCGCCCCGAACGCCCGGAACACCGAGGCCGCCCACGGCTCCGCGCTCGGCGAGGCGGAGGTCGCCGCCACCAAGCGCCTGCTGGGCTTCGACCCGGAGCAGGCCTTCCAGGTCGACGCCGACGTCCTCACCCACACCCGCGCCGCCCTGGACCGGGGCGCCGACGCGCACGCCGCCTGGGACAAGCAGATCGCCGTCTGGCGCGAGGAGCGGCCGGAGCGCGCCGAGCTGTTCGACCGGATCGTCGCCGGCCGGCTCCCCGAGGGCTGGGAGGAGGCCCTGCCGGCGTTCGAGGAGGGCAGGGCCGTCGCGACCCGCGCCGCCTCCGGCAAGGTCCTGCAGTCGCTCGGCGGGGTCATCCCCGAGCTGTGGGGCGGCTCCGCCGACCTGGCAGGCTCCAACAACACCACCATCGACAAGACGTCCTCGTTCCTCCCCGAGGGCAACCCGCTGCCCGAGGCGAACCCGTACGGCCGTACCGTCCACTTCGGGATCCGCGAGTTCTCCATGGCCGCGGAGATGAACGGCATCGCCCTGCACGGCAACACCCGCGTCTACGGCGGCACCTTCCTGGTGTTCTCCGACTACATGCGCAACGCCGTGCGGATGTCGGCGCTGATGCAGCTGCCGGTGACCTACGTGTGGACGCACGACTCGATCGGCCTCGGCGAGGACGGGCCGACCCACCAGCCGGTGGAGCACCTGGCCTCGCTGCGCGCCATTCCGGGTCTGAACGTCGTCCGCCCGGCCGATGCCAACGAGACCGCGGCCGCCTGGGCCGAGATCCTGAAGAGGCACGCCACCCGTCCGGCCCCGCACGGGCTCGCGCTCACCCGCCAGGGCGTGCCGACGTACGCGCCGAACCCGGACGCGGCGAAGGGCGGCTACGTGCTGCGCGAGTCGTCCACGAAGACCCCGGAGGTGATCGTCATCGCCACCGGCTCCGAGGTACAGCTCGCCGTCGCCGCGCGGGAGCGGCTGGAGGCCGAGGGGATCGGCACGCGCGTGGTGTCGATGCCGTCCGTGGAGTGGTTCGAGGAGCAGCCCCGCGCCTACCGCGAGTCCGTCCTGCCGCCGGCCGTGAAGGCCCGGGTCGCGGTCGAGGCCGGCATCGGTCTGACCTGGTACCGCTACATCGGCGACGCCGGCCGCATCGTGTCCCTGGAGCACTTCGGCGCCTCCGCCGACGCCACGACCCTGTTCGCCGAGTACGGCTTCACCCCCGAGAACGTCGCCGCAGCAGCCCGGGAATCGCTGGCTGCCGTGCGCGGTTGATCCGATCGCCAGAAGGAAGATGATCACTGTGACCGAAGCAACCGCTCCCGCGGCAGCCCTCAAGCGCCTTTCCGACGAGGGCGTGTCGATCTGGCTGGACGACCTCTCGCGCACCCGCATCGACAGCGGCAACCTCGCCGAGCTCATCGCCACGAAGCACGTCGTCGGCGTCACCACCAACCCGTCGATCTTCCAGGCCGCCATCGGCTCCGGCGAGGGCTACGAGGCCCAGCTCACCGAGCTGGCCGTGCGCGGCGTGACGGTCGACGAGGCCGTCCGCATGATGACCACCGCCGACGTACGGGCCGCCGCCGACGTGCTGCGCCCGGTGTACGAGTCGACCGGCGGCCGCGACGGCCGGGTCTCCATCGAGGTCGACCCCCGTCTCGCGCACCACACGGCGGCCACGATCGCCGAGGCCAAGCAGCTCGCGTGGCTGGTGGACCGCCCCAACGTCATGATCAAGATCCCGGCGACCAAGGCCGGTCTGCCCGCCATCACCGAGGTGATCGCCGAGGGCATCAGCGTAAACGTCACGCTGATCTTCTCCCTCGAGCGCTACCGCGCGGTGATGGACGCCTACCTCGCGGGCCTGGAGAAGGCCGCCGCGAAGGGCCTGGATCTGTCCGCGATCCACTCCGTGGCGTCCTTCTTCGTCTCCCGCGTGGACGCCGAGATCGACAAGCGCCTGACCGTCCTCGGCACCGACGAGGCGCTCGGGCTCAAGGGCCGCGCCGCCCTCGCCAACGCCCGCCTCGCCTATGCGGCCTACGAGGAGGTCTTCGCCGGTCAGCGCTGGCTCGCCCTGGCCGGCGCCAAGGCGAACAAGCAGCGCCCGCTGTGGGCGTCGACCGGTGTGAAGGACCCGGCGTACAAGGACACCCTGTACGTGGACGAGCTGGTCGCCCCGGGCACCGTCAACACGATGCCTGAGGGCACCCTGAACGCCGTCGCCGACCACGGCGAGATCACCGGCGACACGGTGTCCGGCGGCTATGCGCAGGCGCGCGCCGACCTCGCGGCGGTGGAGAAGCTCGGCATCTCCTACGACGCGGTGGTGCAGAAGCTGGAGGACGAGGGCGTCGCCAAGTTCGAGACGGCCTGGCAGGACCTGCTGACGGCCGTGGCGAAGGCCATGGACAGCAAGGGGGTGGCAGCGTAAATGACCGCGACACCGCTGATGGAACTGACGGCTCCGGCCGCAGGCTGGGCCAACCCGCTGCGCGATCCGCGCGACCGCCGGCTGCCGCGGATCGCGGGCCCCTCGGGGCTCGTCATCTTCGGCGTGACCGGTGACCTGTCCCGCAAGAAGCTGATGCCGGCCGTGTACGACCTGGCCAACCGCGGGCTGCTGCCGCCGGGCTTCTCCCTGGTCGGTTTCGCCCGCCGCGACTGGGAGGACCAGGACTTCGCGCAGGTCGTGCACGACGCCGTCAAGGAGCACGCCCGCACCCCCTTCCGTGAGGAGGTGTGGCAGCAGTTGTCGGAGGGCATGCGGTTCATCCCCGGCGACTTCGACGACGACAACGCCTTCGACCAGCTGCGCCAGACCGTCGAGGAGCTGGACGCCGCCCGCGGCACCAGCGGCAACTACGCCTTCTACCTGTCGGTGCCGCCGAAGTTCTTCCCGAAGGTCGTCCAGCAGCTGAAGAAGCACGGCCTGGCGGACGGCCCCGAGGACTCCTGGCGGCGCGCGGTGATCGAGAAGCCGTTCGGCCATGATCTCACCAGCGCCCGTGAGCTGAACGCGATCGTGCACGAGGTGTTCGAGCCGGACCAGGTGTTCCGCATCGACCACTACCTGGGCAAGGAGACCGTCCAGAACATCCTGGCGCTGCGCTTCGCCAACCAGATGTTCGAGCCGATCTGGAACCGGTCCTACGTCGACCACATCCAGATCACGATGGCCGAGGACATCGGCATCGGCGGCCGCGCCGGCTACTACGACGGCATCGGCTCGGCCCGTGACGTCATCCAGAACCACCTGCTCCAGCTGATGGCGCTCACCGCCATGGAGGAGCCGGCCGCGTTCGACGCCGAGTCGCTGCTCACCGAGAAGCTCAAGGTCCTCAAGGCCGTACGGCTGCCCGACGACCTCGGCAAGCACACCGTGCGCGGCCAGTACGCGCCCGCCTGGCAGGGCGGTACGAAGGTGCGCGGCTATCTGGAGGAGGACGGCATCGACCCGAACTCCACCACCGACACCTACGCCGCGATCAAGCTCGGCGTCGACAACCGCCGCTGGGCCGGGGTGCCGTTCTACCTGCGCACCGGCAAGCGGCTGGGCCGCCGGGTCACGGAGATCGCGGTGGTCTTCCAGCGCGCCCCGCACTCCCCCTTCGACTCCACGGCGACGGAGGAGCTGGGCCAGAACGCGATCGTCATCCGGGTGCAGCCCGACGAGGGCATGACCGTCCGGTTCGGCTCCAAGGTGCCGGGCACCTCGATGGAGATCCGGGACGTCACGATGGACTTCGCGTACGGCGAGTCCTTCACGGAGTCCAGCCCGGAGGCGTACGAGCGCCTCATCCTGGACGTGCTGCTCGGCGACGCCAACCTGTTCCCGCGTCACCAGGAAGTGGAAGAGTCCTGGAAGATCCTCGACCCGATCGAGGGCTACTGGGCCGCGCACGGCAGGCCGGCGCAGTACCCGTCGGGCAGCTGGGGACCCAAGGAAGCGGACGAGATGCTCGCACGAGACGGACGGAGCTGGCGCAGGCCATGAGGATCGACCTGACCGACACCACGGCAAGCAAGGTCAACAAGGCGCTCGTCCAGGGGCGCCGTGCCATCGGCACCCCGGCGGTGGGCATGGTCCTGACGATGGTCATCGTCACGGACGAGGAGAACGCCTACGACGCGATCAAGGCGGCCGAGGAGGCCTCGCACGAGCACCCCTCGCGCACCCTGGTCGTCATCAAGCGGCACGCCCGCACCCCGCGCGACCGCCAGGCCTCCCGGCTGGACGCCGAGGTCCGGGTGGGCTCGGAGGCCGGCACCGGCGAGACGGTCGTGCTGCGCACCTACGGCGAGGTGTCCGACCACGCCGACTCCGTCGTCCTGCCGCTGCTGCTGCCGGACGCCCCGGTCGTCGTGTGGTGGCCGGTCGACGCGCCGGACAACCCCTCCAAGGACCCCCTCGGCGCGCTGGCCCAGCGCCGCATCACCGACCTGTACGCGGTCGAGAACCCGCTGGAGATGCTGCAGACCCGGGAACGCACCTACGCCCCCGGCGACACCGACCTCGCCTGGACCCGGCTCACCCCGTGGCGCTCGATGCTGGCCGCCGCCCTGGACCAGGCCCGCGCGAAGGTGATCTCGGCGGCCGTCGAGGCCGAGGCCGACAACCCGGCCGCCGAGCTGCTGGCCCGCTGGCTGGAGGCCCGCCTCCGGGTCACCGTGGACCGGGTCGTCACCGCCGGTCCGGTCGTCACCGCCGTACGCCTGGGCACGGCCGAGGGCGAGCTCGTCATCGACCGGCCCGAGGGCCCGCTGGCCACGCTGACCCTGCCGGGCCAGCCCTCGCGCACCCTGGCGCTGAAGGTCCGCGCCACCTCCGAACTCATCGCCGAGGAACTGCGCCGCCTGGACGCCGACGAGATGTACGCCATCGCCCTGCGCGGCGAGGGCAGCAAGGAGACTCCCGCACATGTCTGAGACCCCGTTGCTGACCCGGCGGCCCGAGTGGACCGCCCTGGAGGACCACCGCGCCCAGTGGCAGGCGCACCTGCGGGAGCTGTTCGCGAGCGACCCCGGGCGCGCCGAGCGGTACGTGGTGCGCGTCGGTGACCTGCGCATCGACTACTCGAAGAACCTGATCACGGACGAGACCCTCGCCCTGCTGCGGGAACTGGCCACCGCCACCGACGTGTTCGGGCTGCGCGACGCGATGTTCCGCGGTGAGAAGATCAACGTCACCGAAAGGCGGGCGGTGCTGCACACCGCGCTGCGTGCCCCGCGCGACGCCGTGATCGAGGTCGACGGCGAGAACGTGGTGCCGAAGGTGCACGCCGTGCTCGACAGGATGAGCGCCTTCGCCGAGCGGGTCCGCTCCGGCGAGTGGACCGGCCACACCGGCAAGCGCATCCGCAACGTCGTCAACATCGGCATCGGCGGCTCGGACCTCGGCCCGGCGATGGCGTACGAGGCACTGCGCGCCTTCACGGCCCGTGACCTGACGTTCCGTTTCGTCTCCAACGTCGACGGCGCCGACCTGCACGAGGCCGTGCACGACCTGGACCCGGCGGAGACGCTGTTCATCGTCGCGTCCAAGACCTTCACGACGATCGAGACGATCACCAACGCCACCTCGGCCCGCGCCTGGCTGCTTCAGGGCCTGGGCGGCGAGGACAAGGCGGTGGCCAAGCACTTCGTCGCGCTGTCGACGAACGCGGAGAAGGTCACCGAGTTCGGTATCGACGTCGACAACATGTTCGAGTTCTGGGACTGGGTCGGCGGCCGCTACTCCTACGACTCCGCGATCGGCCTGTCGCTGATGATCGCCATCGGCCCGGACCGCTTCCGGGAGATGCTCGACGGCTTCCACACCGTCGACGAGCACTTCCGCACCGCGCCCGCCGAGGCCAACGCCCCGCTCCTGCTGGGCCTGCTGGGCATCTGGTACGGCAACTTCTTCGACGCCCAGTCGCACGCGGTCCTGCCGTACAGCCACTACCTGTCGAAGTTCACCGCGTACCTGCAGCAGCTGGACATGGAGTCCAACGGCAAGTCGGTGCAGCGCGACGGGCGCCCGGTGGAATGGCAGACCGGGCCGGTGGTGTGGGGCACGCCGGGCACCAACGGCCAGCATGCCTACTACCAGTTGATCCACCAGGGCACCAAGCTCATCCCGGCCGACTTCATCGGGTTCGCCCGTCCCGTCGCCGAGCTGAGCGACCGCCTCAAGGGCCAGCACGACCTGCTGATGGCCAACTTCTTCGCCCAGACCCAGGCCCTCGCCTTCGGCAAGACCGCCGACGAGGTGCGCGCCGAGGGCGTGCCCGAGGAGCAGGTCACCGCCCGCACCTTCCAGGGCAACCACCCCACCACCACCGTCCTGGCCCGCGAGCTGACCCCGTCCGTGCTCGGCCAGCTGGTCGCCCTCTACGAGCACAAGGTGTTCGTCCAGGGCGCGATCTGGAACATCGACTCCTTCGACCAGTGGGGCGTGGAACTGGGCAAGGTCCTCGCCAAGCGGGTCGAACCCGCCCTCACCGAGGGCGCGGACGTGCCCGGTCTCGACCCGTCCACCGCAGCGCTCGTCGCGGCCTACCGCGACCTCAAGGAAGTGAAGTAACCATGCAGATCGGTCTTGTTGGTCTCGGCAAGATGGGCGGCAACATGCGCGAGCGTCTGCGCAACGCCGGCCACGAAGTCGTCGGATACGACACCAACCCCGAGCTCTCCGACGTCGACAACCTGGTCGAGCTCGCCGACCGCCTCGCCGCACCGCGCGCGGTGTGGGTCATGGTCCCGGCCGGCGCGGTCACCCAGAACGTCATCGACCAGCTGTCGGGCATCCTCAAGCCCGGCGACACCGTCATCGACGGCGGCAACTCCCGCTGGAGCGACGACGAGAAGCATGCCGAGGAGCTCGCCAAGCGCGGCATCGGCTTCGTCGACGCGGGTGTCTCCGGCGGCGTGTGGGGCCTGGAGAACGGCTACGCGCTGATGGTCGGCGGCGAGAAGGAGCACGTCGACCGCCTCAAGCCCATCTTCGACGCCCTGAAGCCGGAAGGCCCCTACGGTTACGTCCACGCGGGCAAGGTCGGCGCCGGGCACTTCGCGAAGATGGTCCACAACGGCATCGAGTACGCCATGATGCAGGCCTACGCCGAGGGCTGGGAGCTGCTGGAGAAGGCCGAATCCGTGGAGAACGTCCGCGAGGTCTTCCGCTCCTGGCAGGAGGGCACCGTCATCCGCTCCTGGCTGCTGGACCTCGCCGTCAACGCCCTCGACGAGGACGAGCACCTGAACAAGCTGCGCGGCTACGCCGAGGACTCCGGCGAGGGCCGCTGGACGGTCGAGGCGGCCATCGACAACGCGGTGCCGCTGCCCGCGATCACGGCCTCCCTGTTCGCCCGGTTCTCCTCCCGCCAGGACGACTCGCCGCAGATGAAGATGATCGCCGCGCTGCGCAACCAGTTCGGCGGCCACGCCGTCGAGTCCTCGAAGAAGTGACCCTGCGTGGGTGATCTTCTCCTCGTCCGCCACGGCGAGACCGAGTGGAGCCTGACGGGACAGCACACCAGCTTCACCGACCTGCCCCTCACCACCCATGGTGAGGAGCAGGCCAAGTCCCTGGCTCCGCTCCTGTCCGGACGGCCCTTCGCGCTGGCTCTCACGAGCCCGCTGCGGCGGGCCGTCCGCACGGCGGAACTCGCGGGCGTGCTCGGGGCCGTCCCGGAGCCCGACCTGCACGAATGGGACTACGGGGGGTACGAGGGCGTCGCCACCGTCGACATCCACCGCACCCGTCCGGGCTGGGACCTGTGGACCGACGGCGTCCCGCCCGGCACCGGCAGCCGTGGGGAGTCGCCGGAGGAAGTGGGCCGTCGCGCGGACCGGGTCCTGTCCCGGGTGGTCCCGGCCCTGGCGGCCGGCGACGTCGTCCTGGTCGCCCACGCCCACTTCCTGCGCGTCCTGACGGCCCGCCGCCTGGGCCTGCCGCCGTCAAAGGGGCGGCTGCTCCAGCTGGCGACGGGCACACTGAGCCGGCTGTCGACGGAACACGGGCGACCGGTGGTCGCGGAGTGGAACGTGCGGGCGTAAGGAGACGGTGATGACGCACGACGGTGGTCTGCGACTGCATCTGCGGCGTGTTCTCGCCGCGCCATCCCCTGTCGTGTTCAGCGCCCTGACCGAACCACGGGAGCTGGCCAGGTGGTGGGGACCCGAGGGGTTCACCATCCCGAGCGTGGAGTGCGATCTGCGGCCGGGCGGCGGTTATCGCATGGCGATGCAGCCACCGGAGGGCGACGCATTCCACCTCGTGGGTGAATACCTCGAGGTCGCTCCTCCGGTGGGCCTGTCCTACACCTTCCGCTGGGAGGATCCCGATCCCGAGGACCAGGAGACGGTCGTGCGGCTGACGCTTCGCGACATCGGTGCCGCGTCTGCCGAACTGACCCTCACCCAGGGCGACTTCCTGACCGAGCGGCGACGAGCCCTCCACGAGGAAGGCTGGACCCAGGCCCTCGACAAGCTCGAGGAACTGGTGTCATCGGCTGCGTCACCCTGAGACGTCGTGTGCCGTGTGCTGCGCGGCCAGGCGTATCGGTGCGTTCGGGGCGCCGTAGCCGCCGTAGCCGCCGTCGCGCTGGACCAGTTCGAAGAAGACCTGGCCGACGGTCCGGGTGTAGCAGTGGCGGAACTCGCCGCCCTGCTGGTCGCGGTCGTAGAGGATGCCGAGGTCGCGATAGGCCGCCAGGTCCTCCTCGGGGAGGTCGAAGCGGGCGGCCAGGTCGTCGTGGTAGTTGGCGGGCACCGGCAGCAATCGGCCGCCCGCCGCGCGGAAACGCCGGGCCGCGGCGACCACGTCGTCGCAGGCCAGTGCGATGTGCCGGGCGTGCGCGGTGGCGTCGCCGGGGGCCGCGCCCACGGTGAGGGCGAGGCGGACGCTGCCGTCGGCGGTGGCTACGGCGCGGCTGCGCATCAGGCCGTACGGGTCGGCCAGGTCCACGCTCTCCTGGGCGTCCAGGCCGAGGACGGAGCGGTGGAAGAGGGCGGCCTCGTCGAAGTGGTGCCAGGGCTGGGTGAGCGCGAGGTGGTCGATGCCGCGGATGCCGGTGTCCCGCGGGGCTGCCGTCACGTCCGCGAAGTCGGCGCGCCAGTCGGGGAGTTCGGGCGCCCGGCCGGTGGCGCAGAAGAACAGTTCCGTGCCGTCGGGTGCGGCCACCGCCTCCAGCGGCGCGTCCTCGGGTGCGCGCCGGCGGGGCAGTACGGGCGCGAGCAGGGCCTCGGCGCGACGGGCGGCGCCGGCCGGGTCGGGCGAGGTGAGGCCGATCGCGGCGAGCCGGGTGCCGTCACGGCGGGCGGCCGGGCCGGTGTTGAGCAGGATCCGGGCGTCTCCCTGCTCCCACAGGTCGACCGGCTTGCCGCGGTGGCGTGCGGTGCGGGTGAAGCCGAGGGCGCCGAGCACCGCGGCGGCGGGGGCGGGGTCGGGGGTGAGGAGTTCGGCGAAGGCGACGCCCGTGGGCACGACGGGCGCGGGCGGTGCCGCCGCGCCGGTCTCCTCCTGCAGGACCAGCAGTGAGCGGCGGCCGTCGACGGCCGTGGGGCCGGGGTCGGCCTGCCGGAAGACGTCGTTGAAGACCTCCAGCGACAGCGGGCCGGTGTATCCGGTGCGCAGCACGTGCCGTACCAGGCCGGCGACGTCGAAGCCGCCCTGGCCGGGGAAGCAGCGGTAGTGGCGGCTCCACTGCAGGACGTCCATGGCGAGCCGGGGCGCGTCGGCGAGCTGGAGGAAGAAGATCTTGTCGCCGGGGATGTCCTCGATGCCCTTGGGGTCCGAGCCACGGGACAGGATGTGGAAGCTGTCCAGGCAGGTGCCGAGCGCCGGGTGGTCCGCGGCCTCGACGATCCGCCAGGCGTGGTCGTACGTCGACACGTGCCGCCCCCAGGCCAGTGCCTCGTAGGCGACGCGGACGCCGAAGTCCTGGGCGAGGTCGGCGAGCCGGGCGAGCTGGGCGGCGGCGAGGGCGTCGTCGTCGACGGCGAGCGGGTGGACGCTGGAGCAGACCAGGACCGTGTCGGCGCCGAGCCGGCGCATCAGCTCGAACTTGTGCCGGGCGCGGCGCAGGCTGCGCGTGAACTCCTCCTCGGGCAGCGCCTCGACGTCCCGCATCGGCTGGTAGAGGTCGACGGTCAGACCGAGGTCGGCGCAGCGGGCGCGGATCTCCTCGGGACCGAGCGGGCCGGCGAGCAGGTCGTTCTCGAAGATCTCGACACCGTCGAAGCCGGCCCGGGCGGCGGCCGTGAGCTTCTCGGTGAGGGAGCCGCTCAGACAGACGGTGGCGATACAGGTACGCATCGGTGGCCTCACGGGGTGGTGGTCGCGGCGGCGCCGGTCAGGGCGGCGAGGTCGGCGAGCACCGCCGCGCTGTCGGGTTCCCGCCCGGTGAACAGGCGGAACGCGTCGGCGGCCTGGAAGGCGGCCATCCCGCCGCCGTCCAGGGTGGTGCAGCCCAGCGCCCGCGCGATGCGCAGCAGTTCGGTCCGAAGGGGGCGGTAGACCACCTCGGCGACCCACAGGCCGGGGTGCAGCAGCTCGGCGGCCAGCGGCAGCCCGGGGTGGGCGGCCATGCCGGTCGGGGTGGCGTGGATGACGCCGTCGGCGCCGGTGAGCAGTGCGGGCAGCTCGTCCGGGCCCGCGGCGACGGCCCGGCCGGCGCCGAAGTGCCCGGTGAGGGACGCGGCGAGGGCGGCGGCTCGCTCGGGCTGGGCGTCGACGAGGGTGATCCGTTCGGCGCCGAGGGTGAGCGCGGCGTGCGCGACGGCCGCGCCGGCGCCGCCCGCACCGAGCTGTACGACCCGCTCCAGCGGGGCATCGGGCAGGCCGCGCGCGAAGGAGGCGGCGAAGCCGGTGACGTCGGTGTTGTGGCCGACTGCCCGGCCGCCGTCGAAGACGACGGTGTTGACCGCGCCGAGCGCCTCGGCCTGCGGGTCCAGGGCGTCGAGATGGGGAATCACCAGCTGCTTGCAGGGGTGCGTGACGTTGAGCCCGTCGTAGCCGAGGTCGCGGGCGGAGCGGACCAGGTCGCCGACGGCCTCGGGCTGCAGCCCGAGTGTGTCGAGGTCGAGGAGCCGGTAGAGGTAGCGCAGCCCCTGGCGGTCGGCCTCCCGCTGGTGCAGGGCCGGGCTGAGCGACGGGCCGATGCCGGAACCGATCAGTCCGACGAGGAAGGAGTCACCGGGCACTGCTGACCTCCGGAGCTAATGTACGAACCAGTACGTTAGCTATACCAGTCCAGCGGACCCACGAAAAGCCCCGGCCCGCCGCGGACCCGCCGCCTTCTACAATCTGCGGCACTGGCCCAACGCACCGGGGGAAGCCCATGACCAGCGTCGACGAACCGGCACGCACCGGCGGACGCACCCGCGACGCCGCCCGCACCCGGGCCGAGATCCTCGACGTGGCGACCCAGGAGTTCGCCCGGGCCGGCTACGACGGGGCCCGCGTCGACGAGATCGCCGCCCGCACCCGCACCACGAAGCGGATGATCTACTACTACTTCGGCGGCAAGGAGCAGCTGTTCACGGCCGTGCTGGAGCGGGCGTACGCGGTGATCCGCGAGGCCGAGCAGCAGCTGGACGTCGAGCACCTCGACCCCGTCGCGGCGATCCGCCGGCTGGCGGAGCTGACCTTCGACCACCATGAGGAGCACCCGGACTTCATCCGGCTGGTCAGCATCGAGAACATCCACGAGGCCGAGCACATCGCGGCGTCACAGAAGCTCGGCCGGATCGGCTCGCCCGCACTGGACGTCATCCGCCGCATCCTGGCCGCCGGCCGGGGGTCGGGCGTGTTCACGGCGGACGTCGACGCCGTCGATCTGCACGCGATGATCAGCGCGTTCTGCTTCTTCCGGGTCTCCAACCGGCACACCTTCGGGGCACTGTTCGACCGCGATCTGCTCGACCCGGCGGAGCGCGAGCGCTACCGGACGATGCTGGGCGACATGGTGCTCGCCTATCTGACGGCGGAGCGCGCCGGCGACTGAGTCCGCGGGCTTCCGCTGCGGCAACACCCCTTGACAGCGTGGAAACACGGGCGCAACATCGCTTGCCATCGCGACTAACTATCCAGTGGGTTAATTAACCGAAGATCCGGCTCCCCCGCGCTCCCCGCGTTGTCCCGCGGTTCTTCCGCTCACCCCGTTCCGCCTACGGTGGAGTCCCCCGAAGGAGCACGCCGTGTCCGTCCCCGCCGCACCGCACGACGCCACCGCCCCGCCCGGCCAGGCCAGGAAGGCGGCGGCCGCCGCCTGGATCGGCAGTGCCCTCGAGTACTTCGATTTCTTCATCTACGGCAGCGCGGCCGCGCTGATCTTCCCGGAGGTCTTCTTCGACTCCTCCGACCCGGCGACCGCCACCCTGCTCTCGCTCGCCACGTTCGGGGTCGCCTACGCCGCCCGCCCGGTCGGCGCCCTCTTCCTCGGGCACATCGGCGACCGGCTGGGCCGTAAGAAGATCATGGTGTTCACGCTGATCCTGATGGGCGTCTCGACGTTCCTGATCGGCTGTCTGCCCACCCGCGCACAGGTCGGCGGCCTCGCCCCGGTGCTGCTGGTGGCCTGCCGCGTGCTCCAGGGCATCTCCGCGGCCGGTGAGCAGGCCAGCGCGAGTTCCATGACGCTGGAGCACGCGCCGCCAAACCGGCGCGGGTTCTTCACCAGCTTCACCCTCAGCGGTACGCAGGGCGGCCAGCTCATCGCCACGCTCGTCTTCCTGCCGATCGCCGCACTGCCCGAGGACCAGTTGCTGTCGTGGGGCTGGCGGGTGCCGTTCTGGCTGAGCATCGTGGTCGCGGTGGTCGGCTACCTGGTGCGCCGTCGGCTGGCCGAGACGCCGGCGTTCACCCGGCAGGCCGCGACCGAGGGCGTGGTGAAACTGCCGCTGGCGGTCCTCGCGCGCGAGCACTGGGCGGACGTGCTGCGGGTGATCGCGGGCGCGCTGATCGCCTCCGTCAGCACGATCTTCACGGTGTGGGCGCTGGCGTACGCCACCAGTGACGCGGTGGGGATGGACCGGTCCGGGATGCTGTGGGTGGGTGCGCTCGCCAATCTGGTGGCGCTCGTCGCGATCCCGCTGTGGGCGCGGCTGGCGGACCGGATCGGCCGCCGCCCGGTGTACCTGGTCGGCGCGGTGGGCAGCGCGGTGACGATGGCGCTGTACCTGTGGGCGATCTCCACCGGCTCCTACCCGCTGACGCTGGTGTGCGGCGTCCTGGCGTTCGGGGTCGTCTACAGCGCCGCGAACGGGGTATGGCCCGCGTTCTACGGCGAGATGTTCTCCACCCGGGTCCGCCTGTCCGGCATGGCCGTCGGCACCCAGATCGGGTTCGCGGTCGCCGGTTTCGCGGTGACGTTCGCCGCGCGGCTCGCCGGGCCGGGCGGTGACGACTGGGCCGCGGTGGCACTGTTCACGGCCGCGCTGTGCGTGCCGCCGGTGATCGCCGCGCTGTCGGCGCGGGAGACGCACCGGGTGCCGACCGAGCTGCTCGGCCGGCGGCCGGTGTCCCGGGCGGCGCAGCAGGAGACGGTGACGGCCTGAGGTCACGTACCGCCCGGGAGCCGTGCCCACGGCGACCGGGGCCCGGTGCCGCGCTACGGGCGCGGGTGCCGTGGCTCGTACAGTCCGATCTCGCCGCCGCCCGGCAGCCGGAACCCGGTCAGACGCCCCCAGGGCGCCTGCACCACCGGGCTGAAGTCGACGCCCTTGGCGGTGAGTTCGGCGATGGTCGCGGTCAGGTCGTCGCACATCAGCATCAGCTCGTGCGACGGCTCACCGTCCGCGGGGTGGCAGGCCACCTCCGCGGGCGGCATCCGGAAGATCAGCCAGCCGTTGCCGGCGTCGACGTGCGGCCAGCCCAGCACGTCCCGGAGAAAGGCCCGGTCGGCCTCCGCGTCCCGGCTGTACAGCACCACGTGCGCCCCATTGATCACCCCTGGGAGGCTAGCGCCTGCCTTGAGGACCGGCCAGATGACGCGCGGCCCGCACAGCACGCTCACCTCCGCCTGCGGCCGCCCTCGGGCTCACTCGCCCGTGATGTCGACACTGACGTGCGCGGACAGTGCGCGCAGGAAGTCCTGCGCGTCGAAGATCGCACCGGCCGAGGCGACACCGGCCCCGCGGGTCCGTCCCGTCAGGATGCGGTCGACCGCCTCCACCGCGAGCGGCGCGGTGACGGCGTAGATGTCCCGCCCTCTCGCCACGGCACGCCGCTCACGACCGCCGGAGCGTACGACGACGTCGACGAGGAAGGTCTGCGCCGACCGCCCCCGCTCGTCCGTCGCCGCCGGGGCGGGTGCGTCCGGGTCCACCACGTCGCGGGCCGCCTCGACCGTCATGTAGGTGCGCACCTCGGGGATGGACAGGTGGCTGGGGAGGGTGATGACGTCCGCCATCGTGAACTCGCCGATGACCGCGCGGGGACCGGTCGGGGCGGGGAACGCCCACTCCAGGGCCGGCGGTTCGTCATGACGGTGTTCCAGCCGCCCGTTCGTGTACACGATGCGTGCGCTGCCCCGCCGCTGCCGGGACACCGCGCCCGCCGCCCGCGTACCGGCCGTGGGGTGCCAGCTATTCAGCCCGTACGCGATGTGCGCCTCGTCCGCCGCCGTCCAGTCGCCCATCGCCGCGGTGGCCAGCAGGTCGCCGAGGCCGCCGTAGAAGGCCATCGCCGGGACGATCACCGCGCCCGCCGCCCGCGCGCGGTCGGTGAAGTGCGTGAACGTGTCGGCGTTGGCCTCGATCTCGGCCGCCACGTCCACGTAGGGAATCCCGGCCCGCAGAGCCGCCTCGATCAGGGGAGCGGCGGTCACGGCGAACGGCCCGGCGCAGTTGACCACGGCGGCCACGCCGGCCAGGGCGCGGTCGAGGGCGGCGGCGTCGTCGACGGGCGCCGGCCGGACATCGAGCCCCGGGCCGGCGGCCGCCCGCAGCTTCCCGGCGTCGCGGCCGGAGAGGACGGGGACGAATCCGCGTTCCAGCAACTCCGCCACTACGAACCGTCCGGTGTGCCCGTACGCCCCGTACACGGCCACCCTCTGCCCCGCTGCCATGCCGCTCTCCTCCGCTTGAACGATCGACTGCGCTCATCCTGTCGTCCGTGGTGCACGCCCGTGAGTGTCGGGAACGACACCACCCGTACAATTCCGGACATGAATCCGAGGGCGGGGACGGTCGCACTGGCGGTGACCGAGGGCATGCTGCACTTCGAACTGTCCGTGGCGTACGAGGTGTTCGGCTCCGCTCCGGACGCGGTGCGCGGACCCTGGTACGACGTGGCCGTCTGCGGCCCGGCTGCCGTACGGGTCGGCCGCTTCCTGCTGGAGCCCGACCACGGCCTGGACCGGCTGGCCCACGCGGACACGGTGATCGTCCCCGGGTGGGCCGACGTCGACGTGAGTCCGCCCGCCGACCTCGTGCACGCGGTGCGCGCGGCGCACGCGGCGGGAGCGCGCGTCGCCTCGCTGTGCACCGGGGCGTTCGTGCTGGCCGCGGCCGGACTGCTGGACGGCAGGCGCGCGACCACGCACTGGGCGCACACGGCCGCGCTGGCCGCCCGCCATCCCGCGGTCGAGGTCGATCCCGACGTGCTCTACGTCGACAACGGCAGCGTGCTCACCTCCGCCGGCAAGGCCGCCGCGCTGGACCTCTGCCTGCACCTCGTCCGCCTGGACCACGGTTCGTCGGTCGCCAACACGGTGGCCCGGCGCCTGGTGGTGCCGCCGCACCGCGACGGTGGTCAGGCTCAGTTCGTGACCACCCCGTTCCCGGCGCCGGGCCATCATCCACTCGCCGGCCTCCTGCCCTGGGTGCTGCAGAACCTGGACCGTCCGCTGACCGTCGAGGACCTGGCCCGCAAGGCGCGGATGAGCTCACGCCACCTCAGCCGCCACTTCCGGTCACTGACGGGGTCCACTCCGCTGCAATGGCTGCTGACCCAGCGGATCCGCCTCGCCCAGGAGCTGCTGGAGACCACCGACGGCACCGTCGACGCCATCGCGGCGGCCACCGGCATGGGCACCGCGACAACGCTGCGCCGGCACTTCAGCCACCGGGTCGGCGTGCCCCCGGACACCTACCGCCGCACCTTCCGTCGCCGCAGCGGCTCCCCCGGGTCGGCGCCGCCACACACTGTCCGGTGCGCTGACAGCTGATGCCTGCCGGGGGCGACGAAGGCGCTGCCTGCCCTGCGCCGAACCGATCCGGCACCGGCGCCCCTTGAACCTGACACCGGTGTCAGGGTCGACCCTGCGGGCATGACGACCGACACCACGTCACCCGCCGTAGGGGTGCGCAGCCCCCGACTTCCCCTGGCCGCCCTTCTCGCGCTGGCCACCGCCGTCTTCGTCACCAGCCTCACCGAGACCCTGCCCGCGGGACTGCTGCCCGCGATGAGCGCCGGACTCGGCGTCGGCGAGTCGGCGGCCGGACAGGCGGTGACCGTCTACGCCGTCGGGACGGCCCTCACCGCGATCCCGCTGGCGGCGGCCGCCTCCGCCTGGCGCCGCAAGCGGCTGCTGCTGACCGCGATGGCCGGCTTCGCCGTCGCCAACACGGTGACCGCCGTCTCCGCGGACTACCCGCTCACCATGGTGGCCCGGTTCGTCGCCGGCGTGGCGGCCGGACTCGCCTGGGCCCTGCTCGCCGGATACGCCCGTGGCCTGGCCCCCGCCGAACTGCGCGGCCGCGCGGTCGCGGTGGTGATGACCGGCATCCCCGTGGCCCTCTCGCTCGGTGTACCCGCGGGCACCTACCTGGGTGAACTGCTGGGCTGGCGCTGGGAGTTCGCGCTGATGACGGCGGTGACCGCCGGACTGCTCGGCTGGATCGCGCTGCTGGTGCCGGACCGGCCCGGACAGCAGCGGACGGCACGTGAACCGGTGCTGCGCGCCCTGGCCGTGCCCGGGGTCGCGCCGGTCCTCTTCGTCACGCTGGTCTTCGTGCTCGCGCACACCGTGCTGTACGCCTACATCGCCACGTTCCTCGACCGGTACGGCATGGGCGGCTCGGCCGGCGCGGTGTTGCTGGTGTTCGGCGGGGCGTCCCTGGTGAGCATCTGGTACGTCGGCGCCCGCATCGACCGCCGGCTGCGCGCGCTCAGTGTGGCGGCCGTCCTGCTGGTCGCCGGGGCGGCGGCCGTGCTGGGCCTCTTCGCGGACGTACCGGTGCTGGTGTACGTCGCGGCGGGGCTGTGGGGCCTCGGCTGGGGCGGTGTGCCGACGCTGCTGCAGACCGCCGCGGCGGAGGCGGGCGGCCCGCGTGCCGACGCCGCGCAGGCGATGCTGGTCACGCTGTGGAACGCGGCGATGGCGGCCGGCGGGGTGCTCGGCGGGGTACTGCTCGACCGGTTCGGGGCGGGCGCCTTCCCCTGGACGGTGCTGATGCTGATGGCGCCGGTGCTGGCGGTGGTGGCGGGAGCGCGCCGGCACGGTTTCCCTGCCGGGTGACAGCCGGACACCCGCCCGCCGGCGGCCCTCGACTCGCCCGGCACACCGGACGCTTCGCGGCCGGGCGCCTCTTACCGGGGCGCCGCCGCCGCGTCCAGCAGGGGGCCCAGTTCCTCGACGACCGTGTGGAGCGCGCGGGTGTCGCGTTCGCTGCGGGCGAGGAGGATGGCCCCCTCGAGAGCGCTGATCATCACGGTGGCGAGGGAACGGGCGCGGTCCGCGGGCACCCGCATACCGGTGAGCCCCTCGGCCACCGCGCCGGTCCACGTGGCGAACGCCCCGGCCGTCGCCTCGCGCGTCGCCTGCCCGGCGGCCGAGCAGTCGACGGTGGCGGCGGCGACCGGGCAGCCCGTGGCGAAGCCGCCGCTCTCGTACTCGTCGATCCACTGGCGGGCCATCGCCGCGAACAGCCCGCTCGGCGTGGGGTCGTCGAGCTGCGCGAGGAAGCGGGGCACGCGCCGGGCGGCGTACCGGCCGGCCCAGCCGACGGCCTCGTTGACGAGCTGTTCCTTGCCGCCGGGGAAGTAGTGCTGGAGCGAGCCGCGGGGCGCCTCGGCGTGCGCGGCGACGTCGCGCATCCCGGTCGCGGTCACGCCGTCGCGCCGGATGAGCTGGGCCGCGCTGAAGACCATCCGCTCCCGTGGTCCCGGTCCGGACCCCGCCATCTCCGACCTCCTGACACCGTCGCCGAGCCTGTGCCCAGGGTAGGGCCGGACGACCGGCTATGACGACGGTCATGGAGCAGCGCTACTATGACGACTGTCATAGCGAGTGGGCAGGAGGGTGGACGCATGCATGTCGGCTTCATCGGTCTCGGCGTCATGGGGCAGCCGATGGCCCTGCGCCTGGCCGCCGCCGGGATCCCGCTGACCGTGTGGAACCGCACCCCGGCCCGCGCCGAGCCGCTGCGCGCGGCCGGCGCCACGGTGGCCGCGGACGCCGGCGAGGTGTTCGCCGGGGCCGGCACCGTGTTCCTGATGCTGGCCGACGAGGGGGCCGTCGACGCCGTACTCGCCCGGTACACCGAGGAGTTCACCGCGCGCGTGGCCGGTCGGACCGTCGTCCACATGGGCACCACGTCCGCGGAGTACTCCCGCGCCCTGGAGGCGGACGTGCGCGCGGCGGGCGGCCGCTACGCCGAGGCCCCCGTCTCCGGATCGCGGGTACCGGCCGAGCAGGGCCGCCTGGTGGCGCTGCTGGCCGGCGAGGAGGCGGCCGTGTCCGCCGTACGGCCGCTGCTGGCGCCGATGTGCCACCAGACGTTCGTGTGCGGTGCCGCCCCGAACGCGCTGCTGATGAAGCTGTCGGTGAACCTCTTCCTGATCACCCAGGTGACCGGGCTGACGGAGGCCTTCCACTTCGCCGGGCGGCACGGGCTGGATCCCGAGCTGTTCCTGGACGTCCTGGACGCCGGGCCCATGGCCAGCGCGGTGTCCCGGATGAAGGCGCCCAAGCTGCTGGCCGGGGACTTCGCGGTGCAGGCGGCCGCGCTGGACGTCCTGAAGAACAACCGGCTGATCGCCGAGGCCGCCCGCGCCCGGGGGCTCGCCTCCCCCCTCATCGACGCCTGCCACACGCTGTTCGAGGAGACGGTGGCGCTCGGACACGGGGGCGCGGACATGGTCGCCGTGCTGCGCGCGATCGAGGCGCGGACGGAGACTCCGGCCGAGAGCTGATCGGCCGGCGCCGTCAGCCGTCGTTGGCGCCCTTGGGGATGCCGTACGCCCGCTCCACCGGCAGTCGCAGGACCAGGCGGCGGTCGCGGACCATGGCGGCGCGGTAGTCGTCCCAGTCGGGGTGCTCGCCCGCGACGGCGCGGTAGAGGCGGATCAGCTCCTCCACGGTCTCGTCGTGAGGGTCCTGCGCCACCGGCGTCAGGTCTGCCGTCGCCTCGACGACCGTGTAGGCCCAGCGGTCGGCGCTGGTGACGTGGTACGACGCGCGCGGGTCCCGGCGCAGGTTGCGCGTCTTGGCGCGGTCGTCGGTGAGCGAGATCCGGACGACCCGCTCGTCGGGGTCGTAGTGGTGGCTGACGTTCGACAGCTGCGGGCGTCCGTCGCGCTTGAGGGTGACCAGCACCCCTCCTCGCTGCTCGGAGAGGAGGGCGAGCAGCGCGTCCTGTGTCGTGTCATGAGTCATGTGGGGACAACTCGCGGGAGGCGCGGCCCATTCCCGCTCGGTAGACAGTGTCTACGGCAGCCTGGTAGACACTGTCTATGACTGCTGCCGAACCGGCCGATCTACGGACCCGACTCGTCGACGCCGGCGTGGACCTGGTTGCCCATGAGGGCGTCCAGGCACTGACCCTGCGGGAGATCGCCCGGCGTGCCGGCGTCTCGCACGGGGCGCCGCGCCGCTGGTTCCCCACCCATCTGGAGCTGCTGTCGGCCATCGCCCGCCGCGGCTTCGGCGACCTGGCGGACCGGGTCGCGGCGCTGGACACCGCGGGCTCACCACGCGCCGGCGTCGAGGAACTCGCCCGTCTGTACCTGGAGTTCGCCCGGGACAACCCCGGCATGTACGAGCTGATGTTCCGTCACGACCTGCTGGAGAGCGGTCGTCTGGGGCTGCGGGAGACCAGCCTGCCGCTGTTCGGCGTGCTCGTGGACCTGGTGGGCCGGGCCCGGCCGGACGCCGACGCCCGCACGGTCGCGGCCGCACTGTGGGCGAACCTGCACGGCATCGCCCAGCTGTGGCGCTGGGGCAGCCTTCAGCTCGCCACCGGCAGCGAGGACGTCACCGTGCTGCTGCGCGGCGCGCTGGACGCCCACCTCGGCTCCGGGAGGACCCGGTGAAGCGGTGGGCCGCCCTGACGTGCAGCATCGCGGGTGCGGTCGTGGTGGCCCTGGACGGCACGGTCCTGACCGTCGCCCAGCCCGCCCTCGGCGCGGACCTGCACGCGTCGGCCGGCCAGGTGCAGTGGACCACCACCGGGTACCTCATCGCGGTGGCCGGCCTGCTGGTGGCCGCCGGGCGGATCGCCGACCTGTACGGGCACCGGCGCGTCTTCGCCGTCGGCATGCTCGGCTTCGGCGCGGCCTCGGCGGGGATCGCGGCGGCCCCCGGCGTGGGCTGGGTCGTCGCGCTGCGGATCGTCCAGGGCGTCTTCGGGGCCCTGCTCCAGCCCGCCACCCTCGGCATGCTGCGCGCCGCCTACCCACCGGACCGGCTGCGCCGGCCGCTCGCCGCGCGCACGGCGGCCATCGGCCTGGCGGCAGCGACCGGACCGCTGCTCGGCGGGGCGCTGACGACGGCGGTGGGCTGGCGGGCCGTGTTCCTCGTCAACGTCGTACCGGCTGCGGCGTTCGGGCTGCTCGCCCTGGCCTGCGGGCAGCCGGGAGCGCCCCGCCGAGAGCACCCGGCGCCCCGCCCCGACCTGCCCGGCGCCGTGCTGCTCGCGCTCTGCCTGGCCGGTTCGGTGCACGCCCTCGTCGCGCTCCCGGCGTCCGGGTGGACGCCGGCCCGCGCGCTGGAAGCCGCGGGGGCCGCGGGGGCGGCACTGGCCTTCGTCCGCCATGAGCGTCATACCGCCGACCCGCTGGTGCCCGCCGACGCGGTCGGCGCGGCGGGCGTGGGCGCCGCGCTGGGCATGCTGGTGGCCGCGTCGGCGGCCCTCCAGGGCGCCCTGTTCACCTGCGTCTACGTCCTCCAGCGCGACCTCGGCCTGGATCCGCTGCACTGCGCGCTGACCGCCCTGCCGCTGGCCGCGCTGATGATCCTGGCCGCGCCCGGCTGCACCGTCGCGCTGGGCCGGGCCGGTGCCCGCCGCACGACCGCTGCCGCGCTGGCGGCGCTCGCGCTGGGACTGCTGGTCCTCGCCCGCGCCACCGGCCCGCTCGTCTTCGGTGCCGGGTTCGCGCTGCTCGGCGCCGGTTTCGGCACGGTGATGGTGGCGGCCACCCACGTCGTCGTACGACAGGCGGCCGCGCGGTCGGCCGGGGTGGCGGGCGGCCTGCAGCAGACGGCGCTGAACCTCGGCCCGGTCCTGGGCGTGGCCACCGCGACCACCCTGTGGGGCCTGGCCGGATCGCGGGCGCCGCTGTTCGCCCTGGCCGCGGTGGCGGCGGTCGCCGCGGTGGCGGCGCGGGGCCTGCCGGGGCGGGACACAGAGCCAGGGGCAGCGGGGGCGGAGGCGGAGGCGAAGGCGAAGGCGACCGGAACGCGTCCCGCCGCTTCCGTGCGGCGGTGACGTCTGACGGCTCGCGGGTGGGGTATGCCGGTGGAGGGGCCCGCGGCGACGAAGGACACGCGATGGCGATGCTGCGACAAGAGGTCGAGCCGGGTGAGGCCGGGCTGGACGCGACGGCGCTGGACCGGCTCGACCGGCATGTCGTCCGCCTCGTCGAGGAGGGCCGGCTGCCCGGGTTCCTCGTCTGCGTCGCACGCGGCGGGCGCGTCGCGCACCTCACCTGCCACGGCCTGCGCGACATCGCCGCCAAGGCGCCGGTCGAGCCGGACACGCTGTGGCGGATCTACTCCATGACCAAGCCGGTCACCGCGGTCGCCGCGCTGCTGCTCGTCGAGGAGGGCCGGCTGGCGCTCGACGACCCACTCGAGCGGTATCTGCCCGCGTTCGCCGCGCCGCGCGTGTACGTGGGCGGCGAGGGGACGGACGTGCGGACCCGGCCGGCCGCCGGGCCCCTGCTCATCCGGCATCTGATGACCCACACCGCCGGTCTGACCTTCGGCTTCTACCACACCCACCCGGTGGACGCCCTGTACCGGGCGGCGGGCCTGGAGTCGTCGGTGCGGCCGGGCTCCGACCTCGCGGAGACGATCGAGCTGTACGCGAGCCTGCCGTTGCAGTTCGACCCGGGCACCCAGTGGAACTACTCGGTGGCCTCCAACGTGCTCGGCCGGGTGATCGAGGTGGTCTCCGGGCAGCCGCTCGATACGTTCTTCACCGAGCGGATCTTCCGCCCGCTCGGCATGACCGGCACCGGCTTCCAGGTGAGCGAAGAACAGGCGGGGCGGCTGGCCGAGTTGTACGGCGACGCGGACGACGGCGGTATCACGCCGATCCCCGGGCTGCCGGTGCGCGGACGGCCCCGGTTCCTGTCCGGCAGCGGCGGCCTGGTGACGTCCGCGCCCGACTGGCACCGCTTCATGGAGATGCTGCGCCGCCGCGGGGAACTCGACGGCGTACGCCTCCTCGCGCCGCACACGGTGGCGGAGATGACCCGCAACCAGCTGCCGGGCGGCGCCGACCTGAGGTCCTTCGGCAGCCGCCCGGCCCACGACGAGCGCGGCAACGACGGCGTCGGTTTCGGCCTCGGCGTCTCCGTCGTCGTCGACCCCGCCCGCACCCTGGCACCGGCCGGGTCCGGCACCTACGGCTGGAGCGGGGTGGCGACGACGACGTTCTGGGTGGACCCGGGCCGGGAGCTGACCGTGCAGTTCCTGACCCAGCTGCGGCCGGGGCGCTCGCTGCGGCTGTTCCCGGAGCTCAGACGGCTCGTCCACGAGGCGGTCACCGACTGAGTCGGGACCGGCTCACGACCAGTGGGCCACCGCGTCCAGGTGCGGCAGATGGTGGTCCATCCGCTCCCGCTTGGTGCGCAGATAGGTGATGTTGTTCTCGCACGGCGGGATCAGCAGCGGCACCTGCTCGGCCACGCCGACGCCGTGCCGTACCAACGCCTCGCGCTTGAGGGGGTTGTTGGACATCAGCCGCACGGAGTCCACGCCCAGGTCGCGCAGCATCGCGGCGGCCACGCCGTAGTCGCGGGCGTCCACCGGCAGCCCCAGCGCCAGGTTCGCCTCCACGGTGTCCAGGCCCTCCGCCTGCAACGCCATCGCCCGCAGCTTGGCCAGCAGTCCGATGCCCCGGCCCTCGTGGCCCCGCAGATACAGCACGACGCCGCTGCCCTCGGCGACGACCGCGCGCAGTGCCGCGGCCAGCTGGTCGCCGCACTCGCAGTGCCGGGAGCCGAACGCGTCACCGGTGAGGCACTCCGAGTGCAGCCGGGTCAGGACGTTCTCGGTGCCGAGGTCTCCGTGCACGAGCGCGACCTGCTCCTCGCCGCGGTCGTGGTCCAGGAAACCGATCGCCTGGAACATTCCGTACACCGTCGGCAGCGGGGCGCTCACGACGCGTTCCACACCCGTGCGCCGGTCCTGCTTCTCGCCGAGGACGCCGAGGGGCGCCGTGCTGTTCTCTGTCATGATCTGATTCCTCAGCTCCGTACGAAAGGCCGTGAAAACATGAGTGGTTCGGGCTCGGTGACAGCGGGAGACGGTCCGGTGCCGGCGGGTCACGGTCTGCTGCCCGCGGACACCACGGAAGACGTACGGGCGCGGGCGGCGGACGGTTCAGCACGGGTCGCCGTCCTTCCCGTCGGCAGCCACGAACAGCACGGCCCGTACCTTCCGCTGGCGACGGACACCCTCGTCGCCTGTGCGATCGCCCGGGAGATCGCCGCCGCGTACCCGGTGCAGCTCCTGCCGCCGGTGACGATCTCCTGTTCGCACGAGCACGCCGGCTGGCCGGGCACCGTCAGCATCTCCGCGGTGACGCTGCACGCGGTGGTGAGGGACATCGCCGCCTCGCTGCGCCGCTCGGGCGTCGAGGCCCTGGTCGTCGTCAACGGGCACGGCGGCAACTACGTGCTCGGCAACGTCGTCCAGGAGGCCTCCGCGCGCGGCGAACGCATGGCGCTCTTCCCGGCCGCGGAGGACTGGGAGGCGGCCCGCGTGCGGGCGGGGGTGGCCACATCGCTGCTCACCGACATGCACGCGGGAGAGATCGAGACGTCCGTTCTGCTGCACGCTCACCCCGAATTCGTCCGGCCCGGTTACGAGTCCGCCGACGTCGTCGCCGACGACCGCCGTCATCTGCTCACCGTGGGCATGTCCGCCTATACGGCTTCCGGTGTCATCGGCCGTCCCTCCCTGGGCTCGGCGGACAAGGGCGGAGAGCTGCTGGCGAGCCTCGCGGACTCCTTCGGCGCATACTTCGCACTGCTCACGGGAGCCGCCGAGGAGTAGCCGCGGGCGGGCAACGCCAGCGCGCCCGGCAGGGCGGCCGCGAAACACAGCACGCCGTAGACCACCGCGACCGCCAGCCCGGTGCCCGCGCCGAGCCCGGCGGCACCGAACGCCCACGCGGTCACGCCCTCCCGCGGCCCGAACCCGCCGACGTTCAGCGGCAGTCCCATCGCGAGCAGGGCCAGTACGGCGAGCGGCAGCAGCGCGACGACGGAGGCGCCGGGCGCGGCGGCCCGGGCGGCGAGGGCGAACGTCGCCAGGTGTCCGGCGAGCACGACGGCCGAGGACAGCAGCACACCCGGCCCGTTGCGCCGGGACAGCAGCCCCTCGCGGGCCTCCGCCAGCACCGCCCGCAGCGCACGCGTGTGCCGGGCGGGCGCCCCCGGTGCGCGGTTCATGCGGACGGCGAGGACCACGGCCAGCGCTCCGACGGCGGCGAGCGCGGCGAGCGGGACGGCGTGCCGTACGTCGCCGCGGACCGGGGAGGGCGCGACGAGCAGCACCAGCAGCCCGGCCACGGTCAGCACGACCTGCCCGGCGGTGCGTTCCAGGACCACCGCGCGCACGCCTCGTCCCATGTCACCGGCGCTGCGCCCGTGCCGCACCGCGCGGTGCACGTCGCCGAGGACACCGCCGGGCAGGGCGGCGTTGAGGAACAGCGCGCGGTAGTAACCGGCGAGAGCGGTGCGGAAGGGAAGCCGGATGCCGAGCCCACGGGCCACGAGCGACCAGCGCCAGGCACTGCACGCCGTGGTGATCCCGCCGATCCCGACGGCCGCGGCCAGCGTCGGCATGTCGATCCTGCGCAGCCCGTCGAGAAACGCCCCGGTCCCCAGCCGCCAGACCAGCAGCCCGAGGATGAGCACCCCGGCGAGGGTGCCGAGGTGCCGGCGGAGGGAGGCCGACCGGCGGGCGGTGGGGGGCGTCGGCATACCCCGGACGGCCCCGGCGTGACCGGCACGTCCGGTTCCGGGCCCCGGGGGCGGCGGGCCGGGTGTCCCGCCCGCCGGGCGGAGGTGAGGCGCGCCTGTGCCGGAGGCGGACTCGGGGCGCGCGTCGGCCGAGCCGTCGTGGCCGGTCGCCGTACCGGAGCCGACCGAGCTGTCGTGCACGTTTTGGGTCCGCGGGCCGGCCGAGTCGTCGAGGCCGTTCCGGGTCTCCGAGCCGACCGATTCGTCGCGGCAGCTCCCCTCCGCCCATCCGGCCGCTCTCGGGGCCGGGACTGCGGTGCCCGGGCGGCGCGCCGTCGTAGCGGCGGGACCGGTACCGGTCGAGGCGATCCGCCCGGTCACGGGCCCCGCGGTGTCCGCCTCGGGCATCAGGACACCGGCCGCCGTGGCGGACGTCGCCCCGACGCGATCGGCGGCCGGGCGCCCCGTTCCGGCCCTCATGACGTGCCGCCGCTCGGAGCGGCCAGGGCCAGCAGGTCGCTGTGGTGGACGATCGCGCGCAGCTCCCCCACGGCCAGGGACGCGAGCCGGGCCGCCAGATAGGTCCCGGCGCGCTCGGCAAGCTCCGGCCGCTGTTCCAGGGCGGCGCCGACCCAGCCGCGCAGCCACTGCGCCGTCAGCTCGGGGTCGGCGGACCCCAGATGCCAGGCGCTCGGGCGGACCCGCACGGTGGCGCCGTACGCGGCGAACGCCTCGCAGGCCGCGGTGACCGCGTCCGGGCCGAGCAGACCGGTGCGCCGCTGGTGGTCGTTGAAGGCGGCCGTGATCTCCGCGTCCAGTGGATCCCCCGGGGTCAGCTCCACGCGCCCGGCGACGGAGAGCGTGAGCAGCGCCGGACAGCCGGCGCCCGCGCACGCGGCGGCGAGGGCGTCGATCTCGTCGCGGGTCAGCACGTCCAGCAGCGCGGACGCGGTGACCAGGCCGGCACCCGCCAGCGCGTCCGGCGTGAGCCGGGCGACGTCGCCGCGACGGGTCTCCACGGTGACCCGGCTGCCGTCGGCGGCGGCGCGCGGGGCGCCGGCCGCCGCGAAGTGCAGCAGGTAGGGGTCGCGGTCGTGCAGCACCCAGTGCTGGGCGCCGTCCAGCCGGGGCGCCAGCCAGCGGCCCATCGAGCCGGTACCGCATCCCAGGTCGTGCACGACCAGGCCGCCGGAGCGTCCGGGCCGGTTGGCGAGCCGGATGCGCAGCGGGTCCAGCAGATCGGCGGCGCGCGCGGCCGCGTCGGCCGGCTCCCGCAGCCGCAGCCACTCGGGCGCGTACCGGGCCGGTTCCTCGGGAGCACCCGGCCGCAGCCGTACCGTCTCCCGCTCCCCTCGCCGGGTCACCGGCCCGGCGCCCGGAATCACCACGGACGTGCCCCCGGCCGCCTGGGCCGGCGCGGCCTGAGCGAGCTGCCGCACCGCCGGAGCGGGCGCACCGGGAGTCGTCTGCTCCTCGCGCGGAACGCGGCCGTCCGCAGCGGCCGTGGGCCGCGTCATGACGGCCTCCCCGACGGGGCCGGGAGCCTGCCCAGGACGGCGGCCAGGCGCTGGGCCGTCGTCCCCCAGCCGCTCAGGGCGGCCCGGCGGGCGCGCGCGGCCGTCCTGAGGCGGCGGCGCAGCTCCGGGTCGCCGAACCAGGCGCGCAGGGCCGTGGCGAGGGCGGCGGGGTCGTCCGGGGGGACGAGGAGGCCGGGGCGGGTGCCGTCGGGGGCGCGGCCGAGCGCCTCGGGCAGTCCGCCGACGTCGGTGGCCAGCACCGGGACCCCGCGGGCCAGGGCCTCGGTGACCGCCATGCCGTAGGTCTCGCCGGCGGAGGCCAGGACCATCAGGTCGGCGGTGGCGTAGGACGCGTCGAGGGCTCCGGCGGTGCGCGGTCCGGTGAGGGCGACGCGGTCGTCGAGGCCGTACGACCGGATCGCCGAGCGGACGCGGGAGACGTAGGCCGGGTCCTGGGTGACCCCGCCGACGAGTTCGCAGTGGAAGGGCAGGCCGGCGACCGCGGCCAGGGCCTCCACCAGCCGGTGCTGGCCCTTGCGCGGGGTGACGGCGGCGACGCACAGCAGGCGGGAGACGCCGTCGGTGCCGGGCGCGAGGGGCGCTATGTCGGCGCCGGGCGCGGCGACGTGCACGGCGTCCGGGGCGAGGCCGTGGTGGGCGACGAGCCGGCGTCCGGCCCACGCGCTGGTGGCGATCACGGTCGGTACGGCGCGCAGCACCGCCCGCTCCCGTGCGTCCAGGTCGGCGGCGACGGCCGGGTCGAGGCCAATCTCGTCGCCGAGGGGGAGATGCACGAGGACGGCGAGGGACAGCCGCCGCGCCGCCGGGACGACGACCTCGGGGACGCCGCAGGCGACCAGTCCGTCCAGCAGGACCACCGAACCGTCGGGTATCTCCCGCAGGGTGCGGTCCAGTGCGGCGCGGGCGCCGGCGTCAGGGCGGGGCCAGGCGCCGGCCACCAGGTGGGCGTGCGGCTGCCAGCCGAAGCCGGGCAGGTCCAGGCCCACGCGCCGGTCGTAGGCGTTGCCGCCGCTCGGTGCGGCCGGGTCGTCGACTCCGGCCGGCATCACGAAGTGCGCGGTGCGCAGGGACATGGGGATGATCCCGCCGTCGGTCGGGGATACGGGCTGCGCGGGTATGTGGGCGAGCCGCTTCGTCCGCGTCGTCGTGCCGGTCACAGCGCACGCTCGTAACTCGCCCACGCCACATGCGACTCGTGGAGGGTGACGGAGAGGCCGGCGATGCCCCGGGCGCCCTCGCCCAGCGCGCCCTTGTGGATGCGCTCGGCGAGGCGGTCCGCTATGACCTTGGCCAGGAACTCCGTGGAGGTGTTGATCCCGGCGAAGTCGGGTTCGTTGTCGAGGTTGCGGTAGTTCAACTCGCCGACGACGGCGCCCAGTTCGCGGGTGGCCAGACCGATGTCGACGACGATGTTGTCGTCGTCCAGCTCCTCGCGCCGGAAGGTGGCGTCCACCAGGAACGTCGCCCCGTGCAGGCGCTGCGCGGGGCCGAAGACCTCACCGCTGAAGCTGTGGGCGATCATGATGTGATCGCGGACGGTGACACTGAACAACGGACGACCCTCCAGGTGCGGCGCGTCGGTTCCCCGGCCGATGGCCGCCGGGGATGCCGAGTAATACGGCTCATGTCTCCCCCGCGTTCAGCCTCTCCTCACCCTTTTCGCTCAGGTCAGGCGCTCGGATCGGGATACCGGATCCGGTGGCACAGCGCCGGCACCTCCCCCGACGCGAGCCGGGGCAGCGCCTCGGGCAGCTCCTCGAAAGCGGACTCGCCGGTGACGAGGGCGTCGAGGGCGGGATCGGCGAGCAGGTCGAGGGCGAGCGCGAGCCGGTCGCCGTAGGAGCGGGAGGCACGGGCCGGGGAGACGGTGCCGACCTGGCTGCTGCGGATCGTCAGGCGCCGGGAGTGGAAGGCCTCACCGAGCGGGAGACGGACCGTGCGATCGCCGTACCAGCTCAGTTCGACGACCGTGCCCTCGGGGGCGAGGAGTTCCAGCGCCCGGGTGAGGCCCTGCTCGGTGGCACTGGCGTGCACGACGAGGTCGCACCCGCCGAGCGCGTCCGCGGGCGCGGCGAAGCCGACGCCGAGCGCCTCGGCGGTGCGGGCGCGGCCCGGGTCGGTGTCCACCAGCTGGACGCGGACGCCCGGGAAACGGGCGAGCAGGGCGGCCACCGAGCAGCCGACCATGCCCCCGCCGACCACCGCGATCCGGTCCCCGACCAGCGGCGCGGCGTCCCACAGCGCGTTCACGGCGGTCTCCACGGTGCCGGCCAGCACGGCCCGGTGGGCCGGCACGTTCTCGGGGACGACGGTGAGGGCGTCCGCGGGGACGACGTACCGCGTCTGGTGCGGGTACAGGCAGAAGACGGTACGGCCGGTCAGCTCCGGCGGCCCCTCCTCCACCACGCCGACGTTGAGGTAGCCGTACTTCACCGGGCCGGGGAAGTCGCCCTCCTGGAACGGCGCGCGCATCGCCGCGTGCTGACTGACGGGCACCCCGCCGTGGAAGACGAGGGTCTCGGTGCCGCGGCTGACCCCGCTGAACAGGGTCCGCACCACGGCCTCCCCCGGCGCGGGGTCCGGCAGAGTGACGTCGCGGATCTCGCCGTGCCCGGGCGAGCGAAGCCAGAACGCGCGTGCTGAACGGCTCATCGGCATCCTCCTGAACGATCGGAAGGCGGTGCACGTACCGGGATGTGCACAGGCCGCGCACAGTACGCGGCGTTGATCGACTCTGTCACTCGGCCGGAGGGTGTTCGGTGGCCCTGAACGACATGTATGCAGCCAGGCCCGTTCAGCAGGAGCCGGCGGTGGGCGCAGGCGTCCAGCTGGTGTTGCTGGGCCTGCTCGGCGCGGCGATAGGTCTGGGGCCGGTGGGGTGGCTGACCGGGCTCGTCTTCGCCGTCACCAGCTGGGCGGTGCTGTCGCGGGCCCTGCACCGTTCCGGTCTGGACTCCTTCGGCCCCGCGAACCGTGTCACGCTCGGCCGCGCCACTCTGGTCGGCGGAGTGACCGCGTTGGTCGCGGACTCCTTCGAGAGCGCGCCGCCGGTGACGCTGTTCGTCGCGCTGACGGCGGTGGCGCTGCTGCTGGACGGCGTGGACGGCAAGGTGGCCCGCCGCACCGGCACCACGACGGCGCTCGGTGCGCGCTTCGACATGGAGGTCGACGCGTTCCTGATCCTGGTGCTCAGCGTGTACGTGGCGCTGGACTTCGGCCCGTGGGTGCTGCTGATCGGCGCGATGCGCTACGTGTTCGTCGCCGCGGCCCGCGTGTGGCCGTGGCTGACCGCCCCGCTCCCGCCGAGCACCGCCCGCAAGACGGTGGCCGCCCTCCAGGGGATCCTCCTGCTGCTCGCAGCCTCCGCCCTGCTGCCGCAACCGGCGGGCGCCGGGGTGGTACTACTGGCGCTGGGGCTGCTGACCTGGTCCTTCGGCCGGGACGTGGTGTGGCTGTGGCGAAGCACGCACAGCGTGCCGGACACGGTCCCGGTGCACGCGGAGGAACTGGACCTCGCGGCCCGCTGAGCGCGATGTGTCCGGTCGCTCAGACCCGGCGTGGCAGCAGGGCGAGCGTCGCCAGGGGTACGCAGGCCGGCACGAGCCAGGCCGTCCTCCCCATCGCCGGCTCACCAGCCCGGATACCGCTCCCACCAGTGCGGGTCCCACGCCGGTACGTACTCCATGCCGCTGGGCGAGTCGTCGAGTTCCAGGGTCATGTCGCGGGCCAGGGTGTCCAGGACCCAGGCCAGTTCGTGACGGGCGATCAGGTCGGTGGGCAGCGCCTCGACCCCGTGGACGGCGCCGAGCAGCGCGCCGGTCACGCACGCGACCGAGTCGCCGTCCGGGGCGCCCGCGGCGAAGGTGAGCGCGGCGCGGATGTCGGTGCGGGCGGGGAAGGATGCGGCCGCGTAGACGGCGCCGAGCAGGGCCGCGGGCGCGGTGGGGTCCGGGGCGAGGCCGGCCAGGTGGCCGGGGTGCGCCGGCTCGTCGACCGCGCGGCGCAGGGCCGCCGTCAGCAGGGCGTGCTCCTGCTCGGTCACCGGGCGGTTCTCGGCCGGGAGGGCGGTGAGACCCGTGTGCAGGGCTTCCCGTACGGCCTCGTCGGGCCGCACCGGCGTATGGGTCAGGCAGTGGCGGGCGAGGTGGACCGCATGCGCGGTGGCGCTCTGCGCGGCCGGGTCGCCGTGCGTGAGGGCGGCAAGCGCGGCGGCCTGGGCGATGCCCGCGGGGCCGGTGGCCGCGACCGGGAGCGTCCGGGTCAGCGCGTGACAGCCACGGCTCGCGGTGGCCATGCCCGGCTCGCCCTGCTCGATCCGGGACAGGGCCGTCACCGTCGCCGGTGCGCTGCCCCGCCGTTCGGCCAGCGCGGGCACGCCCGCGAGCCAGCCGTCCGGCCAGGGCTGGTGGTCGTACGGGTTCCAGCGGCGCCGCATCGTCTCGCGGGCGATGCCCTGCAGGTGGGCCCAGCGGCTGTAGGCGTGCAGGACCACGCCGGGCGCGTGGCAGATGCCCTTGTGGTGGACGCGCACCTGGGCGCGGATGATGCCCTCGGCCGTGAAGCAGGCCAGTTGGGTGCTGACGCCGGCGGGCAGCGGACCGCCGGCGGGCAGCCTGCCCCGCGCCGCCCCCAGGGTGTCTCCGATCGCCAGGCCGAGCATCAGCCCGCGTACGCGGGACTGCCGGGCGAACAGTTCCCTCTGGGGGTCCTTGGCGTGGGGCAAGGCGGCGCGCCTCTCTTTCTTCGTGGGGAGAGCCGACGGCGGCGTCAGAGGCCGGCCCGCTCCAGCAGCACGGGCAGGGCCTCCGGCTTCACCTTCTGCACCGACCGCACCTGCCCGAGCCCCAACTGCTCGCGGCTCACCGGGTCACGGGACAGCGCCTTCGTCGCCTCGGTGAGCAGCGTCGCGGCGACGAGGTAGGAGACCTCGGGATCGTCGGGGTCCTGCCAGGGTTCCTCGTCGACCTCGCCCACGGCGCAGACCGCCGCGTCCGGGTGGGTGAAGAAGAACCAGAGCCGGTCCCCGGGCTTCATACGGTTACGGCGGCTGAGCCAGAGATCCAGTTCGGGGTCCTCCTCGGCCAGTTGCCGGATCGTCTCCGGGTCGGTCGGTTCACCGTCCAGCATGTCCAGTTGAGGATTGAGGATGTAGATCCAGTCCGCCACGGCTCTCCCCTCGATCAGAACGCCCGGTCCGCGACCGCGCGCACGCAGCGCCCCATGGTGCCAGGCGGACGGCACTGGTGCGAACTTGGTTTCGAAGACCGGACATCGGCCGGGGCCTCGGCACCGGTCCTCGGCCGCCGACGCACGGCCACCGGCCCACGGCCCACGGCCCACGGCCGCAGCGTACGGCCGCCGGTGCAACCGCTCCGGACAGCCGTACGCCCACCATGCGTGCCGCATCCTTGACGGGCGGGCCGTCGGCGGCCCTCCCCCGGCCAAGGGGAGGGCCGCCGGCCGTGCGCGTCACGCCGGCGCGTATCCCGTCGGCCGGGTCGTGAAGGTGCCGCGGCCCTGGGTGCGGCTGCGCAAGCGGGTGGCGTAGCCGAACAGTTCGGCCAGCGGCACCGTCGCCGTCACCACCGCCGCGCCGCCGCGGGTGTCCGACCCGGTGACCCGGGCCCGGCGCGCGGCCAGGTCGCCGAGGACCGCACCGACCGCGTCCTCGGGCACGGTCACCGTGACCTCGGCGACCGGCTCCAGCAGGAGCATGGCGCAGCCGCGCAGCGCCTCGCGCAGGCCGAGCCGGCCGGCGGTGCGGAAGGCCATCTCCGAGGAGTCCTTCACATGCGTGGACCCGTCGGTGAGCGTGACCCTCAGGCCCGTCACCGGATGCCCGGCGAGCGGGCCGCCCTCGGCGAGCGCGTCCCGGCAGCCGGCCTCGACCGCGCGGACGTACTCCTGCGGCACCCGGCCGCCCACCACGGTGGACGCGAACGCGAAGCCGGTGGTGCCCGGTCCGCCCGGCAGTGGTTCGACGTCGAGCACGACGTGCGCGAACTGGCCCGCTCCGCCGTCCTGTTTGACGTGCCGGAAGACGACACCGGTCACGCCGCGGGAGACCGTCTCGCGGTGGCTGACCCGCGGGCGGCCCGTGGTGATCTCCAGCCCGTGCGCGCGGCGCAGCTTCTCCGCCGCGACCTCGAGGTGGAGTTCGCCCATGCCGGACAGCACGGTCTGGCCCGTCTCGGGGTCGGTGCGGACCACCAGGGACGGGTCCTCCTCGACCAGCCGGGCCAGCGCGGCCGACAGCCGTTCGGTGTCGGTGCCGCGACGGACCTCCACGGCCACCGAGACGACGGGTTCGGCCGCGCCCGGCGGTTCGAGCACGATGGGCGCGCCCGGCGCGCACAGGGTCGTGCCCGCGCGGGCGGTCTTCAGGCCGACGACGGCGACGATGTCGCCGGCGCCCGCCCGCTCGACCGCCGCGTGCCGGTCGGCCTGGACGCGCAGGATGCGGCCGACGCGCTCGGTGCGGCGTGCTGTGGCGTCCCACACGGTGTCTCCCTTCTCCAGCGTTCCGGCGTACACGCGCAGGTAGGTGAGGCGTCCGGTCGCCGTGGCGGTGACCTTGAACGCCAGGGCGGTGAACGGGGCGGCGGGGTCGGCGGGGCGCTCCTGGCCGTCCTGCGTGCCCCGGACCGGCCGCCGGTCGGCCGGCGAGGGCAGGTAGGCGACCACGGCGTCCAGCAGCGGCTCGATACCCCGGTTGCGGTAGGCGGAGCCGCACAGCACAACCACGCCGTCACCGCTGATGGTCAGGTCCCGCAGGGCGGTGGAGAGCGTCCGTGCCGAGAGGGTCTCCCGGTCGCAGAACTCCTCCAGCGCCGCCGGGTGCCGCTCCGCCACGGCCTCCTCCAGCGTCCGGCGCCGCCGCCGGGCCTCGTCGAGGACCGCGTCCGGAACCGGTCCCTCGTTGACCGATTCGCCGCCGTCGGGCCAGGTCAGGGCGCGCATTCGGACCAGGTCGACGACTCCGGTGAAGGCGTCCTCCGCACCGAGCGGCAGCTGCACCACCAGCGGCGTGGGGTGCAGCCGCGCGCGGATGGACGCCACGGCCGCGTCCAGGTCGGCGCCCGCGCGGTCCATCTTGTTGACGAACGCGATCCTGGGCACGCCGTGCCGGTCGGCCTGCCGCCACACGGACTCGCTCTGCGGCTCGACACCCGCCACCGCGTCGAACACGGCGACCGCGCCGTCCAGCACCCGCAGCGAGCGCTCGACCTCGTCGGCGAAGTCGACGTGGCCGGGGGTGTCGATCAGATTGACGCGGTGGCCGTCCCAGGCACAGCTGACGGCCGCGGCGAAGATGGTGATGCCGCGGTCGCGTTCCTGCGGGTCGAAGTCGGTGACGGTGGTGCCGTCGTGCACCTCGCCGCGTTTGTGCGTGGTGCCGGTGGCGTACAGGATCCGCTCGGTGACGGTGGTCTTGCCGGCGTCGACGTGGGCGAGGATGCCCAGGTTGCGGACGGCGGTGAGCGGGTGGGTGAGGTGACGGTCGAGTGCGGTGCGCACGGCCCTGTTGCCTTTCGGTGGGATGCGGTGCAAGAGCAGCGCGATTCCCCCACGACGCAGAGAGTTGACGGAACGTCAGATCGTCAGATTCGCGTCGCGGGCTTCCGGTGCCGGCCGCGCAGCGGGCACCGGACGGCACGAGACACGAGGATCACCTCGTAACGGGCGCGGGAAGCGGCGGCAGCGGTGCGGTCACGCATGGCCTGCTCCTCTCGCTCGTCATAGGCCGTGGCGGCGCGCCGCACAGGGCGTGCGGCGCGCGATGTGTGCCGAGTCTAGGGAGACGGGTGTGGGCCAGGCATCCGATTTACCGTCAGCTACCCGTGGACTCCGCGGGCTTGTAGAAGTGGGCGCGTACCCGGCGCAGCCAGGCGTCGGCCGCCGACTCGTCGGGCCGCTCGGGCAGGGCGCTGGGCGTGGTCGCGAAGGCGTCCTCGTAGTGCCGCAGCAGCGGCTCCGCGGCCGACGGGTCGGCGGCGACCCGCTCACCGAAGGCGTGGTAGGCATCGGGGTCGTCGACGCGGACGGTCAGCGCGCCGGTCGCGTACAGCTCGAAGCCCTGCACGCACAGCCGCCGCAGGTGCCGGGCGTGCTTGGCGACCCGCGCGGGCGGGGCGGTGCCCTCGGACCGGTTGACGAGCTTGCGGAACTGCTGGGTGGCGTAGCCGAGATAGGCGTCGCGGACCCGTCGGGCGCTGAGCAGGGAGGTGCGCAGGGCGATGAGTTCGTCGCCGAGCGGGGTGCGCACCTCGTACAGCTCGTCCGGCAGCCACACCAGCTCCATGACGGTCGGGTTGCCGCCCAGGGCCAGCCGGCACCACTTGGCCGCCTCGTGCAGGGTGCGGTCCGGTGCGGTGGAGACGTAGGAGTCCTGGGGCTGCCGCAGGCCGTGCAGTTCCTCGGTGGGGGCGGCGAACAGGCCGAGCCGGTCGATGTCGGAGCCCTCGCGGGCCAGACCGTACGCGGTCGAGCCGACGATGCCGGACAGCAGGACGTATCTCTCGCTCACAGGTCCCCCCGGTGGTGGTGCGGTCCGCCATCATGCCTCGCACAACCGTTCACCGGCCTCGCATTTTCCGATCGCGCGGAGGTCCTGCCGGTCACGGTGCGTGCCCGCCGCGACACCTGGCGCGACCGGCCCGGTGGGGCGGAGAGAGGACCGGACGCTGCCGGCGTGACCGCTCAAGAAAAAAGACCCCTGCGATGCAGGGGCCTCACTGGTGTCCGAGGGGGGACTTGAACCCCCACGCCCGATAAAGGGCACTAGCACCTCAAGCTAGCGCGTCTGCCATTCCGCCACCCGGACAAGGTGTCTGTCGCTCGGCGGGAGCTTCCCCGCGGCGACGAGGACAACCATACCAAGGTTTCGCAGTGCGTTTCACCTGCGTATCCGTGACCTCGGGCAGGTGCGGCGGGGTGTCACGTGGCGTGCTCGGGCCGTGACGCGACCGGGGCGCGGGAACCGCTCCCCGGCGCCCGGCCGCCGAGGAGGGGCCTGCCCGCGACACGGGGGAGGCCCCTCCTCGTACCGGTGCGCTATTCGCGGCGCAAGGCGGCCAGATTGCGGTAGCCGATCGCCGCGTGCTCCAGCGACTGCCCCGGGTTGGTGGCGCTGGGCGCGTTGTCCTGCTCGACCATCGGGTTGTGGTAGTTGCGGTGGCCGACGCGGGTGAAGAACGTCGTGTAGTCGATCACGCCGGTGCCGAACGGCACCATGTCGTAGCCCATGCCGTTGGTGTTGTTCACGACGCCGTCCTTGGCGTGGAAGAGCGGGTAGCGCTTGTTGTACCGCTCGACCAGACCGGCCGGGTCGAAGATCTCCGTCTGTGTAGTGCCGTCGTGGGCGGTGTAGGTGCGGAACTTGTACTGCGCCACATGGGCCCAGAAGACGTCCATCTCCAGCCAGACCAGCTGCGGGTCGGTGACGGTGAGGAAGTACTCCAGCTTGCGCAGGCCGGAGCTGCGGGTCGGCCGGCCCTGGGCGTCCAGCGGGCCGCCGTCCAGCAGGAAGCCGTAGGCCGCGTCGTGGTTGTGGGTGTACAGCTTGATGCCGGCGGAGCGGGCGATCTCGCCGAGGGCGTTCCACTTGTCGGCGGCCACGTCCCAGTCGGACTTCACGGCGCTGGAGGTGGGGTCGCCACCGGTGCCCATGTGCGCCATGCCGAGGATGTTCGCGATTTCCAGGTGCTTCTTGAAGGTGTCCAGGTCGGCGCTGGTCAGCGGCCAGGACGGCGGGATGAAGCCGTGGTTGCCCTGGGCGCGCAGCCCGTAGTCGTCGAGCCAGCCGCGCAGGAGCCTGGCGCCCTGCACGGACTCGAGGTTCGCTCCGCCGGGCGCGTTGGCGTGCTGGCCGTAGCCGGCGAACTCGACCTGCCGGTAGCCGAACCGGGCCAGTCGCTCGAAGACCGCGCGGAAGCCGGAGGGCAGGGTGGTGGTCAGCGGGTCGCGGCCGATGGCGTCGCGGACGGTGTACAGGATGATGCCGCGCCGGTCGGCGGGCACCAGCTCGTGCCCCCGGGCGGTGTCGCCGTCGGCGGCCGCCGGGGTGGCTGCGTGCACGGGGGCCGCGCCGAGGACGGGCGCGGCGATCGCGCCGGCCGCGACGGCGGTGCAGGTGCTCAGGAAGGAGCGGCGGCCGATGCCGAGGGAGCGGCGCAGCTGGTCGTCGGGGGTGCGGATGTCGTTCACGGGTGCCTCTCTTCGCCATGGTGGTCCGGTCCGTCGAGACCGGCAAGGTGGAGCAGGAGGGACTTCACGTCGGTGGCCGCGAGACGGTCAGCGACGGCGCGGGGGGTGGAGCACAGGACGAGCGGACCGTCGTCGTCGCTCGTGGGGAGGCGGCCGTGGCTGCCGCGCACGGGTGCCGGGTCGAGCGGCACGACCGCCATGCGGTAGCGCAGGCCCACCTTCTTGCGGGCCAGGGCGCCGGCCGCGCGGAGTTTCACATAGGGGTCGAGCGGGTCCATGAACAGCTCGGCCGGGTCGTAGCCGGGTTTGCGGTGGATGTCGACGAGCCGCGCGAAGTCGGGTGCGCGGGCGTCGTCGAGCCAGTAGTAGTACGTGAACCAGGCGTCCTCGTCCGCGACGGCGACGAGTTCCCCCGCGCGCGGGTGGTCCAGGTGGTGGGCCTTCTTGCCCTCGTCGCCGAGCAGGTCGGCGAGGCCGGGCAGGCGGTCGAGGGCGGCGCGGGTGGCGGCGAGGTCCTCGGGGCGGCGTACGTAGACGTGGGCGATCTGGTGGTCGGCGACGGCGAAGGCGCGCGAGGCCATCGGGTCCAGGTACTCCATGCCGTCCTGGGTGTGCACCTGGAGCAGCCCGGCGCGGCGCAGGGCGCGGTTGATGTCGACCGGGCGGCGCACCGGGGTGATCCCGTACTCCGACAGGGCGAGCACGGTACGGCCCCCGGCGCGGGCGTCGTCCAGCAGCGGGGCGAGGGCGGCGTCGAGGTCGGCGGCGGCGCGGTGGGAGCGCGGATCGTCGGGGCCGTAGCGCTGGAGGTCGTAGTCCAGGTGGGGCAGGTAACACAGCGTCAGGTCCGGTCGGCGGGTGCGGTTGATGTGCCGGGTGGCGTCGATGATCCAGCGGCTGGAGGTGAGGTCGGCGGTGGGGCCCCAGTAGTGGAAGAGGGGGAACGTGCCGAACTCCTGCGTCAGTTCGTCGTGCAGGGCCGGGGGCCAGGTGTAGCAGTCTGGTTCCTTGCGGCCGTCGGCGTAGTACACCGGGCGGGGGGTGACCGTGTAGTCGGTGTCGGCGCCCATGGCGTACCACCAGCAGACGTTGGCGACCGTGTAGCCGGGGTGGGCGCGGCGGGCGGCGTCCCACACCTTGTCGCCCTCGATCAGGGCGTTGTGCTGCCGCCACAGCAGTACGTCGCCGAGGTCGCGGAAGTACCAGCCGTTGCCGACGATGCCGTGCTCGTCGGGGTGGGTGCCGGTGAGGAAGGTGGCCTGGGCGGAGCAGGTGACGGCGGGCAGGACGGTGTCCAGGGGGGCGTGGGAGCCGGTGTCGGCGAGTGCTCGCAGGCGGGGCATGTGGGCGAGCAGGCGCGGGGTGAGGCCGACGACGTCCAGCACGAGCAGGGGGGTCGGCTCGGTGGTGCTCATGGCAGCTCCTTCAGGCCTAGGTCCGTCAGCAGGTCGCGGGCCAGGGTGAGTTCGGCGGCGATGCCGTCGACGAGCCGGTCGCGGGTGCGGGGGCGCAGCTCGGGTGGCAGGGCCTGCCAGGTGTAGGTCTCGACCTCCAAGTGGCGGGTGAGCGGTTGCGGTCCGCCGGCCAGCCGGGCCAGGGCGGCTTTGAGGACGGGCAGCGTGGAGGTCAGCGGCGGGGCGGGGTCCGCGTGCAGCGGCACATGGAAGTGGGCACGCCAGGGCGTGGCGTCGGGCAGGGTGTCGCCGGCCACGGCCTCGTCGAGGTCGTCGGTGCCGCGCAGGCCGGTGGCGGTCGTCGTGCGGGTCTGGTGCAGGAAGCGGGGCTCGGCGAACTGGGCCAGCGCCGCCCGCACCTCGGGCAGGTGGGGCTGCTCGGCGTGCAGGGCCGCGGACAGCTGGGACTTGACGATGGGGACGCCGGCCGCGGTGAGGGCGTCCAGGGCGGTGTCCGGGTCCTCGAAGGAGGTCGCGAGGTGGCACGTGTCCACGCACACGCCGATGCGGGGATGGCGGAT
Organism: Streptomyces sp. NPDC014006; assembly: GCF_043088925.1. Taxonomy (NCBI): domain Bacteria; kingdom Bacillati; phylum Actinomycetota; class Actinomycetes; order Kitasatosporales; family Streptomycetaceae; genus Streptomyces; species Streptomyces sp. NPDC014006. Next base: position 886,123 of record NZ_JBICAJ010000002.1, on the reverse strand, counting down.
CGCGGCGAGCGGGGCGAGGGCGTCGCCGGTGGTCTCGACGACGCACCCCGGCTCGGGCTCCAGGCCGATCCGCACGCTGCGGCCGGTCAGCTCCTGCAGGGCGTCGAGACGTTCGCCGAGCATCCGCAGCGCGTCGAGTCCGCGGCCCGTGTCCGCCGCGGTGCGCCAGGCGAGCGGCAGGGTGGAGATGCTGCCCTCGGTGACGTCGTCCGGGAGCAGGACGGTGAGGACGCGGGCGAGGGCGCTGGTGTGCTCCAGCCGTTCCGGTTCGGACCAGTCGGGCCGGTACACCCGGTACTTGACCTCTTCGGCGCCGAATCCCTCGTACGGGAAGCCGTTGAGGGTGACGACCTCCAGGCCGCGCCTTTCGAGCTCGTCGCGCAGTCCGCGCAGCGCGGCCGGGTCGGTGGCCAGGGCGCGGGCGGCGCCCTGCGCGAGCCACAGGCCGATGCCGAGGCGGTCGCGGCCGAGGCGGCGGCGCACCGGCTCGCAGTAGTCCCGGAGTTGCCCGAGGACACCGTCGAGGGTCTCGGCCGGGTGGACGTTGGTGCAGTAGGCGAGGTGGACCGTGGAGCCGTCGGGGTGGCGGAAGCGCATGGGCGTCACTCCCCGCCGCGCAGCACGGAGTTGCCCTCGTGGGTGGGGCCGGTCGCGGCGACGTCCAGGGCGAGGCGGCCGCTGAGGCCGTAGAACGCGACCGGGTTGCGCCACAGGACGCGGTCCACGTCGTCCTCGGTGAACCCTTCGGCCAGCATCAGGTCGGCGACCTTGCGGGTCTTGAGGGGGTCGCTGCGGCCCCAGTCGGCGGCGGAGTTCACCAGCACCCGCTCGGGGCCGTAGGTGCGCAGGAGGGCGACCATGCGGGCCTCGTCCATCTTGGTGCCCGGGTAGACGGAGAAGCCCAGCCAGCAGCCGCTGTCCTTCGCCTCCTTGACCGTGGTCTCGTTGAGGTGGTCGACCAGGACCCGTTCCGGGGCCAGCGCCGATTCGCGTACGACGTCGAGGGTGCGGCGCAGGCCTGCGAGCTTGTCGCGGTGCGGGGTGTGCACGAGGGCGGGCAGGCCGTGGTCGGCGGCGAGCTGGAGCTGCACGGCCAGGGCCTTGTCCTCGGCGGGTGTCATCGCGTCGTAGCCGATCTCGCCGACGGCGACCACGCGGTCCTTGACGAGGTAGCGGGGCAGTTCGTCGAGGACGGGGGTGCAGCGCGGGTCGTTGGCCTCCTTGGGGTTGAGGGCGATCGTGCAGTGGTGGGCGATGCCGTACTGGGCGGCGCGGAACGGCTCCCAGCCGAGCAGTGAGTCGAAGTAGTCGTAGAAGGTGGCGGGCGCGGTGCGGGGCTGCCCCAGCCAGAAGGCGGGCTCGACCACGGCGCGCACCCCGGCGGCGTGCATGGCCGCGTAGTCGTCGGTCGTGCGGGACGTCATGTGGATGTGCGGGTCGAAGATGCGCATCACTGATCCCCCTCCTCGGTCAGGGCGAGCACGCGGCGCAGGTCGTCCGGCACGGCACGGCCGGCGGCGGTGCGTTCGGCGGCGTAGTCGCGCAGCATGCGGGCGAGTTCCGCGTCACCGCGGGCGCGCCGGTCCAGGTCGGCGATGGCGTCCACGGGCACGCCGGTGAACAGGCACTTCAGTACGGCGTGCCGCCAGCCGTGCGGATCGAGGTGGCGGGCGGCGTAGGGGCCGACGGCGGCGGCCAGCAGCCGGGTGTCGTTGGTGCGCAGCGCGTCCTCGACCAGCGGCAGGGCGTCCGGTCCGGGTACCAGGCCGGGCAGGGCGCGCAGCACGGCGAGGCGTTCCTCGGCGGTGCCCTGGTGGTAGACGCGGGCCAGCGCGTCCCGGTCGGGGCGGGCGGCGGCGAGGATGAGGGCGCGGGCGGTGGTCGCGTGCTCGGGTCCGCAGCGTCTGCCGGCCTCGGCCAGGCGCAGTTCCCACACGGAGATCGGGCCGTGCGCCCCGGGGTGCGCGGCGGCCTCGTCCAGGGCCCGGTCGAGCCAGGCGCGGGCGGCGCCGGGCAGACGGTCGCGCAGGTCGTCCGCGGTGAGGTGGGTCATGAGGTGCTCCCTTGTGCGTGCCTGAGGAAGGGCAGGGAGAGCGCCGCGAAGTGCGGGCCCGCGTGGGAGTGGCGGGGCAGTTCGACGACCGTGAGGCCCTGGTAGCCGACCTCGGCGAGGGCGGAGAGCACGGGCGGGAAGTCGATCTCGCCGTCGCCGAACGGGAGGTGTTCGTGGACGCCGCGGCGCATGTCCTCGATCTGCACGTGCCGCAGCCACGGAGCGGCGGCCCGGACGCAGTCGGCGGGCGGCAGCGGCTCCAGGCACTGGCAGTGGCCGATGTCGAGGGTGAGGCCGAGGGGTGCGGGATCGCCGAGGTCGCGGCGCAGACGGTGGAAGTCGTCGAGGGTGGCGAGGAGGTGGCCGGGTTCGGGTTCCACGGCGAGCGGGACGCCGGCCGCGGCGGCCGCCTCCAGTACGGGTGCGAGGGACTCGGCGAGCCGCTTCCAGGCGGTGTCCTCGTCGGTGCCGGCCGGTGTGACGCCGCTGAAGCAGTGCACGGCGTGCGCGCCGAGGCCGGCGGCGATCCGTACGGCGCGCAGCAGCAGGTCGGTGCGGCGGGCGCGGTCGTCGGGGTCGGCGTCGAGCAGGGTCGGGCCGTGTTTGCGGCGCGGGTCGAGAACATAGCGGGCGCCGGTCTCGACGGTGACGCCCAGGCCCAGTTCGGCCAGCCGGCGTGCGATCCGGCTGGTGCGGGTCGGCAGGTCGGGGGCCAGCGGGTCGAGGTGCATGTGGTCGAGGGTCAGGCCCACGCCGTCGTAGCCGAGGTCGGCGAGCAGGGCGAGGGCGTCGTCCAGGCGCAGGTCGGCCAGGCCGTTGGTGCCGTACCCGATGCGGAGGCTCATGTGATGCTCACCCGCTTCGCGAGGCGGGCGCCCAGGGGTGCGAGCGCCGCGACCAGCAGCGCGCTGCCCCGGGCGCCGGAGCGTGCGGCGAGCGCGGCCTGGAGCGGCACGGTGGCGCGGATACCGGCGCCGACGGCGCGCTGGGTGAGCGGGGGTGAGGGGTTGAGCGCGGCGTGGGTGTAGGGGCGGGCGGCGGTGGCGGCGTACAGGGCGGTCAGGGCGGCGGTGAGGGTGGGGCCCGGCAGTCCGCGGGGGGCTGCGTCGCCGCGGGCTGCCGGGAGACGGTGGGTGAGCAGGGCGGTCGTGGCCAGGGCGGCCAGCGGGGCCGCGGTGGAGCCGCCGCGGGTCTCGGTGCGGGAGACCGTCGTGACGGCGAGGGTGTGGCTGCTGAGCAGGGCCGCCGACGGCACGGCCGCGCGGGTGCGGCCGGCGGTGGCGGCAGCGCCGAGCAGCAGGTCGAGGGCGCGGGCGGCCGCCATGCTCGCGGGGCCGGCCGGGGTGTGCTTCAGGGCGAGGTCGTACGCCCAGACGGTGGCCGCGAGCGGGGCGGCGACGGTGAGGGCGGGGCGGCCGGCGCGGGCCGCGAGGCCCAGGCCGGCCGCCGTGAGCGCACCGGCCGCCGTGAGGGCCGCGGCGGGGCGGACGCGGCCCGACGGAAGCGGCCGGTGCGGGCGGTCCACGGCGTCCTCGGCGCGGTCCGCCCAGTCGTTGAGGGCCATCCCCGCCTCGTACAGGCACACCGAGGCGCCGATGGCGAGGAGCGTGCGCCGGTTCGGCCGTACGGCGGCGGCAGCGGCGCCCGCCAGGACGTCCCCGGGGACCGTGCACAGGGCGGGCAGCCGCAGCAGTTCGGCCCAGGCGCGCAGCCGGGCCCTCACCGCTGTCCCCCGCCGAGCCGCCCGGCGAACCGCAGCAGTGCCGCGTACTGCTCCCCGAGCGCCGCCGGGCCGTCTCCGACCGGGTCCTTGAAGTAGAAGCCCAGGTCGGTGAGCGGTCCGCTCAGGCCGGCCTCGTGGGCGCGGGCGGTCAGCCGGGCCAGGTCGAGGACGAGGGGTGCGGCGAGGGCGGAGTCGCAGCCCTGCCAGATGGTCTGCAGGACCATGCGGGTGCCGAGGAAGCCGTCGAAGGCGACGTGGTCCCAGGCGGTCTTGAAGTCACCGAGGGCCGGTACGTCGTCGATGTGCACCTCGCCCTGCGGCACCGCTCCGAGGGTGTCGGTGAGGACGCGTTCCTTGCCGGCGTTCTTGGCGGCCGCGGCGGCCGGATCGGCCAGGGCCGCGCCGTCGCCCCCGCCGAGCAGATTGGTGCCGGACCAGGCCCGCACGGTGAGCGAGCGCTGCGCGAACATCGGCCCGAGCACGGACCGCAGCAGCGTCTGCCCGGTCTTGCCGTCCCGTCCGGCGTACGGCAGCCCGCTCGCCGCGGCCTCGGCGGTCAGCGCCGGGTGGTGCAGTCCGGTGGAGGGGGTGAAGTTGACGTAGGGGCAGCCGGCGCGCAGGGCGGCGGCCGCGTAGAGGGAGCTCGGGGGCAGCTCCCCGCCGGTGGGGGCCGGTTCCGTCGAGGCGACGTTCACGACGACGACCCGTGCCAGATCGTTTCTGCGCGAGAAGTCGGTCAGGTCGGCGGTGAAGGTCTCGATGAGCTGGTCCGCGTCCCTGGTGTCACCCGGCAGCGGTCCGCCGGGCCTGATCTCCCGGTCCGCGGCGGCGAGTTCCGCGGTGACGGCCGCGGGCAGTCCGTGCGGCAGCACCCCGGCCGCGGCCAGGTGCTCGGCCCGCTTGGGCAGCGGGCAGTCGACGGTGTCGTGACCGCCGAAGACCAGTGCGCCCAGCGGGGGCAGACCGGCCGCGGTGAACTCCGGGGTCTCGGTGACCATCCCGGTCGGCGGGTGCAGGGCCGCCGTCAGCGCGGCGCAGCCCGCCACGACGGTCGTGGCGACCGAGCCGCGGGCGCCTATCAGCCAGACTCCGGTACGGGACGCGGACATGGGCAGCCTCCTTGTCGCGTGCGAACCCTGAAAAGGGTGGGGAAAAGACGGCGGGCGGGAGTCCGGCGTCCCCCGCCCGCCGCCGCTCAGTCGCCCTGGGCGGGCAGTTCCTTGATCCGGATGTCGCGGAAGGACACCTCGTCACCGGCTCCGTGGTTCTGGATGCCGATGTGCCCGTCCGTCAGGCTCCGGGCCGGATCGGTGTTGGTGAAGTCGTTGATCTGCACGCCGTTGAGCCACACGCGCAGGCGCTCGCCCTGCACGCGGATCTCGTAGGTGTTCCACTCCCCCGGCGGGTTCAGCGCACGATCACGCTTCTTCAGATCGGCGGACCGGAAGCCGTAGACGGACCCGGTGGTCTTCTCCGGGACGTCGGTGGCGTCGATCTGGACCTCGTACCCGTTGTTCACGGCCGACCAGGGGTCGTCCGAGGGCGGGAAGCCCACGAACACACCGGAGTTGTCGTCGCCGGCCACCTTCCAGTCGAGCTTCAGGGAGTACGAACCGAAGCTCTGGTTCGCGTACCACAGCAGGCCCAGCCCTCCGGACGAGGTGAGCGTGCCGTCCTCGGACAGCGTGAAGGAGCCGGGTCCGGCCTGCCGCCAGCCGTCCACGGAGGTGCCGTCGAAGAGCGGACGGTAGCCGTTCTCCGGGCGGCAGTCCGCCTGGGCCGCGCCGATGGCGTACCGGATGCCGCCCAGCAGGTGCTGCCGGAAGGCGGGGTCGGCGTAGGACTCCCTGGTGTGGCCGCCGCCGGTGTAGAAGGCGCGGCCGCCCTGGTACTCCTGGCACCAGGCGATCGGGTGGTCGCCGTTCATGGTGCCGCCGCTGTACGACGACTCGTCCAGCGAAGCGAGGACGTGCGCCCGCTCGCGGGGATCGGAGCGGTAGTTGTACCACTCGTCGGTGCGGTTCCAGGCCGGGCCGAGGTGTGCGGTCGCCGGGTGCGCCCGGTCCTCGACCGTGACAGTGGCGGGCTGGATCGCCGGGTGCGACTGGAAGTACGCGCCGGCCAGTCCGCCGTAGAACGCCCAGTCGTACTCGGTGTCGGCGGCGGCGTGCACGCCGACGTAACCGCCGCCGTGGTGGACGTAGTCCTCGAAGGCCCGCTGCTGGGCGGCGTCCAGGACGTCCCCGGTCGTGGACAGGAACACGACCGCGGCGTACCGGCGTAGGTTGCCCGGCGTGAACGCGCCCGCGTCCTCGGTGGCGTCGACCGTGAAGCCGCCGCTCACGCCGAGCTGCTTCACCGCTGCCACACCGTCCGGGATGGAGTCGTGGCGGAAGCCGGCCGTCTTGGAGAAGACCAGCACCCGCTTGCCGTCGCCGGGCTGGGAGGTCGCCGGGCCGGTCGCACAGCCGAGCAGCAGCGCGGCGGTCGCGGCGGCGGTGGTGAGTCTGCCGACGGTTCGCATGACGTCCGCCTCTCAGCCGGTCGTGAAGGTGAAGTCGTCCACGTCGAACAGGGCTCCGGTGCCGCCCTTGAACACCAGGTACAGCGTGGTGGTGCCGCGGGGTGCGCGGGACAGGCCTGCCTCGACGTCCTGGAAGGTCTCCCAGCCGCCGGTGACGGGGACGGCCGCATTGCCGAGCAGGGTGCCGGTCGGGGAGCCGGCGCGCACCTCGAGGGTGCCGCCCGCGCCGCCGGAGGAGACCCGGGCGGTGATCTTCGTGGCGTTGCTCAGGGCGTACGGCGTGAAGGAGATCCAGTCGCCGTTGTCGATGTCGCCGACGGTCCTGCCGCCGTGCGCGGTGTCCTTGGCGACGACGCTGACGCCGGAGCTGTCACCGAAGTGCTCGGCCTGGCGGTGCTTGGGCTGGGTGACGTGCCGGGCGTGCGTGGTGAGCGGGGCCTGGCCGCCGCCGCCGTTGTCGGTGTACTGGGCGTCGAAGACGCCGAAGATGTTGGCGTCCTCGTCGTGGCCGCCGTCGGCGCTGGTCTGGATGGTGCCGGAGCAGCCCGTGGCGGAGGTCAGCGGGTGGCCGTGGCTGTCGTGACCGAGGACGAAGGTGACGGTGACCTTGGAGCAGTCGACCGCCGTTCCGTCCTCGGGGTCGGTCACCTTCACCTTGAACGGGATGGCGTCACCGAAGCTGAACAGCTGCCCGTCCTGCGGCAGTTCGAGTGTCACCTTCGGCGCGGTGTTGCCGACGACGATCTGCACGCCGGCGCTGCCGGTGCGGCCGCCGGGGTCCTTGGCGGTCAGGGTCGCGGTGTAGGTGCCGTTCGTCTTGTACTTGTGCGTGGGGTCGGCCTCGGTGGACTTGGTGCCGTCCCCGAAGTCCCAGCTGTAGGTGAGGGCGTCGCCGTCCTGGTCGGTGGTGCCGGCGGAGGAGAACTGCACCTTCAGCGGCGCCTGCCCGTTGGTGCGGCTCGCGGCGGCCTGCGGGACCGGGGAGTGGCCGTCGGTGGCGTTCTCGATGCGGTACAGCGCCGAGTTGTCGTCGCCGCCGAACCAGGAGAGGCCGTAATCGAGGACGTACAAGGCGCCGTCGGGGCCGAAGGCCATGTCCATCACCTGGGTGCCGGTCCAGGGGAAGGGGTTGATGGACTGCACGGTGCCGTTGCCGTCGCTGACGATCCGCTTGATCCAGCGGCGGCCGAACTCACCGGCGAAGAAGTTCCCGTCATAGGCCTCGGGGAACTTCACCGGCGACTCGAGCGCCGGGTCGTAGTGGTAGACCGGGCCGCCCATCGGGGACTCGGAGCCGGAGCCGAACTCGGGCACGGAGCCGTTGTCGTAGGGGATCCATGCGGGCTGGGCCGGGGGCAGGTCGGTCAGGCCGGTGTTGTGCGGGGAGGTGTTCTTCGGCGCGTCGCAGTCGAACGCGGCGCCGGAGGCCTTCGTGGCGAAGTCGTAGTCGACGTAGGCGTCGTTGGCGCCGGTGCAGTACGGCCAGCCGAAGTTGCCGGGGCCGGTGACGCGGGCGAACTCGACCTGGCCGGCGGGGCCGCGGCTGGGGCTGGCGGAGCCGGCGTCGGGGCCGTAGTCGCCGACGTAGAGGATGCCGGTCTTCTTGTCGACGCTGAACCGGAACGGGTTGCGGAAGCCCATGGCGTAGATCTCGGGCCGTGTCTTGGCCGTGCCGGGCGCGAAGAGGTTGCCGTCGGGGATGGAGTAGGAGCCGTCGGCGTTCACCTTGATGCGCAGGATCTTGCCGCGCAGGTCGTTGGTGTTGCCGGCGGTGCGCTGGGCGTCGAAGCCGGGGTTGCGGTCCGCCCGCTCGTCGATCGGGGTGTAGCCGTCGGACTGGAAGGGGTTGGTGTCGTCGCCGGTCGACAGGTAGAGGTTCCCGGCCGCGTCGAAGTCGATGTCACCGCCGACGTGGCAGCACAGGCCGCGCGTGGTGGGGACGTCGAGGATCTGCTTCTCGCTGGCGAGGTCGAGGGTGCCGTCCGTCTTCAGCACGAAGCGGGAGAGCCGGTTGACGCCGTTGAAGGGCGCGAAGTCGGCGGCGGTGCCGCTCTCCGGGGCGTCGCCCGCCGGGGTGTTCAACGGCGGCGCGTAGTACAGGTAGATGAACCGGTTGCTGGTGAAGTCCGGGTCGATGCCCACGCCCTGCAGGCCCTCCTCGTCGTGCGAGTACACGGCGAGCTTGCCCGCGAGCCTGGTGTTGCCGGCGGCGTCGGTCAGGCGCAGTGTGCCGTCGCGGGAGGTGTGCAGCACGGAGCGGTCCGGCAGCACGGCCAGCGACATGGGCTCGCCGACCTCCGCCGCGCCCTTGGCGAGGGTGACCTGCTGGAAGTCCTCGGCGGCGAGGGTCTGTTGGTCGGCGACGGCTGCGCCGGCCGGCGGTGTGGTGAGGGTGAGCGTGGCGCCCGCGAGCAGGGCACCGCTGAACAGCGCGAGTGCCGCGCGCAGACGTGAGCGAGGGGATCTGGTGGTGCGGTCGTTCCCGTGCACGAATGCCTCCAGATGAGGGGCTGGTTGTACGGGCGGGTGGAGACGCCGGGATGCGCCGTCATCCCGGAGAGGGGGAAGAGAAGTCAGTTGGCGAACGCCGCGTCGAAGGACGCCGTCGGGGGTTCGAAGTCGTACGCCTTCAGGCGGGTCAGGGCCTCGGGGGCGCCCTGGAGCCGGTCCATGCCGGCGTCCTCCCACTCCACGGAGACCGGGCCCTGGTAGCCGATGGAGCGCAGCATGCGGAAGACGTCCTCCCAGGGGACGTCGCCGTGGCCGGCCGAGACGAAGTCCCAGCCACGGCGCGGGTCGCCCCAGGGCAGGTGGGAGCCGAGACGGCCGTTGCGGCCGTCGAGGCGCTTGCGGGCTTCCTTGCAGTCGACGTGGTAGATCCGGTCGCGGAAGTCCCACAGGAAACCGACCGGGTCGAGGTCCTGCCACACGAAGTGGGAGGGGTCGAAGTTCAGGCCGAACGCGGGGCGGTGGCCGACCGCTTCGAGGGCGCGCCGGGTGGTCCAGTAGTCGTAGGCGATCTCGCTGGGGTGGACCTCGTGCGCGAACCGGACGCCCTCGGCGTCGAAGACGTCCAGGATCGGGTTCCAGCGCTCGGCGAAGTCCTGGTAGCCGCGCTCGATCATCGACTCGGGGGCCGGCGGGAACATCGCCACCAGGTGCCAGATCGCGGAGCCGGTGAAGCCGATGACGGTGTCGACACCGAACGCGGCCGCCGCGCGCGCGGTGTCCTTCATCCGTGCGGCGGCGCGCTGCCGTACGCCCTCGGCGTCGCCGTCGTCCCAGATGGCGGCCGGCAGGATGGCCTGATGGCGTTCGTCGATGATGGCGTCGCACACGGCCTGGCCGACGAGGTGGTTGGAGACCGCCCAGCACTTCAGGCCGTACTTGTCGAGCAGCTGGTGGCGCGAGGGTATGTAGGCCGGGTCGGCGAGGGCCTTGTCGACCTCGAAGTGGTCTCCCCAGCAGGCGAGTTCGAGGCCGTCGTAGCCGAAGTCCCGGGCGAGCCGGCAGACCTCTTCCAGGGGCAGGTCGGCCCACTGGCCGGTGAACAGCGTGAACGGACGCGGCATGGCGGTGGCTTCTCCTCAGAGCCCGACGGGCGTGTAGACGGAGTTCTTCTCGGCGCTCTCCTCCACGGCCGCGAGTACGCGCTGCACCTGCAGCCCGTCGGCGAAGGAGGGTTCGGGGCGGCGGCGCTCCGCGACCGCGTGGACGAGGTCGCGGACCTGGTGGACGAAGGTGTGCTCGTATCCGAGGCCGTGGCCGGGCGGCCACCAGGCGTCCACGTAGGGGTGGTCGGGCTCGGTGACGAGGATGCGGCGGAAACCCGCGTGCTCGCCGGGCTCTGTGCCGTCGTGGTACCAGAGCTCGTTGAGCCGCTCCAGGTCGAAGGAGAGGGAGCCGCGCTCCCCGTTCAGCTCGATGCGCAGGGCGTTCTTGCGGCCGGTGGCGTACCGGGTGGCCTCGAAGGAGGCGAGGGCGCCGGAGGTGAACCGGCCGGTGAACAGGGCGGCGTCGTCGACGGTGACGGTGCCGGTGCGGGCGGCGGCGGTCCCGGCGGACAGACCTTGTACGGCCCCCGCGGGCAGCGGCCGCTCCCGCACGAACGTCTCCGTCAGCGCGGACACCCCGGCCAACTGCTCCCCCGCGAGGTACTGGGCGAGGTCCACGATGTGTGCGCCGAGGTCGCCGAGCGAGCCGGAGCCCGCCTGCTCCCTGCGCAGCCGCCAGGTCAGCGGAAAGGCCGGATCGACCAGCCAGTCCTGGAGATACGTCACCCGCACGTGCCGCAGGGTGCCGAGCCGGCCCTCGGCGACCATGCGGCGGGCCAGCGCGGTCGCCGGGACCCGGCGGTAGTTGAAGCCGACCATCGCCACCAGGCCCCGCGCCTCGGCCTGCTGCGCCGCACGGACCATGGCCTCGGCCTCGGCGACGGTGTTGGCCAGCGGCTTCTCGCACAGCACGTGCTTGCCCGCGGCGAGCGCGGCGAGCGCGATCTCGGCGTGGCTGTCGCCGGGGGTGCAGATGTCGACGAGGTCGACGTCGTCGCGCTCGATCATCTCCCGCCAGTCGGTGACGGCCTGAGCCCAGCCGTGCCGGCCGGCCGCCGCGCGCACCGCCGTGGCGTCCCGGCCGCAGATCACGGCCAGCTCCGGGCGGCGGGGCAGGTCGAAGACCCGGCCCGCGGTGCGCCAGCCCTGGGAGTGGGCGGCGCCCATGAAGGCGTAGCCGACCATCCCGACGCGCAGCGGCGGTCTGTCCCGGCCCGCTGAGCCGGCCGGGCTCGTCGGGCTCTGGGTCCCGTCTGACTGCTGCGGCTGTGCCATGGGGTAAGTCCTCCGTCCTCGTCGTGACGACGTCGTGGCGGTGCGGTGGGGGGTGCGGGGCCAGGCCTGTCGTTGCGTTCACCCCGGTGTGGCGGGGGCCCTCGGTCAGCGGAAGCCGGTGGGCATGTACTGGTCGACGTTGGTCTTGTCGACGACGGCCGAGTAGAGCGTGATCGACGCCGGGATCTCGAACTCGGCGAGGCCGCCGACGCCCTTGCCCTGGCCGAGGGCGCGGGCGAGGTCGATGGCGGAGGCGGCCATGGTGGGCGGGTAGAGCACGGTCGCCTTCAGCACGCCGTTGTCCTGCTTGATGGCCTGGAAGGCGGAGAGCGCGCCCGCGCCGCCGACCATCAGGAAGTCGTCACGGCCGGCCTGCTCGATGGCGCGCAGCGCGCCGACGCCCTGGTCGTCGTCGTGGTTCCACAGCGCGTCGAAGCCCGACTGGGCCTGCAGCAGCTGGGCCATCTTGGCCTGCCCGGACTCCACGGTGAACTCGGCGGCCTGGCGGGCGACCTTGCGGATGTTGGGGTAGTTCTTCAGCGCGTCGTCGAAGCCCTGGGTGCGCTGCTTGGTCAGCTCCAGGTTGTCGAGCCCCGCGAGTTCGACGACCTTGGCGTTCGGCTTGCCCTTGAGCTTCTCGCCGATGTAGTGGCCGGCGCTCAGGCCCATGCCGTAGTTGTCGCCGCCGATCCAGCAGCGGTAGGCCTGCGGGGTGTTGAAGACGCGGTCGAGGTTGACCACGGGGATGCCGGCGCGCATCGCCTTCAGGCCGACCTGGGTGAGGGCCTTGCCGTCGGCGGGCAGCACCACCAGCACGTCGACCTTCTTGTTGATCAGCGTCTCGATCTGGCCGATCTGCTGCGCGGTGTCGTTGGAGCCCTCGGTGATCTCCAGGGTGACGTCGGAGTACTTCTTCGCGCGGCTCTTGGCGTTGTCGTTGATGGCGTTGAGCCAGCCGTGGTCGGCCTGCGGTCCGGCGAAGCCGATGGTGACGTGCTTGCCGGGCTTGTCGGCGGCGGCCGGCCGCTCGTCCGCGGCCGGCGCGGAGTCCTTCGGCTCGTTGCTGGTGCAAGCCGTGAGGAGGGCTCCGGCGGAGACGGCGGCGGATCCGAAGAGCAGTCCTCTGCGGGTGGGCAGCTGGGGCATGGCGGGGAACCCTTTCCTCAGGTCGTGCTTGCGGTACGGCGCTGGACCAGCACGGCGGCGACGATGATCGCGCCCTTGGCGATCTGCTGGACGTCGCTCTGCAGGTTGTTCAGGGCGAAGATGTTGGTGATCGTGGTGAAGACCAGAACGCCGAGCACGGACCCGGTGATGGTGCCGCGGCCCCCGCTGAGCAGGGTTCCGCCGATGATGGCGGCGGCGATGGCGTCGAGTTCGTAGAGGTTGCCGTTGGTGTTCTGGCCGGAGCCGGACAGGACGATCAGCAGGAACGCGGCGATGCCGCAGCACAGTCCCGACAGCAGGTACAGATACAGCCGCTGGCGGCGGACGTCGATGCCGGCGAGCCGGGCGGCCTCGGCGTTGCCGCCGACGGCGACGGTGCGCCGGCCGAAGGTGGTCCGGTTCAGCAGCAGCCAGCCGAGAACCGTCACGAGTGCGAAGACCAGCACCAGGGGCGGGATGCCGAGGACATACGCGTCGCGTTCGCCGAGGCTCAGCACGCCGTCGATGGTGACGATCTGTGTCTTGCCGTCGGTGATCTGCAGGGCGAGACCGCGCGCCGAGGCCAGCATGGCGAGGGTGGCGATGAACGGGACCATCCCGCCGTACGCGATGAGCAGGCCGTTGACCAGGCCGCAGCCGAGGCCGACGACCATCGCGGTGAACAGGATGCCCGCGAAGCCGAACTCCTGGGTGGCGAGGGTGGTCGCCCACACCGAGGCGAGGGCGACGATCGCGCCGACGGAGAGGTCGATGCCGCCGGAGGTGATGACGAAGGTCATGCCGACGGTGACGACACCGATCACCGACGCCTGGGTGAGGACGAGTTGCAGATTGCGGGTGTCGAGGAACTCGTCGGGCTTGGTGACACCGCCGATGACCACGAGCACGGTGAGCACGCCGAGCAGGGAGAGGGTGCGGACGTCGGCGCGGGCCAGCAGGGTGCGCCAGGCGGGGAGATGGACCGGCGGCACCTTCGAGGTGCCGTCCCGCGGCGGGGAGACGTGCTGCGTCATGACGCCGGGCTTCCTTCCATGACGAGGTCGAGGACGCGGTGTTCGTCGAGCTGCCGGGCGGGTGCGGTGTGCACGACCCGGCCCTCGCGCAGGACCAGGACACGGTCGGCGAGGCCGAGCACCTCGGGCACCTCGCTGGAGACGAGGAGCACCGCGAGGCCTTCGTCCGCCAAGCGGCGGACCACCGCGTACAGTTCGGCGCGGGCGCCGACGTCGACGCCGCGGGTGGGCTCGTCGAGCAGCAGGACCCGGCAGCCGCGCAGCAGCCAGCGGGCCAGGACGGCTTTTTGCTGGTTGCCGCCGGACAGGGTGCGCACCGGCACGGACGGGTTGTCGGGCCGCAGCGACAGCTCTCGGACGGCGGCGCGGGCGGCGCCGCTCTCGGCCCCGCGGTCGATCCAGCCGCCGCGGGAGAAACGGGACAGTGAGGAGACGGAGACGTTGCGGGTGACGGACTCCAGCATCAGCAGCGCCTGCGCCTTGCGCTCCTCGGGCGCGAGCCCGAGACCGGCGCGGACGGCGGCGCGGACGCTGCCGGGCCTGAGCGGACGGCCGTCCACGAGCACCTGACCGGCCGTCGGCCTGCGGGCGCCGTAAATCGTCTCCAGGATCTCCGAGCGTCCCGAGCCGACGAGTCCGGCGAGGCCGACGATCTCCCCGGCGTGCACGTCGAGGTCGAGCGGCGCGAACTCGCCGTCCCGGGCGAGCGAGCGCACCTGGAGCACCGGCGTGCCGGCGGGCGGCTCGGCCGGCCGCTCGGGGAAGACGTACTCCACGTTCCGGCCGGTCATCAACGCGACCACGTCACGGGTCGGGGTCGTCTTGGCGGGCAAGCCCCCCGCGAGTGCCCGCCCGTCCTTCAGCACCGTGACGCGGTCGCCGATGCGGCGGATCTCCTCCAGGCGGTGCGAGATGTAGACGACGGCGACCCCCTCGGCGGTGAGGTCGGCGACGATCCGGAAGAGGTTGTCCACCTCGTCGGGGTCGAGCGCGGCGGACGGCTCGTCCATCACGATCAGCCGTACGTCGTGGGAGAGCGCCCGCGCCATGGAGACGATCTGCTGCTGCGCCGCGGACAACTCGCCCACCAGGCGGCCCGGTTCGATCTCGGGGTGCCCGAGTCGCCCGAGCAGCGCGGCGGTCGACTCCTTCGCCGCCTTGCGCCGTACGACGAAGCCGGCGGCCGCGGGTTCGTGGCCGAGGTGGACGTTCTCGGCCACGGACAGGTGTTCCACCAGGTCGAGTTCCTGGTAGATGGTGGCGATGCCCAGGCGCATGGCGGCGATCGGGGAGCGCAGGGTGACCGGCTCGCCGCGCCAGCGGATGGTGCCGGTGTCGGGCTGGTGGGCTCCGGCGAGGACCTTGATGAGGGTGGACTTGCCGGCGCCGTTCTGGCCGAGCAGGCAGTGCACTTCGCCGGTCTGGACGTCGAGGTCGACGCCGTCCAGGGCCCGGACGCCGGGGAAGGACTTGGTGATGCCGGACATGCTGAGCAGCGGTGGTTGTGGTGCCATGCGGATTCCCCTCGGCGGGCGTGCGGGCCGGTTCAGGGCAGGGCGGAGCAGGACGGGGCAGCTTGTGACCAGGGTGCGGCGGAGCGTGAGCAGGGCAGGGCAGGGCTGAGCTGGTCCCCGTACTGATGAGGTGAACCGAGGTCGGTGACTTACGCGGGTGAGAACAGGTGGTCGCTGATCAGCCGGGCCGCGCCGATGACTCCGGCGACGGGTCCCAGCTCCCCCAGGACGATGGGCAGGTTGCCGGTCGCCAGCGGCAGCGACTGGCGGTAGACCTGGGTGCGGATCGCGGCGAGCAGGGTGTGGCCGAGTCCGGTCACCCCGCCGCCGATCACCACCAGGCCCGGGTTGAAGAAGCTGACCAGGCCGGCGATGACCTGGCCGGTGCGGGTGCCGCCCTCCCGGATGAGGTCGAGGGAGGTGGCGTCACCGGCGGACGCGGCGGCGGCGACGTCCACGGCGGAGAGCGTGCCGCCCGTCTCCAGCCGTGACGCCAGTTCCGGCGACAGCCCCTGGCGGGCGGCCTCGGTGGCGTCGCGGGCCAGGGCGGCCCCACTGAAGTGGGCCTCCAGGCAGCCGCGGTTGCCGCAGGCACAGGGACGGCCGTCGGGCACGGCCTGGATGTGGCCGATGTCGCCCGCGCTGCCCGTCACCCCGCGGTGGACGCCGCCGCCCACCACGATTCCGCAGCCGATGCCGGTGCCGATCTTGACGCAGAGGAAGTCGCCCACGGAGCGTGCGACGCCCGCGTGCATCTCCCCCATCGCCATCAGGTTCACGTCGTTGTCGACCATGACGGGGCAGCCCAGTTCCTGGCTGAGCGCCTCCCGTACGGGGAAGCCGTCCCAGCCCGGCATGATCGGCGGGGCGACCGGGACGCCCTCCGGGAAGCGGACCGGGCCCGGAACGCCGATGCCGGCCCCGTCGTATCCCTCCGCGAGCCCGGAGTCGCGCAACTTCGCGGCCATGGACAGCACATGCTCGAAGACCGCGACGGGTCCCTCACGGACGTCCATGGGCTGGTTGAGGTGACCCAGGACCTCCAGCTCGGCGTTGGTGACGGCGACGTCGATCGAGGTCGCGCCGATGTCGACGCCGAGGAAGCGCAGCTGCGGGTTGAGCCGGACGTTGTGCGAGCGGCGCCCGCCGCGGGAGGCGGCGAGTCCGTCGGCCACGACCAGGCCCGTCTGCAGCAGCCGGTCGACCTCCACGGCGAGCTTGGACCGCGAGAGGTCGATCTGATCGCCCAGCTGGGCGCGGGAGTTGGGTCCCCCGTCGCGCAGCAGCTTCAGCAGCTGAGCCTGATGCGTGTTCGCGGGTCGTGCGGTCATGCGCCTCACGTGCCCCTCCCCGCCTCAAATCGGCCACCGTCGTTGGGCTTTCGAGGGGAACGTAGCAGCGACCGTTGAATGTGGGAAGAAGTCGCGCAGGGATTCCCGCAGACTTTCTCCACTCACAGGACAAAGACCGGAGCCCGAACTTCCCTGCCCCTAACGAGAGGCCCGAGACCTCTTACGACGGACGGGCACGTCGATCACCTGCGGGGACTGCTGCCGAACGCGCCGGCCGCGCTGCACGCCGGGGAGTCAGGACGCCGGGCGGTCGTGGTACGAGCGCCGGGTGTGCTCGGTGTGTTCGCGCATCAACCGGGTGGCGCGGCTCTCGTCGCCCTCGGCGATGGCGGCGATCAGCGCGCGGTGCTCGATCCAGGACTGCTGCCCGCGCTGCCGCGCGACCGGCGTGTAGTACCAGCGCACCCGGCGGTCCACCTGGGCCGCGAGGTCGGCGAGGACGGTGTTGCCGGCCAGTTCCATGACCGTGGCGTGGAAGCGGGCGTTGAGCGCGAGGGCGGTGTCGACGTCGTCCGCGGCGACGGCCTCCTCGCCCTGCGCGCACAGCTCTTCGAGGCGGGCGACGCCGTCCCTGCCGGCGGCCGCGGCGGCGAGCCGGGCGGCCTCGGCCTCCAGGAGCGTGCGGACGGTGAGCAGCTGGTCGGCCTCCTCCTCCGTCGGCTCGTGCACGAACGCGCCCTGGGCAGGCCGCAGATCGACCCAGCCCTCGGTGTTGAGCCGCTGCAGCGCCTCGCGCACCGGCTGCCGGGAGACCCCGAGATGCCCGGCGAGTTCACTCTCCACGAGGTGCTGACCGGGCTGCAGGGTACGCGTGGTGATGAGTTCGAGCAGGGCCTCGTAGACACGCTCGCGCAGCGGGCCGGGCCGCTCCAGTCGGGGCACCGCGCCCTGCGGCAGTCCGGTCGACAACATCGCTCCCCCTCGGGACTCGGTGGGACGGCACGCGCAGCAGACCAGCAGTATCGATTGTCTTTCGTCTACAGTCTACGGCGCACACGAGCCGCCGCGGCGTGCCGCACGTCGCCTCAGGGGTACACCGGCGCGCTCAGGGGCAGCGCACGACCTGCCCCGCGTACGACAGGTTGCCGCCGAAGCCGAACAGCAGCACCGGGTCGCCGGTCGTGACCCGGCCCTGCTCGACCAGCTTCGACAGGGCCAGCGGAATGCTCGCCGCGGAGGTGTTGCCGGAGTCGGTCACGTCGCGGGCGACGACCGCGTGCGCGGCGCCGATGCGCTCGGCGAGCGGTTCGATGATGCGCAGGTTGGCCTGGTGGAGCACGACGGCCGCGAGGTCCTGCGGGGAGATGCCGGCGCGTTCACAGGCCTGCCGGGCCAGCGGCGGCAGCTGGGTCGTCGCCCAGCGGTAGACGGACTGCCCCTCCTGCGCGAACCGGGCCGGCTGGCCCTCGATGCGCACGGCGTGCCCCATCTCGGGCACCGACCCCCACAGCACGGGCCCGATGCCGGGCTCCTCCCCGTCGGCACACGCCTCGACCACCGCGGCCCCCGCCCCGTCACCGACCAGGACGCAGGTGCTGCGGTCGCTCCAGTCGGCCACGTCGGACATCTTGTCGGCGCCGATGACGAGGGCCCGCCGGGCAGCGCCGGCGCGCAGGGTGTGGTCGGCGGTGGCCAGCGCGTGGGTGAACCCGGCGCACACCACGTTGACGTCTATCGCGGCCGGGCGCGGGATGCCGAGCCGGGCGGCGACGCGGGCCGCGGTGTTCGGGGAGCGGTCGATGGCGGTGGAGGTGGCGACCAGGACGAGGTCGATGTCGGCGGGCGCGAGGCCGGCCGTCGCGAGCGCCTTGGCGGCGGCGTGCGCGGCGAGTTCGTCGACGGGCTCGTCGGGCCCGGCGATGTGCCGCGTGCGGATGCCGACCCGGCTCCTGATCCACTCGTCGCTGGTGTCGACCAGTCCGGCGAGGTCCTCGTTGGTGAGCACCTTGGCTGGCTGGTAGTGGCCGACGGCGGCGATCCGTGAGCCGTTCATCTGGAGGGTCCCCCTCGTTGCCTGGACAGCGGACCCCTCAGTCTGATCAGTGACTCACGGGTACGAGGGCAGGCGAAGCGACAGGAATCGGGTGCGGGTGTTGTCGGCTTCCATCAGAGGCGCGGACCCGGCCGGACAGCCGCTGCGCGACCCCCTTGCCCAGCGTCACCTCCAGGAGCTGCTCGCCTCCTCGGCGGACCTGTCGACCACGCCCGGGGCGGCGGAGTGGATCGCGCAGTACGGTGCCGAGCCCGACCGTTTCGGCCCGGACGCGGCCCGTCTGAACGAGGAGCCGAAGGCCGACTACGAGCTGTACGTCCGCGACTACGACAAGTGCATCCTGCGCCACAAGTGCGTCGACGCCTGCGGCGAGCAGTGGCAGACCGAGACGACGACGGTGTGCGCATACTGCGCAGTGGGCTGCAACCTCACGCTGCACGTACAGGACAATGCGATCGTCAAGGTCACCTCGCCGCACGACACCCCGGTGACCCACGGCAACCTCTGCATCAAGGGGCGGTTCGGCTACCAGCACGTACAGAACCGGGACTGACCGGGACGGATGGGGACATGGGACGAGTGACGGAACGACGCAAGGTGATCCGCGTACGGGACGGAGCGGTCTCCGCACGCCCGGACACGCTCGTCGCGGAGGAACCCCTGGAGATCCGCCTCGACGGCAAGCCCCTCGCCATCACCATGCGCACCCCCGGCGACGACTTCGCGCTGGCCGCCGGCTTCCTGGTCAGCGAGGGCGTGCTGGCGGAGGCGCCCGACCTGCTCAACATCGTGTACTGCGCGGGCGCCACGGCGGACGGCTCGAACACGTACAACGTCGTCGACGTCCGGACGGCCCCGCACGTGGTCGCCCCCGACATCACACTGGAGCGCAACGTCTATACGACGTCCTCCTGCGGCCTGTGCGGCAAGGCGAGCCTGGACGCCGTGCGCACCACGGCCCGCTGGCCCATCGCCGACACGCCCCCGCTGCGCGTGACGCCGGAGCTGCTGGCGAGCCTGCCCGACCGGCTGCGCGCGGCCCAGCAGGTGTTCGACCGGACCGGCGGGCTGCACGCGGCGGCCCTGTTCACAGAGGACGGCGAGCTGCTGGACGTCCGTGAGGACGTGGGCCGGCACAACGCGGTGGACAAACTGGTCGGGCGTGCCCTGCGGAACGGGGACCTGCCCCTGTCCCGCACGATCCTGCTGGTGTCCGGGCGCGCCTCCTTCGAGCTGGCGCAGAAGGCCGTGATGGCCGGCATCCCCCTGCTGGCGGCGGTGTCGGCGCCGTCGTCGCTGGCCGTGGACCTGGCGGCCGAGACCGGCCTGACCCTGGTGGGCTTCCTGCGGGGCGCCTCCATGAACGTGTACGCGGGCGAGGACCGCATAGCCCTGAAGGCCACGGCCGACCAGGACTGACTCCCTCCCCCGCGGCACGACGACGGGGTCCCGCAGGCGGGGAGCGCCCCCTGCGCCGCGGGACCCCGTCTCAGTTTGTTTCCCGCGTCCCGCTGACGCGGACCAGCATCTCCAGGAACCGCTCCCGCTCCTCCTCCGACAGCGGCTCCAGGAGTTCCGCGTTGGCCGCGCAGGCCACCTCCTCGCACCGCTGGAGCATCCGCTCGCCCTGTTCCGTGAGCCGCACGGCGTTCTTGCGGCGGTCCTTCGGGTCGGGTTCACGCAGGACCAGGGACGCGGACTGGAGGTCGTTGAGGACACCGACCAGGTCCTTGGGGTCCAGGCCCACGCCGCGGCCGAGGTCGGCCTGCGCGACCGGGGCGAGGTCGCGGACGGCGGAGAGCACCACGTGGTGCCACATCTTCATGCCCTGTGCGGCGAGCGCCTCGGCGACCAGAGCGCGCCCCCGCGCGGCGGCGCGCCCGAGCAGCCAGCTGGGCAGGGAGCGGATCGCGGGCAACGGTGCTTCGGCCATGCGAGCAGCCTATCCGGAAGTCATTGGACTTCCCCACGACATCACCTATACCGTTGGGACTCCCAACGAATTCATGGGTACACCCAACGATTTTCCGGAGGTCGCCATGCGCCGCATCCGATACGACCGCCCCGGCGGCCCCCTGTTCATGGAGGAGGCCCCCGTCCCCGCACCCGCCCCCGGCGAGCTGCTCGTGCGCTGCGAGGCGGTCGGCGTCACGCTCCCCGTCGTCCGCAAGGTCACCGAGGCCGCGGAGCCCATCGCACTCGGCGGCGAGATCGCCGGCGAGGTCGTGGCCGTCGGCGAGGGCGTGACCCGCTGGGCGCCGGGCGACCGGGTGACCGGGCTGTGCTTCGGCCACGGCTACGCCGACTTCGCGCTGCTGCAGGACGCCATGGCCTCACCGATCCCGGACACGGCCTCGGCCGTCGACGCCGTTACCCTGGTGCGCAGCGGCCTCGTCGCCTACGGCGCCCTGGACGCGGCACGTCCCGAGCCTGGCGAGACGGCACTGATCACGGCCGCCGCGAGCGGTGTCGGCCATCTCACCGTTCAGCTGGCCCGGATACGCGGCGCGGCCCGGGTGACCGGCGCCGTCTCCGATCCGGCCAAGGCCGGCTTCGTGCGCGCGCTCGGCGCCGACGAGGTCGTCGGGTACGGCGACGACAGCTGGGGTGAGCCGGCCGACTACGCTCTGGACGCCGTCGGCGGCGAGCTGCTCACCCCGGCCCTCGCCGCACTGGCCCCCGGCGGCCGGCTCGTGGCGTACAGCTCGGGCGGCGGGACCATTCAGGCGTACGACCTGCTGGTGGCCGCCAAGTCCGTGATCGGGTTCCAGATGGCCCGCATCGCCCGCGGCCGGCCGGCGCTGTACGAGCAGTGGCGCGCAGAGCTGTGGCGGCTGTTCACCGAGGGCTCCCTGAGGCCTGCCGTGCACGGCGAGTTCGCGCTCGCCGACGCGGGAAAGGCACACGAGACGATAGAGAACCGGGCGAATCTGGGCAAAGTTGTTCTGATCCCATGATCCGCTCGGCCCGTCCGGGAGACGATGGACGGGGCGGGGTCGGCGCGTGACAGCCGCAGGTGTGGGTGGGCGGCCGGCCGGCGCGGAACCGTGTCGTGGGCCTGATCACCGTGCGGGACCGGGGCGCGGCACCGCGGACGGCGTCCGTGCGCACCAGGAGCGCGTACAACGACGGCCGGTGGCACGGCGCCGGGGCGCAGGCCGCCCGTCGCTGTCCGTCGACGGCGTGGAGTCCTCCGTCGCGGCTCCCCCGGGCTCGGTCAGCCGGACCTCGCCCTTCGGGGTGCACCTCGGGCAGCGCATGGACGGCAGGGCCTTCTTCACCGGAGCGCTCGACGAGCTGCGCGTCTGGGACCGGGCGCTGAGCGACGGGGAGCTGAGGCATCCGGCGGTGCCGGACTCAGCGCAGCACACGGTCCTGTCGCTGCCCCTGGACCGGGTGAGCGGCTGAGTCTTCGCCGTCCGCCTCGGGGTCGTGGGAGCGGCGCTTGGCGATCACCGCGCACACCATCAGCTGCATCTGGTGGAAGAGCATCAGCGGCAGCACGGCCAGCGAGGCCTGCGGGCCGAAGAGCACGCTCGCCATGGGCAGCCCGGACGCCAGCGACTTCTTCGACCCGGCGAACTGGATCGCGATCCGGTCCGCGCGGCCGAAGCCCATCGCCTTCGCGCCGTACCAGGTCATCAGCAACATCACCGCGAGCAGCACGGCCTCCACGACGAGCAGCCCGCCGAGCCGGACCGGGCTGACCTGGTGCCAGATGCCGCGGACCATGCCCTCGCTGAACGCGGTGTACACGACGAGCAGGATCGAACCGCGGTCGACCAGGCCGAGCACCTTCTTGTGCCGGGTGACGAAGCCGCCGATCCAGCGGCGCAGCACCTGCCCGGCGAGGAACGGCACCAGCAGCTGCAGCACGATCTGCACCACGGAGTCGGCGGAGAAGCCTCCCGCGCCGCTGCCCAGCAGACCCGCTGCCAGCAGCGGCGTGACGACGATGCCGACCAGGGAGGAGAAGGAGCCGGCGCAGATCGCGGCGGGCACGTTGCCGCGGGCGATGGAGGTGAAGGCGATGGAGGACTGGATGGTGGAGGGCACCAGGGTGAGGAACAGCAGGCCCTGGTAGAGCGGCTGGGTGAGGAAGACCGGGACCAGCCCGCGGGCGGCCAGGCCCAGCAGCGGGAAGATCACGAAGGTGCAGACCAGGACGGTGCCGTGCAGCCGCCAGTGCTTGAGGCCGTCCAGCGCCTCACGGGTGGACAGCCGGGCGCCGTACAGGAAGAACAGGAACGCGATCGCCGCCGTGGACGCACCGGAGGCGACGTCGGCGCCCGTGCCGCGCGCCGGGAACAGCGCGGCCAGCCCCACCGTGCCCAGCAACAGCACGATGTAGGGGTCGATCGGCATCCAGCTCGGCCACTGCAGGCGTTTCACGGTGCTCCACGTGCTCGGTCGTCGTACGTACGGATGGGGCGTGCGGCCTCGGGCTGCGGCCATGGACGTGGCCCCGGTTCGCCGCCGGGGGCAGGCGGCCCGCGGCCCGCGGCGAGGCCCGGAGGGCGCCCTTCCATCCTGCTCCCCCGAGCCGTGATCGGGAATCCGGCATACGGCTCTGACTGTCATCACGTTTCATGATGAGCGGCTAGGGTGGCAGGCGTGTACGACCCCTCCCAGCTGCGCACCTTCCTCGCGGTCGCGCAGACGCTGAGCTTCACGCAGGCAGCGCGGCGGCTCGGGCTGCGCCAGTCGACGGTCAGCCAGCACGTGCGGCGGCTGGAGGACGCCACCGGGCGCACGCTGTTCACCCGGGACACGCACGCGGTGGAGCTGACCGAGGACGGCGAGGCGATGCTCGGCTTCGCGCGCCGGATCCTGGAGGTGCACGAGCAGGCCACGGCGTTCTTCACCGGGACCCGGCTGCGCGGCCGGCTGCGCTTCGGCGCGTCGGAGGACTTCGTGCTGACTCGGCTGCCGGAGATCCTGGAGGGCTTCCGGCACGACCATCCCGAGGTCGATCTCGAGCTGACGGTGGAGCTGTCCGGCACGCTGCACGAGCAACTGGCGGCCGGGAAGCTGGACCTGGTGCTGGCCAAGCGGCGCCCGCAGGATCCGCGCGGGGAGCTGGTGTGGCGGGACGACCTGGTGTGGATCGGCGCGGAACGGCTGCGTGTGGACCCCGACCGGCCCGTCCCGCTGATCGTCTACCCGCCGCCGGGCATCACCCGGGCGCTCGCCATGGAGGCGCTGCAGCGGGCGGGGCGCCCGTGGCGGATCGCCTGCACCAGCGGCAGCCTGAACGGCCTGATCGCGGCGGCCCGCGCGGGCCTCGGCGTGATGGCGCACTCCCGCGGCCTGGTCCCGCCCGGCCTGGTGCGCGTCCCCGACCGGGCCGGTCTTCCGGAGCTGTCGGGCGTCGACTTCGTCCTGGTGCACGGCCACCGCCGCACCTCCGCCCAGGACGCCGCCGACGCCCTCGCCGCGGCGATCCTGGCGGGCGGTGACCGCCTTCAGCGGCGCCGGCGGACCGGCGTCGGCTAGGACACCCGGGGACGCGCCGTCGGGTTCAGCGGGCCGGCATGGGATACGTCAGCTGCTTGACCCGGCGCAGCAAGGGGCTGGCCTCGACGTGCTGGACGCCCGTCAGCCGGCCGAGGGGGCCGCTGAGGTAGGCGTAGAGCTCGGCGGTGTCGCGGAAGACGGCGGTGGCCGTGAGGTTGGACGGGCCTGCGGTCGCGGCGGCGTGGGCGATCTGGTCGTGCGTGGCGAGCGCCTCGCCGACGGCGTGCAGAGTGGCCGGTGTGGTGGTGATCCACAGGGCGGCGGCGGTCGGGAAGCCGAAGATCTCCGAGTGGTACTCGACGTCGATGTAGACCGCCCCCGACCCCAGCAGCGCGGCGAGCCGGCGTTTGACCGCCGACTCCGAGCGGCCGGTCGCGCGCTGCAGTTCCGGGTAGCCGGCCCGGCCGTCGCGCTCGAGAACGGCCAGCAGCGGCTCGTCCGACGGTTCGATGCGGGCGGGTCCCGCGTGCGGGACCGGCTCCGGCCGCAGGGCCGCGATCTCGTCGTCCCGCAGCACGCCGAACTTGCCGAGCCAGCCCGTGGGCCCGCCGTAGAAGCGGTGCAGCATCTGGTGGGCGCGGATCTCCAGCACGCGCGGGGTGCGCGGCAGCTTGCCGAGCAGCAGGTCGTCACGGTCGCCGGCGCTGCGCGGCCGGGTGCCGAAGACGATCTCCGTGCCGCCGGAGGCGAGGCCGATCCAGTTGGTGTCGGGCCGTTTGGCGAGCGCGTCGGCGATGGTCAGGGCGGCGTCGGGGACGCAGCGCAGCCGCAGCGTCCACTGGTCCTGGCCGAGCCGCTCGGCGTCCCGGACGGCGACGACGCGCAGACCGCCCTCGGAGCACAGCCGGCGGTAGCGGCGGGCGACGGTCTGGTCGGACGCCCCGAGCACGGCGGCGAGCCGGCTGAAGGAGGCGCGCCCGTTCAGTTCCAGGGCGCACAGCAGGCGCAGGTCCAGCTCATCGAAGGTGTCGGATTCCCACTCCAGCACGCCGTCTCCTGTCGGATTCCGTCACTCGGGAGGTCACCTCGCATGTGATCGTCCACGGACGGCCCATCGTACGGAACCGGGCGCAGACGCGTCCCGGTATCGGTGAGGAGTTGAGGACATGCGCACATGGGGGCCGCTGACGGCGGTGTGCCTGGGCACGTTCATGTTGTTGCTGGACGTGACGATCGCGGTCGTGGCGCTGCCGGACATGGGGCGGGCGCTGCACGCGTCGCTGAGCGATCTGCAATGGGTGATGGACGGCTACGCGCTCGCGCTGGCCGCGCTGCTGCTGGGCATCGGAGCGGCGGCCGACGTCCTCGGGCGCCGTCGGGTGCATGTGGCCGGTGTCGTGCTGTTCGCGGTGGCGTCGCTGCTGTGCGGGCTGGCCGGCGGGCCGGGGCTGCTGGTCGCGGCCCGCTGCCTGCAGGGCGTGGGGGCGGCGGCGATGTTCGCCACCACTCTGCCCCTGCTGGGCGCGGTCTACCAGGGCCGGCAGCGGTCGGTCGCCCTCGGCGTGTGGGGCGCGGTGAGCGGCGCGGCGGCCGCGGTGGGCCCCGTGGTCGGCGGGCTGCTGACCGACGGGCCGGGCTGGCGGTGGATCTTCTTCGTGAACCTGCCGGTGAGCGTGGCCTCGGTGTGGCTGACCCTGCGGGTGGTGCCGGAGTCGCACGGCGAGCGCCGGCGGCGTATCGACCTGGCCGGCACGGCGACCTTCGCCGCGTTCGCCGGGGCGCTGACCTACGGGGCGGTGCGGGCCGGGTCGCACGGCTGGACGGAGTCCGGGACGCTGCTCTCCTTCGCCCTCGCGGTGCTGGCGCTGGTGTGCTTCGTCGTGGTGGAGCTGCGGGTGGCCGACCCGCTGCTGGACCCCCGGCTGTTCCTGCGGCCCGCGTTCACGAGCGTGATGGTGGGCGCGTTCGCCTTCAACCCGGCGGCGTTCGCGGTGATGGCGTACTCCTCGATCTGGCTGCAGACCCTGCTCGGGATGAGCCCGGTGCGCGGCGGCCTGGTGTTCCTGTGGCTGTCGCTGGCCTCGTTCGTGGTGGCGGCGCTGGGCGGCCGGCTGCTGCACGGCGTGCCGGCGCGGCTCACCGTCGGCGGCGGGCTGCTGCTGATCGGCGTCGGCCAGTTCTGCTCGGCGGTGCTGGACGCGGGGTCGACGGCGACGACGCTGGTGCCGGGTCTGGTGCTGGTCGGCATCGGTACGGGTCTGGTCTCGCCGGGCATCGCGGGCGCAGCGCTGGCCGTGGTGGAGCCGCAGCGCGCCGGTATGGCGGGCGGCGCGGTCAACACCTTCCGCCAGCTCGGTTACGCGCTCGGCATCGCCGTCTTCGGCACGGTGCTGACCTCGCGGCTGCGGGACACCCTGCCGCCGGACGCCGCGCACACCCTGGCCGGTGGCGGCGCCGGCGCGCTGCGCGGGGCGTTTTCCGAGCACACGCTGCGGTCCGCGTTCGCCTCGGGTCTGAACACCGCGTCGGTCGCGGCGGGTGCGGTGGCGATGATCGGCGGCGCGCTGGTGCTGACACTGGCCCGTTCACCGCGCGCCGAGCGGCCCACGGTGACGGAATCCGGGGCGCGGACGCTGACCGAAGTGAAGCGCTGACGGGAGCCCGCGCCGCGCGGCGGCCCGGTCGTACAGATTCGGTGGAGATTGGGGCGCCGAAACTTACGGAACCGTCGGTTTTCTGTCCGACCCTTCCGCATGTGCGCCCATTTTCCGCCCATGACCAGCGCGGACCCCGGCGCCGCCCGAAGCGCTCGCCCCTCCCGTCCCGCCGCCGCGTGGGGTAGCTTTCACGGCGCTGCGCGGGCGCCAAGGACGAGCCGGGCGCCGGGACCGGGGAGCGGGGAGTGGGTTTGCGCGAGTACTCCAACCCTCCGTTGGCGCTGTCGCCGCCGGTGGGCGGTCTGGCCGACGTCGTCTTCCGGCATGCCGAGACCGATCCGCTGCACGTCGCGCTGGGCCGCAAGGACGAGGCCGGGCAGTGGCGGGACGTGACCGCGGCCGAGTTCCGCGACGAGGTGCTGGCGCTGGCCAAGGGGTTGCTGGCGAGCGGCATCCGGTTCGGCGACCGGGTCGCGATCATGTCCCGTACCCGCTACGAGTGGACGCTGTTCGACTTCGCGCTGTGGACGATCGGCGCCCAGGTGGTGCCGGTGTACCCGACCTCCTCGGCCGAGCAGTGCTTCTGGATGCTGTACGACGCCGAGTGCACGGCGGCGATCGTGGAGCACGAGGACCACGCGATGACGATCGCCACCGTCATCGACCGGCTGCCGAACCTGCGCCGGCTGTACCAGCTGGACGAGGGAGCCGTGCAGGAGCTCTACGACGCGGGCGCCCACCTGGACGACGAAGTGGTGCACCGGCACCGCGAGGCGGTCACCCCGGAGTCGGTGGCCACGATCATCTACACCTCCGGCACCACCGGCCGCCCCAAGGGCTGTGTGATCTCGCACGGCAACTTCATGTACGAGGCGGACACGGTCATCGGGCGCTGGGAGCCGGTGTTCCACTCCAAGAAGGGCGACGAGGCGGCGACGCTGCTGTTCCTGCCGCTGGCGCACGTCTTCGGGCGGATGGTGCAGGTCGCGGCGATCCGCGGCAAGGTCCGCTTCGGTCACCAGCCGCAGCTGAACGCGGCCGCGCTGCTGCCTGACCTGCAGGCGTTCCGGCCGACGTTCATCCTGGCCGTGCCGTACATCTTCGAGAAGGTGTTCAACGCGGCGCGGCGCAAGGCGGAGAAGGACGGCAGGGCGGCGCCGTTCGAGAAGGCCGTCGAGGTGGCGGTGAAGTACGCCGAGGCGGTGGAGGCGAAGGCGTGGGGCATCGGGCCCGGGCCTTCGGCGGGGCTGCGCATGCAGCACCAGTTCTTCGACAAGCTGGTGTACGCGAAGGTGCGCGCGGCGATGGGCGGCCGGATCCGCAACGCCATGTCCGGCGGCTCGGCCATGGACCGCCGGATGGGCCTGTTCTTCGCGGGCGCCGGTGTGCAGATCTACGAGGGATACGGCCTGACCGAGTCGACGGCCGCGGCCACCGCGAACCCGCCCGAGCGCACCCGGTACGGCACGGTGGGGCAGCCCATCCCGGGCGTGACCGTGCACATAGCCGACGACGGCGAGATCTGGCTGCGCGGCGGCAACGTCTTCCAGGGCTACCTCAACAACCCCAAGGCGACCGACCAGACCCTGCACGACGGCTGGCTGGCCACCGGCGACCTCGGCTCGCTGGACGAGGACGGCTACCTCACCATCACCGGCCGCAAGAAGGAGATCCTGGTCACCTCGGGCGGCAAGAGCGTCTCGCCGGGGGTGCTGGAGGAGCGGGTGCGCGAGCATCCGCTGGTGAACCAGTGCATCGTCGTCGGCAACGACCGCCCGTTCATCGCCGCCCTGGTCACCCTCGACCAGGAGGCCGTCGAGCACTGGCTGCAGATGCGCAACAAGCCCCGCCTCACCGCGTCGGAGCTGGTGCGCGACGCCGATCTGGAGACCGAGGTGCGCCGCGCGGTCGTGGCGGCCAACACGCTGGTCTCGCAGGCGGAGTCGATCCGCACCTTCCGCATCCTCGCCCAGCCCTTCACCGAGGAGCACGGCCTGCTCACGCCGTCGCTGAAACTGAAGCGCAAGGCGATCGAGAACACCTACGCCCGTGAGGTGGAGGCGCTCTACCAGGTGTGAGCCGTCGCACGGCAGGCGACGGATTTCGCCGTCAGGAATGCATCGCGGCCGGTGATCGTTGACGATATGCGGAACACCTGACGGACAACCGAAGGATCAAGAGCTCGTGAGCAGCAAGGTCCCCCCGATCACCCTCAACAACGGCGTCGAGATGCCCCAGCTGGGCTTCGGCGTCTGGCAGGTGCCGGACGACGAGGCGGAGCGGGCGGTCGCCACCGCCCTGGAGGCCGGGTACCGCAGCATCGACACGGCGGCGATCTACGGCAACGAGGAGGGCACCGGCAAGGCCATCGCCGCCTCCGGTCTGCCCCGCGAGGACATCTTCGTCACCACCAAGCTCTGGAACAGCGAGCAGGGCCACGACTCGACGCTGCGCGCGTTCGACACCTCGCTCGCCAAGCTCGGCCTGGACTACGTGGACCTGTACCTGATCCACTGGCCGCTGCCGTCCAAGGACGCCTACGTCGACACCTACAAGGCGTTCGAGAAGCTGCACGCCGACGGCCGCGTCCGCGCGATCGGTGTCTCCAACTTCCTGGAGCCCCACCTGGACCGGCTCATCGCGGAGACCTCGGTCATCCCGGCGGTCAACCAGATCGAGCTGCACCCGCACCTCCAGCAGCGCGCCGCCCGCGAGTACCACGCCGAGCAGGGCATCGCCACGGAGGCCTGGTCGCCGCTCGGCTCGGGCAAGGGCATCCTGGAGATCCCGGCGATCGTCGCGATCGCCCAGAAGCACGGCCGCACCCCCGCCCAGGTGGTGCTGCGCTGGCACCTCCAGCTCGGCAACGTCGTGATCCCGAAGTCCGTGACGCCGTCGCGGATCAAGGAGAACATCGAGGTGTTCGACTTCAGCCTGGACGACGAGGACCTCGCCGCGATCAGCGCGCTCAACGAAGACCGGCGGCTGGGCCCGGACCCGGCGACGTTCGACGTGGTCTGAGCGACACTCCGTCCCGACGTCACCTCGTCTCGCGTCACCCCGTCCGAGGATCATTCCTCCCGATCGTCACCCGATCACCACGCCGCTCCGGGACCCGCCGTCCCGGGGCGGCGTGGCGTATCCCCGGGGACCGGGCATCGGGGTGCTAGCGTCCGGGACTCGTGCACTCGTTCCCCGCAACGCGTACCCGCCCCCGCCGTCTCGCCCTCGGTGCGGCCGCGGCAGCCGTCCTCGCCGCCGGTGTCCTCCCGGCGCTCGCCGGCCGCGGTTCCGGCGCGGCCTTCGCCCACGAGGGCTACGTCCCCGCCGCCGATCTGCTCGCCAAGGTGCGCTCCTGCGCGCAGGTGTCGCACGGCTTGTACCGCACCGACCAGGACAAGGCCCCCAGCGTCCCGGTGTGCGCGGCGAAGGGCGCGGTGTTCTTCACCGCCGACATGGACATCGACTGCGACGGCCGCCCCAGCGCCCGGTGCAGCGGGGCCACCGACCACTCGTTCCAGGACGACACCGCCTTCCACCAGTCCAACGGCAAGCCACTGCGCGCCGACCGGCTGCCGTTCGTCGTCGTCCCCGGCGCGAGCGACATCTGGGACTACCGCGCGTCGGGCGTGCGGGGCGGTGGCGTGGCGGCGGTCGTCCACGACGACCAGGTCGAGTACGCGGTCGTCGGCGACGTGGGCCCCAAGCAGATCATCGGGGAGGCGTCGTACGCCACCGCCAAGGCCCTGGGCCTCGACCCCGACCCGGAACACGGCTGCACCGACGCCCCGGTGACATACATCCTGTTCACGGACTCCCAGGTCACGCCCCTCGAGAGCCACCGCGCGGCGGTGACTCTCGGCGAGCGGCTGGCCCGGGAGTTCCTGCAGAGCAACTGACGCGGGGGCGTCGTCACACGGGCTGCCCGATGGGCCGTACGACGACGGTGTTGACGTCGACCCCGGCCGGCCGGCGGATCGCCCAGACGACCGAGTCGGCGATCTGCTCGGCGGTCAGCAGACGGCCGGGCGGCAGGCTGCCGTAGGAGTCCCAGAACGGCGTCTCCACCCGGCCCGGCGCCACCAGCGTCACACCGACGCCGTACTCGGTGACCTGGCGCCGGGTGTTCTCGGCGAGCCCGGTCACCGCCCACTTCGTCGCCCCGTACAGGTTGCCCGGGCCGTTGACGAACCCGGCGACGCTGCCGACCAGCACGATCCTGCCCCGGGTCTCCTTCAGCGCGTCGACGGACGCCCGGATCAGCAGCGCCGGCCCGAGCACGTTGGTCAGCACCATCTCCGGCCAGCCCGCCGGATCGCCCTCGGCGACCGTGTCGTGGGTGGCGAAACCGGCGTTGGCGACGACGGTGTCGAGGCGGCCGTACGCCTTCAGCGTGCGCGCGACGGCGTCCTGGACGTCGGCGTACTCGGCGGCGCTGCCGGTGACCGTGAGCAGCCCCTCCGGCTCGCCGAGCCCGGCGGCGAAGTCCCGCAACCGCTGCTCACCGCGTCCGGTGACGGTCACCCGCCACCCGTCGTCCAGCAGCCGCCGCGCGACGGCCGCGCCGATGCCGCTGCCGCCGCCGGTGATGAGTGCGACCGGAGAGTCGGTCATGACAAGCCCCCTGAGAAGTCGTTCGTCGTGAACGAGCGGGAGTTCATCAGTTGGAGCGCACTCGATGTCAAGGACGGCCGGTCAGTACGGCCTGACCGCCGTGTGGACGGTGTGCGCGGCGAGGACGAACACGTCCTGGCGGTGGTGGACGCTCGCCGGGTCACCGGGGTCGAGGAGGCGGTCCAGGGTGGCACGGTCCTCGGCGTCCAGACCGTCGCCGACCGTTTCCCGCAGCCGGCCGAGGGCGGTGACGACATGGGCGCGGGCCCGGTCGGGCACGGGGGCCGGGACGTCGAGCAGGAAGGTGCGGGTGCGGGTGTGCTTCAGGCCGGCCGCGGTGAGCAGCGCCGGCCAGTCCTCGGTCACGGCGACGCTGCCGGGCAGCTCGGCGCGCATGCGGGCGAAGCGGTCCTCCTGCAGCGCGTCGAGCCGCGCCTGCAGACCCGGGCGGCCGAAGCCGATGTCGCGGGGCAGGTGGCGGGCCGGCAGCCCGCCCTCCAGCAGGGCCAGCGTGCCGCCGGGTGCCAGCCGCTCGGCGAAGGCGGCGAGGGCGGCGCGCTGGTCGCCGAGGTGGTGCAGGCTGCGGCTGGCCCACAGCAGGTCGGCGGGGTAGTCGAGGTCGTCCAGGGCCTCGGGCAGGTCCCCGGCCAGGGTGGCGAAGCGGTCGGCGACGCCGGTGCGCTCGGCGCGGGCCTGGGCGCGCTCGAGCAGCGGCGCGGAGCCGTCCGCGGCCAGCACGCGGGCGCCCGGGAACGCCTCGGCGAACAGGCACGACACCACGCCGGGCCCGCTGCCCGCGTCGACGATCAGCCCCGGCTCGGTCACCTCCTTCCCCAGCCAGGCCAGCGCGCGCTCGTACAGGGGCGTGAACAGCTCGGCCTCGGACTCCAGATATGCCGCCATCTCGGCCCAGTCGATGTCGGCGCCGTGGTCGTGGCCGTGGCCGTGCGGGTGGTCATGGTGGTGCTCGTGTGCCATGGTGGTCAGCCTCTCCTCCGGATGCCGCCAGCGTGCGCCGACGCACCGCGCGGCGGCCAGCGCTGTTGCCGGGACGGCAAAAATGAGGTGCGGGCGCGGACCGGTGAAGCCCACCATGACGCGGTGGACGACGAGATGCTGACACGGTTCCTGCGGGACGGGTTCGTGAAGATCGACGGAGCCGTCCCGCCGCGGGTCGCGCGGGACTGCGCGCGGCTGCTGTGGCGGGAGACGGGCTACGAGCCCGACGACCCGGGCACCTGGAAGGACCCGGTGGTGTGGGTGGGCGGGATGGCCCAGGGCCCGTTCGCCGCCGCGGCCAACACCCATGTGCTGCACGAGGCGTTCGACCTGCTGGTGGGGGTGGGCCGCTGGCAGCCCCGGTACTCGCTCGGCACCTTCCCGCTGCGCTTCCCGCACCCGGAGGAGCCGGCCGACGCCGGCTGGCACATCGAGGCGAGCTACCTGCCCGAGGGGGCCGAGCACTACCGCACCAATCTGCTCTCGCAGGACCGGGCGCTGCTGATGCTGTTCCTGTTCAGCGAGGTCACCGAGGCGGACGCGCCGACCCGGATCAGGGTCGGCTCGCACCTCGACGTGCCGGCCGTCCTGCAGCCGTACGGCGAGGCCGGCGCCTCCTTCCTGGAACTGGGCCCGAAAGTGGACGCGGCCTCGGCGCACCGCCCGGTGGCGTACGCGACCGGG
Organism: Streptomyces sp. NPDC014006; assembly: GCF_043088925.1. Classification (NCBI taxonomy): domain Bacteria; kingdom Bacillati; phylum Actinomycetota; class Actinomycetes; order Kitasatosporales; family Streptomycetaceae; genus Streptomyces; species Streptomyces sp. NPDC014006. The sequence goes on along the minus strand of NZ_JBICAJ010000002.1, from coordinate 853,544 downwards.
CGGCCGGGGGACGTCTATCTGTGCCATCCGTTCCTGGTGCACGCCGCCCAGCCGCACCACGGGACGCGGCCCCGGTTCCTGGCGCAGCCGCCGCTGCACCCGGCGGAGCCGGTGACGCTCCAGCGGCCGGACGGCGACTACTCGGCCGTCGAGTTCGCGATCCGCCGGGGCCTGGGCGAAGAGTCCTGACCCCGGCGGTCGCACTCGGGGCCGGCTCCCCACGGCCGGCCCCGAGCGGTCACTCACCGCGCTACGGCAGCGGCGGGTAGGCGTTCTGCATCAGCTGCTGGAACTGTGCGGAGAACCAGTGCCCGGCCAGCGGCGCGTTCGGCAGCGCGCCCGAGGGGTTGTTGCCGTTGCGCGCGTTGCCTCCGTAGGTCGGGTCGCACATCCGGTCGAAGCCCTTGCCCTCGTCGTTGGAGACGGCGGAGCTGGACCCGTCGGACTCCCCCGGCGGCTTGACCCAGACGTAGGCGTCGATCCCGGCGGCGGGCGCCGCGGTGGGCCGTTCGCCGAGGCCGGCACCGCTCTGGTTGCACCAGTTGCCGACGTGGATGCGCCGGTCGGTGCGGCTGCCGTTGACGTAGTCGTCGACGGAGGTCAGCGGGCCGGGACCGGCCGGGCGGGCGGTGCCGCCCCAGCCGTTGCGGGAGGTGTCGATCAGCATGCCGAGGTTGCTGTTGAACCCGGCCGCGACGAGCTTGTCGCGCAGCCCCTGGGCGAAGGACTGCTCGTCCACGTACTGGTTCCAGTCGACCCACTTCGACTGGCGCACGGTCTGCCCGTTGACGCTGTCGGTGACCTTGAAGTACGGCTCCTTGGTGGGGCTGTAGTTGGCGGTGTTGACGATGAACCCGGTCACGTCGTTCACGCTCGCGCCGTTGGAGGTCGCCGTCCGGTAGAACTCCTGCACGGAGGGGCCGATGTTGGTGTCCCAGCCGAGCCAGCCGTGGTGACCCGCGTCGATGTAGTTGTAGACGTTCGGGATGGCGCCGAGCTTGTCCAGCGCGTAGCCGACGCCCTTCTCGTAATTGCCGTTCGACTTCATGGTCACGCAGGCGTCGGTGGTGGTGTTGGTGCCGCCGGCGTTGGTGACCAGGTTGGGCAGGGAGTCGGGTTCGATGACGGTGGCGATCCGCAGGCCCGCGTACTTCGCGTCGGACAGGATCGAGGCGATGGGGTCGATGTACTGGGTCTTGTACTTGTCGATGTCGTTCGGGCCGAGTTCGCCGTTGGAGGCGAGGGCGGCGCAGTCCCGGCCGGGCAGGTCGTAGATGACCAGCTGGACGACGAGGTCCCCGGATCCCTTCTGCTTCAGCGCCTCGTCGAGGTGAGCGCGCAGGCCCATGCCGCCGTTCACGCCGTTGATGGCGGCGATCCGGTCCAGCCAGACGTAGGTGGGCTGGTTGGCGACACGGCTGCCACCCGGTTCGGCCGCGGCCAGCGACGACCACTCGGGGTTGACGTACACCTTGGCGCCGGCGTAGGGGTTGTCGGCCTTGCCCGACGGGTCGGTGGGGGTGGGCGTCGGGGTGGTCGGGTCGGGGGTCGGCGTGCCGCCTGTGCCGTCGACGTTGCAGGTGACGCCGTCGAGGGTGAAGGTGGCGGGAACCGCGTTGGTGCCGCTGTAGGAGGCCTGGAAGCCGAAGCTCGCCGAACCGCCGGTGGGCAGCGAGCCGTTGTAGGACTCGTTGGCGGCGGTGACGGCGGTGCCGGACTGGGTGACCTTCGCGTTCCAGGCGTTGCCGATCTTCTGGTTGCCGGCGTAGGTCCACTTCAGCGACCAGCCCGACTTGGCGGCGCCGTTGTTGGTGACGGTGACGGCGGCGGTGAAGCCGGTGTCCCACTGGTTCTGCACGGTGTAGCCGACGGTGCAGGCGGGAGCGGCGGCCGCGGCCCCGGCGGGCACGGCCGTCAGCGCGGCCGCTCCGGACCCGGCGGTCAGCGCAAGGGCGGCGATCAGGGACAGTCTCGTACGACTCATGGCTGCGGGTTTCCTTGTCGGTAGCGGGTGTTACGGGTTGAGGGCGCGCAGATGGTCACGCAGCCCGGTGCCGTAAGCGGTGGGGGTGCCGTCGTAGGCGGAGATGAGCGAGGGACCCGAAGAGCAGTCCCAGGTGTTCCAGGTCCAGCCGAGGTAGGACAGGCCGCGGTCGTCGAACCACTTCATGACCCGGTCGACGAAGGAGTGGGCGCAGGTGTTCTCGCCGATCTCCCCGCCGATCAGGGGGACTTGGGCGGCGACCGGGGCGAGTGTGGAGTCCCAGCAGCTCTCACTGGAGCAGGTGTTGAAGTTGTACACGTGGTACGCGGCGGCCAGATTGCCCGCCGGGTCGGCGGGTTTGTACGTCAGCCACTGGCTCAGGTCGTTGGAGTAGGCCAGGCCGCCCAGCATGATCACGTTCTTGGCGCCGGTGGCGCGCACCGCGTCGACCAGGTCCTGCATGCCGGCGACCTGGTAGCCGATCCCCGGGCAGGTGCCGCCGTCCCGCCAGCACTGCCAGGCCTGGGCGATGGTGGACGTGGCACGGTCCGGGTAGGGCTCGTTGAACAGGTCGAGGACGACGGCCGGGTCGTCCTTGAAGGTGCTCGCGACCGACGACCAGAACGACGGTGAGTACTGCGCGTCCGGCATCGGCTTCTGGCAGGTGGCGTGCACGTCGGAGCAGCCCGCCGAGTTGCCGGTGTACTGCCCGTACGTCCAGTGCAGTTCGACGATCGGCGTCATGCCGTGCGCCTTGACCCGGCCCACCAGCTCCTTGACGGCGCTGATGTAGTTGGCGCCCGCGTACTCCGGCTTGACGTTGGCCAGGCCGAGCCAGCACTCCTCGTTGAGGGGGATGCGCACGGCGTCGGCCTTCCAGTCGGCGATCGCCTTGATCGCGGCGTCGTCGACCGGGCCGTCCCAGATGCCGTAGCCCTGGACGCACATGAACTCGCCGCCGGAGCGGTTCACGCCGAGCAGCCGGCGCGCCCTGCCGTCGGCGTCGACGAGCTTGTTGCCCTGGACGTGCAGGGCGGGTGCGCCGCCCCCGGAGGGCGGCGGGTCGGTGGGGCCCGGGTCGGTCGGGCCCGGGGTGGGTTCCGTGTCGACGTTGCAGGCGGTGCCGTTGAGCTTGAAGCCGGCCGGTACGGCGTTGGTGCCGGAGAACCAGCCGAGGAAGCCGGCGCTGACGCTCGCGCCGGTGGCGAGCGAACCGTTCCAGCTCTTGTTGGCCGCGGTGACGGTCGTGCCGGACTGGGACCACTCGGCGTTCCAGCCCTGGGTGACCTTCTGGGTACCGGGGAAGTCGAAGGTGAGCCGCCAACTGCTCAGCGCGGCCGTGTTGTTGGTGATCTTCACGGCGCCCTGGAAGCCGGTGTCCCACTGGCCGGTGACGGAGTACTCCACCGTGCACGCGGGCGCGGCGGCCTGTGCCGTGACGACCGGCACGAGCGCGGTGGTGAGCAGGGCGATCGCGCCGCCGACGGCTAAAAGTGCTGAACGCGGGGGGTGTCTCATCGAGCGACTCCTTGCAGTTCGGGCACGTGCTGGCACACGCGCCGACTGGTGGAACCGCTCCCACTGGTGCGATGGAAGGTAGCGGGAAGTGACGGAGAAGACCAGAGGGGTCACGGGACTTTTCGAAAGGCGGGCCGTCGAACTTTTTCGACTCTTCAAGTCTCTTGACCCTCCGTCAGCCCATCCCCACTATGGGAGCGCTCCCACTGGTTCAAGCCTTGACTTCTCCCGAGCCCGTACACCCCGAGCCGCAAGGAGGAACCAGCACCATGCATCCCCCACCCCGACGCGGACGCAGAGCCGTACGGCGACTGTGGACCGCCGCCGCCGCGGCCTTGGCACTGCCCTTGTCGATGCTGGCGAGCGGCGCGACGACCGCGCACGCTGCCGCACTCCAGTGCAGCGTCGACTACAAGACCAACGACTGGGGCTCCGGCTTCACCGCGGACCTGACGCTCACCAACCGTGGCACCGAGGCCCTCGACGGCTGGACCCTGACGTACAGCTACTCCGGCAACCAGAAGCTGACGAACGGCTGGAACGGCACCTGGAGCCAGTCCGGCCAGACGGTCACCGTCAAGAACGCCTCGTACAACGGCATGATCGCCGCCGGCGCGGGGACCAGCACCGGCGCGCAGTTCACCTACAGCGGCACCAACACCGCGCCGACGTCGTTCGCGGTCAACGGCACACCCTGCACCGGCGCGCACCAGCCACCGGTCGCCGTGCTGACCAGCCCGGCGGCGGGCGCTGTCTACACGCAAGGGGACGCCGTCCCCCTCGCGGCGACCGCGGCCGCGGCGGACAACGCATCCATCGGCAAGGTGGAGTTCTACGACGACACCACGCTGCTGGGCACGGACACGACCGCGCCGTACACGCTCTCCGCCTCCGGCTTGACCGTGGGCAGTCATTCCCTGGTGGCGAAGGCGTACGACAGCCTGGGCGCGTCGGCGTCCTCCACGCCCGTCGGCATCACGGTCGCCGCGGGACCCTCCGTGGTCGCCTCCACCCAGCAGCTGGCGGTGCAGCAGGGCAAGACGGCCTCCTACGAACTGAAGCTGTCGACGCAGCCCAGCTCGAACGTCACGGTCACCACCGCGCGGGCGAGCGGCAACAGCGGCCTGAGCGTCTCCGGCGGCGCCTCGCTCACCTTCACCCCGGCCAACTGGTCCACGCCGCAGAAGGTGACGGTCACCGCGGACGCCTCCGGGACCGGCGCGGCGACCTTCGAGTCCACCGCCCCCGGGCTGGCGAAGGCGTCGGTGACGGTCACGCAGATCGCCGCGGCCAAGGAGTACGACGCCCGCTTCCTGGACCTGTACGGGAAGATCACCAACCCGGCGAACGGCTACTTCTCGCCCGAGGGCATCCCCTACCACTCGGTCGAGACGCTGATCGTGGAAGCCCCCGACCAGGGCCACGAGACGACGTCCGAGGCGTACAGCTACCTGCTGTGGCTCCAGGCGATGTACGGCAAGGTGACGGGCGACTGGTCGAAGTTCAACGGCGCGTGGGACCTCATGGAGAAGTACATGATCCCCACCCACGCCGACCAGCCGACCAACTCCTTCTACAACGCGTCCAAGCCGGCCACCTACGCGCCCGAGTACGACACCCCCGACGAGTACCCGGCGAAGCTGGACACCTCGGTGCCGGTGGGCTCGGACCCGATCGCCGGGGAGCTGAAGAGCGCCTACGGCACGGACGACGTGTACGGCATGCACTGGATCCAGGACGTCGACAACGTCTACGGCTACGGCAACGAGCCCGGCACGTGCGAGGCCGGACCGGCGGCCACCGGCCCGTCGTACATCAACACCTTCCAGCGCGGCCCGCAGGAGTCCGTGTGGGAGACCGTCCCGCAGCCCACCTGCGACGCCTTCAAGTACGGCGGCAAGAACGGCTACCTGGACCTGTTCACCGGCGACTCCTCCTACGCCAAGCAGTGGAAGTACACCGACGCCCCGGACGCCGACGCGCGTGCGGTGCAGGCCGCCTACTGGGCGGACGTGTGGGCCAAGCAGCAGGGCAAGGGCACGGCGGTGTCCGGCACGGTCGCCAAGGCCGCCAAGATGGGCGACTACCTGCGCTACGCGATGTACGACAAGTACTTCAAGAAGATCGGCAACTGCGTCGGTCCGTCCGCCTGCCCGGCCGGCAGCGGCAAGGACGCCTCGCACTACCTGCTGTCCTGGTACTACGCGTGGGGCGGCGCCACCGACACCTCGGCCGGCTGGGCCTGGCGCATCGGCTCCAGCCATGTGCACGGCGGCTACCAGAACCCGCTCGCCGCGTACGCGCTCAGCTCCTACGCCGACCTGAAGCCCAAGTCGGCCACGGGCGCGGGCGACTGGGCCAAGTCCCTCGACCGGCAGCTGGAGTTCTACCGCTGGCTGCAGTCCTCGGAGGGCGGTATCGCGGGCGGCGCGACCAACAGCTGGGCGGGCCGGTACGCCACCCCGCCGGCCGGCACGCCGACCTTCTACGGCATGTACTACGACCCGGCGCCCGTCTACCACGACCCGCCGTCCAACCAGTGGTTCGGGTTCCAGGCGTGGTCGATGGAGCGCGTCGCCGAGTACTACCAGCAGACGGGCAGCACGGCCGCGAAGACGGTCCTCGACAAATGGGTGAAGTGGGCGCTGTCCAAGACCACGGTCAACCCGGACGGCACGTACCTCATCCCCTCCACGCTCCAGTGGACCGGGCAGCCGGACACCTGGAACGCGTCGAGTCCCGGCGCCAACACGGGACTGCACGTCACCGTCACCGACTACACCGACGACGTCGGTGTGGCCGCCGCCTACGCCAAGACCCTGACGTACTACGCCGCCAAGTCCGGTGACACACAGGCGAAGGCGACGGCGAAGGCGCTGCTCGACGGCATGTGGACGAACTACCGGGACGCGCTCGGTGTGGCCGTTCCGGAGACCCGCGCCGACTACAGCCGGTTCGACGACAGCGTGTACGTGCCGAGCGGCTGGAGCGGCACGATGCCGAACGGCGACAGGATCGACTCCGCGTCGACGTTCGCCTCCCTGCGGTCCTTCTACAAGAACGACCCGGCCTGGTCGAAGGTCGAGGCCTATCTGAAGGGCGGCGCGGCGCCCGTGTTCACGTACCACCGGTTCTGGGCCCAGGCGGACATCGCACTCGCCATGGGTTCGTACGCGGAGCTCCTCGAATAGTCCCCGCTCTCCGCGTACACGCCGGGCGGCCCCGACCTCCCTGGGGCCGCCCGGTTCTCTCACGCCCTCCTTCACCGACGAGGAAGGACCCCACCGTGCGAAGAACCCGTATCTGGACGGCCGTAGTGGCGCTGGCCGCCGGGCTGCTGGCCGGGGCCCCGCCCGCGCTCGCCGCCGACGCGCCGACGGCGGAGGCCGCCTACACCTGGAAGAACGTCCGCGTGGACGGCGGCGGCTTCGTGCCCGGCATCGTCTTCAACCGCTCGGAGAAGAACCTCGCCTACGCCCGTACCGACATCGGCGGTGCCTACCGCTGGCAGCAGTCGACGAAGACGTGGACACCGCTGCTGGACTCGGTCGGCTGGGACGACTGGGGCCACACCGGCGTCGTCAGCCTCGCCTCCGACTCCGTCGACCCGGACAAGGTGTACGCCGCGGTCGGCACGTACACCAACGGCTGGGACCCCGGCAACGGGGCCGTGCTGCGCTCCGCCGACCGGGGCGCGACCTGGAAGAAGACCGACCTGCCGTACAAGCTCGGCGGCAACATGCCGGGCCGCGGCATGGGCGAGCGCCTCGCGATCGACCCGCACCGCAACAGTGTGCTCTACCTCGGCGCGCCCGGCGGCAAGGGCCTGTGGCGCTCCACGGACTCGGGCGTCACCTGGTCGCAGGTGACGAACTTCCCCAACGCCGGTAACTACCAGCAGGACCCGGGCGACACCTCGGGATACACGAGCGACAACCAGGGCATCGTCTGGGTCACCTTCGACGAGTCGACCGGCACCGCCGGCAACGCCACGAAGACGATCTACGTGGGCGTGGCCGACAAGGACAACGCGGTGTACCGGTCGGCGGACGCGGGCGCGACCTGGCAGCGGCTGGCCGGGCAGCCCACCGGTCACCTGGCGCACAAGGGCGTCCTGGACGCGGTCGACGGCTACCTCTACCTCGCCTACAGCGACAAGGGCGGCCCGTACGACGGCGGCAAGGGACAGCTGTGGCGGTACGCGACCGCGACCGGCACCTGGACCGACATCAGCCCCGTCGCCGAGGCCGACACCTTCTACGGCTTCAGCGGGCTCACCGTGGACCGGCAGCACCCGGGAACGGTGATGGCGACCGCGTACAGCTCCTGGTGGCCGGACACACAGATCTTCCGCTCGACGGACAGCGGCGCGCACTGGACCACGGCGTGGGACTACACGTCGTACCCGGACCGCGAGAACCGCTACACCATGGACGTGTCCTCCGCCCCCTGGCTGACCTGGGGCGCGAACCCCTCCCCGCCCGAGCAGAGCCCCAAGCTCGGCTGGATGACCGAGGCGCTGGAGATCGACCCGTTCGACTCCGACCGCATGATGTACGGCACCGGAGCGACGATCTACGGCACCGAGGACCTGACGAAGTGGGACAGCGGGACGAAGTTCGCCCTCCGGCCCATGGTGCAGGGCCTGGAGGAGACCGCGGTCAACGACCTCGCCGCTCCCCCGTCCGGCGGCGCCCAGCTGTTCAGCGCCCTCGGTGACATCGGCGGGTTCCGGCACACGGACCTGACGAAGGTGCCGTCGATGATGTACACCGCGCCGAACTTCACGACCACCACCAGCCTCGACTTCGCCGAGACGAACCCCGACACGGTGGTGCGGGTCGGCGACCTCGACTCCGGTCCGCACATCGCCTTCTCCACGGACAACGGGGCCACCTGGTCCGGCGGCACCGACCCGTCGGGGGTGAGCGGCGGCGGCACGGTGGCCGCCGCGGCGGACGGCAGCCGGTTCGTGTGGAGCCCGCAGGGCACCGGCGTGCAGCACTCGACGGGCTTCGGCACGTCGTGGTCGGCGTCGGCCGGCCTCCCGGCGGGCGCGGTCGTCGAGTCCGACCGGGTCGATCCGAAGAGCTTCTACGGCTTCAAGTCCGGCCGCTTCTACGTCAGTTCCGATGGCGGAGCGACCTTCACCGCGTCCCCCGCGACGGGCCTGCCCAGCGGTGACAGCGTGCGCTTCAAGGCGCTGCCCGGCACCAAGGGCGACATCTGGCTGGCCGGTGGGGCGAGCGACGGCGCGTACGGACTGTGGCACTCCACCGACGGCGGCGCGACCTTCACGAAGCTGAGCGGTGTGGAACAGGCCGACACCGTCGGCTTCGGCAAGGCGGCGCCGGGAGCGTCGTACCAGACCCTCTACACCAGCGCGAAGATCGGCGGGGTGCGCGGCATCTTCCGCTCCACGGACAAGGGCGCGAGCTGGACGCGGATCAACGACGACGCCCACCAGTGGGGCTGGACGGGCGCGGCCATCACGGGCGATCCGCGGGTGTACGGCCGGGTGTACGTCTCCACCAACGGCCGGGGCATCGTCTACGGCGACGTCTCCGGCACCGGGGGCGGTACGGATCCGGCTCCCGCGGGCGGGTGCGCGGTGACGTACCGGATCACCAACCAGTGGTCGGGCGGCTTCCAGGCCGACGTACAGCTGACCAACAGCGGGACGACCACCTGGAACGGCTGGTCGCTCGGCTGGGCCTTCGACGACGGCCAGCAGATCACCCAGCTGTGGAACGCCGACCACACCCAGTCCGGCGCGTCCGTGACCGCGAAGAACACCGCCTGGAACGGAACGGTCGCGGCAGGCTCGTCCGTGAGCTTCGGCTTCACGGGCAGCTGGTCGGGGCGGAACACGGCACCGACGGTGTTCCAACTGGGCGGCCTGAGCTGCGGCTTGAGGTGAGCGAGGGGGGCGCGCAGGCGGCCGGACTCGTCGCCGGGAGATGCCACGCTTCTCCGGACTCGTGCGCCCCGCCGCGCGCTCTTGTGGACGCGCTCGACTCCCCCGACCTTGGTGCGTAGGTGTAGTTGCTTCACGACGACGGGAGAAATCTTTGCGGCGTTGGTGGAACGACACGGCAGGCCGGCTGTCGGTGGCGCTGGCGGTGCTTTTCGAGCGGTTGGCAGGACGGGAGGCCACGCGGCGGGTCCGGTTGCGGCGGAACGAGGCGCTGCGGCGGGCGCACCAGCGCGGTGTGCCGGTGGAGGTGCTGGCGGCGCGACTGGGCCTGACGCCGGCGTGGGTTCGATCTGTGATCCGCAACCCGGAGAAGGCCGCACTCGAAGAAGCGGCGTAGCGCGGGAGGCGGTTCGAACAAGAAGCCCCCGACCGGCGTCACCCGGCGGTCGGGGGCTTCTGGGCTCCGGCTGAGAATGCGCTCAGGCACCTCGGCGCGTCGGCCTTCGAGTTGCGGATTCCTCGGTGGCCCCTTGGTGCGCGGGCCCTCTCACGGCGCGTAGACGGCCGGCCGCGGCGGCGTCGGCATGCCGTTGCCGAGGAAGAAGCTCGGGTGCGGCGGCTGGTTGTACGCGGTGTTCTGCCACGCCAGGCCCGTGCGGTACTGGGTGTCGTGCAGCAGGGTGGTGATGCGGGTGGCCGTCGGGTAAGGGGTGGAGTAGATCCGCAGGGCCGTGTTGTCGGCGGTCGGCCAGACGACCTCCTCGCGCCAGTCGCCGAGGATGTCCCCGGACAGGGACGGCGTGGCCTTCGTGCCGTTGTTCGCGCGCACCGACGCGCCGGTCAGCAGGCGGGTGTCGGCGGAGGTGCCGTACTTGTCGACGTGGGTGCCGTCGAGGAGTTCGCGGACCGGGTCGCCGTCCCACCAGGACAGGAAGTTGGCGGAACCCGGTTTGCGGCTCGCCACCACCGCGCCCCGGGGATCGCGGAGCCCGCTCTCGGCGGACGACCAGGACTCGGCGCCCGCGCTGCCGGCCCAGATGTCGTCGGAGACGCCGCGGCCGTTGTCACCGTTGGGCGGGGTGGACCACAGGATCTGGCCGGTGCGGGCGTCCGCCATCCAGGACGAGGGCTTCGAGCCGTCCTCGTCGACCTTGAACTCCTCCAGGCCCGGCCGGGACGGGTCGAGGTCGCCGACGTGCATCGCGTCGCCATGGCCGTTCCTCGTGGTCCACAGGCCGGCGCCGTTGTCGTCGACCGCCATCGAGCCGTAGACGATCTCGTCGCGGCCGTCGCCGTCGACGTCCGCCACGGACAGCTGGTGGTTGCCCTGCCCGTCGTAGCCCTTGCCGCTGTTGGTTGAGGAGGCGGTGTCGAAGGTCCAGCGGCGGGTGAAGGCACCGCCCCGCCAGTCCCAGGCGGTGATGACGGTGCGGGTGTAGTAGCCGCGCGCCGTGATCAGGGAGGGCCGGGAGCCGTCGAGATAGGCGGTGCCGGCCAGGAAGCGGTCGACGCGGTTGCCGTAGGAGTCGCCCCAGGAGGACACCGTGCCGCGGGCGGGCACATAGTCCACGGACTGCAGGGCCCGGCCCGTCCGGCCGTCGAACATGGTCAGATACTCGGGGCCGGACAGCACATGGCCGGAAGGATTGCGGTAGTCGGCCGCGGGGTCGCCGACGACCGTGCCGGTGCCGTCCTTCGTGCCGTCGGCGGTCTTCATGGCGACCTCGGCGCGTCCGTCGCCGTCGTAGTCGTACACCTGGAACTGCGTGTAATGCGCGCCGGAGCGGATGTTGCGGCCCAGGTCGACGCGCCACAGGCGGGTGCCGTCCAGCTTCACCGCGTCGACGATCGTGGTGCCGGTGTAGCCGGACTGCGAGTTGTCCTTGGCGTCGGTGGGCTGCCACTTGAGGACGAAGTCGAGGACGCCGTCGCCGTCGAGGTCGCCGACGGAGGCGTCGTTGGCCTCGTAGGTGTAGGCCACTTTGTCGGGGGTGGTGCCGCCCGGCGGCGGGGAGAGCGGCACGTCCTTGTAGCCGGTGCGGAACTGGATCGCGTGCACGGCCTCGCCGGTCTCGGCGCCGTTCACGACGGGCCGGACGACGTAGTCGGCGGAGGATTCGGCACCGGAGTGGAACCAGTTCGTGGCCGTGACCGGTGACGCGGTGAGCTTGGTGGCGCCGCGGTAGACGTTGAACGCCACGCCGTCCGGGTCGGTGCCCAGCCAGCGCCAGCTGACCAGGTTGCCGCCGGCGGTGTGGACGCTGACCACACCGCGGTCCAGCTTCTCGACCTGCCGCGCGGTGGCGGCCCGGGCCTCGCCCGAGGCGACCGAGGTGAGGGCGGCGCCGGAGAGCGCGGCCGTGGCGGTCAGCGCGGCCAGGACGGCGGCGGTACGGCGTCTGCGGTGCCGGGTGCGCGAGTGCGGGTGCGGGTGGCCCATACGGCCCTCCTACGGGGGGAGCGGACAGGTGGCACCCGCTGGTCGCCGCCGGCGAAGGGAAGGTTGCCGGGTCTACGCCGGCTTGCGGAACGCGCGCAGCGTGAACTCCGGGTCAGGGCGGGGCCGGTCCTGGTCCGGCAGCTCGGCCAGCCGGGCCGCGTAGCGCTCGGTGAGCGGCCGTCCGGGCGGCAGCGTGACGAACCAGCCGCGACGCAGGTCGGCGATCGTACGCCGCGGACTACGGCCCTGACCGCGTCCGGTGAACCGGGCCCGGCCTGCCGGGACCAGACCGTGCTCGACGGCGTACTTCTCGACCTGGTCGGAGGCGTCGCGGGCCTCGCTGGGCGGCCGGGAGGCGAGGACGGCGTCGATGTCGCTGCCCACGTTGTGCGCGGCGGCCTTGTCGACCGTGGTGACGTACACGCCGCCGGGTGCGAGGACCCGGGCGCACTCGGCGACGACGGCGCGCACGTCCTCGGGTGTGTCCAGCAGGTGCAGCAGCCATACGCCGGCGACCGCGTCGAACGCGGCGCGCGCGAAGGGCAGGCGCCGCGTGTCGGCGCGTATGACGGCACCCGGCAGACGGGCGGCCGCGTGCCGGGTCATGGTGTGCGCCAGGTCGGCGCCGATGACGGCGAGGTCCGGGCGGGCGGCGGACAGCCGGCGTGTGACGATGCCGGTGCCGCAGGCGACGTCGAGCATCCGGCGCGCGGTCGGCGGTACGAGACTCAGCACGGCGTCCGCCGCCGCGGCCGCCCGGGGTTCGCCGCCGCGCAGGGCGTCGTAGCGCTCCGCTTCCTTGTCGTAGTCCAGCACCACCCGCTCCCCCCTCGTCCGCGTGTGTGCCGGTCAGTCGGCCCCGTGGCCTGCGGCCAGGTCCTGGACGCGGCGCGCCAGCTCGAAGTCGAGCGCGGTGACCGCGCCGCCGGCGCTGTGTGTGCTCACCGTGAGGGAGACGGTGTTGTAGCCGAGGGTCAGGTCGGAGTGGTGGTTCAGCTCGTCCTGCACCTGGGCGATGTGGATGACCATCGCGGTCGCCGCGAAGTGGGAGGCCAGCCGGTAGGAGCGGGCGAGGCGGTCCCCGTCGAGGGACCAGCCGGGCAGCTCCGCCAGCCGGTCCTCGATCTCCTTCTGCGACAGCGGTTCGACGGCCATGCCTCGCTCCCTTCAGCTGTGTCGCGTACGCGTCCAGCCTGCCACAACGCGGCGCGGCGAGCGCCGGTCGACGCGGTGCGTCCGGCGAACTCCACCGCGCAGCCGAGTGCGTCCCCGAGCGCCCCGCCCCGGCGGACCTCGGCTACCGTCGTCCCCATGACCCCTGTCGCCTCCGGCACCACCGTCTCCCCCAGCGCCCCCGCCGGCCAGGGCATCGGCCCGCTGCTGCGGGCCTGGCGGGTACGGCGGCGGATCAGTCAGCTGGAGCTGGCGCTGCGCGCAGACTCCTCCGCCCGGCACATCTCCTTCGTCGAGACCGGCCGCTCCAAGCCGAGCGAGGAGATGGTGCTGCGGCTGGCGGAGCACTTGGAGGTGCCGGTGCGCGAGCGCAACGCGCTGCTGCTGGCGGCCGGTTACGCGCCCCGCTACCCGGAGACCGCGCTGGACGATCCGGCGCTGGACGCGCTGTGGGACGGCATGGAGCGGCTGATCCGCGGCTACGAGCCGTACCCGGCGCTGGTGCTGGACGGGCTGTACCGGGTGCGGGCGGCGAACCGGGGTGTCGCGATGTTCTTGGAGGGCGTGCCGGAGTGGCTGCTGCAACCCCCGCTGAACGCGATGCGGTTGACGCTGCACCCCGAGGGCATGGCGCCGCGCATCCGGAACCTGCGGGAGTGGCGCGGGCATCTGCTGGAGCAGATGCAGCGGCAGATCGCCCTGCAGCGCTCCGAGGAACTGCGCGCGCTGTACGAGGAGGTGGCGGCCTACCCGGTGCCGCGAGAGGCGCCGGACAGCGAACCCGAGGAGCCCTACCCGTATTTCGCGCTGCCGTTGCGCTTCGAGCACGAGGGCCGGGTGCTGTCGTTCATCTCGTCGATCTCCACCTTCAACACGCCGATGGACGTCACGGTCGCCGAGCTGGCCATCGAGACGTTCCTGCCGGCCGACCCGGCGACCGTGAAGTACCTGCACTCGCTGGGGACCTGACCGGCAAAACCCCGCACCTGGCGGCCCGTCGGCGTCTCGCGCGTGACAGACTGGCCGGTGTGCTTCGGCTGCTTCGGCGCGTAGGGGAGGCGTGGGGTGAGTGAGCGGCGGCCCGCGCCCACGGTGGGCCAGGTGGTGCTCGGCAGGCGGTTGCAGGAGCTGCGGGAGGCGGCCGGTCTCGAACGCGAGGAGGCCGCGCAAGTGCTGCGGGTGGCCCCGGCGACCGTGCGGCGGATGGAGACGGCCGAGGTCGCGCTGAAGATCCCGTATGTGCAGGTGCTGCTGCAGACGTACGGCGTCGGTGCGACGGAGGTCACCGAGTTCGTGGCGCTGGCCGAGGAGGCCAACCGGCCCGGCTGGTGGCAGCGCTTCCACGATGTGCTGCCGGACTGGTTCAGCCTGTTCGTCAGCCTGGAGGGTGCGGCGCGGCTGATGCGCTCCTACGAGCCGCACTTCGTGCCGGGCCTGCTGCAGACGGAGGGCTACGCGCGTGCCGTGCTGGAGTCCGGCACGATCGGGCGGCGCAGCCCTCAGGCCACGGAGCGGCATGTGACGCTGCGCATGGAGCGGCAGCGGCTGCTGGAGAGCCCGGACGCCCCCCGTCTGTGGGTGGTCATGGACGAGACGGTGCTGCTGCGCCCGGTCGGCCACGACCCGGCGGTCATGCGGGAGCAATGGGAGAAGCTGCTGGAGTTCGGCGAGCGCGACAAGGTCACGCTGCAGGTCGCCGAGTTCGCCTCCGGCCCGCACCCGGGGGCGTACGCGCCGTTCTCCCTGTTCCGCTTCGCGGAGCCGGAGCTGCCCGACATGGTGGTCTCCGAGTACCTCAGCGGCGCGCTGTACCTGGACTCCCGCTCGGAGGTGTCGGTGCATCTGGAGGTGCTCGACCATCTGACGACGCACGCCGCGTCGGCCGAGCGCACGAAGAAGATCCTCACGCACCACCGTGACCGACTGAGCTAGGAGAGCCCCGAGCATGACCGGATCCGACACCGCGGCGTCCCGCATCGACACCAGCCGCCCGCACCCGGCCCGGGTGTACGACTGGTGGCTGGGCGGCAAGGACAACTACCCGGTGGACGAGGAACTGGCCCGCCGGATCCTCGCCGTCGACGGCACCGTGGTGCGCGGCGCCCGCGCCAATCGCCGGTTCATGCACCGGGCCGTGCGCGCGGTGGCCGAGGCGGGCGTCCGCCAGTTCCTGGACATCGGCACCGGCATCCCGACCGAGCCCAACCTGCACCAGGTCGCGCAGGGCGTGGCTCCGGAGGCGAAGGTGGTGTACGCGGACAATGACCCGATCGTGCTGCGGCACGCCGAGGCGCTGCTGCGCGGCACGGCGGAGGGCTCCACGGACTATGTGCACGCCGACGTCCGCGACGTGGACACCCTGCTCGCCCGGGCCGCCGAGTCGCTGGACCTGGACCGGCCGGTCGCGCTGTCGCTGGTCGCCCTCACCCACTACCTGAGCGCGGACCCCGCCGGGGACGACGTCCACGGCCTGGTCAAGCGGTACGTCGACGCGCTCCCCCCGGGCAGCCATCTGATCCTGTCCCAGGTCACCCCGGACCTGAACCCGGAGGCGATCGAGAAGGCCGCCGAGAACTTCCGGCGCAGCGGCACCCCGTTCTTCCCGCGCCCGCTCGCCGAGTTCTCCCGATTCTTCGACGGGCTGGAGCTGCTGGGCCCGGGGGTGATCCCGGTGACCGGCTGGCGCCCGGAGCCGGTGGACGTGGCCGCCCAGGCGGAGGGCATCGTCCCGGTGTACGCGGGGGTCGCCCGCAAGCCCTGACGGATGCGCCCGCGCCGCCTGCCTCCCGCGGGCCCCTGCTCGCCGTACCGGTCCCGCTGACCCGTACGGATGCGCTGAACAGGTGCCTCTTGCCGCCCGCCCCTAGCGTCGAGCCTGACGGTGAGCGAGAAAGGGCCTGTGACCGACACGCGGATACCGCCCACCGAGCCGGGCGCGGCCCTGCTGCGCGCCGGCCGGTTCTTCCGGCCGGCGGTACACGGCGTTCACGCTGAACACCGAGCACCTGCTGCGCCGTAGGCAGACCGCGGACGACGAAGCCGAGGTGGCCGACCCGAAGGAGGCACCCTGATGCCCTCGGACGCCGTGCTGTACCAGGCGGCCGCGCTCTGCCTGACCTATCCCGACGACGACCTGTTCGCCCGGCTGCCGCTGCTGCGCGAGGCGGCCCCGCAGCTGCGCGCGTTCACCGACCACGCGGCCGTCACCGAACCGCGGGAGCTGGCCGCGCACTACGTGCAGGTCTTCGACCCGAAGAACCGGCACAGCCTGTACCTCAGCTGGTGGCACGACGGCGACACGCGGCGCCGCTGGATGTCGCTGGTCCGCTTCAAGGAGCAGTACCGCGCGCACGGTCTGGAGTTCACCGACGAGGAGCTGCCTGACTTCCTGCCCGCGGTGCTGGAGTTCACCGCCCGCACCGGTGACACCGGCCTGCTGACCGAGTACCGCGACGCTCTGGAGCAGCTCCGGACCCGGCTGACCGCCTTCGGCACCCCGTACGCGGCCGTCCTGGACGCCGTGTGCGCCGCACTGCCGCCCTCCCGCACCGAGGTCCGCCGATGACCACCCTGCTCCGGGGCGCCCTGCCCTGCATCGCGTTCGTCCTGCTGCTGGCCGGCCTGCTCTGACGCCACCGCCACGACAGGTTCCGGCCGGACCACCCGCTCCTCGCAGGTGTACGAGTCGCGGCTGCTGAACATCGCCTCGCCGGCCTTCCACTACGGCATCCTGTTCGTCCTCGGGCCGGACACCTGGCCAGCCCGAGGACAGCCGCGAAATGACCCGGCGGCGTGCGGTCGGGCCGCTCGTCGAGCGGGGCGGAAAAGCCGGCGCGGACCGTCCCCCGGAAGTCGGGGGACGGTCCGCGTGGTGTACCGGGTGCGGGCGCGGACTCAGGCGAGCTTGGCGTCCAGCGTCATCGGTACGGCCTTCAGGGCCTGGCTGACCGGGCAGTTGGCCTTGGCGTCCTGCGCGGCGGCGACGAAGGCGTCGTTGTCGATGCCGGGGACGGTGCCCTCGACGGTGAGGTGGATGCCGGTGATCCCCTCACCGGGCTGGAAGGTGACGTCGGCCGAGGTGACGAGCTTGGTGGGCGCGTTGCCGGCCCCGGCCAGAGCGTGCGACAGAGCCATGGAGAAGCAGCTGGAGTGGGCGGCGGCGATCAGCTCCTCCGGGCTGGTCTTGCCGTTCGCCTGCTCGGCGCGCGACGGCCACGACACCGGCTGCTGACCGATGCCGGAGGAGTCGAAGGTGACGACACCGTTGCCCTCGAGCAGGTTGCCTTCCCAGACGGTGTGTGCGGAACGCGTGGTGGCCACGTTTGCTTCCTTTCACGTGTGGTCCCGCCCAAGCGGGGTTCCCTAAGCCTCCATCCGATCACATTTCAGCACTCCGCACGCACAGGACCGGCCTCTCACGCCCCGCCGCGCTGCCGCCGCGCCGCGAGCCACGCGTACACGGGGACGCCCGCGAACAGGAACAGCACGCCCTGGTAGACGGCGGCGTAACCGGCACCCGCGACGAGCCACAGGGAGAAGCCGAAGGCGAGCGCGGCGAGGACCGCGTCGCGCACCAGGCGCACCCGGTCGACCTGCGCGCCCCGGGCGAGGTGGTGGATCTGCGCGGCGGTGGTCAGCAGGTACGGGACGGTCGCGGTGAAGGTGGTGACCAGGACGAGGACCTCGAAGACCCGCGCCGAGCCGGCCGTGTAGTTGTAGATCGTCAGCAGGGAGGCGAGGACGACGGTGACGCCGACACCGACGGTCGGCACACCGCGCCGCTTGCGGGTGAACGCGGCCGGGAACAGCCCGTCGCGGGCGGCCGCGTAGGGCGTCTGGGCGCTCAGCAGGGTCCAGCCGTTGAGGCAGCCGGTCATCGACACCAGTGCGGCGAGCGCGACGGCCCAGCCGCCCCAGGAGCCGCCGAACATGGCGTTCACGGCGTCGGAGAACGGGGCGGTGGAGTGCACCAGCTTGTCGTGGGCGACCGTGCCGAACACGGCGAGGGTGCCGAGCAGGTAGACCAGGGCGGCGCCGGTGGTGCCGATCACGGTGGCGCGGCCGACGTTGCGGCGCGGGTCGCGGACCTCGCCGGCGCTGACCGCTGCGGACTCCACGCCCAGGTAGGAGAAGAGCAGGATCGCGGCGGAGGCGGAGATCGCGCCGAGCGTGCTGCCGCCGCCCTCCTGGAAGGGCCCGAGGTTGTGCGCGTCGAAGTGGAACAGGCCGCCGACCGCCACGAGCAGCAGCGGGGCGAACTTCAGCACGGTGGAGATCAGCTGGACGGCTCCGACGTAGCGGCTGCCGGCGAAGTTGGACAGGGCGGGCAGCCACTGGATGACCAGTGCGGCCAGGCACGCGCTCCACTTGTGGTCGTTCACCGGGATCAGCACGTCGAGGTAGCCGACGGCGGCTACGGCGAGGGCCGCGTTGGAGACCCAGGTGGTGATCCAGTACGCCCACGCGGCGAGGAAACCGGCGAAGTCGCCGAAGGCCTCGCGGGCGTAGACGTAGGGGCCGCCGGTGCGCGGGTCGCGCTCGGCGAGCCGGCCGAAGACCAGGGCCAGCGCGATCGCGCCGAGCGTCAGGACGCCGAAGGCGAGCAGGCTGACGGTGCCGAAGGGGGCCACGGAGGCCGGGAGGAGGAAGATGCCGCCGCCGATGATGTTGCCCATGACGAGGGCGGTGGCGACGGGGAGCCCGAAGCGCCGGGCGTGCTTCTCGGGTGCCGAAGCGGACCGGGTTGCGGTCGCCTCGGGGGCCGGAGCCTGGACGGATCCGGTGTCGTGCATGGGGTGGTGCGCCTCTCGTCGTGCTGATGCCCGGGATCGCCGGGCTCCCCGCTGAGCCGCGGGGCGGGTGCCCGGGGTCGCCGGACGACCGCCCATGGTCGGTCACGGGTTGGAGGCGCTCCAAATCACGCGCTTTTGTCCTGTACGGCCGGGTCGGGCGCCGTAAAAGGTGCGCCCTCGAGGGCTTCGTACCGGGAATCGTCCACCGGCACCTGGGGGCCGTGCGCCTCGCGCAGCCAGCGCCGCAGCACCCGGTGGACGTGTTCGGCGCCGACGAGATCCGCCCCGTCGGCCACGGGCGCGGACAGCACCAGGGGCGAGAGCAGGAAGGGCCGGTTCTGGGCGCCGCCGAGGCCGCCGTGGGAGCCGATCTGCTCCTCGAAGGCGAGCACCTCGCCGTCGGCGGGGTCGTGGAAGGAGTTGACCATGATGTCGGCGGCGTGGGGGAAGGACTGGGTGCGGCGCACCGCGTCGGCGGCGCCGGGCCCGAAGGCGGCGAGCGGCCCGCGGCCGTCCGTCAGCTCCCCGACGGGTATCTCGGCCCCCCGCGCACCGAGCACCACCCCACCATGCTCCGCACTGCGCACGAGCAGGAACCCGACGCCGGGATGGTTGGCGAGGGTGGCCAGCAGCGCGGGGTGGCGGGCGTCGATCTCCTCGCGGGTCATACGGTGGGGGACGTCCGGGAAGGAGACCAGGCCGAGGTTGCCGGAGGCGAGCACGATGGGCTCGGAACGCCGCCCGGAGGGCCGGTGCTGCTCACCGCCCTCCTCCACGGGCCGGCGCAGCGCGGCGCGCACGGCGTTGCGGGCCTCGGCCCCACTGCGTGTCCGCCGGGCGCGGCGCGGCACGGGCAGCCCGCACCCGGCCCGCACCAGGTCACCGAGGGTGAGCCCGTACCGGGAGCGGAAGGTCTCCCCCGGACTCTGCCCGTGATCGGACAGCACGACGATCCGGTACGGCCGAGGGGCGTGCTCGGCGGCCTTCTCGATCAGCGCCAGCGACCGGTCGAGCCGCTGCAGCACCTTCTCGGCATCCCGGCTCGCCGGGCCGGAGTGGTGGGCGACCTCGTCGTAGGCGACGAGGTCGGCGTAGACGGTGGTGCGGCCTGCGAGCAGGTCGCCCATGACGGCGGCGACGACGACGTCGCGTTCGACGACGGTGGCGAAGGCGCGCACGAAGGGGTAGAGGCCGCCGCGGCTCACCCGCGGCCGCTGCTTGCGCAGCCGGGCCCGCACGGACTGACCGATCTCCCGGCCGGCCTCGGCGACGAAGGAGAGGGCGGTGCGGACGGCGTTGGCGGGGTCGGAGAAATAGGCGAAGTACCCGGCGCGGGAGCGGTTGGCGCGGCCGATGCGGGCGGAGACGGACAGCACCAGGGCGTTCTCGTCGGCCCCGCCGCTGAAGAGGTTGCCGCGGCTGGCGCCGTCCGCGGTGAGCAGCCCCCCGTCGTGGGTGCGGGCGACGGCGCGGCGCTGGAGCTCGGCGGCGGAGGAGGGCCGGTTGCACACCATGACCTCCCCCGTGTCCTTCTCGTACCAGCGGAAGGCGGGCACGTCGTGGTTGGAGCCGTGCAGGATGCCGAGCTGGCTGGCGCCGGTCTGGCTGGACCAGTCGGTGCGCCAGGGAGTGAGCCGGTGGGTGGGCTCTCCGAGCCAGCGGGCGACGGTCGGCATCAGCCCCTTGGCGACGGCGCCCCGGAGCACGTCGTGGCCGACGCCGTCCAGCTGGAGGAAGACGGTGCCGGGCCCGGCCGGGCAGGGCGGCCCGTGCCGGCGCCGACGCGTGGCGAGCCGGAGCAGCCGGCGCCGGTAGGCGTCGTCGTCGCGCACCGCGAGGGCGGCGCCGGTCGCGGAGGCCACGGCGGACATCACGGCGGCGACGATGACGGCGGTCTCGGGAGCGGCGGCGCTGTCGCCGGAGGGGTTGATCCGCAGGGCGAGCCACAGCAGCGACCCGTTGAGGAAGAACACCAGCAGCCCGAGCAGCAGGGCCGGCACGAGCAGCAGCAGCCGCACGAGCAGCGGCCACACCAGAGCCGACAGCAGACCGAACGCCCCGGCACCGAGCGCGGCGGTCACGGCGATACGGGTCGCGCTGTCACCGTCGGCGGACTGCAACTGGAAGTCGGGCAGCAGCCCGGCGAGCGCGAGCATGGTCACGGTGGACGCGGCCCACACGACGACGCTGCGCCCCACCTGTCCGGCCACTGCGGCCCAACGCCCACCGCCCGACAAGCCCCACGCCTCTCTTCCCCGACCCGCACCCGGCGCGGGTCCATCCCGTACACCCTGTCATACCGGTTTGTCCGGGTGGGGGTGTGGTGGGCGCCGGCAGGTGGACGCCTGCGGCAACCAACCCTGCCGAGAGCGAACATCCTTGGTTGCGGGCCGTGTTGTGTGAAAGCTGGGGGAACACATCCCGCGTCCCGGAGGCCTTCCATGAGCGCCGAGCACACGAACACCCTGTACGACGCCGTGGGTGGCGCCGACGCGCTGCGCCGGCTCTCCGAGACGTTCTACGAGGGGGTCCTGGCCGACCCCCTCCTCGCACCCGTCTTCGCCGGCTTCACCGCCACCCACGTGCAACACGTGGCCGTGTGGCTGGCGGAGGTCTTCTCGGGACCGGCCCTGTTCACGGCGGAGCACGGCGGACACCAGGCCCTGCTCCGCGCCCATCTCGGGCTCGGCATCACCGAGGAGCAGCGGCTCCGCTGGATGGAGCTGATGACGGCGGCCGTGGAGAAGGAACTGCCGGACGACGCCCTGCTGCGCCGCAGGGTGATGGAGTACTTCGACTGGGGCACGCGGATCGCCAAGGACGTCTCGGCCTCGGCCCCGGACACGGACCTGGGGGCCCCGGGCCCCACCCCGCGCTGGGGCTGGGACGGTCTGGCCTGACCCCGCCGCCACCGCCCCCGGGACGGTGACCCCGGCCGGCCGAGCCGTCAGCGACCGTCGTACCCGGCTGTCGGCATCGACAGGCGCCGATGCACCCGCGCCTTCATCTGCGCGTCGTACGCGGGCTCGGCGCAGCCGACCGTCTCCACCCGCACCCCCCGCCGCGCGCACTCCGCGGTGAACTCCTCCACGGAGGACAGCGCGGACTCCAGCACCCGCCTGCTCGGGGCGACGAACACGTCCCGCCCGGCCCGCACCCCGTCCCACAGCACGCGGTGGTCGGCCCGCAGCCCCCGGACGAGCAGTTCACGCGCGACGACGTAGCCGCGCTCGGCGGCCCAGCGGGCGCACATCGCGAACTGGCTGCGCGAGTCCACCAGAAAGGGGTCGCTGTCCAGCTCCTCCAGCGGCGTCAGACCGGCGATCGCCGTGACGCGGACCTGGGCCGGCCGGCCGAAGGCACCCCGCACCTCTCCCATGGCGTCCCCCTCACCTCCGCGTTTCGCCGCCGACCCTACTCCTGCCCGTAGGCTTCGGGGGAGTCGCTCGAAGGAGGCATTGAGGTGCCGGTGGAGATCACCTGGTGGGGTCACGCCACCTGCACGGTGGAGGACTCGGACACCCGTGTGCTCACCGATCCCCTGTTCACCCGCCGGCTGGCGCATCTGCGGCGCAGGCGCGGGGCGCTGCCGCCGCCGGACGCCTGGCGCGCAGACGTCGCACTGGTCTCCCACCTGCACGCCGACCACCTCCACGTGCCCTCCCTGGAGCGGCTTGCGCCGGGCACGCGCCTGCTGGTGCCCCGGGGTGCGCCGCGTGCCGTACCGGGACTACGGCGTCTGACGCATCTGCGTCTGCGCGAGATGGCTCCCGGCGACGAGACCCGGGCCGGCGATCTGGTGATCCGCGCGGTGCCGGCCGAGCACGACGGCCGCCGGCTGCCGTTCGGCCCGCACCGCTCCCCCGCCCTCGGATACGTCGTCGAGGGCGAGGCCCGCACGTACTTCGCCGGGGACACCGGGCTGTTCGAGTCGATGGCGAAGGAGGTCGGCCCGATCGAGGTGGCGCTGCTGCCGGTGGGCGGCTGGGGGCCGTACCTCGGGGAGGGCCATCTGGACGCGGGGCGGGCGGCGCAGGCACTGGCCCGGCTGGCGCCGCGCTGCGCGATACCGGTGCACTACGGCACGTACTGGCCGATCGGGCTGGACGCGGTGCGCCCGCACGAGTTCCACGCGCCCGGCGAGGAGTTCGTGCGGCTCGCGGCCCACTGGGCCCCGGACGTGGCCGTGCACCGGTTGGCGCACGGCGAGAGCGTGCGGCCGGCGGTCGCCCCGTGAGCGGGCTGGCCGCGGCGGTGACGGCGGTGCCGACGGAGTCCACCCAGCAGGCGCTCGGCTATCCGTCGCTGTTCCTGCTGGTGTTGATCGGGGCGCTGGTGCCGGTGGTGCCGACGGGCGCGCTGGTGAGTTCGGCGGCGGTGGTGGCCTTCCACCAGACGGCGCCGTTCTCGCTGGCGCTGGTCTTCGTCACGGCGTCGCTGGCCGCGTTCTGCGGGGACGCGGCGCTGTACTGGCTGGGCCGGCGCGGGATGCGCTCGCACAGCGGCTCGCGCTGGCTGGAGGCGATCCGCGCGCGGGCGCCGCAGGAGCGGCTGACGCAGGCCCAGGACAAGCTGGCGGAGCACGGGGTGGCGGTGCTGGTGCTGTCCCGGCTGGTGCCGGCGGGCCGTATCCCGGTGATGCTGGCGTGCCTGCTGGCGAAGTGGCCCCTGCGGAGGTTCGCGCGGGGCAACCTGCCGGCCTGTCTCGCGTGGGCGTTGACCTATCAGCTGATCGGCATCCTCGGCGGCTCGCTCTTCCCCGAGCCGTGGGAGGGCGTCGTGGCGGCGATCGGCCTGACCCTGCTCGCCGGTGCCCTGCCCGGTGTGTGGAGGCGCGTGCAGCGGTAGGCCCACCGTCGTACGGCGGGCGCGGGCCGCCGGGACCGGTCGCGCGGATCCCCGCCCCTTCAGGGGCGCTCCAGCACCCGGGACGCCCCCACCGCCAGGTCCCACAGGTCGTCGCGGTCCAGCCCGGCCCTCTCCCACGCCTCCCGCACCCGCGTCAGCGGTTCCAGGACGGGTTCCGCGGAGAGGATGAACGTCCCCCAGTGCATCGGGGCCATTCTGCGCGCGCCGAGGTCCCGGGCGGCCTGCACGGCCTCCTCCGGGTCGCAGTGGACGTCGCTGAGCCACCAGCGCGGGTCGTAGGCGCCGATCGGGAGCAGGGCGAGGTCGATGCCGGGGTAGTGGCGGCCGATACGGCTGAACCAGTGGCCGTATCCGGTGTCGCCGGCGAAGTACAGCCGCCGGCCGTCGGGCGCGGTGAGTACCCAGCCGCCCCACAGGCTGCGGCAGGTGTCGGTGAGGGTGCGCTTGGACCAGTGGTGGGCCGGGACGAAGTCGAAGCGGACCCCGGACAGTTCGGCGCTCTCCCACCAGTCCAGTTCGGTGACGCGGGTGAACCGGCGCCTGTCGAACCAGCGTCCCAGTCCGGCGGGCGCGAACACGGGGGTGTCGCGCGGCAGTCGGCGCAGCGTGGGGGCGTCGAGATGGTCGTAATGGTTGTGGCTGACGACGACGGCGTCGACGCGCGGCAGCTCCTCCCACGGCACGCCGACGGGCGTGATGCGGGCCGGGGTGCCGAGGATGCGGCGCGACCAGACCGGGTCGGTGAGCACGGTCAGTCCCCCGACCTGGACGATCCAGCTGGCGTGTCCCGCCCAGGTGACGGCGAGGGTGCGGGCGTCGACGCGGGGCAGCGGAGCGGGAGCGTAGGGCAGGCGGGGGATGTCGGCGAGGCCCTCCTTGCCGGGGCGCACCGCGCCCTCGCGGGCGAAGCGGGCGATCGCCTTGAGGCCGGGCAGCGGTGCGGTGAGCCGGTCGTGGAAGGTCCGCGGCCACACCCGCCGCTCCCCCAGCGGGCGGGGTTCGGCGAGGGGCGGGAGCGGGGGCGCGAAGGAGGGCGGGGCGGCGGCCGGGGGTGCCGGGGCGTCGGGGGACGGAGACGGGGTCGTGCCGGTGACGGGGGCCGGGGACGGGGACGGCGTCGTGCTCGTGACCGCGCCGGTGGCGGGCGACTCGGACTGCTGCGTCATCGAGGAGGCTCCCATCGCTGGGCGTCGTCGCGGAGGTCGTCGAAGACGGACCGCACCGTGCTCAACGCGCGGTGCACGTGTGGCAGTTCCAACGGCGCGGGGGACGTGAGGCATTCCGCGCGCTCGGCGTCCGTGCCGCCCAGCAGCGGACCCGTGGTCAGCCGCACGCGCAGCGCGGCGAGGTCGTCTCCGAAGCGGTGGCCGCCCGGGGCGGGCATGCCGAGCCGGGCGGAGAGGTATTCCTCCAAGTCCTGCGCGTCGCCCACCCCGTGCGCGGCGAGCGCCGCACGCAGCGGGCCCAGGTCGGCGTACAGGTGGCGGCCCGCCTGCGGCGGCCTGGCGAGGGCGCCCGCGGTGACGACGGCGTGATGCACGGCGGCGGCCACCCGCGCGTGCAGCGCGACGGTGGCCGCGACCCGGTCCGCGACCGGCTGGGGTTCGGTCAGCGCGTACGCGGCGGCGGCGGCGACGGGCGCGGCGATACGGGCGTCGAGTGCGGTGAGGATGTCCCGTACGCGCGCGTGCAGTTCGCCGCCGCGGCCGTCCGCCGGGAACCGGGCGATCGCGGCGGGCCAGCCGGCCGGCAGCAGCGCACCGGCCAGGTCGGTGACGACGGTGACCCGACCGGGCAGCATCTCGGCGGGGCTGAGCAGCACGGTGTCGTGCCGGGCGTGCAGGGTGTCGCGCCAGGTCTCGTCGCTGACCAGGTGCAGTCCCTCTCCGGCGGCCGCCTCCACTGTCTCGTGCAGCAGCTCCGGCGGGACGACCGTGCCGGTCGGATCGTCGGCGAGCGACAGGACCAGCAGCCGCGGGTCGCCGCCCTCGGCGCGGACCCGGCGGACGGTCTCCAACAGCGCGTAGGGGTCGGGCACACCGCCGGACTCCGCGGGTGTGGGCACGTGGAAGAGGGGTCTGCCCAGCACGCGCGCGTACGGCGCCCACCAGGCCGCGCAGGGCCGGGGCACCAGGACGTCCCCGCCGAGGGCCGCGGTCAGCGCCAGCAGCAGCGCGGGCGCGCCGGACGCCGCGGCGACACGGCCGGGTTCGGTGGCAAGGCCCCGCCGCTCCCAGTAGCCGCAGGCCGCCTCGGTGACGGCGGGTGAGCCGCCCACGGGTTCGGCGTCGGCCCGGTCGGCGGCGGCGCAGATCCGGGCGGTCAGTTCGGGGAGCACCGGCAGCCCGGTGCCGGGCAGTGGGGGGCCGTAGCGGACGGGGCCGTGCCCTTCGGGGTCGGTCCGCCGCATGCGTGCCTCCGCGCAGTCGCTCGTGCCGTGGGGTGGGCCGGTGCCGCGTCACCGCCTCGCCGCTCCGGCCTCCAAGTACCCACGTCGTGCGCCCCCCATGGCTCGGGGCGCGGGTTGCGCCGGTCACATCCCCCGCTCGCTCAGCGGCGGTCCCGCTCGCGCTGCCGCAGCCGGTGCGCGGCGGCCCCGGCCGCGCCCAGGATGAGCAGCCCGCCGGCCACCAGGGCGGGCGCCGAGGTGGTGAAGCTGCCGCCCTCGCCCGCGTGCACGCCGTGCTCGATCGCCGGGGGCCGCGGGGGCTGGGCGGTGGGCTGCTGCCGGCCGGGTTCCTGCGCGGGCGGTGTCGGCTTCACACCCTCGTCCCCCTTGCCTTCCTTGTCTCCCTTGTCCCCGCAGGGTGTGAGGTGGGGCTCGGGGCAGGCCGGGGCGGCGGTGGCGCCGTGGGAGGCGTGGGCGAGGTCGAACGTGGTGCGCCAGGGCCGGCCCTTGCCGCCCGGCGGTGCCGGGCAGGTGCCGTCCACGGCCCAGCCGGCGTCGGCTCCGCCGTCGGCCAGGCCCTCGAGGTCCTCGGCGGGGACGATCTTCGCGGTGCCCTTGTAGGAGGGCCCGGACAGTTCGTCGTCGCCGCCGGGCACCTTCTGCAGCTTCACGGTGCCGTCCGCGAAGGCCGCCTCGGAGCTGGCGTCGATGCTCTCGGGCGCGGGCCCGCCCGTCGGGTCGCAGGTCACGGACACGGTGACGGTGCCGCCCGGCTCCACCGAGGCGGGGCTGATCTGCGCGGCCGGCGTGGCCGGGTCGCCCGGGCCGGCCTCCACGGCCGTGTCCAGGGGGTCGGCCGGGTCATCCGCGGCCGCGGCCGGCGCGGCACCGGCCAGCACGACCAGCGCGGCGACGGACAGGGCACGGGCGGTGCGGCGCATGGGGAGAACTCCTTCGGCCGTACGACTGCGGGCACGGGGGTGTCGTGCCGTACAGCCATGACAGCCGCCGAAGGACGAGGCCGCGCGCGGCCGGACGCCGTTAGGGGGACGGCTGAGAGCCGACGGAGTGATTCAGCCGACGTCGAAGCCGGTACGGGCAGGGACGCGGGGAACTGCGCGACCAGCCACCGAACCCCCGCGCCCGGCATCGAAGAGAGACCCGCACGGCGCTACTCCGCATCCGCCAGGATCTCCGACCGCATCCGCCCACAGCACCGGCTGATCAGCCGGGACACATGCATCTGCGAGATCCCCAGCTCCTCCGCGATCCGGCTCTGCGTCATGTCCCCGAAGAACCGCATGTACAGGATCGCCCGCTCCCGCTCCGGCAGCGCCGCCAGCCGCGGCCGTACCGCCTCGCGGTCCACGACCGTGTCCAGCGCCGCGTCGGGTGAGCCGAGTGTGTCGGTCAGCGCGTAGCCGCCTTCGGTGCCCGTCATCTCGGCGTCCAGGGACAGCGCGGTGAAGCTCTCCAGCGCCTCCAGACCGGCCTTGACGTCCTCCTCGCTCAGCTGCGCGCGTTCGGCGATCTGCTCGACGGTGGGCCGCTCGCCGGAGACGGTCTGGGACAGCTCCTGGACGGCGGCGCGTACCCGGTTGCGCAGGTCCTGGACGCGGCGCGGCACGTGCAGGGTCCACATGTGGTCGCGGAAGTGCCGCTTGATCTCGCCGGTGATGGTGGGCACGGCGTAGCTCTCGAAGGCGTTGCCGAGCTCGGGGTCGTAGCGGTCGACGGCCTTGACCAGGCCGAGGGCGGCGACCTGGCGCAGGTCGTCGTAGGACTCGCCGCGGTTGCGGAAGCGTCCGGCGAGGCGTTCGGCCATCGGCAGCCAGACCTCGGTGATCTCCGCGCGCAGGGCGTCGCGTTCGGGCCCCGGCTCGAGCGCGGCGAGCCTGCGGAAGGCGTCGGCGGTGTCGGGGGCGTCGTCGTGCGGGTGTGTGCCGGTTCGGGTTCGCATGGTGCGTCGCTCTCCCCTGGGTGCTCTGGGTGGACGGTCACCGAGGGAATGGCGCAGGCCCGGACCGGGTACGCCGGGGCCACGTGCAGCCGTTCCCACGGACGTGCCTCCGTTCCGAAGCACTGGTCCTGCGCCTGCCCTGAAGGTCGGCGGGCAAACCCGGGCTCAGGTTTTCCGGGATGCCTGCGGGTGACTCGTCCCGTGCTGACGCCCACCGATGCCGGTGCGACCTGGAGGTCCTTCATGAGCAGCAAGGTGTCCGACTACGTCCTCGAGCGGCTGCGCGACTGGGGCGTGGACTGTGTGTTCGGCTATCCGGGTGACGGCATCAACGGACTGCTCGCCGCCTGGGGACGCGCCGAGGACAAGCCCCGCTTCATCCAGTCCCGGCACGAGGAGATGTCCGCGTTCGAGGCGGTCGGATACGCCAAGTTCAGCGGCCGGCTGGGGGTGTGCACGGCCACGTCGGGACCCGGCGCGATCCACCTGCTGAACGGGCTGTACGACGCGAAGCTGGACCATGTGCCGGTCGTGGCGATCGTCGGCCAGACGCACCGTACCGCGATGGGCGGCTCCTACCAGCAGGAAGTCGACCTGCACACGCTCTACAAGGACGTCGCCTCGGACTTCGTGGAGACGGTGACGGTGCCCGAGCAGCTGCCGAACGTGCTGGACCGGGCCATCCGCACCGCGTACGCGCGGCGCGCCCCGACGGCCGTGATCATCCCGGGTGACGTGCAGGAGCTGGACTACTCGCCGCCGGGCCACGCGTTCAAGATGGTGCCCTCCAGCCTGGACCGCAGCTCGTGGACGGCGATGCCCTCGGAGGAGTCGCTGCGCCGGGCGGCGGAGGTGCTCAACGCCGGTGACAAGGTGGCGATCCTGGTCGGGCAGGGCGCGGCGCACGCGCGCGAGGAGGTGCAGCACATCGCGGAGCTGCTCGGCGCGGGCGTGGCGAAGGCGCTGCTCGGCAAGGACGTCCTCAGTGACGAGCTGCCGTATGTCACCGGCTCGATCGGGCTGCTGGGCACCCGCCCGAGCTATGAGCTGATGCGGGACTGCGACACGCTGCTGACGATCGGCTCGTCGTTCCCGTACTCGCAGTTCCTGCCGGAGTTCGGCAAGGCCCGGGCGGTGCAGATCGACATCGATCCGCACATGGTGGGCATGCGTTACCCGTACGAGGTGAACCTGGTCGGTGACGCGAAGGCGACGCTGGACCGGCTGATCCCGATGATCGACTCGGGCCGCGGGCGGGAGTGGTTCGACACGGTGTGCGACAACGTGCAGCACTGGCAGCAGGTGATGGAGCGGCGCGCGAACCTCTCCGCCGACCCGATCAATCCGGAGTACGTCGCCGCCGCGCTGGACCCGCTGCTGCCGGACGACGCGATCATCACCTCCGACTCGGGATCGACCGCGAACTGGTACGCCCGGCACATCACGATGCGCGGCACCATGCGCGGTTCGCTGTCCGGCACGCTGGCGACGATGGGCCCCGGGGTGCCGTACGCGATCGGCGCGAAGTTCGCCCACCCGGACCGGCCGGTGGTCGCGCTGGTCGGTGACGGCGCGATGCAGATGAACGGCCTCGCGGAGATGATCACCGCGGCGAAGTACGCCGACCGCTGGCAGGACCGGCGGCTGGTGGTGGCCGTGTGGAACAACCAGGACCTCAACCAGGTGACCTGGGAGATGCGGGCCATGGAGGGTGCGCCGTCCTTCGTGGAGTCGCAGGCGATCCCGGACGTGCAGTACGCGGCGTTCGCCCGCTCGCTGGGCCTGACCGGCGTGCGGGTGGAGAAGCCGGAGGACGTGGAGGCGGGCTGGCGGGCCGGTCTGGAGGCCGACGGGCCGGCGGTGATCGAGTTCCTCACCGACCCCGCGGTGCCGCCGGTCCCGCCGCACGCCACCTGGGAGCAGATGGAGGCCACGATCGCGTCGATCCTCAAGGGCGACGCCGACCGGGGCTCGATGGTCAAGCAGGGCTTCAAGGCGAAGGTGCAGGAGTTCCTGCCGGGCCGGGACAAGAAGTAAGCCTCCGAAAGGAACGTGACATGCAGCGAGGCAGTGACCGGATGAGCGTGCACCGCGACAACGAGAGGAAGCACGAACTGCAGGGTCTGCTCCGGTCCGGCCACCCGACCCGGACCGAGGAGTGGCACGACCCGGAGCCGGCCGCCGACGACGACCCGCAGGTCTGGGGCGGCCCGGTGGCGCCCGGTGGCCTCGGCTCCTCCCTGGAGACCGTTCGCCTGGAGCTGGCGCGGATCCTGGGCCGCAGCTCGTTCCCGGCAGGCCCGCACGAACTGATCGGCGTGCTGCGCCGCAACAACGCGCCGGACCCGCTCGTGGACGCGCTGGAGCGCCTGCCCCGCAAGGCGCACTACGGCAACGTCCAGGAGCTGGCCGAGGCGGTCACCGGCACGCAGTCCACACGCACGAAGGGATGATCATGCGTATCGCTTTCCTGGCAGCCCCCGAGGGTGTCGAGCAGGTCGAGCTGACCGACCCGTGGCAGGCGGCGAAGGACGCCGGGCACGAGCCGGTGCTGGTGTCGACCGAGTCCGGCGAGATCCAGGCGTTCAACCACCTGGACAAGGCCGACACCTTCCCCGTCGACGAGGTCGTCCAGGACGCCTCGGCCGACTCCTTCGGCGGGCTGGTGCTGCCCGGCGGTGTCGCCAACCCGGACTTCCTGCGGATGGACGACAAGGCGGTGGCGTTCGTCAAGGACTTCTTCACGCAGGGCCGCCCGGTCGCCGCGATCTGCCACGCGCCGTGGACGCTGGTCGAGGCCGACGTCGTACGCGGGCGGGTGCTGACGTCGTGGCCGAGTCTTGAGACGGACATCCGCAATGCGGGCGGCACCTGGGTCGACGAGCAGGTCAAGGTCTGCGACCACGGACCCAACAAGCTGGTCACCAGCCGCAAGCCGGACGATCTTAAGGCCTTCTGCCAGACGTATCTGGAGGTGTTCGCGCAGGAGTCCCGGCAGGCCGCCTGAGCGGCCCGCGCGGGGCTGGGACGGTCAGCAGGTCAGGAGCGGGGAGTCGCCGACTCCCCGCTTCCGCGTTCCCGGGCGCCTTCCCGGGTACGGCCGGCCGCGACAGGACGGCTCGGGTTGCGACGCAGGTACTCGCCCTCGAGTTGCGCCATGCGTTCGTTGTGGGCGCGCAGCGCGTCGTTCGAGCCGTACAGCAGGGTGTCGTGACGCGTGCGGTGGATGTTCTCCAGCTCCTTCATCAGCTGCTGGTCGTCCAGTCGCCCTGGGTCGACTCCGCTCATGGTGGCCCCGTCCGGTCGGTCGTGTCCGTTCATGCGGTCCGGGTACCCGCCCGTGAGCACTACCCCCGAGCTCATCACGGGAGGGAGCCATGGATCTCGCCTTTCTGCACCCACTCTATGAACACTCCGGCCCCTGGGCCTCCGTGTACGTCGACCTCTCACGCCATGCGGAGGACACGGCGCACGAACGGGAACTGACGGCGCAGGCGGTGGCGCGGGAGCTGGCCGGGCAAGGAGCGGACGAGGCGACCTGCCGTGCGGTGCGCGAGGCCGTGGACGAGTTGCGCCATGCCAGTGATCCGCACGGACGCGCGCTGTTCGCGAGGGACGGTGAGGTGGTGCTGGATCCGCCGCTGGCCCGGGCGCCGGCGCGGGGCAGCTCCGCGCAGTGGGCTCCGCTGCCCCGGGTGTCACCGCTGCTGGAACTCGCCGGGGAGGACCCGGTGTGCGTGGTGGCGTACATCGACCGCAAGGGCGCGGACTTCGAGCTGCGCTCGGGCCTGGGCAGCCAGGAGGCCGGCACGGTCAGCGGGCGGCAGTGGCCGGTGCACCGGACCGGCTCCTCCGACTGGTCGGAGCGCCACTTCCAGCTGCGGGTGGAGAACACCTGGGAGCACAACGCGGCGGAGATCGCCGACGCGCTCGCGGTGTGCCAGGAAGAGACCGGCGCCGACCTGCTGATCCTGGTGGGTGACGCGCGCGAGCGGCGGACCGTGCACGAGCGGCTGCCGCAGCGGCTGCGCGGGTGCGCGGTCGAGGCCGACCACGGCAGCGGCAGCCGACTGCTCGACGAGGAGGTGGAGCGGGCGCGCGCCGAGCATGTGCGGCGGCGGGCGCAGGAGGACCTGGACCGTTTCCTGGCCGCCCGCACCCCGGGCGGCGAGGGCCGCGCGGCCGCCGTGGAGGGCGTGCCCGCGCTGGTGGAGGCGGCCCGCGAGCACCGTATCGACGAGCTGCTGATCCGGCCGGACGGCCCGGACACGCACCGTGAGGTGTGGATCGGCGAGGACCCCGACCAGCTGGCGGTGCGCCGCACGGAGCTGAAGACGCTCGGTGAGCAGCACTCGTGGTCGGCGCGCGCCGACGACGCCCTGCTGCGGTCGGTGGTCATGACGGGTGCCCCGGCAATCTCGGTCACCCCGGCCCTGCCGGAGCACGGCGACGACACCCCGGCGGGTGGCCTCGGAGCCCTGCTGCGCTGGAGCTGAGGCACCACTGACGGGGGCGTGATCCGGACGACAGACCCTAGCGGGCCCGCTCCACCCGTCGTTCGTCCCACACCGGGTCCGCCGTCTCGCGGACGTGGCCGTCCGTGCCGAAGACCAGGTAGCGGTCGAAGGAGCGGGCGAACCAGCGGTCGTGGGTGACGGCGAGGACCGTGCCCTCGAACGCCTCCAGGCCCTCCTGGAGGGCTTCCGCGGAATCCAGGTCGAGGTTGTCGGTGGGCTCGTCCAGGAGCAGGGCGGTGGCGCCGGCGAGTTCCAGCAGCAGGATCTGGAAGCGGGCCTGCTGGCCGCCGGAGAGGCGGTCGAAGGTCTGCTCGGCCTGCTGGGTCAGCTCGTAGCGGCGCAGCCGGGACATCGCCGCGCCCCGGTCCTGGGAGTGTTCCGTCCACAGGATGTCCAGGAGCGTGCGGCCCACCAGCTCCGGGTGGGCGTGGGTCTGCGCGAAGTGCCCGGGCACGACCCGCGCGCCCAGCTTCCACCGGCCCGTGTGCGCCACGTCCTCACCGGCGAGCAGGCGCAGGAAGTGCGACTTGCCGGAGCCGTTGGAGCCGAGGACGGCGACCCGCTCGCCGTAGAAGACCTCCAGGTCGAACGGTTTCATCAGGCCCGTGAGCTCGAGGCCCTCGCAGGTGAGAGCGCGTACACCGGTGCGGCCGCCCTTGAGGCGCATGGTGATGTCCTGCTCGCGCGGCGGCTCGGGCGGCGGTCCGGCCTCCTCGAACTTGCGCAGCCGGGTCTGCGCCGCCGCGTAGCGGGAGGCCATCTCATGGCTGACGCTGGCGGCCTGGCGCAGGTTCAGCACCAGCTTCTTCAGCTGGGCGTGCTTCTCGTCCCAGCGGCGGCGCAGCTCCTCGAAGCGGGCGAAGCGTTCCCGGCGGGCCTCGTGATAGGTGGCGAAGCCGCCGCCGTGCACCCAGGCGTCGGCCCCGGCCGGCCCGGGCTCCACCGAGACGATCTTCTCGGCGGCGCGGGAGAGGAGCTCACGGTCGTGGGAAACGAACAGGACGGTCTTGCGGGTCTCCCGCAGCCGTTCCTCCAGCCAGCGCTTGCCGGGCACGTCGAGGTAGTTGTCCGGCTCGTCGAGCAGCAGCACCTCGTCGGTGCCGCGCAGCAGCGCCTCCAGCACCAGCCGCTTCTGCTCACCGCCGGACAGCGTGCGCACCTGCCGCCACTGTGCCTTCTCGTACGGCACGCCGAGCGCGGCCATGGTGCACATGTCCCACAGCGTCTCGGCCTCGTAGCCCCGCACCTCCGCCCAGTCGGCGAGGGCCTGCGCGTACTGCAGCTGGGCGGCCTCGTCGTCCACGGTGAGCAGGGCGTGCTCGGCGGAGTCGACGGCGGCCGCGGCCTCGCGGATACGGGGCGGCGCCACGGAGACCAGCAGGTCGCGTACGGTCGTGTCGTCCCGTACGGACCCGACGAACTGGCGCATCACGCCGAGCCCGCCGCTGACGGTGACGGAACCGCCGTGCGGTTTCAGCTCGCCGGAGATCAGCCTGAGCAGCGTGGTCTTGCCGGCCCCGTTGGGGCCCACGAGCGCGACGGCGGCGCCTTCGCCGACCCGGAAGGACACGTCACCGAGCAGTGCCCTCCCGTCGGGGAGGTAGTACTCGAGGTGCGCGGCTTCCAGATGTCCCATGGGCAGGCATTCTCCGGTGCGGCACGCGGCGACGGCAAACTCATAACGCGGGGTCTGCCGTGCGGCCACGGAGGATCGCGTCATTCGACGGCCGGGACGGCCTCCCCCGTCGGGCCCGCCTCGCCCGACGGCGCCACCGTCTCGTCCGCCCAGGTCAGTGCCGTCCAGCCGGCGGACGGGCTGCCCTCCAAGGCCACCACGCCGGTGTTGCGCAGGGGATGGGCGGCGGCGAAAGGGACGTCGACGTTGGCCGCGCGGGCCGCGGTCCACAGACGGATCACGGCGCCGTGGCTGACCAGGGCGGCCGTGCTGGCGCCGGTCGCCGTGGCCTCGGCGACCACCGTGTCGAAGCGCTCCAGCACCTCCTCGCCGCTCTCACCGCCGGGCAGGCGCAGCGCGGTGTCCCCGGCCGCCCAGGCGAACACGGTCTTCATGTACAGCTCAGCCTGGGGACTGTCACCGGGCAGCATCTCCAGGTCGCCGGCCGTGACCTCCCGGATGCCGTCACGCACGCGCACGTCGAGGCCGTGGGCGGCGGCCAGCGGGGCGGCGGTGAGCCGGGTGCGGATCAGGGGGGAGACGTAGAGCGCCGTGATGTCCTCGCCCGCCAGCGCGTCGGGCAGCGCGGCGGCCTGCTGTTCGCCTAGGGCCGTCAGCGCGGGCCCGGGCGCCGCCGTGTCCAGCAGATGGCGCACGTTGGACGGGGTCTCGGCGTGGCGGACGAGCAGCAGACGCATACGGTCTCCGTGCGGTGTGGCCCCCCGGTCGGCAAACGGCCACTTCAGGGTAATCGCCAGGGTATGAGTCCCGATGTCGACCTCACCGCGCCCCGGTCCGAGGGGCACCCCCTGCGGCAGAAGCTGCTCGCCCTGGACTGCCGTCTCTTCGAGTTCGCCGCCGAGCGGCACTGGCCGGCCGCCGGGCCGGTGCTGCCCCGGCTGAGCCGCAGCGCCAACCACGGACTGCTCTGGTTCGCGACGGCGGCCGCCATCGCGGCGAGCCGCACCCCCCGCGGCCGCCGGGCCGCCGCCCGCGGCGTGGCCTCGCTGACGCTCGCCTCGCTGACCGTCAACACGCTCGGCAAGCGCTCGGTGCGCCGCGACCGGCCGGTGCTGGACCCGGTTCCGCTGGTGCGGCAGCTGAAGCGGCAGCCGATCACCACGTCGTTCCCGTCGGGCCACGCGGCGTCGGCGGCCGCCTTCGCGACCGGGGTGGCGCTGGAGTCCCCGGCCTGGGGCGCGGCCGTGGCGCCGGTGGCGTTCTCGGTGGCGATGTCCCGCGTCTACACCGGCGTCCACTTCCCGAGCGACGTGCTGGCGGGCGCGGCCCTCGGCGCGGGCGCCGCCTTCGCCGTACGGGGTCTGGCGCCCACCCGGGGGCAGCTGGCGCCGTCGGCCCGGCCGCGGGCGGACGCCCCAGTGCTGCCGGACGGGCGGGGCCTGGTGCTGGTGGCGAACACCGCCGCTGGGACCGCCGACCGGGTGCGGGCGCTGCGGAACGCGCTGCCGGGCGCCGAGGTCGTGGAGTGCGCGCCGCAGGACGCGCCGGCGGAGCTGGAGAAGGCGGCGGCGCGGGCGGTCGCGCTCGGCGTGTGCGGCGGCGACGGCACGGTGAACACGGCCGCCGAGGTCGCCCTGCGCCACGGGCTGCCGCTCGCGGTGCTGCCGGGCGGCACGCTGAACCACTTCGCCCTCGACCTGGGTCTGGAGGACGTCCGCGATCTGGCCGGGGCGCTGACGCGGGGCGAGGCGGTGCGCGTGGACGTGGGCCGGTTCACCTCCGGCGAGCAGCGCGGCATCTTCGTCAACACCCTCAGCCTCGGTGTGTATCCGGAGCTGGTGCGCGAGCGGGACCGCTGGGCGCGCCGCGTCGGCGGCTGGCCGGCCGGGGTGCTGGCGGCGCTGCGCGTGCTGCGCGCCGACCGGCATCCGCTTGAGGCGGAAGTGGGCGGCCGGCCGCACCCGCTGTGGCTGCTGTTCGTCGGCAACGGCACCTACCACCGCATGGGCCTCGCCCCGGGCCGCCGCCTGGACCTGGCGGACGGGCAACTGGACGTGCGGGTCGTGCACGGCGGGCGCCATCCGGCGCTGCGGCTGCTGGCCGCCGCCGTCGCCGGCCCGCTGACCCGCTCCCCGGCACACGCCGCTGTGCAGGTGCCCCGGCTGCGGCTGGCCGGTGTCGCCCCGGGCACGCTGCTCGCGTACGACGGTGAAGTGGCCGAGGTGCACGGCGAGGTGACGGTGGAGAAGCTGCCGCAGGCGCTGACCGTCTACCGGCCCGCGGTCATCCACTGACACACCGTCAGACCATATGGCGATACGCCTATCTCATCATGCGGCCGACGCGCGTACCGTGGCGAGCACCGGCCGGGGCGTCCGGCCGGGTTCGACGAGGAGGGGCACAGCCATGTCGGAAGCGCAGGAGACGGCCGTCTACACGCACGGGCACCACGCATCGGTGCTGCGATCGCACACCTGGCGCACCGCCGCCAACTCGGCGGCCTACCTGCTCGGCGTGCTGAAGCCCCACATGAGGATCCTGGACATCGGCTGCGGTCCCGGCACGATCACCGCCGACCTGGCCGCGCTGGTCCCCGACGGACACGTCACCGGCGTCGACCGGGCAGCGGGCGTCCTGGAGCAGGCGCGGGCCGAGGCCGACCGGCGGGGCCTGACGAACGTCGACTTCGCCACCGCCGACGTCCACGCCCTGGACTACCCGGACGACACCTTCTGCGTGGTCCACGCCCACCAGGTGCTGCAGCACGTCAGCGACCCGGTCCAGGCGCTGCGGGAGATGGCACGGGTCACCAAGCCCGGCGGCTTCATCGCGGTCCGCGACGCGGACTACGCGGCGATGACCTGGTATCCGCAGCTGCCCGCGTTGGACGACTGGCTGGCCCTGTACCACCGGGTCGCCCGCGCGGGCGGCGGCGAACCGGACGCGGGGCGCCGGCTGACGGCGTGGGCGCGCGCGGCGGGCCTGACCGACGTCACCGCGTCCTCCGCCACCTGGACGTTCGCCACGACCGAGGAACGGCGGTGGTGGAGCGGTCTGTGGGCGGAGCGCACGACGGCCTCCGCGTTCGCCGGGCTGGCCGTCGCCGGCGGGCACGCCACCGAGGCGGAGCTGGCCGCCGTGGCGGCCGGCTGGCGGGAATGGGGAAAGCACCAGGACGGCTGGTTCGCGGTCCTGCACGGCGAAATTCTGTGCCGCAAGGAAGTCTGAATCCCCTTTTTCGGGAAACCCGGAAAGCAGGAGGTTCAGACTATGGTTCCCATCCTGCTGGTACTGCTTCTGGCGATCGTCCTTTTCGGTCTCGGATTCGCAGTGAAGGTTCTCTGGTGGATCGCGCTGGCGGTTCTGGTTGTGTGGCTGCTGGGGTTCCTGCTGCGGAGCACGAGCGCGGCGGGCGGCAGGGGCCGCTGGTACAGGTGGTGAGGTGACCGGGAGCCCGACTCCCGGCCGGGACCGGCCTCCCCGGGGCTTTCCCGGGGAGGTCAGTCGCGAGGAAGCAACGGTCCCAGCGGCCCGAGGTCCAGATTGAGGTCCTCGGGCCGCAGTCCGTAGCGGTCGCGCAGTTCCGCCATGCGGTCCTCCAGCAGCATCAGGGTCAGCCCGATGCGCTCCTCCTGCTCCTCGCTCAGGTCGCCCTCGTCGAAGCGGCGCACGGCCTGGCGCTCCATGAGCTGACGCAGCAGCTCCACGACGGTCAGGACGAGCTTGACCAGGTCCCGTTCCACCGTGTCGGGATCGAGGTCCATGTGACGGTCGGTCACGGCAGCTCCTTGCGCGACGGAACCAGAGGATCGAACGGCGAGGGCACCTGGGCGTTCACCGAGCTGATCAGCGCGTTGAGGTCGATGCGCACCAGATCGACGTCGGCGATGCGCAGGGTGATGTCCCCCGTGATCACCACCCCGCCGGCCAGCAGCCGGTCCAGCAGGTCCACGAGCGCGATCTCACGGCGTTGGACGACGGTCACCCGGACCCCTCCCCCACCGGCCGCGGGGTCTCCACGAACGAATAGGCGGCCCAGGGGCCCGTGAGTTCCACGCGCATTCCCGGGACGTCGTCCTTGGTCCGGTCGACGAGTTCCACGAATTCCTCGGACGCCGCCCGCGGCACCAGATAGGCCGCATTGAGCACATTGCGTCCGGCGGCCCCGGAAAGCGCCGGGTTCTGCGGTGCGTGCACCCGGGAATCGTCGGCATGCGCGGAAAGGGACGCATGGAGCCGCGTGGCGAATTCCTCGGCCTTTTGCCACATGTCCTCGTGCGCCCTGGCACTCATGCTGCGCCGGCGCAGATAGTCCCGCCCCGACGCGGCCGGCGCCGCCGCGGAGGAGGCCTGCGGTGACGGCACCCCGCGCTGCGCCTCCTCGCCCTGCGCCTCCGCGTACACCTTCACGCCCCACTCGACCTTGCCCTGGAGCCGGTCCAGGGTGCGCCGGAAGTCGCGCTCGCGGGCCTCCATCATGGTGCGCACCCCGCTGTCGTCGTGGAAGACGGTGCCCAGGCGCAGCGGCAGCGGGGTGGTGACCACGGTCAGCGCGTCGATCACGCCCTGGTGGGCGCGGGCCGTTTCGGTCACCCAGTCGAGGTCCTCCAGATGCGCGCGCAGCGCTTCCTCGGCGAAGTCCCGCGCCGGGACCTCGCTGTAGACGGCGACCAGGCCGTGGTGGGTCAGATGCCGGGGCGGCGCGCCGCCCACCCCGGTCAGCTGCGCCTGGAGTGGCGCGCTGAACGGGCGGCACACGGCGTAGACGTACCGCAGTCCGGTCATGGGGCCTCCTCCTGGCCTCGTCCGGGCTCCAGCTCCGCCAGCCGGGCCCGCAGCTCGGCGTTCTCGCGGGTGAGTTCGTCGCGGCGGGCGCGGCTGGAGAGCGCCGGATCGGTCTCCCACCAGTCGATGCCCATCTCCTTGGCCTTGTCCACGGAGGCGACGATGAGCCGCAGCTTGATGGTGAGCAGTTCGATGTCGAGCAGGTTGATCCGGATGTCACCCGCGATGACGATGCCCTTGTCCAGGACGCGCTCGAGGATGTCGGCGAGGTTGGCTCCGCTGCCGCCCCCGTAGGGCTCGGGCATCCGGCCCGCCATCGGGCTGGGTGTGGTCATCGCCGGCTCCCGGAGTGCTCGTCCTCGTCCTCCTCCTCTTCCTCGTATTCCTCATCGGCGTCCCCGGCGCCCTCGTCCTCGTCCTCCTCCTCCTCTTCCTCGTCCTCGTACTCGCCCTCCTCCTCGTCGTACGGCTCCTCGTCCTCGTCCTCCTCCTCGTCCTCGGAGGCCTGCTGGTCCTCGTCCTCGGGGGCCTGCTCCTCGGCCTCGGGAGCCTGGTCCTCGGCCTCGGAGGTCTCCTCGCCGCCGTTCTCGTCCTCGGCCTCGTCGCCTTCCGCTTCCTCAGCCTCCAGCGCCTCCTCGTGGCTGCGGACGACCTCGCCGTCCTCGATCTCGCCGCGCCACCCCTCGTCCACTTCTCCCTTGAGGGTGATGAAGCGGGCGTAGTTCTTCAGGTCGAGACGGGCCCGGCGGCCCTGGGCGCGCCAGATGTTGCCGGTCTTCTCGAACAGGCCGGAGGGGTAGTACTCGATCACCAGCAGGACGCGGGTGAGGTTGTCCGCGAGCCGGTGGAAGGTGACCGCGCCCTTGGTGGTGCCCTTGGCGCCCTCCGACGTCCAGGCGATGCGCTGGTCGGGGATCTGCTCGGTGGTGGTCGCCTTCCAGCTGCGGCTGGACCAGAACACCTTGGCCTGCCAGTCGGAATGGGTGTCGTCGGCGCGGCTCGCGCTCTTGACGCCCTTGGCGAAGGTGCTGAAGTCCTGGTACCGGGTCCACTGGTCGTAGGCGGTACGCAGCGGCACCCCGACGTCGATGTGCTCGATGATCACGGTCGGCTTGTTGCCGGCGCGGCCCTTGCCGCCCTTCTTGCCGCCGCCGAGGCCCTTCAGCTTGCCCATCACGCTGTCCTTGGCTCGGGAGGCGCCGAGTTCCAGCGCCGTGCGGAGGGGGCCCTTGCCCTCGGCGATCTTGCGACCGCCGTCGAGAGCCAGCTTGGCGAAGCCCGGGCTCTTGCCCTCGGCGATGTCGTTCAGCTTCAGGGTGGTCTCGCCGAGCTTGTGCCCGACACCGCTGAGCATCCGGGTCGCCTGGGCGGCGAGGTAGTCCTGCAGTTCGGCCTTGAGCCGGTCGGCGGCTTCGCTGTGCGCCAGGTCGGCGAGCGGGTTCTTGCCCGCCGCGTTCCCGGCGGCGCCTGCCGCGTCCCGACCGGCGGAACCGGCCGCTCCCAGGGTATCGGTCATCGTTCACCGCCTCCCTTCGCCTGCCGGTCCCGGCCGACGGTCTTCTCGGCCGTCTTACCGGCCGAGGCGGTCTTCTTCGCAGCGGCGCCGGGGCCCGGCGCCCTCTTGGCGGTCTTCTTGGCGGGGGCGGCCTTCTTGGCCGGAGCCTTCTTGGCCGCCTTCTTGGCCTTGCGAGCCGAGCCGGTCGCCTTCTTCGCCGGGGCGTCGCGCTCGCCGCGCGACCTCTCCGGTTCGTCGTCGGCGCCCTCGTCCCGGTCTTCGTCCCGGTCTTCGTCCCGGTCCTCGGCGTCGTCCTCCGGCTCCTCGTCCTCCTCGTCCCGCTCACCGCGGCCCGAGCCGCCGGAGGTCTGATCGCGCAGATCGGCCGTACGGGAATGCAGCCGGTCGGCGAGGGCGCCGATCTGCCGCTCGACGAGGGCGCCGGAGGCCGCCTTGCCCACGCCTCGCAGGTCACCGCGCAGCTGGTCCCCGATCTCCTTGACCTGAGGATTGTTCTTGAGCTGCTGGTTCACCAGGTCCGCGACCATGCGCGGGCTGAGGTTCATCCGCTTGCCGGCGACCATGCTGCCGACGGCGATCGCCAGCTTCGCCTTCTTGGTACGTCCAAGGACGTATCCGGCCCCTACCGCGAGGCCCAGTCCGACTCGGTTCATTGCGCTGTCCACTCACCTGTTCCCGCGCTCGCGCGCGTCGCCGTCTCCAGCCGGTCGAGAAGCTCGTCCTCCTGACGGTCGAACTCTTCCTCGCTGATCTCTCCGGCCTCCAGCCGCTCTTCCAGGCGGGCCAGCTCGGTCCGTATGGTGGCCGGGTCGTAGTAGATCCGCTCCGCCTCCTGGAGCACCTGTCTCATCACCCACGCGCTGCCGCGCACCGGGGCGAACGGCAGCAGAAGCACCTCACCGAGCAGGCCCATGGCGTCACCCCTCTTCGGTGTCCGCGCTGCCGGCCAGGGTGGCCGTGTGCTCGGCCGGGCCCGGGTCGACGAAGCTGTAGGGCGGCAGCGGGCCGTTGACGCGGATCTCCAGCTGCGGCATGTCCGTGCGGGCCTGCTCGACGGCGGCCAGGAAATGCTCGGCGCTGTCCTTCTCGACCAGGAACGACGTGTTGGCCAGCCAGCCGGTGGACTCCGGCCCCGCGCTGACCGCGTCGGCGGCCGGCTCCAGGAGGCGCTGCAGGGCGGTGCCGTCCTCGGCCTCCTTGGCCTTCACGGCG
This sequence comes from Streptomyces sp. NPDC014006, assembly GCF_043088925.1. Taxonomy (NCBI): domain Bacteria; kingdom Bacillati; phylum Actinomycetota; class Actinomycetes; order Kitasatosporales; family Streptomycetaceae; genus Streptomyces; species Streptomyces sp. NPDC014006. Next base: position 811,836 of record NZ_JBICAJ010000002.1, on the reverse strand, counting down.
GCGGCGACCATCTCACCGAGGCGCAGCTTGTCGTCGTAATTCCCGCCACCCGCCTGTCGGTTGGCCTCCGCGAGGGTGCGGATCTCCGGGCTCTCGGACATCACCCGGTGCAGGACCGCCTCTTCCACATGGTTGGCCTTGACGTTGTACTCCACGCGGCCGTCGAGGGCGCGCAGCCGTTCCTTGTAGTGGTCGGCGCGCTCGGTGAGCACCGCGGTGACGGTGTCGTCGTCGGGGGCGACGCTGCCGAACCGCATGGGCAGCACGCAGCCGGCCGCGCCCGCCTCGGCGAGCACGTTCTGGTGGGCGAGCAGGTCGCGCCGCTTGGGCCGCAGCCCTTCGGGGGCGTCACTGACGACGGCCGCCAGCTCACCCGCCCTGAGGATGCGGACCGGAAGGGAGGGCTCGCCGACGCCGTCCATCCCCTCGGGGAGCTTCGGGTGGGAACTCGCCGTGATGCCGTAGACGTACGTGCTCACTCCTGCTCCTCCTTCCGGCGGGCGGCCGTGCTCTTGCGGGGCCGCCGCTCCTCGGTCTCTCCCTCGCCGCGCGCCTCCTTGAAGGCGTCCGATATGGTCTGCGCGGCACCGGACAGGGCGCCCTTGGACTTGCCGCGCGCGCCGGACTCGGTGATCTCGCCGACCAGGTCGGGCAGGCCGGGGGCCTTGCGCGGCCCGGCCTCCAGGTCGAGCCGGTTGCACGCCTCGGCGAAGCGCAGGTAGGTGTCGACGCTGGCCACCACGACCCGTACGTCGATCTTCAGGATCTCGATGCCGACGAGGGACACCCGCACGAACGCGTCGATGACAAGCCCCCTGTCGAGGACGAGCTCGAGAACGTCGTAGAGGCCGCTGCTGCCGCCTCCGCCGCCGGACTGCTGTGCCGGGACAACGGTCATACCGACCGTGCCTCCTTCTGTCGTGATCGTGTGTGTTCGGTCGTCGAGAGCGAGCTGACTACCGGCCGCGGGCGTCCGCCCGGCCGCGCTCGTAACGACGGACCTTCCGGTAACCGGTGAGCTGCCCCTCGGGGTCCAGCTCCACCTGGTAGCTCGCCATCAGGCTCATCGTGTCGGGGACCCGAGCGAGTTCGAGGACCTCGACCTCCAGCGCCCAGCCGTCCTCCGTCTGCTCGAAGGACGACACGGACTCCGGATTCATACCGGTCAGCTCGGCGAGCTGGGCCCGTGCGTTGCGGAGCACCTCCATCGGACGGGGCCGCTCCTCGGCGGTCTCCCGCTCTGGTGCGGGCTTCCGCTCTGGTGCGGGCTTCCGCTCCTCGTCGGGTTCCCGCTCTTCGGGTTCGTTCGGTGAATTCTGCGAATCTCGCGTGTTCTTTGTGTTCGCCATGGCCACCTCTCTCCTCCGTGTGGCCGCTCGTGCCATGGCCAAACCTTCACGAACGCAGGCGCGGGCGGCACGAGCGGCTTCGATCGCACGGAGTGGCCCGTCAACCGCGCAGCGCGTCCAGGCGGCGCCGGGCGGGCCCCAGCGTGCGGCCCCTGTTCATAAGACCGGCCCACGGGTTGGTGCGGGCCTGGTCGACGGCGTCGGCGATGGTCCAGCGGCGGGCGTCGACGCCCGGGTCGTCCAGCTGGTCCCAGGTGAGGGGGACGGCGACGGGCGCACCGGGCAGGGCCCGCACGGTGAACGGGGCGACGGCGGTCTGCGCGTAGGCGTTGCGCTGGATGTCCAGGTACAGCCGGTCGCGGCGGTCCTTCTTGCGGGCGGCGGTGGTGAGCCGGTCGGGGTGCTCGGCGGCGAGCAGCTCGGCGACGTCGCGCGCGAACTGCCGTACGGTGTCGAAGTCCTGATGGCCGGCCAGGGGGACGACGATGTGCAGTCCTCTCGACCCGGTGGTCATCGGGGCGGACGGCAGGCGCAGCTCGTCGAGCAGGTCGCCCAGTCGGCGGGCGGCCTCCCGGACGGCCGAGAAGTCGTCACGGGAGGGGTCGAGGTCGAAGACCATCCGGTCGGGCGCGTCGATACTGCCGGTGCTGGAGAGCCAGCGGTGAAAGGTGAGACAGGCCTGGTCGGCGAGGTAGACGAGGCTGGGGGTGTCGTCGCAGACCGTGTGGCAGACCGTGCCGTCCTCCTTCGGGAGCTCGACGCGGGTGATCCACTCCGGATAGTGCTCCGGCGTGTTCTTCTGCATGAACCGGGGCCCGTCGACGCCGTCGGGATGCCGCTCCAGCATCAGCGGCCGGCCGCGCAGATGCGGCAGCATGAACGCGGCGACGGACCGGTAGTAGTCGACGAGATCGCCCTTGGTGTACTCCTTGGCGCCCGCGTCGCCCGGGAAGAGCACCTTGCCGGGCCGGTGCACCGGCACACGCCGGCGCCCGGCCCGCACCGTGCGCGTGTCGCCGTCGCTCACCGCACGACCGCCTCCCCCACCAGCAGCCGCCCGGCCGCCGCGATGGACTCGGCGTCGATGCCGGCGGCGTGCAGCTGCTCCTCGGGCGTGGCCGAGCCCGGCATGTTCCGCACCCCCAACCGGACCAGTCGCGGCACGGGCCGCCCGTCGGCGAAGGCCTCCGCCACTGCGTCGCCGAGCCCGCCCTCGGGGTGGTGGTCCTCGACGGTGAGCAGACAGCCGGTGTCCTCGGCGGCCCGCCGCAGCGTCTCGGCGTCCACGGGCTTGACCGAGTACAGATCGATCACCCGTACGGCGATGTCCTGCGCGGCCAGCGCGTCCGCGGCGGCGAGAGCCTCGGGCACGGTGACCCCGGCCGCGACGATCGTCAGCCGGTCCCCGCCGGAGGAGCGCAGCACCTTGCTGCCGCCGACGGGGAACTCCTCGTCGGGCCCGTAGAGCACCGCGCTCTTGCCGCGCGAGGTGCGCAGATAGCGGATGCCGTCCAGGTCGGCCATGGCGGCGACCAGCTTCGCCGTCTGGTTGGCGTCACAGGGGTACAGCACCGTGGAGCCGTGCACGGCCCGCATCATCGCCAGGTCCTCCAGGCCCATCTGGGACGGCCCGTCCTGCCCGATGGCCACCCCGGCGTGCGAACCGACGAGATTGATGCCGGAGCCGCTGACGGAGGCCATGCGCACGAAGTCGTAGGCGCGGGTGAGGAAGGCGGCGAACGTCGCGGCGTACGGCACCCAGCCGCGCGCGGCGACGCCGACGGCGGCCGCGACCATCTGCTGCTCGGCGATGTAGCACTCGATGTACCGCTCAGGGTGCTCCTTGGCGAACAGTTCCGCCCGCGTGGAGTCGCCGACCTCGCCGTCGAGCGCGACGATGTCGCCGCGCCCGTGTCCGAGGGCGGCGAGGGCCTTGCCGTAGGCGTCCCGCGTGGCGGCCTCCTCGCCCTTGTCCCAGCGGGGCAGCTCGTAGGGCGAGGTGGTCGCGGACCGCACCACGGTGACCGTCGGCGGCTCGTGCACCTGCACCCGCAGGTCGCGCTTCCCACCGAGCTGCTCGATGGCCTCCTCGGCCTCCGGCAGCGGCTTTCCGTGCAGCCCCTCCCGGTCCTGCACGCCCTCGACTCCCTTGCCCTTCAGGGTGCGGGCGATGATCGCGGTGGGCTGCCCGGCGGTGGACAGGGCTTCGCCGTAGGCCCGGTCGACGGCGTCGACATCATGGCCGTCGATCTCGATCGTGTGCCAGCCGAAGGCCTTGAAGCGGCGGGCGTAGGCGTCGAGGTCGTGGCCGTGCCGGGTGGGTCCGCGCTGCCCGAGCCGGTTGACGTCGACGATCGTGATCAGGTTGTCGAGATGCTCGTGGCCGGCGTGCTCGGCGGCCTCCCACACCGACCCCTCGGCGAGTTCGCTGTCGCCGGTGAGGACCCATACGCGGTAGCCGTCGTGCTCCAGCCGCTTGCCGGACAGCGCGATGCCGACGCCGACGGGCAGGCCCTGCCCGAGCGAACCGGTGGCCGTCTCCACCCAGGGCAGCCGCTGCGGGGTCGGGTGCCCCTCGAGCCGGCTGCCGAGCTTGCGGAAGGTCAGCAGTTCCTCGTCGCCGATCGCCCCGGCGGCCTTGGACGCGGCGTACAGCAGCGGTGAGGCGTGGCCCTTGGAGAGCACGAAACGGTCGTTGCCGGGATGGTCGGGCCGGTCGAAGTCGTAGCGCAGATGGTGGGCGAGCAGGACGGCCATCAGATCGGCCGCGGACATCGAGGACGTCGGGTGCCCGGAGCCCGCGGCGGCGGCCGCACGCACGCTGTCCACGCGCAACTGCTGGCCGAGTTCGACGAGTTCACCGGTGTTCATGTGTCTCCTTGAGCGTCGGTATCGGTTTCGTCGGTGCGGGTTTCGTCGGTGCGGGTTTCTTCCGTGCGGGGTTCGTCGATGCGCTTGACCGGCCCGGGCGCGGGACGGTCCGCGTCGAGGGCGTCGGGCCCGGGCCGCTGGGCGGGCGCGGGCTCCTGCCGCCGGGGCGCCCCGGGTGTCCGGGCCAGCTCCGGGGAGGCCGTGTCCAGGGGCACCGACCAGGACCGTACGAGTCCCAACTGGACGCCTTGGCGGGGCAGTACGGCATCGAGCAACCAGTCGGCGGCGACGCGCACCCGGTTGCCGGGCATCGCCGCGAGGTGGTAACCGCGGGTGACCAGCCCCGCGACCGGCCCGGACAGCGAAAGCCCCAGCGGATTGGCGGAGGCCTGCGCGCCGCCGAGGTCGACGACGAACCCCAGGTTCCGGTGCCGGTAGGACCGCAGCGCGCCGCCGGTCAGCGAGGCAGCCACGTTCTGCGCGGCGACCTTCCCCTGCCGCCACGCGTGCTGGGCGGTCATCGGGGTGTACGACCCCGGCTCGTCCAGATCCGGTACGGCGGCGGCGTCACCGCAGGCGAACACCTCGGGGCGCCCCGGCACCCGGAGGGTGGGCTCGACGAGGAGCCGTCCGCGCTCCAGCGGCAGGCCCAGCGACTCGGCGAGCGGATCGGGCCGGACCCCCACGCACCACACCAGGGTCCGGGTGTCGACGAACTCGCCGTCGGTGAGCAGGACACCCCGCTCGGTGGCCTCCTTCACGGAGGTCCCCATCCGCACGTCGACGCCCCGCTCGCGCAGTACGCGGTCCGCGGTGCGCGACAGCCGTTCGTCCAGCTCGGGCAGGACACGTTCGGCGACGTCGAGCAGCAGCCAGCGCGGGCGCATGCCGTGACGCAAGGGGTGGTTGCGCACCAGCGCATCGGTGAAGAGCTGCCCCTGCGCGGCGACCTCGGTACCCGTGTATCCGGCGCCTACGACCACGAAGGTGCAGCGGGCGGCGCAGGCGGATGGGTCGTCCCCGCCGGCGGCCAGCTCGATCTGCCGGATCACGTGATCACGAAGATAGAGGGCCTCCGGCAGCCCGCGGAAGCCGTGGGCGTGCTCGGCGACACCGGGGACGGGCAGCAGCTTGTTGACACTGCCGGCGGCCAGGACGAGCCGGTCGTACGCCACGGCACCGCTGTCGCCCTCGGGCCCGGTGTAGTGCACGGTCCGCGCGTCGAGATCGACCCGCCCGACCTCCCCGAGCACCAGCCGCACCCCACGCAGCGTCCCGGTCAGCGACACGGTCACCCGGCGCGCCTCGAGGATCCCGGCGGCGACCTGGGGCAGCAGCGGCAGATACAGGAAGTAGTCGGTCGGATTGACGAGCGTGATCTCGGCCCGCCCCCGGGCCATCCGCCCCAGCACCCGAGCGGCCCGGTACCCGGCGAACCCCCCACCGACAATCACCACCCGGGGTCGACCCACGACGTCCTCACCCTCTCCGTCCCGCACACAACGCACCGCCTCCCCGCGTTTCCCTCCGGGGGTTGGCCAAACGTGGTCCCGGCGTGGGCGGCACGTGGTTGCCCAAGGGTGGGCAGGACGTGGTCCCGGCGAGGGGGGACCTGGTTGCTCCGGTGAGCCGACCGTGGTCCCGGCGGGGGTGGGTGAGACGTGGGCCCCGACGGGGGTGAGCGGGCGCGGTCCCGACGGGGGTGAGCGGACACGGTCCCGCCAGGGGCGGGGGCGGAGGCTGTCTCGCCAGGCAGGAGGACGGACGCTGTCCCGCCGGATCGGGCGGACGCACTCCGGCCCTCGGGGAGCGTGCCGAGGGTGCAGGGGGCGCAGGCCCCCGCCGGGCGAGGGGCGGAGCCCCAGAGGGGGTCCGGGGCGCAGCCCCGTGGCGTACCTCTTGCGCAACCGAGACGGGCGGGCAGGTGGGCAAACACCCCGAAGGGGGTCCGGGGCGCAGCCCCGCGACGGCACCTCCTGCCCGACCGAGACGGGCTGGCGGGTGGGCCAACACCCCCCAAAGGGAGACCGGGGCGCAGCCCCAGCCAACCGCACCCACCCCCGTTGCACCGGCGGAGCCCTGGGTACTCGCCCCACCGACCACCCACCCCCCACCCCCGGAGGCGCCGCCCATGCCCCAGTACGGCTACTTCCTCTCCTGCGAGCAGTACGGCCCCGCGGAGCTGATCGAGCAGGCCAGGATGGCCGAGCAGGCCGGTTTCCAGGCGCTGTGGATCTCGGACCACTACCACCCGTGGAACGACGCGCAGGGCCAGAGCCCGTTCGTCTGGTCGGTGATAGGCGCCCTCTCCGAAGCCGTCTCGCTGCCCATCGAGACGGCTGTCACCTGCCCCACCGTCCGCATCCACCCCGCCGTCGTCGCGCAGGCCGCCGCCACCAGCGCGGTCATGACGAACGGCCGCTTCCGCCTCGGCGTGGGCACCGGCGAGGCCCTCAACGAGCACATCGTCGGCGGCCCCTGGCCCCCGGCCCACGTACGCCTGGAGATGCTGGAGGAAGCCATCCAGGTGATGCGCCGCCTGTTCACCGGCGAGGAGGTCAACCACCACGGCACGCACTACACCGTGGAGAACGCCCGCCTGTACACGGTCCCCGACGAGCCCGTCGCCATCGACATCTCCGGCTTCGGCCCGGCCGCCGTCAAGCTGGCCTCCCGCGTGGGCGACGGCTACATCACGATCGCCCCGGACGCCTCGATGGTGGAGCAGTACCGCAAGGGCGGCGGCGGGGCGAAGCTCGTCAGCGGCGGTACCAAGGTCTGTTATGACACCGACAAGGACGCCGCCGTCCGCACGGTCCACCGTCTGTGGGCGAACGAGCAGCTGCCCGGTGAACTCTCCCAGGTGCTCCCCTCCCCCAAGCACTTCGAACAGGCCCAGCAGCTCGTCACCGAGGACATGGTGCGCGAGAACCGGGTGTGCGGCGCCGACGTGGACGAGCACGTCGCCGAGCTGCGCCAGTTCGCGGACGCCGGTTTCGACGTCGTCTACGTCAACCAGATCGGCCCGGACGTGCGCGGCTTCTTCGACTTCTATCGCACCAAGGTGCTGCCGCAGCTGACCTGACACGTCCGGCGTGACAGGCGCGTCCGCGCTCGCCGTCGGGCCCGGTGTCAGGCCCGATGGTGGGGCGAGGCGGGGTCGGCGTCGTCCGGGCGCGGCACGGCCGGCCCGGCCGCCCCGGGCTCCGGAGTGCCCGCGGCGGGCGCGACGGGCGGCATCGGCGGGTACGGAGGGGCCGCTCCGGGCTCCGGCGCGGCCGGCGCGGTGCCGACGGCGTGCTCGGCCCCGCCCCGTGGGCCGGCGGACGGCCGCGCGGCACTCCGCAGCGCGTAGGCCGCGGCACCCAGGATCGCGGCGGTGATCAGCGCGGCGGCCCAGCCGGGCAGGCCGAGGGCGAGCGCCAGTCCCACGGCGAGCGCGAGTGCCGCCCCCGCGTACAGCGCGGCCGCGCCGGACGCCGCGTACAGCAGGGCGGTGCGGCGCCTCTCTCGCGTCTGGCGCCGCAGCTCGTCGCGGACGGTCTCGCGGGCCACCTGCGCCAGCTCGTCGACCAGGTGCTTGTCCAGATGCTCCAGGTGATCCAGCGGTTTCATACCGTTCGGGTACCCGGCGCCGCAGGGCCGTAACGGCGTGCAGCCGGCCCGCCGGTCGTGGGGATCGGGTGAAACGATCACCGGTCCGGGCGCGCCCAACTAGGCTCTGCCGTATGGAGATCCAGGGTGCCTCACTCCGTGTCTGCGTAGACGACCTCGACACCGCCATCCCCTTCTACGAGCGGCTCGCGGGCGGCAGAGCCCTCCGCTTCGAGCGGGGCGGCGTCCAGGTCGCCGCCATCGGCTGCTTCCTGCTGATGAGTGGCCCGGCGGCGGAGATCGAAGTGCTGCGCAAGGTGGCGGCGACGATCGCGGTCGCCGACGTGGACGAGGCGCACACCGTCCTCGCCGAGCTGGGCGCGGAGATCGTGGCCGGCCCGGTGCCGACGCCGGCGGGTCGCAATCTGATCGCTCGCCACCCGGACGGGGCGGTGTACGAGTACATGGACCGCCGCCGCCCGTAGCAGCCGCGGCCCCGACGGCTCAGGACGGCCGCATGCGGAAGTCGTACCGCTGAGGGAGGGGTTCGCCGGCGATCCGGGCCCACAGGCGCCCGATCACCTCGTCCCCCTCCCTGAGGTCGGCGACCTCGAAGCCCGCGTCGAACACGCCCCGCGCCTCGTTCGTCCTGCCCTCGGCGAGCAGCAGGGCCGCCTCGGTCAGCCGGAACCGGCCGAGTTCCCGGGTGCCGGGGTGCAGCCGCTCCCACACGGCACGCGCCGCGTCCGTACGCCCGGCGGCGAGCAGCGCCTCGATGGCCTCGCGGCCGAGCGCGGCGCCGACGGCCGTCCACTCGGGGCCGGTGTCGCGCCGCTCCCGGCACAGGTCGTCGAAGGCCTCGGCGTACCGCTCGGCGGCCCGCTCCCCGTGGCCGCCCTCCCGGTCGGCGACGGCAAGGCAGCGCAGCAGCGGCCACCGCGAGGGGGCGAGCGGCAGCGCCCGCTCCCAGCTGCGCACGGCCTGGGCGCGGTCGCCGGCGTGCCACTGGGCGACGCCGAGGTGGTACTCGGTGTGCGGACGGGCCGGTGCGGTCTCCAGCATGTCCCGCCAGTGCGGGGCGACGAGGCTCTCGCCGGGCGGCCGTTCCCCGCCCGGCTCGGGCAGCGCCCCGGTGTGCAGCAGCGCCAGCCAGGGTTCCTGTTCCTTGCCGAGGGTGGCCTGTGCGAAGGGAGTGCCGGGCAGCTTGAAGCCGCCGCGCAGGACCTCCAGCGCGCCCCAGCCGGAACCGACGGCGAGCGTCTCGGCGGGTTCGGCGTCGGCGTTCGGCAGCCACGCGGCGTAGGCGGAGTCGACCTCGGCGGGCGGCAGTACGGCCGCCAGGTGGGCCTCGGCCCGGTCGACGACGGCGTCCCACTCGCCCTCGGGGTCGGCGTCGAACGGACCGTACGCCTCCAGCCAGGAGACCTCGCTCTCCTCCGGCAGCCGCACATGCTCGAGTTGGGTGCGGACGAGGCCGGCCTGGATCTCGCAGTAGCCGCCGGTGCCGGGTTCGGTGAGCCACTGCTGCCAGCGGCGGCCGCCGGGCAGATGGCCCCACACGAACAGCTTGCGGCCGCGCAGCACGTCGGTGGAGGTCTGCACCAGCCCGTGGCCGCTCTCGTCCAGCGCGGCGATCCAGCGCCGGCGCCCTTCGGGCACGTCGTAGAAGTAGTCGGCGGCGTACGGGCTGCCCAGCGGGTGGCTGCGGTCCGCGCCGTCGTACGCCGGTACCGGAACCCGGCGCAGTCGGCGCTCGTAACCGAAGTGGTAGGCCTCGCTCGCCGGGGCGAGGACCCGGCACTCCTCGGGGACGGCGATGTTGGACCACCAGTAGGTGGGCAGGGGTCGCTCGTGCGGGTTGCGGACACGGACGCCGACGTACAGGAAGTCGGAGCCCTCCGGCAGCCACAGGTCGACCTGGAAGGGCAGGTCGCGCAGCCGCTCCCACTCCCACAGCCGCAGCATGTCGGTGCCGTCCGGGCCGGGGACGCGGGCGGCGTGCAGGGGTGCGCAGGACAGGGTGGTGTGGCCGGTGGCGCCGATGTTCCACTCGATGCCGCCGGAGTACCAGGCGCCGTTGAGGGCGAAGTTGGCCGGCTGGAACACCGGGTTGCGGTAGAGGAGTTCGCGCCCGGTCGGCTTGTGCAGCAGGGAGACGATCCGGCCGCCGAGGCCGGGCAGGACGGTGGCGCGCAGGCGGTCGTTCTCGATGACTAGGGCGTCGAGCCGGCGCGGTGCGCGGTCGCGGCCGTAGCCGTCGCGCACCCGCACGGGCAGCAGGCTGGTCAGCGGGGCGTAGCCGATCTGGCGGGCCATGTCGCGCGGCAGATCCTCCTTGTCGCGGTCGTCGATGCGGTGCATCTCGTCCAGGGGGCGCAGCGCGGGCAGCGGGTTGTCCGGGCCGAGGTCCGCGGCGGGCAGGGTCAGTACCTCACGTCGGATCGTCGTCACGATCACCATGGAAGCGGTTGCCCGGTGATCCGGCCAGGGCCGCTGCGGGTCAGGGTTGCGCAAAGTCGCCGGTGGTTCTGTAGGTGGGAGCGGGCAACGACGGTTTTGGACAGCACTTAGCGATCACAGGGCCCGAACATGTCGATGAGAACTGGCAACGCTGCGGGGTGTTGGGGCTCTTTGGATCTCGGCAGATGATGCGATCTGTTCGGGGACATGATGAGGAGTACAAGCCCGCGGTGCGGCATGTCGGCGGGGTGACCAGGTTCGGCTGGAGGCCGGGCCGGGAGCGGTGACCGTGGGGGTCCACGACGCCAGCACGCTTCTCCAAGGCACTTGCCCTTGGCTGACTGAGCTGTTCAGGGGATCGAGTGCGCAAATCTTATTGGCACGGTACCGATTTCGACCAGGATACGACTTATCCGGTGAATGCTTAGCGCATGCGTTCCCTGCCCAAGGGGACGGGAGATGGAGATCCCATGCGCAAGGCGATGAGGCTGCCTGGCTTGATGCTTGCGTCGCTGGCCCTGGTCGGAGCATCGGCGACGGCTGCCAGCGCGTCCGGTCAATTCGGCGCGGACCGGCCTGGACAGCAGGCCCGCGGTGCCGACGAGGGCAATAAGTGCGGCAACGGCACCAAGACGACGGACGGCGACGCGCAGGTCACGGTGATCTGTGGGGCAGATCATGTCACCATCCATAACGAACAAGGCATCACGCCGAGTCTTGCCACCGCGATTATTGGAGGAATTGGCGGGATCGTCGGGGGCGGTGGCTGAGAGGCCGGTTCCGGGAACCTGAGACGAGACGGACGAAACATGCTGCCCGGGCTTCGTCAGTGACGCACCAGATCCGTACTGTCGGCGTACGGACTACGTTCAGGTGTACGCCGACACGTACGTCCCGTCGGCGGGAAGGGTACTCGTGGCGGGTCCCCCTCTAGGGTCCATCGATACCCGACGCTGACATGAGCGTGTCCTGCGGAGAGCTGCGGGCGTTGGTCACGTGGCCCACGCGTGCAGTGGTCCTGGATCCGCACTCACGGCGCATCGAGGGTCTCCGGCTGCCAGGCTGTGGCCGGGCAGCCGGAGGTCCTGGGCAGTCATGGCCGACCCTGGCCCAGGGCCTCCGACGCGGGCTGCGGCCGGCCGTCGTTGGCGACGATGGTCTTGTTCCGGGCCGGGCGGCAGGCTGGTTCAGCCGGCGGCATCGTGCCCGGCGTCGGTGCGGGCCCTGGTGCTGGCGAGCCGGTAGGAGTCCCTTCCCCTGCCGACCCCTTAGCTTGACGGCCTGCGGGGGAAGCGGTCGCCGAGGACGAACGCGGCGGGCCAAGTCTCGCTCAATACCTTGCTGAGCAGGGGGTCGGTGGACTCCAGAACCTCGCTGCGGCGGACCGAGCCGTCCTCGTTGATCCGTTGGCCGCCGAGGACGACGGGGGCGCGCAGGACGCCCTCGCCCCAGGGGCCGATGGCATTGCACAGCAGGCCCTCAAAGCGGTGGCCGTCCAGGTCGTCGTTGTGGATCCGCTGCACGAAGTCGTCGATCACGGCTGCCTGGAGGTAGACCCAGGCGAGGTAGACCACCGTGCGTCCGTCGTCCAGACGGATCGGGAGGCGGACCTTGAGGAAGTTGCCAACGCCCTCCGCGATGATGATCGCGCCCGTGTCCGACTTTACGCGGCGTCTACGTTCTTCCTCCGAGAGCTCGGCCACCAGGTGAGGCAGGGCCAGGTCGAAGCCGGGGTGCTCCGGGTCGAGGTGGCCCCCGCAGTCGCAGGCGCAGGCGGCGCCGTGGCTGTGGGCGTTGTTTTGCACGGAGGCGGGAGCAAGATCGAGCCGGACCGTCGGGTAGCTCGGCTCGCCGCTGCCCGCCGGTACCGGCAGCAGCAATGCATAGAAGCGAACCGCTGTGAACGTCGTTGGCTCGGGCAGTCCGAGCGCCGCCATCGCTGCCGATGCGGCCTCGTGGCGCTCACCGTTCACGCGGATCTCAGCCTGCATGGCGCCTGGGCTGCCGCCATAGAAGACCTTGACGCCGTTGAAAAATGGCGATTCCAGGTCCGCGGTGAACGAGTCCGCGATCCGGTGCAGCACGTTCGCTTCCAACAGCGCGCCCTGAAGCCGCCGGTTCTCGTCGACATCGCGTCCGAGACCGACCGCGCCCGACGTGATCACGTGCCAGCCGGGCACGCCGCGCTCGTCGTCGGGGCCCGCGTGGCCCGCGAAATGCTCGCGGTGGTCGAGGAGTTCCAGCAGACACGCGCCTGCCGTCTGCACCCACGTGTTCGCTGCATCCTGGGGATCGGCGGACATCGACACAACACAATCCATGAAGCACGGCACGTCCGGCTGGAGACCGACGTCCGGTAGCGCGACGAGGTCGTAGTGGTGGCCGCCCCCGTGGTGCGGCGGGGCTACGGCCACGGCCCAACCATGCGGGCTGATCAACGAGTTCCCCTTGAGCTGGGCGCCCTGCGTCACGCCGGGCGCGAACTCTTCGAGCCCGCCCCTCACCAGTGCGAGGAACTCCAGGTCGGGCAGCCGGTTCGCCGGCGGTTCCTCTTTGCGCGTACGACGTCGTATCCAAGACACCTGTGGATGGTACTGAGGCCGCTCGGCCGACCGGGCAGCGCTCGGGCTTGTGGCTCCGGAGGTGCCGGGCGCTTGGACAGGCTTCCGGACCGGAGGATGGTCGACTGCCCCTGGCGCCCCGGGAGTGGCGGCGACCGGATGTGGCTGAAGGCCCAAACCAACGCGGTGGCGTGATCGCCTAACCAAGGGCGGCGACCCCGTCTTCACTGGCCATCACCACGGAAAGTAGTCGTTGCAGAGCTGGGCGAACGGGCGCTTCGGCCGTGTCGCGCGTCGATTACGGGCTCAGTTCCGGTCCTACTGGGAGAACGCGAACGTCCGAATGGGATCGAGGTGAAGTTCGTAGGGCCCGAAGCAGTCGGCTGCAAGGGTCGCGACCGGAGCACCGCAGGGGCAGGCTCGGTTGAGTCCTTCGTTGCCGGTCGGTCCGCAGCACCCTGTGCTGTTTTCCCAGTCGGGCAAGGGCTGAAGGTCAGAGGCGTCTTCAGGATTCACCAGTATGGTGCCCGGGGTGCCCGCCGAGATGACGAAGCCCTCCTCGTTGCAGACCAGAGGGCCCCGGGACTGCGCCTGCTGCGGGTTGTCCTGGTCATCCTGCAGGACATAGGGAGGTCCCCAGGGCTCGGGGTCGATCGCGTAGTAACCCTGTCGGACGGTGGAAGCCGCCCGACGTGTCTTCTTGTCCCGGTCTTGCAGACTGTCCGAGACGTCGGGGACAGCGGCGAGCTCGACGAGCTCCGGCGTGATCGCGGTGCCGCACTTGGAACAGAGGAAGACGGTCATCCCCTCGTTGTAGTGCCCAGCGTTGCCACCGCGCATCCTCCTTCTGCTCGGCGGCGGCGAGGCCGGCCTCGATCGGATAGCGCAGGGGCCTGGGCCAGGGACAATGCAGCACATGGATGACGCGTTCACACTCCTTCGGCAGGCCGTCGACCTACTGCCCGAGGATGCGGTGGCAGAGAACGGCCAGACGGTCGGAGATGTTCGCAGGGACATCGAGCTTCAGGAAGGGGAGATGGTGCTCGACGTGCTCATCGAGATCGCGGATGTCCCGCCTCGCGTCTGAGGCCACTGGTCCGGGCAGGTGCGCGAGCCCGCGGGGGACGGCCGTCAGCCACCGTCAGGGCTCGCGGTGAGTCGGCCAGCGCTGGTGCGGACGTCGGGCATGCCGAGGTGGACGGTGGACGGCTGGGCTGCACGGTCACGCATGGCCTCCAGCTTCTGCGCGGCGGCGGCCATGGTGGTCTCTGCGGATCGCCCGTACAGTCGGCGCTTTGAGTCGAGGTCACGAAGGAGCGCGAGCGTCCCATGAGCGAGCAGCACACCTACCGGGTGATCGTCCGGGGCACCTGGGACGGGCTGACCGACGAGGCCCGGGAGCGGCTGCTCGCACAGGCCGCCGGCCACGGGCTGACGAGCATGCGGTTCACCGATGAGGGCACGCTGAGCTATGAGCCGCGGCCGCTGAAGCACTTCTCGATGCGGTTCGTGGTGGTGTCGGACGCGGAGGACGGCGAGGAGATGGCCGCGGCGATCGCGGAGGACCGTGCGGCGACGACGCTGCGCGGTCTGGGGTACGGCTTCGGCGAGCTGAAGTCGTCCGTCACCGACCTCGACACGATGAAGATCAACTACAAGCGCGCATCTCGGCGGTGATCGCCCAGCGCTCGTGATCGCGCCACGCCCCGTCGATGAAGAGCATCTTCGGCGAGAACCCCTCGAGCCGGAAGCCGCAGGCGCGGGCCAGACCGATGGAGGCGGCGTTGCCCGGCTGGACGTTGATCTCCAGCCGGTGCAGCCGCATCGGGCCGAAGGCGTGGCCGACGACGAGGTCGAGGCCCTCCTTCATCAGCCCGCGTCCGGCCGCGTGCGCGAAGGCGCCGTAGCCGAGGGCGCCGCTGAGGAAGGCGCCCTCGACGATGTTGTTGATGTTGATGAAGCCCGCGATGTCCCCGCCGTCCTTCTCGCAGACCAGGAAGCCGGCCTTCGTGGGGTCCTCGATCAGCCGGGAGGCGTACGCCGTGTAGGCGTCGGCGCTGTCCGGCGGAAACAGCCACGGGTGGTGCAGATCCTTGCTCTGCCGGGCCCGTGCGGCGAACTCGGGCCCGTCGCCGTAGGCGAAGTGGCGTATGCCCACGCGGGGCCCTTCGGCGAGCCAGCGGGATGCATGGTGCGGCATTCGAACACTGTACGACGCGACCGGCGCGCGTGCGCGTCGTACCGCGGAGGCCCGTCAGGAGGACCAGGCGGGACCAGGGGCCCGGTCAGGTCAGCGCCGGCTCGTCCAGCGTCAACGTACCCACCTCCGCGTCGAGTTCGGCCGCGACGCCGAACGGGAGCGTCAACGCCCCCTGTCCGTGCCCGAATCCGAACTCCTCGGCGACGGGCACGCCGAGCCCGCCGAGCCGGTCGGCGAGCAACGCCCGCACCTGCTCGTACGGGCCGCACTGCTCCCAGGAGCCGAGCAGCACCCCGCGTACGCCCTCCAGCCAGCCCGAGCGCAGGAGCTGGGTGAGGTAGCGGTCCAGGCGGTAGGTCTCCTCACCGACGTCCTCAAGGCACAGCAGTCCGCCCCGCGCGGACGGCCGGGCGTGCGGGGTGCCCAGTTCGGCGGCGAGCAGGCACAGGCAGCCGCCCAGCAGCACGCCCCGCGCCCGCCCGGGCACCAGCGCGCCGCCGCCCGAGGTGATCGTGCGGACCGTCTCCGGGGCGAACAGCGTGGCCCGCAGATGCTCCTGGGCGCGGGCGTTCTTGACGAAGTCGACCCCGGCGGCCATCGGCCCGTGCAGGGTGACCAGGCCGAGCCGGGTCGCGAACGCCTCGTGCAGCGCCGTGATGTCGCTGAAGCCGACGAACACCTTCGGTCCGGCGGCCGCCATCGCGTCCCAGTCGAGCAGGTCGGCCATGCGCTGCACGCCGTAGCCGCCCCGCGCGCACAGCACGGCGTCGACGGCCGGATCGCACCAGGCGGCCTGGAGGTCGGCGGCCCGGTCCGTGTCGGTCCCGGCGAGGTAGCCGAAGTCGCGGTGCCGGTCGAGCACATGGGGTGCGACCACCGGGTCCAGGTCCCAGCCGCGCAGCACGTCGAGTCCCGCCTGCAGCCGCTCCTCGGGCACAGGTCCGCTGGGTGCGACGACGGCCACGCGGGCGCCGGGAGCGAGGCGGCGGGGCCGCGGCAGCGGCTTCACTTGGTCAGCTCCAGCCGCGGGACGCCGGTCGCATTCATCCCGAACACCTGGGCGTACAGGGACAGTTCGGCTTCCAGGGCGCGGATCATGGTCTCCGCCCGGCGGAAGCCGTGCCCCTCCCCCTCGAAGGCGATGTAGGCGTGCGGCAGCCGCCGGCCCTCGAGGCGGGCGAGGAACCGCTCGCACTGCGCCGGCGGGCAGATCACGTCGTCGAGCCCCTGAAGCAGGAGGAAGGGCGCGGTGATCCGGTCGGCGTGCGTCAGGGGCGAGCGCTCGGCGTAACGTTCCGGGCTGAATGGTCCGACCAGGGAGTCGAGATAGCGGGACTCGAAGTCATGGGTGCCGCCCGACGCCCAGCCGATGAGGTCGAGCACGGGGTAGATGATCGTGCCGCAGGCGTAGACGTCGGTGGTCGCCAGGGAGGCGGCCGCGGTCCAGCCGCCGGCGCTGCCGCCCCGGATCGCCAGCCGGGCCCGGTCGGCGGTGCCCTCCTCGGCGAGGGCGAGCGCGACGGCCGCGCAGTCCTCGACGTCGACCACGCCCCACTGTTCCCGCAGCCGCTCGCGGTAGACGCGCCCGTATCCGGTGGAGCCGCCGTAGTTGACCTCGGCCACCCCGATGCCGCGCGAGGTGAAGTAGGCGATCTCCAGGTCCAGCACGAGCGGGGACCGGCCGGTGGGCCCGCCGTGCGCCCACACGACGTACGGGGGCAGCTCGCCCTGCGGTGCCGCGCAGTGCGGGTGGTGGGGCGGGTACACATGGGCGTGGATCTCGCGTCCGCCGGGGCCGGTGAAGGTCCGGGCCTGTGGCTCGGGGCAGTAGGCGGGGTCGACGGCGTCCTCGTGGTCGGCGCCGATCACCCGGGCGCGTCCGGTGCAGGTGTCCAGCTCCACGACCTCGCCGCCGCTGCGCGCACCGGCGCCGACGGCGAGGACCCGGTCGCCGTGCACGGCGAGGGTGGCGGCGAACTCGGTCCACGGGCCGACGGCGTCGACCAGGTCGCCGGTCTCCGGGTCGAGTATCCCGAGGACGGCGGGCCCGCGCCCGTGCAGCACGGCGATCAGTCCGCTCTCCAGCGGCGCGAACCAGCGCTGCCCCAGCTTCCACAGCGGCCCGCCGAACTCCTCCTCGCGCGGGCACAGCGGCTCGCCGTCGCGGTAGAGGTTCCACCAGCCGGTGCGGTCACTGGCGTACAGCAGCCGCCCGTCCGCCGACCAGTCGGCCTGCGCGACGGACTCCTGCTCACCGCCCGCGATGACCCGCGGCTCCCCGAAGGTGCCGTCCGGGCCGACGTCGGCCACCAGCAGCTCGGTGCCGTCCCACGGCATCCGCGGATGGTCCCACGCCAGCCAGGCGGCCCTGCGCCCGTCCGGTGCGAGCCGCGGCCCGGTGACGAACCGGTGCCGCTCACCGGTCAGTTCGCGCACCGCGCCCCGGTCCTCGGCGGCCGACCCGTCCAGCGGTACGGCGGCCAGGACGCGCCGCACGTCGGTGGGCGCCGGGCCGGTGAACTCCTCCAGCACACACCACACCTCGCCACGGGCGAGAAGGATCTGCGGTTCGGCCCAGCGCGGCCCGGCCGGCGTCAGCGGGCGGGGCTCACCACCGGGCTCGTACACATACAGCCGCTGGTCGGCGAAGTGCGTGAACACCACGAGCGGCCGGCCCTCGTGCAGCGCACCGGCCCAGGGCCGTCCGCCGTACTCGATGACCCGGCTGCGCACGTTCCACGGCGCGGGCAGCACCGGCTCCCGCCGGCCGTCCGCGTGCCGCCGCACCAGGGTGCGCCGGCCGCCCTCGGTGGGGCGCGGCTCGGTCCACCAGGCCTCGTCGCCGACGAAGCCGACGTACTCGGGGTACCCGTCGTGGGCCGCGGCGAGCGCGGCGTCGATGGGCGACGGCCACGATCCGTACGGCAGGGTCTGCACGGTGTGTCTCTCCTAGGCTGTGCGCAGGAAGCGGTCGAGGACGCGGACGCCGAAGTGCAGTGCTTCGACGGGCACGCGCTCGTCGACGCCGTGGAAGAGAGCCTGGTAGTCGAAGCCCTCGGGCAGCTTCAGCGGCGTGAAGCCGTAGCCGGTGATGCCGAGCCGGGAGAACTGCTTGGCGTCCGTGCCGCCGGACATGCAGTACGGCACCACGTGCCCCTCCGGCGCGAACTCCTCGACGGCGGCACGCATCTTCGCATACGTCGGCGAGTCCACCGGTGCCTGGAGGGCGACCTCGTGGTGGTGGAAGGCCCAGTCGACGTCCGGCCCGGTGAGGTCGTCGAGGGTCGCGCGGAACTCGTCCTCGTGGCCTGCCAGATGGCGTCCGTCGATATGGGCGACGGCTTCGCCCGGGATGACGTTGACCTTGTAACCGGCGTCCAGCATGGTCGGGTTGGCGCTGTTGCGGACCGTCGCCTCGACCAGCTGGGCGGCCGGGCCGAGCTTGGCCAGCAGCGCGTCCACGTCACCGAGGTCGGGCTCGACGCCGTACAGCGTGGCGAGTTCGGTGAGCGCGGCCCGCACGGTCGGGGTCAGGCGCGTCGGCCAGCTGTGCTCGCCGATGCGGGTGACGGCGGCGGCGAGCCGGGTCACCGCGTTCTCCGCGTTGACCTTGGAGCCGTGTCCGGCCCGGCCGCGCGCGGTGAGCTTCAGCCAGCCCGTGCCGCGCTCGCCCGCCGCGATGGGGTAGATCTGCCGCCCGGAGCCGTCGTGGAAGGTGAAGGCGCCGGACTCGCTGACACCCTCGGTGCAGCCCTCGAACAGGTGCGGATGGTGGTCGGCGAGGAAGCCGGAGCCGTCCTCGGCGCTGGCCTCCTCATCGGCGGTGAACGCGACGACGATGTCCCGCCGGGGCCGGAAGCCCTCGCGGGCCCAGGCACGCACGACGGCGAGGATCATCGCGTCCATGTTCTTCATGTCGACGGCCCCGCGCCCCCACACGACGCCGTCGCGCACCTCCCCGGAGAAGGGGTGCACGCTCCAGTCGCGCGCCTCGGCCGGTACGACGTCCAGGTGACCGTGGAGCAGCAGCGCGTCCGCGGACGGGTCGGTGCCCTCGATCCGGGCGACGACGTTGGTACGGCCCGGTGTCCGCTCCAGCAGCACGGGTTCGAGCCCCGCCCCGGCGAGCCGTTCGGCGGCGTACTCGGCGGCGGGCCGCTCCCGGCAGTCGCCGCCACCGCGGTTGGTGGTGTCGATGCGGATGAGGCCGGAGGTGAAGTCGACGACCTCGTCCAGGGCCTGCTGGTCAGCCATACTGCTCCTCCACGGCGGCCGAGGCGATGGTGGTGACCGCCTTGAACGTACGGATCCCCTCGTACATGGTGGCGCTGGTGTACGCCACCTTCCGCTCCCCGATCCGGCCGACGCCGGGCACGACGGTCGCGGCCATCGCCAGGTGCTCGGCGTCGAACTCGACGGCTACAGTGAACGGGCCGCCGTCCGCGGCTTCCTGACGCACCGCCAGCCGAGCGGCTTCCTTGGCGGCGGCGCGGATGTCGGCGGCGGTGCGTGCCGGGGTGCGGCACACGGCGGCGTACCGCGACACATGGTCCTTCACGGCGACCTTCAGCGCCTCGGGCGCGTAGCCGAGGGCGTCCTCGCAGGCGACGTCGTCCCCGGTCACCAGGATCACGGGCACCCCGTACTCGGCGACGACATGCGCGTTCAGCAGTCCTTCGCTCGCGCGTACGTCGTTCAGCCAGACGCCGGTGATCTGGTTGGCGAGGTAGGTGTGGGCCAGGACGCCCTCCATGCCGGCGCCCGCGTGGTAGCCGACGAACGCGATGCCGTCGATGTCGCCGTGCTGCACGCCCTCGACCATGGACAGCGCCTTGTGCCGGCCGGTGAGCATCTGCGCCCGCTCGTCGAGCTGCTCCAGGAGCAGGTTGCGCATGGTCCAGTGGGCCTCGTTGATCAGCACCTCGTCGGCGCCGCCGTCGAAGAAGCCCTGCACGGCCGCGTTGACGTCGGAGGTGAACATCGCCCGGCACCGCTCCCACTGCGGCGTCCCGGGCAGCACGTCCGCCGGCCACGTCACCCCCGTGGCGCCCTCCATGTCGGCGCTGATGAGGATCTTCATGCTGCGCCACGTTACGCGCCGACCGCCCCGGCGACCAGGCTCCGGCCCGGGTGTCCCCCGCGGCGCGCCGGACGCCCCCGAGCGGGCGGGAGGACCCGCCCAGCGCCTCGGGGTGCGCCACGCCCACGCCACAGGCGATCGGACCGGCGTTGGCCCATCGCTGGGCCCCACCAGACCGCCGGGCCGCCCGAGCAGGGGACGACCCGGCCGACGGGCCGCCGAGCGCGGGATGACCCGGCCGACGGGCCGCCCGCGCGCGGGACGCCCCGACCACCGGGACCGTGACAGGCTCCCGGGCGGTCCGAACCGGGGCCCGTCCCTGGCGGACGGCGGCGGGCCCTCGGCCCCGAACGGGACGGCCGGCCTTCGGGGGGTTGCCGTGATCGACCGGCGGATGCCGGGAGGGCCCGACCGTAGGCGGCGGCGCCACGTCGCCGGGTCACCCAGGAGCCGGAGGACCCCACCGCCGGGGCGTCAGGCAGCCCGAGTGCGGGGTCCGTCCGCCGGAGGTGCCCGGCAGGCTGTCCGGCCGTCGCCCGCACACGCCGCCGCCCGGCCGCGGGTGCGTGCGGCCGGGCGGCGCGCCGGTCCTGCGGTCCGCCGTGCCGGTGGTCAGGCCGCCAGGCCCAGCACCAGGGACGCCACCACGGGCGCCGCGTACACCAGCGGGAACGGCACGTGGGAGAACCAGCGGGCGCGGGCCACGGTGATCGCCGCGCCGAGGAAGTACAGGATCAGGCCGGCCGCGGCCAGCCGCCCGATCGCCGGCACGGCCAGGCCGACGAGCAGACCCGCCGCTCCGGCGGCCTTGGCCGCGCCCAGCCACGGCCACCAGCTGCGCGGGACGCCGTAGTCGGCCAGCGGCTTGACGGTCCACTCCGCGTGGAGGAAGACCGAGCCGGCGGAGAAGGCCGCCATGGCGGCCCCGAGGACCGTGACGACGAGGTAGGCGGTGGACATGGCTGCTGCTCCTTGGCGGTGACGACTGTGCTGCTCTGTCACCGGTCTGACGAGACACACGGCCCGGATGTGACCGGCACGGCGCAACCAGGAGCCGTGACCGCGGTCACACCTGCCTGCGGGCCAGCACGAACCAGTGCGCGGGCAGCTCCAGCAGGCTGCCGTCGGGCAGGTACTCGGTCTGCGCCAGTGCCGTGTCGCCCTCGGCCAGGGTCTCCAGGCCGGCCCCGCCCAGCAGGTGCCGGATCTCCTCGTCGGGGGCGTCGGCCGGCTTGAGTCCGTGCTCGAAGACCCGGCGCAGCTTGGGCCCTGGCCCGCCCGGCCCTTGCGCGGCCCGCTGCAGCACCTCGCGGGAGCCGGAGGTCAGCTCCACGACGAAGGCCCGGCCGCGGGCGCCGGTCAGCTCGGCGACGGCCGCCGCGACCGCGGACCGCGCCTCCGGCTCGCTCTGGTGGATGACCGCCCGCATATAGACGTTGGTGTCACCCAGCCGCTCGTGCAGGGCGCGCACGGCGTCCGCGTCGGTCAGGTCGAGCTGCTGGAACTCCACCCCGTCGCCCTCCCCGCCGCGCCGCGCGTGCTCGACGGCCGCGTGGGACAGGTCGACGCCGACGGCCCGCGCGAACCGGGTGGCGAGATAGCGGGTCTGGGTGCCGTTGCCGCAGCCGAGGTCGACGACGGGCAGCGCCGGGTCGGCGTGGGGCAGCAGCAGCTCGGTGTGCGGGACGGCGGTCAGCTCCACACCGGCGTCCCATATCGCCTCGCCCGGCTCGTCGGATGTCTTCTCCCAGTAACTCTCCCAGGCATTACGGTAGTTGTCCGAGACGTTCATGCGTGCTCCCCAGGGTCGGCGTCATGATCGACATATCGCGACGCCCGGGGGCACGACAAGGGGTCGGGGGCAGGCTTTCACCCGGTGTTCGAGGAGATGGTCAGGATGACAACGCCTGTTCGAACCACACGGTCTTGCCGTTGCCCTGCACGCTGGCGCCCCACTCCCGGGCCAGCCGGCTGACCACGCGCAGTCCGCGCCCGTACTCCTGCTCCCGCCCGGAGTCGAGCAGTGCGGGCAGGTCGGCGCCTTCGTCGGTGACCTCGACGAGCAGCGCGTCCGCGAGGACGAGCCGCAGCCCGATCCGCCGTCCGCCGGTGTGCCGCACGGCATTGGTGACGACCTCGCTGACGAGCAGCTGTGCCGTCTCCACCGCGTCGGCCAGGTCCCAGCGCAGCAACTGGTCGCGAATCAGCCGGCGGGCGCGGCCCACCTCGCGCGGATCGTGGTCGAGCGGCCACTCGGCGACGTGACCGGTGGGGATGCCGTTGAGCCTGGCCATGAGGAGCGCGACGTCGTCCTTGCGTTCGCCGCGCGTGTTGAGGGCCCGGATGATGGTGTCGCAGGCGTCGTCCATGGAGGCCGCGGGATGCGCGGCGGACTCGCACAGCGCGGCCAGCCCGTCCCCGATGTCCGCGCCGCGCACCTCGACGAGCCCGTCGGTGCACAGCACGAGCCGGTCACCGGGCGCCACCCGCACCACGGCGGTCCCGAAGGGGACACCGCCGAGGCCGATGGGTGCGCCGGTCGGCACGTCGAGCAGCTCGCTGCGCCCGTCCTCGGCGCGTACCAGCACCGGCGGGATGTGCCCGGCGTTGGAGATCCTCAGCTCGCCGTGGATCGGGTCGTACACGGCGTACAGGCAGGTGGCGAGGTAGGTCTCGCCGAGCCGCCGGGCCAGGTCGTCGAGGTGGCGCAGCAGCTGGGCGGGCGGCACCTCCATGGCGGCCATGGTCTGCACGGCCGTACGCAACTGGCCCATCATGGCCGCGGAGTTCAGGCCGTGGCCCATCACGTCGCCGACGACGAGGGCGGTGCGGGCGCCGGGCAGTTTGATGGTGTCGAACCAGTCGCCGCCGACCCGGCCGAGGCGGGTGCCCGGCAGATAGCGAGTGGCGGTGTCGCAGCCCGCCATGCGCGGGGCGACCTGGGGCAGCATGCTGTCCTGGAGCGTCTCGGCGACGTTCTCCTGGTAGGTGTACATGCGGGCGTTGTCGAGCACGAGGCCTGCACGGGCGGCGAGTTCGGCGCCGGTGGTGCGGTCCATGTCGTCGAACGCGGCGCGGTCGGGGCGGCGCATGAGCACCATGAAGCCGAGGACGACGTTACGCGCCTTGAGCGGCACGATCAGCAGGGAGCGGCCGGTGATCAGCGGCCTGAGGTCGCGCTTTTCGAACTCGCCGGAGATCCGCTCACTCAGCTCGGGGCTCACCCGCTCGATGAGGACCGGTTCGCCCGTGACCATGCACCGGTAGAAGGGCGTGTGCTCGGGGAAGGCGAAGGTCTCGCCGACCGGGACGGTGTCGTCCCAGCGGCCCGGTTCGTCGTTGTGCTCGACCCAGACGCGGTGCATCACCGTCCGGGCGTCCGGCGGCCCGTCCGGAAAGTCCTCACCGGCCAGGACGGCCGCGCGCAGATGGGTGCCGGCGAAGTCCGCGAAGCGGGGCACCGCGGCGCTGGTGACCTCGCGGATCGTCGCGTCGAGGTCGAGGGAGGAGCCGATGCCCCGGCTGACCTCGTTGAGGAACTCCAGCCGCTCGCGTACGGCCGCGTACTCCAGGTCCTCCTCCGCGCCCGCCGGTACGGCCGCCGGCGCCACCGTCCGCGTTCGCTCGACGAGCGCCGGCGCGCCCCGGTCGGCGCGGCGCGGCACACCCCAGTCGGGGGTGACGGGCACGCGGTCGAACTGGCTGAACTCCAGGACCGGGTAGCCCAGTTCGAGCACCTGCGAGACGATCCGGGCGCTGGGGCCGGGGCCCATGTTGGGCAGGATCTCCGGCAGCCGGCGGGCCAGGCCGTCGGCGTCGGGCAGTTCGGTGTGGCGGGCGAAGCCAGGGGAGATCCGCTCGATCACCTCGTCGTCGTAACCGCGTTCGGCGTGCAGCCGGGCCGCGTCGGCGGCGAGCACCAGCAGCCGCGCGGAGTCGGGGCCGACCAGTGGGTAGGCCCACCACAGGACGTCGAGGCGGTCGCCCTGACCGGGGTGGGCGACGCGCGCCCGGCCCGCCGCCGGGTAGGCCGTGCGGCCGCCGAGCGAGGCGCCCAGGTCGGGGCCGAGGCCGTCGTAGGCGTCGTAGGCGTCCAGTGTCGGCCCGTCCTCCAGGTCCTCGGGCAGCGCGCCGGAGACCGGCAGCAGATCGACGGCGGCGTGGCCGACGGCGTCCTCGCGTGCGGTGCCGAACAGCCGCCGCGCGCCGGTGCTCCAGTGGGACACCAGGCCGCCCCGGTCGACGACGACCACGGCGAGCGGGATCCGCCCGGCGTCCGCCCGTGCGGTCTCGCCGCCGGCCGCGCGGCCGGGGTGCACGCCCGCTTCGGTGCCATGGTCCATGGCCCAGGCCCCTTCTCCCCCTCGACGTCACGTGGGTTCCCCGTGGGTGCCGCGCACTCAAGATCTGCGCCGCTCTCCCACGGTACGGTGACCGCGCACCGTGGTGTACGGCAATCACAGGAATTGCCGCGACCGGATGCGCCGTCACGCGCCCTGCGGCTCAGTCCTCGTGGCCGAGTTGCAGGTCCCGTTCGGTACGGCCACCGCCGGCCACCTGCAGGACGGTGGCGACGGGCGGGTAGCCGGCGGCGATGACGGTGTACTCGCCGGACGACAGGTCGACGAAGCGGAACGCGCCGTCCCCACCGGTGGTGAGGGTGTCGACGACGTTGCCGGCCGCGTCGAGCAGCGTCACGCGCGCGTCCTCCACCGGCCGGCCGCCGCTCGCCCGCACGGTGCCGCGCAGCACGGCGCCGCCCGCGAGTTCGACGTCCTGCCGGGTCTCGCGGGAGGCCTGCACGGTGACCGGGAGGGCGGCGGGGCGGAAGGCGGGGGCGCTGGCGGCGAGGGTGTATTCGCCGGCGACGAGTTCGGTGATGACGTAGCCGCCCTCGCGTCCGCTGCGGGTGGTGGCGACGACCTCGCCGTGCACATTGGTGAGGGTGACGGCGGCGTCCCGCACGGGGGTGCCGTCGGCGGTGAGCACACTGCCCGCGAGGCGTCCGGCGCCGCCCAGGACGACGTCCAGCTCGACGGGCCGCTCGCCGACGGTCACGGAGACGGCCTGCGGCTGGTGCCCGCCCGCGGCGGCGATCAGGACGTACGCGCCGGAGCCGGGCGTGGCCAGCGCGTACCGCCCGTCCTCGCCGCTGGCGCCCCGGCCGATCTGCTGCCCGGCGACGTCGATGAGGGTGAGCGCCGCGCGCGGTACGACGGTGCCGTCGGGGTGCTGCACCGTGCCGCAGACGGGGATGCCGGCGGCGTGGGGGGCGCGGGCCTGCGGGACGCTCGCGTGCACGGGCCCGGTCTCCGTCTCGGGGGCGGGAGCGTTGTGGGACTCTGCAGTGGTCAACAGGGGGGTCTCCTTGAGGAAGAAGGCGATGAGGAGGCCGAGGACGAGCACCGGCACCAGGTAGAGGAAGATGCGCGGCATGGCGTCGGCGTACGCCTGGATGTAGGCATCGCGCAGGGCGGGCGGCAGCCGGTGGACGAGCTGCGGGGTGATGGACTCGGCGTCGGGCAGTGCGGCACCCGCGCGTGCCGGGAGGCGGTCGGCGAGGGCGTCGGTGAGCCGGTCGGCGAAGAGGGTGCCGAAGATCGCGGCGCCCACGCTGCCGCCGATCTGCCGGAAGTAGTTGTTGGCGCTGGTGGCGGTGCCGAGGTCGGCGGGGCGCACCGAGTTCTGCACGGCGAGCACCAGGACGGGCATCACCAGGCCGATGCCGGCGCCGAGCACGGCCATCCAGATGCTGTAGTGCAGCCGCGGGGTGTCCACTTCGAGCCGGGACAGCAGCCACATACCGAGCGCGGAGACGGCACCGCCGAGCACCGGGTAGAGCTTGTAGCGGCCGGTGTGGCTGATGAGCTGGCCGGAGACGACGGAGGCGACGACGATGCCGCCCATCATGGGCAGCATCAGCAGGCCGGACTCGGTGGCGGAGGCCCCGTCGACCATCTGCAGGAAGGTCGGCAGATAGCTGGCGGCGCCGAAGAGGGCGACGCCGATCACCAGGCCGACGAGCGCGGAGACGTTGAAGACGGAGTCGCGGAACAGCCGCAGCGGGATGAGGGGTTCGGCCGCGCGGTGCTCGGTGAACAGGAACAGCGCGGCGGCGACGACCGCGCCCGCGCCGAGCCCGGCGATGACGCGCGAGCCCCAGGCGTACTCGGTGCCGCCCCAACTGGTCAGCAGCACCAGGCAGGTGGACCCGGCGGCGAGCAGCAGGGTGCCGAGGACGTCGAAGCGGGGCCGGGCGGTGGGCTTGGGCAGTTTCAGTACGACGGTGACGACGGCGAGGGTGAGCAGGCCGAAGGGGACGTTGATGTAGAAGCACCAGCGCCAGGAGAGGTGGTCGGTGAAGTAGCCGCCGAGCAGCGGTCCGGCGACGGAGGCGAGGCCGAAGGCGGCGCCGATCAGGCCCATGAACCGGCCGCGCTGCCGGGGCGGCACGATGTCCGCGATGATCGCCTGGACGCCGATCATCAGGCCGCCCGCGCCGACCCCCTGCACGGCCCGGAAGGCGATCAGCTGGTCCATGCTCTGCGCCCGTCCGGCGAGCGCGGAGCCGATGACGAAGACGACGATCGCGAACTGGAAGACGCTCTTGCGGCCGAGCAGGTCGCCGAGTTTGCCGTAGACGGGCAGTCCGACGGTGGAGGTGAGCAGGTAGGCGGTGATCGCCCAGGACATCCGCTCCAGGCCGTGCAGCTCGCCGACGATCTTCGGCAGGGCCGTGGCGACGATCATCTGCTCCAGCGCGGCGAGCAGCAGCGCGAGCATCAGCCCGAGGAAGACCAGGCGCACCTGGCGGGGGGTGAGCCCGGCCGGATCGCCGGGCTCGGGCGCGGGAGGTGCGGGCGGCGCCGCGACCGGCGGTTCCTGCAGCTCCTCCTGCGTCAGGGTGATCCCGCCCACGTGCCGCTCCCCTCGTCGCGCCTGCCACACAATTCCCGCGTAAGGCGACAACTACGGGCAGGCGAGACGAGTTACGGCGAATCGGCGCGTCGAACGGAGATCCACTCGAACCGGTGACGGGGTCAAGGCCCTTCGACGGGCGTGGACTTGTCAGAGTCCGGACGTCACCGGCGACCGGTCACTTCTCGACGTCGGCGGCGAGCTTGGCGAGCATCGCGTCGTAGATCCGGGCGAGCCCCTTGGGCGCGAAGGTCTTCTCGAAGAAGCCGCCGATGCCGCCGGCGCCCTTCCAGGTGGTGGTCACCTGCACCCGGGACCTCCCCTCTCCGGCCGGGGTGACGGTCCAGGTGGTGACCATGGAGGAGTTGCGGTCCTTCTCCACCAGCTGTCCGTCGGTGGGCTCGGTGACCTCCAGCAGGCAGTCGCGGACGCGCTTGCTGGTGGCCTGGAGCTTCCAGTGGACGAGGGTGCCCTCGCCGTCGCCGCCCTCGCGCACCTCGTACTCGCTGAAGTGCTCGGGCAGCAGCTTCTCGCGCGCGCCGCTGTAGTCGGCGAGGGTGTCGAACACCTTCTCCGGGTCCGCCGCGACGACCCGCTCGGTAGTGGCCTCGACCTGCGCCATCGGATCCCTCCAGGGACTCGTGTTCTCGGGCTTGGGGCAAGCCAACCACCCCGCCGCACGGCCACCCAAATCGGGGTGCCGGAAGTGATCGATCGGGGGTCTTCGGATGACCGGAGATGACGCTCGCACGATCAAGGGAACAAGTGTTCTATTCTATCGCCGGAGGCACCAGGTCTTCGCCAGAGCTACCGAGGAGGCGTCATGCGCTGGGAGAACCTCACCGTGGACTCCGGCGAGCACGGCCGGACCGAGGACGCCGCACTGTTCGGCGCGGACGCGGTGGTCCGCCGTACGATCGGCACGCCCGAGTTCAGTGGGATCACCTTCCACGAGATCCGGGCCCGCTCGATCATCAACCGGGTGCCCGGCGCCTCGCGCATGCCGTTCGAGTGGACGGTGAACCCCTACCGGGGCTGCACGCACGCGTGCGTGTACTGCTTCGCCAGGAAGACGCACAGCTATCTGGACCTGGACACCGGCATCGGCTTCGACACCCAGATCGTGGTCAAGGTGAACGCTGGGGAGCTGCTGCGCCACCAACTGGCCTCACCGCGCTGGCAGGGCGAGCACATCGCGATGGGCACGAACGTCGACTGCTACCAGCGCGCCGAGGGCCGCTACCGGCTGATGCCGGGCATCATCGGCGCCCTGCGCGACCGCGCGAACCCCTTCTCGATCCTGACCAAGGGCACGCTGATCCTGCGCGACCTGGAGCTGCTGAAGCAGGCGGCCGAGGTGACCGACGTCGGCATCTCCGTCTCGGTCGGCTTCGTCGACGGCGAGCTGTGGCGCACGGTGGAGCCGGGCACCCCCGCCCCGCAGCGGCGCCTGGACGTCGTACGCACCCTGGCCGGACACGGCATCAGGTGCGGGGTGCTGATGGCGCCGGTGATCCCCTTCCTCGGCGACCGGCCCGAGCAGCTGCGGGCGACCGTGCAGGCCGTCGCGGAGGCCGGCGCGACCTCGGTCACCCCGCTGACGCTGCACCTGCGGCCCGGGGCGCGGGAGTGGTTCATGACCTGGCTGCGGCAGCACCACGCGTATCTGGTGCCGCGCTACGAGCGGCTGTACGCCGCGGGCGCCTACGCGCCGAAGTGGTACCAGCGCCGGATCACCCGTCAGGTGCACGAGCTGGCCCAGGAGTACGGGATCGGGCCGGCCGGCCCGGGCCTGCCCCGCCGGATCCGCCCCGCGCGGGCGACCGGCACACCGGAGTCCGAGCCGACCCAACTGTCGCTGATCTGAGAGCGTTCGAGGGCATCCGGCGGCCCAATTGGGTCAAGTATCGCCGGAACGCGTTCCCCGGGGGTCCCTTGCCGGGACGATGCGGCGTGGACCGTGAATCTCGCGGCCACCACCCTCCGTCCTGGGAGGACCCCCATGAGCAAACGCGCAGCCGCGCTGTGCGGCGCCGCCGCCGTACTGGCCGGAGCCCTTACGGCCGCACCCGCGCAGGCGGGAGCCGCGCACGGCGCCCCCGCCGCCCACCTCACCTGGAAGAAGTGCGGCACCACCGACTATCCGACGCTCCAGTGCGCGTCGCTGACGGTGCCGCTGGACCACTCGAACCCGGACGGGCGGCAGATCACCCTCGCGCTGTCCCGTGTCCCGCACACCGCCCCGGTGTACCAGGGCCCGCTGCTGGTCAACCCCGGCGGTCCCGGCGGCAGCGGGCTCACCCTCGCCGGGTTCGTCGCCTCCTCGCTGCCCAAGGCGGTGGCAGCGCAGTACGACGTCATCGGCTTCGACCCGCGCGGCGTCGGCAAGTCCCGCCCCGTCCTGGACTGCAAGCCCGGTCACTTCAAGCCGGTGCGCCCCGACTCGGTGCCGGCGACCGGCGCCCTGGAGCAGGCCGATCTGCGCCGGGCCATCTCCTTCGCCGCGGCCTGCGGCAGGACGTACGCGGACCTGCTGCCCTACATGGACACGGTCAGTGCCGTACGGGACATGGACGCCATCCGCGCGGCGGTCGGCGCGCCGAAGCTCAACTACTTCGGTTACTCCTACGGCACCTACCTGGGCGCCGTCTACGCCCGGCTGTTCCCGGAGCGGGTGCGCCGCCTGGTGCTGGACTCGATCGTCGACCCCACCGGTGTGTGGTACGACGACAACCTCACGCAGGACTACGCCTTCAACGACCGCCACCGGGCGCTGATGGCCTGGATCGCCAAGTACGACGCCACCTACCACCTGGGCACCGACCCGGAGAAGGTGGAGGCGAAGTGGTACGCGATGCGGGCGGCCCTCGCCGGGAAGCCGGCCGAGGGGAAGGTGGGCGCCTCCGAGCTGGAGGACACCTACATCCCCGGCGGCTACTACAACGGCTACTGGCCCTACCTCGCCGAGGCCTTCTCGGCGTACGTCACCAAGAAGGACACCGCGCCGCTGGTCGAGGCGTACGACAACTTCGGCGCGGTGGGCGCCTCCGGTGACAACGGCTACAGCGTCTACACCGCCGTGCAGTGCCGGGACGCCTCCTGGCCGCGCGACTGGCGGCAGTGGCGCAAGGACAACTGGGCGGTGCACGAGAAGGCGCCGTTCATGACATGGAACAACGCCTGGTACAACGCGCCGTGCGCGTTCTGGCCGACGTCCACGCAGCAGCCGGTGCGTGTGGCCAACGACCGGCTGCCCCCGGCACTGCTGTTCCAGGCGACGAACGACGCGGCGACCCCGTACCGGGGCGGCACGACCGTGCACCGGTTGCTGCGCCGCTCCAGCCTGGTGGTGGAGCAGGGCGGCGGCAACCACGGCATCACGCTCAGCGGCAACGAGTGCCTGGACCGGTATCTGTCGGCGTATCTGGCCGACGGCACGGTGCCGCGCGGCGGCGGGGGCGTGGACGCGGTGTGCGCGACGCTGCCCGACCCGAAGCCGCTCGGCACCAAGGAGGCGTCCAGCGGCTCGCGGGGCTCGGCGCTGCACGGGCTGCTCGGCTTCCGCGGCTGAGCGGGCCTTTGACGTCCCGTCGGGGACGGTGGTTGTCAGACCCGTGCTCCACGATGGACGCATGAGTGAACTGACGCGAATCACCGCCCCCGACGGAGTCGCCCCCGCGGCGCAGTACAGCCATGTCGTGATCGGCACCGGCCGCCTGGTCGCCGTCTCGGGGCAGCTGGCGCTGGCCGAGGACGGCGGCGTGGTCGGCGAGGGCGATCCGGCCGCGCAGGCCCGCCAGGTCTTCGACAACCTCCGCCGCTGCCTGGAGGCGGCCGGGGCCACCTTCGACGACGTCGTCAAACTGACCTACTTCGTCACGGACATGGCCCACATGCCGGCGATCCGCGCGGCCCGGGCCGCACACATACCGGACGACCGTCTCCCGGCGTCCACGGCCGTCCAGGTGGCGGCGCTGGTGCGCCCGGAGTTCCTGATGGAGAT
The DNA here is from genome assembly GCF_043088925.1 of Streptomyces sp. NPDC014006. Taxonomy (NCBI): domain Bacteria; kingdom Bacillati; phylum Actinomycetota; class Actinomycetes; order Kitasatosporales; family Streptomycetaceae; genus Streptomyces; species Streptomyces sp. NPDC014006. The sequence goes on along the minus strand of NZ_JBICAJ010000002.1, from coordinate 780,800 downwards.
CGAGGCGCTGGCGATCACTCCGGCCTGATGTGCGCTCAGCGCTGCGTGGGGATGCGGGCCAGCGCGTGGACCGCCGCTTCGGCGAGGGCCGGGTGGGCCAGGGCCTCGGTGAGGACCTCCCGGGCCCGGGCGTCGGCCAGGGTGCCGAGCCCTTCCACGCAGGCGAGGGCCACCCTGCGGTAGGGGTCGTGCGGGCTCAGGCGGCGGCGCAGCGTGGTGATCAGGGCCGGCACGGACTCCGGCGCGTCCAGGGCCGCCAGCAGGCGGACGGGGTGCAGGGCGTAGGCCACGCGCAGTTCGTTGGTGGCGAGGGCGGCGGCCGCGCGGGCGGTGCGCGGGTCGCCGAGGCGGGCCAGGGCGTGTGCGGCGGACGCGCAGCGCTCGGGGTCGCGGTGGTTGAGCAGCAGGACGAGGGCCTCGAAGGCGCGCCGGTCGCCGGCCCGGCCCAGCCGGAAGGCGGCCAGCTCGCGGGCCCACAGCGGCTCTGCCGGGGCGGTCAGTACCCGGGCCAGCACATCGGAGTCGTCCGTGGTGAGCAGCCGCTCGAAGTCCGGGCCGCCTCCCGACTCCCGCCGTAAGCGCTCCGTGAGCGCTCGCAACTCTTCGTCCATGCCTGAGAGAGTAGGGCGCCTGCGGCGTCGAGGGACGTACATCACAAAGTCCGAGGGCTGGCGTGCTCGTTACCCGCCGGTTAAGCTCAAGCGAGCGAGTTACCCACTCGCATTCCCCGTGGCGGTTTGGTGACGCAGCCCCACGGGAGCAGTCGGTTCGGTACTTCATGTACCGCAGTGCGACCCGGCCTCGGGACAGGGCCGGTCGGTTCTTCGCCGTTCCACGGGCGTGTGCACGCCCGCCCCGCTCTCGGGCCCGCCCGAGCGGGGTACCGGCGACGGCACCGGGCGTGTGCGCTCAGCAGCCCGGACATCACACCCGCACTCCTGCACGCACCCGGTGCGCCCCCGCGGCGCACCCGGGCGCTCCCCTCGTCGTCACCCTCATTCCTGGAGTCCCGCGATGGCCACTCCCCTGTCCCCCAGCTCTCCCTCCGCCCTGCAGAAGATCGCCGTCGTCGGTCTCGGCACCATGGGCACCGGTATCACCGAGGTCCTGGTCCGCGCCGGCCGCGAGGTGACCGGCATCGACATCAGCGAGGCGCAGGCGGCGAGTTGCGTCGCCGCCCTGGAGACGTCCACCGCCCGCGCGGTCGAGCGCGGCCGGCTGACCGACCAGGAGCGCGCCGACGCCCTCGCCCGCTTCCGCACCGCCACCGACCTGTCGGCGGCGGCCGACGCCGACCTCGTCATCGAGGTGGCGCCGGAGTCGTACGAGATCAAGCAGCAGATCTTCCGCGAGCTGGACGGGATCGTGCGTCCCGAGACCATCCTCGCGACCGGCACCAACGCCCTGTCCGTGACCCGGCTGGCCGCCGACTCGTCCCGCCCGGAGCGGGTGCTGGGCCTGCACTTCTTCAACCCGGCGCCGGCCATGAAGCTGGTCGAGGTCGTCTCCTGTGTGCTGACCGCGCCGCAGGCCGTCGCCGCGGTCACCGACCTGGCGATCGAGCTGGGCAAGGAGCCCGTCGCGGTCGGCGACCGCCCCGGGTTCGTGGCGGACGGGCTGCTGTTCGGCTACCTCAACCAGGCGGCCGCGATGTACGAGGCGAAGTACGCCTCCCGGGAGGACATCGACGCGGCGATGCGGCTCGGCTGCGGTCTGCCGATGGGTCCGCTCGCGCTGCTCGACCTGATCGGCATCGACACCGCGCGTACGGTCCTGGAGGCCATGTACGCCGCCTCCCGTGACCGGCTGCACGCCCCGGCGCCGATCCTGAAGCAGCTCAGCGAGGCGGGGCTGACCGGCCGCAAGGCGGGCCGCGGCTTCTACACCTACGAGGCCCCCGGCAGCGCCACCGTGGTGCGGGACGCCCTGACCCCGCTGGAGGGCAGCGGCCTCACCCCCGGCCGCCCGGTGCGCTCGGTCGGCGTCGCGGGCTCCGGCACCATGGCCTCCGGCATCGCCGAGGTCTTCGCCAAGGCCGGTTACGAGGTCGTGCTCGCCGCCCGCAGCGAGGAGAAGGCGCAGACGGCGAAGGCCCGTATCGGCAAGTCGCTGGCACGCTCGGTCGACAAGGGCCGGATGACCGCCGAGGCCGCGTCCCAGACCCTGGAGCGGATCACCCCGGCGGGCTCCTACGACGCGTTCGCCGACGTCGACCTGGCCGTCGAGGCCGTCGCCGAGGACCTGGAGGTCAAGCGGCAGCTGTTCGTGGCCCTGGACAAGGTCTGCAAGCCGGGCGCGGTCCTGGCCACGACGACGTCCTCGCTGCCGGTCGTCGCCTGCGCCCGCGCCACCTCGCGCCCGCAGGACGTGATCGGCATGCACTTCTTCAACCCCGCGCCGGCGATGAAGCTGGTCGAGGTGGTCCGTACGGTGCTCACCGCCGACGACGTGCACGCCACCGTCCGCGAGGTCTGCGGCAAGATCAGGAAGCACGCCGTGGACTGCGGCGACCGTGCCGGGTTCATCGTCAACGCGCTGCTCTTCCCGTACTTGAACAACGCGATCAAGATGGTCCAGGAGCACTACGCCTCGCTCGACGACATCGACGCCGCGATGAAGCTGGGCGGCGGCTACCCGATGGGCCCCTTCGAGCTGCTGGACGTGGTCGGCCTGGACGTCTCGCTGGCCATCGAGAAGGTCCTGCACCGCGAGTTCCGCGACCCCGGTCTCGCGCCCGCGCCGCTCCTGGAGCACCTGGTGGCCGCGGGCTGCCTCGGCCGCAAGACGGGCCGCGGCTTCCGCGAATATGCCCGCCGCTGAGCATTCCGGCGACTGGTCCGGGGTGGATCAGGACCGTGCGGACTGGGGCGGGCTGCTCGATCCGGCCGCCCCTCCCCCGCCCTTCGAGGGCGGGGGAAGCCCCGGACCTGCACAGGGAGCTGCGCCCATGCAGTACGTTCGGGTCATGTCCCAGCCCGCCAAGTCCTCACGTACCCCCGCCACGCCCGACGCGCCGGAAACCGCCGCGGGCTCCCGCGCGGCTGCCCAGCGGCTGAAAATGCGCCGAGAACTGGCGGCCGCCGCGATGGAGCTCTTCGCGACGAAGGGGTACGAGGCGACCACCGTCGACGAGATCGCCGCCGCGGCAGGCGTCGCCCGCCGCACCTTTTTCCGCCACTTCCGCTCCAAGGAAGAGGCGATCTTCCCGGACCACGACGACACCCTGGTCCGCGCCGAGGCGGTGCTCAACGCGGCCCCTGCGCACGAGCACCCGCTGGACACGGTGTGCCGCGGCATCAAGGAAGTCATGAAGATGTACGCGGGCCGCCCCGAGATCTCCGTGGCCCGCTACAAGCTCACGCGCGAGGTGCCCACCCTGCGCGAGGCGGAGATCGCCTCGGTGGCCCGCTACGAGCGCCTGTTCACCCGCTATCTGCTCGGCCACTTCGACGAGCACGCGCACGACGACGACGCCAACGACGACCCGCTGCTGGCCGAGGTCGCCGCCTCCGCGGTGGTCACCGCGCACAACCACGTCCTGCGGCGCTGGCTGCGGGCCGGCGGCCAGGGTGACGTGGAGGCGCAGCTGGACCACGCCTTCGCGATCGTGCGCAAGACGTTCGGCAGCGGGATCATGGCCGGGCGCTCCACTCCGCCCGCGCAGCCGACCGCGGCGACGACGTCCGCACAGGGGGAGGTGCTGGTGACGGTCGCCCGCACCGACGCCCCGCTGGAGGAGGTCATGCGGACCATCGAGCAGGCGCTCAAGGAGCGCTGACCGCCCGCTCCGTCGCTGTGACAACGGCCACCCGTTCCGGGTGGCCGTTTTGGCGTATCCGGAGCCGTTTTCGACCGGCTTTCCACCCGCCTTCCAGGGTCATTCGATCGATCATCGCTCATTTGTTGCGTAAAGATTTCATCTGAGAGCAAGTTCTGGCACTCAGTGCCTTGTCACCTGACACGCTGTGCCATACGTTGAGAGTGTTCCGGGCGGCCGGCGCACAGCGAAACCGCAATGTGCCGGCTGTCCCCGCAAGCCCCTGGCCTGCGCGCCCGGACGCCTGCGTCACAGGCACCCTCCCGCGCCACAAAGCGCTGCCGAACAGCACCACCCGCCGAACCGACGGCATCCCCTCGACCCTCAGCAGCACCGACGTACCCCTCAGCGTCCCTCCCTCAGGGCGCTCACCGCCGGAGGCAATACCGTGACCGTGAAGGACATCCTGGCCGCGATCCAGTCGCCCGAGACCACCTCGGCCGACTTCGCCAACCTGACGCTCCCCGAGTCGTACCGCGCGATCACCGTCCACAAGGACGAGACGGAGATGTTCGCGGACCTCGACACCCGCGACAAGGACCCGCGCAAGTCGATCCACCTGGACGAGGTCCCGGTGCCGGAACTCGGCCCGGGTGAGGCCCTGGTGGCCGTCATGGCCTCCTCGGTCAACTACAACTCGGTGTGGACCTCGATCTTCGAGCCGGTGTCGACCTTCGCCTTCCTCGAGCGCTACGGCAAGCTGTCCCCGCTGACCAAGCGGCACGACCTGCCGTACCACATCATCGGCTCCGACCTGGCCGGCGTCGTCCTGCGCACCGGCCCCGGCGTCAACGCCTGGCAGCCCGGCGACGAGGTCGTCGCCCACTGCCTCAGCGTCGAGCTGGAGTCCCCCGACGGACACGACGACACCATGCTCGACCCCGAGCAGCGCATCTGGGGCTTCGAGACGAACTTCGGCGGCCTGGCCGAGATCGCGCTCGTCAAGTCCAACCAGCTGATGCCCAAGCCCAAGCACCTGAGCTGGGAGGAGGCCGCCGCCCCGGGTCTGGTCAACTCCACCGCCTACCGGCAGCTGGTCTCCCGCAACGGCGCGGCGATGAAGCAGGGCGACAACGTCCTGATCTGGGGTGCGAGCGGCGGCCTCGGCTCCTACGCCACTCAGTTCGCGCTGGCCGGCGGCGCCAACCCGATCTGTGTCGTCTCCTCGCCGCAGAAGGCGGAGATCTGCCGGAAGATGGGCGCCGAGGCGATCATCGACCGCAACGCCGAGGGCTACAAGTTCTGGAAGGACGAGCACACCCAGGACCCCAAGGAGTGGAAGCGGTTCGGCAAGCGCATCCGTGAGCTCACCGGGGGCGAGGACATCGACATCGTCTTCGAGCACCCCGGCCGTGAGACCTTCGGCGCCTCGGTCTACGTCACCCGCAAGGGCGGCACCATCACCACCTGCGCCTCGACCTCGGGCTACATGCACGAGTACGACAACCGCTACCTGTGGATGTCCCTGAAGCGCATCATCGGCTCGCACTTCGCCAACTACCGCGAGGCCTACGAGGCCAACCGTCTGATCGCCAAGGGCAAGATCCACCCGACGCTGTCGAAGACGTACTCCCTGGAGGAGACCGGCCAGGCGGCCTACGACGTGCACCGCAACCTGCACCAGGGCAAGGTCGGCGTGCTGTGCCTGGCGCCCGAGGAGGGCCTGGGCGTGCGCGACCAGGAGATGCGCGCGCAGCACATCGACGCCATCAACCGCTTCCGGAACGTCTGAGGGAGCGAGGGCCCAGATGACTGAGCGTCAGCCCGCCGAAGGCAGGCGGGAGAAGGACCGGCCGTGGCTCATGCGCACGTACGCCGGTCACTCCACGGCCGAGGCGTCCAACGAGCTGTACCGGCGCAACCTCGCCAAGGGCCAGACGGGCCTGTCGGTGGCGTTCGACCTGCCGACGCAGACCGGCTACGACTCCGACCACATCCTCGCCCGCGGCGAGGTCGGCCGGGTGGGCGTGCCCGTCGCGCACCTCGGTGACATGCGCCGGCTGTTCCAGGACATCCCCCTGGAGCAGATGAACACCTCGATGACGATCAACGCCACCGCCATGTGGCTGCTGGCGCTCTACCAGGTCGTCGCCGAGGAGCAGGGCGCGGACATCACCAAGCTCCAGGGCACGACCCAGAACGACATCGTCAAGGAGTACCTGTCCCGCGGGACGCACGTCTTCCCGCCGGGTCCGTCGCTCCGGCTGACGACGGACATGATCGCGTACACGGTCTCCCACATCCCGAAGTGGAACCCGATCAACATCTGCAGCTACCACCTGCAGGAGGCCGGGGCCACGCCGGTGCAGGAGATCGCGTACGCGATGTCCACCGCGATCGCCGTGCTCGACGCCGTGCGCGACTCCGGCCAGGTGCCGCAGGAGCGCATGGGCGATGTGGTCGCCCGGATCTCCTTCTTCGTCAACGCGGGCGTCCGCTTCGTCGAGGAGATGTGCAAGATGCGCGCCTTCGGCCGCATCTGGGACAAGATCACCCGCGAGCGGTACGGCATCGAGAACCCCAAGCAGCGCCGCTTCCGCTACGGCGTCCAGGTCAACTCGCTCGGTCTGACCGAGGCGCAGCCGGAGAACAACGTCCAGCGGATCGTGCTGGAGATGCTGGCCGTCACCCTCTCCAAGGACGCACGCGCACGTGCCGTGCAGCTGCCCGCCTGGAACGAGGCCCTCGGCCTGCCCCGGCCCTGGGACCAGCAGTGGAGCCTGCGCATCCAGCAGGTCCTGGCCTACGAGAGCGACCTGCTGGAGTACGACGACATCTTCGAGGGCTCGAAGGTGATCGAGGCGAAGGTCGACGAACTGGTCGAGGCCTCCCTCGCGGAGATCGAGCGGATCCAGGAGATGGGCGGCGCGATGGCCGCCGTGGAGTCCGGCTACCTGAAGTCGCAGCTGGTCGCCTCGCACGCCGAGCGCCGGGCCCGGATCGAGTCCGGGCAGGAGAAGATCGTCGGCGTCAACATCTTCGAGTCGACCGAGCCCAACCCGCTCACCGCCGATCTCGACACGGCGATCCAGACGGTCGACCCGGCGGTCGAGGCCCAGGTCATCGCCTCGCTGCAGCACTGGCGGGACACGCGCTACCAGCCGCCCTTCAACCACCCGCGCCCGTGCAAGGCGCTGGAGAAGCTGAAGGAGGCGGCGCGCGGCAGCGACAACCTCATGGAGGCCACCCTGGAGTGCGCCCGCGCCGGCGTGACGACCGGTGAGTGGGCCGGGGCGCTGCGCGAGGTGTTCGGCGAGTTCCGGGCTCCGACGGGTGTGTCGTCGGCGCCGGTGGCGGTCCCCGCCGAAGAGGGCTCGGCCATGTCCGAGGTGCGCCGCAAGGTCGACCTGACGGCGAAGGACCTCGGCGTCGGCAAGCTGCGCTTCCTGGTCGGCAAGCCGGGCCTGGACGGGCACTCCAACGGCGCCGAGCAGATCGCCGTGCGCGCCCGTGACGCCGGGTTCGAGGTGGTCTACCAGGGCATCCGCCTGACGCCCGAGCAGATCGTGGACGCGGCCCTGGCCGAGGACGTGCACGCGGTGGGTCTGTCCATCCTGTCCGGCTCGCACGCGCAACTGGTGCCGGACGTGCTGGACCGGCTGCGTGTGGCCGGTGCCACAGATATACCCGTGATCGCGGGTGGCATCATCCCCAGCGGGGACGCCGCGCAGCTCAAGGCCGCCGGCGTGGCCGCCGTCTTCACCCCGAAGGACTTCGACATCACCGGGATCATCGGCCGCATCGTCGACGAGATCCGGACAGCGAACAAGCTCGACCCCCTGGAGGTCCCCGCATGACCACGGTCAACCGCCTTCGCCCCCGGCGTTCCTGCCTGGCGGTGCCGGGCTCGAACCCGCGCTTCCTGGAGAAGGCCCAGGGCCTCCCCGCCGACCAGGTCTTCCTCGACCTGGAGGACGCGTGCGCGCCGCTCGCCAAGCCCGAGGCGCGGCACACCATCGTCAAGTTCCTCAACGAGGGTGACTGGACCGGCAAGACCAGGGTCGTGCGCGTCAACGACTGGACGACCGAGTGGACCTACCGGGACGTCGTGACGGTGGTCGAGGGCGCCGGCCAGAACCTCGACTGCATCATGCTGCCGAAGGTGCAGAGCGCCGAGCAGATCGTCGCCCTCGACCTGCTGCTGACGCAGATCGAGAAGACGATGGGCTTCGAGGTCGGCAAGATCGGCATCGAGGCGCAGATCGAGAACGCGCAGGGCCTGAACAACGTCAACGCGATCGCGCAGGCCTCCCCGCGCGTCGAGACGATCATCTTCGGCCCGGCCGACTTCATGGCGTCGATCAACATGAAGTCGCTCGTCGTGGGCGAGCAGCCGCCCGGCTACCCGGCGGACGCCTACCACTACATCCTGATGAAGATCCTGATGGCCGCCCGCGCCAACAACCTCCAGGCGATCGACGGCCCCTACCTGCAGATCCGCAACATCGACGGCTACCGCGCGGTCGCCCAGCGCGCCGCCGCCCTCGGTTTCGACGGCAAGTGGGTGCTGCACCCGGGCCAGGTCGAGGCGTCCAACGAGATCTTCTCGCCCTCGCAGGAGGACTACGACCACGCCGAGCTGATCCTGGACGCGTACGACTACTACACGTCCGAGGCGGGCGGCAAGAAGGGCTCCGCGATGCTCGGCGACGAGATGATCGACGAGGCCAGCCGCAAGATGGCGCTCGTGATCTCCGGCAAGGGGCGCGCCGCCGGCATGCAGCGCACCAGCAAGTTCGAGATTCCGGAGGCGTGAGCATGCAGTTCGGGCGCACCTACGAGGAGTTCGAGGTCGGGGCGACGTACAAGCACTGGCCGGGCAAGACGGTCACGGAGTACGACGACCACCTGTTCTGTCTCCTCACCATGAACCACCACCCGCTCCACATGGACACCAACTATGCGGAGAAGACGACGGACTTCGGCAAGAACGTCGTCGTCGGCAACTACATCTACTCCCTGCTGCTCGGCATGAGCGTGCCGGACATCTCCGGCAAGGCGATCGCCAACCTGGAGATCGAGTCGCTCAAGCACGTGGCGCCGACCTTCCACGGCGACACGATCTACGGCCAGACGACCGTGCTGGACAAGTGGCCGTCGAAGTCGAAGAACGACCGCGGCATCGTCTACGTGGAGACCAAGGGCTACAAGCAGGACGGCACCCTGGTGTGCGTCTTCCGCCGCAAGGTCATGGTGCCGACCGAGACGTACATCAAGGAGCGCGGCGGCGAGCAGCCCGGCCGCCCCGAGCTCAAGGAGCAGGAGAAGTAAGCCATGGCCCGTCTCGCCCAGACCGCCGGTCTGACCGACGTCCAGCAGGAGATCCTCTCCACCGTCCGGGATTTTGTCGACAAGGAGATCATTCCTGTCGCGACGGAGCTGGAGCACCGCGACGAGTACCCGCAGCAGATCGTCGACGGGCTCAAGGAGCTCGGTCTCTTCGGTCTGATGATCCCCGAGGAGTACGGGGGTCTGGGCGAGTCGCTGCTCACCTACGCCCTGTGCGTGGAGGAGATCGCCCGCGGCTGGATGAGTGTCTCCGGCATCATCAACACGCACTTCATCGTGGCGTACATGCTCAAGCAGCACGGCACGCAGGAGCAGAAGGAGCACTTCCTGCCGAGGATGGCGGCCGGTGACATCCGCGGCGCCTTCTCGATGTCGGAGCCGGCCCTGGGCTCCGACGTGTCGGCCATCACCTCGAAGGCGGTGAAGGACGGCGACGAGTACGTCCTGAACGGCCAGAAGATGTGGCTGACCAACGGCGGCACCTCCTCGCTCGTGGCCGTCCTCGTCCGCAGTGACGAAGGACACCCCGAGGGCACGGCCCCGCACAAGTCGATGACCACGTTCCTCGTCGAGAAGGAGCCCGGCTTCGGTGAGGTCCGCCCCGGCCTGACCATCCCGGGCAAGATCGACAAGATGGGCTACAAGGGTGTCGACACCACCGAGCTGATCATGGACGGCCTGCGCATTCCGGCCGACCGGGTGCTCGGCGGGGTCACCGGCCGAGGTTTTTACCAAATGATGGACGGCGTCGAGGTCGGCCGCGTCAACGTCGCGGCGCGTGGCTGCGGTGTCGCCCAGCGCGCCTTCGAGCTGGGTGTGCAGTACGCCCAGCAGCGCCACACGTTCGGCAAGCCGATCGCCCAGCACCAGGCGATCCAGTTCAAGCTCGCCGAGATGGCCACCAAGGTGGAGGCCGCGCATGCGATGATGGTGAACGCAGCGCGCAAAAAGGACTCCGGTGAACGAAACGACCTCGAGGCAGGGATGGCGAAGTACCTCGCCTCCGAGTACTGCAAGGAGGTCGTGGAGGATGCCTTCCGGATCCACGGCGGCTACGGCTTCTCCAAGGAGTACGAGATCGAGCGCCTCTACCGTGAGGCCCCGATGCTGCTCATCGGTGAAGGTACCGCCGAGATCCAGAAAATGATCATCGGGCGCAGACTGCTCGAAGAGTATCGGTTCCAGGGCTGATTGTCCGGGTACGGGGTGTTATCTCCGGGAGGAAGATCACACCCCGTAGGCACTCTTCGGACGCCGACTCGGCTTCCTGCCTTACCCAGTTGTGCCCGTGAACCGCTACGATCGCGGAAAGCCGCCGTCCCCCTCCTGAAGCGCGGCATCATCCGCTACGAAGGTCATCCATGCCCCACAGCCAAACCTCTGCACCTCGCGACAGCCGAGCCGGCGTACGCCTCGCGCGCGGAGCATCGCCGTGGCTTCTCCCGACCGTCGCCACCGCAGCCCTCAGCCTCGCCCGGGCGCGCCGCTCCGGCGCCGCCAGGGCCGTCGCCGTTCCCGCCACCGCGCTCGCGGCGGGGATGCTGTGGTTCTTCCGCGACCCCGAGCGCGAGATCGCCCAGGGCCGGGTCATCTCCCCGGCCGACGGCGTGGTGCAGAGCATCATGCCGTGGAAGGACGGGCGGACCCGCGTCGCGATCTTCATGAGCCCGCTCAACGTCCACGTGAACCGCGCCCCGCTGGCCGGCACCGTGACGTCGGTCGAGCACATCCCCGGGGGCTTTGTTCCGGCTTTCAACAAGGAGAGCGAGAACAACGAGCGCGTAGTCTGGCATTTCGACACCGAACTCGGCGACATCGAGATGATCCAGATCGCCGGCGCGGTGGCCCGTCGCATCGTGCCGTACATCCCGCAGGGGACGAAGGTCGAGCAGGGCGACCGGATCGGGCTGATCCGCTTCGGCTCGCGTGTCGACCTCTACCTGCCGGAGGGTGTGGAGGTCGCGGTCGAGGTCGGTCAGAAGACCGTGGCTGGGGTGACTCGCATTGACCGTGATTGATCCGCAGACTCAGTCGGGCTGGGTGCCCGAGGCGGCCGAGGAGGACGAGGAGGAGATGCCTCTCTCCCTCCGCCTCTCAATAGCCGACACCCTCACCCTCGGTAACGCCACGTGCGGCTTCATGGCGGTGTACTTCACCACCACCGGCATCCTGATCCCGCACCTGACCGGCAGCCAGGAGTCCGGCATGGCCCGCCACAGCGCGGCCACGGCGGTCATCCTGATGCTCTGCGCGGCGGTCTTCGACCTGTTCGACGGCCTGGTGGCGCGCAAGCTGCGCTCCTCCCCCATGGGCGCGGAACTGGACAACCTGTCCGACCTGATCAGCTTCGGCCTGGCCCCGGCGTACTTCGTCCTGGTCTACGGCATGGTCGCCGACGACGCCCACCAGAGAGTGGCCGCGGTCGGCGCGATCGTCGTTCTGCTGGCGGTCGTGCTGCGGCTGGCGCGCTTCTCGTGCGTGACGATGAAGGACGGCATGTTCCAGGGCATGCCGAGCCCCTTCGGGGCGCTCACGGTCGTGGCGATCGTGCTGCTGGAGCTGCCGTTCGCGGCGACGCTGCTGGCGATCATCGGTACGGCGTGGCTGATGGTGAGCCGCGTGGAGTACCCCAAGCCGCGCGGGCGTCTCGCGGTGGCGATGCTCTCCTGGATCGTGCTCAGCATGGGCCTGCTGGCCGCGTGGGCCTTCGGCGCACCGAGCGGGCAGCTGCTGCTGCAGAGCGGGTGCGCGCTGCAGCTGGTGACGGGGGCGGTGATCCCGCTCTTCGCCACGGCGCGGCGGGTGAACAACTTCCGCGGCAATCGGCGCGAGGCGCGTGCCGCGCAGCTTCCGTAACAGCGTTCTTGAAGGGCCCCGGACCGTTTGGGTTCGGGGCCCTTTGCCGTGTGCGTGGCCGGTGCGGGGGTCGCTGTCCTGGGGGATCCGCCCCAGACCCCCGTGGGCGTTTCCCGCCCACCCCTCTCGGTCGGCTGGAAGGCGCCATGGAGGGTCGGACGGGTCGGCACCGGTGAAAGGGCCCTGGCCGGGTGCGGCGCGCCACGGCCCGGGACGGCGCCCGTGGCGCGGCGCCGTGCTGAGTTCGGCGAGCGGGCTGCGGAGGCCGCTGCGCAGGAGCCGGGCCCGGAGCCGGCGCAAGCACGGTACGGCCCCTGTGCAGCCCCCGCCGGCAGCGACCGCCGGGCGTCACCCGGAGCCACGGCACCCCGGGGCAGCGCCCGGCACCCCGGGACGGCACCCGGGACGGCGCACGCCGACAGTGAACCCGGGCGGCCCCCGAGCACGGCGCCCGGGAAGGGCGGCAGGACGGCGCCCGGACAGCGTCCGGCGGCCGGGGCGGCGCCGAGAAAACGGCGACCCCGGGGACGGCGTCGGTGAGGACGCGTCCCGGGGTCGCCGCCGGAGGGCACGGGCTCCGGACCCACAGCCGCCGCCGGAGGGCGCCGGCTCCGGGCCCACAGCCACCGCCGGAAGACGAGGCTCCGGGCCCACAGCCACCGCCGAAGGACGGCTCCGGGCCCACAGCCACCGCCGGAAGACGAGGCCTCCGGGCCCACAGTCACCGCCGGTAGACGCGTGCTCCGGGCCCGCAGTCGCCGACTCGGGGTCCGGTGCCCCGGGGCCGCGGTCACCGACTGCGGGGCCCGCGGCACAAGGCTCAGCTCAGGTAGTCCTTCGCGATCTGTTCCGCCACCCGCTCCAGGATCGGGCCCGCGTCCGCGATGCACTTCGCGACGTCCGGCTCGATCTCCGTCAGGGGGTACGCGCGGCGGATGCCGGCGCGGCCCAGGGCCTCGTGCGGGAGGGCGAGGCGGCCGCAGACCGCGACGACCTCCTTGTCCGCCGCCCGCGCCGCCGCGGCGACGCCCGCCGGGGCCTTGCCGTGCAGGGTCTGCTCGTCCAGGGAGCCCTCGCCGGTGATCACCAGCGTGGCCCGCTCCAGGGCCGGGGCGAAGCCGAGCACGTCCAGCATCAGCTCGATGCCGGGGCGGAAGCTCGCGCCGAGCAGCAGGGCGCCGTAGCCGATGCCGCCCGCGCCGCCGGCGCCCGGGGACGCGGCGAGTTCGGCGGCCTTGGGGCCGATCGCCTTCTCAAGGACCTGCGCGTAGTGGGCGAGGGCCGCGTCGAGGGTCGCCACGTCCTCCTCGGAGGCGCCCTTCTGCGGTCCGTACACAGCCGCGCAGCCCTTGGGACCGGTGAGCGGGTTGTCCACGTCACTGGCGAGGACGAATTCCACGTCGGCGAAGCGGGGGTCCACGCCCGACAGGTCGGCCGAGGCGAGGTCCGCCAGCGCGCCGCCGCCCGGACCGACGGGCTCGCCGTCGGCGTCCAGGAAGACCGCGCCCAGCGCGGCCAGCATGCCGGCGCCGCCGTCGGTGGTGGCGCTGCCGCCCACGCCGAAGACGATGGTGCGGGCGCCCGCGTCGAGCGCGGCCTTCAGCACCTCGCCGGAGCCGTAGGTGGTGGCGGTCAGGGGGGCGAAGACGCCCGCCGGGAGCAGCTGCAGGCCCGAGGCCTCGGCCATCTCCACCACCGCGGTGCCGTCGCGCAGGGCGAAGGCAGCCGTGACCGGCTCGCCGAGCGGGCCGGTGACCCGGACCTCCCGGCGCTCGAAACCGGCCGCGACGGCGGCCGCGACCGTGCCGTCACCGCCGTCCGCGACGGGGAGGGTCTCGACCTCCACGCCGGGTACGACCCGCCGCAGCCCGGCCGTCACCCGCTGGGCGACCTCCACCGCCGTCAGCGAGCCCTTGAACTTGTCCGCGGCAACGAGCACCCGCCGGGTGCCCTCCACAGCAGCGTCCGCCACCTTGCTATCCCCTTGCTCTCCGGGCCCGACGCACGTCGGGGCCAGTCGCGCCGCTGCGACCATAACCGGAGGACACCCCCGGCGTCATGCCCCGCCCGCTCCCTGGAACGCCCGCTGCCTGCGCAGACCCGGCCGCGAGCGGGTACCCCTCCCCCATGACCGCTGTGGACACGAGACCGGAACTGGCCGACCGCATCCTCGGAGGCTGGCTGGGCCGGATCGCCGGCAACATGCTCGGCAAGCCGGTGGAGCAGGGCGAGGTGTGGACCCGGGACCGCATCGACCGCTATCTGCGGCAGGCCGCCGCGCTCCCGCTGACCGACTACCTGCCCGAGCCCGCGGACGGCGGTGAGCACGATCCGCCGCTGCGCCCCGAGTGGCGCGACTGCGTGCGCGGCCGCATCCACGGCAGCTGCCGGGACGACGACATCGACTACGCGATCCTCGGTCTGCACCTGCTGGAGACGTACGGCTTCGCCTTCAGCACCGAGCAGGTCGGCGACCTGTGGCTGCTGCGGCTGCCGTATCTTCAGACGTTCACGGCGGAGCGCGCGGCGTACCGCAATCTCGCCAACGGGCTCAAGCCGCCGCTGACGGCCACCTTCGACAACCCCTACCAGGAGTGGATCGGTGCGCTGATCCGCGCCGACGTCTTCGGCTGGACCTGTCCCGGCGCCCCGCGCCGCGCGGCCCTGCTGGCCCGCCGGGACGCGGTGCTGTCGCACACCGGCAACGGCGTCTACGGGGCGATGTTCGCGGCCGCGCTGATCTCCGCCGCGTTCGGCGCGCCGGGCGTGCGGGAGGCGCTGGAGAGCGCGCTGGCGGTCGTACCGGCGAGCAGCCGGCTGGCCCGGACCGTGCGCCGGGTGATGTCCCTGCACGAGACGCGGCTGCCCTGGGAGGACACCCTGGCCACGGTCGAGGAGGAGACCGCCGGGCTGGGCTGGATCCACACCGTGCCCAACGCCGCGGTGCTCACCGCGGGCCTGCTCTACGGCGACGGGGACTTCTCCCGCACCATCGCGCTCACCGTGCGCGGGGGTCTGGACACCGACTCCAACGGGGCGACGGCGGGGTCGGTGGCCGGGGTGCTGGCGGGTGCCGCGGCGATCCCGGCGCAGTGGAAGGAGCCCCTGGAGGACACCGTGCGCAGTGCGGTGTTCGGCTTCGACGGGGTGCGGATCAGCGAGCTGGCCGAGCGGACGTTGCGGCTGGCCGGAACGGAGGTCTGACGCGCGCGAAGGCTGGTTACCCTTCCTGGATGACCACAGCTGACTTCGCGACGTACATCGCCTCCCTCCCGCGCGTGCTGGCCGGGGCCGCCGCGCTGTTCCGGGACGCCGAGGGCCGGGTGCTGCTGGTGGAGCCCAACTACCGCGAGGGGTGGGCGCTGCCGGGCGGGACGATCGAGTCCGACGACGGTGAGACGCCGCGGCAGGGTGCGCGGCGCGAGACGCTGGAGGAGATCGGTCTGGACCGGCCGCTGGGCCGGCTGCTCGCCGTGGACTGGGTGCACGGCCCGGGCCGCCCGCCGCTGGTGGCCTATCTGTACGACGGCGGTGTGCTGGCCGAGGACGACCTCAAGGCGATCCGCCTGCAGGAGGAGGAGCTGCTGTCCTGGCGGCTGGTGCCGCGCGAGGAGCTGGCCGACCATCTCCTCGACGCCCTGGGCCGCCGTGTCCTGGTCGCCCTCGACGTCCTGGCGGAGGGCTCGGGCACGGCGGAACTGGAGAACGGCCACCGGGTCGGGTGAGCGGCGGCGTGCTCAGCCGTCGGTGTGCCGGGGCTTGACGTCCACCTCGCGCAGCGCCTCGTCCCGGGTCGCGGTGCGGGCCTCGGTGCGGTGGCCGCGCTCGACGTAGTCACGCACGACCAGCTCGACGGCGTCCTGGGGGCTGCCCACGCCCGCGAGGACCATGACCTCGACGACGAGTTCGGCGTCGAGCGAAACGGTGACCTTGGCCATGCGCGGACCCTAACACCGGGCGTCCGCGCGGAGAATGTGTTCCGGCGAGCATCCTCAGCGGTGCGCCGAGGGGGCGGGGAGGCGGTACACGACGCTCCGGCGCAGTGGGCCGTCGGGCACGCCCGGGTCGTCGAAGTCGTCTGCCGGGTCGTGGGTCATGCCGAGCCGGCGCATGACGGCCTGCGAGCGGACGTTGGCGGCCGCGGTCACCGCGAGGATCTCCGGGAGCCCGAGACGCGCGAAGCCGAAGTCCAGCACCGCGCGGGCGGCCTCGGTGGCGTAGCCGTGCCCCCACGCCGGGCGGGCCAGCCGCCACCCGGCCTCCACGCCCGTGAACGGCATGTCCTCCTCCACCGGGTCCAGCCCGGTGAATCCGATGAACGCGCCGGTGGCCCGCACCTCGAGGGCCCACCAGCCCCAGCCCCGCCGGTCGAGGTCGGCCTGGAAACGCGCCACGGACGCGTCGCTCCGCTCGGGAGTGAGGACGTCGGGGAAGTAGGCGCGGACCTCGGCGTCGGCGTTCATGGCCGCCCACGGGGCGAGGTCGGACGTGCGCCAGTGGCGCAGCAGAAGCCGGTCGGTCGTCAGCTCGGACATCGGGCCAAGCTAACGCGGCCACCCGCTCCCGGACGACTGGTTATCGCCGCCCCCGGTCCGGGCCTTATCCGCTCGGACGCCGCGCGGATACTCGCTCGCTCCTGAACCGGCGGGCGTCATAGTCTCGGCCCATGACCAGGCCCCTCGTAGCGATTCTCAGTGGCGCGGGCATCTCAACCGACTCGGGCATCCCCGACTACCGCGGCCCCCAGGGGCTGTGGCGGCGCGATCCGGACGCCGAGAAGCTCGTGACGTACTCGTACTACATGGCGGATCCGGAGATCCGGCGGCGCTCCTGGCGGATGCGGCGCGAGAACGGCGCGCTCCAGGCGCGGCCCAACGCCGCGCACCGGGCCGTCGCGGAGCTGGAGCGGGCCGGGGTGCCGGTGCGGGTGATCACGCAGAACGTGGACGGGCTGCACCAGCTGGCCGGGATGCCCGCCCGCAAGGTGCTCGAACTGCACGGCAGCGCCCGCAGCGTGGTGTGCACCGCATGTCATGCGCGTAGTTCGATGCAGGACGCGCTCGCCCGGCTCGACGCCGGTGAGGAGGACCCCTCCTGCCGGGACTGCGGCGGCATCCTGAAGTCGGCGACCGTCATGTTCGGCGAGCGGCTCGACCCGATGGTGCTCGGTGAGGCGGCCGCGATCAGCAAGGCGTGTCAGGTGTTCATCGCCGTCGGCACCTCTCTCCAGGTGCAGCCGGCGGCCGGGCTCGCGGGTGTCGCCGCCGACCACGGGGCGCGGCTGATCATCGTCAACGCCGAGCCGACGCCGTACGACGAGCTGGCGGACGAGGTGATCCGCGAGCCCATCGGTACGGCCCTGCCCGCGCTGCTCCGCCGGATCGGCGGCGGCGAGAACGGGTGACGCCCGCGGCCTTCGACCGCACCGGTTTCGGAGCAGTCGAAGGTCACGGGCGTCAGCCGTCGGTCAGAGCGCGATCTCGACGCAGACCTGGGCCTGCAGGCACGCCTCGCCGGTGCCGGCGGCGCCGACGGCGAGCCCGGCACCGAGGCCCCCACCGGCGTGCACGGCGAGACCACCGGCGACGTTGTCGAGTTCGGCCTCGGAGATCTCGGCGGTCTCGACCTGGTAAACGGAGTTCATGACTGTTCCCTTTCGTACTGGCTGCCGAAAGATCCAAACACGCATGCGGAGGGGCGCCGGCCGGTCCAGGGGGGTCTGCGGTGAATCTGCACAGCACATGCGCACGGCGGTCAGAACAGCGCCGCACCGCCTTCGAAGTCCAGCAGTTGGCGCTTGCGGGGCAGGCCGCCGCCGTAGCCGGTGAGGCCGCCGTCCGCGCCGACGACACGGTGGCAGGGGACGATGATGCCGATCGGGTTCTTGCCGTTGGCGAGGCCGACCGCGCGGGAGGCACTCGGGGCACCGAGGGCGGCGGCCAGCTCGCCGTAGGTGCGCCGCTCGCCGTAGGGGATGGCGCGCAGCTGTTCCCACACACTGCGCTGGAACGGCGTGCCGTGCAGGCGCAGTTCGAGGGTGAACTCCCTCAACTGGCCCGCGAAGTACGCCTTGAGCTGCTCCTTCGCCTCGGCGAACGGGGTCGGGTCGCGGTCGCCGAAGGTCTCCTCGGGCGGGCGGTGGCGCTGTGCGGTCATGTACAGCCCGCACAGGACGCCGTCCTCGGCGACGAGGGTGAGCGGGCCGCACGGGCTGTCGATGACGGTGTGCTGCTTCATGAACGTCCTCACACGGGCAGGAAGTTGATGGGGTGGTCGTCGGTCGCCCACAGGTACTGCACGGCGTACGCCCGCCACGGGCGCCAGGCCGTCGCACGGGCGGTGAGGGCGGCCGGAGTGGCGGGCAGGCCCAGCTCGGCGGCCGCGCGCCGGATGCCGAGGTCGGTGGGGAGGAAGGCGTCGGGGTCGCCGAGGGCGCGCATGGCGATGACGTCGACGGTCCAGGGGCCGAAGCCGGGCAGGTCCAGCAGGCGGGCGCGGGCCTCGGCCCAGTCGCTCTCGACGCCCAGATGGAGGGAGCCGTCGGCCAGGTGACGGACCAGGGTGGTGAGCGTGGTGCGGCGGGTGCGGGGCATCGCCAGGGTCTCGGGGTCCACCGCCGCGAGGGCCTGCGGGCACGGGAAGAGGTGGGTCAGGCCGCCCTCCGGGTCCGTGACCGGCTCGCCGTGCGCCGTGGTGAGCCGGGCGGCGTGGGTGCGGGCGGCCGCGGTGGACACCTGCTGCCCGAGCACGGCCCGCACGGCGAACTCCGCCTCGTCGACCGTGCGCGGCACGCGCCGCCCGGGTGCCTTGTCGACCAGGGGCGCGAGCAGCGGATCGGTGCGCAGCGCGTCGTCGACGGCGACCGGGTCGGCGTCCAGGTCGAGCAGACGGCGGCAGCGGCTGATGGCGACGGTGAGGTCGCGCAGGTCGGTGAGGGTGAGGCGGCAGGCGATGTGGTCAGGGCGCGGGGTGAGGGCGGCGATGCCGTGCCCGTACGGCAGCCGCAGCGTGCGCCGGTAGGAGCCGCCCCGCCACTCCTCCACGCCGGGTACGGCGGTCGCGGCGAGGTGCCCGAAGAGGTTGTCGGGGTTCAGCGGGGCCCGGAACGGCAGGCGCAGCGACAGGGTGCCGGGGGCGGCCGGCGCGGCGCTCTTCGGCGCATGGGCGCGCAGGTCGCTCGGGGCGAGGGCGAAGACCTCGCGGACGGTGTCGTTGAAGGTGCGGATGGAGGAGAAGCCGGCGGCGAAGGCGACGTCCGCCATCGGCAGCTGTGTCGTCTCGATGAGCAGGCGCGCGGTCTGGGCGCGCTGGGCGCGGGCCAGGGCGAGGGGTCCCGCGCCCAGTTCGGCGAGGAGTTGGCGTTCGACCTGGCGGGTGCTGTAGCCGAGGCGGGCGGAGAGGCCGGGCACGCCCTCGCGGTCCACGACGCCGTCGGCGATCAGCCGCATGGCGCGGGCGGTGAGGTCGGCGCGCTGGTTCCACTCGGGTGAGCCGGGGCTGGTGTCGGGGCGGCAGCGCTTGCAGGCGCGGAACCCGGCCTGCTGGCAGGCGGCCGCGCTCGGGTGGAAGGTCATGTTCTCGGGTTTCGGCGGCACGGCCGGGCAGCTGGGCCGGCAGTAGATGCCGGTGGTCAGGACGGCGGTGAAGAACCAGCCGTCGAAGCGCGCGTCCTTGGACTGGACGGCGCGCACGCACCGTTCCCGGTCGGTGTGCATCCCGTTCTGCATGCCTCCAGCATCGGCCACGCACGAGGTCAGGGCTGGCGGGAATCCGACATCGACGCGGCGTGGGCTGCGCCGGGACCGATCGCTGCCGGGCGAGTCAACCGGATGCCGCGGCGTCGTTACGATACGGCCATGGCCCACGGCGTCGTCCCCACCCGCCGGCCGGCACGCGGAGCACACCCGGTCGGGCAGCGGTGACGCCGCCGGGTGAGCCGGCGCCGCGCCGGGCGATGTGGCCGCTGTACGCGGCCGGCTTCACCACCGCCTTCGGCGCGCACGGCATCGCGGCCAACCTCGGCGCGGCCGACGTGGACGCCGTCACCTCCCTGCTGGTCCTCGGCGGGCTGCTCGCGCTGTACGACGGCGCGGAGGTGCTGCTCAAGCCGCTGTTCGGCACGCTGGCCGACCGGGTCGGGGCGCGCCCGGTGCTGCTGGGCGGGCTGCTCGCGTTCGCGGCCGCGTCCGCGCTGTACGTCGTCGTGGACCGCCCCGGCTGGCTGTGGGCGGCGCGGCTCGGTCAGGGCGCGGCGGCCTCCGCCTTCTCGCCGTCGGCGTCGGCGCTGGTGTCCCGGCTGAACCCGGCGGTGGGGCAGGGGCGTGCCTTCGGCAGCTACGGCTTCTTCAAGTCCGTCGGCTACACGCTGGGCCCGCTGCTGGGCGGGCTGCTGGTCTGGGCCGGGGGGCTGCGGCTGCTGTTCGGGGTGCTCGCGGTGCTCGGCGCCGGGGTCGCGCTGTGGGCGTGGGTGGCCGTGCCGGTCGTACCGCTGCTGCCCAAGGAGCGGCAGACGGTGCTGGATCTGGCGAGGCGGCTGGCCGATCCGGTGTTCCTGGTGCCGACGGCGGCGCTGGCGGGGGCGACGGCCGCGCTGTCGGTCGGGGTGGGTTTCCTGCCGGTGTCCGGGCGGGCGGCCGGGCTCGGGCCGGTGGCGACGGGCGCGGCGGTGTCGGTGCTTGCGGCGTGCGCGGCCGTCGTGCAGCCGCGGGCCGGGCGGGCACTGGACGCCGGGCGGCTGCGCACGGGGGCCGGGCTGGGCGCGGGGCTGCTGCTGGCGGCGGCCGGGGCGGGGTGCGCGATGCTGCCGGGGCTCACGGGGGTGCTGCTCGCCGCCGCGTTGATCGGGGTCGGCACCGGGCTGATCACACCGCTGGGGTTCGCCGCGCTGGCCGCGGGGGCGCCGAAGGAGCGGCTGGGGCAGACCATGGGGGCGGCGGAGCTGGGGCGGGAACTGGGCGACGCGGGCGGGCCGTTGCTGGTCGCGGGGGTGGCGTCGGCGGCGACCCTGACGTACGGGTACGCCGCGCTGGCGGTGCTGCTGGCGCTGGGGCCGGTGCTCGCCCGGGTGGGGCGAGCACCGGTGCGGCGTGCCGGAAGCCGGCCGGACGCGCGCTAGAAGTTGATCATGTGACCGGCGAGTCCGTGGACGGCCTCCTTGACCGCCTCGCCCAGCGTCGGGTGGGCGTGGACGTTGCGGGCGACCTCGTGGACGGTGAGGTCCCACTGCTGGGCCAGGGTCAGCTCGGGCAGCAGCTCGGTGACGTCGGGGCCGATGAGGTGGCCGCCGATCAGCTCGCCGTACTTGGCGTCGCTGATCAGCTTGACGAAGCCGGTGGAGTCGCCGAGGCCGTGCGCCTTGCCGTTGGCGGTGAAGGGGAACTTGGCCACCTTCACGTCGTAGCCGAGGTCGCGGGCCTGGGCCTCGGTGTAGCCGAAGCTGGCGATCTGCGGCTGGCAGTAGGTGGCGCGTGGGATCATCGCGTACTCCAGCTCCATGGTCTCCGCGTCCGCGATGGTCTCGGCGGCGACCACGCCCATGGCCTCGGCGGCGTGCGCCAGCATCAGCTTGGCTGTGACGTCGCCGATGGCGTAGATGTGCGGCACGGAGGTGCGGCAGCGGCCGTCGACGTCGATCGCGCCGCGGTCGGTGACCTTGACGCCGGTGTTCTCCAGGCCGTAGCCCTCGACGTTCGGTGCGAAGCCGATGGCCTGGAGCACCTTGTCGGCCTCCAGCACCTGCTGGGAGCCGTCCTTGGCGGTGACGGTGACGCGGACCTGGGGGCCGGACTCGTCGATGGCGTCCACGCGGGTGGAGGTGAGCACGTCGATGCCGAGCTTGCGGTACTGCTTGGCCAGCTCGGCGGAGACCTCGGCGTCCTCCAGCGGGGCGACGCGGTCCAGGAACTCGACGATGGTGACCTTCACGCCGTAGTTGTGCAGCACGTAGGCGAACTCGATGCCGATCGCGCCGGCGCCCGCGATGACGATCGACTGCGGGAGGTCCTCGGCGAGGATCTGCTCCTCGTAGGTCACCACGCGCGCGGTGCGCTTGGTGCCGGGCAGCAGCTTGGGCGTGGCGCCGGTGGCGATGATGCAGTTGTCGAAGCCGATCGTGCGCGTGTTGCCGTCGTAGTCGGCGACCTGGAGGGTGTTCGCGTCGAGGAAGGTGCCCCGGCCGTCGAACTCCGTGATCTTGTTCTTCTTCATCAGGTAGTGGACGCCCTTGACCCGGCCGTCGGCGACGCGGCGGCTGCGGCGGAAGGCCTCGCCGTAGTCGAAGGAGATGGGGCTGTCCGACTTGATGCCGAAGGTCTTCGCCTCACGGGTGACGATGTGCGCGAGCTCGGCGTTGCGCAGCAGCGCCTTGGTGGGGATGCAGCCGACGTTCAGGCAGACGCCGCCCCAGTACTTCTCCTCGACGACGGCGACGCGCTTGCCCAGCTGGGCGGCGCGGATCGCGGCGACGTAGCCGCCGGGGCCCGCGCCGAGGACCACGACGTCGAAGCGCTCGTCCTGCTCGACCATGAGGACTTCCTTTTCGGGTGTGCCGTGAAGTGCTGACCCACGGATTCTTTCTCCCCCGCAGCCTCCCCGCCACGCCGATCACACATCTCTCCCGGACCGAGGGTGTGATCTTGCTCCTTGCCACGATGTGACGGACAAGGCCTTCACCATGGAGGCCGCCCGGGTCAGCCGGCTGCGGTCGGCCGCCGCGACAGTGCCGTCGCCAGGTTCACGTCCGTGAGGGGGCGCAGGCGGTAGGTGTACGTGTAGCCGCGGTCGGCGAAGAGTTTGTACGCGTCGTGGGTGTGGGCGCCCCAGCTGTTGTCTCCGCCGACGCCCATCTGACGGTGGTTGACCCGCAGGACGACCTCCTTGCGGGGGGTGAGCTGGTAGTCGTGGCGGACGCCGAGGGACAGGTCCTCCGGGGTGAAGTGGGACGCGTTGACCTCGATCAGCGGCTCTCCGGCCACCAGCAGGCCGCGGCCGGCGCCGTCCGTGAGGGCGGCCCAGCGCACATCGGTCTTGTTGCCGTTCTCCTGGGGGCGGATGTACGAGGTCCACTGCTCGGAGACGGTGCCGGAGTACAGACCGACGTCGGTGCCGTCCTTGCGGTCCCAGTAGTTGTCCTCGGGGCCGCGCCCGTAGTAGTGCAGGTGCTCCAGCCGCTCCGGCAGGAACAGCATCGTGCCGACCTCCGGGATGTACGGCAGGCTCGCGGCGCCCGGATGCAGGGTGTGGTCGACGCGGATCTCGCCGTTGCCGAACACGGTGTAGGTGGTGGAGTAGGCCGACGCCACCGTCGTGGGCAGGGTGCCGGCCACCTTGATCTCGACGGCGCGGTCGCGCAGGGGCCGCACGGTCACACCGGTCACGGCACGGCGGGCGCCCGCGTCGCGCCAGGTCTGGTTGCGCGTGTGCTGGCCGTTGCCGCGGTCGTTGTCGGTGGGTGCGCGCCAGTGGTTGGGCACCGGCCCGGAGGTGAGCAGGCGCATTCCGGCGGCCTCGTAGGAGGTGATCAGGCCAGTGCGCTTGTCGACGACGACGGTGAGGTCGTCGCCGGTGACGGTGACGGACTCCGCCGCGTCGGTGTACCGCAGCGCCGGGACGGTGCTCAGCGGGACCGGGGTCACCGCGGGGCTGCCGGCGTCGAGGGGGATCTGCTGCCGGGCCACCTCGAAGCCGGCCTTCGCCCAGGGCGTGGCCTCCTTGGTGGTGAAGGACAGCCGGAGGAAGTACTCCGTGCCGGGCGCGGGGCTCGCCGGCAGGGTCAGCGGCACGGTGACGTCCTTGTGCGCGAGGGGAGCCAGGTCCAGCTGGTCGCGGCTCAGCTTCCCCTTCTGCACCACGACTCCGTCGGCGAGCAGGGACCAACTTCCGTCGAATTCACGGACGTTGGTGAACAGATACTCGTTGGTGAGCGTCACCCGGCGCGGGTCGCCACCGGCCGGGGCGGCGTTGATCGCCTGGTAGATCCGCTTGACCTCGGCGGCCTTGCCGGTGTGGCCGCGGTCGGCGGTGACGATGCCGTCGGCGACGAAGGCGCCGTCGTTGGGGTTGTCGCCCCAGTCGCCGCCGTACGCGAAGAAGGTCTTGTCCTCCGGCTCGGCCTCGGCGTGTTCCACGGTGGCCGCGTCGAACCAGAACCGCACCGCCGCGTCCCCCGGCCCGCGTCCCTCGGCGGCCAGCTCGCCGGCGCCCAGTGCACGGGCGTAGACCCGCGCCCGCCGGATCGTGCCGCTGAACTCGCGGGTCATGTTGTCCACGTCGGTGGCGAGGGAGAGCGGTGCCGTGGTGCCGGTGGGCCGCAGGGTGGTCGTCCGCGTGGCCTTCGCCGCGCCGTCGACGTACAGCGTCACCGTGCCCGCGTCCGCGTCGAAGACGCCGGCGACATGGTGTTCGCGGCCGGTCCAGTCCGCGGGCAGCGCCCAGCTCGCGGTGATCCACTGGCCGGCGCTGTGGATGAAGAACTCCAGGTTCCCGTCGGTCTGTTTGAGGGCGTACTGGGTGTCGCCTTTGGCGAGGATCGGCTGGTGGTAGCCGGTGACGCGCGGGGTGATCCACGCCTCCAATGTGAGCGAACCGGTGAGGTCGAGACGGTCGTCGCGAGCGAAGACGGTGGCGCCGCTCAGGCCTCTGGCGCGGTCGAAGGAACCGGCGGGAGCGAGGATCTCTCCGCGCAGCCGGCCCGGCCCGGTCTCGGTGAGGAGCGTGCGCGCGGGGGTCGGCCAGCTCAGCGACTGGTCGACGAAGTCCCAGATCCAGCCGCCCTGCAGGACGTCATGGCGGCGGATGAGATCCCAGTACTCCTTCAGGTTGCCGTTGGAGTTCCCCATCGCGTGGGCGTACTCGATCATCACGTACGGCCGGGTGTCGGCGGTGTCCTCGGCCCGCTGCTCGACGCGCGCGGGGCTGTCGTACATCTCCGAGCGGATGTCGCTGACGCCGGGGCGGTCGTCGCCCTCGTACTGGATGACGCGGGTGGGGTCGTAGGAGCGGATCCAGTCGTGCATGGCGGAGAACGTGCTGCCGCCGCCGGCCTCGTTGCCGAGGGACCAGATGACCACCGAGGCGTGGTTCTTGTCGCGGTGCACCATGTTCTGCGCGCGGGCGACGCAGGCGGCGGTCCACTCGGGGTGGCTGCCGGGGTACTGGCCGCGGATGCCGTGCGTCTCGAGGTTGGTCTCGTCGACGAGGTAGAGGCCGTACTCGTCCGCGAGTTCCAGCCACTGCGGGTTGTTCGGGTAGTGGGAGGTGCGGACGGAGTTGATGTTCATCCGCTTGATGATCTCGATGTCGCGCACCAGGTCGGCGCGGGTGAGCGCGGTGCCGCGGTCGGGGTGCATCTCGTGGCGGTTGGTGCCGCGGAAGGACACCGGCTGCCCGTTGATGCGCATCAGGCCGTCCTTGAGCGCGAACTCCCGCAGCCCCACCCGGTGCGAGAGCGTCTCGGTCACCTTCCCGGCCGCATCGCGCAGTAGCAGGACGGCGGTGTAGAGATACGGCCGCTCGGCCGACCACAGCTTCGGATCGGGTACGGCTCCGGCGACCTGTACGGTCAGCTCGCCGCCGGAGCCGAGGTCGGCGCTCTGCTGCAGGGGCCGGGGCCACACGGGGTGGCCGGCCGCGTCGTACAGCATCGTCTCCACGGTGTACCGGCCGCCGCCCCCACCGGCGTAGTCGCGCACGCTCGCGGTCACCTTCAGCTCCGCCGACCGGTAACCGTCGCCGAGCGGGGTGTCCAGCTTGAAGTCGCGCAGGTGCACGTTCGGCGTGGAGTACAGGTAGACCGAGCGGAAGATGCCGCTCAGCCGGATCATGTCCTGATCCTCCAGCCAGTCGCCGTCGGAGTAGCGGTAGACCTCGACGGCGATCTGGTTGGTGCCGGGCTTCAGATGGTCGGTGATGTCGTATTCGGCGGGCGTGTAGGAGTCCTCGTGGTAGCCGACGAGCTGCCCGTTGATCCACACGTAGTGCGCGGACTTCACGCCCTCGAAGTGCAGGAAGGTGCGACGGCCTGACCAGTCCTCGGGGACGGTGAAGGTGCGCCGGTACTGGCCGACGGGGTTGTAGCGGGTCGGCGCGGCGGGCGGCTGCACCTCCTCGCCGAGGCCGTTGGGACCCCAGTAGGGGTAGGTGATGTTGACGTAGATCGGGAAGTCGTGGCCGTGCAGCTGCCACACGGAGGGGACGGGGATGGTCTCCCAGTCCCGGTCGTCGAGGTCGGTGCGGTGGAAGTCGGCGTCCCGGTCGTCGGGACGGTCTGCGTAGGCGAACTTCCAGGTCCCGTCGAGACTGCGCCGGTACGGCGAGGCGGTGCGGTCCGCCTTCAGCGCCTGGGCGAGGTTCGCGTACGGCATGAGCGTGGTGTGCGGTGGCTCGGTGCCGACCTGGAACAGGTTCATGTGCCCGTTCCACTCCGGCCGGTCGTCCGCTGCCTCGCGCGGGCCTGCCGCGTGCGCGGTGGCGGACGGGCCGGACAGGGCGAGCGCGCCGAGCACGGCGGCGGAGGACTCCAGGAGACGACGGCGGCTGACGACCGTGCGCTCGGGACGGGCGGACGGGGACGCGTTCGGGTGCGGCATGACCAGCGCCTTCCTGACGACCGACACGCAACTCATGGTGACTGAGGGGTTACTGAGCCCCCGTCACCCTAGAACCCGAACACATTCCTATCAATGATTCTGTCGGAGTTTGTGTGATCCTGATGGGCAGGCTTCGCCCATCAGGATCAGCGGCGTGGCGCGTCCGGCTCGGGTCGCGCGAAAACCGGCGGCGCCCCGGCGCGGTACGGCTACGCCCCGACCTCGGCCTTCACGCCGGCGAGCGTCGCCTCGATGCCGGTGCGCAGCAGGGCGAGCCGGCCCTCGATGATCTGCTCCTCACGCTCCGGGTGCTTCTCCACGAAGTCCTGCAGCGGGCCGCGGCCGGGGCCGATGCGCATTCCGTGCCGCAGCCGGGTGGCCGTCCCGTCGGCGACCGGCTCCAGGGTGTACGCCCACAGGGCGAGCGCCTCTTCGTCCGGGTTGCTGTGCCGGACGACCTCCCAGGTGAAGGTGCGCGGCTCCTCGAGCGCCGTGATGCGGCTGACGGTGCGCCACTCCCCGATGCGCTCGTTGCGGTTGCGGCCGGAGAAGCGCGCGCCGACGGCCGGCCCGCTCGCCCCGTCGAGCCACTCCACCTCCTGCAGCTCCGGGCTGTACTTCGCCGAGGTGGTGATGTCCGTGACGACCTTCCACACCTGCTCCGGCGCGGCGGCTATCTCGATCTCACATTCGACGCCGGGACCATCGGAAAAACGCATCGCTTCGACCTCCGGAAAAGAGAACGGCTCCATACCCGCGCGGCCGGTGAACGATCACCGGCTGCGCGGCGCGGCCAGGCTAGCGCGCGCCTCTGACGCACCGTCAACGACGGGGGCCTTCGGGCGCGCCGCCGCGTCAGCCCAGTTGCCGGGCGAACGCCTCGTACGCGCGGTCGTCGAAGAGGACGAAGCGGACCTCTTCCACCGCCGTGGGGGTGGCGCGGACCGTCTCCACGGCGATGCGGGCCGCGTCGTCCATCGGCCAGCGGTAGACGCCGGTGGAGATCGCCGGGAAGGCGACGGTCTTCGCGCCGAGTTCGTCGGCCACGCGCAGGGACTCCCGGTAGCAGGAGGCGAGCAGGCCGGAGCGGTCCTCGCTGCCGCTGTGGACCGGGCCGACCGTGTGGATCACCCAGCGGGCGTCCAGCTCGCCCGCGGTGGTGGCGACCGCCTGGCCGGTGGGCAGGCCCTTGCCGTAGGAGGAGGCGCGCAGCTTGCGGCAGTCCTCGAGGATCGCCGGGCCGCCGCGGCGGTGGATCGCGCCGTCGACACCTCCGCCGCCCAGCAGGGAGGAGTTGGCGGCGTTGACGAGGGCGTCGGCGCTCTGCCGGGTGATGTCTCCCTGGACCAGGCTGATCGTGGTCATTCCTGCCTCAGCCTCCTCCACACGGCCTTGGCCGCGTTGTGCCCCGACATGCCGTGCACGCCCGGACCCGGCGGGGTGGCCGACGAGCAGATGAAGACCGCCGGATGCGGGGTGGCGTACGGGAACAGGGACAGTCTGGGGCGCAGCAGCGTCTGGAGTCCGGACACCGCGCCGGAGGCGATGTCGCCGCCGACGTAGTTGGCGTTGCGGGCGGCCAGTTCGGGCGGGCCGGCGGTGGCGCGGGCGAGGACGCGGTCGCGGAACCCGGGGGCGAACCGCTCCAGTTGGCGTTCCAGCGCGTCGGTGAGGTCGCCGGCCCAGCCGTTCGGGACATGGCCGTAGGCCCAGAAGACGTGCCGGCCCTCGGGCGCGCGGGTGGGGTCGACCACGCTCGGCTGCACGGTGATCAGGAACGGTCGCTCGGGGGCGCGGCCTTCGCGGGAGGCAGCGCGCAGGGCCGCGCCGATCTCCGCGCTGTTCGCCCCGATCTGGACCGTGCCGGCGGTGCGGGCCTCCGGCGCGGTCCATGGGACCGGGCCGTCCAGGGCGTAGTCGATCTTGAAGGCGGCGGGGCCGTAGCGGAAGCCGTCGTAGTAGCGGCCGAAGCCCGCGATGCGGGCCAGGGCGGTGGGCGAGGTGTCGAAGACGTAGGCGCGGGCCGGGGGAAGGTCGTCGAGCCGCTTGACCTCGTAGTCGGTGTGGACCTCGCCGCCCAGGTCCGTCAGGTAGGCGGCGAGCGCGTCGGAGATCGACTGGGAGCCGCCGCGGGCGACGGGCCACCCGCGGGCGTGTGCGGCGAGCGCGAAGACCAGGCCGATGGCGCTGGTGGCGACGCCACTGAGCGGGGCCATGACGTGCGCGACGAGACCGGCGAACAGCGTCTTGGCCTTCTCGTCGCGGAAGCGGCGGGTCAGCCAGGTGGACGGGGGCAGACCGGCAAGGCCGAAACGGGCGAGCGTCACCGGGTCGCGGGGCAGCGAGGTCAGCGGCAGGGACATGAAGTCCCGGGCGAGGGTGTCCCATCTGTGCAGGAACGGCTCCACCAGCCGGCGGTAGGCGCCGGCGTCGCGCGGGCCGAAGGACGCGGCGGTCTCGGCGACCGAGCGGGCGAGCACGGCCGCGCTGCCGTCCGGGAAGGGGTGCGCCATGGGCAGCTCGGGATGCAGCCACTCGAGCCCGTAGCGATCCAGCGGCATGGCGCGGAAGGCGGGCGAGTTGACGGCGAGGGGGTGCGCCGCGGCGCACGGGTCGTGGCGGAACCCGGGCAGCGTCAGCTCCTCGGTGCGCGAGCCGCCGCCGACGGTGTCGCGGGCCTCGAACAGGGCGACGGAGAAGCCGCGGCGGGCCAGCTCCACGGCTGCGGTCAGTCCGTTCGGCCCCGCACCCACCACGACCGCATCGAGCATCGACGGCACCTTTCGGACCCCTTCGTCAGCCGATGGCCTGCCTGAGGGGATCAGGATATGCCGGGGCACCGACGGGCCCGGCGGCGCGGTCGGCTCCCACCCCGCGGGCCTTGCCGGTCGGCCCCCTGCCACAGCACCGCTCTCCCCCCTTACGCCCCCTGCTGCGGCACCGCTCCTCCCCTTGCGTCCGTCTGCGTCAGCAGGGTCCGGATCCGGCGCGCCGTGGCCGCGTCGCGGGCCGCGGTGAAGGGCAGGGCGTTGCCGCCGGTGACGCGGAACGGCTCTCCGGTGATCGTCAGGTGGGTGCCGCCCGCCTCCTCGACCAGCAGCAGGCCCGCCGCGTGGTCCCAGGCCGCCTCCCAGGAAAAGGCCACACCGTCGGACTCGCCGCGCGCGACGGCCAGATACTCAAGGCCCGCCGAACCGCAGGCGCGCGGCGCGACTCCCGGCGTCCACAGGCCCAGCAGGGCGCGCTTCTGCTCGTCGGTGGTGTAGTCGGGGTGCGAGGTGGCGACCCGCAGGTCCTTCCCGGGGACCGGCGGTCCGGCGTACAGCCGCTGTCCGTCGAGGTGGGCGCCGCCGCCCCGTACCGCGGTGGCGAACTGGCCGCGGGCGGGCGCGAACGTCCACGAGGCGCACACGACGCCGCCGTGCGCGAGCGCGACCAGGGTGCAGAAGCCGTCCTCGCCGCGCACGAACTGCCTCGTGCCGTCGACGGGGTCGACGATCCACACCGGCGCCTCGCCCCGTATCGCCTCGTACGTCGCCGGGTTGGCGTGGACGGCCTCCTCGCCGACCACCACGGAGCCGGGCAGCAGGGCGCGCAGGCTCTCGGTGAGATACAGCTCGGCCTTGCGGTCGGCGTCCGTCACCAGGTCGTGCGGCCCGCTCTTGACGTCCACCTCGTGGTCGGCGAGCTGCCGCCAGCGGGGCATGATCTCGGCCGCGGCGGCCTCGCGGACCGCCTCCTCCACGTCGGCCGAGCGGCGGGCGAGAAACTCCTCGATGGTTCCCGTGTCTTGGATCATGCCTCCATCACAGCATGTGGCACTGACATTCCTCACTCGCCCCGTGCACATCGGGTGGAATCGGTATGAACGTGCGGCTCCGCACCTCCTGCACGAGGCCGCGGGGGTTCAGCGTCCCACCGCGTACCCCTGCATCCCCCGCGGGTTCGCCGCCGCCGACAGCACGCCGGTGCGCGGGTCGCGGGCGACCGCGCAGAGCCGGCCCTCGGACCAGGGCGGGCCGACGGTGACGTCATGGCCGCGGCGGCGCAGCTCGGCGACGACGCCGGGATCCGTGCGGGACTCGACGGTCAGGGCACCCGGCCGCATGGCGCGGGGGTAGAAGGAGCCGGGGAAGCTGTCGTTGTGCCAGTTCGGGGCGTCGATGGCGCCCTGCAGGTCGAGTCCGCCGCGCACCGGGGAGCGCAGGGCCGCGGCGAGGAAGAAGTGCAGCTGCCACTGGTCCTGCTGGTCGCCGCCGGGG
Source organism: Streptomyces sp. NPDC014006 (assembly GCF_043088925.1). Lineage (NCBI taxonomy): Bacteria > Bacillati > Actinomycetota > Actinomycetes > Kitasatosporales > Streptomycetaceae > Streptomyces > Streptomyces sp. NPDC014006. The sequence goes on along the minus strand of NZ_JBICAJ010000002.1, from coordinate 749,991 downwards.
GTGCCGAAGGCGAGGACGGGCACGCCGTCGCGCAGCGCGAGGGACGGCGTGAGGGTGGTGCGCGGGCGGCGGCCGGGCGTCAGGGAGTTCGGCAGCCCCTCCTCCAGCCAGGTCATCTGCAGCCGGGTGCCGAGCGGGAAGCCCAGCTCGGGCACGACGGGGTTGGACTGCAGCCAGCCTCCGCTGGGTGTGGCGGAGACCATGTTGCCCCAGCGGTCGACGACGTCGAGATGGCAGGTGTCGCCGCGTGTGGCGCCGTCCGCGTCCACCAGCGGATCGCCCGGCACCGGGGAGGTGACCGGCTCGGCGACGGTGGGCTCGCCGACACCGAGCGCGGCCAGTGGATCGGAGCCCGGCCGGACCGTGGCGGCCACGCGCGCGTGCCCGCTGAGCCGCGGGGTGCGGCCGCCGGGGCTGCCGGGCCGCAGCTCGGTGGAGGCGGTGTCGCCGATCAGGGCCCGGCGGGCCGCGTTGTAGTCCTCGGACAGCAGTTCGTCGACGGGCACGCCGGCGGCGTCGCCGTACCAGGCCTCGCGGTCGGCCATCGCGAGCTTGCAGCCCTCGACGAGCAGGTGGACGTAGTCGGCGGAGCCGTGCGGCGGCAGCTCCGGCGGGAGCAGGGCGAGTTGCTGGAGCAGGACGGGTCCCTGGCTCCAGGGGCCGGCCTTGCACAGGGTCCAGCCGTTCCAGTCGTACGTCACCGGCGCCTCGTAGGCAGCGGACCAGCCGGCGAGGTCGGCGAGCGTGAGGGTGCCGGTGTGGTGCTCACCGCTGGTGTCCAGCGTCGGCCGCCCGGCCTGCCGTACCAGCGCCTCGGCGATGAAGCCGCAGCGCCACACCTCCCGCGCGGCCTCGATCCGCTCCTGACGGTCCCCCGCCCCGGCGGTCTCGGCCAGCAGCCGCCTCCAGGTGGCCGCGAGCGCGGGGTTGCGCAGCAGTTCACCGGGCCGGGGCGCGCGGCCGCCGGGCAGATAGACCTCCGCCGAGGACGTCCACTCGGTCTCGAACAGCTCCCGTACGGTCTCCACGGTCGCGCCGACGTTCTCCACGGGCGCGTGCCCGTGTTCGGCGTACCCGACGGCGTACTTCAGGACGTCGGCGAGGGACTTGGTGCCGTGGTCGCGCAGCAGCAGCATCCACGCGTCGAAGGCGCCCGGCACGGCGGCGGCGAGCGGGCCGGTGCCGGGCACCAGGTCCAGGCCGAGCCCGCGGTAGTGCGCGACGCTCGCGCCCGCCGGGGCCACGCCCTGTCCGCACAGCACCCGCACCTCGCCGCCGGCCGGGGCGAGCAGGATCGGCACCTCGCCCGCCGGCCCGTTCAGGTGCGGCTCCACCACGTGCAGCACGAACGCCCCGGCCACGGCGGCGTCGAAGGCGTTGCCGCCGTCCTCCAGGACCGCCATGGCCGACTGGGAGGCGAGCCAGTGGGTGGAGGACACCATGCCGAAGGTGCCCTGCAGGGTGGGCCGGGTGGTGAACACGGGCGCCTCCTGGGTTCCGGGTACGTCTCCCGGGTGGATGGTACGAGCGTGATCACGCTCCGGGGAACACGGCGACGACCTGCGGCGTTGATCTCGTAGGCAGGAGGGGAGGCCCAGTGCACGGTGAGTACAAGGTGCCCGGCGGCAAGCTGGTCGTCGTGGACGTGGACGTGGAGGACGGCGTGCTGCGGCACGTGCGCGTGGCGGGCGACTTCTTCCTGGAGCCGGACGAGGCGCTGGACGCGGTGAACGGCGCGCTGGAGGGCGCCCCGGCGGACACCGACGCGGCGGGGCTCGCGGCCCGCGTCGACGCGGCGCTGCCCGAGGGCACCGTGATGTACGGGCTGACCTCGGAGGGCATCGGCATCGCCGTGCGCCGCGCCCTCGCGCACGCCACGGACTGGACGGACTACGACTGGCAGCTGATCCACGACGGCCCGCAGTCACCGGCGCTGCACATGGCGCTGGACGAGGTGCTGACCGCCGAGGTGGCGGCCGGACATCGCCCTCCGACGCTGCGCGTGTGGGAGTGGGGCGCACCCGCGGTGATCATCGGCAGCTTCCAGTCCCTGCGCAACGAGGTCGACGCCGAAGGTGCCGCGCGCCACGGTGTCCGGGTCGTGCGCCGGATCTCCGGCGGCGGCGCGATGTTCGTCGAGCCGGGCAACACGATCACCTACTCGCTGTCGGTGCCGCAGGCGCTGGTGCAGGGCCTGTCCTTCCAGGACAGCTACGCCTATCTCGACGACTGGGTGCTCGGCGCGCTCGGCGGCATGGGCATCCGGGCCTGGTACCAGCCGCTGAACGACATCGCCACCGACCAGGGAAAGATCGCGGGCGCCGCACAGAAGCGGCTCGTGGCCCCGCACGGCGGGCCGGGGGCCGTCCTGCACCACGTGACCATGTCGTACGACATCGACGCCGGCAAGATGGTGCAGGTGCTGCGCATCGGGCGGGAGAAGCTGTCCGACAAGGGGACCAGGAGCGCGAAGAAGCGGGTGGACCCGCTGCGCCGGCAGACCGGGCTGCCCCGCGAAGCCGTCATCGAGCGGATGATCGACTCCTTCCGTACCCGGTACGGCCTGACCGAGGGCAAGGTCACGGACGAGGAGCTGGCACGCGCCGAGGAGCTGGCCCGCACCAAGTTCTCCTCACCCAAGTGGACCGCCCGGGTGCCCTGAGCATGCCGGCGGGAGCGGCTTTTCGCCCAAGTCCGGCGTCCGCCGACACGTCAGCGTCACCGCACCGGCACGGAGCGAGTTCGCCCTTCCGCCTCACGGGGAGTCATGTGACACTGTCGTCCCGTCCGTACTGCGGACACCCCTCACAGCCTCCCCCCATGAGAAGTGCGCCGTGCGTTTGCTTCCTCTGCCGCTCGCCCTGACCGCGCGCCTGTCCCCGGTGGCCGTGCTCGCCACGGCCGGCTGGGCGCTGTCGTCCGGCCCGCTCGCGCCGGCCCCGGCCGCCGGGCACGAACCCGTGCAGAACAAGACGGCCACCCAGTCGGCCACCGCCCCGCCGGCGACGACGGAGTCGAAGACGTACGCCACCGCCCCCGCCCCCTGCGACAGCATCGGCGCCAAGACCATCACGGCGCTGGTGCCCGGCGCCAAGACGGGCGGCAAGGAGATCCCGTCCACCGACGCGAAGCTGCGCCGCACCTGCTCCTGGAACGCGCTCAAGGGCTACGACTACCGGTGGCTGGACGTCTCCTTCGAGGTCATGGGCTCCGGGGAGCAGGCGCAGAAGTCGTACCAGGAGCGCACGACGGAGAAGAGCGGCGGCGGTGCCGTGCCCGGTCTCGGGGACGAGGCCTACTCGGTGGTGAACCTGACCACCGAGGACAAGCAGCAGACCCGGGAGGGCGAGGTGATCGCCCGCGCCGACAACGCCCTCGTGGTGGTCACCTACAACGGCAGTGACTTCGAGACGAAGAAGGCGCCGAGCACCGACGAGATCAACAAGGGTGCGATCAAGGCGGCCAAGGAAGCGATGGCGGCGCTGAAGGGCGGCCAGGCCGGCTGACCGCCCTCGTGCGCTCACGCCTCGGCGTACGCGCGACGGCGGCGCGGCAGCATCAGCGCCAGGTACAGCACCAGGGAGGTGCCGAGGCCCACGGCCCAGCCGTAGTCCGCCAGATCGGCCAGCGCCGGGATCGGGCGGCCGTCGACGAGCGGGTGGAAGTCGGCGCCGCCGACGGCCAGGACCCCGCCCGCCGCGAAGGCGACCACGGCCCGCCAGTTCCAGCCGCCCGCGTACCAGTAGCGGCCGCCCGCCCGGTACAGGTCGGCGAGGTCGAGCCGGGCCCGGCGCAGGATCCAGTAGTCGGCGACGAGGATCCCGGCGACCGTGCCGAGCAGCCCGCCGACCAGGCCCAGCCAGGTGAAGATGTAGCCCTGAGGGTCGGCGTACAGCTTCCACGGGCAGATCACCACGGCGAGAACGCAGGTGATCAGCGCGCCGGTGCGGAAACTCACCCTGCGCGGCGCGACGTTGGAGAAGTCGAACGCCGGGGAGACCAGGTTCGCCGCGACGTTCACGGACAAGGTCGCCACCAGGACCGTGACGAGGGCGTACAGCAGGCCGACCGTGTTGTCCGTCTTGGCGGCCAACTGGACCGGGTCCCAGACCGGCTTGCCGTACACCGCCTGAGAGCCGGAGGTGACCAGCACGGACAGGAACGCGAACAGGGTCATCGTGGTGGGCAGACCGAGCGCCTGGCCCCAGGTCTGCGCCTTCTGGCTGCGGCCGTAGCGGGTGAAGTCGGGGATGTTCAGCGACAGCGTGGACCAGAAACCGATCATGCCCATGAGCGAGGGCGCGAAGAGTTTCCAGAAGTCGGCGCCCCAGCCGAGCCTGGACGGCTGGTCGAAGAGCGGGCCGAGGCCGCCGGCCTTGTCGCTCATCCACCACAACATGACGAACGCGCCGACCAGGACGAAGGGCGCCGCCCAGTTCTCGAAGCGGCGGATGGTCTCCATACCGCGGTGGACGATGGCGACCTGGAGCACCCAGAACAGCGCGAACGACAGCCACATGGTCCAGGCGTAGCCGCCGATGTGGGACGCCTGTGACCAGCCGGAACCGATCAGCTTCCCGGCCAGGAAGTAGATCGCCTCACCGCCGATCCAGGTCTGGATGCCGAACCAGCCGCACGCCACCAACGCCCGCACCACCGCGGGGAGGTTGGCGCCGCGCACGCCGAACGAGGCGCGCGCGAACACCGGGAACGGGATGCCGTACTTGGGTCCGGCGTGCCCGGTGAGCAGCATCGGCACGAGCACGATCACATTGGCCAGGGCGATGGTGAACACCGCCTGCTTCCAGTCCATCCCGACGGCGATCAGCCCGGAGGCCAGCGTCCAGGAGGCGGTGTTGTGGGCCATGCCGACCCACAGCGCGCAGAAGTTGTACGTCGTCCAGGTGCGCTGCGCCGCCGGGACCGGCAGCAGGTCCTCGTTGGCGTAACGGCCGGCCGGCGGCCCCGAGTCCGGCGCGAGCTCCACGCGGCCGTCGGGCAGGGTGACTTGGGTGGTCGAAGGTATCGCGGTGGGAGCGGTCTCGGTCATGGCAGCCCCATGAGGTGAGGTGGGTCGGGGTGTGTGCGGGCACCGGCCCCTCCCCCCGGGGGCGGGGAGGGGCGACCAAGGGCTTGAAGAAGAGGGGGTTCAGGCGGTCAAGCGGTGAGGCGGTCAGGCGGTCAGGGCGGGGATGACGTGCTGCCCGTAGGCGTCGATGACGGCTTCCTGCGCGTCGTGCATGTCGTAGACGGCGAACTGGTCGACGCCCAGCGCGCGCAGCGCCTGGAGCTTCTCGATGTGCCGCTCGACGGGGCCGATCAGGCAGAACCGGTCGACGATCTCGTCCGGTACGAAGGCGGTGTCGGGGTTGCCGCTGCGTCCGTGGTGGGCGTAGTCGTAGCCCTGGCGGGACTTGATGTAGTCGGTGAGTTCGTCGGGGACGGCCGCCGAGTGCTCGCCGTACTTGCCGACCAGGTCGGCGACGTGGTTGCCGACCATGCCGCCGAACCAGCGGCACTGCTCGCGGGCGTGAGCGAGGGCCTCGGGCGAGTCGTCGGCGGTGACATAGGCCGGGGCGGCGACGCAGACCGTCACCTCGGACGGGTCGCGTCCGGCGCCGGTGGCGGCGTCGCGGACGGCCTTGACCATGTACTCGGTCAGATACAGGTCGGCGAGCTGGAGGATGAAGCCGTCGGCCTCCTCCCCGGCCATCTTCAGCGCCTTGGGCCCGTAGGCGGCCATCCACACGGGCAGTTCGGCGCCGGGCTTGATCCAGGGGAACCGCACGACCGTGCCGCCGCCGAGGTCGGCCTCCCGGCCGCCGGCGAGGGCCCGGATGACCTTCATCGCCTCGCTGATCCGGGCGAGCGTGTTGGGCTTGCGGCCGGCGACGCGCATGGCGGAGTCGCCGCGGCCGATGCCGCACACGGTGCGGTTGCCGAACATGTCGTTGAGGGTGGCGAAGGTGGAGGCGGTGACCTCCCAGGTGCGCGTCCCGGGGTTCGTCACCATCGGCCCCACGGTCAGCGTCTCCGTGGCGGCCAGGATCTGGCTGTAGATCACGAACGGTTCCTGCCACAGCACGGCGGAGTCGAAGGTCCAGCCGTGGCTGAAGCCGTTGCGTTCGGCCCGTTTCATCAGGTCGATGACCCGGGATGCGGGCGGGTCGGTCTGCAGGACGAGTCCGAAATCCATGGGCGCCACTCCTCGTTCGACTAGTTCAGGTACTGGCAGGTGGAGCGGGGGAGGTAGACGCCGTGACCGGCGTGTCCGGTGTACTCCCGCTGGTCGATGACGAGTTCGCCGCGCGAGAGAACGGTCTCGACACGGCCGGTGACCCGTTTGCCCTCGTACGCCGAGTAGTCGACGTTCATGTGGTGCGTCTCGGCGGAGATCACCTGCTCGGCGTGCGGGTCGTAGATCACGACGTCGGCGTCGGCGCCCGGGGCGATGGTGCCCTTCTTCGGGTACAGGCCGAACATCCGGGCCGGGGTGGCGCAGGCGATCTCGATCCAGCGGCGGCGCGAGATGTGCCCGTCGACGACGGCCTGGTGCAGCAGGTCCATCCGGTTCTCCACCCCCGGCAGACCGTTGGGGATCTTGGAGAAGTCGCCCAGGCCCAGTTCCTTCTGGCCCTTGAAGCAGAACGGGCAGTGGTCGGTGGAGACGACCTGGAGGTCGTTGGTGCGCAGGCCTTTCCACAGCTGGGCCTGGTGCTCCTTCGGCCGCAGTGGCGTGGAGCAGACGTACTTGGCGCCCTCGAAGCCGGGCTCGGCGAGGTTGTCGGTGGACAGGAACAGGTACTGCGGGCAGGTCTCGCCGAACACCGGCAGCCCCTCGTCACGTGCCCGGGCCAGCTCGGCCACCGCCTCCGTCGCGGAGACGTGCACGACGTACAGGGGCGCCCCGGCCACCTGCGCGAGCCGGATCGCACGGTGGGTCGCCTCGGCCTCCAGCAGCGCCTTGCGGACCTCGCCGTGGTAGCGCGGGTCGCCCTCGCCGCGCTCCAGGGCCTGCTGCACGAGCACGTCGATCGCGATGCCGTTCTCGGCGTGCATCATGATCAGCCCGCCGTTGTCGGCGGAGCGCTGCATGGCGCGCAGGATCTGGCCGTCGTCGCTGTAGAAGACGCCCGGGTACGCCATGAACTGCTTGAAGGAGGTCACGCCCTCCTCGACCAGCAGGTCCATCTCCTTCAGCGTCTCGTCGTTGACGTCCGAGACGATCATGTGGAAGCCGTAGTCGATCGCGCAGTTGCCCTCCGCCTTGGCGTGCCAGGCGTCCAGCCCCTCCCGCAGGCTGTGCCCGACGCCCTGCACCGCGAAGTCGACGATCGTGGTGGTTCCGCCCCAGGCGGCGGCCCGGGTGCCGGTCTCGAAGGTGTCCGAGGCGAAGGTGCCGCCGAACGGCAGCTCCATGTGGGTGTGGGCGTCGACGCCGCCCGGCAGGACGTACTTCCCGGTGGCGTCGATCGTCCGCTCGGCCGTCCACGCCTCGGCGGCCGCGGTGCCGGAGGCGGCGAGGGCGGCGACGCGGCCGTCCTCGATCAGGACGTCGGCGTGGATCTCGTCGGACGCGGTGACGACGAGGCCACCGCGGATCACTGTCCGGTTGCTCATGTCTGGGTCGCTCCTCCCGGTGGGGACGTGTCGGTTGTCGGTGGCCGGTCGCGCCCGCGCGGCGGCAGCCGCGGATCGCCCGCGCCCCGCGCCCCAGGGACCTTGCCCTCGGCGGCGCTCTACGGTGCCGTCAGCGGTTCGTACGCTCCCGGTGCGCGGTCCCGGTAGAACTGCCAGCGGTCGCGCACCTCGCGCAGCTTCGCCATGTCCAGGTCCCGCACGACCAGTTCGGCCTCCTTGTCGCTCGCGACCTCTCCCACGAACTGGGCCTCGGGGTCGACGAAGTAGCTCGTGCCGTAGAAGTCGTTGTCGCCGAGGTCCTCGACACCGACCCGGTTGATCGCGCCGACGAAGTACTCGTTGGCCACGGCCGCCGCGGGCTGCTCCAGCTGCCACAGGTAGCGGGACAGGCCGCGCGAGGTGGCCGACGGGTTGAAGACGACCTCGGCGCCCGCGAGCCCGAGGGCGCGCCAGCCCTCCGGGAAGTGCCGGTCGTAGCAGATGTAGACGCCGATGCGGCCGGCGGCGGTGTCGAAGACGGGCCAGCCGCCGTTGCCGGGACGGAAGTAGAACTTCTCCCAGAACCCTTTGACCTGCGGGATGTGCGTCTTGCGGTACTTGCCGAGGTAGGAGCCGTCGGCGTCGATCACGGCGGCGGTGTTGTACAGGACGCCGGGCTGCTCCTCCTCGTACATCGGCAGGACGAGGACGATGCCTGCCTCCCGCGCGAGCGCCTGGAAGCGCTGCACGATCGGGCCGTCGGGGATCTGTTCGGCGTACGCGTAGAAGGCGGGGTCCTGGACCTGGCAGAAGTACGGCCCGTAGAACAGCTCCTGGAAGCACAGCACCTGGGCGCCCTGCGCGGCGGCGTCGCGCACCGCCTGCTCATGGACCTGGATCATGGACTCCTTGTCGCCCGTCCACGCGGTCTGGAAGAGGGCGGCGCGGATCACTCGGCTCATCACGTTTCTCCGCTCGGTCGGTGTGCGGCGAGCGTAGAAAGTCCGCGGGCGCGCGGTGAGGTACACGGTGTCACGTCCGCAGTGGTGCGGCGTGTCACCGTGTCACCCTTCGTCCGGGCCATGTTTCACCGCCGTTTTCCCAGGTGGTGGTCGTGTGTCAGGGGTGTTGCGCGTCGTGCGCGAGGAGGGCTATGTGCACCGAGACGGCCTGTTCGAAGTCGTCCAGGTCCACGCCGAGGCGGGTCTGTATCGCTTCCAGGCGGCGGTAGAGGGCGGGCCGGGAGACGTGGTGGAGCTGGGCGGTGCGGGACTTGTTGCGGCCGGTGGCGAGGTAGGTGCGCAGGACGGCGAGCAGGTCGTCGTCTGCGGCGCCGAGCAGCCCGTCCAGCTCCCGTTCCGCGAAGGACTGCACCTGCGGGTCGTCGCGCAGCAGCCGGATCAGGCCGCGCAGATGGACGTCCCGAAGGCGGACCACGGGCGGCAGGTCGAGGGGGGCGGCGGAGTCGGCGACGGCGTCGGCCACGTGCTGCGCCTCGCGCAGTCCGGCCGGTACGTCGTCCCAGGCGGTGCACGGGTCGGCGGCGGCGACCACCACCGGGGCCACCTCGCGCAGCCGGGCCGCGAGGTGCGCGGTGAGCGCCCCGGCGTCCTGATCGCGAGCGAGGCTGAGGAGGACGGCGGTGGCCCTGCCGTCGGCCTCGGCGACGACTCCGGGGAGTCCCAACAGGCGCAGGAAACGGTCGAGTTCGCCTGGGCCGCGGTCGCGGACGACGAGCGGGACGAAGGTGCGCCGGTTGACCGGCAGCCCGGCGGCGCGCGCCCGGGGCAGCAGGTGCCGGGCCGGTACGGCGCCGGAGACCAGGTCGGTGAGCAGGCTCTGCGCGGACTGCTCCTCCCAGGTGCGGGCCGCGGGTCCGGCGAGCATGCGGTGCAGGACGAGGGCCTCGGCGGCCCGGTCGGCGAGGAGGCGGCCGACGGCCGGGTCGGTGCGGTGGCCACACAGCACGAGGCGGCCCCAGCGTTCGCCGCGGCTGGCGAGTTCGGCGCGGATCCAGCCGTCGGCGTCACCGGCGCCGGCCTGGCGCGCGATGCGGTCCCAGTCGCGCAGCACGTCGTCCACCGCGGGCCGCTCCCCCGCCGTCGCCAGCACCCGGTGGGCGAGGTTGGTGACGACGACGGGGCAGCCGCTGTGCCGGGCGATCTCCTCCAGGAGGTGTTGCAGCGGGGCGCCGGAGGTGATCAGCGCGGTCAGCGCGGTGCGCACCGACTCCGACAGGCTGACCGCCGCGAACTTGCGCCGCACCAGCCGCGCCTGCACCTCCTCGGTCAGCTGGGCGAAGGGGAACGGCCGGTGCAGCACGACCAGCGGCAGCCCACACCGCTCGGCAGCCCGGCGCATCACCTCCGGCGCCGCCGGGAACGCCCGCCCGAGGCCCAGGACGACCGCGGCGGCCTCGGCGCGGTGCAGGGAGCGGATGTAGTCGGCCTGCTTGTCCTCGTCGCCGGCGAGGAGGACGCCGGTGGTGAGCACGAGTTCGCCGCCGCTGAGCATCACGCCGACGTCGGGCGCCTCGGCGACGTGCACCCAGCGCACGGGACGGTCCAGCCGGCCGGCGCCGGCCACCACCTCGGGCTCCCCGGCGAGCACCCGCTCCAGGGTGAGGATCTGGCGTACCGACAGGGCCGGTTCCACGGGTTCCCAGGTGGTGGTCATGACGCCTTCCCCGCTCAGTCTCGCCGCTCGGTTCCTGCCGCTCGGCTCCCCGCTCACCGCGCCGCTACTGAACGCTTCTCAGGGCGTCCTCGAGGATCGCGGCGCCCTCCTCGGCCTCCGCGACGGTCAGGGACAGCGGTGGGGCGATGCGCAGGGCGGCGGTGTTGTGCCCGCCGCCCTTGCCGATGAGCAGCCCCTGCGTGCGGCACGCCTCCAGGACGGCCGCGGCGGCCTGCGGATCGGCCTCGTCGGTGCCGGGTCGCACCAGCTCGACGCCGATCATCAGTCCGCGTCCGCGTACCTCCCGTACGGCCGGGTTCTGGGCGGCGATCGCCCGCAGCCGCTCCATCAGCAGGCCACCGACGCGCCGGGCGTTGCCCTGCAGGTCGTGCTCCAGCAGGTAGCCCAGGTTGGCCAGGCCCGCGGCCATGGTGATCTGGGTGCCGCCGAAGGTGGAGATGCTGTTGGCGTCCAGGCAGTTCATGATCTCGGCTCGGGCGATCACGCCGCCGATGGACATGCCGTTGCCGATGCCCTTGGCGAAGGTGACGATGTCCGGCGGGCCGCTGCGGGCGTGCGCCTGCCAGCCCCAGAAGTGGTCGCCGGTACGGCCCCAGCCGGTCTGCACCTCGTCGGCGATCCACAGGATGCCCCGCTCGGCGAGCACCTCGCGGAAGGCGGCGTACAGGCCGTCCGGCGGGGAGGTGAAGCCGCCGACGCCCTGGATCGGCTCGGCGATCAGCGCGGCGGGCGGGCGGGTGTGGCCGAGGAGGTCCTTCAGGTCGTCCACGCAGGCCGCGATGAAGTCGGCGTCGTTCAGGGAGGCGTAGGGCCCGCGGGTGCGCACCCCGCCGTGCACGTACAGCGTCTGCAGCGGGGACAGCGAGGTCGGCGACCAGCTGCGGTTGCCCGTGATGCCGACGGCGCTGAAGGAACGGCCGTGGTAGCTGTTGCGCATCGCGAGGATCGTGTTGCTGCGCCGGTGGGTCGTGCCGAGCAGCAGGGCGGTGTCGTTGGCCTCGGTGCCGGAGGTGGTGAAGAAGACGCGGGCGTCGGGGATGCCGCTGAGCCCGGCGATGCGCTCGGCCAGCTCCACCATCGGGCGGTTGAGGTAGAGGGTGGAGGAGTGGATGATCCGCCCGGCCTGCTCGCTGACCGCCTTGGTCACCTCCGGCAGGGCGTGCGCGGTCATCGTCGTCAGGATGCCGCCGAAGAAGTCCAGGTAGCGGCGGCCGTCGGAGTCCCAGACATGGCGGCCCTCGCCGTGCGTGATCTCGATCGGGTCGTCGTAGTACAGCGCGAGCCAGTCCGGCATCACACTGCGGTGGCGGGCGTACAGGTCGCTCACGGCTCCACCAGTCCTTCGTAGGCGTCGGGGCGGCGGTCGCGGTAGAAGGCCCACTGCTGCCGCACCTGGTCGATCAGGTCGAAGTCGAGGTCGCGGACGACGAGTTCCTCCTTGGAGTCGGAGGCTGCCCCGCCGACGAACTGTCCTCGCGGGTCCACGAAGTAGCTCGTGCCGTAGAAGTCGTTGTCGCCGTAGGGCTCCTGGCCGACGCGGTTGATCGCCGCGACGAAGTACTCGTTGGCGACCGCGGCGGCGGGCTGCTCCAGGTGCCACAGGTGGGACGACAGCCCTCGGTGGGTGGCCGACGGGTTGTAGACCAGCTGGGCGCCGTTGAGCCCGAGTTGCCGCCAGCCTTCCGGGAAGTGCCGGTCGTAGCAGATGTAGACGCCGACCTTGCCGACGGCCGTGTCGAAGACGGGCCAGCCGAGGTTGCCGGGCTTGAAGTAGTACTTCTCCCAGAAGCCCCGCACCTGCGGGATGTGATGCTTTCTGTACTTCCCCAGATAGCTGCCATCGGCGTCGATCACGGCCGCGGTGTTGTAGTAGAAGCCGGACTGCTCGACCTCGAACACGGGGACGACCATCACCATGCCGGTCTCGCGGGCGAGCTCCTGCATACGGCGCACGGTCGGCCCGTCGGGCACGGGCTCGGCCCAGCGGTAGTGCTCCGGCTCCTGGACCTGGCAGAAGTACGGGGCGTTGAAGACCTCCTGGAAGCCGATCACCTTGGCTCCCTGGCGGGCGGCCTCGCGGGCGTGCTCCTCGTGCTTCGCCACCATGGACTCGGTGTCGCCGGTCCAGGTGGCCTGGACCAGGGCGGCACGGACGACGTTCGCCATGAGCTGCTCCTTCGACGCGACGTCAGAGCCTCTACGCCCGTAGAAACAGGCTGTAGAGGGACGAACGTAAGCCTCTCGGACGGGCTTGCCAAGACCATCGTCGCCAACCCGCTGAGTCGAGCGCGTTTGACACTCCTCTGGGTGATGTCCGGGGCTGGTGGGGCGGGTGTGGCGTCCCGGCGCTCGGTTTGCGAGTCAGTGGGCGAGACCGGCGACCCGCAGGGCGTGCAGCAGGTCCCAGTGGCGTTCGTCGGAGACGCCCCGGGCGGCCTCGAGCAGCAGCGGCGCGAGCAGCCGGGGGTCGGGGGCGGCGCTGCGGGCGGCCTCCTCGGGGGCGCGGACGCGGACGTAGGCGCCGAGCAGCGCGCGCACCTCGCGGTGGCGGCCGCCCGCGTGCAGCGTGCGCACAGTGGCCCCGATCTCCTCGGCGGGCCGTACGACGCCTTGGCGCAGGACGTGCTCGCCGTCGGCGTCCCGGCCGGCCGCGACGAGCGCGTCCGCGGCGGCGACGAGCCGCTCGGCGGGCAGCGAGGCGGCCTCCCACAGCAGCGTCGTCCAGTCCGCGCCGAGCCCGGCCCGGTGCAGCGCGGCGGCGAGCAGCGGGAAGCGGGCGGCGGGCCAGTGGGCGAGCTCGACGAGCAGCGCATGCGCGTCGCCGGTACGGCCGTCGGCGCGCAGCCGCGCCAGCCGGTCCACGGCGCCCTGGACCGCGCGACGGTCGGCGCCGTCCATCGGCTCGGCCGAGGGTGCGGGCTCGGCCAGGGGCGCAGCATCGGCGTGTTCCCCGGCCCCGGCGAACCGGGCACCCCGCGGGGTCCGTCCGGCAGCGGGAACGGGCGCCGGCTCGGCGAGAAGGGGAGCGTCCCCCTCGTCGACGGCACCGGCGAACCGGGCACCGCCACGGCGACGCTTGCGCGTCGTGGCGTCGGGGGGTGCCGGGCGGACGGAGGGGTCGGCGCCGCGAGCGGCGCCGGCAGGGGGCGGCACGAAACCGGGCGGCGCCGAGGAGACGGCCTGTGCTCCGGGCCGGGTGGACGGGCCGGCACCGGGCTGTGCGGGGGTTTCGGCGAGCCGGTGCGGGGCGGGCGCGGCACCGGCAGGAACGGGCGCGAGGGCCGAAGGGGCGGGGCCGGGCAGGGGCCCGGAGGGTGCCGGGCGAGCGTCGCGCCCCGGCCGGGAGGCGATCGCACCATGCCCTGTGTGCGGTGCGGCACCGACGGGGGCCGTGACCTCCTGGCCGCCGAGGAGTGCCTGGGCATGCGGAGTGGAGACCGGCGCGCCATGCCCGGCGCGTGCCGCCGCATCCGTCGCCGCCACAGGGCCGGCGCCGCCTGCGCCCGCACCCCTCGTCGCCACAAAGTCGGCGCCCCCTGCCGCCGCACCCCTCACGGCCACAGCACCGGCGCCCTCCGCGCCTCCCGCCGCGAACCAGGAACCTCCCTCCCCGGCACGGAGCGCGGCCGCGTGGGCGTCGGGTGCGACCGGGACGTGGCCGGCGTGCCCGAGCGCGTCCCCGAGGGGGCCGTCGTCACGGGAAGGGCCACCGTGCGCGCTGCCCCGCGTCCCCCGCGTCGGCAGCGCCCGCTCCAGTCGCGCCATCCGGGCCCGCAGTTCCGCGCAGCGGGCGGTCGCGCGTTCGTGGTCGTCGTCGGACCAGGCGAGGTCGAGGCGGAGGGCGTCGGCCTCCTCGCGGGTCGCGGCGTGCGCAAGCGTCCGGGTCAGGACCGCGCGGCGCTCCGCCGCGTAGCGCTGTTCGCGGAGCATCACATCGAGACGGTCCGCGAGTGCCTCCCGGCCACCGGGACGGGCGTCGTACGCGGCGACCGCGGCGGCGTGCAGGACGCTGGCCCGCTCCGCCTCCCGTGCCGCGGCCTCCCGGCCGTGGCGGGAGGCGAGGTCCTGCAGCAGCGCCGCGACCACGTCCCAGGGCGGCATCTCGCGGCCCTCCCGGCACGCGCGCATGCCGTCCGGGTCGCGTTGCCAGAAGACGCCGCACCAGCCGTCGGCCGTATCGAGACGCCCCAGCAGGGCGTCGAGGTACTCCACGAACTCCCGCATTTCGCCCGGGAGTTGCTCCACCGCCATCGCCCGACTCCCACCCGAGGGGAACACTCCGGCCTCGTAGCCAACACCAGTTGTGTTACGGCGCGGCTACGCGGAGTTTTCCCCCGGGGTGCGGGGACCTCAGTCCCGCACTCCGGCCACGGTGACGCTCAGGCGGCGGCGAGGTCCACCCCCGCCTGCGCACACCGGGCGGCCAGCTCGTCCAGGGACAGCCCGAGCGCGCCGGCCAGCGCGGCCACGGTGAAGAAGGCCGGCGTCGGGGCCCGTCCGGTCTCGATCTTCCGCAGCGTCTCCGCCGAGATCCCGGCATCGGCCGCGACCCGCGTCATGCTGCGGTCGCCGCGGGCCTCGCGCAGCAGCCGCCCGAGCCGCTCGCCGCGCTCGTGCTCTTCGGGTGTGAGAGGGGTACGCACCATGGCACCCATTCTAATACCGGTATAGTAATTGGCATGGTGGAACTGAAGACGGACACGTCGATCGATGCGATGTACGAGGCGGGCCAGGTCGTCGCCCGAGCCCTGACGGCCGTACGGGAGGCCGCGGACGTCGGCGTCTCCCTGCTGGAACTGAACGAGGTCGCCCACGACGTGCTGCGCGAGGCGGGCGCGACATCCCCCTTCCTGGGCTACCGGCCCTCCTTCGCGCCCACCGCGTTCCCGGCCGTGCTCTGCGCCTCCGTGAACGACGCCATCGTGCACGGCATCCCCACGACGTACCGCCTGCGAGACGGCGACCTCCTCTCCGCCGACTTCGGCGCCGAGCTGAACGGCTGGGTCGGCGACTCCGCGATCAGCTTCACGGTGGGCCGCCCGCGACCGGCGGACCTGAAGCTGATCGAGACCGCCGAGCGGGCCCTCGACGCCGCCATCGCCGCGGCCGTCGTCGGCAACCGCATCGGCGACATCGCCCACGCCGTCGGCACGGTGTGCCGCGCCGCCGGCTACGGCATCCCCGACGGCTTCGGCGGACACGGCATCGGCCGCCGTATGCACGAGGACCCGGGCGTCCCCAACGAGGGCCGCCCCGGCCGCGGCCTGCCGCTGCGCCACGGCATGGTCCTCGCGATCGAGCCGATGCTGATCGCCGGCGGCACGGACGCCTACCACGCGGATCCCGACGGCTGGACCCTGCGCACCAACGACGGCACCAGGGCAGCCCACGTGGAACACACGGTGGCGATCACGGAAAGCGGACCCCGCGTCCTCACCCAGCGGTGAGATGACGTACGCAAGGGTCGCGGCGCTGTATCGATAGGCAACTCCGCCGCGCGAGCACGGGCAACCACCGAGGACCCGCACCCGCGAGAGTAGAGAACACCCCGAGCCGAAAGGCGCACCCCCACAGAACATGCCATCGTGGGCATGACCGACCCCACCCCCGGTTACCCGCCTCCGGTACGTCTCAGCGAAGGAACGGAGCGCCATGACCAGCGGCTACCTCGGCCCGGAGGGCGACCCCTTCGGAGAATTCCTCGCCCGCTTCTTCGGTGGCCCCCGCCCGGGGCCCCGGCAGATCGACATCGGCCGTCTGCTCAGTCAGCCCGCCAGGGAACTGGTGCGCGGCGCTGCACAGTACGCCGCGGAACACGGCAGCCGGGATCTGGACACCGAACACCTGCTGCGAGCGGCGCTGGCCAGCGAACCCACCCGCAGTCTGCTCAGCCGTGCGGGCGCGGACCCCGACTCGCTGGCCTCGGAGATCGACGAACGCTCGGGGCCGGTCCAGCACCCACCCGGCGAGGCGCCCGCGCCGACCTCGCTCTCGCTCACCCCGGCGGTCAAGCGGGCGCTGCTGGACGCGCACGAGATGGCGCGCTCCACCGGCGCCGGCTACATCG
Organism: Streptomyces sp. NPDC014006; assembly: GCF_043088925.1. Classification (NCBI taxonomy): domain Bacteria; kingdom Bacillati; phylum Actinomycetota; class Actinomycetes; order Kitasatosporales; family Streptomycetaceae; genus Streptomyces; species Streptomyces sp. NPDC014006. Next base: position 733,607 of record NZ_JBICAJ010000002.1, on the reverse strand, counting down.
GCCCGGAGCACGTGCTCAGCGCGCTCGCCGCCAACCCGGACTCCGCCGCCGGGCACATCCTCAACGCGGCCCGCTTCGCCCCCTCGGGTCCGCCGCCTGCGCCGGAGGCCCCGCAGATGCCCCGGTCCGAGCGGGCGCGGCCGACGGGCACGCCGACCCTCGACAAGTACGGCCGCGACCTCACCGACCTGGCCCGGCAGGGCCGTATCGACCCGGTGATCGGACGCGACACGGAGATCGAGCAGACGATCGAGGTGCTCTCCCGGCGCGGCAAGAACAACCCCGTGCTGATCGGCGACGCGGGCGTCGGCAAGACCGCCATCGTCGAGGGCCTCGCGGAGCGCATCGCCGACGGCGACGTCCCGGACATCCTCCTCGGGCGGCGGGTGGTCGCCCTGGATCTGACCGGGGTGGTCGCGGGCACTCGCTACCGCGGTGACTTCGAGGAGCGGCTGAACAACATCGTCGAGGAGATCCGCACCCACTCCGACCAGTTGATCGTCTTCATCGACGAGCTGCACACCGTCGTCGGCGCCGGGGGCGGCGGCGAGGGCGGCAGCATGGACGCGGGCAACATCCTCAAGCCCGCCCTGGCCCGCGGCGAGCTGCACATCGTCGGCGCGACCACGCTGGAGGAGTACCGGCGCATCGAGAAGGACGCGGCGCTCGCCCGCCGTTTCCAGCCGATCCTGGTGCCGGAGCCGTCCGTGCCGGACACCATCGAGATCCTGCGCGGGCTGCGCGACCGCTACGAGGCTCACCACCAGGTCCGCTACACCGACGAGGCGCTGGTGGCGGCCGTGGAGCTGTCCGACCGCTATCTGACCGACCGGCGGCTGCCGGACAAGGCGATCGACCTGATCGACCAGGCCGGCGCGCGCGTGCGGCTCCAGGCGCGCACCAAGGGCACGGACGTACGAGCCCTGGAGCGCGAGGTCGAGCAGCTCAGCCGGGACAAGGACCAGGCGGTCGCCGACGAGAGTTACGAGACGGCCACGCAGCTGCGCGACCGGATCATGGAGCTGAAGCAGCGGATCGCCGAGGCCGGCGGCGACGGCGAGGCGGACGAGGGGCAGAACCTCCAGGTCACCGCGGAGGCGATCGCCCAGGTGGTGTCCCGGCAGACCGGCATCCCGGTCAGCAGCCTCACCCAGGAGGAGAAGGAGCGCCTGCTGGGCCTGGAGGAACATCTGCACGAGCGGGTCGTCGGGCAGGAGGAGGCCGTCCGCGTCGTCTCCGAGGCGGTCCTGCGCAACCGCGCCGGTCTGTCCGCCCCGGGCCGGCCGATCGGCTCCTTCCTCTTCCTCGGCCCGACCGGCGTCGGCAAGACGGAGCTGGCGCGGGCGCTGGCGGAGGCGCTGTTCGGCAGCGAGGACCGCATGGTCCGCCTCGACATGAGCGAGTATCAGGAGCGGCACACCGTCTCCCGGCTGGTCGGCGCCCCGCCCGGGTACGTCGGCCACGAGGAGGCCGGCCAGCTCACCGAGGTGGTGCGCCGGCACCCGTACTCGCTGCTGCTGCTCGACGAGGTGGAGAAGGCGCACCCGGATGTCTTCAACATCCTGCTGCAGGTGCTGGACGACGGCCGGCTGACCGACTCGCAGGGACGCACGGTGGACTTCAGCAACACCGTGATCGTGATGACCAGCAACCTCGGTTCGGAGGCCATCACGCGGCGCGGCGCAGGTATCGGTTTCGGGGCGACCGGCACCGAGGCCGACGAGGAGGCGCGGCGCGAGCAGATCCTGCGGCCGCTGCGCGAGCACTTCCGGCCGGAGTTCCTCAACCGCATCGACGAGATCGTCGTCTTCCGCCAGCTGACCGGCGACGAACTGCGCCGGATCACCCAGCTGCTGCTGACGCAGACCCGCCGGCTGGTGCAGGCGCAGGGCGTCTCGGTGGACTTCACCGACGCGGCGGTGGACTGGCTCGCCGAGCGCGGCTACGAGCCGGAGTACGGCGCCCGGCCGCTGCGCCGCACCATTCAGCGGGAGGTCGACAACCAGTTCTCCCGGCTGCTGCTGAACGGCACGATCAGCGAGGGCGGCCGGGTGACCGTCGATGTCGAGGACGGGCGGCTCGCGTTCCGCACGCAGGAGCGGCCCGCCCCCGAGCTATGACGGCTTGCGCTACGGCGCCGGGCGGACGACCATCGCCGAGCCGCCGCCGCGCCGCACCTTCTCGGCCGCGGCGAGCCAGCGGCCGTCCGGCAGCCGCTGCACGCCGGTCCCGGCACCGATCTCCGGGTTGAGCTTGAAGGAGTGCCCGAGCTTCTCCAGCTGCGCCCTCAGATCGCTGTTCCACAGGCCGGGTTCCAGCTCCGTCTGGGCGGCGTTGCGCTGGCTGGCGCGCGGCGCGGCGATCGCGTCGACCAGTGGCAGCCCGCGGTCGAGGAACTCGGTCAGGGTCTGCAGCACGGTGGTGATGATGGTCGCGCCGCCGGGCGAACCGAGCGCCACGACCGGCTTGTCGTGGCGGTCCAGCACGATCGTCGGGGAGATCGACGAGCGCGGCCGCTTGCCGGGTCCGGGCAGGTTCGGGTCGTGCACGGCCGGGTTGGCCGGGGCGAAGGAGAAGTCGGTCAGCTCGTTGTTGAGCAGGAAGCCGCGGCCGGGCACGGTGATGCCGCTGCCGCCGGTCTGCTCGATGGTGAGCGTGTAGGCGACGACGTTGCCCCACTTGTCGGCGACGGTGAGGTGCGTGGTGTTCTCGCCCTCGTACGTCGTCGGGGCCGCCGTGCCCGGGGCGCCGCAGTCGGCGGGGTGGCGCGGGTCGCCGGGCGGCACGGGGCTGGTGAGCACCGCGTCGTCCTTGATCAGGCAGGCCCGCGAGTCGGCGTACCGCTGCGAGAGCAGTTCCTTCGTCGGTACGTCCTCGAAGGCGGGGTCGCCGACCCAGCGCCCGCGGTCGGCGAACGCGATCCGGCTCGCCTCGATGTAGCGGTGCAGGTACTGCGCCTCGGTGGCCTTCGACAGGTCGGTGTTCTCCAGGATGTTGAGCGCCTCGCCGACGGTGGTGCCGCCGGAGGAGGAGGGTGCGATGGAGTACACACCGAGTCCGCGGTACGACGTCTTCGTGGGCGCCTGGTACTTGGCACGGTAGGCCGCCAGGTCCCGCGCGGACAGCTCACCCGGGCGCGCGTTCCAGCCGGAGGCCGGGTCGACGGGCGGGTGGTTGACGGTGTCGACGATGTCCCGGCCCAGGTCGCCGTGGTAGATCGCGCCGACGCCCTTGCGGGCCAGTTCGGCGTAGGTGGCGGCGAGGTCGGAGTTCTTGAACGTCGAGCCGACGGCGGGCAGTTGTCCGCCGGGCAGGAACAGTTTCGCGGTGTCCGGGAAGTAGCGGAAGCGGGTCTCGTTGGCGGCCGTCTGCGAGCGGAAGGTGTCGTCGACGGTGAACCCGTCCCGGGCGAGCCGTTCGGCGGGCTTCAGCACGGTCGCCAGCCGCTTGCTGCCCCAGGCGTCCAGCGCCGCCTGCCAGGTGGCGGGCGTGCCCGGGGTGCCGACGCTCAGTCCGCTGCTGACGGCGTCGGCGAAGGCGAGCGGCTTGCCGTTCTCCGTGAACAGGTTCTGATCCGCGCTCAGCGGCGCGGTCTCGCGGCCGTCGATGGTGTGCACGGTGCGCGACTCGGCGTCGTAGTAGACGAAGTAGCCGCCCCCGCCGATACCGGCGGAGTAGGGCTCGGTGACGCCGAGCGCGGCGGCGGTGGCGACGGCGGCGTCGACCGCGTTGCCGCCCTTCTTCAGCACCTCGATGCCGGCGGCGGAGGCGTCCGCGTCGACGCTGGCGACGGCGCCGCCGTAGCCGACGGCGAGGGGTGACTTCGGGACGGGATCCCGGTGGGCGGTGGGCGGTGCTGCCGCCCCCACCGACACCACGGCGGCCGAGACCGCCAGAACGGACAGTTTCCGGGCAACAGGACGACGCATCCGCACCTCCGGTTGAGGGACCGTTCGCGCAGCCTATTCCACCATCATGGTCACGTCAGTCACGTAGCATGCGCGCCCATGAACGACGACGTGCGCAACATCCTCCTCGGGGTGATAGCGGCCGGTATCAGCGCCGCGCTGGGATGGCTGTCCCGCACCTGGTTGTGGAACCGGAAACTCAGGCGCAAGCAGGCCTTCTTAGGGCTGCCGGACGACTCCGAGTCGCTGCTGGTGGTGAACCGGAACGCCGGCGGACCCGAACTGGCGGTGATGCGCCACGACGTGTTCGCCCTGCTCGAACTCGCCGCGCTGATCAAGGACTGCCGCGCCCACGCGCAGGTGCTGCCGCACGACACGGCCCGTCAGGGCTTCGGGGAGCGCACCGAGTTCTGCGTCGGCGGCCCGGCCTCCAAGGGGCTCGTTCCCCGTCACCGTCTTTGCACTCAATAGCCAAGGGCCGCAGCGTGACCTTGATCTCCGCGGGCACCGGCGACCAGGCGGGCCTGGTCTCGGCATCCTTCAGCAGTTCCATGGCCTTGGCCCAGGTGCCGTCCTGCAGCCATCTGTTGGACTGCGTCTGCAGGGCATTGAGGTTGACGCCGTACCGGGGCGCGATGTCCGCCATGCCCTCCCCCGTCACGGCCTTCTCCAGCAGGGCCTCGGTGACCGTACGCCGGTCGATGGTCGACCGGCGGCCCCCCATCAAGGGCTTGATCAGCTCCCATCCCTCGTCCGTCAGGATCGGCACCTGCCGGCCCTCCCGGACGAACCAGTCCCGCACCGCACAGGCCACGCCCTTGCGGCGGGGCTGGCAGCTGATGACCTCTGCCTCCAGGCCCATTTCCGCGAACAGCTCGGCCTTCTCGTGGTCGCTCAAGCCCCGCAGATTATCCCGGGCCGCCTTGGCCAGCCGTTCCAGGCTGTCGATTCTCTGCACGGCTTCGGCAGCGTCCCGCTGCAGCCCTTCCGCTTCCCGGCGCAGCTTCTCCAGCCCCTCCAGCTCCTCAATATGGGGCTTCGTGGCCCGGTCCACCGCGGCCTCAGCCTCGGCTTTTGACAAGCCGCGCCTGAGCGCCCTACGGGCGGCAGTGGCTTCCGTCCCGAGCCGAAGGTCAAGCTGAGCTTCCGAGACGAGGCTCCGGACCCGGCGGCCTATGCCCCGCTGACGGCGGCGCCCTCTAAGATCAGGGGGCGCCCTGGAGGTTCGTGCGCAGCCCCTGGGTGCCCGTGGAAGTCGGTGGCCGCGAAGGCACCGGTCATCCAGCGCAGTTCGGTCTGCCAGTTGGTCTCGGGCGTGGCTTCCTCCCATGACGAAGGCCCCCACCGAAGCAGGGGCCTTGAGTGTTTGTGCTGGTCAGGCAATTGTAGTGAATGTGAGTGCAAGATGGGTGCTGGGCCCCTTGATCCAACCGTCGTATGGCCGCGCATCTGTCCTCCCTGCTGCCCGGGGTGCGGATCAACGTGGACGTCGAACCCGGCCCGGACCGGGGCGTCTTCCAGATCGGCTCCGAGCGCTACCGGTTGGAGGCCGGCCGCGTCGAGTACGTGCTGCTCGCGCGGCTCACCGTGGACGGCAGCCACGGCGACCGGCCGGTGTTCCTCTTCTGCGGCCAGACCGCGCTCACCAACCAGGCCGCCACCCGCTACCTCGCCCGCAGCCACGAGCGGCTCGCCCGCAAGCACGGCAGGAACTCCTTCGTGCTGCTGCTGAAGGTCGTCAATTCGCAGGCGTACGGTCCTGACGTGGTGGAACTGGTCGCGGACGTCACCCGGGCCGCGCTGGCCCCGCTGCCGGCGTCGACGCCGAGGAACTCGCACCGGGCGCAGGCCTGACGCCGTATCGGCCGGGGAAGACGTCCCCGGAACGAGCACAACCCGACCGGCGCGCGGCTGACCTTCTCCTCGCGGCGAGCGGCCCCTGGCGTGGGTCGCTGCCGCCGCGAGCAGTGATCTGCGGCCGCGGCCGGGCGGGTATGGCCCTGTGTACTGCTGCCCCCTACGGACGAGGGGCCGTGGGGGGACCCACCCCCGGCAGCAGCGTTCGTGGTGCGGCCGCACCGGCGGGTACGGCCTCGGTCGTCACCACAGGGATGAACGGCACATCGTAGTTGAGAACCGCCGTGCGGGCACAAGCGGTACGGACCATGCGGAGCGCTCCTCGTTCGATTCCGCGCAGGGCTCGGCGCCCCGAGGGCCTGAACTCCCTCAGTGCTTGAGGATCTTGGAGAGGAAGTCCTTGGCCCGGTCGCTGCGCGGGTCGGTGAAGAACTCGTCGGGGCGGCGGTCCTCGACGATCCGGCCGTCCGCCATGAACACCACGCGGTTGGCGGCGGAGCGGGCGAAGCCCATCTCGTGGGTGACGACGACCATGGTCATGCCGTCGCGGGCGAGTTGCCGCATCACCTCCAGCACCTCGTTGATCATCTCCGGGTCGAGGGCGGAGGTCGGCTCGTCGAACAGCATCACCTTGGGGTCCATGGCGAGGGCCCGGGCGATGGCGACGCGCTGCTGCTGGCCGCCGGAGAGCTGCGCGGGGTACTTGTCGGCCTGTTCGGCCACCCCGACCCGGTCGAGCAGCTCGTGCGAGCGCCGGTCGGCCTCGGTCTTCTTGCGGCCGCGTACCTTGACCTGGCCGAGCGAGACGTTCTGCAGCACGGTCTTGTGGGCGAAGAGGTTGAAGGACTGGAAGACCATGCCGACCTCGGCGCGCAGCCGGGCGAGCGCCTTACCCTCCTCGGGCAGCGGCTGCCCGTCCAGCAGGATGGTGCCCGAGTGGATGGGCTCCAGCCGGTTGACGGCCCGGCACAGCGTCGACTTGCCCGACCCGGACGGGCCGATGACCACGACCACCTCTCCCCTGCCTACCGAGAGGTCGATGTCTTGCAGGACGTGCAGCTCCCCGAAGTACTTGTTGACGTTCCGCAGTTCGATCAACGGTTCGACGGCCATGCGCAGCCCTACTCACTCTCAGCTGTGTCGTGGTTGCCGCAACCTATCCAGCGGCTCTGCCCCCGGAGAGACGACACGCACTTTCCGGGCATAAGCCGTATTTAAGCCGGAGGTTGGGCCATGACCTCACCCTCGGATCCCTCGTGGTCAGTCCTCGGCGACCTCCGCGTACAGCTGCGACAGCTCGGGGACCCCGCTCTCGGCCCAGTCCCGGCCCGCCGCCACCACGTCGATCTCGCGCCCCGAGGCGAGCCGGACCACGGGCGGCCCGCCGGAGCGGATCTCCCACACCGCGCCGGGCACCGTGCGCACGACCACCGTGCCGAGGTACAGACCCGCGTCGTTGCCGAGCCGGGGCAGCGTCTCCGCGTCGTCCCGCCAGCGCGGCACCAACTGGTCCAGCGCCTCCAGCGAGAGCGCCGTGTCGTCGAGCCGTACACCCGACTCGGCGGCCTGCGAACGCAGCAGCTCGCACTCCGACAGCAGCGCAGCGACCGCCTCCGGTGCCGCCGTGAACCGTGCCTCATCGGTCTTCCTGCGCCCGATGCCCAGAAAAGGGAGATTCATAGGGACAGCGTGGCATTCGCACCCCCGTGCGCACCACAGGCGCGCGGGCCTCCTTTTCACCCGGGCACGCGCCCCGTACGGCCCATTTCGCGCCCCGCCCGCGCATGGCGCGTTGACGGGTCCCTGACGGGTTCCTAGCTTCGCGGTGCGCGGACCTGCCCGGGTCCGTGTGAGCGGGAGAGCGCGGGAGGAGCGGGTGCCGGTGATGCGCCGAGGCATCGGGGGGCTGGTGGCGGCTCTCGTCCTGGCCACGGCCGCACCGCTGCCGGCCGCCGCGGTCCCGGCGGCGGACACCGTGCCGCTGCCGCTGGAGCGGCTGTACGACAATGCCGCGGTCAGCGACGACTCCCGGCCCGGCGGCGCGGACTTCGACGGTGCGGGGGCCTCCCTGTCGGCGCAGGATCTCGCGGCCGCCGGCTGGACACCGGGCCGGACGCTGACCGTGCAGGGCGCGCGGCTGACGTGGCCGCGGCGGGCACCGGGCGAGGCGGACAACGTACGGTCCGCCGGGCAGTGGGTGCGCCTGTCGGGGCATGGTGACGCGCTGGCCTTCCTGGTGGCGGGGACGGCCGGGGACGCCACGGGCGGGACGGGCACGGTCCGCTACACGGACGGCACGTCCGCCCCGTACGCGCTCACCGCGCCCTCCTGGCGCACCGGCCCGCCCGCCACGAAGGCGGTCGCGCTCCCGCACGTCAACACGCCCGGCGGCCGGCTCGCCCGCCAGGCCCGGCTGTACGTCGTGACGGTACCGCTCACCCCGGGACGCGCCGTGGCGGCGGTACGGCTGCCCGTCGCGCCGGGGCTGCACGTATTCGCGATGTCGGTGCGCTCGCACGCGCCGGGCTGGACCGGCAGCTGGGCCGCGCCGACCGGCGGCTGTCCGGCCGTCGGCCCGTGGACGGACCGCACACTGCGGCTGGTCGTGCACACCTCGGCGGGCGGTCCCCGGGTGCGTCTGCGCTTCGACAACACCTTCGCGGGGGCGCCGGTGCGCATCGGCGCGGCGACGGTGGCGCTGCGGGCGCCGGGAGCAGCGGGGGCGGTGCCCGCGGCGGCGCCGGTGGCCCTGTCCTTCGACGGGGCGGCCGGGGTGATGATCCCGGCGGGGGCCCAGGCGGTCAGCGATCCGCTGGACTTCGCCGTGCCGGCCGGGGCCGATTTGCTGGTCAGCTTCCATCTGCCGGGTCCGGTGACGGCGGCGCCCGTGCACCGGCTCGGGCAGCAGCGGTCGTATCTGAGCGAGCCGGGCGACCACACCGCGGACGCCTCCCCGGCCGCCTACACCGCGACCCTGACCAGCCGGCCGCTGCTGACCGGGGTGGACGTCGGCGGCGGGCCCGGGGCGGTGGTCACCCTCGGCGACTCGATCACCGACGGAGACCGTTCGACGCCCGACACGAACCGGCGATGGCCCGATGCCCTGGCCGCGCGCCTGCGGAGGCAGAGTGCCGTGCCGCGCTACGGCGTGCTGAATCAGGGCATCTCAGGCAACCGGGTGCTGACCGACCGCTACCCCGGCGACGGCGTCTCGGCCGAGCAGTCCGGGGTGAGCGCCCTGCACCGGCTGGACCGGGACGTGTTCGCGCAGACCGGTGTGCGCACGCTCGTCGTCTTCGAGGGCGTCAACGACCTGCTGGACGGTGTCACGGCCGCACCGCTGATCGACGGGCTGCGCACGATCGCCGACCGGGCCCACGCCCGCGGGCTGCGCGTCCTCGGCGCGACCATCCTGCCCTGCGGGGGCCACGCACGGTGCCCGGCCTCCGTGGACACCGAGCGGACGGCGGTGAACGCCTGGATCCGCTCCACCGGCGCCTTCGACGGGGTACTGGACTTCGACGCCGTGATCCGCGACCCCGCGCACCCGGCGCGGATGCCGGCCGCCTACGACAGCGGCGACCACCTGCACCCCGGGGACGCGGGGCTGGCCGCGCTGGGCGAGTCCGTGGACCTGCGGCTGCTGTGAGCCAGGGCCCCTCGCTCGGCCGGGAGGATCCGAACGACCCGACCTAGACGTCCAGGTCGACGACGACCGGCGCGTGGTCCGAGGCGCCCTTGCCCTTGCGCTCCTCCCGGTCGACGTAGGCGTCCTTGACGGCCTTGGCGAACGGCTCGTTGCCGTAGACCAGGTCGATGCGCATGCCGCGGTTCTTGGGGAAGCAGAGCTGGCGGTAGTCCCAGTAGGTGAACGGGTGCTCGTACTTCAGCGGGCGCGGCACCACGTCGTTCAGCCCGGCCTCGCGCAGGGAGGCGAGCGCGGCGCGCTCCGCCGGGGTGACGTGGGTGGAGCCCTCGAAGGCGGCCGCGTCGAAGACGTCGTCGTCGGTCGGCGCGATGTTGTAGTCGCCCAGCACCGCGAAGGGGCGACCACCCTGGGCGTCACCGGCGACGGCGGCTCTGAGGGCCTCCAGCCACTGAAGCTTGTACGCGTAGTGCGGGTGCTCCACCTCGCGGCCGTTCGGCACGTACACCGACCACACGCGGACCGGGCCGCAGGTCGCGGAGATCGCGCGCGGCTCGACCCCGCCGTCGAAACCGGGGTCGCCGGGCAGGCCCTTGACCACGTCCTCGATGCCGACGCGGGAGAGCACCGCCACGCCGTTCCACCGGCCGGTGGCGTGCACCGCCGCCTCGTATCCCAGCTCGCGCAGCTGCTCGACGGGGAACTGCTCCTCGGCGACCTTGGCCTCCTGCAGGCAGAGCACGTCGGTGCCGCTGCTCTCCAGCCAGGTCAGCAGCCTCGGAAGGCGGGCGGTGATCGAGTTCACGTTCCAGGTCGCGATGCGCATGCCTCACAACCTACCCGGCGGCACTGACAACGCGATCCCGCCCGGGTCGGTCCTAGACGTCGGTGCAGTCCCCGGGGGTCAGCCGCCGGTGGTCCGTGCCGCCGAGGGCGCCGATCTGGCGGTCGTAGATCGGGCGGGCGAGGTCGGTGAGGAGGGCGTCGTGTATGTCGTAGGCGCGTTGCGGTTTCACCTCGCGGACGTAGTCGATGACCTCGGAGATCTTGTTCCAGGGGGCCATGACCGGCAGCATCAGCGTCTCGACTCGGCGGCCGGGGACGGTGAGCGCGTCGCCGGGGTGGAAGACGGTGCCGTCGTCGATGAGATAGCCGACGTTGGTGATGCGCGGGATGTCCGGGTGGATCACGGCGTGCAGCTCGCCGTGGACCTGCACGTCGAAGCCGGCGGCGGTGAAGGTGTCGCCGTGGCCGACGGTGTGCACACGGCCCGGGAAGGCCGCGGAGATCCGCTCGGCGACCGAGCGCAGGGTCCAGATCTCGGCGGCGGGGTTGTGCTCCAGCGCGGCCCGCAGCCGTCCCTCGTCGAAGTGGTCCGGGTGCTCGTGCGTGACCAGGACGGCGTCCGCGCCGAGCGCGGCGTCCTCCTCGCTGAAACCGCCGGGGTCCAGGACGAGGGTCCGGCCGCCCTTCTCCAGGCGGACACAGGCATGCGACATCTTCGTGAGCTTCATGCGTCCCATCCTGCATGCGCGGGGCGGGGCGCGGTGGCGCACCCCGCCCCGGGGTCACTCCGCGAGGGTGGTCTCCTCGAGGATGACCTGCTGGGCCACGCGGAAGGCGCTGTTCGCCGCGGGGACGCCGCAGTAGACGGCCGCCTGGAGCAGGACCTCCTTGATCTCGTCCGGGGTGAGGCCGTTGCGCAGGGCCGCGCGGGTGTGGAAGGCGAGCTCTTCCAGGTGGCCGCCGGCGACGAGCGCGGTCAGGGTGACACAGCTGCGGGAGCGCCGGTCGAGGCCGGGTCTGTTCCACACCTCGCCCCAGGCGTAGCGGGTGAGAAGCTCCTGGAAGTCGCCGGAGAAGTCACCGGCCTGCGCCAGCTCCCGGTCGACGTGGGCATCGCCGAGCACCTCCCGGCGTACCTTGAGCCCCGCGTCGTACGGGTCGGGCCGCCCGGCGGGCTGGGGCTGCGCCACGGGCGGCGCGATCTCGGCGATCGGCGCCGTCGGCTGCGGGGGCGGTGCGGCCAGCACGGGCTTGACGGGCGCGGCAGGGATGGCGATCTGGCCGGTACCGGGGTCGATGAGGGGCTGCCAGGCCGTCGAGAAGTGCGTGACCAGCAGATCGGTCACGGCGGCCGGCTGTTCCACCGGAACCAGATGGGAGGCGCCGGGTACGACCGCGAGTCGGGCGTCGGGGATGCCGGCGACCAGCGTGCGCGCCTCGGCGGGGCCGGTGACCTGGTCCTCGGAGCCGACCAGTACCAGAGTCGGCACGCCGACCCGGCCCAGCTCGGGCCGCACGTCGAACGCGGCGAGTGCCTCGCAGGCGGCGATGTAGCAGCCGGGGTCGGTGGTGCGCACCATCTGCACGGCCCACTCGGTGATCGCGGGCTGGGCGGCGGCGAAGCCGTGCGTGAACCAGCGGTCGGGGGACGTACGGGCGATCGGGTCGAGGCCGTTGGTCCGGACGATCACCCCGCGCTGGCGGAACTCGTCGGCGGTGCCGAACCGGGGGGAGGCGGCGATCAGCACGAGCGAGGCGACCCGCTCGGGGTGGCGCAGCGCCAGCTCCACGCCGACGGCACCGCCGAGGGCGCATCCCGCGTAGCCGAAGCGCTGCACGCCGAGCGCGTCGAGGGTGGCGAGCAGACGGGCGGTCAGCTCGGCGACGGACCCCGCGGGGTGGGCGGGCGCGCCGCCGTGCCCCGGCAGGTCGAACCGCAGGACGCGCCACTGCTTGGCAAGCTCGGGGACCTGCCGGTCCCACATGTGCCATGTGGTACCCAGTGAGGGACCCAGGATCAGGACGGGGGCCTCTTCTGGCCCGTCAAAGCGGTATTGCAGGGTGTTCGACGGTGTCTCACTCACGCGTCAGACCCTCTCACGTATCGCGACTGCCCCTATGACGGGGGTGACGACTGCACGGGTCTGACCAGGTGGCAGACCTCTCGGCCGCGTAGCGCTTGAGGCTTCGGACCATCTCGCGTCGAGTCTTGCCCGCCTTGCTGCGGCGTTCGTCGTAGTCCTGGGTACGCGGGTCAACGCGCAGGCGAGTCTGCACGATCCGGTGCAGGGCCGCGTTCGCTTGCCGGTCGCCGCCCCGGTTCAGGCGACGGTACTGCCGACTGCCCGAGGAACGCTCGGCCGGGATGACCCCGCACAGCGCCGCGAAGGACGCCTCACTGCTCAGGCGTTCCGGGTTGTCCCCGATCGTGATCAGCAAAGTGACGGCTGTGTCCGGACCGATGCCCACTACCTCAAGCAACCGGGGAGCGTGGCGTTCCACCAGCCGGGTCAGGCGGCCTTCCAGGTCCCGGACTTCTTCGCTGAGCTGCCCGATGCGCCGGGCCAGCAGACACAGGGTGACGTGGGTGGCGTGGAGCACCGCCCCTTCGTCGGCCTCGTGGTTCAGGCTGTCGTCGACGAGCCCGGCGCAGGTGCGGATGAGCTCTGCGTTGCCCAGCCCGGACAGTTCCTCCCTCAGCTGCGGATCGGCACGGATGAGGACGGCCTTGAGCTGGTTGATCGCCTGGGTGCGGGCCTTGACCGCCGAGTCCTTGGCCAGCTTGTACATCCGGGCGATCTCCACTGGCCCGTCGCCCGTCTTGGCCTGGGCGCGCGCCCGCCCGCTGAGCACGGCCCGGGCTGCGTTCTCGGCATCGAGCGGGTCCGACTTGCCGCGCCGCCGGCGGTCGGCCCGGTCGAACCGGTTCACTTGAAAACGTCCACGCCCTGGGCCAGCAGGTAGCGGGACAGGGCAGCTCCGAAGGAACCGGTCCCTTCCACTCCGGCCCGGCGCACCGTACCCGACGCCCTGGCCCATCCCAGCAGGTCTCGGTATCCAGCCGCGGTGGCCGGGAACTCCTTGGTGCCGATCACTTCCCCCACCAGGGAGAGACAGCGGTCACATGGGCATGCGTGTCCACTCCCAGGACCACCTCCCTCGCCGACCGGCGGCGACGAGAACGCGAAGCGGGAGGTGTGCCGATCACGCTCGTTCCCTTTCAGGCCGACGGCTTATCGCGTAGCCGGCACCGGGCGTGCGGACGGTCAGCCGCGGGAAGAAAGACGCCGCCTACATCCGTAGGGTCATCTCGGCGCAGCGCAAGCTCAAGTTGGTCAGCAGGGGCGTGCTGCTGTTCTCGATCTTCCCGCCGGCGTGGCTGATCGGCACCGCCGGTCTGTCCGTGGCGAAGATCATGGACAACATGGAGATCGGCCACAACGTCCTGCACGGCCAGTGGGACTGGATGCGGGACCCGAAGATCCACTCCACCACCTGGGAGTGGGATCACGTCTCGCCGTCCGACCAGTGGAAGCACTCGCACAACGAGCTGCACCACACGTACACCAACGTGATCGGCAAGGACAACGACCTCGGCTACGGCATCATGCGCGTCGACGAGGACCAGGAATGGCAGCCGTTCCACCTCGGCCAGCCGCTGTGGACCTTCATGAACATCAGCCCGGCCGGCTCCGACCCGACGATCATCCTGGTCGCCGGCGGCGCCCGCAACTACCTGGCCACCAACAACATCACCGCGAACGTTGGCGTCAAGGTAGTCCTCGACGCCTCCTCCGCCGAAACAAAGCTCCTTTACACCCCACAGAACTCTCAAGTGCAGGCGTTCACCACCAACTACTCGCTCGTCGCCACGCCCTGAACGCATCCTGCGCCCAGGCGCAGGACTGTGGGGCGGTTCCGTGGAGCGTCTTCGACACGCATGGAGGCGGGCGGGCCGCGCACAGAGGAACGCGGAGGGTACCAGCGGGTGTCGCGGGCTCGGAACCGAGCCGGGCATCCGCTGCCCGGCGCTGACCGCCGTCCGCGCCGCTGCTCGCTCGCATTCCGACCGGCAAGAGGCAACCGAACGAGCGCGTCTGCCGACGGGCGCCGCACCGCTCGCCGCGACGGCCTGGGAGCCGCCTGCCGTCCCAGTGGCCGCGGCAGCCCGCTGAGGTACCTCGCCGCCCCAGGCTCGGCACCTTCGTGTAAGTGACCAAGGCACGCCGGCCATGCGCACCGGCTGGTGCCTCCAGTGGTGCGCAGAGGGATCAGCTCGGACGTCAGGACGCCTTTCCACGCCCCGGCTACCCCCTGTTTTCTTCGCTGCATCACAAAAATAGCCGAGGGGAGGCGCACCCTCAAGGACCCTGGGCTCGCATCAGCCTTCTACGACCTCCCGCCTGTTGCTTAAAGGGGAAGCCGCCCGCCAGCCGCCCGCCAGCTCCCTGGGTCACGGTTGCGTAAACCCCTATTTACTTTCTTGACGCACAAAAATAGCCAGGACACACTCCCGTCATCCGCAGGCAACCGGTCGAGTCGCACCGGCCCTGCCCACTGACGGACGGAGCCTTGCCATGGCACTTTCCCGAAGGGCCCTTCTCTCCGGCGCCGCAGCCGGAGCGGGCCTCGTGGCCCTCGTCCCCGCCTCCCCGGCCCTCGCCGCCGAACCGGCCGCACCCGGCCTGCCCGCCCAGCGCACCGGTCTCCGCAGCCTGCCGGTGGCCGGCCGCAACAGCGTCTTCTCCCGCTCCGGCGCCGGCCCCCTGTACTGGAACATCTACGGCTGGGCCTTCCCGCACAACGCTCCCATCCCCGAGGACGAGTGGCAGGCCAACATCGACTGGCTGGCCCGTGACTTCGCCCCGTACGGCTACACGATGGCCTGCACCGACGGGTGGATCGAGGGATCGAGCAGGACGACCGAGCACGGTTACGTCGTCAGCTACAACGACTCCTGGACCCACGACTGGGCCTACTGGGCGCGCTACCTCGAGGACCGCGGTATGCGGCTCGGCGTCTACTACAACCCGCTGTGGGTGCACAAGGCCGCCGTCGCGGACCGCGGCAAGAC
Organism: Streptomyces sp. NPDC014006; assembly: GCF_043088925.1. Lineage (NCBI taxonomy): Bacteria > Bacillati > Actinomycetota > Actinomycetes > Kitasatosporales > Streptomycetaceae > Streptomyces > Streptomyces sp. NPDC014006. Next base: position 718,336 of record NZ_JBICAJ010000002.1, on the reverse strand, counting down.
CGTCGTCGGCCGACCGGACGTCAAGATCGCCGATCTCGTCGTCGACGGTGACTTCTTCGCGTCCGACATCGGCGGCGACAGCCTCTACTGGATCGACGTCACCAAGGACGGCGCCAAGGAATACGTCCAGGGATACGTGCGGTACTTCAAGGACCTCGGCGTCCCCTACCTGCGCGTCGACTTCCTCTCCTGGTACGAGGACGGCCGCGACTCCGGCCTCGGCCGCGTCAACCGGCCCCACGGCCGCGACAACTACCTCACCGCACTGAGCTGGATGAACGAGGCCGCGGGCGAGGACATGGAACTGTCCCTGGTGATGCCGCACCTCTACCAGCACGCCGAGGCGGAGATCCGCTACGGCGACATGGTGCGCATCAACGCCGACGCCGACAAGGGCGGCTGGGAGCGGCTCAGCGGCGGCCGGCAGGACTGGCAGAACATGTGGCCGAACTGGTTCAACCCCTTCGGCGGGTTCACCGGGTACGCCGACCGCTCCGGACGCGGCCAGCTCATCCTCGACGGCGACTTCCTGCGCCTCCACACCTTCGCCAACGACGACGAACGCCGCACCTGCGTCTCCCTGATGACCATCGCCGGCTCCCCGCTGGCCATCGCCGACACCCACGCCGACATCGCCGACCACGGCTGGGCCTACACCAACCCCGAGGTGCTCGCCCTGCACCACCAGGGCCTGGTCGGCAAGCCCTACTTCCACAACGGCACCTCCTACGCCGACGACCCCTCCAGCCGTGACAGCGAACGCTGGGCGGGCCAGCTGCCCGACGGCACCTGGGCGATCGCCCTGTTCAACCGCTCCGACGCCCCCGCCACCCGCGCCCTGGACCTGTCCGCGCTCGGCATCAAGGGCACGGCAAAGGTCCGGGACGTGTGGAAGCGGCAGGACCTCGGCGAGCTGAGCACGGTCACCGTCGAACTGCCCGCCCACGGCTGCCTGTTCGTCACCGTCGCCCCCACCGACCGCTGCCGCTACCAGGCGGCGTTCGCGGCGTGGGGCGGCGGTGCCGGCTTCGCCAACTCGCTGCCCGGGCACGAGGCGATGGGCTACGCCCGTATCGCCGGCGAGAACCAGTCGGTCACTTTCACCATCAGGGCACCCCACGCGGGCACCTACCGCCTTGGCGTGCGCTACCAGGCCACGGAGCGGGGCCGGCTCACCCTCGACGCCGAGCAGCCCGATCACACCGTGGTCAGCGCACCCCGCTCGGTCACCTTCGGGGCCACCGGCGGGAAGTGGGCCACCCTCAGCGGTGAAATCAAGCTGGCCGAGGGCGAGAACCTGGTCACGTTCATGCGCACCGCGGGCGACACCGGTTCGATAGCGCTGAACTACATCGACGTCACCGCCCGCTGACGTTACGGCACCCACGCTGGGAGGCACCTGGGATGAGCCCCACCCCGATCCCCTTCTCGGATCTCGTCAGTGAGCAGACCCGCGCGGAGATCTTCGCCACCGTGCTCACCGCCGGTCCGCTCTCACGCACCCAGCTCGCCCAGCGACTGGGACTGGTGCCCTCCAGCGTCACCCGCATGCTGCCGCCCCTGCTCGAGCACGACTACCTGCGGGAGAGGGATGCCGCTCCGCACGGGCGGGGCCGACCGCAGAAACTGCTGTACGTCAACCCCGACAAACACGTGGTCGTCGGTATCAAGATCGGGCCGGCGCTGGTGTCCGGGGTGGTCACCGACATGGCGGCCAACGTGCTGGCCAGGGGCGAGCGACCGATCGACGAATGCCGCCCGGAAACCGCTCTGTCCGCCGCCGCGGCACTGGCCTCGGCGCTGCTGGAGCAGGCGCCGCAGGCGGCGGACCGGGTGTTGGGCATCGGAGTGGGAGTCAGCGGTCACGTCGACTCCGCGTCCGGCATCTGCCGCTACTCCGCCCTGCTGGGCTGGACGAAGGTCGACGTGGCCGGCCCCCTGTCGCAGGCGACGGGCCTGATGGTCACCGTCAACAACGACGTCAACACCCTCGTCGTCGCCGAGCGGTGGTTCGGAGCCGGCCGGGACGTCGACTCCTTCGCCGTCGTCACGGTGGGACCCGGTATCGGTTGCGGTCTCCTGCTGGGCGGCAATCTCTACGCCGGCGCGAGCGGCATGGCCGGCGAACTCGGCCACCTTCCGCTGGACCCGGCCGGCCCGATGTGCAGCTGCGGTCGCCGCGGCTGCCTCGAGGCGCTGGCCGGCGACCGGGCCGTGCTGCGGCACATCCAGGACGGCGGCATCGCCGACTGCACCACCATCACCGACGCCATCGCCCTGGCCCGCGGCGACCACGCCGCCGCCCGGACCGTCGCCCGCGCCGCCTTCACCGAGGCCGGCGCCGCGCTGGGACGGGGACTGGCGGGCCTGTGCAACCTGCTCAACCTGCAGAAGATCATCATCGCCGGCGAAGGAGCCGTGGCCCACGATCTGTTCGGCCCTGCCATGCAGCAGGCCCTCCAGACGTACGCCTTCTCCGACGCCGCTCGCGACTGCGAGATCCACATCGACCCGGTCACCCATGACCTGTGGGCGCGCGGCGCGGCCTGCCTCGTGATCCGCGAAGCCGTCGGCTCCGCCATCTCCTGACGCCCATCCGACGATCACCCCGACACGAGGTTACTGACGTGCTCCTGAACATGCCCGCCGACACTCCCGCCTGGTGGAAGAACGCGGTGGTCTATCAGATCTACCCGCGCTCCTTCGCGGACTCCAACGCGGACGGCATCGGCGACCTCCCGGGGATCACAGAGCGTCTGGACTACCTGGCAGAACTCGGTGTCGACGTGCTGTGGCTGTCACCCGTCTACCCCTCCCCCCACGACGACAACGGGTACGACATCAGCGACTACCAGGACATCGACCCCGTGTTCGGCACGCTCGCCGACTTCGACCGGCTGCTGTCGGCCGCCCACGCTCGCGGCATGAAGCTGGTGATGGACCTGGTCGTCAACCACACCTCCGACGAACACCCCTGGTTCACCGCTTCCCGTGACGGCGGCCGGGAAGGCCCCCGGCGTGACTGGTACATCTGGCGCCCGCCTCGCCAGGGCATGGAGCCGGGCACGCCGGGCGCGGAACCCAACAACTGGGGATCGTTCTTCTCCGGGTCCGCCTGGACCTTCGACGAGGCGTCGGGCGAGTACTACCTGCACCTCTTCTCCCGCAAGCAGCCCGACCTGAACTGGGACAACCCCGAGGTGCGGCAGGCCGTGCACGCCATGATGCGCTGGTGGCTGGAGCGGGGGGTGGACGGCTTCCGCATGGACGTCATCAACCTCATCTCCAAGGACCCGGCCCTGCCCGACGGGATCGTCCCCGAGGGCGGCCGCTTCGGGGACGGCAGCCCCTTCTACGTCTGCGGGCCACGCATCCACGAGTACCTCGCCGAGATGCACCGCGAGGTGTTCGCAGGCCACCCGCGTCGGCTGCTGTGCGTCGGTGAGATGCCCGGCGTCACGGTCGACGAGGCGAGGCTGTTCACCGACCCGGCCCGGCGGGAGCTGGACATGGTCTTCCAGTTCGAGCACGTCGGACTCGACCAGGGACCCGGCGGCAAGTTCGACGTGCGCCCCCTGAAGCTGAGCGACCTCAAGGCCAGCCTGGGCCGCTGGCAGACCGGTCTGGCCGAGGCCGGCTGGAACAGCCTGTACTGGAACAACCACGACCAGCCGCGGGTCGTCTCACGTTTCGGCGACGACAGCGACCCCGTCCTGCGGGCGCGTTCGGCCACCATGCTGGCGACCGTGCTGCACCTGCACCGGGGCACGCCCTTCATCTACCAGGGCGAAGAACTGGGCATGGTCAACGCCCCGTTCACCTCCATCGACGACTTCCGTGACATCGAATCCCTCAACCACTACCGCGAGCAGCGTGCACTGGGCGTCGACGAGGAGAGGGTCCTGGCCGGGCTGCGAGCGCGCGGCCGCGACAACGCCCGCACGCCCATGCAGTGGGACACCACCGACCACGCCGGCTTCACGGCCGGTGAGCCGTGGATCGCGGTCAATCCCGACCACCGCCATGTCAACGCCAAGGAACAGCTCGCCGACCCCTGCTCCGTCTTCCACCACTACCGCCGGCTGATCGACCTACGTCACACCGAACCCGTCGTGACGGACGGCGACTTCCGGATGCTGTTGCCCGACGACGAGCAGATCTACGCCTTCACCCGTGCCGACGACACCACCGAACTCCTCGTCCTGGCCAACTTCACGGGCTGTTCCGTGCCGGTGACCGTCCCCGACGGCTGGCAGGGCACCGAACTCCTCCTCGCCAACATCCCCATGGCAGCACCGCTGACCACCCACCACACCCTGCTGCCGTGGGAAGCACGCGTTCACCGCCGCACCGCTCCTTGAGCCGGTCCGTCCCTCTACCGCAAGGAACCCGCCATGAGCAACAACTCTGTCCTGGTCTCCCGGCGCCGCATGCTGACGGCAGCGGCCTGCCTCGCCCTGATAGCTCCGCTGGCCGCGGCCTGCGGTGGTTCCGGCACCGCCGCCGGGGAGGGCAAGACTCTCCGGCTGTGGCACTACGAGGAGCAGGGCGGCGCCCTGGACAGGGCGTGGGCGGCCGCCATCGACGAGTTCAAGAAGACCCACCCCGGCGTCAAGGTCGTCTTCGAGCGCAAGACGTTCGAGCAGATCCAGCAGAACGCCGGCATGATCCTCAACTCCGACAGCGCGCCCGACGTCCTGGAATACAACAAGGGCAACGCCACCACGGGTCTGCTGGCCAAGCAGGGCCTGCTCACCGACCTGACCCCCGTCGTCAAGGCACACGGCTGGGACAGGAAGATCAGCGAGAACGCGTCCGTCACCGCCCGCTATGACACGAACGGCGAGATGGGTGGCGACAAGTGGTACGGCGTTCCGAACTACGGCGAATTCGTCCTCGCGTACTACAACGACGACCTGTTCAAGAAGTACGGCGTCGCCAAGCCCACCGACCTTGCGAGCTTCGAGGCGGCGCTCGCCAAGTTCAAGAAGGCCGGCATCACCCCCCTCGCCAACGCGGGCAACGAGTACCCCGCCTCCCACTGGCTCTATCTGCTCGCACTGACCAAGGCGAACAAGACCTGGGTCGACGACTACCAGCTCTACAAGGGCAAGACCGATTTCCACGGCCCCGAGTGGACGTGGGCGGTCACCAAGTACAAGGACTGGCTGAAGAAGGGCTACTTCGACAAGAAGGACGTCGGCCTCAAGGGCGCCGACATGAGCGAGCAGTTCGTCTCCGCCAAGCGTCCGATCATGGTCAGCGGCAACTGGTTCTTCGGCGGCTTCACCCACGACATCAAGAACTTCACGTGGTCGGTCGCCCCCTACCCGGGCGCCACGATGACCCTGGGCTCCGGCGGCAACCAGTGGGTCGTCCCGACCAGGGCCCGGAACAAGAAGCTCGCCGAGGACTTCATCGACATCACGATGTCGGACAGGGTCCAGAAACTGATCGGTGAGAACGGCAACGTGCCGATCGCCGTCAAGCCCGACCAGATCAGCAACGCCCGCTCGAAGCAGCTCATCGGCGCCTTCGACCGGTACGAGCACTCCAACGGCCTGGCCTTCTACCCGGACTGGCCCGTCCCGGGCTACTACGACGCCCAGGTCGCCGCCACCCAGAACCTCATGAACGGCGCGAGCACCGACACCGTCCTGGACGAACTCGCCGCGCCCTACGACAAGTACGTCTCCACGCGGCACTGAGGCTCATCCGCCGGGCCCCAACCCACCGGCCGGCACCCGTCCGGGGGCGGCGGCGCCTCCTCCCCGCCGCGTCGCCGCCCCCCACCCCCAAGGAGCAACCGTGAAAACCCAACGCCGCCCACTTCCCACGGGCTACGCCGTCTTCCTCCTGCCGGGCCTGCTGCTGAGCCTGCTGTTCCTCGTCGTTCCGCTGGTGATGACGTTCGCCTACAGCTTCACCCGGTGGACGGGCATCGGCCCCGCCGCCTTCACCGGCATGGACAACTACACCCGCCTCCTGCAGGACTCCGACTTCTGGGCGTCCTTCCGCAACATCGGCTTCGTCATCGTCGGCATGGCCGTGGCCCCCACCCTGCTGGGCCTCTTCCTCTCCGCCCTGCTCTTCGACTACGTCGGCAAGAAGCACGGCGACCGCGTGGTCACCCTCCTGCGTTCCGGCCTCTACCTCCCCCAGGTCATCCCGGTCGCCGTCACCGGCCTGATGTGGGGCTGGATCCTGGCCCCGGAGGGCGCGGCCAACAGCCTCCTGGACAAGATCGGCCTGAAGTCCCTGGCCCAGAACTGGCTCGGCGACCCCGAACTCGCCCTGTGGGTGGTCCTGGCGGTCCTGGTCTGGATGCAACTGGGCTATCCGCTGGTGCTGTTCCTCTCCGGCCTGCAACGCATCGATCCCGAACTGTACGAGGCCGCCGACCTGGACGGCGCCTCCTGGTGGACCCGCTTCACCCGCATCACCGTCCCTCTGCTGCGCCCGGAGATCTACGTCGTCCTCGTCACCACCACCATCGCCGGCCTGAAGGTCTTCGCCCAGATCTACGTCCTGACCGGCGGCGGACCCGGCAACGCCACCCTGGTGCCCTCCTACTTCGCCTACCAGAACTTCTTCGAGCGCGCCGACGTCGGCTACGGTTCCGCGATCTCCAGCACGATGACGCTTCTCGTCCTGGTCATCGCCGCCACCACCCTGACCCGCCAGGCCCGCGAGGACGGATGACCATGAGCACCGACACGACGACACCCCAGCCCGTGGCAGCCCCGGAAGCCGCCCGCGAAGAATCCGGGCCGACCACGCAGGGCCGCAAAGCCGCCGGCTCCCGGCGCACCCCATTGTCCTGGGCGACGCTCATAGCGGTCGGCGTCTTCACCCTCGTCTTCCTCGCGCCCTTCCTCATCATCCTGCTCAACTCGTTCAAGACGAGCGGCGACTTCCGCTCCCACGGCTCACTCTCCTGGCCCGGGAGCTGGAACTGGGGCGTCATTGCGGACGTGTGGCAGCGAACCGACTTCACACAGAAGCTGCTGAACAGCGCCGAGACCAGCCTCGGCGTGGTCGTCATCGCCGTCGTCCTGGCCCTGTTCAACGCCTACGCCCTCGGCATCGGCCGTATCCGATGGCGCACGGCCTTCCTGGTCTTCTTCCTGGGCGTGAACGTCCTGCCCCAGGAGGGCCTGGTCTACCCGATCTACTACCTGTTCAAGGAGCTCGGCCTGTACGACGGGAAGCTCGGCTACACACTGCTGATCGGCATCACCTACAGCGCCTTCGGCACCTATCTGCTCTCCTCCGTGTACAGCAGCTTCCCCCGTGAGCTGATCGAGGCGGCCTCCCTCGACGGCGCCGGCCGCTGGACCATCCTGTGGCGCATCGTCCTGCCCATGAGCTGGCCCACCTTGTCCGTGATGTGTGTCTTCTTCTTCGTCTGGAGCTGGAACGAGTTTCTCTACCCGCTGGTCCTGCTCGTCTCCAACGACCACCAGACCGTCCCCCTCGCCCTGGCCGGGATGCGCGGCCAGTACACCAGCGACCCCACCGCCCTGAGCGCCGCGGCCCTCCTCGGCGTCGTCCCCATGGTCGCGTTCTTCCTCATCTTCCAGCGCTCACTGACCCGCGGCGTCACCGCAGGCGCGGTGAAGTGAGCCGGCACGCCCCGGCCCGGTTACCTGGACGCTCTCTCCAAGCCCGCCCTCCCGCCACAAAGAGACGGAGCCTCGATGAGGAAACACAGCGAGACCGTACGAGACAGGAGACGCGGACCTGCTCCGGCCCGGCGCCGCCGGTCGGCCCGGATGCGCTTCGCCGTGGCGGTGACCACCGCGCTGGCCATACCGGCCATCGTCCAACCGGTGACGGCCTCGGCCGGCTCGGACATGGCGCCTGCCCGTCCGACACCTCACCGGTGGACCTGTCGACAAAGGTGGACCTGACCGCGGCCAAGGCCGCGAAGGCCCTGCGACGGTCCTCTCCGGCAACGCGCGGTTTCAGGTGCTGACCTGCAAGGTGGTACGCCTGGAGTACTCCACCAAGGACTTCCTCGACCTGCCCAGCTTCAACGTGCTGAACCGGCAGTTCACCGTGCCCCACTACACCACGTCCGAACAGGACGGCTGGCTGCCGTTGCGTACCGATGACCTGGTGCTGCGGTACCGGATCGGCTCCGGGCCGTTCACTGCCGAGAACACCCGGGTGACCCTGCTGCGCCGGCCGGCCGACGGCAACACCGAAATCACTCCCGGCTGTCCCGGCGAGTGCACCTTAGGCCGAGGACGAGGCGGACGAGTCCGACCCGCGTAGACGAGAGCGGCGGCGGATCCGGCGCAGGCGCCGGGTCCGCCTGAGGCCGCCCGGCTCGGGCGTTCGTGCGGCGGGCTGACCAGCAAGGTCCACCTGATCCGCAGGACCCTACGACGTACCTCCAAGCAGCACCACGCGGCTGACATGTCGACGCTGAAGGCTTTCTACACGGCTGCGGCCATAGCGCCGCTCCGGCCAGACCTCACGGCAAGCGGTTGCCCCTGTCTACCAGCTGATTGAGGGGGCCGTCTGTCAGGGTCGCACGCTGGTCCGTCACGACGGGCAGCCGTGACAGCGCCGCGGGCTCGATGAGTTGCGTTTGGCTGAGGACCGATGCCTGGTCCCAGTAGATGTGCTCGCTCGAGATCAAGGAGCCCTCGAAAGTCACGATGGCGATCACGGCGATGCTGACGGGGCGCCCAGTCGGGGCCACCCCCGGAAGGATCCAGGGCACCTGGCTGTCATGGGTGAACGAGATCAGCATTTCATCGACGATGCGGTCGCGTCCCGTGGTGCGGCTCAGCGATGTGATCGTGAAGTCCTGCGGATTGTGTCCTACGAACCAGCGGGCGTAGAAGTCCCGGACGGCCAGCCTGCCGCGGGCGCCCATGGCTGTGGGCACATGGAGCACCTCAGGTGAGTCCGTCATCGTGGCCATGGCCGCATCGACATCGAGCGTGACGAATTCGTTGCTGATATGGAGCTCCCAGATGCGCTCCAGGTCCTGGGCGGCGGTCACGAGCAACCTCCTCGAGGTCAGACAGCTGGCCGCACCGATCTTTTACCGCGCCGACGCGCGCCTGGCCGAAACACGCCGAGCGGGACCAACCATGTTGAGCGGATCTCCCGACGCGAGCCGCGCCCACCTCCCCCGGCTGGCGCCCTTGCGGTCACGGCCGAGGTCTGGCTCCGCCGACTTAACCCACGGCGGCCGCCCCAGGGCTCTACTGCCAGCCGCGAGGGGGTGATCTGGCGATTCCGCACCGGCAGAAGAAAGGCAGACGTGGCGGCAGGCCCGTCACCCACAACGCCAATCTCTACCGCGACCGCAACACGGTCGAGCGGGCCATCAACAAGATGAAGGACTGGCGAGGCATCGCCACCCGCTACGACAAGACGCTTGCGCGAGCATCCGGACCGGGTTCCTTCCTGGTGAGGGGCAGGGGAGGTGCCGGACCTGCGCCGGGGACCGGGAGCGTCACCGAGTCGCCGATCTCCTTCTGCGGGCCGGAGAACAACAAGTGCGGAGACGCAGTCAGCGGGGACATTCCGACCAGAAGGCCCGCTGCCGTCGGCAACGGCGCCCCGGTAAGCGCGGACTACCGGGCCAATTTCTTTACCGCGAACCCAAGCGTGAAGGCGAGTAGCGGATAGTGGGTCCACCATGCAGTGGAGCGACAGGTTCTGAAAAGATACCCCGGGCTATTCACCATTGACGAACTCAACGCACCGAAAAACCTGCGGGGGATCCCGAGCAGCGTCAACAGCGAGCTCCACCTAAGCCGCATACGAAATTCTGTGGAACGGCTTTTACAACACTCATCCGACGGCCACGAGGCAGGAGATTTTGGACTATGCTACGTTCATCGACGATTTCGTGGGTGGGGAATTCGAGCCTCGGATCCGCTAGTTGATCGAATGTTGTATCCTGTTGCGGAGTGAAGCTTGAGTGAAGGGAATCCCCAGTGTGGAAAGACGTTGGCTGCCGAGGCCTACGTCGGCGCTACATTCAGGGACCCTGTCCTTTCCGTCGACCTTGAGGAAGCGGAGCGCTCGCTGGGGGAATCCCTTCCACAGGAGCTGAAAAACCTCTTGTCGGAGACCGACGGAATCACTGGACGCACGAGTTCGGACGCCGTTTGGTCCTTGGAAAGAATTGTCCGGGACAACCTGAGATTCCGTCGGGAACGCTCCTTCGTCGAGCTCTACATGCCCTTCGATCCATTTCTCTTCTTCGGCGACAATGGAGGCGGGGACCAGTTCGCCTCGTGCTGCGCCCGGCGCGACCGGACATCTTCGTTTGGCAGCACGAGAGCGACAGTCGCAAGTGGGTCGCCAACAATTTGCAGGACTACCTTTCCCGCCGACTGAACCAGGGCGGGGATGACTGGTACGAAAGCTACTAGCAGGGGTGGCGGGATATCAGGCCGCCCAGCGCAGCGAGAGTCGGCCAAGCATTCATACTGGTCTGCACCGTCCCAACTCAGTGCAACAAAACGCCTGACAAACCCGGCTGCTAGACACGTTGGCGAGGGCAATCACAAAGGCAGCGGGCCACAAAGCGCCACAAGGATAGGCCGCAGAGGTGCCGACCGCGTCGCCCGACAGCGCAGCCGATCTCACGACGAAGCCGCACCGGAGCCTTCCGGTGCGGCTTCGTCGTCTCACGGCTCCGCGCACAGGCCCCACTGAAGCGGCCCATGACGCGGCCGGCGGTAATGCGGCGGCTCCTGAGAAGGCCACGCCCCAGGACGCAGCGGAATCTGCGTCCAGTGCGGCCTCCCAGCCTGACGCCCCAGCCACCGGCGCCGCGGGTACGAAGGGGGCCAACCCGCAGCGGGGTCCGCACGGTTACCGCTACGGCGATGCCAAGACAGGCACGCGGGGTAAGCGAACAGGCGCTATGCCCACCGTGCATCGGCAGCAAGCTTTCGGGGACTGGACGCTGGACGAGCGGCTCGGCGACGCTGCTGCTCTGCGCGACGCGGTGTCGGGACAATCCGCCGGCGCGGCGCGCGTGGCCACTTGGACCGCCGCGGTCCACACTCAGACCGGGGAGATCGCCACCACCTGCTCCGGCCATGGAAGCTGCGCCGAGATCACCATCCTTGAGGTCACCAATTGGGACCCGGATCTTGCAGTTTTCACCCCTGCCATGCGGCTCGAGAACCTCAAGGACTGCATGGGGAAGATATGGCAGGAGAAGGCGATCTGCGACGTTTGCGAGGTCCTGCTGCCTGATTCGAGCAAACTTGAAGGTGCTTACCGAAAGGAACGGCGTTGGCCCCCTGGATGATCGAGCTCTCCCGGATTGACTGGGGGGCGTACGAGTGCCGGTGCGGTGAGGGCGGCCATGTCGGGGAGGACATGCGGCGGATCATCTCCGCTCGGTCGCTCGCCGAGATGGGCGTGGCAACACTCGAGGGACACGTCGAGGACCAGGCGATGGTTGCCCCTGTAGCCGCGCCTGCGGCAGGGGTCATCATGGCCGCGTTCCAGGAAGACCTGGCGCCCGTCGTCGTCGAGGAACTGCTGCTGGCCCTCTGGCGCCTCGTCCTGGGGGAGGCCGACGAGAGCGTCACTGCGGAAATCCACGAACAGGTACGCGACGGCATCTGGCTGATCTACCGGGAGGCGACACGCGGCGATACCGAGACCGCACTCGAGATCCTCGAATATGTCGAGCGCGACCGGGCGCGCTACGAACACGTTCGCCAAGCCCTCGCCGGTCGCCTGGCCAAGCGCACCCGCTGACGCGAGACGCAACCTCACCGACGACCAGATCCGCGGGGCGGCCGGCACCGGTGGCGTGATCTGCGTGACTGCTTACGGATCCCCATCTCGCCTCACGGATCTCCGTCTCGCCGGCTGCGATCGCAAATCCAGCGTCCTCGAGTGCATCGCAGGAACACGAACTGCATGAGGAGCCAAGCGCGTCATGCGCGCCAGGACAGTCGAATTCGAGACGAAGCCGCACCGGGAGCACTCCGATGCGGCTTCGTCGTCTCGCGGCTCCGCGCAGAGGGGCCGCCAGGGCGGACACCGGCGCCTCGCCGTATCACAGCCCCTATGAGCAGGGTGCTGGCTGTAGCTGTTTGACCAGGTGGAAGACCTCGCGGGCAGCATAGCGTTTGAGGCAACGGACGATTTCGCGCCGGGTCTTGCCCTCCTTGATGCGGCGCTCGTAGTAGTCCTGGGTGCGCGGGTCCACCCGCAGGCGGGTGAACACGATGCGGTGGAGCGCGGCGTTGGCCTGACGGTCGCCGCCTCGGTTGAGGCGACGGAACTGCCGGCGTCCCGAGGAACGCTCGACAGGGCTGACCCCGCACAGCGCGGCGAAGGACGCCTCGCTGTCCAGGCGGTCTGGGTTGTCCCCCACCGTGATCAGCAACGTGACCGCCGTGTCCGGGCCGATCCCCACCACGTCGAGCAGCTGCGGGGCATGGCATTCCACGAGCCGGGCAAGACGAGTCTCCACGTCCCGGATCTGCTCGGAGAGCTGGCCGATCCGGTGAGCCAGCCAGCCCAACGTGATCCGAGTGGCCTGCAGCACCGACTCCTCGCCGACCTCCTCGCAACTGCTCGCGTCCGCGAACCGTGCACAGGTACGGAGGAGTTCGGCATTGCCCAGTCCGGCCAGCTCTGCCCGTAAAGCGGGATCAGCAGTAACAAGGACGGCCTTGAGCTGATTGATGGCCTGGGTGCGGGCTTTGACAGCCGATGCCTTCGTGAGTTTGTACATTCTCGCAACCTGCACCGGCCCGTCGCCCGTTTTGGCCCGGGCGCGGGCCCGCCCGCTCAACACGGCTCGCGCCGCATTCTGGGCATCGAGCGGATCCGTTTTACCGCGCCGCCGACGATCCGCCCGATCCATCCGATTCACGTCAAACACGTCCACGCCCTGGGCCAGCAGATAGCGGGACAGGGACGCCCCATAGGAGCCGGTCCCCTCCACGCCGGCCCGCTCCACGGTTCCCGACTTCCTCGCCCACTTCAGCAGATCCCGGTATCCAGCCGCGGTGGCCGGGAACTCGTCAGAGGCAAGCAGCGCCCCCGTCAAGGAGAGCACCGCAGCCACGTGGACGTCCCGGTGTGTGTCCACGCCCAGCACCACTTCCCCCGCCGGGCGACGACGGCGGGCCCGCGGAGCAGGCGTCGTACCGGGCAGTGTCGAACTGCACATGCCCCTTTCCCTTCCGGTCCGATGTCGCGTCGCGTTGCCGGTACCGGGCCGCGTCGGGCGGTCAGAATCGTGAGGACGCCGCAACTGTCGACAGGCCCCTATCGGGACACACCCCGCCGGCCCGGCACCGGCAACGCACCGTCCCCGACCACCGGCCGACACTGTGACAGCAGGACACTTCGGTCAGAAATATCATGAGTCAGACCATGGGCCCGGGACAGCACCCACCCATCCTCCCGCCCCCCATCTCGCTACCGCTCAGGAACCGCAGGACCTGCTCAACCCCCTTCACGCAACACCCCGAACCTGATCCCGGACGAGCAAAAACAGCACACGAAGGCAAGCTACGCGATCAGGGGTCGCCAGCGGCAAGAGCGGCGAGCCGATCGGCGGATCCCTCGCCCCCTTCGACAGCACCTCAACGCCCGGAGCAATGGAACCCGGCCTCTCACCGCACCGGACTGCGTCGACTCCCCCGGACCAGGATGCCTTGATCTGGCATTACGCGCCCATCCTGGACTGGCCCGGACGCCCACGGACGGCTGTTGATGTTCGCGGTCGACGGTGTGGCCTTTGTTCCAGGTAAGCGTCAGCGCAACGGGCGTGAGCCGGTCAGGCGAGACGGTCCTGGACGGGTGCGTACGACCAGGGCCGTGTGGTCTCCAGGGCTTTGCCGACGCGGAAGACGGTCGGGTCGTCGTAGGGGTGGCCGACGATCTGGAGGCCGGTGGGGAGGCCCCAGCTCGACATGCCCGAGGGGACGTTGAGGACCGGGCAGCGGTTGTTGATGTTGAACGGGTTGGTCATGGCACACCACAAGGTGTCCGCGACTTCCTCGCCGTGCACCACGACCTTGTCGCCCGTGAGGTCGTCGCCCGCGTGCCAGCCGGGGACGGCGGTGGTGGGGCAGAGCAGGGCGTCGAATCCGGCCATGGCGGTGGCGAGTTGGCGCTGGAGCCGGTGTTCGGCGCGCAGGGAGTCGAGGTAGCTCGCCTGGGTGCGAGCGTACGACATGACGTCCGCGAAGGCGACCGCGTACGGGCTGAGCAGGTCGCGGTGGGTTTCGGCGGCCTCGATGACGACGGCGCCGAAGATGGTGGAGAAGTGGCCTGCGATCGCGGTCAGCAGGTCGTGGTGGGTCCAGGGGAGGGTGATCTCCTCCACGGTGGCGCCGGCGTCGGCGAGGGCCTGGGCTGCCGCCCGGGTACCGGCCTCCATCTCCGGGTGGACGTCGTACTCGCCGAGGCGGACGCACAAGGCGATCCGCATCCCGGTCACGTCCTCGTACGTGGTGGGCAGGGTGAGCTTGGGGCCGATCGAGGCGTGGTCGCGGGGGTCGGGTCCTGACAGGACGTTCTGGAAGGCGATGACGTCGTCCACGGTACGACCCATCGGGCCGTCGCCCCGGTAGTGGTCGGCCGTGAGCACACCGAGGCCGGGGTTGCGGCCGTAGGGGGCCTTGAAGCCGACGGTGCCGGTGAACGCGGCCGGGATGCGGGTGGAGCCGCCGATGTCGGAGGCCGAGGCGAGCAGGGACGTACCGGCCGCGAGGGACGCGCCGGAGCCGCCGGAAGAGCCGCCCGGGGTGAAGTCCGGGTTCCAGGGGTTGCGCGTGATGCCCCACATGCGGGAGTGCGTGTAGGTGGCGAGGGAGAACTCGGGGGTGGTGGTGCGGGCATGGATGATCCCACCGGCGTCGAGGATGCGGTCGACCGCTGGGTGGTTCTCGGTGGCGATGTCTCCCTCTTTGCTGAGGGAGCCCTCGGTCAGGGAACGGCCCAGGATCGCGTGCTTCTCCTTCGCCGCGACCGGAATGCCTTCGAGGGGGCGGGGGGCGAGGCCGTTCCTGCCTAGATAGCGGTCCTCTGCGTGCCGGGCCTGTCCCAGCGCCTGGTCGAAGAGGCGTTCGGTGAAGGCGTTGATCCGCGGTTCGACCTTCTCGGCGCGTTCGATGACGGCCCGCATCAGCTCGACGGGCGACAGCTCGCGGCGGGTGAAGAGCCTCAGCGCCTCGGTGGCGCTGAGATAGCCGAGGTCGGTGGGCGGCATGGGTTTCCCCTCTCGCTCGTGGGCCCGGGGCGGGCCGTCTGGCGGTGCCGTCAGCCTCGGGGACCGGCCCCGCCGCCCCGCCGGATTGCACGGATCCGCCAGGGGCGGGGGTCAGGTGCCGGAAAGCGCAGCAGGCTCGGGAGGGGCGAATCGGGCGACCGGGTGCCAGACCTCGTGAAGTTCAGGCGACCGGGTGCCAGACGTCGATCGGGACGCAGCCGGTGCTGCGGCCGTCGTCGGCGAGCAGGCGGCCCATGCGCTTGACCCAGCGCAGGGTGACCGTACGGTTCAGCACCCGCGTCGCGGGGATCCTGGCGGCGACCTGGGTCTCGTAGCGGGCGAGGTCGTCGAGGGAGTGCAGCCATACGACGGTCAGCAGGTTGGCCTCGGAGGACACCGACGCCGCCATGCGGGTGTCCCGCATCCGGCACAGCTCATCCCCGGCGCGGGTGAGCTGCGCGGGCGGTACGGACATCCAGAGCGTGGCCGTGCTGCGCCAGCCCGCGTGCAGGTGGGCGGCGTCGCAGCGCAGCACGGCCCGGCCCCCGTGCAGCAGCGAGTTCAGCATCCGCCGGACCGTCGACTCCGGGCGCTCCAGTTCGGCGGCGATCGAGGCGACGGGGCGGCGGCCGTCCTCGGCGACGGCGAACAGCAGGACGCGGTCCTCCGCCGTGAGGGTGGCCCCGGCGGCCGTCCGATGGGATGCTTCCTCGGTTTCCGCCAGGTCGCGCTGCTGGTCGCGGGAGAGCGAGTCCATGCGCCATTCGCTTCCCTCGCGGTGCAGGTGCTGCACCAGGTGGGTGCGGGTGGCGGTTACGTCCTCGATACGGCTGAGGGCGAGGACGTAGCCGCTCATCAGCGACATCGTCGCCGTGGCCACGGTCAGGAGCAGGTCGCAGGATCCGGCCACCAACTCCACGCTCATCGCCTGCGGATGCCGGGCGAGCCGCTCGGCCAGGGCTTCCCGGGCCTGCGGCACGCACGACACCTCGATCAAGGCCATGGCCCCGTACGTCACTTGGGAGGGCGCCGCGTAGCAGGTGACCCAGGCGGCGCCGGAGTCACGCAGCCGGGCCCAGCGACGTGAGAGCGTCGCGGCGTCCACGCCGAGGGGCCGGGCGAGCTGCGCCCAGGGGGCGCGGGGTGCCATCTGCAGCGCGTTGACGAGCGCGAGGTCGAGTTCATCGAGTGTTCCCCGGGACGGGGTGTCGCCCGTACCCGGGGCGGCAGATGGTGCGGATTCCTGCATTCGATCAGCCTCCGGTCGCGGATTCTTGCAATTTCGGGCCGGGCCGGGAAGTGGCCTGTTCTGTATCCCGCATCACACCGCACCCCCCGCTCCGCCCTCAGCCCTGGGGAGTTCCTTCATGCATCGTTCGCGGTTCCTCGCCGGTGCCTCCGTGGCCGCCGCCGCCTCGCTCCTGGCCACCGCCTGCACGACCGGCTCCGCCGACGGCCCTTCGTCGGGCGACGGCAAGAGCGGCGGCACCGTCAGGATCGGCGTGACTTCTGACGTCACCTCGTTCGACCCCGCCAAGGGCGCGGGCGCTACCGACTACGTGATCACGTCGCTGCTGTACCAGCCGCTGCTGGGCCAGGACGACGGAGGCACGTTCGTCGCCGGGCTCGCCGAATCGTGGACGTCCACGCCGACGAAGACGACCCTGACGCTGAAGAAGGGGCTGACCTGCTCCGACGGTTCGGCGCTGACCGCCTCGCAGGTCGTCGCCTCGCTGGAG
The DNA here is from genome assembly GCF_043088925.1 of Streptomyces sp. NPDC014006. Taxonomy (NCBI): domain Bacteria; kingdom Bacillati; phylum Actinomycetota; class Actinomycetes; order Kitasatosporales; family Streptomycetaceae; genus Streptomyces; species Streptomyces sp. NPDC014006. The sequence continues at coordinate 701,365 of NZ_JBICAJ010000002.1, read as the reverse complement.
CACTTCCGGGCGACCTCGGCCGGCGCGCTGCTGACCTTCGGCGCGGCGAACGCCGGAAAGAAGACCACGATCACGGGCGACGACTCGGCCGGCACCGTCACCATCACCACCGCCACCCCCTGGGGCGAGGTCCTCACCGGCCTGGCCGGCACCGGCGCCGGGATCATCTGCAAGGCCGGACTCGACGCGGGTGCCGCCGCGCTCGCCCGGGGCGCCGTCAAGGGCGCGGCGTCCGGCCCGTACGAGATGGTGAAGGCGCAGCGTGGCGCCTCGTACGAGCTGAGACTGCGCAAGGGTTACGACGCGTTCGCGCGCTTCGCCGCGCAGCCCGCCGGGAAGCCCGCCCACACCCTGCGGATCCAGATCTCGAAGAACGAGTCGACCCTCGCCAACCAGCTCCAGACCGGGGCCCTGGATCTCGCCCCGTTCACCGGCACCGATGTCGCGCGGTTCACGAGCGACGACGCCTACGCCGTCAGGTCGGTGCCGTTCATCCGCAACTTCATCGCCTTCAACCAGCGCCCCGGCCGTCCCGGCTCCGATCCGAAGGTGCGCGAGGCGGTCGCCCAGGCGGTGAGCGCGACGGCGTTCAACAAGGTGTTCGGCGGCGCGGGCCAGGTCATGACCTCGTACGTGGACGAGAAGTCCGCCTGCGTCTCCACCGACACCTCCCTGCTGACCTCGACCGATCCGGCCGCGGCGAAGAAGGCGCTCACCGGTGTCTCGATCAAGCTGGAGGGGTCGAACGCGGTGGCGGGCGGCGCGGGCAACTCCTACGTCGCCGAGGCCCTGCGCGCCGCCGGCGCCGAGGTGAAGCTCGCCAACGCCGACAACGCCACCTGGGCCACCGACGTGACCGCTAACCAGGGCGACTGGGACGCCACCGTCTTCCCCCTGATCACCGGCAGCCTCGCGCGCGGCGGCGCCTACTACCTGGGCCCCGAACCGGCCGAGGGCGGCCAGAACTACGGCGCGGTCGACAACAAGGGCTTTGCCGCGCACTATGTCGCCGCCACCTCCACCACGGACCGCAACGCCAAGTGCGCCGCCTGGCAGAAGGCGCAGGACGCCCTGCTCAAGGCCCACGACGTCATCCCGCTCGCCACGGTGAACGTGCACTATGTCGCCCGCGAGGGCATCGCCTTCGCGATGCCGGGAGGCTCGGTCGCCGTCTCCACGCTCCGGGTCACCGGCTGATGGCGGCCGCTGTGGATGCCGCGGGGGCCGGGCGCACGAGCCTGCTCGGCCCCTGGGGCACCTTCCTCGTACGGCGCCTAGCCGGGCTCGCCGCGGTAGCGGTCACGCTTGTCGTCGGCACGTTCCTGATGGTGCAGCTCATACCCGGCGACCCGGCCCGCGTGGTGGCCGGCGCCGACGCGGCGCCGGCCGACGTGGAGCGGGCCCGGCACGAACTGGGCCTGGACCGGCCGCTGTTCACGCAGTTCGGCACGTATGTGAGCGGTCTGCTCCGCGGCGATCTGGGCGCCTCCTTCCAGACGAAGGAGCCCGTCGCCGACATCATCGGCGCCCGTCTGCCCTTCACCGCCGAGATCGCGTTCCTCTCCGTCCTCGGCGTTCTGGTGCTCGCGGTGCCGATCGGGCTGGCCGTCGCCGCGCGCGGCAGCCGCCGCACCGACGGGGCGTTCACCTTCGTCACCGGTCTGGTCGGCGCGACGCCCGAGTACATCATCGGCACCTTGCTCGTCCTGGGCTTCGCCATCAAGCTCGGCTGGCTCCCGGCGGCAGGCGCCGAGACCGTCTCGTCGATGGTGCTGCCGGTCGCCGCGCTCGTCCTGCCCGGCACGTGCGTCATGACCCGCATCGTGCGCACCGAGGCCGCGCACGTCCTGGCCCAGGACTACATGCGCACCGCGCGCGGACGCCGGCTGCCGCCGTTGCGCCTCTACGCCCGCCATGCCCTGCCGAATCTGCTGACCGCCACGCTCACCCTCGGCGGACTGATCCTCGCGGGCCTGCTCGGGGGCACGGTCATCGTGGAGTCGGTGTTCGCGTGGCCCGGTATCGGGCAGCGCGTCGTCGAGGCGCTGCTGGTGCGCGACTACCCCGTGATCCAGGGCTGTGTCCTGGTCCTCGGCCTCCTCGCCGCCCTGCTCAACCTGCTCGCCGACGCGGCCCTCGCTCTGCTCGACCCACGCACCCTCGCCGGAACCGGAAAGGGAGGACACTGATGCGCCGCATACGGTGGAACGCACCTCTGGTCACGGCCCTCGCCGGGCTGGGCCTGATCGCCGTACTCGGCATCGTCGCGCCGCTGCTGTGGGAAGGGGAGGCGACCACCCTGAGCGGCGACGCCCGCGCGCATCCGAGCGGCGAGCACTGGCTCGGCACGGACGCCCTCGGCCGCGACGTACTGGCCCGCACCCTGGTCGCCACCCGCCTCACCCTGGAGATGACCGTCGCCGCCACCGCGCTCGCGGCCGTCGCGGGGATCCTCCTCGGCACCGTCGTCTGGGTGTCCGGCCCGCGCGTGCGCGAACTGGGGCTGCGGCTGATCGACGTCATGATCTCCTACCCGGCGCTGCTGCTGGCGATGGTGATCGCCACGGTCCTGGGCACCGGACCCACCGCCTCGATCCTCGCGATCGGCCTGGGCGGCGCGCCCGCCTTCGCCCGCCTCACCGCGAACATGGCGGCCTCGGTCGCCCAGCGCGACTTCGTCACCCAGGCCCGCCTGATGGGCGTACCGCCCTCCCGGTTGCTCAGTCGGCATCTCCTACCGAACATCTCCGGGCCGCTGCTGGTGCTGTTGTCGGTGGCGTTCGCCAACGTCCTCGTGGCCCTGTCCGGCCTGTCCTTCCTCGGCGTTGGCGTGCAGTCGCCGGACTACGACTGGGGCGCGCTGCTCAATTCCGGTCTGGAGTCCCTCTACACCACCCCGGCCGAGGCGATCGGCCCGGCGGCGGCCATCACCGTCACCGGCGTCCTCGCGGGCTTCGTCGGCGACGGCTTGGCCACGGCACTCGACCCACGCGGCGGCGGTACGAAGACCAGGGCGCCCCGACCCGTCGTCGTACCTCCGCACTCGCACCGAGCCCCGAAGGACGCGCTGGTGACGGTGGACGGCCTGTCCGTCGCCCTGCCGGATGGCACCCGCCTCGTCGACGACGTCTCCTTCCACGTCATGCCCGGCGAGATCGTCGGCCTGGTCGGCGAGTCCGGCTCCGGCAAGTCGATCACGGCGATGAGCGTGGCGCGGCTCCTGCCCGACGGGCTGACGGCCCACGCGGCCCAACTCACCCTGGGCGACCTCGACCTGGCCGCTCCCGCCGCCGACCCCAAGCGGCTGGCGACCGAGATCGGCATCGTCTTCCAGGATCCGTCGGCCTCTTTCAACCCCGCGCTGCGGATGGGCGGTCAGCTCACCGAGACGCTCCGGGTGCACCAGGCCGTGCCCCGGACTGAGGCGCTGCACCGTACCCTCGAGGCTCTGGAACAGGTCAGGATCACGGACCCGGCCCGGGTCGTGAAGCAGTACCCGCACGAGCTGTCCGGCGGTATGCGGCAGCGCGCGGTGATCGCCGCGGCCGTCCTGCCGGGCCCCCGCCTGATCGTCGCCGACGAACCGACCACCGCCCTCGACGTCACCGTCCAGGCGGAGGTCCTGGAGCTGCTGAAGGACATCAACCGCACCCGCGGCACGAGCATCCTGTTCATCTCCCACGACATCGGTGTGGTCGGCACCCTGTGCCACCGGGTCCTGGTGATGTACGCAGGCCGGGTAGTGGAGGAGCTGTCGACTGCCGATCTACGAGCGGGCCGCGCCCGGCACCCGTACACCAAGGCGCTCCTGGCCGCGAGCCCGCGCCTGGAGGAACCCCACGGCGAAGAGCGCTCGTTGCTCGCGACCATCCCCGGTCGGCCACCGGCGCCCGCCGCCCGCCCCGCCGGGTGCGCGTTCGTTGACCGCTGCCCGGTCGCGCTCGACGCCTGCACGAGTGAACGGCCCGAACTGATCGACGCCGTCGCCTGCCACGCCGTACGCCAGGAGGTGCAGCCCGCGTGACCATGGACAAGCTGGCCGTCGAGGACCTGACCGTCACCTTCGGCCACGGCAAGCGCGCGAGAACCGTCCTGCACGGTGTGTCCCTGGGGGTACGGGCCGGGCAGACGCTCGGCCTGGTCGGCGAGTCCGGCTCCGGGAAGTCGACCATCGCCAAGGCGATCGTGGGCGTCCATCCGGCGCGCGCGGGCCGCATCACCCTCGACGGCGAGGACCTCACGGGTCTGCGGGGCGGACGGCTCACGGCGGTGCGCCGCCGGGTGCAGCTCGTCTCCCAGGACCCGTACGCCTCCCTCAACCCGCGCATGACCGTGGGCCAGGCCATCGCCGAGGCCGTCGACCCGGTACGGGCCGACGCCCGCAGGAACGCGGCGGTGGTGGAGCGCTGGCTGGAGACGGTCGCGCTCGACGGTTCGGCGGCCCGCAGGTACCCGCACGAGTTCTCCGGCGGGCAGCGGCAGCGGATCGCCGTCGCCCGCGCGCTGGCCGTCGAACCCGAGGTGATCATCGCTGACGAGATCACGTCGGCGCTGGACGCCTCCGTACAGGCCGAAGTCCTCAACCTCCTCGAGGAACTTCGCCGTTCCCTGTCCCTGACGATGCTCTTCATCTCGCACGACCTGGCCGTCGTCCGCCACGTCAGCGACGAGGTCACCGTCCTGCGCCAAGGAGAAGTGGTGGAACACGGGCCCGTACGGGACGTCTACCGCACCCCGCAACACCCCTACACACGCCGCCTGCTGGCGAGCGTCCCGCCCTTCGAGGAGAAGGAGCAGCTGGCATGAGCGAGCCGACCACCGCAGCCCGCCTCACCCTGGACCTCACCGCCGACCTGAAACCCGCCCAACTGCAGGACTTCTACCGGGATCTGCACCGCCATCCCGAACTGGCCTTCCAGGAGCACCGGACCGCGGCCAGGCTAGCCGCACGGCTGCGCGCGGCCGGCTACGACGTGACCGAGGGCGTCGGCCGCACCGGAGTGGTCGGCGTCCTGGCAAACGGTGACGGTCCCGTCGTCTGGCTGCGCGGCGACATGGACGCCCTGCCCGTCCAGGAGGCCACCGGCCTGGAGTACGCCTCCACCGTCGACGGCGTGATGCACGCCTGCGGCCACGATCTGCACGTCACCTGGCTCGCGGGCGCCGCCGAAGTCCTGGCCGCCGCCCGCGACACCTGGTCCGGCACGCTCGTCGTCGTCGGACAGCCTGCGGAGGAGTCCGGCGGTGGGGCGGCGGCCATGGTCGCCGAAGGAGTGCACCGGCGCTTCCCGCGCCCCGACGTGCTGCTCGGCCAGCACGTCACACCCGGCCTCGCCGGGTTCTACCCGCATACGCCCGGCCTGACCATGTCCGCCTCCGACGACATCGACGTCGTCGTCCACGGCGTCGGCGGCCACGGCTCACGCCCCGAGTCGACCGTCGACCCGGTGGTGACCGCCGCGTACATCGTCACGCACCTGCAGACCGTGGTGTCGCGGGAGGTCGCGGCGCGCGAGTCGGTAGTCCTGACGGTCGGCCGGTTCCACGCCGGCACGAAGCACAACATCATCCCCGCCGAGGCCCGGCTCGCCCTGAACCTGCGCACGCAGGACACACGGGTGCGTGAGCGCGTCCTCGGCGCCGTCCGCCGGATCGTCGCGGGCGAGTGCCGGACGGCGGGCTGCACGGTACCGCCCGAGGTCACCGTCCGGCCCGGCTATCCGAACACCGTCAACGACGCCTCGCTGGACGGTGAGATCGCGGCTGTGCACCGTGAACTCTTCGGCGCAGCCACAGTCTTCGACTTCGGTCCGGCCATGGGCAGCGAGGACTTCTCCCTGCTCGCGCCCGAGGGTGTGCCGTACGACTACTGGTACGTGACGGCGACCCCTGCCGATGTCTGGGAGGCGGCGCCCGGCGACGACCTCGCCGAGAAGTTCGGCAACGTGCCGGGCAACCACAGCCCGCTGTTCGCTCCCGAACCGTCGTCAGTACTCGTGCCCGGTGTGCGGACGCTGGTGTCGGCGGCGCTGAGCCGACTGGCCTGAGCGCACGTCACCGCTGGGTGCGGCGCACCTCCAGCACCACCCCCGCTCCCTCCCGCGTGTCGAAGTAGCAGAAGCCGCTGCCATCGGCGCGCCGCCCGGGCGCGAGGACGCCGAGCCCGAGCCGCCCGGCATGGGCCCGCGCGTCGGTCAGGTCCGGCGTCTCGAAGCCGAGGTGGTGGACGCCCTCGCCGTGCTCGTCGAGGAACCGCCGCTGCGGGCAGTCGAGTTCAGGCGGCTTGCAGAGCTGGAGCTGCACGTTGTCGAGGTTGGCGCACTTGTAGCGCATCGCCGCCGACGCCTCACGGCTGGGCACCTCGAACTCCTTGTAGGCGGTGCTCTTCGGGTAGTCGTACCAAGGCCCGACGCCGAGGCTCTCGTAGTACGCCACGGCCCGGTCGAGGTCGATCGCCACGATGCAGATGTGGTGGAGGGTGCGCAGATGCGGGTTCGGGTTCACGGTATTGCAGGGTGTTCGACGGTGTCTCACTCACGCGTCAGACCCTCTCGCGACTGCCCCTATGACGGGGGTGACGACTGCACGGGTCTGACCAGGTGGCAGACCTCTCGGCCGCGTAGTGCTTGAGGCTTCGGACCATCTCGCGTCGAGTCTTGCCCGCCTTGCTGCGGCGCTCGTCGTAGTCCTGGGTACGCGGGTCAACCCGCAGGCGAGTCGGCACGATCCGGTGCAGGGCCGCGTTCGCTTGCCGGTCGCCGCCCCGGTTCAGGCGACGGTACTGCCGACTGCCCGAGGAACGCTCGACCGGGCTGACCCCGCACAGCGCGGCGAAGGACGCCTCACTGCCCGTCGACGAGCTCTGCGCAGGTGCGGAAGAGATCTGGCCCACGCACGAGACGCCCCGCCGAGGCACATCGATCTCGGCGGGGCGCCCGTGGCACGGTCAGGAGTCGGCGACCGGGTCCTTGCTCAGGTCCCAGGCGCCGACCGTGTAAGCGGCGGAGCCGACTCCCATGGCGCCCATCTGCACGCGCCAAGGCCCCTCGCCGACGGGATAGAAGCGCAGGGTGAGGGCACAGCCGGAGGCGGTGAAGATCTCCGCGACCGAGTGATCCAGCAGGATCCGCAGCGTCGCGGTGGGCCCCTCTGCCGGAAGGCGCCAGCTGCCGCCCTTGGCGCGGGAATCGAGGGAGGCATGGTCGCGGTCGACGACCAGTTCGCCGGTGAGCAGGTGGTGGACGATGTCGAGGTACTCCGTCCCGTCCGGCGAGGTGAGCAGCCGCAGACGTCCGCCGCGCTCGAGGGACACGGTCAGATCGGTGGCCCGGCTTACCTCGCCGAGGTCGGCCGGCTGCTCGGCGCTCGCCTTTCCCGCGGCGACGATCCGTCGTTCGCCGCGCAGGGCGAGCAGCTCGCGAGCGGGCTGTTGGATCAGCTCGCCGTCCGGGCCGGGGGTCAGTTCGCGGGGCAGGGAGAGCATTCCGGCCCAGCCGACCTCGTCGGTCCAGGCGCTGGGGGCGCCGACGCGTTCCTCGTCTCGGGCCTCCCAGATCCAGGCCCACATCAGCCGGCGCCCGTCGGGGGCGCGCAGCAGGGCGGGGGCGTAGAAGTCGGGCCCGTGGTCGAGGAGCCGGGGTGGCGCCGCGGCTTGGAACTCACCGTCCTGTTCGTGGCCCGGCCAGTAGATCGCGCAGCTGGCTCCCTCCTCGGGATCCCAGGCGCTGGCAAGTACCGCACCGGTGCCGTCCGGGAAGGCGGCGTACTGGGCACACTCCCAGCCTTCCTCGGTATTGCGGCCATAGGGAAGCGGGTGGGGCGGCCGGGCGAGGAAGACCCCCTTGTACGACCAGTGGTCGAGGTCGCCGGAGGTGTACTCCAGCGCTGCTCCGCGGCCGTCGGCCAAGGCCGCGCCGACCAGCATCCGCCAGCGGCCGCCGTCTTGCCACACGTACGGGTCGCGGAACATCGTCGTGTCGTCGGGTGCCTCCGGTATCAGCAGCCGGCCGCGTTTGGTGAACGTCGTACCGCCGTCGTACGACACCGCCGAGGTCACCGGCTGGTGCCGGCGGTCCGGGTGGCGGGCGGAGTAGAAGGCGGTGAGGCGGCCGTCGTGCGAGACCGCGTTGCCCGACCAGATCCCGCCCTCGTCGTCGCTGCCGGGTGTGGGGGCGAGGGCCACCGGCAGGAGCTCCCAGTGGATGAGGTCCGGGCTGCGGAAGTGGCCCCAGTGCATGTCGGCGTGGCGGGCGCCGTGCGGGTTGTACTGGAAGTAGACGTGGTAGTGGCCGTCGTGGAAGACCAGGCCGTTGGGGTCGTTGATCCAGTGCGCCGGCGGGCGGAGGTGGACCGCCGGGAAGTGGGTGTCGAGCGCCGGTGGTACTTGGGTCTCAGTCATGGGCGCGCTCGTCGTAGCGGCGACGGACGGCGGCGGCCTGCTTGATGTTGGCCTCGGACTCCTGCAGCGAGCGTTCGCCCCTCAGACGGGTGCGCTCGGCGAGGTTGTTCATATGGCGTTCGAAGCGGGCCTGGTAGCGCTCGCGCATGACGGCGATCTCCTCGGCGACCGCGCCGGAGCGCGCGGCCGGAACCGGCATCGGCTGTCCGGCCGGACGCACGGGCAGGCGCTGTTCCAGCGGCAGGATCATCGCCTTCGGGGAGGGCAGGGTCTGGTACCAGTACGCGGTCGAGGCCCAGTCGTCGGCGAGGTGGTTGCCGTGGCCGTGCTCGATGGAGACCTTGATGCGTTCCTCGAAGCGGATCGGATCGGCGACATGGAAGCGGTAGTTGACGGAGTAGCCGGGGACGTCGGCCTCGTGGAGGATCGCGCCGTGGTAGAGGTAGGCGTTCTTCTGCATCCCCCAGGCGTGGTTGAAGTAGTCCTCGGTGCCGGTGCCATGCAGGGAGGGCGGCCAGCTGGTGGAGCCGTCGGGCAGGAAGTCGTCGTCGATCCAGATCATGTCGTTGCCCTCGCCCCACCAACTGCCCTGCCGGTGGTGGACGGAGAGGTTGCAGCCGACGTAGTGGCCCTTGCCCTCGGTGTCGAGGATGACGTAGTTGTCCTCACCGGTCAGGTCGGTGATGTTGGCCTCGGGGCTGTTGGTCTGGATGTCCGGGGCCCAGCCGTTGCAGGGGTTGCTGCGGCTCCAGCGGGCGTGGAAGTAGAGGGTGTCCTCGGCCAGTTCGTCGGGGAACAGTTCGTAGTCGATGTAGAAGTACTGCTGGATGGGCAGGTCGTTCTCGTTGACCAGCTCGATGCGGGCGCGCTTGTTGAAGGGCATCGGCGCCCAGCAGTTCAGGGCCGCACTGCCGCCGAAGATCAGTGATTCCTCCGGCTTGGCGGAGACGGTGAACAGGGCCGACTGGTAGCTGTTGGGCATGCAGTGGCCGATGCCGAAGAAGTCGCCGAGCGGGACGAGGACGGCGGGCTCCTCTTCGTCGTCCCAGGTGATCCGGATGAGGACCTTGCGGTAGTAGTCCGGGTCCGGCTCTTCCCAGTTGACGCCGAGCGCGTTGTGGATCTCCATCACGGGGGCCACGGTGTCGGCCTCCAGGGGGTCGATCAGGCCCGGGCCGAGGGTGCGGCGGCAGAACTGGGTCATCCAGATGTGGCTGATCCGTCCGGGGCCTTCGAGGTCGGCCAGGACACGGCTGGAGTGGGCCGGGGTCGTCCAGTAGTCCTGGTTACGGCCGCGCTGGTCCCAGCTGGAGACGCGGGCGGTGCGGGCCCGCGCGGGGCGGGTGAGGTGTTCGAGGGCGTGCGAGGGCATGGGAGACTGACCCCTTCAGTGATGGTTCGCTGAACTCGGGCGGCGGGAGACTGGACCTCTCCTGCCGCCCCTTGCTGTGGTGGAGTGGCTCAGGCCGGGCAGCCGCAGGACTCCCGGTAGGTGATCTCCGGCTCAAGGCGGACGGTGCGGGGCCGGGAGGTGAGGGTGCCGTCGATACGGCTGAGCAGCAGCTGCATCGCCGTGGCCCCGATCTCGTGGGCCGGCTGGGCGACCGCGGTGATACCGGGCCGGAACAGGTCGGTGTGCGGGAAGCCGTCGAAGGTGGCGAAGGCGAAGTCCTCCGGCGTGGTCAGGCTCAGCCCCTTTGCCGCCGTCAGGACACCCACCGCGGTCTCGGTACTGGCGGCGACCACGGCCGTCGGCCGGTGCTGCCGCAGGACACTCGTCATGCGCTCGCGGGTGTCGTCCGCCCGCCCGTTTCCGGTCACGATCAGGGCGTCGTCGACCTCGATGCCGGCCTCGTCGAGTGCGTCGAGATAGCCGCGCCGCCGCTCGGAGATGGTGGACACGCCGGTGTCACCCGCGGCCAGCGCGATCCGCCGGTGGCCGTGCCGTTCCGCCAGGTGCAGCACCAGCTCCCGCATGGGCGCGGTGTTCTCGACGCCCACCTGATCGGCCCTGACCCCGTTGAGGCGGTCGATCAGGACGACCGGCGTGCCCTGGTCGATGACCGCGGTGATCACTTCCCGGCGTGACCGGGCCACCGGAGCGATGAGGAGGCCGTCGACCCGACGCTCGGCGAGGACCTCCAGCGCCCGCGCCTCCAGCTCCGCGTCCTCGCCCGAGTTGGCCAGCAGCACGGTCAGGCCGGCACCCATGGCCTCCCGTTCGACACCGCGGGCCATCGCCGCGAAAGCCGGCTCGGCCATGTCCGTCAGGACCAGTCCGATGGAGTCCGTGCGAGAGCGGCGCAGCGCGCGAGCGAGGCTGTCGCGCCGGTAGCCCGTGGCCTTTACCGCCTCCTCGACCCGGGTGCGGGTCTCATCGCGGACCGGCCGCGTGCCGTTGATGACGTGCGACACGGTGGACGTCGATACGCCGGCCATCCGTGCAACGTCGGAGATCGTGGCCACTGCCGCTCGCCGCCTCCTCGTGTCGTGGGACTGGATCCATGATCCGGTCCGTCACTGCGCAGCGCCATACGGTCCACCGGTTCATGGGATCGACCGATGCGCCGTCCACCGCTCACCGTCCGACTCATCGAAACGATTGCGCAGACTTTCGCATGCTCGACGATGACCGTCAATAGGGTTCAACCAGCAAGGACGTTGACCCGCTCGGAACTTCTCCGACGCGCAGTATTGACAGTCCAGACCTGCCGAGTACCTTTCATCGAAACGTTTGCGTCAGACCGTCACGCCGGTCCCACGCCGAACGCCCGAGCGGCACCGGTACACACCCCGGACCCGACGGCCCGTAGCGCATCACCTCCCCGGAGCCCCTCCCCCACGCCGGTTCCGCCTCACCCTGTGTTTCCCGGAAGGCAACAGCACCATGGCGACCTCTTCCCAGCCCGCGTCCTCCTCGTCGGGACCGCGCTCCGGCATCTCGCGCCGGCTCCTGTTCACCGCTGCGGCGACCGCACTGCTGGCCACCAGCACGGCCTGCGGCTCCGCGGTGAACTCACCGAACGGCTCGTCGTCGGACGGTGTGATCACCCTGTCCATGCACAACCCGGACAGCAAGACACAGGACCCGGCGACCTGGCGGCTCGTGCAGGCGTTCAACGCCATGCACCCCGACATGAAGGTCAAGCTGGAGGGTCAACTGGTCGACCAGCACGAACAGCGGATGACCATCGCCGCGCAGAGCGGCACGCTGCCGGAGATGTTCTGGGTCTACGACTCACTCGCGAAGACCATGGCCAAGAACGGCAACCTGCTGGACCTTTCCCTGATCCTCGCCGAGAACGACCTCCACTCGAAGTTCAAGCCGAGCATGCTGGCCGCCTTCCGCTTCGACAACGTCCAGTACGGCGTCCCCTACCAGGCGCTGGTCACCGGCTTCTACTACAACAAGGACATCCTCCGGGCACACGGGATCGCCGTGCCCAGGACGTTCGACGACCTGCTCGCTGCGGTGAAGAAGCTCAAGGCCGCGGGCGTGGTGCCGATCGCGCAAGGAGCGAACACCTCCTCGTTCAGCGTCTGGGCCTTCCTCACCATGCTCGACCGCTTCGGGTTCGAGGCGAAGTACCAGGACATCCTGGTCGGCAAGGCACGCTACGACAACGCCGACTTCGTGCGCCTGTACCAGCACGTGGAAGAACTCGCCAAGGCCGGCGCCTTCCCCGCCAACATGAACACCCAGACGTACGCCCAGGCCGTCGCCTCGTACACGGACGGCAAGGCGGCCTTCCTCGACACGGGCGTCTGGGACGCGCACAAGATCCAGGAGAGCAAGGTGGGCAAGAGCACCGGCTTCTGGGCCGGCCCCACCTTCTCCGACGGCGTCGGGGACCAGAACCTCGTCATGAACGTCCCCTCGGCGCCGTTCGTGGTGAGCGCCAAGGTGAAGCAGGACAAGAAGAAGTACGCCGCGGTGAAGGCGTTCATCCAGTTCTACTACAGCGACGCGGGCCAGAAGATCCTCGTCGACAACGGCCAGCCGCCGGTCACCACGTACAAGCCCACCGTGGACCCGGCGAAGAACCCGGTCTTCGCTGGTGTTCTCGCCGAAGCGGCCAAGCCCGGCTGGAAGAGCCCCCAGGCCCAGCCCGACCTGGTGGTCTCCGCTGCCACCGCCAGCGCCATGTACGACAGCTTCTACGGGGTCATGGGCGGCAGCCTGAGCCCCGAGGAGGCCGCGGCGAAGGTCCAGAAGTCCATCAAGTAGTCGCCCGCACCAGCCTTCTTCGGCATGCCTCGAACAACGGGAACGGCATGAACTGGCTCACCACGCGCCGGCACTTCACCCTCATGATCGCGCCGGCCCTCCTCCTCTACAGCGTGTACATGATCTACCCGATCCTGTACTCGCTCTACTACAGCTTCACCGACTACGACGGCGTCTCCGCCACCGCGTTCACCGGCCTGAGCAACTACCGGCAGATGGCGCAGGACGATGTCTTCTGGACTTCCCTGCGCAACACCGGAGTCATCCTGGGCATCGCCCTGTTCCTGCTGATCCCCCTGGGCTTCCTGCTCGCCGTACTGCTCAGCGGCCGGGTGAGGGGCAGCGGCGCGCTGCGGGCGCTCGTCTTCGCCCCGGCCATCATCGCGCCGATCCTGGTGGGACTGATCTGGATCTTCATGCTGGACCCGAAGATCGGCCTGGTGAACGCGTTTCTGCTGGCGATCGGCCTACCGGCAGGGCCGCAGTGGATCGGCGGTCCCACGCTCAGCCCGTACTCGATCGGCCTGGTCTACCTCTGGCAGCAGGTCGGCTTCGTCCTGACCATCTTCTACGCGGGCCTGCGCATGCTGCCCCGCGACGTGATGGAAGCCAGCAGCCTCGACGGCGCGTCACGCTGGCAGCAACTGCGGCACATCCAGATCCCGATGCTGCGCGAGACGTTCGGCATCGTCACCGCCCTCGTCGTCACCGGCGTCTTCAAGGTCTTCGAACTCGTCTACGCGCTCACCGGCGGCGGTCCCGTCCACCTGTCCGAGGTCATGGTCAGCTACATGTACCACATCACCTTCACCACTCAGCAGTACGGCTACGGCATGGCCCTGGCGGTCGTGGTGTTCGTGGTCGGTTCGCTCGCCTCCGCGGCCACGTTTCTCGGCAACCGACGCAGACAGGAGCGGAGTTGAGCACCGACATGCACACCGACACCAAGTCCGGCGTCCGCACACGGCCGGTGCCGCGACCGTCCCGGAAGGCCGTCCCGCGCCGGCCCCGGCGCAGCGGACGCGGCGTGATCGTCGCCTCGGCGGCCGCCTACCTGATCACCTTCGTGATCCTGATCCCCCTGCTGTGGATCTTGCTGTTGTCGTTCCAGACCAACGACACCATCCTGGCCCACCCCTTCTCGTTCTCCCACCTCACTCTGGCCAACTACCAACAGGCGCTGGAGACCCTCAACCTGCTGGTGATGTACAAGAACACACTGATCCTGGCCGTCGTCTCCGTCACGGTCGGGCTGTTCATCTCCTACCTGGCGGCGTTCGCGCTCACGCGCATGGTCTTCCGCAGGGGCGGTCGCCGCACGCAGAACACCCTCCGGTACTACTTCCTCGGTGGACTGGCCATCCCCGTCTACATCCTGCTGTTCCCGGTGTACCGGATCGACATCGCCCTCGGCCTGTTCGGCACCTACGCGGCGCTGATCCTGCCGTACATCGCCGTCTCGATCCCGTTCAACATCCTGCTGCTGACCGGGTTCCTGCGGGACTTCCCCGACGACATCGAACAGGCGGCGGTGATGGACGGGGTCGGGCTCTGGCGCATGGCCTGGAAGATCGTCTTCCCGCTCATGCGGCCGGTCGTCGCCACCCTCGCCATCCTCAACGTCATCTACGTCTGGAACGAGTTCCCCTTCGCGGTCACGCTCATCAACGACCCGTCGCTGACCACCGCGTCCCTCGCCGTCTCCCAGTTCCAGGGCGTCTACAGCGTCAACTACGGCGCGATGATGGCATCCGCCACCCTCGTCCTCCTGCCGCAGCTGGCGATCTACGCGGCCTTCCAGAAGCAGGTCATCGCGGGCATGACCGCGGGCGCCGTCCGCTGACCCCTGCACACGCCCCACTCCACGAGGAGCCGCCATGGATTCCGACCGACAGCCCGCCCCCTCCCGGCGCACCGTGCTGAGGGGCGCCGCGCTCGCGGCGCTCACCACGGTGGCGTCCCTGAACGCCACCAGGCCCCTGCCGGCGCACGCCACCGTACCGGCCCCTCCCGAGCCCCCTCAGCACACCAAGCACACCAGCACGTCGCATCGGTCGTACAGGGCGATCGTCGGCGTCCTGTGACCAGAGGTCTTCAACCGGAAGGATCATCCCCGTGGCGGACACCGTCTACGACGTCACCACCTTCGCGGCCAGCGTGTCGCCCTACACCGACATCGGCCGGGTGATCAACGAGATCATCGCGGACATCAAGTCCAGGCAGACCACCCAGAACACCCGGCCCGGCGCCGTCATCTACATCCCGCCGGGCCACTACGACCTTCTCACCCGGGTCATCGTCGACATCAGCTTCCTGACGATCAAGGGCTCCGGACACGGCTTCCTGTCCGAGGCCATCCGCGACGGGTCCAACACCGGCTCGTGGGGGGAGGTGCAGCCCGGCTCCAGCCACGTCCGGGTGATGAACACCGATGGCCACAGTGAAGCGTTCCTGGTGCAACGCGCCGGACGGCCGGACGACGTCGGCCGGCTCAGCGGCATCGTCTTCCAGGACTTCTGCATCGACGGTGTGTCGGCTGTCAAGCCGTACACGCCCGGCAACTCCAAGATCGGCATATCGGTGCAGTCGGACAACGACTCCTTCCGCTTCGAGGGAATGGGCTTCGTCTACCTCGAACACGCCATGACCGTGAACGGGGCGGACGCCTGCAGCTTCACCAACAACTTCGTCGCCGAGTGCGGCAGCAGCATCGAACTGACCGGCGCCTCCCAGTCCGTCAAGATCACCAACAATTACCTCATCAGCGCCTGGGCCGGCTACTCCGTCCACGCGGAGAGGACCGAGGGGCTCTCCATCACCGGCAACACCATCCTGTGGGCCTGCAACATCACCCTCATCGAATCGAACCGCTGCACCATCTCCGCCAACAAGCTGCTGAGCGACTTCCCGAGCATGATCTCGCTGCAGAACGGCAGCTCGGGCAACCTGATCTCCGCGAACCACTTCCGGCGGGTGTACGGCGACGGCACCAGCACCCGCTTCGACGACCTCTACGGCATGATGCGCATCAGCGGCGACGACAACGCCGTGATCGGCAACCAGTTCTCCTTCTCCGTACCCCCGGAGAACATCAGCCCGGCCGGCTCCGACCCGACGATCATCCTGGTCGCCGGCGGCGCCCGCAACTACCTGGCCACCAACAACATCACCGCGAACGTTGGCGTCAAGGTAGTCCTCGACGCCTCCTCCGCCGAAACAAAGCTCCTCTACACCGCACAGAACTCTCAAGTGCAGGCGTTCACCACCAACTACTCGCTCGTCGCCACGCCTTGAACGCATCCTGCGCCCAGGCGCAGGACTGTGGGGCGGTTCCGTGGAGCGTCTTCGACACGCATGGAGGCGGGCGGGCCGCGCACAGAGGAACGCGGAGGGTACCAGCGGGTGTCGCGGGTTCGGAACCGAGCCGGGCATCCGCTGCCCGGCGCTGACCGCCGTCCGCGCCGCTGCTCGCTCGCATTCCGACCGGCAAGAGGCAACCGAACGAGCGCGTCTGCCGACGGGCGCCGCACCGTTCGCCGCGACGGCCTGGGAGCCGCCTGCCGTCCCAGTGGCCGCGGCAGCCCGCTGCGGTACCTCGCCGCCCCAGGCTCGGCACCTTCGTGTAGATGCACCTCGGAAGCGTCACAGGGACAGGCCGCATGAGGCGCCGACCGCATCGTGCCCGGCACCGCCGCCGAAGTCACGACGAAGCCGCACCGGAGAGCTCCGGTGCGGCTTCGTCGTCTCACGGCTCCGCGCACAGGCCCCACCAGGACGGCCCTCGGCCCGGCGGCCGGTCGACGTACCCGGCGTTCCGTCGGTCCGGGGCAACGATTTGCCCTGGGTGGGCGGCTGTACTGAGGTCAAAAACATCCTCCATCGCAGAACTCGGTCTAGTGTGGCCCGGTCGGTGATCGAGGCGGGGTGGCTATGGAGTGGCAGAAGTACGCCGAGCAGATGGCGGTGCTCGCGCGGCACCTGCTGGCCCAGGATTCGCTGCAGGCGACGCTGGATGAGATCGCGGCGTCGGCGGTGAAGCTGATCGAGGGCTGTGATGCGGCGGGGATCCTTGCGGTGCGCAAGGGACGGGCGGTGACGCTGGCGGCCTGCGGGGACATGGTCCACGAGTCCGACCGCCTCCAGGGCGAGCTGGACGAGGGGCCCTGTTTCGATCTCGCCCGGCACAAGGACGGCGAACGCGTGTACCGGATCGAGGACCTGAACCAGCCGCAGCCGGCATGGGAGCGTTTCGCCGCGGAGGCCCGCAAGCTGGGCATCGGCAGCATGACCGGCGTACTGCTCTACACCGACGAGGACGACTTCGGCGCACTGAACCTGTACGCCCGCCGCCCCGGAGCCATGGGCAAGGACATCGAGACCGCGGGCTGGCTGCTGGCCTCGCACGCCGCCGTCGCCCTGGACAGCGCCCGCACCATCGACCAGCTCGAGCACGCCATGGAGTCCCGGCACTCCATCGGTGAGGCCATGGGCATCCTCATGGAGCGCCACCAGCTGAGCGAGGACGACGCCTTCAACGTGCTGCGCCGCATCTCCCAGCAGCACAACATCAAACTCCGCGATGTCGCCCAGCGGATACGGACCGGACGCACCGACCCGGCCTGAGCGGCAGCCCGCATGCCCTGGTCGACCGTCCGAGCACGGTGTCGGCGTCGCCGTCCAGGGCGATGCACCGCACCTGCAGGCAAGTCACCTGAGGTGTGTGCGGTCGACAGAGGGGTACACGCGGGCCCGACGGCCGCAATGGACGGCAAGCACAACGAAAGAGCCCCGGATGGTCACCCCGCTTAGGAATCAGGCGGCGGATGAACAGGGCACGGGTGAGCCCGTCACGCTGCGCTGCAGCGTGACGTGGGACGGCGCAGCGGCCCGCGTCAGTGACGCGCGCCATGTTTTGCGCGCCTTCCTCGCCTGTGTCCGGTACCGCACGCCCGTGCCGCCCCCACTGGTCCTGGACGCCGAGCTCGTCGTCAGTGAGCTCGTCACGAACGCGATCCGGCACGCCCCGGGCCCGTGCGGGCTGACCCTGCAGCTGTCCGACGAAGAGCTCGCGATCACCGTCCGGGACACCTCCTCCGACCGGCCGACAGTGCACCGACGCGACCCACAGCGCGTCGGCGGCCACGGACTGCACCTGGTCCACGCGGTCAGCGATCACGTCGCCGTCACATCGCATGCCGTGGGAAAGCAGATCACCGCCCGTCTGCGCCTCACCTCTCAGGACGACACCGGTGGCACGGATCGGGCCCGCCGCATCGAGACGGCGGGCCCGGCTTCCTCACCGCGGCCATGAGCGTGCGGCTCAGGGAAGGTCCTCGCGACGCCGCCTCACTCCGGCGCTGAGCCGAGCGCGGCCCGGCAGAGATCAGCCGGGCAGCTCCGTGTGCAGACGGATGGTGGTGCCCGTATCAGGGGTGGAACGTATCTCGACGAGGTCGCACAGCTGGTGCACGAGCCAGAGCCCGCGGCCGCCGATCTGCATGCCGCTGGGACGGGACCGGCCCACGAGGGGGTCCTTGATGTAGCCGGCGTCGCGGAACTCGCACACCATCCGGTGGTCGTCGCCCCAGGTCCGCAGCACGCCCTGGCCTCCGCCGTGCCGGATGCTGTTGGCGGCCACTTCGGTGGCGGCCAGATGCAGCTCGCGCAGCTTGCTGCCGCTCAGGCCGTGCCGTTCGGCACAGCGCTCGATCTTCTCCCGCACCGCCGTCAGGTCACCACGGGCGTAGACCAGTTCGTCGTACGGGTCGCATGGATTGGTCAGCGGATCGAAAGCGAACGGTGTGTGCGGATCGTAGTCCGTGCACGGCACGGTGCGACCGTCCCTTCGGACCTCGGGGTGGCAGCGCGCCATCTCCTCCAGCACGGCCCCGTGGCCGGTGGTGTCGTACGGGCACAGCAGCCACCAGGCCGGGCCGTCTGCGAAGGCCTTGTTCAGCAGCCACTCGTGGTAGTGCAGTTCCTGTGCCTGGGCGCGGTTGCGGATCTCGTCCCAGGGGGATTCGCCGATCCCGCGCACCGGCCGCCCCTCGGCGACATGCTCCTTGATCCACTCCTGCCAGGCTCCGATGAGCCGGCCCGGATGGTGCGCCACCATGGTGGTGTCGACGTAGCGCACCGCCGCTTCGGCGGGAATCTCGGCCCGCAGCAAGGACACCTTGTCCTCGGGGACGGCTACGACGACGGCCTCGTCACCGTCCAGCGCCTCCTGGATGAAACCGAGGGTTCCCTCGACGAACTGGTCCCGGCCGCGGTACGGGTACAGCTCGTGCCGGTACCCGGCGACCGAGGGTGTGGAGGCGGAGCGGGTGGAGGTCACGGCGCCATCACCACCGGAACGTCCCGCACGGCGAAGCCGGACAGTTCCCAGGCCAGCCGCACGGTGTCGTTGGTACCTTCCAGAACGACCTTGCGGTCCGGCAGGCATCTGGCCGCGTCGGCCAGCGCGCTCATCCCGGCTGCGTCGAAGAAATCCAGGGCGTGACAGAGGAGGCGCACTGTCGCTGTCTGCGCGAGCAGCGTGCGCAGGATGTTCCCGAAGGCCGGCGCGCCTTCGCTGTCGATGACCCCGTTCACCGTCCAGCCGTCCTTTCCTGTCCGGTACACCTGGAATGCGGGTGATGCCGGACGGCTGCCCAGGTGGTGAGGGTGCACGCACCTGACCTGTTCCAGTGTAGAAGCGTCCCAGCCACCACCGCTGTAGGCGCACACCACCAGAGCTCCGCTGTCGGTGGCGAACTCCTCCAGCTCGAGCTCGCTGCGCAACAGGTCCTCCGGCCGCTCCGTGCGGCCGCTGGGCGTCACGTGATGCAGCACCCGAAGCGAGCGGAAACCCTCACGGCCGGCGCTCACCGCCTCGCGCCGCACGGCGGCAAGGAGAGAGCCCTCCAGCCGGGAAGGGTCGAGCACCAGCTGGGCGAACTCGCCGCCTGTCCGCGGAGCCGGGCCGATGATCACCACTTTGTCGCCGAACAGCGCCCCGTCCGCGACGAAGGCCCGGCTGCGGTCCATGACATCGTCCGCAGCATCCAGCACCTGGCAGACATGATCACCAGGGTCGACCTCGTCCAGGGTCGCCAAAGTCCGCGCCGCTCTCACCGCTCCTCCCCTCGCCATCGGATGCCCACCCTACTGACCCGCACACCTTGCACCGCCCAGAGGGCCGGGCGGCGACAGGGAAGATCCGCCGTCGCGAAGTGGCTGGGCAGCGGGGTGGTGACCTCGTTACGGGGTGCCCGTGCCGGTCGTGGGCGGCAGTCCGTGCCGTAGACCGCCCGGCGGGGTGGTCGTGCCGATGAGTTCACCGTCCATGAACGGTCTACCCAGCGACACGACCGTTCTTGACAGGGGTGCCATGTCCACCATCCAGCCAGTGATCGTGACTGCCGACCAGGACGTTCTGCTCGGCTTCTACACGGCATTGCTCGGCGCTGAGGAGATCTTCCGGATACCGGCGGAAGGCCCGGCCTTCTACGTCGGCTTGCGCATCGGCGACACCGACCTCGGGCTGGTGGCCAGGGCGGACGTGGGGACGGGGGCGGAGGCGCGGATCCTGCTCAGCATCGGTGTCGACGACGTCGACGAGACGCTCGGCCGGGTGGTGGCGCTGGGCGGCTCGGTCCGCGGCGGTCCCAACGACATGCCGTGGGGACAGCGCGTCGCCCACATCCAGGACCCCGACGGCAACCCGGTGAACCTCACTCAGCCGATCCCGGCCCGGTGACGCTGTTCCGGGGGCAGGTGCTGATCGCGGGCTGCCGTCAGTGGCGTGCCGGTCGACGGGCCGGCGAGCATCGCCGCCTTGAGCTGCGGGGTACTATCGGCGCCGCAAGGCCCGCACTCCCCCCGTCCGGGTCGTTGCCACGGAGCGGGCAGGGGTCCCCCCGTCGCCTGCCCGCTCCGTCCCCAAGACCTCCCGCTCGGCCAACCGCGACGTGTCCTGCCTTGTGCAGATCTGCCTGGACACCGCTCCGCACCTGTGCCGTCCGCGCGCTGTCGGCGCGCGCCAACGGGGCCCGGGTCAGTGTCGAAGGAGCTGGAGGAAATCCTCGACAGCGGTGGCGACGGCGCGGGGGGCTTCCGCGGGGAGGAGGTGGCCGGTGGCGGGGACGGTGACCAGGGTGGCGTGCGGGATGTGCGGCAGGAGGCACTCGCGCAAGACGCCCGGCGGTTCCACGAGGTCGTTCTCCGCGGCCAGCACGGTCACCGGAACCGCGATGCCGCGCACGGCGTGGGTGATGTCCTGCGCGATGCCGCGCAGCGGCCACTCCTGCCGGGCCTCGGGTCCGGCGGCGAGGCTGTCGCGTACCGCGGTGGCCCGCACCGTCTCGGACAGCGGTGTGGCGGTCAGGACATGGTCGAGGGCGTGCATCGCCGCCTCGGGCGAGTCGTAGGCGTGGGACAGGCCCTGCCGGTGCTCCTCGGTCACCGTGACGGGCGGCTCGGGCGGTGCGGGGGCGAGAAGCACCACGCCGGCCAGGCCGGCCGGCCTTCGGGCCGCGACGAGCTGGCTCACCTTGCCGCCCATCGAGTGGCCGACGAGGACGAACGGCCCCCGCACGCACGTGTCGATCACGCGAGCGAGGTCGTCGGCGAGCCGGTCGAGGTGATAGGGGCCGGGCAGGGCGCGAGAGGTGCCCCAGCCGCGTTGGTCGAAGCGGACCGTCGCCTGCCCGGGCGGCAGATGACCGATCACGTCGTTCCATGTGCCGGCGGAGCCGCCCCAGTAGTGGACGAACACCAGCGCCGGTCCGGTACGGCCGCCGACCCGTACGTCCAGAGTCCCGCCCGCCACCGGCACCGGCCTTGTCGTTTCCGTCATCCCTGCGCCTTTCACTCGGCTGCCCGAGACGATCGGTGTCTCCCGGCCGCAGCCTTCCACGGGTAACCTGACCTGCCTGCCAGGTGCACATCGACGGTAGGGGAAGCGCGGTCCATGCCCCGGTGAAAAGGAGCACAGCACTTGTGGAAAACGGACAACCGGCAGTGCGACAGCTGCGCTACTCACCTGCCGTCGGCTCACCGCACGGCGTGGAGGTCCTCGACTTCGCCGCGCTGCGCTCCATGGACACCGAGGGCCGTCGCGTACTCCCCCAGCGCCCCGACTTCCACGTCCTGGCCCTGATCGCCTCCGGCACCGGCGCCCACGAAGCGGACTTCGACATCTACCGGCTGGCGGAAGGCAGCGCCGTATGGATCCGGCCCGGCATGGTGCACCGCTGGAGCGACGTCGACGCCTGCGACGGCCCGCTGGTCCTCTTCCGGCCCGGCTTTCTCCCCGGCCTCACCGCCGCGGAGGCCACCACCCCGGCGTGCTGGCGCCTGGACCGGCAGCGTCTGGACCTGGCCCTGCTCGCGGCCCAACACCTCGGCCGCGAGCACGACACGGCAGCGCGCACCCCGCTCCTGGCATCTCCCGCACTGCTGTCCCACCTGCTGGCGGCGCTGGTCCTGCGCGCACTACCGGCCGCGCCCGCCCGAACCGACGGGGTTCCGGCCGGCAACCGGTCCACGGACGTGTTCCGCGCCTACCGGGCCGCCGTCGAAGAACACTTCACCGACTGGCACCACGTGGGCGACTACGCGCGGGCACTCGGTTACGACGTGCGCACCCTCACCCGGGCGACGCGCGCCGCCACCGGCACGGGCGCCAAGGCCTTCCTCGACCAGCGCATCCTGCTGGAGGCCAGGAGGCTGCTCGCGCACACCGGCCTGCCGGTCGCCGGCTGCGCCCGACGCCTCGGCTTCCGGGACGCCGGCAACTTCACCACCTTCTTCCGGCGTCAGGCAGCCACGACCCCCGCCGCCTGGCGCGCCGCTTACGGCGCGACCGACATCCGCGGGGTCTGATGTCGCCACGACCGGTCCCGGTCAGCGACCCGGGTCCGGCTGGCTCCCAGAGCAGCGAGTTCGCCGCAACGGCGTGAGCAGGGGCGCTCACCGGGCAGCACGCAGGTTCCCCGTGCCCTGCACAGAAGTGCGGCCGCCGAGGTCTCCGCCCGGATCGTCCGGCAGGGCGATGCGTGCGGTGACGCGTTTGCCGGCCCGCTCGCGCTGGACCTCGAGGCCCTGTGTGACGGCCATGACGATCTCCAGACCGTGCTGTCCCACCCGTCCCGCGTCCGCGGCCCGGGCCACCGGCAGCACCGGATCGGAATCCCGCACCGCCACCTCGACCGCGTCCCGCGTGATCCGCACTTCCAGCAGCACCGGACCGGGCGCGTACTTACGGGCGTTGGTGACCAGCTCGCTCACCATCAGCTGCGTCACTTCCATGGCGCGCCGCGAGACCGGAAGGCCGTGCTCCGCCTGCACCCGGGTCAGGAAGTCCGCGACCACGGGCCGGGCACGAGCGATGACGGAGCCGTCGCCGTCCAGGGCCGCCGTGACCTGGAGCGCCCGCGCGTCGGGCGTGGTGGGGCCCTCCCCCAGCGGAACTCGTTCCGACACGGCCGCCTTCACCATCCCGTTCACGCCCACGCGCTCACCCACGCCCGGTCGGCTGCACAGCCCAGCCCCTGCGCCGGCTCCCACGGCGCACGGGCACCCGGTTCTTGCAGGCCGACGCTTCGAGCACGGGTCTCGGTGTGCCAGTATCACCGCTATGGCGGACGGACGAACGACGGACACCGAAACCACCGGGCAGCTCGGCGGGCTGTCCGTGACAGCCACGGCCGCCGACGGCGCCCGCGTGCTGACCCTGGCCGGAGAGATCGACCATCACACCGCCGACACGCTCCGCGAGGCCCTGGACGTCACCGGCGCCCCGCGGCCGCGCCTCGTGATCGACATGCGGCAGGTCACCTTCATGGACTCCAGCGGCATCAACATCCTCATCGCCGCCTACCAGGCCGTCACCGCGGCCGGCGGCCGGCTGCGCCTGGCCGGACCCACCCTGCCCGTGCTGCGCACCCTCCAGCTCGTCGGCATCGACACTCTCATCGACTGCCACCCCACCCTCGACGACGCCCTCGCGTCCTGACCGCTGCCGATCCGGTCCCGGGCACACGGCCGGGGCGAGCGTGAAGGCACCCCTGGGTGCGGCGAACCGCATCACCACCCATTTGGCCCCGTGTCCGCGCGCTGATCCAGGGCATCCGGCTGTGGTCCCTGGGCGTTAGGCCTCTTCCGCGCCCCGGGCGGTGGTGCCGCGGCCGATCCCCGAGTACGGACGCGGCACCACCCGGCCAGGACCACGAGGTGAGCGGCGGTGTCCGTTGCGCTACTTCAGTTCGATCTCGACGAAGGCCAGCGCGGACGTGCCGGCGTTGACGACCTCGTGTTCGCCGCCGGCCGGGCGCGCGTAGGACTCGCCCGCGCGCAGCTGCGACGAGGTGACCGTGCCGTCGGGGGTGATCACCTGGGTCTGCCCGTCGGTGACCGGCACGACGACGTAGTCGTACCCGTGCACATGACGGCCGGTGCTCTCTCCCGGCCGGAAGTCCCAGCGGGTCACCCGGACCCGCTCGTCTTCGTGCTGCACGGTGGCACGGGCGGTGCTCGCCATGAAGGCCTCCTCTTCGTCGGTTGCCCCCACAGACAGGTGTGGGGCGGCGACATCCCAGGTGGCAGGCTATCCGCCAGGCTCAGCCGTACTACGTGACGCGGGGCGTCTCCCGGGTCGTCGGCCTGCACCACCTGCCCCCCGCCGGGCACTGCCAGGCGCTCAAGCCCAGGCATCGGCGAGCGAGCATGCGCCGCCGCGCTCCCCCCCTCACACGGGTGATGACTCTTCCCCCGCAGTGGGGAACCGGTTCCCGTGGCAGGGTGAAGGCCGGGCGCGTCGCCTGTCCTTGATCAACCCGGGCTTGGTTGATAGGGGCATGAGCAACACGGACACGAGCCCGATACTGACCACACCGGCCGAGAAGGCCGGGGCCGCACAGGGCGCGGACGCCGCGCCCGGGGACATACTCTCCCTGTCCTGCACCACACCCGACGCACGCACGGTGAAGGTGGTCGCGCGCGGGGAGGCCGACCACTTCGGCCTCGCTCCGCTGCGCGTCCTTCTGACCACCGCGGCCGTCTACGGCTACCGGCGGCTGGTCCTCGACTGCCGGCACGTCACCTTCTGCGACAGCGCGCTCCTGGCGGCCTTCGATTCCTGGTACGCGGCGGGCGGGAGGGTCGTGATCCAGCACCCGCCGCCCCAGCTCGGGCTGCTCCAACCCCTGTTGCGGCGATTTTGGCCGGGGCCGCCGACGGGGGCACCTTGCTTCCGGCGAGCGGTGACGGCCGCCGGCTCCCTGCCGGGGACGTGAGCGGCGGGCGCCGAGGGGTGCTGGGAAAGGATCGCGTGCATGCGCGGTGTGCATGAACCTCCGGCCCCTGGCTGATACCCGCACCTGATGAGGGCCCGGACCACCGCACGGGGTTCGGGCCCTCCCGCACGACCGGCCCGGGCCCAACGGGGCTGGTCCGGCGGCTGATCGGGTCGTCACGGGGCGCCCGCTGCGGGTGCCCCTCTCCGCTGGGAGAAGCCAGATCGCAGAGGCAATGGATCACCCCGCCCCACTCTCCGGGTAACGTCAAGGTATGAGTCATCCGCACCCCGAACTGAAAGCCGCCCCGCCCCTGCCCGAGGGAGGGCTGCGAGTCATCGCCCTGGGCGGCCTGGGGGAGATCGGCCGCAACATGACCGTCTTCGAGTACGCCGGCAAACTGCTCGTCGTCGACTGCGGTGTGCTGTTCCCCGAGGAAACCCAGCCCGGCGTGGACGTGATCCTGCCGGACTTCACCTCGATCCGGGACCGGCTGGACGACATCGTGGCCGTCGTACTCACCCACGGTCACGAGGACCACATCGGTGGCGTGCCGTACCTGTTGCGCGAGCGGTCCGACATTCCCCTCGTCGGCTCCAAGCTGACGCTGGCGTTCCTGGAGGCCAAGCTCAAGGAACACGGCATCCGGCCGCGCACGGTGCGGGTGCGGGAGGGCGACCGGCGCGGTTTCGGGCCGTTCGACTGCGAGTTCGTGGCGGTCAACCACTCCATCCCCGACAGCCTCGCGGTCGCGATCCGCACCGGCGCCGGGATGGTGCTGCACACCGGTGACTTCAAGATGGACCAGTTCCCTCTGGACGACCGCATCACCGATCTGCGCGCCTTCGCCCGCCTCGGCGAGGAGGGCGTGGACCTGTTCCTCACCGACTCCACCAACGCCGAAGTACCCGGCTTCACCACGTCCGAGCGTGAGCTGAATCCGGCGATCGAGCAGGTGATGCGCACGGCACCGCGCCGGGTCATCGTCTCCAGCTTCGCCAGCCATGTGCATCGCATCCAGCAGGTCCTGGACGCCGCCCACCAGCACGGCCGCAAGGTCGCCTTCGTCGGCCGGTCGATGGTCCGCAACATGGGCATCGCCCGTGACCTGGGTTATCTGAAGGTTCCGTCCGGTCTGGTCGTGAGCACGAAGGAGCTGGAGAAGCTCCCCGACCACAAGGTCACTCTGGTGTGCACCGGCTCCCAGGGCGAACCGATGGCCGCGCTGTCCCGGATGGCCAACCGCGACCACATGATCCGCATCGGCAAGGGCGACACCGTCCTGCTCGCCAGCTCCCTCATCCCCGGCAACGAGAACGCCATCTACCGGGTGATCAACGGACTCACCCGGTGGGGCGCCCATGTGGTCCACAAGGGCAACGCCAAGGTGCACGTCTCCGGGCACGCGAGCGCCGGCGAGCTCGTCTACTGCTACAACATCGTCAAGCCGCGCAACGTCATGCCCGTGCACGGTGAATGGCGGCACCTGCGGGCCAACGGCGACCTCGCCATCCGTACCGGCGTCGACCCCGACCGGGTCGTCATCGCCGAGGACGGCGTCGTCGTCGACCTCGTCGACGGGCGTGCGTCCATCACCGGCAAGGTCCCCGCCGGCAACGTCTACGTGGACGGCATGGAAGTCGGCGGCGCCACCGAGGCCTCCCTCAAGGACCGCCTCACCCTCGCCGCCGAAGGCGTGGTCACGGTGGTGGCGATCGTCGACGCGGACACCGGCGCGCTCGCCGAGGCCCCCGACTTCCTGGCCCGGGGCTTCGTCCACGACGACACCACCTTCGAGCCGGTCGTCCCCGTCATCGAGAAGACCCTGGCCACCGCGGCCCAGGAAGGCGTCGGGGACGCGCGCCAGCTCGAACAACTCATCGCCCGTGCCGTGGCGAACTGGGCGTTCCGCACCTACCGCCGCAAGCCCCTCATCATCCCCGTCATCATCGACGCCTGAGGCGCAGCCCGGCAGCCGGGCGCCTGTGGGCACAGGCCATCTCACGACGAAGCCCCACCGGACGTTCTGGTGGGGCTTCGTCGGGTCACGGTCCGCGCAGACGCTGGATCAGCGAGGTCCCCTTCGAGGACCGCGTCGAGCCCGGCGTCGTCGTTGCGGTGGGCCGCCGGCCGGCCGGTTCCGGGGCCGCTGATCTGCTGAGGGCCGTCACGGCGGCCGTCGGCCTCAGGCGGTGGCCGGGAGCGAAGCGGACGCCGGTCAGCTGCTCGGACAGGCGCCACAGCCGGTCGGCGGTCTGCGGGTCGGTGGCCCGCCAGGCCACTTCCACCTGGCGGGGGGCGCCCCGCAGTTCGCCGGGGCCGTCCGGACCGTACAACTCGCCGCCACGGGCGTCGGGCGCGGTCGCCGCGTACAACTGGGGCAGGGCGCCCTGGTCCGGGGACTGGGCGAGAGGCAGCAGGAGGCGGCCGAAGAGGAGTCCGACCCTCGCCACGGGGGCGCTGGTCTGGAGGCCGGTGGCGGTGTAGCCGGGGTGGGCCAGCACGCTGCGGACCGGACTGCCGGCCGCCGTCAGCCGACGGTGCAGTTCGTACCCGAAGACCGCGGTCGCCAGCTTGGACTGGTTGTAGCGGCCCATCGGCGAGTACGACCGCTCGCCGGTCGGGTCGTCGAAGAACATCCGCGCCCGGCGGTGGTTGACCGACGTCACCGTCACCACGCGCGGGTCGTCGCCGTCGGTCATCGCCTCGAGCAGCAGGCCCGTGAGGGCGAAGTGGCCGAGGTGGTTGGCCGCGAACTGCAACTCCGCGCCCTCGGCGGTGAGCGTGCGGGGCGGCGCCATCACCCCGGCGTTGTTGACGAGGACGTCCGGGCGGACGCCGTCGGACTTCAGCCGGTCGGCGAAGGCGTGGACCGACGCGGTGTCGGTCAGGTCCAGCCGGCGCACCTCCAGGCGGGCGTCCGGGCGTTCGGCCGTGATCTGCGCGACCGCTCTGCGGCCCTTGTCCTCGTCCCGCACGGCGAGGATCACGCGGGCCCCCTTGCGGGCGAGGGCGCGGGTGGTCGCGAGGCCCAGGCCGCTGTTCGCTCCGGTGACGACGAAGAGCCGTCCGTCCTGGTCCGGTATGTGCTCGGCGCTCCAGCGTTCTGCACTTGTCATGTGACTCAGCGTGCCGTTCATGACATCGAGCGTCAAGGACGACATCTGAAGCCACGCTCGGCACACCGCGTACTATGGCGCCATGACCTCCCGCCCGGCAGAAACCCTGGCCCAGCGCAAACGGCAGCTCGTCGCGGACGAGCTGACGCAGGCCGCGCTGACCCTGCTGGCCCGTGACGGCTTCGACGCGGTCACGGTGGACGAGATCGCCGCCGCCGCGGGGGTCTCCAAGCGGACGTTCTTCCGCTACTTCGCCTCCAAGGAAGACGTGGTCGTGCAGTTCCTGGCCGGCATGGGCACCGCCATGGGCGAGGAACTCGCGGGCCGCCCGGCCGCGGAATCACCGTCGGCTGCGCTGCGGGCCACGGTGTGGCGCTCCATCGACGCCTGCGCGGGACACGCGGAGCGGGCCTTGCCCGTGGTGCAGCTGATCCTGCGGACACCCGCCCTGCTCGGCCGTTTCCTGGAACGCCAGGCGCAGTGGCGTGAGGTGCTCGCGCAGGAGGTGGCCCGCCGCCTCCGGCTCGACCCGGTGACGGACCTGTATCCGCAGCTGGCCGCCGGGATGGCGCTGACGGCCTTCCACGCGGTGCTGCAGCGCTGGTGTGACAGCGACGGCGCCGAGGACCCCGCCGCGCTGACCGACCAAGCCTTCGCGGTCATCGCGCCGGCGCTGGACGCCGGTGCGGGAGCCGATCAGGCCGGTCTGCCGGGGCACCGATGAGTTTGTGCGCGGCGGACGGTCTTCTCACCGTTGACACCGACACGGGAGGACCCTGCCCCCATGACTCAGCTACTGCGTGTGCAGAACCTCAACGTCTCCAGTGACGGATTCGGTGCCGGGGAGGGCCAGAGCCTCGAGCGGCCGTTCGGCCACGCCGATCCGTCCCAGCTGTTCGCGTGGGCGGGCGCCACGGCGAGCTGGCCCATGCGCACCGATCCCGGCGGCAGCCGTGGCCTCGACGACTACTTCACCCGCGACTACGCCCGCAACATCGGTGCCGAGATCATGGGCCGCAACAAGTTCGGGCCGCAGCGCGGGCCGTGGCAGAACCACGAGTGGCGCGGCTGGTGGGGTGACGAGCCGCCGTTCCGCACCCCGGTCTTCGTCATGACCCATCACCCGCGTCCTTCGTTCACGCTCTCCGACACCACCTTCCACTTCGTCGGCGGGGATCCGGCCGACGTCCTGGCGCAGGCGCGGGAGGCGGCGCAGGGCAAGGACGTCCGGCTCGGAGGCGGGGCGACGACCATCCGGCAGTTCCTGGACGCCGGCCTGGTCGACACCCTGCACGTGGTGGTCTCGCCGGTGAAGATCGGCTCCGGCGCACGGCTGTGGGAGTCGCCCGACGAACTGCTCGACCGGTACCACCTGGACGTCGTGCCGAGCCCGAGCGGTGTCACGCACCATCTGTTCTGGCGCAGGTGAGACGAGGCGTTGCCGGGGCCACCGCATCCTGAGGTGCGGTGGCCCCGGACCTCGCCGTCAGCCGGTGGCCAGCAGCGCCTCCACGGCCTCGGCGGTCTGCGGGTGGCGGGCGAGCAGCGCCACCCCGTCCGGGGCCGGTTCCGCCGTCCGCCAGGGGCCCGCGCAGCCGAGCAGGTCCGCGACCGCGTCACAGGTCGCGGGGTGAGCCGCCAGCAGGGGCAGGCCGCAGGGGCCGGCCGCTCGGTCGCGGGAGGACCGATCTGCCGTGGGTTCCGGGGCGGCCCGCCACGGGGGCGTCCACGCGTCGAGCTCCGCCAGCCGGGCCGGGAAGATGCGGCCGGCCTCACGGATCAGCAGGGGCGCTAGGTCGGCACCGCCACCGCGCAGTGTGGTGATCAGGGTCGGCAGCCAGGGCAGCAGCACCGGGTCCGGCAGCTGCGCGAAGGCCTGGGACACGGCTTCGACGACGAAGTCGGCCAGGCCGGGCACCGGTTCCAGCGCGTGCAGGAAACCGCTGAGGTAGCGCGGATAGGCGGGCACCACCAGCGGGTTGCCCAGCAGCTCGGCGCACCGCGCCCGCAGCTGTGCCCGGGAGAGCCGGCCCAGCTGCGTCTGGGCCGCCCACAGCAGTGCCGTCTTGGCCGGGTCCCCGGGATGCGACTGGGCGACGGCCAGCTCCAGCTGGTTGCGGTCACAGCCGAGCGACAGGGCGAGGCTCTCCATGCTGAACAGGAAGCCCAGCATGGCCGCCACCTGGCCCACGCCCGCGTCGTCGTCGGTGAACGCCGTCGGCAGCAGCGTGCAGTAGTGCGCGTAACCGGTCTTGACGAACGCCTCGATCCACGGCGGGAGCGTCGGCTCGCTGGTGCGGTAGTACGCCAGCAGTGCGCGCACCCGGCGCAGCACCTCGGGCGCGCCGTCGACGCTGCGCTCGGTCGCCAGCACCTCCAGGGCGCGCTGCCCCAGTTCGTCGGCCAGCCGGCGGCTGTTCAGGTAGAGGGTGGCGTCCTCGACGGCCTCGAGGACCCGCGCCGTGGTCGCCTGTGGGCCGTACGCGACGCGACGCAGCCGCTGTTCGAGGACCTGCTCGATGCTGACGCCGTCGTAGCCCAGCTCGATCAGCGCCCGCTGGTGGGTGCCGAGGGCGAGGTCCCAGGACTCCTGGATGGGGCGTTCGCCGAGCCGCCGCTCGCCCATGATGGGCCGGGCGGCGCCGTGCGGCATCAGATACCGCAGCATCCACAGCACGTCGGAGCACTGCGCCAGCTCAGGCCGGGACGCCATGTCGAGCAGGGCCCGCTGCACGCCGCGCTGTTGCAGCTTGAGGTTCAGCGGCGCCAGCCGGTCGTGCACGTCACGGGCCAGCGGGGGCAGGGCGTCGTAGCCGACCTGCCCGACGCGGTCGCCGCCGAGCATGATCTCCACCAGCCGGCGCACATCCCGCCGTCCCGGCACGGTGTCCTTCTCGATGCAGGTGACCGCCGCGTCCTGGAAGTCGTACGGCGTCGGCTTGGCGCGTTCACGCATCCCGGCCAGGAGGATCGACGTCTCGAACACCGCGATGGCGTCGGCGGTGGACGCGAGGTAGCCGTTGCGGCGGGCGGCACGCACGATCTCCACGGACCAGCCGAGCAGTTCCGCCTCGTCGAGACGGTCCAGGACGGGCGGCCGTTGCAGGAAACCGGTGAGCTTGTCGGACGCGTCGAGCGGTGCGGCGGGGACGGCGGCGGGCACGGCCTTGGCCGCCTTCTTCGGCGTCCTGGTGCCCGCCTGCCCGGCGAGCCGGTACGGCTTGACCCGGGTGCGCTTGAGGTTCTTCGCCCACTCGGTCGCGGCGATGGACACCGAGCCGGCGGCGAGGCCGAACTGCGCCTCGATCGCCGCGTGGCTGGACGGGATCAGACCGTGCTGCCACTTGGTGGCACTCGGCGGGCTGATCCGGAAGGTGTCGGCGCCCTGAACACCGAACTCCTCGACGCGGCTGGCGGCGTGGAAGGCGCCGCACACATAGAGCGCGTCCGCGGGGTCGGTGCCGGTCGCGGCGAGGTGAGCACGCATCCGCGTCCACATGTACCGTTCGCGGTCCTCGTCCACCCGCACCCGGCCCGGATCGCCGGGGGCCAGGCGGCGGAAGAGGCTGCCGATCAGCAGCATGACCTGCCGGTAGGTGTCGTGGTCGGCGTCCCCGAGGGGCAGTTCGACGTACTGGTGCCACCACTCCGACCAGTGCCGCACCCGCCCGTGCCGCAGCAGGTGCTCCTCCAGCTCGGCGAAGCGCGGGCGCAGGTCGCCGATCTCCACACCGACCGCGTCGCCGTGCAGCGCCGCCTCCTCCTCGGCGGGCGGTGCGTCCGGGCCGGCCGCATCGGCCGTGTCACCGGAGTTCTCCTGCCACTGGAAGACGTGGTCGGAGGAACGGTCGACGAGGACCAGCTCGACGCCGGGGGTGTCCAGGGCGTAGGCGATCGCCTGGTACTCCGCGGACGCCTCGGTGATCGGGGCGACCACCGACAGCGGCGCCCACTCGGCCGGGAAGCCGTCGACCTCGGTCGCGAACGCCTGCACCGCGACGGGGAGCCGGCAATTGCGCAGCTCGGTCAGCAGCGGCGCCATGTCCTCGCACAGCTCCAGGTACACCACCTTGGGCTGCTTCTCGCGCAGCCGGCGCGCCATGGCGAGCGCCGAGGCCGGCGAGTGGTGGCAGACCGGGAAGATCTCCAGCGGTTCGCGCACCGCGCGGTCGACGTCGTCGACGATGCCGAGGAGGATCCCCTGAAGGGCGTCGGGGCCGTCGGCGAACGCGGCCGCCGCTTGCTGGAGTTGGCCGCGCAGGGCGGCGAAGGTTCCCTCGGTCATGGCGCTCACGACAGGGTGGCGATCGCGTCGCGGCCGCCCTCGTAGAACTCCGGCCAGGAACCGCCCTCCTCCTTGCCGCGCGGCTCGACGACGCCGTGCAGGTACTTGTTGAGGATCGCCAGGTCCTCGGGTTCGCGCCGGGCGAGCGAGCCGACGAGCGAGGAGGCGAGGGTACGGGCGGTCAGGGCGCGCTCGCCGAAGAAGTTGCTGTGCAGGATGGCGTCCTCGAGCACGCCGATCTGCTCGGCGGTGGACAGCGCCGACTCCAGTTTCTCGTCGTCGCTCGCGGCCGCGGCCGCGGAAGCGCGCAGGTCGGCGAAGCTCTGCAGCAGCACGTCCAGCAGCGTGGGCGGCACGTCCAGCTCTATCCGGTGGCGGCGCAGCAGTTCCTCGGTGCGGAAGCGGACGATCTCCGCCTCGCTCTTCTTGTTCGTCACCACGGGGATGCGGACGAAGTTGAAACGGCGCTTGAGGGCGGAGGACAGGTCGTTGACGCCGCGGTCGCGGCTGTTGGCGGTGGCGATGACGGAGAAGCCGGGCTTGGCGAAGACGATGTTGTCGCTGTCGAGTTCGGGAACCGAGATGTACTTCTCGGACAGGATGGAGATCAGCGCGTCCTGGACGTCACTGGTGGAACGCGTGAGCTCCTCGAAGCGGCCGATGACGCCGGCCTCCATCGCCGTCATGATCGGCGAGGGGATCATCGACTCCCGTGACTGTCCCTTGGCGATGACCATGGACACGTTCCACGAGTACTTGATGTGGTCCTCGGTGGTACCGGCCGTGCCCTGCACCACGAGCGTGGAGTTGCGGCAGACGGCGGCGGCCAGCAGCTCGGCCAGCCAGCTCTTGCCGGTCCCGGGGTCGCCGATCAGCAGCAGGCCGCGGTCGGAGGCGAGGGTGACGATGGCGCGCTCGACGATGCTGCGCTCACCGAACCACTTCTGGGAGATCTCCCGGTCGAGGCCGTCGGCCCGCTCGGAGCCCAGGATGAACAGCCGGATCATCTTCGGCGACAGCCGCCAGGAGAAGGGCTTGGGGTTGTCGTCGACGGACTCCAGCCAGTCCAGCTCCTCGGCGTACTTGATCTCGGCGGGGGCACGCAACAGGTCGGACACGTCAGGGCCTTTCGATGAGGAAGCTGAGCAAGAGAAGAAGGGTGAGGCAGCGAGCGGACGGGCCTAGGTGAGGAACGTCTTCAGCTCGTGCACGAGCTTGCGGATGTGGCCGGATATGACCGGCGTACCGAGGTCCTTGAAGCGGTCCTTGAACCACGGGTTGACGCTGCCGCGGCCGGCGCTGGTCACCGAGCCGACCGGGATGAACTTCGCGCCGGAGCGGTGGATGGCCGCCATGCTCTCGAACAGCGGTTCGCAGCGCCATTCGTAGAAGTCGGAGATCCACACCACGACGGTGTTGCGCGGTTCGGCGATCTTCGGCTGGGCCAGGGCCATGGCGACCGTGCCGTCCGTGCCGCCGCCGAGCTGGGTGCGCAGCAGGGTCTCGAAGGGGTCGTTCACCCACGGGGTGAGGTCGAGCGCCTGGGTGTCGTAGGCGATCAGGTGGACGTCGACCTTGGGCAGTCCGGCGAAGATCGACGCCAGAATGGTGCAGTTGACCATCGAGTCGACCATGGAGCCCGACTGGTCGACGACCACGATCAGCCGCTGCGGTGTGGTCTTGCGGGCGGTGTGCCGGTAGTAGAGGCGGTCGACATAGAGCCGCTCCTCCTCGGGGTCCCAGTTGGTGAGGTTCTTCCAGATGGTGCGGTCGAGGTCGAGGTTGCGGAAGACCCGCTTGGGCGGGACCGACCGGTCCAGGGCGCCCACGGACGCCTTCTCGACCTGGGTGCGCAGCACTTCGGCGACCTCGTCGACGAAGCGGCGGATCAGCGCCTTGGCATTGGCGAGGGCGACGCCGGAGAGGTTGTTCTTGTCGCGCAGCAGCTGCTCGATGAGCGACATGCTCGGCGTGAGCTGCGCGGCGAGCCGGGGGTCGGCAAGGACTTCGCGCAGCCGCATGCGCTTGACCATGTCGGCCTCGATGGTGCCGAGTTCGGGTCCGATCGCCGGGATCAGCGTGCTGAGGTCGGGCGTCGGGACGCCGGTTCCGGTGCCGGTCGGGCTCACTCCCCCGCCCGCGCCCGCCCGGGCTGCGCCGCTGCCCGCGCCGCGGCCGCCGCGCAGGTCGCCGGGGGTGCAGCCCAGGGCCCGCTCCAGCCAGCCGGCGTCGGACTGCCAGCGGGCGAGCTGCCCGGCGGTGACCGTGCCGCTGCCGGAGGCGAAGACGTTGAGCAGCACCTTGGACGCCAGGGCGGCCCGCCGTACCTCGGCGGCCCGGTCGCGGCCCTCCTCCTCCGGTTCGGGCACCATCAGACCGTCGAACTCGGCGGCCAGCTCGGGGTGGCGCTGCACGATGGCGTCGACGGAGGCCTGCGGGTCCAGCAGGGCGGCCGGCAGCCCGATGTCCTCGACGACGGCGAGGGAGGCGGACTCCAGACCGGCCTGCTCCTCGGAGTCGAAGAGACGGGCGAGCAGGCGCCAGTACAGGATCTGGCGGCGGTTCTCGTCGGGGGTGGGCAGCGGCGGTGTTCCGGCGGCGGGGACCGCCTGCTCGGCGCCGGGGCCGCCCTGGCCGGTGGTGTGACCGGTCTGCTCGGCGCCGGTGCCGACCTGCGCGGTGGTCTGACCGGTCCGCTCGGCGCCGGTGCCGACCTGCGCGGTGGTCTGACCGGTCCGCTCGGCGCCGGTGCCGACCTGCGCGGTGGTCTGACCGGTCCGCTCGGCGCCGGTGCCGACCTGCGCGGTGGTCTGACCGGTCCGCTCGGTGGTGTGGTCGCTCATTTGCGCAGCAGCCTTCCGGCGCGTTCGCGCAGTACGGCCACCGCGTCGGTGGCGGCCTTCTCCGCCTTGACCCCGGCCTTGTCGGTCGTGCCCCCGGCCCAGGCGCCGGCGTGCACCGCGACGGTCTTCTTGCGCACGGTGGTCTCCACGGCGAGCGGCTGCAGGACCCACCGCCCGGCGTCCCAGCGCAGCAACCCGATGCACGCGCTGGAGGCGGCGACGGCCTGCGAGGTGAGCGGTCCGGCGACCGGGACACGGTCGGTGTCGACAGCCAGGCGGTGCCCGGTGAAGGTGAACGTGACCGTGTCGTCGTCCTGTTCGATGCCGTAGCCCTCCAGGAACACCGGATGCGCCAGGCGGACCGGGTGCCGGTCCAGGGGTACGGCCTGGGGGGCGGCGGCGGTGGGCAGGGCGACGCGGGCGGTGGCGAAGGGGTCGGCACTCTCACCGGGGCGGGCGTGTTCGTCCTGCCAGATCAGGTCGCCTTCGGCGGTGACGGGCATGTCGGTGAGGTCCATGCAGCGGCCCTCGCCGACGGCGGCCAGGAGCGACATGTGCGGGCGCAGCAGCTGCCAGACCCCGGCACCGATGACCGTGTCCGGCTTCGGCGCGGACACACTCGCGCGCACCAGCCGGGGCGCGGTGCCGTCGGCGGGTTCGAGCACGGCGTGCACCTGGGCCTGGGCCGCTGTGGCGTGCTCCTGGAGGTCGACCCCGAGGGGCAGCAGCCGGCCGGTGACGGTCTGTGTGGCGGGCGCGGCGGCGGCACCCGGCACCGTCAGAAGCATGCCGCGCGCCCACAGGTCGGCCCAGCGGCGCACGGGCACGCGGTCCAGCAAGGCTCCCGGACAGGATGCGGCGAGTTCCGCGGCGAAGCCGTCGAGGAGGGTCGCGAGGCGCCGCAGCGCGGGGTCCGGGAGCATCGCGGAGACCACCTGGGCGGAGCCGGAGACCACGTCGTGGTCGAGGCCCTGCCAGCCGGTGCGGGCCAGGTCGCAGAGCCAGGAGCGGGCGGCCGCGAGCAGGTTCGGCGCCTGCTCCCCGGCGGCGGCAGGGGCGGGCGCCTCGACGCAGGTGCGGCCGGTGGCCTCGTCGGCGCGCGCGGCGAGCGCGTCGTGCGCGGCGCCGAGCAGGGCTGTGCGGGCCGCGGCGAGGGAGAGGAAGTGGTCCTCGCTCGCGGCGCCGGCCGCGGCCTTCTCGGCGGCTTCGGCGACGCGGCCGGCGAGCGGGCTCGCGGCGACCGCGTCGGCGAGCGCCGTCAGCCCCTCGGTCTGGGCGGGCTGCGGGCGCAGGAGGCCGCCGAGCAGGGTCCGGTCGAAAGCGTCGACGGCGGCCAGGGTCTCGTCGAGACCGTCGACCGGTTCGGTCAGCAGATCCATCCGCATCAGGCCACCGCCCTCGTCGGCGGGAACCACTGCATCTCCGGCAACGGCGCGGTGGCGGACGCCAGTTCGAGATACGCCAGGTGGCGCAGGAAGCGGCTGAAGACGGAGGCGGCGGCCTTGCTGTCGGCCGGGGAGGGGCGGGTGGTGCTCATCGTGAGGCGGATCGCCTGCGCGCCGGCCTCGCTCTCCCCCAGGTCGACCCGCAGATAGCGGGCGACGCGCTCGGCGCCGTACTGGAGCACCGATTCGTTGATCAGCGCGCCGATGTGGTTGCAGAAGCCGCCGCGGGCGCCGCCGCAGGGGCGGTTGTTGTTGGTGCTGCACGCGTAGGCGTACGTCCCGGCGGCGACCGACGAGACGTAGACCCGCTCGATGTCCGAGCCGCTGGAGACGACGCCCTGCAGGCGTCCGTCGGCCAGTTCCACGAACGGCACCTTGGCCAGCTTGCGCGGCCGGGCGGGCGGGATCACCCGCGTCGTGCTCGACCTCTCGACGTCGGACAACGCACCATCTCCTTTGCAGCACAAGGGAAGCCCTTCGCCGGATCGGCGGGACACCAACGAACTTAGCGGGGACCACTGACAACGCCCCTTCGCTGGACGGCCGGTGGGCTCAGCCGCGCAGGACGGGGCCGGGGTGGGTCGGTCGGCAAGAGGGCACTGATGGGCTCAAGGCCGAAGGCTGGAGCCGGGTGCGGTCGGTCAGACGTCGTCGGTGGTGCCGAGGCCCGTG
Source organism: Streptomyces sp. NPDC014006 (assembly GCF_043088925.1). Taxonomy (NCBI): domain Bacteria; kingdom Bacillati; phylum Actinomycetota; class Actinomycetes; order Kitasatosporales; family Streptomycetaceae; genus Streptomyces; species Streptomyces sp. NPDC014006. Next base: position 664,097 of record NZ_JBICAJ010000002.1, on the reverse strand, counting down.
AGGGCGCCGACCGGGTCGAGGTCGGGGATGCCGCGCGGCCACCAGTCGTCGGCGCCCGGCTCGGACTCGTACGCGTACCACAAGCCGTCGCGGCCCAGCCGGAGTTGGACATGCCCGCGAGGGTGGGTGAGGCGGTTGCGCCAGGGTCGGAACGCCGGGTGGTCGGCGGCCAGGAGCGCCGGACGGGCCCGGTCGAAGCGTCCCGCCGGGGGATCCCAGGGCTCCTCCTCCAGTACGGCGAGCCCGTCCGGGCCGCCCTGGCGCCACGCGGCGACCGCGCGCGCCAGCTCGGCGGGGGTGCGGCCGGCGGCGGAGGCGAGCGAGGAGTACAGGGCGCGCGAGCCGGCGGTGAGCCCGGAGCCGGGCCGTGCCGCCGCCAGCCGTACCGCGTCCTGCCACAGCGTCAGCTCGCCCACGTCGTCCCGGCCGGTGGCGAGCAGGGCGTGGGCGCGCGCGGCCGCGTCGGTGGCCAACTGGTCCAGCGCGATCGGGTCGGGTCCGCCGGGGGCCGCCGGGTAGGCGGGCGGCTGCTCCGGGTGCGGCGGGAGGGGCAACGGCGCGGGCAGCGGCGGGAGTTGGCGGGGCGCGAGGGCTTCGGCGGCTCGGACGCCGGGCAACGGGGCGGGTTCCCGGTCCTGGGCGGCTCTGGCCGCGCGCGTGGCGCTGAGCCGGGCGAGCGCGTCGAGCAGTTCCCGCTCGCCGCGGCCGCGCAGCAGGAGCAGCACGAAGGGGTCGGCGTCCAGCAGGCGGGCGGTCTGGTAGCACAGGGCGGCGGCGTGTTTGCAGGGGTGGCCGCGGTCGGGGCAACTGCAGCGTGGCTCCAGGTCGCCGGGGCCGGGCAGCAGCGGGATGCCGCAGTCGGCGAGGGAGTGCGGCATCTCCTTGTCGAGCAGGGCGGCGATGTGCCCGGGCCGCTCGGCCGCGGCGTCCAGGAAACGCGCCCAGTCGGCGTCGCCGAGGGTCCGCAGCCGCACCTGCACACGGTACGGACGCGGTCGGCTGCCCTGCACGTACGCGAGTACCGAACCCGGGGTGACGGTGATCGCGTCCACGTGGCCCTGCTCGGCGTAATCCCGCCCGCGGGCCAGTCTCTTCGGGTCGAGCGCGCCCTCCTCCAGCGCCGTCACCCAGGCGTTGCCCCACCAGGTCTCGGCGAACCGGGAGTCCTCACCCGCCGGCCGGGGCGCCAAGGCCGGGAAGGTGCGGCGCAGGTCGCCGTCCCGCGCGGGCGCGGCCATGGAGCGGGGCAGGCGGGGCGCCGGGGCGGGGGCTTCGGGCGGTGCGGGACGGGTGGGGGCGTCGTCGTGCGCGGGCCGCGGCTCCACCGGCGGCGGGGTGGTCCGACTTGCCTGCTCACCGGGGCCGCCGGTCTCCCCAGCAACCTCGTCCGTGATCGCGTCGGTGGGCATACGGAAGGCATCCGTCAGCAACTGCCGCAGTTCCCGGGCCCGTTGGCCGGCCCGTGGGTTGCCGGAGGGATGGCTGGGGTGCCGGGTGGCCGCGGGCTCGGCGGAGCGGGACGGTCTGCGCCGCGGGGAGGACGTGCGGTCCGTCTGTTCCGCTTCGGCCGCCTTGCGCCGAGCCTCGGCGCGGGCCGCCCGCAGCGCCTCGCGGGCGCGGTCCGCGGGGGCCGCGTCATCGGCCTCGGGTCCCGGCTCCGCCGGTGCCGCGGCGGCCTGCTCGTCGGGCGGGGCCGGATGCTCCACGGCTTCGTCGTCGGCCGGCACCGCCGTGCGCCGCTGGGCCACCGCGCGGCGCAGCGCCTCGCGCGCGGCGTCACCCGGCCGAGGCTGCTGCCGCCCACCGGACGGCTGTACGGCGTCGGTGGCGGCCGTGTTTTCCGGACGTCCGGCATCGGCAGCGGCCGCATGCTCCGGATGTACGGCGTCGGTGACAGCACCATGCTCCGGCGGTACGGCGTCGGTGGCTGGCGCACGCTCCGGCGGTACGGCGTCGGTGGCTGGCGCATGCTCCGGCCGCGCGGCCTCGTCCTCGTGCCCGGGGGTGCGCCGCTCCCCCGCGCCGGTCCCCTCCGCCGCGGCCGCGCCACGCCCCCGCGCCTCGCGCAGGGCCCGGCGTGCCGCCTCCGCGGGGCCAGGGCCGTGGGCGTCGTCCGTCGGTGTCATCACGCCTCCCTCCGCAGCGAGACCAGGTCGGAGAGCTCACGGTCCGTCAGTTCCGTCAGCGCGGACTCGCCGGAGCCGAGAATGGCGTCGGCCAGGGCGCGTTTCGCGGCGAGCATCTCGGCGATGCGGTCCTCGACGGTGCCCTCCGTGATCAGCCGGTGGACCTGCACCGGCTGGGTCTGGCCGATGCGGTAGGCGCGGTCGGTGGCCTGCTCCTCCACGGCCGGGTTCCACCAGCGGTCGAAGTGGACGACATGGCCTGCGCGGGTGAGGTTCAGGCCGGTGCCGGCGGCCTTGAGGGACAGGACCAGGACGGGTGTCGTACCGGCTTGGAAGCGGTCGACCATGCGCTCGCGTTCGGGGACGGGGGTGCCGCCGTGCAGCAGGTCGACGGGGACCGCGCGGGCGGCGAGGTGCGCGGTGATCAGGCGGGCCATGCCGACGTACTGCGTGAAGACCAGAGCGGAGCCGTCCTCGGCCAGCAGGGTGTCCAACAACTCGTCGAGCAGGGCCAGTTTGCCGGAGCGGGCGGCGAGCCGGTCGCCGACGGCCGGGCCGTGGTCCTCCTTGAGGTACAGCGCCGGGTGGTCGCAGATCTGCTTCAGCGAGGTGAGCAGCTTCAGCACCAGGCCGCGGCGGCCCATGCCCTCGGCGGTCTCGATGGCGAGCATCGACTCGCGCACCACCGCCTCATAGAGCGCCGCCTGTTCACGGGTGAGCGGCACCGGGTGGTCCGTCTCCGTCTTGGGCGGCAGTTCGGGCACGATGCCGGGGTCGGACTTCTTGCGCCGCAGCAGGAACGGGCGGACCAGGCGGGCCAGCCGCTGCACGGCCTCCTCGTCCTCGCCGGTCTCCACGGCCCGCGCGTGCCGGGCGCGGAAGGACTTCAGGGGGCCGAGCAGGCCGGGGGTCGTCCAGTCGAGCAGCGCCCACAGTTCGGAGAGGTTGTTCTCGACCGGGGTGCCGGTCAGCGCCACGCGCGCGGGAGTAGGGAGGGTGCGCAGCGCCTTGGCCGTCGCCGAGTACGGGTTCTTCACATGCTGGGCCTCGTCGGCGACCACCATGCCCCACGGCTGCTCGGCCAGGGCCGGCGCGGCCGAGCGCATGGTGCCGTACGTGGTGAGGACGAAACCGCCGTCGAGGTCGTCCAGGCTGCGGTCCGGGCCGTGGTAGCGGCGGACCGGGACGCCGGGTGCGAACCGGGTGATCTCCCGCTGCCAGTTGCCGAGCAGGGACGCCGGGCACACCACCAGGGTCGGTTCGCCACAGGCTCGTTTGAGGTGCAGGGCGATCACGGTGATGGTCTTGCCGAGGCCCATGTCGTCGGCGAGGCAGCCGCCGAGGCCGAGGGAGGTCATCAGTTCCAGCCAGGCCAGTCCGCGCAGCTGGTAGTCGCGCAGGGTGGCGTGCAGCCCGGCGGGCGGGACGGCCGGGGCCACTCCGGCGGTGATGCGGTCGCGCAGGGCGGCCAGCGCGCCGGCCGGGACCGCCTCGACCGTCTCGCCGTCGACCTCGGCGGTGCCGGTGAGGGCGACGGAGAGCGCGTCGACCGGGTCGAGCAGCCCCAGGTCGCGCTTGCGTGCCTTGCGGACGAGCGCCGGGTCGACGAGGACCCACTGGTCGCGCAGCCGCACGACCGGGCGGTGGGCCTCGGCGAGGGTGTCCATCTCGGTCTCGGAGAGGGGGTCGCCGCCGAGCGCGAGCTGCCAGCGGAACTGCAGCAGGTCCTCGCTCTCGAAGAAGCCGGTGCCGTCGGTCGCGGAGCCCGGCGCGGGCCGGACCACCGCGCTCGCGGTGAGGTCCTGCGCCAGGTCACGCGGCCAGTGCACGGCGACCCCGGCGGCCGCGAGCCGGGTGGCGGCCACGCCGAGCAGGTCGCCCAGCTCGTCCTCGGACAGCGCCAGCACATCGGGGGCGTCCTGGTCGGTGAGCCGGGCGAGCGGGGGCCACACGCGGGCCGCGCGACGTACGGCGAGCGCGGCGTCGACCCGCGCGCGGGGGCCGAAGGCGGCGTCGGCCCCGCCCGCCCACAGCGCTGCCGCGTCGGTGACCAGGGTGGGGTCGGCGAGACTGTGCACCTGCACGATCGCCGCTCCGGCGCCGCGCGCGCCCGCGCCGCCCGACCCCTGGTCGAACAGGTCGTACGCCGACAGGTCCAGGCGCAGTGAGATCCGCACTCCCGCGTCCATGCCGGCGGCGACCTCGGCGGCCCAGTCCTGCGCGCCGGGCAGCCGGACCGGCTCGCGGGCGGCGAACGGCCTGCCGGAGGCGTACGGCGCCGCCGGGGTGCGGGGCAGGGTGTCGGCGACCGCGTCGAGGAACGCGCGCAGGAGCGCCTCCGGGTCGGGCAGCCGCAGCGGGCCCGGGCCGTGCAGCGGAGCGGCGTGCCCCTCGGCGGGCAGCGCGGCGGCGATGGCGCGCAGGTGGGCGATGTCGTCCGGGTCGAGCGGGCCGGCGCGCCAGGCGTCGTGGCCGGTCGGGGTGAGGCCGGGCAGCAGGCGCCCGCGGGCGGTGAGCCGCAGCGCGTGCAGCGCGGCCGCGCCCCAGCAGGCGGTGGCGGGATGGGCGGCCGGGTCGCGGCGGGCGCGCACCAGCAGGGGCAGGGCGGCGTCGAACGGGAGGGACAGCGCCGGGGTCTGCCGGCGGCGGACGGACGCGCCGTGCGGACGGACGACGGTCAGGTCGACCGGCTCCCCGGCGGTCTGCTCGGGCAGGGGGCCGTCGTCCGGGTCCCAGAAGGCGACGCGGCTGTCGCGCGGCACAGGGGCGGGCAGGAACAGGGCCGCGAGCCGCACGGGCAGGCCTTCGGCCGTCGTGGGCAGGCCGGCCGTGCGCTCCGCTCCGCGTTCCGCCACCGCGGGCACCTCACCCATACGCTCTGCCACCTCCCGTCCACGCGTCGGATCAGACGTCTTCGACTCTACGGGCGGGGTCTGACAATCGGCTCCGGCGGCCGGGGCGAGCCGGGACGCCGCACGGGCGTCGGCCGGGCTCAGGGCACCGTGCGGGACACGACGTACACCATCGGGTGGTCCGGGTCGGCCGTGTTCACGACGATGTCCTGGGTGGGTGCCGGGTTCTTCTGCTCGTGCACCAGACCGCTCCACGGACCGGGGCCGCTGAACTTCCACCCGGTGACCTTCTGGTCGCGGTCACTGATGGCGATGTCGTTCGGGCGCAGCTCGCCGCGGTGGGCGCCGATCCACCGCAGGAAGTTGTCCACATTGGCCGCGGAGGTCTGGAACTGCACGTAGAGACGGCTGGTCTTCCAGTTGTTCGTCTCGTAGTAGGCGACCTCGTACGACTGCCTCGGGATCGGCACCTGGTACAGACGGCGCTGCACGCTGGACGGCCAGCCCGCGGTCAGGCCGGTCGCCGAGTACTTCGCCTCCTTGTCCTTGCCGCTGTCGCGGCTCTGGTTCGCCGAGATCACCAGGTAGCCCGCCGGGACGCCGATGAGCAACACGATGATCAGCAGAGTGAGTGCCCGACGGCGGATCCTGTGCCGGCGGTCCTCGCCCGGCTGCTCCGTCTCGTCCGCCGGGGGCGCCTGGTGGGGAAGCGAGGCCGTCATGCGGAGTCCCGGGCCGCGCGGCGCGCCTCGACGTACCGCTCGTAGCGCTCGTGGCGCTCGACGCGGCGCCGGTTGGCGCGGCGGAACCGGCGGGCGACCAGCCGCGCCAGGTCGGCGGCGCCCACCATGCCGGCCTCGGGGCCGAGCTGGGCCCGCACGATGCGCGCCTCGGGGCGGTAGCCGCGCCCGGTCAGGTGCCGTTTGAAGGCGTCCCGCGCGGGGCCGATCAGCAGGTCGTCGGCCGCGGAGACGCCGCCGCCGATGACGAAGCAGGAGGGGTCGAGGGCGGCGGCCAGGTTGGCGATGCCGACGCCGAGCCACTGGCCGATGTCCTGCAGCAGCTCCACGCACATCGCGTCGCCGTCGCGGGCCAGCTCGGTGATCATCGGACCGTTGATGTCGGCGATGTTGCCCTTGACGTGCTCGATGACCCCGTACGCCACCGGGGAGTCCGCGGCGGCCAGTTCCCTGGCCTCCCGGACGAGGGCGTTGCCGGAGCTGTACTGCTCCCAGCAGCCGCGGTTGCCGCACGGGCAGCGGTGGCCGCCGGGGACGACCTGCATATGGCCGAACTCGCCGGCGACGCCGTACTTGCCCCGCTTGACCTGGCCGTCCTCGAGGATCGCGCCGCCGATGCCGGTACCGAGCGTGATCATGACGAGGTGGTCCTCGCCGCGGCCGGCGCCGAAGCGCCACTCGGCCCACGCGGCGGTGTTGGCGTCGTTGTCGACCAGTACCGGCACCGACAGGCGGTCGGCGAGGCGGTCGCGCAGCGGCTCGTTGCGCCAGGACAGGTGGGGGGCGAACAGGACGCGGTTGCGGTCGGCGTCGACCCAGCCGGCCGCGCCGATGCCGACGGCGTGCACGTCGTGCCGGTCGGACAGGTCCAGCACCAGCTCGACGATGGTGTCTTCGACGACCTTGGGACTCTTGGACTTGTCCGGGGTCTCCGTGCGGAGCTTCTCCAGGATGTTGCCGTCGGCGTCCACGACACCGGCCATCACCTTCGTGCCACCGATGTCGATGCCGACGGTGGGCACGCGCGGGGCGGTCAGGTGGGACCGGCGCTCGCGGGTGCCGACCGTCCGCAGCGCGGTGGCTCGGCGGGAGCCGATGGGGGCCGTGAAGTTGCCGTAGGTGCTCATCGCCGCCGATTCTGCCGCACCGGTACCTTCGGCGACCAACGGGAATGGAGAGCGTTGTTGATCATTTACGCCGGGTGCGGCGCCGTTGGGGCTGGTCGCGCAGTTCCCCGCGCCGCCTACCGGCGCTGGAGTTCGTGGCGTAGAGCATCAAGGTCGGATCCCCCGGCCATTTGCTGGGTCAGCTCGTCGAGGCTGATCTCGTCCCGTGTGTGGTTGCCCACCATCGTGCCGCGCTTGAGCAGGACGAAGCGGTCGCCGACCAAGTACGCGTGGTGCGGGTTGTGGGTGATCAGTACGACACCGAGACCCTCGTCACGTGCCGCCGCCACGTACTTGAGGACCACGCCGGACTGCTTCACGCCCAGCGCCGCCGTCGGCTCGTCCAGGACCAGGACCTTCGCGCCGAAGTGGACCGCCCGCGCGATCGCCACGCACTGGCGTTCGCCGCCGGACAGGGTGCCGATGGGCTGGTCCACGTCGCGCAGGTCGATGCCCATGCGCAGCAGCTCCGCGCGCGTGGTGCGGCGCATGTGGTCGACGTCCATGCGCTTGAAGGGGCCGACGCCCTTGCGCGGCTCGGAGCCGAGGAAGAAGTTGCGCCACACCGGCATGAGCGGAACGACGGCGAGGTCCTGGTAGACCGTGGCGATGCCGCGGTCCAGGGCCGCGCGGGGCGAGGAGAGACGGGTCTCCTCGCCATCGATGCGCAGGACACCGCCGTCATGCTGGTGCAGGCCGGCGATCATCTTGATCAATGTTGACTTGCCGGCGCCGTTGTCGCCGAGGACGCAGGTGATCTCCCCCGCGTGGACTTCCAGGGACACGCCCTCCAGGGCGCGGATGTTCCCGTAGTGCTTGCTGACGTCCGACAGCTCGACGAGTGCCGTCCGGGCCTCGGTCCGCGTCATGTCGTGGCCTCCGCGCGCTTGCGGACCCAGGCGTTGAGCAGGGTCGCGAGGAGCAGCATCGCTCCGAGGAAGAACTTGAACCAGTCGGGGTTCCACTCGGCGAAGACGATGCCCTTGCTCGTCATGCCGAAGATGAACGCGCCGACGGCGGACCCGACCGCGCTGCCGTGGCCGCCGGTGATCAGGCAGCCGCCGATGACGGCCGCGATGATGTAGATCAACTCGTTGCCGACGCCCTCGCCGGACTGGACGACGTCATAGCTGAACAGCAAGTGCTGACCGGAGATCCAGGCGCCGAAGGCCACGCCCATGTACAGGCCGATCTTGGTCTTCGCGACGGGGACGCCGACCGCGCGGGCCGCGTCCTGGTTGCCGCCCACCGCGAAGATCCAGTTGCCCGTGCGGGTGCGCAGCAGGATCCAGGAGGCGAGGGCGACCAGGGCGAGCCACCACAGGATGGTGACCTTGATGTCGACACCACCGACGGTCAGCGTCGAGGCGAAGACGTCGTGCGCGGTCGGGAAGCCCTCCATGTCGGCAATGGTCTTCGTCGACACCGTGCCGTCGATCAACTTGGTGAAGCCGAGATTCATGCCGGTCAGCATCAGGAACGTGCCCAGCGTGATGATGAAGCTGGGCAGCTTGGTGCGGGTCAGCATGAACCCGTTGAAGGCGCCGATGGCCAGCGTGACCAGCAGGGACACACCGACGCCGACCCAGACGTTCGTGGTCGTCTGGAAGCTGAACATGGACGAGATCAATGCCGACGACGTCACCATGACGCCGGCCGACAGGTCGAACTCGCCGCCGATCATCAGCAGCGCGACCGGGACGGCCATGATGCCGATGGTCGAGGACGCGTAGAGCACCGTGCTGAGGCTGGAGGCGCGCAGGAAGCTGTCGGCGAAGAACGCGAAGAAGACGAAGACCGCGATCGCGCCGACCACCGAGCCCAGCTCGGGACGGGCGAGCAGGGTGCGCAGCGGCGACGTCCGAAGGAGCCGTTCGTCCGCGGTGGTGGCGGTCATCGGGTGCCTCGCTTCGCGTACTCCTGCAGCGCGGCCGCCTGGTCCTTGGTGATGATCTGCGGGCCGGTGAGAACGGGGCGGCCGCCGCCGAGGACGTCATTGTTGTACCTGTACAGCCACAGCAGGTCGACGGCCTGGTAGCCCTGGAGGTAGGGCTGCTGGTCGACGGCGAAGCCGAGGGTGCCGTCCTGGAGCTCGGTGGCGACCTTGGCGTTGAGGTCGAAGGTGTCGATCTCGGCCTTGCTGCCCGCGTCCGCCTTGGCCTTCACGGCGGTGTCGGCGTAGGGGGCGCCGAGCGTGACGACGGCGTCGATGGACGGGTCGGCCTGGAGCTTGGCCCCGATGCCGGACTGCACGTCGGGCATGTTGGTGCCGTTGACGTAGACACGCTGCAGGGTGCCGTGGAAGGTCTTGCCGATGCCGTCGCAGCGCTGCTCGTGGCCGACGTTGCCCTGCTCGTGCAGCACGCACAGGGCCTTCTTCCTGCCGCGCTTGTTCAGCTCCTCGCCGACGGCCTCACCGGCGATCGTCTCGTCCTGCCCGACGTGGGTGAGCGCGCCGAACGCCTTGGACTCGGCGGACCCGGAGTTCACGGTGATCACCGGGATGCCGGCCTTCTCTGCGCGGGCGACGGCGGCCTTCAGGGCGTCGGGCTTGGCGAGCGTGACGATGATGCCGTCGACCTTCTTGTCGACGGCGGCGTCGACGAGCTGCGCCTGCTGCTGGGCCTCGTCGTCGTGCGAGTACAGGAAGTTGATGTTGTCCTTGACGGCGGCCTGCTTGGCGCCGCTCTGGACGATGTCCCAGAAGGTGTCGCCGTCGCCGGAGTGCGTGATCATCGCGAAGGTCCAGCGGGGCGTGTTCACCGCCGCGCGGCCCTGCGCGGCCGCGGCCTTGCGGGCGTCCTCGGCGCGTTTGCCGCCGGTGCTGCTGCACGCCGACAGGGACACGCACAGTGCCCCCGCCAACGCGATCCCTGCCCAGGTCCGAAACCGTGCCACGAGGCCGTGCCCTTCTTGCTGTCTGCTGTGCGGTGTCCTGCGACGGGCCCGGTGGTGTCTCGGCAACCCCAAGGGTCACACCGGCCCCAAACGCCCCAGTATCCGGCACGGGTCACCGCCGTCGCGCGCCTGGGGAGCACTCTGCGGTCTTATTGTCCGGACATGTCGACGAGACCCGGGCGCCGAACGGCGGCAGCGGGCTCAGGACCTCACGAGCAGCTGGAACTCGAAGGAGTAGCGGCTCGGGCGGTAGATGTGGTCGCCGAACTCCACCGCGCGTCCGGTGTCGTCGAAGGTGGTGCGCTGCATCGTCAGCAGCGGGGCGCCCTCGCTCTCGGCGAGCCGCTCGGCCTCGTCGGCGGTGGCGCCGCGGGCCCCGATGGACTGGCGGGCGCTGTGCAGGGTGATCCCGGCACTGCGCATCAGCCGGTACAGGCCGGTGGCCTCCAGCTGCGCGGTGTCCAGCTCCAGCAGCCCGGTCGGCAGGTGGTTGCACAGGTACGCCATCGGCTCGCCGTGCGCGAGTCGCAGCCGCTCCACCCGGTGGACGTCACCGCCCTCGGTGACCCCGAGTGCGGCCGCGACCTCGGCGGACGCCGGGACGACCGCGTTGACCAGGACCTTGGTCGCCGGACGCTGCCCGGCCGCCTCCAGGTCGTCGTAGAGGCTGCTGAGCTCCAGCGGCCGCTTGACCTGGCTGTGCACGACCTGGGTGCCGACCCCGCGGCGGCGCACCAGCAGCCCCTTGTCGACCAGGGACTGGATAGCCTGGCGCACCGTCGGCCGGGACAGGCCGAGCCGTGCGGCGAGCTCGATCTCGTTGCCGAGCAGGCTGCCCGGGGTGAGGGTGCCGTGCTCGATCGCGGCCTCGAGCTGCTGGGAGAGCTGGAAGTACAGCGGCACGGGAGAGCTGCGGTCCACACGGAGTTCGAGCTGCACGGTCGGGTCCACTTCTGGTTTCGGCACGGCCCGAGCGTAGCTCTGTGCGCTGTTGACGGGAAGTTGTGTAGTTCGGTTGTCCGGACATACGCATTGACAGCGACCGGATCGCGACCTCACTTTGTTTCCATGCGCATCGGGGTCATCGGTACGGGCCGGATCGGCACCATCCACGCGAACACCCTCAGTCGCCATCGCGACGTCGGTTCGCTGATCCTCACGGACGTCGACCCGGCCCGGGCCCAGGAGCTCGCGCTGCGGCTGGGCGAGACGGCGGCGCCCGGGGTGGACGAGATCTTCACCTGGGGCGTGGACGCCGTGGTGATCACGACGGCGACGCAGGCGCACGCGGAACTGATCGGCCGGGCGGCGCGCTCCGGGCTGCCCGTGTTCTGCGAGAAGCCGATCGCGCTCGACCTGCCGGGCACACTGCAGGCGATCGCGGAGGTGGAGGCGGCCGGCACGGTGCTGCAGATGGGTTTCCAGCGCCGTTTCGACGCCGGCTACGTCGGCGCCCGGGAAGCGGTGCGATCGGGGCGGCTCGGGCGGCTGCACACCGTGCGGGCGGTCACCTCCGACCAGGTGCCGCCGCCCGCCGCGTGGCTGCCCCTGTCCGGCGGCCTGTACCGGGACACGCTGATCCACGACTTCGACATCCTGCGCTGGGTCACCGGCCGGGAGGTGTCCGACGTGTACGCCGCGGGGTCCGACGCCGGCCCGGGGATGTTCCGTGAGGCGGGTGACGTGGACACCGCCGCGGTGCTGCTGACCCTGGACGACGGCACGCTGGCCACCGCCACGGCGACCCGGCTGAACGGCGCCGGGTACGACGTGCGCATGGAACTCGCCGGGGAGCGGGACCAGATCGTCGTCGGGCTGGACGACCGCACGCCGATCGCGTCCACGGAGCCGACCGGGCCGCCGGCCGCTGACAAACCGTGGACCGGCTTCCTGGAGCGCTTCGCGCCCGCGTACGAGGCGGAACTGATGGCGTTCGTGGAGGTGGTGCGGGGAGAGCGGGCCAACCCCTGCGACGGGCGCGAGGCCCTGCAGGCGCTGCGGATCGCCGAGGCCTGCGAGGCGTCGCGACGCGAGCGGCGGCCGGTGCGGTTGAGGGAAGTGGCGGGGGCGTAGGCCGGGGCGGCGGTGCACGGGCCGGGCGCTGCGCCACACCTCTGTGCACCCGCGAGCGGCAACACGGCCACCTGTCCCCCGCCGACCGATCGCGCACCGACCGCCGTACGGCCTTGTCTCCTTCCAACGCGCGAGTGGGGCCCTCAGTGCCCGCTGCCGCCGGTTTCGTCGACCAGTCCGGCGTCGTACGCCAACAGGGCTACCTGCACGCGGTTGTTGAGGCCCAGGCGGGCCAGGATGCGCGAGACGTGCGCCTTGACGGTGGCGACGCTCATGAACAGCTGGGCGGCGATCTCCGCGTTGGACAGACCCCGGCCCACCGCGACGGCGACCTCGCGTTCCCTTTCGGCCAGCGCGGCGAGCCGTTCACGCGCGCGTGCGCCGCGGGTGTCCGCGGCGGTGCCGGCCGCGTGGAGCATCAACTGCCGGGTGACGGCGGGTGACAGGACCGGGTCCCCGGCGGCGACCTTGCGGACCGCGTCGATGATCTCGGCGGGCGGGGTGTCCTTCAGCACGAATCCGGCGGCGCCCGCGCGCAGGGCGCGCAGGACCTGGTCGTCGGCGTGGAAGGTGGTGAGCAGCACGACCTGCGGCGCGTCCGCATGGCCGCGCAGCCGTTCGGTGGCGGCCAGTCCGTCCACGGACGGCATGCGGATGTCCATGAGCACGACGTCCGGGCGCGTGCTCTCCACCAGTTCGGCCACCTCGCCGCCGTCGCCCGCCTCACCGACGACTGTGATGTCGTCGGCCCCTCCCAGCATCAGCGACAGACCGGCCCGCACCAGCGGGTCGTCGTCGACGAGAAGCACTCTGATCGCAGTCATGGCCCTACGAAACCACGGCGCTCGCGCGCTCAGTGCGCGGTTTGAGACGCGGGAACCGCCACGCGAGGCTCACCCCACGGCAGCCACGCGCGTACCTCGAAACCGCCGTCCGCGCGCGGGCCGTGTTCCAGGTGGCCGCCCGCGAGTGTGGCGCGTTCGGTGAGGCCGATCAGGCCCTGGCCGGAGCCGGGGACCGGTGGGGGTTCGTGGTCGGGGGCCGGGTTGCGTACGGCGATGGTGAGGCCGTCGCCCGGGGCGCCGGTGACCGTGACGGTGACCTCCGTGCCGGGGGCGTGCTTGCGGGCGTTGGTCAGGCTTTCCTGGGCGATGCGGTAGGCGGTGCGGCCCACCGAGGCGGGAACGCCGGCGGCGTCGGTGACGTGCTGGTCGAACGTGACCTTCATGCCGGCCTCGCGGGACTCGGCGACCAGCGTCTCCAGCGCGGCGAGCGTGGGCTGCGGGCGGCCCGCGTCGTCGGCGTCGCCCGCCCGCAGGACGCCGATGATCTCCCGCAGGTCCTGCAGGGCCTCGTGGGCGCTCTCCCGGATGACGCCGGCCGCCCGCGCGATCTCCTCGCCGGGGGCGTCGGGGCGGAACTCCAGTGCCCCGGCGTGCACGCTGAGCAGGGTGAGCCGGTGGGCGAGCACGTCGTGCATCTCGCGGGCGATGGCCTCGCGGGCGAGCCGCTGCGCCTGTTCGGCGCGCAGCCGCGCCTCCGTCTCGGCGCGCCGCGCCCGGTCCCGCAGGCTCAGCAGCAGCTGCCGCTTGGAGCGCACGAACATGCCCCAGCCGACGACGGCGACGGTGAGCACATAGACGAAGGCGACGGCGGCGGGGTAGGACAGGTCGGCGTCGGGCCGCGCCCAGTAGTAGAGCGGGATGACGGCCAGCTCGGCGGCGCCCACCCAGGCCACGTACCGGAAGGGCCGGTGGACGGCGAGAGTGAACAGGGCGATGAGGTAGGCGCCGCCGGCGGTGTCGGAGACGAAGTTGACCGCGGTCAGCGCGATGGCGAGGGCGACGGGCCAGCGGCGGCGCAGCCAGACGGCCGCGCAGGCCGCCACGCCGAGCAGCTGGTCGGCGACGGCCAGCGCGTGCGGGACGTGCGGGTTGTCGCGCACCGACTCGGCGGCAGCCAGGCCGATGGCGACGGCCAGCGCGAAGCAGGAGAAGTCGACGGCCCAGTCGCGCGCGGTGCGCCGGGGCCGTCCGGCGCGGCCGGTGACCGGGTCCAGTTCATGGGTCAGGGCCGACGGCAGCCACCACCGCCGGCCGGGCAGGACCGGCGCGGGCGCCGACCCGTCGTCACTCGCAGTCCGCTTCACGAGCGACCAATCTACGGAGCGCGGGCGGGCCGCACCCGCCGGTACAAGCGGTCGTCGACCGAAGTCGCCCGGGCACCGACTTTGGTCGCACCGGCCGCCCGGCACTCCGCCACCTGCGTCGGGCGCGAGCCACCGTGTGGCCGATGCGGGCGGGGAGTGCGCGGGGCGAGGCTCGGACCCATGAAGACGTTGCTCGAGACTCTCGGATTCCTCGCCCTGGTGCAGGGCGCCATGGGCCTGCTGCACGAGTTCACCGACTGGCATGTGGGCCTGGTGCAGCGGGTCGGCCTGCTCGACGGCCACGAGGTGTACGCGAGCGTCGCGCTGATCGTGCTGGCGATCGCCCTGTTCGCGGCCGCCGAGCGCTGCGAAGCCGACTGAGGCCGGGCCGGTGGCTCAGCAGTTGTGGTCGACCAGGTCGAACGTGGCGTAGTGGTCGGCGGTGTAGTAGTCCTCCTGGCGCTCCTCACCGGTGACGATGCGGCGGGCGCCGCGGGTGGGAGAGCCGGGCGTGATCACCGTGTACTCGTGGTAGTAGCCGCTGGTCCGGCTCGGCAGGACCCCTTCCCTGTTCAGGAAGACGACGCCGTCCTGGTCGTACGGGAAGGGGCCGCCCTGTGCGATCAGGTTCAGGGTGTCGTGCGCCTGGGACGGCAGGTCGCTGTAGCAGATGCTGCCGACGGACGCGGCGGTGGCACCGGCCGGGGTGGCGGAGACGGTGCCGCCCATGAGGAGGGCGGACAGGACTGCGGCTGTGGCGCCGAGCCGCGAGATGCGTGGGGGGAATCTCATGTCGGCATGATGACGCGCGTAGAGACTGGCATGTCAATGACAATCACGGGGTCTCCCCCTTTCCCTCCCGGGTGTTCGCGGACCGTTAACCCGGACCTGCCGCCGCCGAACTCGATGTCCGTTGCCCGCCCCACCGGTGGCAGCCGGGGCATCGGGGCCGCGACCGGCACTGCGGCCGGGCGCGCGAGGGTGCGGACGTGGCGCTGACCTACGCACAGGGGAAGGAAGCGGCCGAGGACGTGGTGCGGGCCGTCGAGGCGCTCGGGCGGCGCGCGGTGGCGCTGCGGGCCGATGCGGCGGACGCCCAGGAGGCGGCGGGCGCCGTGGGCCGGGCCGCCGGCGCGCTGGGCCGTCTTGACGTGCTGGTGAACAACGTGGGGGTGGGCGTGCTCGGTCCCCTGGAGAGCCTGCCGGTCACGGAGGTGGACCGGGTGCTCGGTGAACGTGCGGGGGGGGTGTTCCTCGCCTCGCAGGCGGCGGCCGCGCGGATGTCCGGCGGCGGGCGGATCATCACCATCGGCACGTGCATGGTCCAGCGGGTGCCGGGGCCCGGCGGCACGCTGTACGCCATGGGCAAGGCGGCGCCGGCAGGGCTGACGAAGGCCCTGGCGCGGGAGCTGGGGCCGCGCGGGATCACGGCGGACATCGTGCGTCCCGGGCCGATCGACACCGGCATGAACCCCGCCGACAGCCCGTACGCGGCCGGTCAGGCCGAGATGACGGCCCTGGGCCGGTTCGGACGGCCGCAGGAGGTGGCCGCCACGGTGGCGCACCTCGCGGGCGCTGCGTACGTCACCGGCGCGGAGTTCACGGTGGACGGCGGCCACGCGGCCTGACCGGGCGACTCGCCGCCGGACGGGTACACGCGCGTGGGGCGCACCGGTGCTGTCAGGCCGGTGCGCCCCACGGGTCCTTCAGGGGGCTGTGCGTCAGCCGCCCAGTTCCTGGTGACGGGCCGCAAGGCGGGTCGCGCCGGCCTCGGTCAGGGAGCCGAACAGGCGCAGGCGGGAGATGCCACCGTCGGGGAAGATGTCCACGCGCGCGTGCGTGCCGACGGCCCGCTGCGGCAGGACGAAGCGGTGGTTGGTGTCGGGCTGCATGCGGGTGCGCGGGAGGATCTCGACCCACTCACCGCTCTCGCCGTCCTTGACGGACACCGACGCCCAGCCGGCGCTGTTGCCCTTGAGGTAGGCGGTGTCGATCTCGATGGCGCGGATCTCGGACTGGGCGACCAGCTGGTAGCGGATCCAGTCGTTGCCCTGGTCGCGCCGGCGGCGGGTCTCCCAGCCGTCGTCCATCTTGCGGGAGCGGCCCGGCTGGATGGTGTTGGTGGCCGGCGAGTAGAAGAGGTTGGAGGCGTCCTCGACCCGGCCGCCGTTCTCCAGGGCGACCACGTCGAACGTGCCGAGCACCTCGAGCCACTTCGGGTCGGGTACGACTTCGCCGTACACCCGCAGGCGCGCGATGCCGCCGTCGGGGTGCTGCTTGAGCCGCAGGTGCGTGAAGCGCTGCTCGACGTCGACCGCGAAGCCGTTGGCCGCGTGGCCGCCGACCGGGGTGCGCGGGACGAGCGTCGTCCACTTCACGTCGTCGGCGAGCAGCTCCTCGGGCGACGGCGAGCCCGGGACGGAGGCGGCCTCGACGGAGACCGCCTGCGGGTAGTTGCCGCGGAAGTGGGCGGTGTCGACGACGATGCCGCGGACGACGCCGGGCGCGCCGAGGCGGATCAGCGCCCAGTCGTGGTCGTCCTCGGTCGGCCACGGATGGTCGGCGGAGGCACCGCGCCGGCGGCGGGTCTCCCAGCCGTCCATGACCTTGCCCTTGTGCCCGAAGTGCTCGGGGTCGAACTCCGCGGCCTCGGGGACCAGCAGGTTCTCGCGCTGGGCGAAGAACTCGTCGTTGGCGGCGATGACACCGGCACCGAGCTGCCGGTCGGCGAGGTTGGCGTGGTGGGTGAAGGGGAAGTCGGCGGTGCGGTAGTCCGCGTACGGGTCGCCGCCGGAGAAGGGGTTCGCGTCGCCGGTGAAGCGGGGTATCGCCGTCACGGTGATCAGGTCCTGCCTTTCGGTTCGAAAAGTCGCTACGGGGTGGGAGTGGTCGATGACGCCCCTTCGGTCAGGCGGACCGGGTGAGCAGACGGCCTCTGGGCTCGGTGAACTCGCCGTCGGCGACGATCCGCTCGCCGCGCAGCCAGGTCGACTTGACCACCCCGTACAGGGTCCGGCCGGCGTAGGCGGTGACGCGGTTGCGGTGCTGGAGGGCGGCCGGGTCGACGGTGAAGGTCTCGTCGGGGGCGAGGACGGCGAAGTCGGCGTCGCGGCCGGCCGCGATGGCGCCCTTGGAGCCGAGGCCGACGAGGGCCGCCGTACGCTCCGACATCCACCGGACGACGTCCTCCAGGCCGTGGCCGCGCTCGCGGGCGGCGGTCCACACGGCGGGCAGGCTGACCTGGAGGCCGGAGATGCCGCCCCAGGCGGTGAGGAAGTCGTCGGTCTTCAGGTCGGCGGTGGACGGCGAGTGGTCGGTGACGATGCAGTCGATCGTGCCGTCGGCGAGCGCCTCCCACAGCAGGTCCTGGTTTGCGGCCTCGCGGATGGGCGGGCAGCACTTGAACTCGCTGGCGCCGTCCGGAACCTCCTCGGCGGTGAGGGCCAGGTAGTGCGGGCAGGTCTCGACGGTGATCGAAACGCCCTCCGCCTTGGCGGCGCGGATCAGCGGCAGCGCGTCGCTGGAGGACAGGTGCAGGACGTGCACGCGCGCGTTGAGGCGCTTGGCCTGCGCGATGAGGTTCGCGATGGCGGTGTCCTCGGCGTCGCGCGGGCGGGAGGCGAGGAAGTCCGTGTACTTGGGGCCGCCGTGCTGCGGGGCCGCGTCGAGGTGGTGCGGGTCCTCGGCGTGCACGATCAGCAGGCCGTCGAAGCCGGCGATCTCGGCGAGGGACTGGGCGAGCTGGTCCTGGTCGAGATGCGGGAACTCGTCCACGCCCGACGGCGACAGGAAGCACTTGAAGCCGAAGACGCCGGCGTCGTGCAGCGGGCGCAGGTCCTTGACGTTGTCGGGCAGGGCGCCGCCCCAGAAGCCGACGTCGATGTGCGCCTTGTCGCGGGCCACGTCCTGCTTGATCCGCAGGTTGTCGGCGGTCGTGGTGGGCGGCAGGGAGTTGAGCGGCATGTCGATCAGGGTCGTGATGCCCCCGGCGGCCGCCGCGCGAGTGGCGGTCCAGAAGCCCTCCCACTCGGTCCGGCCCGGGTCGTTGACATGCACGTGCGTGTCGACCAGGCCGGGCAGCAGCACGTCGTCGCCGAAGTCCTCCAGGCGGGCCGTGGCCGGTACGTCCGCGTCATGGGGGAGTACGGCGGTGATCGTGCCGTCGGCGACCACGACGGACGCGGGCCGCGTCCCCTCGGGAGTGATGACGCGCCTCGAACGCAGGACCAGTTCAGCGTCGGACACCCGGACCCCTCTCTCTGCCGCCGTGGCCGCCTCGGAGGCTTCGGCGGCCTCCGCGCGTCTTCCACACAGCGGAATTTCAACGAACTGTTGAAGCTACTTCGGGAGTCTTCACTCCCGTCTTCGCGTCGTCAAGGGCACACTCATCCACAGTGCACCCGATCCGCCCACCCTGGACGTTTCCACAAAGCGGAATTAGAATTCCACCAGATAGAACGTAGCTACGCACAAGCAGGGAGTCAACCGACTGCCGGGTAGGCTGCTGCCTCTTCAGTCAGTCCCGAAAGGAACGCGCCGTGCCGACGTCCAGCGCCAGCACCACCGACTCCGCCAAACCCGCCGCCACGGGGGGTGTCCAGTCCCTGGAGCGCGCCTTCGACCTGCTGGAGCGCATGGCGGACGCCGGCGGCGAAGTCGGGCTGAGTGAGCTGTCCGCGAGCAGCGGACTGCCCCTGCCGACCATCCACCGCCTCATGCGCACCCTGGTCGCGTGCGGATACGTCCGCCAGCAGACCAACCGGCGCTACGCCCTCGGCCCGCGCCTGATCCGTCTCGGCGAGTCCGCGTCGCGTCTGCTCGGTACGTGGGCCCGGCCGTACCTGGCCCGCCTGGTGGAGGAGACCGGCGAGACGGCGAACATGGCGCTGCTGGACGGCGACGAGATCGTGTACGTGGCGCAGGTGCCGTCCAAGCACTCGATGCGGATGTTCACCGAGGTCGGCCGGCGGGTGCTGCCGCACTCCACGGGTGTGGGCAAGGCGCTGCTCGCCGGCTACCCGCCGGAGGAGGTGCGCGCTCTGCTGTACCGCACGGGGATGCCGGCGGCGACGGACAAGACGATCACCACGCCGGACGACTTCCTGGCCTCCCTGGAAGAGGTGCGCCGGCTCGGTTACGCCATCGACGACAGCGAGCAGGAGATCGGGGTCCGCTGCCTCGCGGTCTCCGTACCGAACTCCCCCACGGCGGCGGCCATCTCCATCTCGGGCCCGGCGGGCCGCGTCACGGAAGCCGCCACGGACAAGATCGTCCCGGTCCTGCAGCAGGTGGCCGTGGAACTCTCCGAGGCCCTGACCAGCTCGACCAACAACGGCGGCTGACCCCAGCCGCGCGCCGGCAGCCACCGCCCCCGCCCGGCACGCATGCCGTTGCCCGGGGGCGTGGGGCCGGAACCCACAGACCGCCGAGGGCGAAGGCGCGGGCGCGGCGTGCCGAGGCCGGGCAGCGGGGCGGGATGCCAAACAGCAGGCACCGGCCGCCGAAGGCGGGCATCGGGCGAAGGCACGGACGCGAGACGAAGGCACGCGTGCAAGGTGCCCCAGGCCGGGTCGCCGGGCCGGATGCCACACGGCAGCCACCGCAGCCGAAGGCGCGGGACGTACACCACCACGGGGCAGGAGCGCCGGTCTCCCCTGCCGCGGGGCAGACGTGGACGCCGGGGCGCGACAACGTGGAGCCCGGCGCAGGACACCCGCCGGGCACAGACCGTTCGGCGGGGCGGGCGCGGGGGCCGGGTGGAGGCGCGGCGCTGAGGCCGCACGGCAAGCACGCAGGTCCATGGGCCCAGGTCGGACCCCCAGCCCGCCCGCACGGGCATCCACGCAGAACCCCACTCCGAGCCCGCCCGCCTCCGTCCGCAGGGCACGAGCCCCAGGCCCCGTGACGTGCCCGCGCCCCGCGGACCCCGCGCGCCCGAACCACAAACGCCCCACCGCCGGAGGCCACCGCAAGGATCAGGATTCGAGAAGCGCTCGCGCCCCGGTTCCACGTAGCGTGAGCGGCACGGGCATCCGGACGGCGCCGGTCGGGCCGGCGGGCGCGGAGGGTGGCCGTGATCGAGGGTCTGAACGGATGGAGACGCCATGACCAAGGCAACGGGGACCGGCCACGCCGCCGACAGCCACGACCTGATCCGCGTGCACGGCGCGCGCGAGAACAACCTCAAGGACATCAGCGTCGAGCTCCCCAAGCGCCGGCTGACGGTCTTCACCGGTGTCTCCGGCTCGGGCAAGAGCTCCCTGGTGTTCGACACGATCGCCGCCGAGTCGCAGCGGATGATCAACGAGACCTACAGCGCCTTCGTCCAGGGCTTCATGCCGACCCTCGCCCGCCCCGACGTCGACGTCCTGGACGGTCTGACCACCGCTATCACCGTCGACCAGCAGCGCATGGGCGCCGATCCGCGCTCCACCGTCGGCACCGCCACCGACGCCAACGCGATGCTGCGCATCCTCTTCAGCCGTCTCGGCAGGCCCCACCTCGGCTCCCCCAAGGCGTTCTCCTTCAACGTCGCCTCGATCAGCGGCGCCGGCGCGGTCACCGTGCAGCGCGGCGGGCAGACGGTGAAGGAGCGCCGCCAGTTCAGCATCACCGGCGGCATGTGCCCCCGCTGCGAGGGCCGCGGCTCGGTCACCGACCTCGACCTCACCCAGCTCTACGACGACAGCAAGTCCCTGAACGAGGGCGCGCTGAGCATCCCCGGCTACAAGTCGGGCGGCTGGAACCACCGCCTCTACACCGAGTCCGGCCTCTACGACGCCGACAAGCCGATCCGGAAGTTCACCAAGCGGGAACTGCAGGACTTCCTGTACCGCGAGCCGACCCGGATGAAGATCGCCGGCATCAACATGACCTACGAGGGTCTGGTCCCGCGCATCCAGAAGTCGATGCTCGCCAAGGACAAGGAGGCGATGCAGCCGCACATCCGGGAGTTCGTGGAGCGGGCCGTCACCTTCACCACCTGCCCCGAGTGCGAGGGCACCCGGCTCAACGAGGGCGCCCGGTCCTCCAAGATCAAGGGTCTGAGCATCGCCGACGTCTGCGCGATGCAGATCAGCGACCTGGCCGCCTGGGTGCGCGGCCTGGACGAGCCGTCGGCCGCGCCGCTGCTCGCCTCCCTGCGCGACACCCTCGACGCCTTCGTGGAGATCGGCCTCGGCTACCTCTCGCTCGACCGGCCGGCCGGCACCCTCTCGGGCGGCGAGGCACAGCGCGTGAAGATGATCCGCCACCTCGGCTCCTCCCTCACCGACGTGACGTACGTCTTCGACGAGCCCAGCATCGGTCTGCACCCGCACGACATCCAGCGCATGAACGAGCTGCTGCTCCAGCTGCGGGACAAGGGCAACACGGTGCTCGTCGTGGAGCACAAGCCGGAGATGATCGCGATCGCGGACCACGTCGTCGACCTCGGCCCCGGCGCCGGCACCGCGGGCGGCACGGTCTGCTTCGAGGGCACCGTGGAGGAGCTGCGGGCCGGCGGCACCCTCACCGGACGCCACCTGGACGACCGGGCGCGCGTGAAGGAGACGGTCCGCACGCCCACCGGCAAACTGGCGATCCGCGACGCGACCACGCACAACCTGCAGTCCGTGGACGTCGACATCCCGCTCGGCGTGCTGGTCGTCGTCACGGGTGTCGCCGGCTCCGGCAAGAGCTCGCTCGTGCACGGGTCGATGCCCGCCGACGCCGGAGTGGTCTTCATCGACCAGACCCCGATCCGCGGCTCACGGCGCAGCAACCCGGCGACGTACACCGGACTGCTCGAGCCGATCCGCAAGGCGTTCGCCAAGGCCAACGGCGTCAAGCCGGCGCTGTTCAGCGCGAACTCCGAGGGCGCCTGCCCCACCTGCAACGGCGCCGGAGTCGTCTACACCGACCTGGCGATGATGGCCGGGGTCGCCACCACCTGCGAGGAGTGCGAGGGCAAGCGCTTCGAGGCGTCGGTGCTGGAGTACAAGCTCGGCGGCCGCGACATCAGCGAGGTGCTGGCGATGCCGGTGGCGCAGGCGGAGGAGTTCTTCGGCGACGGGGAGGCGCGTACGCCCGCGGCGCACAAGATCCTTGACCGCCTGTCCGACGTCGGGCTCGGCTACCTCACGCTCGGCCAGCCGCTCACCACGCTGTCGGGCGGCGAGCGGCAGCGGCTGAAGCTGGCGACGCAGATGGGCGACAAGGGCAGCGTCTACGTCCTGGACGAGCCGACCACCGGTCTTCATCTGGCCGACGTCGAGCAGCTGCTCGGCCTGCTGGACCGGCTGGTCGACTCCGGGAAGTCGGTGATCGTGGTCGAGCACCACCAAGCCGTCATGGCCCACGCGGACTGGATCATCGACCTGGGGCCGGGCGCGGGGCATGACGGGGGGCGGGTCGTCTTCGAGGGGACGCCGGCGGAGTTGATCGCGGCGCGGTCGACTCTCACCGGGCAGCACCTTGCGACGTACGTGGGCGGCTAGCGCCTTCTCGTCCGCCGGGGTTCCCCTGTCAGGCGAGCGCGGGTGGATCGTGGCCGGTCGCACCGGTGGATTGTGGCCGGTCGCGCCCCCGCGTCGGAGCCGCACATCGACGCAGCCCCGCGCGCCTTCAGGGCGCTGCCGTGCCCGGTGCGTCAGGGCGCCCGGGATGCGGTGGCTCGCTGAACAGATCCACCGCCGCCCGGACCTCTCTCAACGCCCCCGACAGCGCACTCACCGAGCCGATCGCGCCCGCTATCAGCAGCAGGGAGCGGTGCAGCGGGGCCGGCTCGGGGGTGCCCCGGGTGGCCATGGCCGTCAGTGCGGCCAGCTCTTCCTCCGCTATGTCCCGGTCGCGTAACTCGGCCGGGTACGCGGCCAGTTCGCGGTGCAGCCGGGACGCCGCCGCGCGCAGCCGGCTCGCGCGCAGGTCCCCTTCGCCGCCGGTGACCGGCTTGTGCTGAACGCTCCGCAACACAGCCCTCCCCTTCGCACTCCGTCGTGCGATCTCCCTGAGCCGTCCGGTCCGCGCCGGTGCGGTGAGCCGGGGCGGGGGAGACAGTAAACGACACCTCGCCCGCGCCGCGCCAGTCCGCTGCGTCATCGAGTTGCTGCGCTGCGTGAACCCGTGGCCCTGCGCGGTGCGGTATGCAGGGCGTATGACGACACCCCTCCCCGCAGGCATGGAAAATCCCACGGACGCCGTCGCCGGGCTGCTGCTCGCCGCCGGAGGTGGCCGGCGGCTCGGCGGACGCCCCAAGGCCCTGCTGGAGCACCGGGGGCGGCCGCTGGTCGAGCACGCCGTCGGGGTGCTGCGGGCGGCCGGGTGCACGCGCGTGCACGTGGTGCTGGGGGCGAGCGCCGACGCCGTACGGGAGCGGGCGCGGCTCGCCGGGTGTGTGCTCGTGGAGAACCCGGAGTGGGAGCAGGGGATGGGTTCCTCGCTGCGGGCCGGGCTCGCCTCGCTGGCCGGGACCGGGGCGCGGGCCGCGCTCGTGTCGCTCGTGGACCAGCCGGGGATCGGCGTTGAAGCCGTCGCGCGGGTGCTCGGCGCCTTCGAGGACGAGCACACGCTCGCATCGGCCGCCTACGACGGCGTGCGCGGGCATCCGGTGCTGTTCGGCGCGGCCCACTGGGCAGGCATCGCGGCGACTGCCACAGGCGACCGGGGGGCACGCGCGTATCTGCGCGAGCACGCGCGTGAGATACGGCTCATCGAGTGCGGGGAGGTGGCACAGCCGTACGACATCGACACCGAGGCCGACCTGGGCCACCTTCAGTGAACGCGGTGGCACTGAGCGCCACCTTTGCTCGACTCGGAGAATCTCGACATCAACAAACCATTGAACTTCCACTATGCGGTAACTACTATCCACTGTTCAGAAGCACCCGACCGCACAGCGGGTGCGAACCGCCCCCTTTCTGCCTGTAGGCACCGCGTGCCAGGGCAGAGTGGCGTTGCACGTGGTTCGCTGAAACAGCCCCCCGTAAGGAAGTGACCGCTCATGTCCGCACCAGCGCCGTCCACGCTGGCCATCGTCGACGCCGAGCCCCTGCCCCGGCAGGAAGAGGTCCTCACCGACGCGGCGCTCGCCTTCGTGGCCGAGCTGCACCAGCGGTTCACGCCGCGCCGCGCGGAACTCCTCGCCCGCCGTGCCGAGCGCCGCGCCGAGATCGCCCGCACCTCCACGCTCGACTTCCTGCCGGAGACGGCCGCCGTCCGCGCGGACGACTCCTGGAAGGTCGCCCCGGCCCCGGCCGCGCTGCAGGACCGCCGTGTCGAGATCACCGGCCCGACGGACCGCAAGATGACCATCAACGCCCTGAACTCGGGCGCCAAGGTCTGGCTCGCGGACTTCGAGGACGCCTCCGCCCCTACCTGGGAGAACGTCGTCCTCGGCCAGCTCAACCTGATCGACGCCTACACCCGCAGCATCGACTTCACCGACCCGAAGTCGGGCAAGTCGTACGCGCTCAAGCCGAACGAGCAGCTCGCCACGGTCGTCATGCGGCCGCGCGGCTGGCACCTGAACGAGCGCCACCTCGTCGACGCCGACGGCACCCCGGTCCCGGGCGCCTTCGTCGACTTCGGCCTGTACTTCTTCCACAACGCCCAGCGCCTGCTCGACCTCGGCAAGGGCCCCTACTTCTACCTCCCGAAGACGGAGTCGCACCTGGAGGCCCGCCTCTGGAACGACGTGTTCGTCTTCGCGCAGGACTACCTCGGCATCCCGCAGGGCACCGTCCGCGCCACCGTCCTGATCGAGACGATCACCGCGGCGTACGAGATGGAGGAGATCCTCTACGAGCTGCGCGACCACGCCGCCGGACTGAACGCCGGCCGCTGGGACTACCTGTTCTCCATCGTCAAGAACTTCCGTGACGGCGGCGAGAAGTTCGTCCTGCCGGACCGCAACGCGGTGACGATGACCGCCCCGTTCATGCGCGCGTACACCGAACTGCTGGTGCGCACCTGCCACAAGCGCGGCGCGCACGCGATCGGCGGCATGGCGGCGTTCATCCCGTCCCGCAAGGACGCCGAGGTCAACAAGGTGGCCTTCGAGAAGGTCCGCGCCGACAAGGACCGTGAGGCCGGCGACGGCTTCGACGGCTCCTGGGTCGCCCACCCCGACCTGGTGCCGATCGCCATGGAGTCCTTCGACAAGGTCCTCGGTGACAAGCCGAACCAGAAGGACCGCCTGCGCGAGGACGTCGACGTCGAGGCGGCCGACCTGATCGCCATCGACTCCCTGGACGCCAAGCCCACCTACGCCGGTCTGGTCAACGCCGTCCAGGTCGGCATCCGTTACATCGAGGCCTGGCTGCGCGGCCTCGGCGCCGTCGCGATCTTCAACCTGATGGAGGACGCGGCCACCGCCGAGATCTCCCGCTCCCAGATCTGGCAGTGGATCAACGCCGGTGTCGTCCTGGACAACGGCGAGAAGGTGACCGCCGACCTCGCCCGCAAGGTCGCCGCCGAGGAGCTGGAGAACATCCGCGAGGAGATCGGCGAGGAGGCCTTCGCCGCCGGCAACTGGCAGCGGGCGCACGACCTCCTGCTGCAGGTCTCCCTCGACGAGAACTACGCCGACTTCCTCACCCTGCCGGCGTACGAGCAGCTGAAGGGCTGAGACCCGAACGTGCTGATCCGAGTGGCCCCGGGCGATTTCCCGGGGCCGCTCGGTCCGTTCAGCCCAGGTGCACCGACCAGTCCTGCTGGGCGGCGGGCTTGCCGTGCAGATCGGGGACCCGCTTCAGCCAGTCCGGGCGGCCGGCCTGGGTGCGCGCCGCCCGCCGGGCCTCGTCCGCGGCCAGCTCCTGAGGGCCGGGGAAGTCGGTGGGCAGCCACTTCCGCGAGGCCCGCACGCGCGCGTACAGATACGCCACGTACGCCTCGCGCATCTCGTCGGGGCTCCCGAGGTCGGTCAGCCAGGCGTCCGGGACCTCGGCGACGATCGCGCGCAGCAGTTCCTCGGTGACCTTGGGCGCGAGTTCGGCGTCGGCGGCACGCACGTCGGGGCCGTAGTGGCCGAGGGCGTGGTGGCGGAAGTCGTAGGCCTTCTCGGGGTCGGCGCCGTCCCAGCGGTGGTGGAAGACGAGGGCGGCGCCGTGGTCGATGAGCCACAGGC
This sequence comes from Streptomyces sp. NPDC014006, assembly GCF_043088925.1. Lineage (NCBI taxonomy): Bacteria > Bacillati > Actinomycetota > Actinomycetes > Kitasatosporales > Streptomycetaceae > Streptomyces > Streptomyces sp. NPDC014006. The sequence goes on along the minus strand of NZ_JBICAJ010000002.1, from coordinate 637,990 downwards.
GCGGGGGCGCGACGCCCAGGGTGGGCCACACCATCAGGTTGGAGCTGTGGACCGTGCGGTCGACGTTCGCGGTGAGCGCGTCGAGCCAGACGATCCGGCCTGCCTCCAGCGGGTCCACGGGGAAGGACCGCGCGACCTCGGGCGTGAGGTCGACCGCGCCCGGCAGGTGGTCCATGCCGAGGTTCAGCCCGTGGCTGGCGCCGTGCAGGTCCCGTACCTCCTGGTGGGGTTCGTCGGCGGCGATCGCCGGGTCGAAGTGCACCAGCACCAGTTCGGGGAAGCGCAGCCCCAGCGCCCGGGCCAACTCCCCCACGATCACCTCGGCGACCAGCGCCTTGGGCCCCTGCGCGGAGCCGGTGAACTTCACCACGTACGTGCCGTCGTCGTCGGCCTCGACGACCGCGGGCACCGAACCGCCCGACCTCAGCGGGGTCACGTATCGGACAGCGGTCACGTCGCGCAGCACACCGGCCAGCCTACGGCAGGTCAGGTGCCGGCCAGTGGGTTGGGCAGGGGCAGGTAGCGGGCCGCCGCGCCGTCCGCTCCGGTCCAGCGCAGCAGCAGGTTGGTCTTGCCGGGCAGGGTGGGCGAGGCCAGCAGCGCGGCGACCTCGGGCAGGTCGTGGCGGGCCAGTTCGCGGCGGGCCGCCGGCCACGGGTCCAGCCCGGGGTGGTGTTCGGCAAGGGCCGCGGCGACCTCGGTGAGGTGGTTGACGACCAGGCAGTACACCAGCCGTTCCCACCCGGCCGCCGGTGTCACCTCGGGCAGCAGTTTCACGCCCTCGGCGTCCCGGAAGAGAGCCTGGACGGGCGTCCCGCCGTCGTCGACGGCGACCAGCGTGTTCTGCAGGTGCGCCTCCAGGACGACGCCGTGGTCGGCGTACGCGGCGAGGGCGGGCGGCACGACGGCGCGCAGATACGCCTCCCACCAGGCCGCCGGGTCGGCGGCGGCGGCGAGCGGGTTGCCGTCGAACCCCTCCACCAGGCCGGCCGCGAGCAGGGGCGTCGCGCCGGGCAGGACGGCCCCGCCCAGGCCGTCGCGGACGACGACGGCCAGTTCCTCGTGGGCGAAGCAGGCGGTGCGGTGACCGCGGTCGCTCAGCCAGCCCGCCGGGCCGCCGAGCGCCGCGAAGGCGTGCGTGACGGCCTTGTCCGTACGGCGCAGCCTGCGCAGGTCGTGCTCCCACAACCGGCGGATGTCGTTGGTGATCCGCACATCGAGGCTGAACTTGAGGAAGAGGTCCCGCTCCGGCGCATATACGGTGCGGATCGCGGCCGTCGGCCACACCTCGAACGCGCTCGCGCCCAGCCGGATCAGGCGCCCGTCGGCGAAGGCGTCCGCGAGGGCGGGCGCGGCCAGCCGAAGCTGCCAGGGGTGGGCGGGCAGCAGTCGGTAGCCGGGCGGGGCCTCGCCGAGCGCGTCGAGGGCGCTGGTGTCGCCCTCCTGCACGACCGTGTCCGCGCGCACGCCGAGCAGCTCCAGCGGGAAGCGGACGTGCGCCTCGGGCGCGTACGGCAGCCAGGCGGCCGGCGGGCCGCCGCCCCGCGCCTTCGGGGCGGGGTGGTGGGGGTGCCCGGTGATCAGGGACTGCTCGGAGCGCAGATAGGCGTCGGCGGGCGCGGTGGCACCGGCACGCGCGGCCAGCAGGGCGGCGACCACGTCCCGGCTGTCGGTCATCTCGGCGGGCAGGACCGGATTGACGAGCCCGGTGAGCCGGTACAGCTCGTCCGCGACGAGGGCGACCAGGTCACGGTGGTCCAGCGGCCGCCAGGTTCCGTCCGCCCCGACCTCGGGGCGGGCGGGGCGGCGTGTGCCGCGCACCCGCAGCAGCCGGCCCGACGCGGCCAGCCGGTGCACCCGCCAGGCGCCGTCGTCCCCGACCGGCTCGGCGGCCTCGCGCAGCAGGCAGTTCAGCAGGGGCGCCGCCGCGTGGGCGTCGGCCCGGGCCGCGAGGTCGTCGCGCGGCGGGAAATCGCCGATGGTGGGGGGCAGGAGGTCCACGCGATCCACTCGTTCCCTACGGTCCTGTCGGTCGGAGACGATCAGTATCCCCGCCGTCACGGTCCGCCGTGACGCCGTCCGCGTACCCGAGGAGCCCGCCCGTGCACCAACCCCCCACCGCCGAGGCGGAGGTCGCCGCCGAACTCGCCGCCGAGCGTCCCGGCCTGGTGCCCCGGTACCGGGCCGCGCTGCCCGGCGCGCGCGCCGCCGTGCTGACCCGCCTGTGGCGCGGCCTCGGCCACGAGCCACTGCCCTGGATCACGCGCCGGAAGGAGGGCGGCGACGGCCTCACCCTGCACCTGGCGGACGGCCGCCGGCTGCACGGCCCGGTGCCGGACGCGTACGCCACCGACGCGTACGTCGGCGCCGTACACCTCGACGGTGTGGCGTACGAGCGCCCGGAGCGGCTGATGACGGACCTGGCGGTGCCGCACGCGGCGGGTTTCGCGACCGAGCTGGGGCACAGCGTCGCCTCGCTCGCGCTGTCCCGGGCCGGGCAGCGGGGGTGCCCGCGGGAGCGGCCTGCGCAGGGCTGGGAGTGGGAGCAGCGGGTCGTCGACGGGCATCCCTACCATCCGTGCTGCCGCTCGCGGCCCGGTTTCTCGGTGGCGGAGCAGCTGGCGTACGCACCCGAGCACCGGCCGGTGGTGGAGCTGGAGCTGCTGCCGGTGCCGGCGGCCGGGTGCCTGGTGAGCGGAGCGTGGCCCCAGTGGCTGCGGGACGGGGAGTGGCTGCTGCTGCCGGTGCATCCGTGGCAGGCCGGGCATGTGCTGAAGCGGACCGGCCAGTCCACGCTCGCCGCGCATCCGCTGATGGCGCTGCGCACGCTCGCGCTGCCCGGCGGCCCGCATGTGAAGACCGCGCTGAGCACCCGGCTGACGTCCTCGGTGCGGGACATCTCGGTCGGCTCGGTGCGCATGGCGGCCTCGCTTTCGGAGTTCGGCGAGCGGCTCGCCGCGCACACGGACGGGCTGCTGCACGTCACGCGCACGCTGGGTGCGGCCACCGCCCACTCCCCCGACCTGGCGGTCCAGCTGCGCGAGGCGCCGGAGGTGTACGCGGGACCGGGTGAGGAGGTGGTGCCGGTGGCCGCTCTGGCCGGGCCGCACTCCCCCGCCTGGCTCGCCGACTTCGCCCGGCTGGCGCTGTCCGTGGGGCTGCGGCTGCTGGAGCTGGGCGCGGCGCTGGAGGCGCACGGGCAGAACCTGCTGGTGGTGCTGGGCCCGGCGGGCGAGCCGCAGCGTCTGGTCTACCGGGATCTGGCCGACATCCGGGTCAGCCCCGCCCGGCTGGCCCGGCACGGCATCGCGGTCCCCGGTGACCTCGCGGGCCGGATCGTCACGGACGACGTGACGGCGCTGCGGCGCAAGCTGTTCGGCTCGCTGGTGGCGGGTGGGCTGGCCGCCACCGCGGGCAACGGTCCCGCGCTGCGGGCGGCCCTGGCGGCGGCCATAGGGGATCTGCCGCGCACCGCCGACCTGGTGGCGCTGTGTCAGGAGCCGTTGCCGGTGAAGGCGCTGACGCTGATGCGGCTGTCGCCGGACGCGCCCGGCGACCAGTGGACGCGGCTGCCGTCACCGCTCGCCTGACGGACCGTTTTGGAGCCGGGCGGCACAGATCAATAGGATCCGCCGATGATCAGAAGACAACGGCTGGCGGCGGGCGTCGGCGCCCTGCTCGCCGCGCTCGCGGCCGGGCTCGCGTTCCCGGCGGGGGCGGTCGCCGACGAGACCACCGCAAGCGCGCCGAAGGTCGACCTCGTGATCGACGTCAGCGGGTCGATGCGGACGCGGGACATCGACGGGCAGTCGCGCATGTCGGCGGCCAAGCAGGCGTTCAACGAGGTGCTGGACGCAACGCCCGAGGAGGTGCAGCTCGGCATCCGCACGCTGGGCGCCACCTACCCGGGCGACGACCGGCAGACCGGCTGCAAGGACACCGCGCAGCTGTACAAGGTCGGTCCGCTGGACCGCACCGAGGCCAAGACGGCGGTGGCCACGCTCAACCCGACCGGCTGGACGCCGATCGGGCCGGCCCTGCTCAAGGCGGCCGGAGACCTGGACGGCGGCACCGGCTCCAAGCGGATCGTGCTGATCAGCGACGGCGAGGACACCTGCGCCCCGCTCGACCCGTGCGAGGTGGCCCGCGACATAGCCGCAAAGGGCATCGGCCTGACCATCGACACCCTCGGCCTGGTGCCGAACGTGAAGATGCGCCGACAGCTCAGCTGCATCGCCGAGGCCACCGGCGGCACCTACACATCGGTGGAGCACACCGGCGAACTCGCCGACAAGGTCAACCAGTTGGTGGACCGGGCGGCCGACCCGGTGGTCACGCCGGTCGCCACCGACGGCGCGTCCTCGTGCGCCAAGGCGCCGACGCTGAACTCGGGCCTGTACACCGACCGCGAGGAGTTCGGGCAGCAGCGCTGGTACCGGGTGGACGTGAAGCCCGGCCAGGAGCTGCGCGCCTCGGTGAGCGTGGCCGCGGACCGCTCGATGCACCCGGACTACGGCGTGCTGCTGCGCGCGGTCACGGTGCACGGCCGGGAGATCGTGCGCGGTGAGGCGGCCGGCAACGGCCGTACGGATGTCGCCTCGACGGGTCTGCGCTACCCGAAGGCGGACAGCGACGACGAGAACGCGCCGGCGGAGACGGTGTGCCTCGCGGTGACGAACTCCTTCTCGGCGGCGCCCGGCGTGAAGGCCACGCCCGGCATGCCGCTGGAGCTGACCGTGGACGTGGTCGACGGCCCGTCGCAGGCGGACGACGTGGCGTCGTTCGGTCTCGGGCGCGGCTGGTGGCTGCTCGGCCTGCTGGTGCTGATCGGCTTCCTCGCGGGTGTGGTGTGGGGCTGGCTGTCGCGCTGGCGCGTCGCGGTGTGGAGGACGAACTGATGAGGATCACCCAGGTGTTGGGCGCTGCCCTGCTGACGCTCGGCCTCGCCGCCGCCCCCGCGGCGGCCGACTCGTCCCCGTCACCGAGCCCGTCCGGCTCCACCGCGGCACCGGCGTCGGCGGGCACGTCGTTCCGTACGGCGACGGAGGTGGAGCAGGGGCAGACCGCCACCGCGAGCGCCTCCACGGGTGACTACCTGTACTGGTCGTTCCCGGCGGACGCCGAGCAGCGGCCCACCGTGAAGGCCACGGTGAAGCTGCCGCAGACGCACACGGCGCAGACCTGGCAGGTCGACGTGTACGACGGCCTCCGGCGCCGTCAGGCCTGCCAGTACGGCGCACAGACCCGCACGGCTGGCGCGGGGACGTCCTCGCTGGAGCTGACGTGCGTGCTGCGCACGGTGCGCGCCTGGTCGGAGCCGTGGGCGAACGACCCGCTGCCGGGTACGTACTACGTCCGGCTGACGGCGGTGGGCGTGCAGACGGCCGACCTCGGGCAGCCGGTGAACGCCGAACTGCGCGTGCGGTCCAAGGACATCGGCGGCGCGGCGGCCGTGGACGGCCGGCTGGCCGAGCCGCTGGTGCCCGGCGTCGCCGTCACGGCGCGGCAGGACAAGGACGACTCGAAGAAGGCGGCCGTGCTGGCGAGCGTCGAGCCGGACGGCGGCTGGTCGTCCGGCTGGTGGTCCGACCGCTGGGTGTGGACCGCGATCGGCGGTGTGCTGGCCGCGCTCGCGGGCATAGGCGGGTACGCGCTGACGCGGGGACGGGGACGCCCGTCCTCCGTGCCGCCGAACGCCTGACGGACCGTCGAGGGGCCCGCCGCATGGTCATGCGGCGGGCCCCTCGCGCAGTTCCTTGGCGAGGGCGCCGTCACCGGTCACCTCGACGCGGCCCGCGCGGATCGCTTCGGCGAGGCTCGTCTCGCCGCGGGAGAGCGCCGTACAGGTCGCGGAGTCCATGACTAGCCGGGCGTCGGGCTCGCCGGGCGCGGTGCCGTCGCCGTAGACCGGCCCCTCCTCGGCTCCGGCGCGCAGATGGAACACGCCCTCCTCCAGCCCCACTTCGACCAGTCCGGCGCCGTCGATCGCGCGCAGCAGCGGCAGGGCGAACCAGTGAGCGCGGACGGCGTCGGTGGGCCGCCGCTCCCCCAGTTCCGCCTCGCCCCAGGTACCGAGAGCTTGGAGTACGGGCAGCAACTGCCGCCCGCGCGGCGTCAGTTCGTAGACGAAGGCGGCTCCCGGCGGCGGCAGCCGGCGCCGGGTGGCGAGGCCGCCCTGTTCCATGTCCTTCAGCCGGGAGGCGAGCACGTCCGTGCTGACGCCCGGCAGGTCGGCATGCAGGTCGGTGTAGCGGCGCGGTCCGGCGAGCAGTTCCCGGACGATCAGCAGGGTCCAGCGGTCGCCGACGACGTCGAGGGCGCGGGCGGCGGAGCAGTACTGGTCGTAACTGCGGCGGGTGCGGGGTGACATGCGACGCAGTCTAGACATGTTGTTGGACTTTCCAAGCTCTCACTTGGTAAAACCAAGCACCACGAGTTTCCGGAGGGGCGCATGGAGTTCCGGCAGTCGAACAAGCTCAGCGAGGTCTGTTACGAGATCCGCGGGCCGGTGATCGAGCACGCCAACGCGCTGGAGGAGGCCGGGCACAGCGTGCTGCGGCTGAACACCGGCAACCCGGCCCTCTTCGGCTTCGAAGCGCCGGAGGAGATCCTCCAGGACATGATCCGGATGCTGCCGCAGGCGCACGGCTACACCGACTCGCGGGGCATCCTCTCCGCCCGCCGCGCGGTCGCCCAGCGCTACCAGAGCCTCGGCCTGGCGGTCGACGTCGACGACGTCTTCCTCGGCAACGGCGTCAGCGAACTGGTCTCCATGGCCGTACAGGCGCTGATCGAGGACGGCGACGAGATCCTCATCCCCGCCCCGGACTTCCCGCTGTGGACGGCCGTGACGACCCTCGCGGGCGGCAAGGCCGTCCACTACCTGTGCGACGAGCAGGCCGAGTGGTACCCCGACCTCGCCGACATCGAGTCGAAGATCACCGGCCGCACCAAGGCGGTCGTCCTCATCAATCCCAACAACCCCACCGGCGCGGTCTACCCGAAGGAGGTCGTCGAGGGCGTCCTCGACCTGGCCCGCAGGCACGGCCTGATGGTCTTCGCCGACGAGATCTACGACCAGATCCTCTACGACGACGCCGTGCACCACTGCGCCGCGGCCCTCGCCCCCGACCTGGTCGTCCTCACCTTCTGTGGCCTGTCCAAGACATACCGGGTGGCCGGCTTCCGCTCCGGCTGGCTCGTGGTCACCGGCCCGAAGCAGCACGCGAAGAGCTACCTGGAGGGCCTGGCCATGCTGGCCTCCATGCGCCTGTGCGCCAACGCGCCCGCCCAGTACGCCATCCAGGCCGCGCTCGGCGGCCGGCAGTCCATCCGCGAGCTGACCGCGCCCGGCGGGCGGCTGCGCGAGCAGCGGGACGTGGCGTGGGAGAGGCTGAACGAGATCCCCGGCGTGAGCTGCGTGAAACCCAAGGGGGCTCTGTACGCCTTCCCGCGCCTCGATCCCAAGGTCCACAAGATCCACGACGACGAGAAGTTCGTCCTCGACCTGCTGCTGCGCGAGAAGATCCAGGTCGTCCAGGGCACCGGCTTCAACTGGCCCACCCCCGACCACTTCCGCATCCTGACCCTGCCGCACGCGGAGGACCTGGAGGCGGCGATCGGCCGGATCGGGCGGTTTCTGAGCGGGTACCGGCAGTAGGAGCACGGTCACCGAGCACGGCGTACGGTACGCCGTCGCCCACCACGACGGGCCCGCGCCGCTGCTCAGGATCGACCCGCGCAGAGTACTGCGGGAGCCGGACCTCGCGCGGCTCGAGGAGTGGGCCCGTAGCCTGTGAGGCGTGGGTGATCTCTTTCTGGTCCGGCACGGTGAGACCGAGTGGTCCCGTTCCGGGCGGCACACCGGGTGGACGGACGTCCCGCTGACCGAGCACGGGCGGGAGGAGGCACGGCGGCTGGTGCCGCTGATCCGCTCGCACCGGATCGGCGCCGCGTTCGTCAGCCCTCTGCAACGGGCGCGCGAGACGGCCGAGCTGATCGGGGTGCACGACGCGCGCGTGGACGCCGATCTGCGGGAGTGGGACTACGGCGGCTACGAGGGCGTCACCACCGTGCAGATCCAGCGCGACCGGCCGGGGTGGTTCCTGTTCACGGACGGGGTCGTGCCCGGGCCGCCCGATCACCCCGGGGAGAGCCCGGAGCAGGTCGCGGAGCGCGCCGACCGGATGCTGGGCAAGGTGGACGCCGCCCTCGCCAACACGGAGGGCGTGGTGCTCCTGGTCGCCCACGGACACTTCCTGCGGGTGCTGACCGCCCGGCGGCTGGGCCTTCCGCCCGAGCACGGGGCGCTGTTCCAGCTGGCGACCGGGTCGCTGTGCCGGCTGGGCACCGAGCACGGGCGGCCGGTGATCGCCGGCTGGAATGTCAGACCCCCCGCGTAGCCTGCGAAGCGGTAGGCGCTCCTCGGGCAGGCCCCCCGAGCTCTGGCGAACGGGGAGCGTGCCAGGCCCCGCGACGCCGGGGTGATCCGACGAGAGGTGCCTGGATCCCGGCAGCGGGACCCGCGCAGGAAGGAGCACGCCGTGAGCCGACCGCCCACCGCCGCGCAGCGGCGTGTCATCGACGCCGCCGACCCGGTCAGCGGGCGGCTGCGCGGGACGCCGGCACAGCTCGCGGCGCTGGTGAAGCACGGGCTGGCATTCCGGCATCCGCGTCCGCCGCACGACCATTTCCTCACGCCGGCCGGGCACCGGATACGGGAAACGCCCGAGACGGCGCCACCCGAACCGGCGCCCGCGCAGCCGTCGACCGGTGTCTTCACCGCGCGGGCGGGAGGCGAGGAGGAACCACCGGACACCGGCCCGGGCCGGGCGCGCGAGGTGCACAGCGCCTGGCAGGGGCTGCTGGAGCTGCGCCGTATGACCAACCCCGACGGTGCGACCGACCGGCCGTGCGGCTGGGAGCGCGCGCACCTGGTGCAGGCCGCGGCGCTGGCCCTGGAGGCGGCCGGGCAGCGGCCTGCCGGGGGCGGGCAGGAGGGGTACCGGGTGCGGGCGACGCCCCAGCCGGAGGCCGTGGCGGTGCGGGCGGAGGACCCCTCGGCGCTGAGCGCCTGCGCGGCCGCGCTGGAGCGGGCGGGCTGGCAGACCGGCGAGTACACCGAGCCCCGCACCCGGGCCCGCTATCTGCTCGCTTCCCCGCGCCGGGTGTGAGGAGTCCCGGCGGCCGGTGTGCGGGGCGTGCCAAGATCGGTGGTCACTGCAAGGAACGCGAAGGGGAAGTGATGAGCGAGCCGTTCTCCGTCCGGATCACCGTCCGCGGATACGAGACCGACGTCCAGGGGCACCTGAACCAGAGCGTGTACCTCAACTACGCCGAGCACGCGCGCTGGTCGCTGCTGCAGGCGGCCGGCATCACCCAGGCCGGGCTGATCGCGACGGGCGTCGGACCGGTCGCCCTGGAGACCACCATCCGCTACCAGCGCGAGCTGCTCGCCGGCGACGAGGTCGACGTGACGTGCGCCTTCGAGTGGGGCGAGGGCAAGACGTTCCGCATCCGGCAGACGATCCGCAAGACGGACGGCACGGTCGCCGCCGAGATCACAGCGGTCGGCGGCCTGCTGGACCTGAAGGCCCGCCGTCTGGCGGCGAACCCTCAGGCCCACTTCAAGGAACTGGCCGAGAACCCCGGCCTTTTCGGTCTGTGACCCCGGGCAGGCTCACACCACGCCCGGCGGGTAGCCGTAGTGCGGCCCGCCGCGGACCAGGGCGCGCCAGGCCTCCTCGCCGCCGGAGCGGTCGGGGAAGGCCTGGACGCTGAAACCGTGGGCGGCCTCCAGGGTGAGGGCGCCCGCCGCGCCCTGGTGGACGTCCCGCACCGTCGGACGGGCCCCCGCCAAGACGCGGTTGAGGATCGCCGCGCGGTCGTCGTACAGCGTGCCAAAGGTGTCGAACGCGTCGTCCCCGGCGCCGTCGCGCACGTACGACATGTCGCGCGAGCCCAGCACCACCTGCCCGTCGCGCACGATCCGGAAGGCGCACTGCAGGTGCAGTCCGAGGTCCTCGCCGTGCGCGCCGGTCAGCTCCAGCACGCCCATGCCCGCCGCGCGGCCGACCGAGCGGATCTCCGCCCCGGTCAGCAGCCGCCGGACGTTCTCCTGCTCCGTGTCAGCATCCACCGAACAACCCCTTGGCCTCCTCGACGATCCGATGGTAGTCGTACCCCTGACCGGTGATCCGATCGTGCAGCGCACGGCGCTCGGCGGGGGTCACCTTGCGGCCCAGGTCGCGCTCGACGGATCGCAGGGCGTCCCTGAACTCCTTGTTCTCCGCCTGGTTGCCGCGCGGTGCGTGGTAGCCGTCGTCGTCCTGGCCCCCGGAGTCCCAGGTCTGCTTGAGCTTCTCGAACTCCTTCTCCCAGTCGAGGCCGCCGTCGTTGTGCACGAGGACCGTGGCGCCGCCGGCCCGCACGTAGAAGGTGTGGGCGTGGGCGACGGTGAGGTTGTGGACCGTCCGGGTCTCCGCCCAGGCGCGGACGGCGGTGACGGTGCGGAGCGTGCCGTCGGCGCCCAGGAGCCGGTCGCCGGGCCGGATGTGGCCCGCGGGAATCCAGGCGTGCCGGCCGGGCACCCACAGCGGGTGGTTGTCGGTCGCGGTGAGCGTGCCGGTGGCCTCGCCCGCGTCGCCGTCGGTGTCGACGGTGAAGCGGACCAGGCTCTTCGCCCCGGTGCCGGTGATGACCCGCTGCACGGTCTGCGGCCCCGTGCGGCCGGTGCGCAGGTCGGTGGCGAGTACGCGGTCGCCGACGCGTACATCCTTGATCGGCTTGGCCGTGCCGTCGGCCATGACGACGGGCGTGCCGGGCGTGAAGCTGTTGGCCAGCGGCACCCGGCAGACCTTGCGGGCCTTGCCGAACAGGCCCTTGAAGACGCCGAGCGCCTTCTTGCCCCACTTGCCGAACTTCACGGTGGAGGCGCCGTAGCCGGCGACCGGGACGGCGGAGGCGCAGGACAGGCCGGCGTCCAGCGCGTCGCCCTCGGCGCCGTACCAGGCGCAGTTGGCACCGTCGGCGAACTCGCCGGCGCCCGGGACCAGGCCCGCCACGTCGAGCAGCAGGTGCCCGGTGTCGGACAGGGTCCACTCGGACTCGTCGGCCTCCTCCTCGGCCGCCTCGCGGATCGCCTCCTCGCGGGCCTTGCGGGCCGCCTCGTCCTTGCGCCGGGCCTCTTCCTCGGCGCGCCGCTTGGTCTCGGCGGTGGCCTTGGCGTCCTTGGCCGCCTTGTCGGCGTCCGCGGCGTCCTTGCCGGCGGCCTGGGCGGAAGCGCGGGCCTGCCGGGAGGACTCCGAGGCGTCCTCGGCGGAGTAGCGGGCCCAGGCGGCGGAGGCGCGTGCCTTGTCCGCCGACGTGGTCGCGTCGATCGCGGCGGCGTTCGCGTCGACCTGCGCCTTGTGGGCGGCCCTGGCCGACTGCTGTGCCTGCGCGGCGGACGTGGCCGCCTGGTCGGCTGACTTGTCGGCCTCGGTGGCGTACTTCTTCGCCTCCTGCGCCGACGCGCTCGCCTTGTCGGACCAGGTCCTGGCCTCGCCGGCCTGCTTGCGGGCGAGGGCGGCCGCCTTGAGGGCGTCGGCGGCGTTCTGCTGGGCCGTCGCGGCGACGCCGGCCGCTTCGGCGATCATCTGCTGGACGGCGGCGATGTGGGTGGCGGCCAGGGCGTCCTGGCGGGCGGCCCGGTACTGGCCGACGGTGACGAACTCGTGCAGGACCTGCGGCGCACCCTCGACGGCGACACTCGCCGCCGCCTTGAGTTCGGGGCCGCCGGTGCTGACGAGACGAGAGGCGCGCAGCTGCTCGTCCTTGATCCGGGCGGTGTACTGGCCGGAGGTGAGGAAGGCCCGCAGGGCATCCGTGCCGCCGTCGAGGGCGGCCAGGGCGGCCTCCTTGGTGGCGACGTCGCCGGTGCTGACGAGCTGCGAGACGCGCAGCCGGTAGTCGTTGGCGGCGACCTCGTGCTGTCCGGTCGTCAGGAACGCGTGGATCTGCCCGGCGTCCTTGCCGAGGACCTCCTCGGCGGCCTTGCGCACCGCGGGCGACTCGGCCTCGTCGGCGAGACGCTCGACCCGGGCCTCTTCGTCCTGCTGGGCCGCCTCCGTCCAGCCGGTGCGGACATAGGCCACGACGTCCTGGTCCGAGCCGGCGAGGGCGTCGGCGGCGGCGTTGCTGCTCCACGGGCCGCGGGTCTTCATGGTGACCAGCGCGATCCAGCGGCCCTTGGTGACGATCCGTGCGGGATCCGCGTCCGGCCGGGCCGCGTAAGCGGAGGCCTGGGCGACCACGCCGTCGAGCGCGGTCGACGCCTGGGCGAGCTGGTCGGCCAGACCGGTCTGTAGGTCGTAGGCGGCCTTGCTCTCCCGGGCCGTCTCCAGAGCGTCGGCCGTACGGGCCGTGAGCTCCTCGGCCTCGCTCCGGCGGGTCAGGTCGAAGGTGTCACGGGCCTTCTTGACCGCGGCGGTGGCGGCGTCGGCGGCCTTCTTCGCCTCGCCTGCCTGGGTGGTCGACTCCTTGGCGGCGTCGGTGGCCTTACCGGCCTGGTTGGCCGCCTCGTCCGCGGCCTTGGCCGCGCTCTCGGCGTGGTCGGCGGCGCCGTTGGCGGCGTCCCTGGCCTCCGTGGCCGCTGCGGCGGACTCCTTGGCGAGGCCCTGGGAGACGCCGGCGGCACGGGTCGCCTCGCGGGCCCTGCGGCGGGCCGTGTCGGCGGCGGCGTCGGCCTGTGCGGAGTGCGCCCCGGCGGCCCGGGCGAGTCCGCCCGCCCGGCCGGCCTGGGCGGCCGCCTCGTCGGCGTTGCGGCCGGCGCTCGCGGCGGAGTCCGCGGCGGAGCCGGCGGCGAGCGACGCCACGGAGGCGGCCTGCGCGGCCAGCGCGGCCTCGCGTGCCTGCTTGGCGATGGTCCGGGCCTCCTGCGCCGCCTTGCGGGCGGCGGCGGCCCGGTTCGCGTCACCGGCGGCCGCGGCAGCGGCACTGCGGGCGCGGACGGCGGCATCCTCGGCGCCGGCCGCGGCGATGGCGGCCTGGGACGCGGCGGACGCGGCGACCCGGGCCGCCGCGTTCGCGGCGCGTGCGGCGCTGATGGCCTGCTGCGCGGCGGAGGCGGCGCCCTGGGCGGCGCGTGCGGCGCGGCCCGCGGCGCCGGCGGCCCGCTTGGCGTCGTTGCCGGCGGCGGCGGTCTCCTGGGCGGCCTCCAGTGCGGCCTTCTTCGCCAGGGCGGACGCCTTGACGGCCCGGTCGGAGGCCTCCTTGGCGGCGTCGGTGTGCTGCTTGGCCTGTGCACCGGCCGCCTTGGCCCGTTCGACGAGCTGCGCGACGGTGGCGTGCTCGTTGTCCCGGGCGCGGGCGATGTACTGCCCGACGTCCAGGAACTCCCGTACGTCCTCGATGGTTCCGTCGGCGGCGGCCATGGCGGCCGCCTTCGTGGCCGGTCCGCCGGTGCTGACGATCCGGGAGAGCTCCAGCCGGTCGTCGGCCTCGGCGGCCGTGTACCGGCCCTTCTCCAGGAATGCGCTGACCTGGTCGGGGCCGCCGTCGAGCGCGGCGACCCCGGCGGACTTCACGTTCGGCCCGCCCTCGCTGACCAGCTGCGAGATCCGCAGTTGCCGGTCCTGCTTCAGCGGCGCCTGCCAGCCGTCCCGCAGGAACGCCAGCACCTGTTCGCGATCGCCGCTGTCGAGCGCCTTGAGCGCCGCCTCGCGCACCTTGGGCCCGCTGACCGAGTAGAGCTGCGAGAACAGCATCTGCTCGTCATGGCGTTCGGCCACGGCCTGCTCCTGGTCGAGGAACAGCCGGATGTCGGCGTCGGATCCCTGGAGCGCGGTCTCGGCGGCGGCCCGTACGGAGGGACCTCCGGCGTTCCACGCGTCCAGCACCAGTTGCCGGTCGGTCGCCGGTGCAGTGACGACCGGTCCGTCGTCCGCCGCGGCGGGTGTGAGGGCTCCCATGGTCAGTGAGAGCGTCAGGGCGCCGAGGCACACCGTACGTATGCCACGCGCCCACCTTCCCCCTGCTCTATTCACGTTTTGATTTTCCGTTCAAGAATCCCGCCCGGTCATGGCGGGTTCGCCGAATATCGGCGCGGCGAGCATATCCCCGGCCTGCGTGATGTCCGCACCCGAAGAACGGAGCACCAGGTTCCGGAATTGACGGAGGATCAGCCGGCCGGGTTCCTGCCAATTGCCAGCCGTTATTGGGTTGTTATACCGACCACCCTTGTCAGGAACCTGTGAACGAAGGTGATACGTTCTGAAAAGGCCCTGGGGGAACGGGCCTTCTTCGCGGCTGCCCTGGCGCGCCGCATCTTCGAAGGGAACCACTCGTGAAATTTCGCGTGCGCGGAATGCTGCTCGCGGGCGTCGTCGGCACGGTCGCGACACTGACCTCGATCACCGCACTCACCACGGCGAACGCCGCCCCGCTGACCACGGCGGCGGCTGCCGGGACCACGGACGACGCCGAGACGCAACCGCCCTACGCCGTGGAGGACTTCGGCTATCCGGGCGCCGAGCAAATCCTCAAAGAAAAGGGGATCGTCCTGCGCCGTGGCGATGGTCACATCACCCTGACGGACTGCTCCGCCCCGCACCAGATCCAGGTGTGGACCCTGCAGAACACCGAGGGCCGGTACTGCTTCCGGGTCGCCGGTAAGACCGGATATCTCAGCCTGGAAGTCAATCGCGTCCACGCGATCCGCACGGACGACCTGGCCGTTCGCGCCAGCCTGACGACGGACGGGAAAACCACCACCGTCGACGTCCCCAAGGACGACTACAAACCGGTAGGCGAAGGCGACCAGAAGGACCCGCGTCCCGCGGTCCTCGTGGAACTCAAGGTGACGGGTTGAGCCGGCCGGCGCGCGCGATGAACCCGCCCGCCGCAGCCCCGCTCTCCGCGCCCTCCGACTCGCTAGGAACGCACATGCACAAGCCGCGCCGCCGCGCCGCGGTCGTCTCCCTCGTCTCGGCGGCCGCCGTCGCCGCCGGGGTCCTGGCCACGGCGCCCGCCCACGCCGTCGTGGGCGACAGCCCCAAGGACGGTTCGTACGCCTTCACCGCCAAACTGGACATCGGCAACGGCGCCCGTTCCTGCACCGGCACTCTCGTAGAGCAGCAGTGGCTCGTCACCGCCGCCAGCTGCTTCGCCGAGAACCCGGCCGCCGGTACGCCGGTCGCCGCGGGCGCGCCCCGCTGGAAGACCACGGCCACCATCGGCCGTACGGACCTGAACGCCACCGGCGGAGCCGTCACCGAGGTGGTCGAGCTGGTCCCGCGGACCGACCGCGACCTGGTGATGGCCCGCCTCGCCGCCCCGGTCCCCGGGGTCGCACCGGCGCGGATCGCCACGACTGCCCCGCAGACCGGCGAGGCGCTCGTCGCCGCCGGGTACGGCCGTACCAAGGACGAGTGGGTGCCCGACCGGCTGCACACCGGCGCCTTCACCGCGCAGACCGTCAAGGACGGCTCCCTCGGCCTGGAACCGGCCGCCGCGTCGGAGGCCGCCCTGTGCAAGGGCGACACGGGCGGACCGACCCTGCGCGAGTCCCCGGCCGGTCCGGAGCTCGCCGCTGTCAACAGCCGCTCCTGGCAGGGGGGTTGCCTCGGAACTCCGGCCACCGAGACCCGCAGGGGTGCCACGAGCGTCCGCGTGGACGACATCGCCGGCTGGATCGAGCAGACGGCGCTGCGCAGCCTGCTGCCCCGCTCCGACTGGAAGAAGGCCGACCTGCTCGCGTCCGGCTACTTCACCGGCGGCTCCGCGGGCGCATCCCGCCACATGGACCTGCTGGTGCGCTGGTCGGACGGTTCGGTGAGCCTCTTCCAGGGCGCCGACCGCAACGACCCGCAGGCCCCCTTCGCCGCGCAGTACCAGATCGCCAAGCCGGGCAGCGTGTGGCAGTACGCCCGGGCGATCGCCGGCGGGGGCTTCGCCGACGGCGGCGAGGGTCTGGTCGTGCGCTGGAGCGACGGCGAGGTCAGCCAGTACACGACCGTCGACCGCAGCGGCTTCCACGGCGAGAAGATGCTCACCGCCAAGAACGCCACCTGGCAGAACGCCAAGCTCGTCACCCTCGGCCGCTTCAACGGCGGTTCCCTGCGCGACGACCTGCTCGTCGTGTGGGCGAGCGGCACCGTGTCGATCTACCCCGACCTCGGCGCCAACGCCCTGCGCAAGGAAACCCAGATCGTCAAGAACGTCAAGACGTGGACCTACGCCGAGCAGATCGGCACGGGCGACTTCACCGGCGCCAAGTCCTCCGACCTGATGGTCCGCTGGATCGACGGCGAGACCACGATCTACCCGGCGGTCGACCTCAAGGGCCTGCACGGCGAGAAGACGATCCGCCCCGCCAATTCCCCCTGGAGCAACGCCACGGTCCTGACCACCGGCGCCTTCACCGAGAACAAGGCCGCCAACGACGTCCTCGTCCGCTGGAGCGACGGCCGCCTCACCCTGCACCCGGGAGTGGACGGCACCGGTCTGCACAGCGAGGTGCGGCTCGCCGGCTGACCCGAGCAGCCCGGCGGCATCACCGCGGCGGGTGCCGCGCCGGTACCGGTACCGGCGCGGCACCCGCCGCGGTGATGCCGCCGGGCTGCTCGGGTCAGCCGGCGAGCCGCACCTCGCTGTGCAGACCGGTGCCGTCCACTCCCGGGTGCAGGGTGAGGCGGCCGTCGCTCCAGCGGACGAGGACGTCGTTGGCGGCCTTGTTCTCGGTGAAGGCGCCGGTGGTCAGGACCGTGGCGTTGCTCCAGGGGGAATTGGCGGGGCGGATCGTCTTCTCGCCGTGCAGGCCCTTGAGGTCGACCGCCGGGTAGATCGTGGTCTCGCCGTCGATCCAGCGGACCATCAGGTCGGAGGACTTGGCGCCGGTGAAGTCGCCCGTGCCGATCTGCTCGGCGTAGGTCCACGTCTTGACGTTCTTGACGATCTGGGTTTCCTTGCGCAGGGCGTTGGCGCCGAGGTCGGGGTAGATCGACACGGTGCCGCTCGCCCACACGACGAGCAGGTCGTCGCGCAGGGAACCGCCGTTGAAGCGGCCGAGGGTGACGAGCTTGGCGTTCTGCCAGGTGGCGTTCTTGGCGGTGAGCATCTTCTCGCCGTGGAAGCCGCTGCGGTCGACGGTCGTGTACTGGCTGACCTCGCCGTCGCTCCAGCGCACGACCAGACCCTCGCCGCCGTCGGCGAAGCCCCCGCCGGCGATCGCCCGGGCGTACTGCCACACGCTGCCCGGCTTGGCGATCTGGTACTGCGCGGCGAAGGGGGCCTGCGGGTCGTTGCGGTCGGCGCCCTGGAAGAGGCTCACCGAACCGTCCGACCAGCGCACCAGCAGGTCCATGTGGCGGGATGCGCCCGCGGAGCCGCCGGTGAAGTAGCCGGACGCGAGCAGGTCGGCCTTCTTCCAGTCGGAGCGGGGCAGCAGGCTGCGCAGCGCCGTCTGCTCGATCCAGCCGGCGATGTCGTCCACGCGGACGCTCGTGGCACCCCTGCGGGTCTCGGTGGCCGGAGTTCCGAGGCAACCCCCCTGCCAGGAGCGGCTGTTGACAGCGGCGAGCTCCGGACCGGCCGGGGACTCGCGCAGGGTCGGTCCGCCCGTGTCGCCCTTGCACAGGGCGGCCTCCGACGCGGCGGCCGGTTCCAGGCCGAGGGAGCCGTCCTTGACGGTCTGCGCGGTGAAGGCGCCGGTGTGCAGCCGGTCGGGCACCCACTCGTCCTTGGTACGGCCGTACCCGGCGGCGACGAGCGCCTCGCCGGTCTGCGGGGCAGTCGTGGCGATCCGCGCCGGTGCGACCCCGGGGACCGGGGCGGCGAGGCGGGCCATCACCAGGTCGCGGTCGGTCCGCGGGACCAGCTCGACCACCTCGGTGACGGCTCCGCCGGTGGCGTTCAGGTCCGTACGGCCGATGGTGGCCGTGGTCTTCCAGCGGGGCGCGCCCGCGGCGACCGGCGTACCGGCGGCCGGGTTCTCGGCGAAGCAGCTGGCGGCGGTGACGAGCCACTGCTGCTCTACGAGAGTGCCGGTGCAGGAACGGGCGCCGTTGCCGATGTCCAGTTTGGCGGTGAAGGCGTACGAACCGTCCTTGGGGCTGTCGCCCACGACGGCGTGGGCGGGCGCCGTGGCCAGGACCCCGGCGGCGACGGCGGCCGCCGAGACGAGGGAGACGACCGCGGCGCGGCGGCGCGGCTTGTGCATGTGCGTTCCTAGCGAGTCGGAGGGCGCGGAGAGCGGGGCTGCGGCGGGCGGGTTCATCGCGCGCGCCGGCCGGCTCAACCCGTCACCTTGAGTTCCACGAGGACCGCGGGACGCGGGTCCTTCTGGTCGCCTTCGCCTACCGGTTTGTAGTCGTCCTTGGGGACGTCGACGGTGGTGGTTTTCCCGTCCGTCGTCAGGCTGGCGCGAACGGCCAGGTCGTCCGTGCGGATCGCGTGGACGCGATTGACTTCCAGGCTGAGATATCCGGTCTTACCGGCGACCCGGAAGCAGTACCGGCCCTCGGTGTTCTGCAGGGTCCACACCTGGATCTGGTGCGGGGCGGAGCAGTCCGTCAGGGTGATGTGACCATCGCCACGGCGCAGGACGATCCCCTTTTCTTTGAGGATTTGCTCGGCGCCCGGATAGCCGAAGTCCTCCACGGCGTAGGGCGGTTGCGTCTCGGCGTCGTCCGTGGTCCCGGCAGCCGCCGCCGTGGTCAGCGGGGCGGCGTTCGCCGTGGTGAGTGCGGTGATCGAGGTCAGTGTCGCGACCGTGCCGACGACGCCCGCGAGCAGCATTCCGCGCACGCGAAATTTCACGAGTGGTTCCCTTCGAAGATGCGGCGCGCCAGGGCAGCCGCGAAGAAGGCCCGTTCCCCCAGGGCCTTTTCAGAACGTATCACCTTCGTTCACAGGTTCCTGACAAGGGTGGTCGGTATAACAACCCAATAACGGCTGGCAATTGGCAGGAACCCGGCCGGCTGATCCTCCGTCAATTCCGGAACCTGGTGCTCCGTTCTTCGGGTGCGGACATCACGCAGGCCGGGGATATGCTCGCCGCGCCGATATTCGGCGAACCCGCCATGACCGGGCGGGATTCTTGAACGGAAAATCAAAACGTGAATAGAGCAGGGGGAAGGTGGGCGCGTGGCATACGTACGGTGTGCCTCGGCGCCCTGACGCTCTCACTGACCATGGGAGCCCTCACACCCGCCGCGGCGGACGACGGACCGGTCGTCACTGCACCGGCGACCGACCGGCAACTGGTGCTGGACGCGTGGAACGCCGGAGGTCCCTCCGTACGGGCCGCCGCCGAGACCGCGCTCCAGGGATCCGACGCCGACATCCGGCTGTTCCTCGACCAGGAGCAGGCCGTGGCCGAACGCCATGACGAGCAGATGCTGTTCTCGCAGCTCTACTCGGTCAGCGGGCCCAAGGTGCGCGAGGCGGCGCTCAAGGCGCTCGACAGCGGCGATCGCGAACAGGTGCTGGCGTTCCTGCGGGACGGCTGGCAGGCGCCGCTGAAGCAGGACCGGCAACTGCGGATCTCGCAGCTGGTCAGCGAGGGCGGGCCGAACGTGAAGTCCGCCGGGGTCGCCGCGCTCGACGGCGGCCCCGACCAGGTCAGCGCATTCCTGGAGAAGGGCCGGTACACGGCCGCCGAGGCCGACGACCGGCTGGAGCTCTCCCGGATCGTCAGCACCGGCGGACCGGCCACGAAGGCGGCCGCCATGGCCGCCGCCGACGGAACCATCGAGGACGTACGGGAGTTCCTGGACGTCGGGCAGTACATCGCCCGCGCCCGGGACAACGAGCACGCCACCGTCGCGCAGCTCGTCGAACGGGCCAAGGCGGCCGGTGCACAGGCCAAGCAGCACACCGACGCCGCCAAGGAGGCCTCCGACCGGGCCGTCAAGGCGTCCGCCCTGGCGAAGAAGGCCGCACTGGAGGCCGCCCAGGAGACCGCCGCCGCCGGCAACGACGCCAAGCGGGCCGCCGGCGCCGCGGGCCGCGCCGCACGCGCCGCCCAGGGCGCCGCCTCCGCCGCGCAGCAGGCCATCAGCGCCGCACGCGCCGCGAACGCGGCGGCCCGGGTCGCCGCGTCCGCCGCGTCCCAGGCCGCCATCGCCGCGGCCGGCGCCGAGGATGCCGCCGTCCGCGCCCGCAGTGCCGCTGCCGCGGCCGCCGGTGACGCGAACCGGGCCGCCGCCGCCCGCAAGGCGGCGCAGGAGGCCCGGACCATCGCCAAGCAGGCACGCGAGGCCGCGCTGGCCGCGCAGGCCGCCTCCGTGGCGTCGCTCGCCGCCGGCTCCGCCGCGGACTCCGCCGCGAGCGCCGGCCGCAACGCCGACGAGGCGGCCGCCCAGGCCGGCCGGGCGGGCGGACTCGCCCGGGCCGCCGGGGCGCACTCCGCACAGGCCGACGCCGCCGCCGACACGGCCCGCCGCAGGGCCCGCGAGGCGACCCGTGCCGCCGGCGTCTCCCAGGGCCTCGCCAAGGAGTCCGCCGCAGCGGCCACGGAGGCCAGGGACGCCGCCAACGGCGCCGCCGACCACGCCGAGAGCGCGGCCAAGGCCGCGGACGAGGCGGCCAACCAGGCCGGTAAGGCCACCGACGCCGCCAAGGAGTCGACCACCCAGGCAGGCGAGGCGAAGAAGGCCGCCGACGCCGCCACCGCCGCGGTCAAGAAGGCCCGTGACACCTTCGACCTGACCCGCCGGAGCGAGGCCGAGGAGCTCACGGCCCGTACGGCCGACGCTCTGGAGACGGCCCGGGAGAGCAAGGCCGCCTACGACCTACAGACCGGTCTGGCCGACCAGCTCGCCCAGGCGTCGACCGCGCTCGACGGCGTGGTCGCCCAGGCCTCCGCTTACGCGGCCCGGCCGGACGCGGATCCCGCACGGATCGTCACCAAGGGCCGCTGGATCGCGCTGGTCACCATGAAGACCCGCGGCCCGTGGAGCAGCAACGCCGCCGCCGACGCCCTCGCCGGCTCGGACCAGGACGTCGTGGCCTATGTCCGCACCGGCTGGACGGAGGCGGCCCAGCAGGACGAAGAGGCCCGGGTCGAGCGTCTCGCCGACGAGGCCGAGTCGCCCGCGGTGCGCAAGGCCGCCGAGGAGGTCCTCGGCAAGGACGCCGGGCAGATCCACGCGTTCCTGACGACCGGACAGCACGAGGTCGCCGCCAACGACTACCGGCTGCGCGTCTCGCAGCTCGTCAGCACCGGCGACGTCGCCACCAAGGAGGCCGCCCTGGCCGCCCTCGACGGCGGCACGGATGCCCTGCGGGCCTTCCTCACCTCCGGCCAGTACACCGCCCGGATCAAGGACGAGCAGCTGCGCGCCTCTCGTCTCGTCAGCACCGGCGGCCCCGAACTCAAGGCGGCGGCGAGTGTCGCCGTCGAGGGTGCGCCGCAGGTCCTGCACGAGTTCGTCACCGTCGGCCAGTACCGGGCCGCCCGCCAGGACGCCCTGGCCGCCACCCACATCGCCGCCGTCCAGCAGATGATCGCCGAAGCGGCCGGCGTCGCCGCGACGGCCCAGCAGAACGCCGCCGACGCCCTCAAGGCGGCCGCCCTCGCCCGCAAGCAGGCCGGCGAGGCCAGGACCTGGTCCGACAAGGCGAGCGCGTCGGCGCAGGAGGCGAAGAAGTACGCCACCGAGGCCGACAAGTCAGCCGACCAGGCGGCCACGTCCGCCGCGCAGGCACAGCAGTCGGCCAGGGCCGCCCACAAGGCGCAGGTCGACGCGAACGCCGCCGCGATCGACGCGACCACGTCGGCGGACAAGGCACGCGCCTCCGCCGCCTGGGCCCGCTACTCCGCCGAGGACGCCTCGGAGTCCTCCCGGCAGGCCCGCGCTTCCGCCCAGGCCGCCGGCAAGGACGCCGCGGACGCCGACAAGGCGGCCAAGGACGCCAAGGCCACCGCCGAGACCAAGCGGCGCGCCGAGGAAGAGGCCCGGCGCAAGGACGAGGCGGCCCGCAAGGCCCGCGAGGAGGCGATCCGCGAGGCGGCCGAGGAGGAGGCCGACGAGTCCGAGTGGACCCTGTCCGACACCGGGCACCTGCTGCTCGACGTGGCGGGCCTGGTCCCGGGCGCCGGCGAGTTCGCCGACGGTGCCAACTGCGCCTGGTACGGCGCCGAGGGCGACGCGCTGGACGCCGGCCTGTCCTGCGCCTCCGCCGTCCCGGTCGCCGGCTACGGCGCCTCCACCGTGAAGTTCGGCAAGTGGGGCAAGAAGGCGCTCGGCGTCTTCAAGGGCCTGTTCGGCAAGGCCCGCAAGGTCTGCCGGGTGCCGCTGGCCAACAGCTTCACGCCCGGCACGCCCGTCGTCATGGCCGACGGCACGGCCAAGCCGATCAAGGATGTACGCGTCGGCGACCGCGTACTCGCCACCGACCTGCGCACCGGCCGCACGGGGCCGCAGACCGTGCAGCGGGTCATCACCGGCACCGGGGCGAAGAGCCTGGTCCGCTTCACCGTCGACACCGACGGCGACGCGGGCGAGGCCACCGGCACGCTCACCGCGACCGACAACCACCCGCTGTGGGTGCCCGGCCGGCACGCCTGGATTCCCGCGGGCCACATCCGGCCCGGCGACCGGCTCCTGGGCGCCGACGGCACGCTCCGCACCGTCACCGCCGTCCGCGCCTGGGCGGAGACCCGGACGGTCCACAACCTCACCGTCGCCCACGCCCACACCTTCTACGTGCGGGCCGGCGGCGCCACGGTCCTCGTGCACAACGACGGCGGCCTCGACTGGGAGAAGGAGTTCGAGAAGCTCAAGCAGACCTGGGACTCCGGGGGCCAGGACGACGACGGCTACCACGCACCGCGCGGCAACCAGGCGGAGAACAAGGAGTTCAGGGACGCCCTGCGATCCGTCGAGCGCGACCTGGGCCGCAAGGTGACCCCCGCCGAGCGCCGTGCGCTGCACGATCGGATCACCGGTCAGGGGTACGACTACCATCGGATCGTCGAGGAGGCCAAGGGGTTGTTCGGTGGATGCTGACACGGAGCAGGAGAACGTCCGGCGGCTGCTGACCGGGGCGGAGATCCGCTCGGTCGGCCGCGCGGCGGGCATGGGCGTGCTGGAGCTGACCGGCGCGCACGGCGAGGACCTCGGACTGCACCTGCAGTGCGCCTTCCGGATCGTGCGCGACGGGCAGGTGGTGCTGGGCTCGCGCGACATGTCGTACGTGCGCGACGGCGCCGGGGACGACGCGTTCGACACCTTTGGCACGCTGTACGACGACCGCGCGGCGATCCTCAACCGCGTCTTGGCGGGGGCCCGTCCGACGGTGCGGGACGTCCACCAGGGCGCGGCGGGCGCCCTCACCCTGGAGGCCGCCCACGGTTTCAGCGTCCAGGCCTTCCCCGACCGCTCCGGCGGCGAGGAGGCCTGGCGCGCCCTGGTCCGCGGCGGGCCGCACTACGGCTACCCGCCGGGCGTGGTGTGAGCCTGCCCGGGGTCACAGACCGAAAAGGCCGGGGTTCTCGGCCAGTTCCTTGAAGTGGGCCTGAGGGTTCGCCGCCAGACGGCGGGCCTTCAGGTCCAGCAGGCCGCCGACCGCTGTGATCTCGGCGGCGACCGTGCCGTCCGTCTTGCGGATCGTCTGCCGGATGCGGAACGTCTTGCCCTCGCCCCACTCGAAGGCGCACGTCACGTCGACCTCGTCGCCGGCGAGCAGCTCGCGCTGGTAGCGGATGGTGGTCTCCAGGGCGACCGGTCCGACGCCCGTCGCGATCAGCCCGGCCTGGGTGATGCCGGCCGCCTGCAGCAGCGACCAGCGCGCGTGCTCGGCGTAGTTGAGGTACACGCTCTGGTTCAGGTGCCCCTGGACGTCGGTCTCGTATCCGCGGACGGTGATCCGGACGGAGAACGGCTCGCTCATCACTTCCCCTTCGCGTTCCTTGCAGTGACCACCGATCTTGGCACGCCCCGCACACCGGCCGCCGGGACTCCTCACACCCGGCGCGGGGAAGCGAGCAGATAGCGGGCCCGGGTGCGGGGCTCGGTGTACTCGCCGGTCTGCCAGCCCGCCCGCTCCAGCGCGGCCGCGCAGGCGCTCAGCGCCGAGGGGTCCTCCGCCCGCACCGCCACGGCCTCCGGCTGGGGCGTCGCCCGCACCCGGTACCCCTCCTGCCCGCCCCCGGCAGGCCGCTGCCCGGCCGCCTCCAGGGCCAGCGCCGCGGCCTGCACCAGGTGCGCGCGCTCCCAGCCGCACGGCCGGTCGGTCGCACCGTCGGGGTTGGTCATACGGCGCAGCTCCAGCAGCCCCTGCCAGGCGCTGTGCACCTCGCGCGCCCGGCCCGGGCCGGTGTCCGGTGGTTCCTCCTCGCCTCCCGCCCGCGCGGTGAAGACACCGGTCGACGGCTGCGCGGGCGCCGGTTCGGGTGGCGCCGTCTCGGGCGTTTCCCGTATCCGGTGCCCGGCCGGCGTGAGGAAATGGTCGTGCGGCGGACGCGGATGCCGGAATGCCAGCCCGTGCTTCACCAGCGCCGCGAGCTGTGCCGGCGTCCCGCGCAGCCGCCCGCTGACCGGGTCGGCGGCGTCGATGACACGCCGCTGCGCGGCGGTGGGCGGTCGGCTCACGGCGTGCTCCTTCCTGCGCGGGTCCCGCTGCCGGGATCCAGGCACCTCTCGTCGGATCACCCCGGCGTCGCGGGGCCTGGCACGCTCCCCGTTCGCCAGAGCTCGGGGGGCCTGCCCGAGGAGCGCCTACCGCTTCGCAGGCTACGCGGGGGGTCTGACATTCCAGCCGGCGATCACCGGCCGCCCGTGCTCGGTGCCCAGCCGGCACAGCGACCCGGTCGCCAGCTGGAACAGCGCCCCGTGCTCGGGCGGAAGGCCCAGCCGCCGGGCGGTCAGCACCCGCAGGAAGTGTCCGTGGGCGACCAGGAGCACCACGCCCTCCGTGTTGGCGAGGGCGGCGTCCACCTTGCCCAGCATCCGGTCGGCGCGCTCCGCGACCTGCTCCGGGCTCTCCCCGGGGTGATCGGGCGGCCCGGGCACGACCCCGTCCGTGAACAGGAACCACCCCGGCCGGTCGCGCTGGATCTGCACGGTGGTGACGCCCTCGTAGCCGCCGTAGTCCCACTCCCGCAGATCGGCGTCCACGCGCGCGTCGTGCACCCCGATCAGCTCGGCCGTCTCGCGCGCCCGTTGCAGAGGGCTGACGAACGCGGCGCCGATCCGGTGCGAGCGGATCAGCGGCACCAGCCGCCGTGCCTCCTCCCGCCCGTGCTCGGTCAGCGGGACGTCCGTCCACCCGGTGT
Source organism: Streptomyces sp. NPDC014006 (assembly GCF_043088925.1). Lineage (NCBI taxonomy): Bacteria > Bacillati > Actinomycetota > Actinomycetes > Kitasatosporales > Streptomycetaceae > Streptomyces > Streptomyces sp. NPDC014006. The sequence goes on along the minus strand of NZ_JBICAJ010000002.1, from coordinate 612,732 downwards.
GCCGCCCGGAACGGGACCACTCGGTCTCACCGTGCCGGACCAGAAAGAGATCACCCACGCCTCACAGGCTACGGGCCCACTCCTCGAGCCGCGCGAGGTCCGGCTCCCGCAGTACTCTGCGCGGGTCGATCCTGAGCAGCGGCGCGGGCCCGTCGTGGTGGGCGACGGCGTACCGTACGCCGTGCTCGGTGACCGTGCTCCTACTGCCGGTACCCGCTCAGAAACCGCCCGATCCGGCCGATCGCCGCCTCCAGGTCCTCCGCGTGCGGCAGGGTCAGGATGCGGAAGTGGTCGGGGGTGGGCCAGTTGAAGCCGGTGCCCTGGACGACCTGGATCTTCTCGCGCAGCAGCAGGTCGAGGACGAACTTCTCGTCGTCGTGGATCTTGTGGACCTTGGGATCGAGGCGCGGGAAGGCGTACAGAGCCCCCTTGGGTTTCACGCAGCTCACGCCGGGGATCTCGTTCAGCCTCTCCCACGCCACGTCCCGCTGCTCGCGCAGCCGCCCGCCGGGCGCGGTCAGCTCGCGGATGGACTGCCGGCCGCCGAGCGCGGCCTGGATGGCGTACTGGGCGGGCGCGTTGGCGCACAGGCGCATGGAGGCCAGCATGGCCAGGCCCTCCAGGTAGCTCTTCGCGTGCTGCTTCGGGCCGGTGACCACGAGCCAGCCGGAGCGGAAGCCGGCCACCCGGTATGTCTTGGACAGGCCACAGAAGGTGAGGACGACCAGGTCGGGGGCGAGGGCCGCGGCGCAGTGGTGCACGGCGTCGTCGTAGAGGATCTGGTCGTAGATCTCGTCGGCGAAGACCATCAGGCCGTGCCTGCGGGCCAGGTCGAGGACGCCCTCGACGACCTCCTTCGGGTAGACCGCGCCGGTGGGGTTGTTGGGATTGATGAGGACGACCGCCTTGGTGCGGCCGGTGATCTTCGACTCGATGTCGGCGAGGTCGGGGTACCACTCGGCCTGCTCGTCGCACAGGTAGTGGACGGCCTTGCCGCCCGCGAGGGTCGTCACGGCCGTCCACAGCGGGAAGTCCGGGGCGGGGATGAGGATCTCGTCGCCGTCCTCGATCAGCGCCTGTACGGCCATGGAGACCAGTTCGCTGACGCCGTTGCCGAGGAAGACGTCGTCGACGTCGACCGCCAGGCCGAGGCTCTGGTAGCGCTGGGCGACCGCGCGGCGGGCGGAGAGGATGCCCCGCGAGTCGGTGTAGCCGTGCGCCTGCGGCAGCATCCGGATCATGTCCTGGAGGATCTCCTCCGGCGCTTCGAAGCCGAAGAGGGCCGGGTTGCCGGTGTTCAGCCGCAGCACGCTGTGCCCGGCCTCCTCCAGCGCGTTGGCGTGCTCGATCACCGGCCCGCGGATCTCGTAACAGACCTCGCTGAGCTTGTTCGACTGCCGGAACTCCATGCGCCCCTCCGGAAACTCGTGGTGCTTGGTTTTACCAAGTGAGAGCTTGGAAAGTCCAACAACATGTCTAGACTGCGTCGCATGTCACCCCGCACCCGCCGCAGTTACGACCAGTACTGCTCCGCCGCCCGCGCCCTCGACGTCGTCGGCGACCGCTGGACCCTGCTGATCGTCCGGGAACTGCTCGCCGGACCGCGCCGCTACACCGACCTGCATGCCGACCTGCCGGGCGTCAGCACGGACGTGCTCGCCTCCCGGCTGAAGGACATGGAACAGGGCGGCCTCGCCACCCGGCGCCGGCTGCCGCCGCCGGGAGCCGCCTTCGTCTACGAACTGACGCCGCGCGGGCGGCAGTTGCTGCCCGTACTCCAAGCTCTCGGTACCTGGGGCGAGGCGGAACTGGGGGAGCGGCGGCCCACCGACGCCGTCCGCGCTCACTGGTTCGCCCTGCCGCTGCTGCGCGCGATCGACGGCGCCGGACTGGTCGAAGTGGGGCTGGAGGAGGGCGTGTTCCATCTGCGCGCCGGAGCCGAGGAGGGGCCGGTCTACGGCGACGGCACCGCGCCCGGCGAGCCCGACGCCCGGCTAGTCATGGACTCCGCGACCTGTACGGCGCTCTCCCGCGGCGAGACGAGCCTCGCCGAAGCGATCCGCGCGGGCCGCGTCGAGGTGACCGGTGACGGCGCCCTCGCCAAGGAACTGCGCGAGGGGCCCGCCGCATGACCATGCGGCGGGCCCCTCGACGGTCCGTCAGGCGTTCGGCGGCACGGAGGACGGGCGTCCCCGTCCCCGCGTCAGCGCGTACCCGCCTATGCCCGCGAGCGCGGCCAGCACACCGCCGATCGCGGTCCACACCCAGCGGTCGGACCACCAGCCGGACGACCAGCCGCCGTCCGGCTCGACGCTCGCCAGCACGGCCGCCTTCTTCGAGTCGTCCTTGTCCTGCCGCGCCGTGACGGCGACGCCGGGCACCAGCGGCTCGGCCAGCCGGCCGTCCACGGCCGCCGCGCCGCCGATGTCCTTGGACCGCACGCGCAGTTCGGCGTTCACCGGCTGCCCGAGGTCGGCCGTCTGCACGCCCACCGCCGTCAGCCGGACGTAGTACGTACCCGGCAGCGGGTCGTTCGCCCACGGCTCCGACCAGGCGCGCACCGTGCGCAGCACGCACGTCAGCTCCAGCGAGGACGTCCCCGCGCCAGCCGTGCGGGTCTGTGCGCCGTACTGGCAGGCCTGACGGCGCCGGAGGCCGTCGTACACGTCGACCTGCCAGGTCTGCGCCGTGTGCGTCTGCGGCAGCTTCACCGTGGCCTTCACGGTGGGCCGCTGCTCGGCGTCCGCCGGGAACGACCAGTACAGGTAGTCACCCGTGGAGGCGCTCGCGGTGGCGGTCTGCCCCTGCTCCACCTCCGTCGCCGTACGGAACGACGTGCCCGCCGACGCCGGTGCCGCGGTGGAGCCGGACGGGCTCGGTGACGGGGACGAGTCGGCCGCCGCGGGGGCGGCGGCGAGGCCGAGCGTCAGCAGGGCAGCGCCCAACACCTGGGTGATCCTCATCAGTTCGTCCTCCACACCGCGACGCGCCAGCGCGACAGCCAGCCCCACACCACACCCGCGAGGAAGCCGATCAGCACCAGCAGGCCGAGCAGCCACCAGCCGCGCCCGAGACCGAACGACGCCACGTCGTCCGCCTGCGACGGGCCGTCGACCACGTCCACGGTCAGCTCCAGCGGCATGCCGGGCGTGGCCTTCACGCCGGGCGCCGCCGAGAAGGAGTTCGTCACCGCGAGGCACACCGTCTCCGCCGGCGCGTTCTCGTCGTCGCTGTCCGCCTTCGGGTAGCGCAGACCCGTCGAGGCGACATCCGTACGGCCGTTGCCGGCCGCCTCACCGCGCACGATCTCCCGGCCGTGCACCGTGACCGCGCGCAGCAGCACGCCGTAGTCCGGGTGCATCGAGCGGTCCGCGGCCACGCTCACCGAGGCGCGCAGCTCCTGGCCGGGCTTCACGTCCACCCGGTACCAGCGCTGCTGCCCGAACTCCTCGCGGTCGGTGTACAGGCCCGAGTTCAGCGTCGGCGCCTTGGCGCACGAGGACGCGCCGTCGGTGGCGACCGGCGTGACCACCGGGTCGGCCGCCCGGTCCACCAACTGGTTGACCTTGTCGGCGAGTTCGCCGGTGTGCTCCACCGATGTGTAGGTGCCGCCGGTGGCCTCGGCGATGCAGCTGAGCTGTCGGCGCATCTTCACGTTCGGCACCAGGCCGAGGGTGTCGATGGTCAGGCCGATGCCCTTTGCGGCTATGTCGCGGGCCACCTCGCACGGGTCGAGCGGGGCGCAGGTGTCCTCGCCGTCGCTGATCAGCACGATCCGCTTGGAGCCGGTGCCGCCGTCCAGGTCTCCGGCCGCCTTGAGCAGGGCCGGCCCGATCGGCGTCCAGCCGGTCGGGTTGAGCGTGGCCACCGCCGTCTTGGCCTCGGTGCGGTCCAGCGGACCGACCTTGTACAGCTGCGCGGTGTCCTTGCAGCCGGTCTGCCGGTCGTCGCCCGGGTAGGTGGCGCCCAGCGTGCGGATGCCGAGCTGCACCTCCTCGGGCGTTGCGTCCAGCACCTCGTTGAACGCCTGCTTGGCCGCCGACATGCGCGACTGCCCGTCGATGTCCCGCGTCCGCATCGACCCGCTGACGTCGATCACGAGGTCGACCTTCGGCGCGCTTGCGGTGGTCTCGTCGGCGACCGCCCCCGCCGGGAACGCGAGCCCGGCCGCGAGCGCGGCGAGCAGGGCGCCGACGCCCGCCGCCAGCCGTTGTCTTCTGATCATCGGCGGATCCTATTGATCTGTGCCGCCCGGCTCCAAAACGGTCCGTCAGGCGAGCGGTGACGGCAGCCGCGTCCACTGGTCGCCGGGCGCGTCCGGCGACAGCCGCATCAGCGTCAGCGCCTTCACCGGCAACGGCTCCTGACACAGCGCCACCAGGTCGGCGGTGCGCGGCAGATCCCCTATGGCCGCCGCCAGGGCCGCCCGCAGCGCGGGACCGTTGCCCGCGGTGGCGGCCAGCCCACCCGCCACCAGCGAGCCGAACAGCTTGCGCCGCAGCGCCGTCACGTCGTCCGTGACGATCCGGCCCGCGAGGTCACCGGGGACCGCGATGCCGTGCCGGGCCAGCCGGGCGGGGCTGACCCGGATGTCGGCCAGATCCCGGTAGACCAGACGCTGCGGCTCGCCCGCCGGGCCCAGCACCACCAGCAGGTTCTGCCCGTGCGCCTCCAGCGCCGCGCCCAGCTCCAGCAGCCGCAGCCCCACGGACAGCGCCAGCCGGGCGAAGTCGGCGAGCCAGGCGGGGGAGTGCGGCCCGGCCAGAGCGGCCACCGGCACCACCTCCTCACCCGGTCCCGCGTACACCTCCGGCGCCTCGCGCAGCTGGACCGCCAGGTCGGGGGAGTGGGCGGTGGCCGCACCCAGCGTGCGCGTGACGTGCAGCAGCCCGTCCGTGTGCGCGGCGAGCCGCTCGCCGAACTCCGAAAGCGAGGCCGCCATGCGCACCGAGCCGACCGAGATGTCCCGCACCGAGGACGTCAGCCGGGTGCTCAGCGCGGTCTTCACATGCGGGCCGCCGGGCAGCGCGAGCGTGCGCAGCGCCATCAGCGGATGCGCGGCGAGCGTGGACTGGCCGGTCCGCTTCAGCACATGCCCGGCCTGCCACGGATGCACCGGCAGCAGCAGCCACTCCCCGTCCCGCAGCCACTGGGGCCACGCTCCGCTCACCAGGCACCCGGCCGCCGGCACCGGCAGCAGCTCCAGCTCCACCACCGGCCGGTGCTCGGGTGCGTACGCCAGCTGCTCCGCCACCGAGAAACCGGGCCGCGAGCGGCAGCACGGATGGTAGGGATGCCCGTCGACGACCCGCTGCTCCCACTCCCAGCCCTGCGCAGGCCGCTCCCGCGGGCACCCCCGCTGCCCGGCCCGGGACAGCGCGAGCGAGGCGACGCTGTGCCCCAGCTCGGTCGCGAAACCCGCCGCGTGCGGCACCGCCAGGTCCGTCATCAGCCGCTCCGGGCGCTCGTACGCCACACCGTCGAGGTGTACGGCGCCGACGTACGCGTCGGTGGCGTACGCGTCCGGCACCGGGCCGTGCAGCCGGCGGCCGTCCGCCAGGTGCAGGGTGAGGCCGTCGCCGCCCTCCTTCCGGCGCGTGATCCAGGGCAGTGGCTCGTGGCCGAGGCCGCGCCACAGGCGGGTCAGCACGGCGGCGCGCGCGCCGGGCAGCGCGGCCCGGTACCGGGGCACCAGGCCGGGACGCTCGGCGGCGAGTTCGGCGGCGACCTCCGCCTCGGCGGTGGGGGGTTGGTGCACGGGCGGGCTCCTCGGGTACGCGGACGGCGTCACGGCGGACCGTGACGGCGGGGATACTGATCGTCTCCGACCGACAGGACCGTAGGGAACGAGTGGATCGCGTGGACCTCCTGCCCCCCACCATCGGCGATTTCCCGCCGCGCGACGACCTCGCGGCCCGGGCCGACGCCCACGCGGCGGCGCCCCTGCTGAACTGCCTGCTGCGCGAGGCCGCCGAGCCGGTCGGGGACGACGGCGCCTGGCGGGTGCACCGGCTGGCCGCGTCGGGCCGGCTGCTGCGGGTGCGCGGCACACGCCGCCCCGCCCGCCCCGAGGTCGGGGCGGACGGAACCTGGCGGCCGCTGGACCACCGTGACCTGGTCGCCCTCGTCGCGGACGAGCTGTACCGGCTCACCGGGCTCGTCAATCCGGTCCTGCCCGCCGAGATGACCGACAGCCGGGACGTGGTCGCCGCCCTGCTGGCCGCGCGTGCCGGTGCCACCGCGCCCGCCGACGCCTATCTGCGCTCCGAGCAGTCCCTGATCACCGGGCACCCCCACCACCCCGCCCCGAAGGCGCGGGGCGGCGGCCCGCCGGCCGCCTGGCTGCCGTACGCGCCCGAGGCGCACGTCCGCTTCCCGCTGGAGCTGCTCGGCGTGCGCGCGGACACGGTCGTGCAGGAGGGCGACACCAGCGCCCTCGACGCGCTCGGCGAGGCCCCGCCCGGCTACCGACTGCTGCCCGCCCACCCCTGGCAGCTTCGGCTGGCCGCGCCCGCCCTCGCGGACGCCTTCGCCGACGGGCGCCTGATCCGGCTGGGCGCGAGCGCGTTCGAGGTGTGGCCGACGGCCGCGATCCGCACCGTATATGCGCCGGAGCGGGACCTCTTCCTCAAGTTCAGCCTCGATGTGCGGATCACCAACGACATCCGCCGGTTGTGGGAGCACGACCTGCGCAGGCTGCGCCGTACGGACAAGGCCGTCACGCACGCCTTCGCGGCGCTCGGCGGCCCGGCGGGCTGGCTGAGCGACCGCGGTCACCGCACCGCCTGCTTCGCCCACGAGGAACTGGCCGTCGTCGTCCGCGACGGCCTGGGCGGGGCCGTCCTGCCCGGCGCGACGCCCCTGCTCGCGGCCGGCCTGGTGGAGGGGTTCGACGGCAACCCGCTCGCCGCCGCCGCCGACCCGGCGGCCTGGTGGGAGGCGTATCTGCGCGCCGTCGTGCCGCCCGCCCTCGCCGCGTACGCCGACCACGGCGTCGTCCTGGAGGCGCACCTGCAGAACACGCTGGTCGCCGTCGACGACGGCGGGACGCCCGTCCAGGCTCTCTTCCGGGACGCCGAGGGCGTGAAACTGCTGCCCGAGGTGACACCGGCGGCCGGGTGGGAACGGCTGGTGTACTGCCTGGTCGTCAACCACCTCACCGAGGTCGCCGCGGCCCTTGCCGAACACCACCCCGGGCTGGACCCGTGGCCGGCGGCCCGCCGCGAACTGGCCCGCCACGACCTGCCCGAGGTCGCCGCGCTGCTGGCCTCGCCCACCCTGCCCGGCAAGACCAACCTGCTGCTGCGCTGGACCGGAGCGGACGGCGCGGCGGCCCGCTACCTGCCCCTGCCCAACCCACTGGCCGGCACCTGACCTGCCGTAGGCTGGCCGGTGTGCTGCGCGACGTGACCGCTGTCCGATACGTGACCCCGCTGAGGTCGGGCGGTTCGGTGCCCGCGGTCGTCGAGGCCGACGACGACGGCACGTACGTGGTGAAGTTCACCGGCTCCGCGCAGGGGCCCAAGGCGCTGGTCGCCGAGGTGATCGTGGGGGAGTTGGCCCGGGCGCTGGGGCTGCGCTTCCCCGAACTGGTGCTGGTGCACTTCGACCCGGCGATCGCCGCCGACGAACCCCACCAGGAGGTACGGGACCTGCACGGCGCCAGCCACGGGCTGAACCTCGGCATGGACCACCTGCCGGGCGCGGTCGACCTCACGCCCGAGGTCGCGCGGTCCTTCCCCGTGGACCCGCTGGAGGCAGGCCGGATCGTCTGGCTCGACGCGCTCACCGCGAACGTCGACCGCACGGTCCACAGCTCCAACCTGATGGTGTGGCCCACCCTGGGCGTCGCGCCCCCGCGCCTGTGGCTCATCGACCACGGCGCCGCCCTCGTCTTCCACCACCGCTGGGACGGCGCCGACCCCGAGAAGGCCTACGACTTCCGCCACCACGCCCTCGGCCACTACGGCCCCGACGTGCGTGCCGCCGACGCCGAACTCGCGCCCAAGGTCACCGAGGAACTGCTGCGCGCGATCGTCGCCGAGGTCCCGGACGCCTGGCTGACCGACCTCGGGAGCCCCGACGAGATGCGCGAGGCGTACGTGGCGTATCTGTACGCGCGCGTGCGGGCCTCGCGGAAGTGGCTGCCCACCGACTTCCCCGGCCCTCAGGAGCTGGCCGCGGACGAGGCCCGGCGGGCGGCGCGCACCCAGGCCGGCCGCCCGGACTGGCTGAAGCGGGTCCCCGATCTGCACGGCAAGCCCGCCGCCCAGCAGGACTGGTCGGTGCACCTGGGCTGAACGGACCGAGCGGCCCCGGGAAATCGCCCGGGGCCACTCGGATCAGCACGTTCGGGTCTCAGCCCTTCAGCTGCTCGTACGCCGGCAGGGTGAGGAAGTCGGCGTAGTTCTCGTCGAGGGAGACCTGCAGCAGGAGGTCGTGCGCCCGCTGCCAGTTGCCGGCGGCGAAGGCCTCCTCGCCGATCTCCTCGCGGATGTTCTCCAGCTCCTCGGCGGCGACCTTGCGGGCGAGGTCGGCGGTCACCTTCTCGCCGTTGTCCAGGACGACACCGGCGTTGATCCACTGCCAGATCTGGGAGCGGGAGATCTCGGCGGTGGCCGCGTCCTCCATCAGGTTGAAGATCGCGACGGCGCCGAGGCCGCGCAGCCAGGCCTCGATGTAACGGATGCCGACCTGGACGGCGTTGACCAGACCGGCGTAGGTGGGCTTGGCGTCCAGGGAGTCGATGGCGATCAGGTCGGCCGCCTCGACGTCGACGTCCTCGCGCAGGCGGTCCTTCTGGTTCGGCTTGTCACCGAGGACCTTGTCGAAGGACTCCATGGCGATCGGCACCAGGTCGGGGTGGGCGACCCAGGAGCCGTCGAAGCCGTCGCCGGCCTCACGGTCCTTGTCGGCGCGGACCTTCTCGAAGGCCACCTTGTTGACCTCGGCGTCCTTGCGGGACGGGATGAACGCCGCCATGCCGCCGATCGCGTGCGCGCCGCGCTTGTGGCAGGTGCGCACCAGCAGTTCGGTGTACGCGCGCATGAACGGGGCGGTCATCGTCACCGCGTTGCGGTCCGGCAGGACGAACTTCTCGCCGCCGTCACGGAAGTTCTTGACGATGGAGAACAGGTAGTCCCAGCGGCCGGCGTTCAGTCCGGCGGCGTGGTCGCGCAGCTCGTAGAGGATCTCCTCCATCTCGTACGCCGCGGTGATCGTCTCGATCAGGACGGTGGCGCGGACGGTGCCCTGCGGGATGCCGAGGTAGTCCTGCGCGAAGACGAACACGTCGTTCCAGAGGCGGGCCTCCAGGTGCGACTCCGTCTTCGGGAGGTAGAAGTAGGGGCCCTTGCCGAGGTCGAGCAGGCGCTGGGCGTTGTGGAAGAAGTACAGGCCGAAGTCGACGAAGGCGCCCGGGACCGGGGTGCCGTCGGCGTCGACGAGGTGGCGCTCGTTCAGGTGCCAGCCGCGCGGCCGCATGACGACCGTGGCGAGCTGCTCGTTCGGCTTGAGCGCGTACGACTTGCCCGACTTCGGGTCGGTGAAGTCGATGCTGCGGGTGTAGGCGTCGATCAGGTTGAGCTGGCCGAGGACGACGTTCTCCCAGGTAGGGGCGGAGGCGTCCTCGAAGTCCGCGAGCCAGACCTTGGCGCCCGAGTTCAGGGCGTTGATGGTCATCTTGCGGTCCGTCGGGCCGGTGATCTCGACACGGCGGTCCTGCAGCGCGGCCGGGGCCGGGGCGACCTTCCAGGAGTCGTCCGCGCGGACGGCGGCCGTCTCCGGCAGGAAGTCGAGCGTGGAGGTGCGGGCGATCTCGGCGCGGCGCTCGGCACGGCGGGCGAGGAGTTCCGCGCGGCGCGGCGTGAACCGCTGGTGCAGCTCGGCCACGAAGGCGAGCGCCGCGTCGGTGAGGACCTCTTCCTGCCGGGGCAGGGGCTCGGCGTCGACGATGGCCAGCGTGGACGGCGCTGGTGCGGACATGAGCGGTCACTTCCTTACGGGGGGCTGTTTCAGCGAACCACGTGCAACGCCACTCTGCCCTGGCACGCGGTGCCTACAGGCAGAAAGGGGGCGGTTCGCACCCGCTGTGCGGTCGGGTGCTTCTGAACAGTGGATAGTAGTTACCGCATAGTGGAAGTTCAATGGTTTGTTGATGTCGAGATTCTCCGAGTCGAGCAAAGGTGGCGCTCAGTGCCACCGCGTTCACTGAAGGTGGCCCAGGTCGGCCTCGGTGTCGATGTCGTACGGCTGTGCCACCTCCCCGCACTCGATGAGCCGTATCTCACGCGCGTGCTCGCGCAGATACGCGCGTGCCCCCCGGTCGCCTGTGGCAGTCGCCGCGATGCCTGCCCAGTGGGCCGCGCCGAACAGCACCGGATGCCCGCGCACGCCGTCGTAGGCGGCCGATGCGAGCGTGTGCTCGTCCTCGAAGGCGCCGAGCACCCGCGCGACGGCTTCAACGCCGATCCCCGGCTGGTCCACGAGCGACACGAGCGCGGCCCGCGCCCCGGTCCCGGCCAGCGAGGCGAGCCCGGCCCGCAGCGAGGAACCCATCCCCTGCTCCCACTCCGGGTTCTCCACGAGCACACACCCGGCGAGCCGCGCCCGCTCCCGTACGGCGTCGGCGCTCGCCCCCAGCACCACGTGCACGCGCGTGCACCCGGCCGCCCGCAGCACCCCGACGGCGTGCTCGACCAGCGGCCGCCCCCGGTGCTCCAGCAGGGCCTTGGGGCGTCCGCCGAGCCGCCGGCCACCTCCGGCGGCGAGCAGCAGCCCGGCGACGGCGTCCGTGGGATTTTCCATGCCTGCGGGGAGGGGTGTCGTCATACGCCCTGCATACCGCACCGCGCAGGGCCACGGGTTCACGCAGCGCAGCAACTCGATGACGCAGCGGACTGGCGCGGCGCGGGCGAGGTGTCGTTTACTGTCTCCCCCGCCCCGGCTCACCGCACCGGCGCGGACCGGACGGCTCAGGGAGATCGCACGACGGAGTGCGAAGGGGAGGGCTGTGTTGCGGAGCGTTCAGCACAAGCCGGTCACCGGCGGCGAAGGGGACCTGCGCGCGAGCCGGCTGCGCGCGGCGGCGTCCCGGCTGCACCGCGAACTGGCCGCGTACCCGGCCGAGTTACGCGACCGGGACATAGCGGAGGAAGAGCTGGCCGCACTGACGGCCATGGCCACCCGGGGCACCCCCGAGCCGGCCCCGCTGCACCGCTCCCTGCTGCTGATAGCGGGCGCGATCGGCTCGGTGAGTGCGCTGTCGGGGGCGTTGAGAGAGGTCCGGGCGGCGGTGGATCTGTTCAGCGAGCCACCGCATCCCGGGCGCCCTGACGCACCGGGCACGGCAGCGCCCTGAAGGCGCGCGGGGCTGCGTCGATGTGCGGCTCCGACGCGGGGGCGCGACCGGCCACAATCCACCGGTGCGACCGGCCACGATCCACCCGCGCTCGCCTGACAGGGGAACCCCGGCGGACGAGAAGGCGCTAGCCGCCCACGTACGTCGCAAGGTGCTGCCCGGTGAGAGTCGACCGCGCCGCGATCAACTCCGCCGGCGTCCCCTCGAAGACGACCCGCCCCCCGTCATGCCCCGCGCCCGGCCCCAGGTCGATGATCCAGTCCGCGTGGGCCATGACGGCTTGGTGGTGCTCGACCACGATCACCGACTTCCCGGAGTCGACCAGCCGGTCCAGCAGGCCGAGCAGCTGCTCGACGTCGGCCAGATGAAGACCGGTGGTCGGCTCGTCCAGGACGTAGACGCTGCCCTTGTCGCCCATCTGCGTCGCCAGCTTCAGCCGCTGCCGCTCGCCGCCCGACAGCGTGGTGAGCGGCTGGCCGAGCGTGAGGTAGCCGAGCCCGACGTCGGACAGGCGGTCAAGGATCTTGTGCGCCGCGGGCGTACGCGCCTCCCCGTCGCCGAAGAACTCCTCCGCCTGCGCCACCGGCATCGCCAGCACCTCGCTGATGTCGCGGCCGCCGAGCTTGTACTCCAGCACCGACGCCTCGAAGCGCTTGCCCTCGCACTCCTCGCAGGTGGTGGCGACCCCGGCCATCATCGCCAGGTCGGTGTAGACGACTCCGGCGCCGTTGCAGGTGGGGCAGGCGCCCTCGGAGTTCGCGCTGAACAGCGCCGGCTTGACGCCGTTGGCCTTGGCGAACGCCTTGCGGATCGGCTCGAGCAGTCCGGTGTACGTCGCCGGGTTGCTGCGCCGTGAGCCGCGGATCGGGGTCTGGTCGATGAAGACCACTCCGGCGTCGGCGGGCATCGACCCGTGCACGAGCGAGCTCTTGCCGGAGCCGGCGACACCCGTGACGACGACCAGCACGCCGAGCGGGATGTCGACGTCCACGGACTGCAGGTTGTGCGTGGTCGCGTCGCGGATCGCCAGTTTGCCGGTGGGCGTGCGGACCGTCTCCTTCACGCGCGCCCGGTCGTCCAGGTGGCGTCCGGTGAGGGTGCCGCCGGCCCGCAGCTCCTCCACGGTGCCCTCGAAGCAGACCGTGCCGCCCGCGGTGCCGGCGCCGGGGCCGAGGTCGACGACGTGGTCCGCGATCGCGATCATCTCCGGCTTGTGCTCCACGACGAGCACCGTGTTGCCCTTGTCCCGCAGCTGGAGCAGCAGCTCGTTCATGCGCTGGATGTCGTGCGGGTGCAGACCGATGCTGGGCTCGTCGAAGACGTACGTCACGTCGGTGAGGGAGGAGCCGAGGTGGCGGATCATCTTCACGCGCTGTGCCTCGCCGCCCGAGAGGGTGCCGGCCGGCCGGTCGAGCGAGAGGTAGCCGAGGCCGATCTCCACGAAGGCGTCGAGGGTGTCGCGCAGGGAGGCGAGCAGCGGCGCGGCCGACGGCTCGTCCAGGCCGCGCACCCAGGCGGCCAGGTCGCTGATCTGCATCGCGCAGACGTCGGCGATGCTCAGACCCTTGATCTTGGAGGACCGGGCGCCCTCGTTGAGCCGGGTGCCCTCGCACTCGGGGCAGGTGGTGAAGGTGACGGCCCGCTCCACGAACTCCCGGATGTGCGGCTGCATCGCCTCCTTGTCCTTGGCGAGCATCGACTTCTGGATGCGCGGGACCAGACCCTCGTAGGTCATGTTGATGCCGGCGATCTTCATCCGGGTCGGCTCGCGGTACAGGAAGTCCTGCAGTTCCCGCTTGGTGAACTTCCGGATCGGCTTGTCGGCGTCGTAGAGGCCGGACTCGGTGTAGAGGCGGTGGTTCCAGCCGCCCGACTTGTAGCCGGGGATGCTCAGCGCGCCCTCGTTCAGGGACTTGCTGTCGTCGTAGAGCTGGGTGAGGTCGAGGTCGGTGACCGAGCCGCGGCCCTCGCAGCGGGGGCACATGCCGCCGGTGATGCTGAACTGGCGGCGCTCCTTCACCGTCTGCCCGCCGCGCTGCACGGTGACCGCGCCGGCGCCGCTGATCGAGGCGACGTTGAAGGAGAACGCCTTGGGGGAGCCGAGGTGGGGCCTGCCGAGACGGCTGAAGAGGATGCGCAGCATCGCGTTGGCGTCGGTGGCGGTGCCGACGGTGGAGCGCGGATCGGCGCCCATGCGCTGCTGGTCGACGGTGATAGCGGTGGTCAGACCGTCCAGGACGTCGACGTCGGGGCGGGCGAGGGTCGGCATGAAGCCCTGGACGAAGGCGCTGTAGGTCTCGTTGATCATCCGCTGCGACTCGGCGGCGATCGTGTCGAACACCAGGGAGCTCTTGCCCGAGCCGGAGACACCGGTGAAGACCGTCAGCCGGCGCTTGGGGAGCTCGACGCTGATGTCCTTGAGGTTGTTCTCGCGCGCGCCGTGCACGCGGATCAGGTCGTGGCTGTCGGCGGCGTGGCCGGTCCCCGTTGCCTTGGTCATGGCGTCTCCATCCGTTCAGACCCTCGATCACGGCCACCCTCCGCGCCCGCCGGCCCGACCGGCGCCGTCCGGATGCCCGTGCCGCTCACGCTACGTGGAACCGGGGCGCGAGCGCTTCTCGAATCCTGATCCTTGCGGTGGCCTCCGGCGGTGGGGCGTTTGTGGTTCGGGCGCGCGGGGTCCGCGGGGCGCGGGCACGTCACGGGGCCTGGGGCTCGTGCCCTGCGGACGGAGGCGGGCGGGCTCGGAGTGGGGTTCTGCGTGGATGCCCGTGCGGGCGGGCTGGGGGTCCGACCTGGGCCCATGGACCTGCGTGCTTGCCGTGCGGCCTCAGCGCCGCGCCTCCACCCGGCCCCCGCGCCCGCCCCGCCGAACGGTCTGTGCCCGGCGGGTGTCCTGCGCCGGGCTCCACGTTGTCGCGCCCCGGCGTCCACGTCTGCCCCGCGGCAGGGGAGACCGGCGCTCCTGCCCCGTGGTGGTGTACGTCCCGCGCCTTCGGCTGCGGTGGCTGCCGTGTGGCATCCGGCCCGGCGACCCGGCCTGGGGCACCTTGCACGCGTGCCTTCGTCTCGCGTCCGTGCCTTCGCCCGATGCCCGCCTTCGGCGGCCGGTGCCTGCTGTTTGGCATCCCGCCCCGCTGCCCGGCCTCGGCACGCCGCGCCCGCGCCTTCGCCCTCGGCGGTCTGTGGGTTCCGGCCCCACGCCCCCGGGCAACGGCATGCGTGCCGGGCGGGGGCGGTGGCTGCCGGCGCGCGGCTGGGGTCAGCCGCCGTTGTTGGTCGAGCTGGTCAGGGCCTCGGAGAGTTCCACGGCCACCTGCTGCAGGACCGGGACGATCTTGTCCGTGGCGGCTTCCGTGACGCGGCCCGCCGGGCCCGAGATGGAGATGGCCGCCGCCGTGGGGGAGTTCGGTACGGAGACCGCGAGGCAGCGGACCCCGATCTCCTGCTCGCTGTCGTCGATGGCGTAACCGAGCCGGCGCACCTCTTCCAGGGAGGCCAGGAAGTCGTCCGGCGTGGTGATCGTCTTGTCCGTCGCCGCCGGCATCCCCGTGCGGTACAGCAGAGCGCGCACCTCCTCCGGCGGGTAGCCGGCGAGCAGCGCCTTGCCCACACCCGTGGAGTGCGGCAGCACCCGCCGGCCGACCTCGGTGAACATCCGCATCGAGTGCTTGGACGGCACCTGCGCCACGTACACGATCTCGTCGCCGTCCAGCAGCGCCATGTTCGCCGTCTCGCCGGTCTCCTCCACCAGGCGGGCCAGGTACGGCCGGGCCCACGTACCGAGCAGACGCGACGCGGACTCGCCGAGACGGATCAGGCGCGGGCCGAGGGCGTAGCGCCGGTTGGTCTGCTGGCGGACGTATCCGCACGCGACCAGGGTGCGCATGAGGCGGTGGATGGTCGGCAGGGGCAGTCCGCTGCTCGCGGACAGCTCACTCAGCCCGACTTCGCCGCCGGCGTCCGCCATGCGCTCCAGCAGGTCGAAGGCGCGCTCCAGGGACTGGACACCCCCCGTGGCGGCGGGTTTGGCGGAGTCGGTGGTGCTGGCGCTGGACGTCGGCACGGCGCGTTCCTTTCGGGACTGACTGAAGAGGCAGCAGCCTACCCGGCAGTCGGTTGACTCCCTGCTTGTGCGTAGCTACGTTCTATCTGGTGGAATTCTAATTCCGCTTTGTGGAAACGTCCAGGGTGGGCGGATCGGGTGCACTGTGGATGAGTGTGCCCTTGACGACGCGAAGACGGGAGTGAAGACTCCCGAAGTAGCTTCAACAGTTCGTTGAAATTCCGCTGTGTGGAAGACGCGCGGAGGCCGCCGAAGCCTCCGAGGCGGCCACGGCGGCAGAGAGAGGGGTCCGGGTGTCCGACGCTGAACTGGTCCTGCGTTCGAGGCGCGTCATCACTCCCGAGGGGACGCGGCCCGCGTCCGTCGTGGTCGCCGACGGCACGATCACCGCCGTACTCCCCCATGACGCGGACGTACCGGCCACGGCCCGCCTGGAGGACTTCGGCGACGACGTGCTGCTGCCCGGCCTGGTCGACACGCACGTGCATGTCAACGACCCGGGCCGGACCGAGTGGGAGGGCTTCTGGACCGCCACTCGCGCGGCGGCCGCCGGGGGCATCACGACCCTGATCGACATGCCGCTCAACTCCCTGCCGCCCACCACGACCGCCGACAACCTGCGGATCAAGCAGGACGTGGCCCGCGACAAGGCGCACATCGACGTCGGCTTCTGGGGCGGCGCCCTGCCCGACAACGTCAAGGACCTGCGCCCGCTGCACGACGCCGGCGTCTTCGGCTTCAAGTGCTTCCTGTCGCCGTCGGGCGTGGACGAGTTCCCGCATCTCGACCAGGACCAGCTCGCCCAGTCCCTCGCCGAGATCGCCGGCTTCGACGGCCTGCTGATCGTGCACGCCGAGGACCCGCACCACCTCGACGCGGCCCCGCAGCACGGCGGCCCCAAGTACACGGACTTCCTCGCCTCCCGCCCGCGCGACGCCGAGGACACCGCCATCGCGAACCTCATCGCGCAGGCCAAGCGCCTCAACGCGCGCGTGCACGTCCTGCACCTGTCCTCCAGCGACGCGCTGCCGCTGATCCGCGCCGCCAAGGCGGAGGGCGTTTCGATCACCGTCGAGACCTGCCCGCACTACCTGGCCCTCACCGCCGAGGAGGTTCCGGACGGCGCCAGCGAGTTCAAGTGCTGCCCGCCCATCCGCGAGGCCGCAAACCAGGACCTGCTGTGGGAGGCGCTCGCCGACGGCACGATCGACTGCATCGTCACCGACCACTCGCCGTCCACCGCCGACCTGAAGACCGACGACTTCCTCACCGCCTGGGGCGGCATCTCCGGCCTCCAGGTCAGCCTGCCCGCCGTGTGGACCGCCGCCCGCGAGCGCGGCCACGGCCTGGAGGACGTCGTCCGGTGGATGTCGGAGCGTACGGCGGCCCTCGTCGGCCTCGGCTCCAAGGGCGCCATCGCGGCCGGCCGCGACGCCGACTTCGCCGTCCTCGCCCCCGACGAGACCTTCACCGTCGACCCGGCCGCCCTCCAGCACCGCAACCGCGTCACCGCCTACGCCGGCCGGACCCTGTACGGGGTGGTCAAGTCGACCTGGCTGCGCGGCGAGCGGATCGTCGCCGACGGCGAGTTCACCGAGCCCAGAGGCCGTCTGCTCACCCGGTCCGCCTGACCGAAGGGGCGTCATCGACCACTCCCACCCCGTAGCGACTTTTCGAACCGAAAGGCAGGACCTGATCACCGTGACGGCGATACCCCGCTTCACCGGCGACGCGAACCCCTTCTCCGGCGGCGACCCGTACGCGGACTACCGCACCGCCGACTTCCCCTTCACCCACCACGCCAACCTCGCCGACCGGCAGCTCGGTGCCGGTGTCATCGCCGCCAACGACGAGTTCTTCGCCCAGCGCGAGAACCTGCTGGTCCCCGAGGCCGCGGAGTTCGACCCCGAGCACTTCGGGCACAAGGGCAAGGTCATGGACGGCTGGGAGACCCGCCGCCGGCGCGGTGCCTCCGCCGACCATCCGTGGCCGACCGAGGACGACCACGACTGGGCGCTGATCCGCCTCGGCGCGCCCGGCGTCGTCCGCGGCATCGTCGTCGACACCGCCCACTTCCGCGGCAACTACCCGCAGGCGGTCTCCGTCGAGGCCGCCTCCGTCCCGGGCTCGCCGTCGCCCGAGGAGCTGCTCGCCGACGACGTGAAGTGGACGACGCTCGTCCCGCGCACCCCGGTCGGCGGCCACGCGGCCAACGGCTTCGCGGTCGACGTCGAGCAGCGCTTCACGCACCTGCGGCTCAAGCAGCACCCCGACGGCGGCATCGCGCGCCTGCGGGTGTACGGCGAAGTCGTACCCGACCCGAAGTGGCTCGAGGTGCTCGGCACGTTCGACGTGGTCGCCCTGGAGAACGGCGGCCGGGTCGAGGACGCCTCCAACCTCTTCTACTCGCCGGCCACCAACACCATCCAGCCGGGCCGCTCCCGCAAGATGGACGACGGCTGGGAGACCCGCCGCCGGCGCGACCAGGGCAACGACTGGATCCGCTACCAGCTGGTCGCCCAGTCCGAGATCCGCGCCATCGAGATCGACACCGCCTACCTCAAGGGCAACAGCGCCGGCTGGGCGTCGGTGTCCGTCAAGGACGGCGAGAGCGGTGAGTGGGTCGAGATCCTCCCGCGCACCCGCATGCAGCCCGACACCAACCACCGCTTCGTCCTGCCGCAGCGGGCCGTCGGCACGCACGCGCGCGTGGACATCTTCCCCGACGGTGGCATCTCCCGCCTGCGCCTGTTCGGCTCCCTGACCGAGGCCGGCGCGACCCGCCTTGCGGCCCGTCACCAGGAACTGGGCGGCTGACGCACAGCCCCCTGAAGGACCCGTGGGGCGCACCGGCCTGACAGCACCGGTGCGCCCCACGCGCGTGTACCCGTCCGGCGGCGAGTCGCCCGGTCAGGCCGCGTGGCCGCCGTCCACCGTGAACTCCGCGCCGGTGACGTACGCAGCGCCCGCGAGGTGCGCCACCGTGGCGGCCACCTCCTGCGGCCGTCCGAACCGGCCCAGGGCCGTCATCTCGGCCTGACCGGCCGCGTACGGGCTGTCGGCGGGGTTCATGCCGGTGTCGATCGGCCCGGGACGCACGATGTCCGCCGTGATCCCGCGCGGCCCCAGCTCCCGCGCCAGGGCCTTCGTCAGCCCTGCCGGCGCCGCCTTGCCCATGGCGTACAGCGTGCCGCCGGGCCCCGGCACCCGCTGGACCATGCACGTGCCGATGGTGATGATCCGCCCGCCGCCGGACATCCGCGCGGCCGCCGCCTGCGAGGCGAGGAACACCCCCCCCGCACGTTCACCGAGCACCCGGTCCACCTCCGTGACCGGCAGGCTCTCCAGGGGACCGAGCACGCCCACCCCCACGTTGTTCACCAGCACGTCAAGACGGCCCAGCGCGCCGGCGGCCCGGCCCACGGCGCCCGCCGCCTCCTGGGCGTCCGCCGCATCGGCCCGCAGCGCCACCGCGCGCCGCCCGAGCGCCTCGACGGCCCGCACCACGTCCTCGGCCGCTTCCTTCCCCTGTGCGTAGGTCAGCGCCACGTCCGCACCCTCGCGCGCCCGGCCGCAGTGCCGGTCGCGGCCCCGATGCCCCGGCTGCCACCGGTGGGGCGGGCAACGGACATCGAGTTCGGCGGCGGCAGGTCCGGGTTAACGGTCCGCGAACACCCGGGAGGGAAAGGGGGAGACCCCGTGATTGTCATTGACATGCCAGTCTCTACGCGCGTCATCATGCCGACATGAGATTCCCCCCACGCATCTCGCGGCTCGGCGCCACAGCCGCAGTCCTGTCCGCCCTCCTCATGGGCGGCACCGTCTCCGCCACCCCGGCCGGTGCCACCGCCGCGTCCGTCGGCAGCATCTGCTACAGCGACCTGCCGTCCCAGGCGCACGACACCCTGAACCTGATCGCACAGGGCGGCCCCTTCCCGTACGACCAGGACGGCGTCGTCTTCCTGAACAGGGAAGGGGTCCTGCCGAGCCGGACCAGCGGCTACTACCACGAGTACACGGTGATCACGCCCGGCTCTCCCACCCGCGGCGCCCGCCGCATCGTCACCGGTGAGGAGCGCCAGGAGGACTACTACACCGCCGACCACTACGCCACGTTCGACCTGGTCGACCACAACTGCTGAGCCACCGGCCCGGCCTCAGTCGGCTTCGCAGCGCTCGGCGGCCGCGAACAGGGCGATCGCCAGCACGATCAGCGCGACGCTCGCGTACACCTCGTGGCCGTCGAGCAGGCCGACCCGCTGCACCAGGCCCACATGCCAGTCGGTGAACTCGTGCAGCAGGCCCATGGCGCCCTGCACCAGGGCGAGGAATCCGAGAGTCTCGAGCAACGTCTTCATGGGTCCGAGCCTCGCCCCGCGCACTCCCCGCCCGCATCGGCCACACGGTGGCTCGCGCCCGACGCAGGTGGCGGAGTGCCGGGCGGCCGGTGCGACCAAAGTCGGTGCCCGGGCGACTTCGGTCGACGACCGCTTGTACCGGCGGGTGCGGCCCGCCCGCGCTCCGTAGATTGGTCGCTCGTGAAGCGGACTGCGAGTGACGACGGGTCGGCGCCCGCGCCGGTCCTGCCCGGCCGGCGGTGGTGGCTGCCGTCGGCCCTGACCCATGAACTGGACCCGGTCACCGGCCGCGCCGGACGGCCCCGGCGCACCGCGCGCGACTGGGCCGTCGACTTCTCCTGCTTCGCGCTGGCCGTCGCCATCGGCCTGGCTGCCGCCGAGTCGGTGCGCGACAACCCGCACGTCCCGCACGCGCTGGCCGTCGCCGACCAGCTGCTCGGCGTGGCGGCCTGCGCGGCCGTCTGGCTGCGCCGCCGCTGGCCCGTCGCCCTCGCCATCGCGCTGACCGCGGTCAACTTCGTCTCCGACACCGCCGGCGGCGCCTACCTCATCGCCCTGTTCACTCTCGCCGTCCACCGGCCCTTCCGGTACGTGGCCTGGGTGGGCGCCGCCGAGCTGGCCGTCATCCCGCTCTACTACTGGGCGCGGCCCGACGCCGACCTGTCCTACCCCGCCGCCGTCGCCTTCGTCTATGTGCTCACCGTCGCCGTCGTCGGCTGGGGCATGTTCGTGCGCTCCAAGCGGCAGCTGCTGCTGAGCCTGCGGGACCGGGCGCGGCGCGCCGAGACGGAGGCGCGGCTGCGCGCCGAACAGGCGCAGCGGCTCGCCCGCGAGGCCATCGCCCGCGAGATGCACGACGTGCTCGCCCACCGGCTCACCCTGCTCAGCGTGCACGCCGGGGCACTGGAGTTCCGCCCCGACGCCCCCGGCGAGGAGATCGCGCGGGCGGCCGGCGTCATCCGGGAGAGCGCCCACGAGGCCCTGCAGGACCTGCGGGAGATCATCGGCGTCCTGCGGGCGGGCGACGCCGACGACGCGGGCCGCCCGCAGCCCACGCTCGCCGCGCTGGAGACGCTGGTCGCCGAGTCCCGCGAGGCCGGCATGAAGGTCACGTTCGACCAGCACGTCACCGACGCCGCCGGCGTTCCCGCCTCGGTGGGCCGCACCGCCTACCGCATCGCCCAGGAAAGCCTGACCAACGCCCGCAAGCACGCCCCCGGCACGGAGGTCACCGTCACGGTCACCGGCGCCCCGGGCGACGGCCTCACCATCGCCGTACGCAACCCGGCCCCCGACCACGAACCCCCACCGGTCCCCGGCTCCGGCCAGGGCCTGATCGGCCTCACCGAACGCGCCACACTCGCGGGCGGCCACCTGGAACACGGCCCGCGCGCGGACGGCGGTTTCGAGGTACGCGCGTGGCTGCCGTGGGGTGAGCCTCGCGTGGCGGTTCCCGCGTCTCAAACCGCGCACTGAGCGCGCGAGCGCCGTGGTTTCGTAGGGCCATGACTGCGATCAGAGTGCTTCTCGTCGACGACGACCCGCTGGTGCGGGCCGGTCTGTCGCTGATGCTGGGAGGGGCCGACGACATCACAGTCGTCGGTGAGGCGGGCGACGGCGGCGAGGTGGCCGAACTGGTGGAGAGCACGCGCCCGGACGTCGTGCTCATGGACATCCGCATGCCGTCCGTGGACGGACTGGCCGCCACCGAACGGCTGCGCGGCCATGCGGACGCGCCGCAGGTCGTGCTGCTCACCACCTTCCACGCCGACGACCAGGTCCTGCGCGCCCTGCGCGCGGGCGCCGCCGGATTCGTGCTGAAGGACACCCCGCCCGCCGAGATCATCGACGCGGTCCGCAAGGTCGCCGCCGGGGACCCGGTCCTGTCACCCGCCGTCACCCGGCAGTTGATGCTCCACGCGGCCGGCACCGCCGCGGACACCCGCGGCGCACGCGCGCGTGAACGGCTCGCCGCGCTGGCCGAAAGGGAACGCGAGGTCGCCGTCGCGGTGGGCCGGGGTCTGTCCAACGCGGAGATCGCCGCCCAGCTGTTCATGAGCGTCGCCACCGTCAAGGCGCACGTCTCGCGCATCCTGGCCCGCCTGGGCCTCAACAACCGCGTGCAGGTAGCCCTGTTGGCGTACGACGCCGGACTGGTCGACGAAACCGGCGGCAGCGGGCACTGAGGGCCCCACTCGCGCGTTGGAAGGAGACAAGGCCGTACGGCGGTCGGTGCGCGATCGGTCGGCGGGGGACAGGTGGCCGTGTTGCCGCTCGCGGGTGCACAGAGGTGTGGCGCAGCGCCCGGCCCGTGCACCGCCGCCCCGGCCTACGCCCCCGCCACTTCCCTCAACCGCACCGGCCGCCGCTCGCGTCGCGACGCCTCGCAGGCCTCGGCGATCCGCAGCGCCTGCAGGGCCTCGCGCCCGTCGCAGGGGTTGGCCCGCTCTCCCCGCACCACCTCCACGAACGCCATCAGTTCCGCCTCGTACGCGGGCGCGAAGCGCTCCAGGAAGCCGGTCCACGGTTTGTCAGCGGCCGGCGGCCCGGTCGGCTCCGTGGACGCGATCGGCGTGCGGTCGTCCAGCCCGACGACGATCTGGTCCCGCTCCCCGGCGAGTTCCATGCGCACGTCGTACCCGGCGCCGTTCAGCCGGGTCGCCGTGGCGGTGGCCAGCGTGCCGTCGTCCAGGGTCAGCAGCACCGCGGCGGTGTCCACGTCACCCGCCTCACGGAACATCCCCGGGCCGGCGTCGGACCCCGCGGCGTACACGTCGGACACCTCCCGGCCGGTGACCCAGCGCAGGATGTCGAAGTCGTGGATCAGCGTGTCCCGGTACAGGCCGCCGGACAGGGGCAGCCACGCGGCGGGCGGCGGCACCTGGTCGGAGGTGACCGCCCGCACGGTGTGCAGCCGCCCGAGCCGCCCCGATCGCACCGCTTCCCGGGCGCCGACGTAGCCGGCGTCGAAACGGCGCTGGAAACCCATCTGCAGCACCGTGCCGGCCGCCTCCACCTCCGCGATCGCCTGCAGTGTGCCCGGCAGGTCGAGCGCGATCGGCTTCTCGCAGAACACGGGCAGCCCGGAGCGCGCCGCCCGGCCGATCAGTTCCGCGTGCGCCTGCGTCGCCGTCGTGATCACCACGGCGTCCACGCCCCAGGTGAAGATCTCGTCCACCCCGGGCGCCGCCGTCTCGCCCAGCCGCAGCGCGAGCTCCTGGGCCCGGGCCGGGTCGACGTCCGTGAGGATCAGCGAACCGACGTCGCGATGGCGACTGAGGGTGTTCGCGTGGATGGTGCCGATCCGGCCCGTACCGATGACCCCGATGCGCATGGAAACAAAGTGAGGTCGCGATCCGGTCGCTGTCAATGCGTATGTCCGGACAACCGAACTACACAACTTCCCGTCAACAGCGCACAGAGCTACGCTCGGGCCGTGCCGAAACCAGAAGTGGACCCGACCGTGCAGCTCGAACTCCGTGTGGACCGCAGCTCTCCCGTGCCGCTGTACTTCCAGCTCTCCCAGCAGCTCGAGGCCGCGATCGAGCACGGCACCCTCACCCCGGGCAGCCTGCTCGGCAACGAGATCGAGCTCGCCGCACGGCTCGGCCTGTCCCGGCCGACGGTGCGCCAGGCTATCCAGTCCCTGGTCGACAAGGGGCTGCTGGTGCGCCGCCGCGGGGTCGGCACCCAGGTCGTGCACAGCCAGGTCAAGCGGCCGCTGGAGCTCAGCAGCCTCTACGACGACCTGGAGGCGGCCGGGCAGCGTCCGGCGACCAAGGTCCTGGTCAACGCGGTCGTCCCGGCGTCCGCCGAGGTCGCGGCCGCACTCGGGGTCACCGAGGGCGGTGACGTCCACCGGGTGGAGCGGCTGCGACTCGCGCACGGCGAGCCGATGGCGTACCTGTGCAACCACCTGCCGACCGGGCTGCTGGAGCTGGACACCGCGCAGCTGGAGGCCACCGGCCTGTACCGGCTGATGCGCAGTGCCGGGATCACCCTGCACAGCGCCCGCCAGTCCATCGGGGCCCGCGGCGCCACCGCCGACGAGGCCGAGCGGCTCGCCGAGAGCGAGGGCGCCCCGCTGCTGACGATGCAGCGCACCACCTTCGACGACACCGGACGCGCGGTGGAGTTCGGCGACCACATCTACCGCCCGAGCCGCTACTCCTTCGAGTTCCAGCTGCTCGTGAGGTCCTGAGCCCGCTGCCGCCGTTCGGCGCCCGGGTCTCGTCGACATGTCCGGACAATAAGACCGCAGAGTGCTCCCCAGGCGCGCGACGGCGGTGACCCGTGCCGGATACTGGGGCGTTTGGGGCCGGTGTGACCCTTGGGGTTGCCGAGACACCACCGGGCCCGTCGCAGGACACCGCACAGCAGACAGCAAGAAGGGCACGGCCTCGTGGCACGGTTTCGGACCTGGGCAGGGATCGCGTTGGCGGGGGCACTGTGCGTGTCCCTGTCGGCGTGCAGCAGCACCGGCGGCAAACGCGCCGAGGACGCCCGCAAGGCCGCGGCCGCGCAGGGCCGCGCGGCGGTGAACACGCCCCGCTGGACCTTCGCGATGATCACGCACTCCGGCGACGGCGACACCTTCTGGGACATCGTCCAGAGCGGCGCCAAGCAGGCCGCCGTCAAGGACAACATCAACTTCCTGTACTCGCACGACGACGAGGCCCAGCAGCAGGCGCAGCTCGTCGACGCCGCCGTCGACAAGAAGGTCGACGGCATCATCGTCACGCTCGCCAAGCCCGACGCCCTGAAGGCCGCCGTCGCCCGCGCAGAGAAGGCCGGCATCCCGGTGATCACCGTGAACTCCGGGTCCGCCGAGTCCAAGGCGTTCGGCGCGCTCACCCACGTCGGGCAGGACGAGACGATCGCCGGTGAGGCCGTCGGCGAGGAGCTGAACAAGCGCGGCAGGAAGAAGGCCCTGTGCGTGCTGCACGAGCAGGGCAACGTCGGCCACGAGCAGCGCTGCGACGGCATCGGCAAGACCTTCCACGGCACCCTGCAGCGTGTCTACGTCAACGGCACCAACATGCCCGACGTGCAGTCCGGCATCGGGGCCAAGCTCCAGGCCGACCCGTCCATCGACGCCGTCGTCACGCTCGGCGCCCCCTACGCCGACACCGCCGTGAAGGCCAAGGCGGACGCGGGCAGCAAGGCCGAGATCGACACCTTCGACCTCAACGCCAAGGTCGCCACCGAGCTCCAGGACGGCACCCTCGGCTTCGCCGTCGACCAGCAGCCCTACCTCCAGGGCTACCAGGCCGTCGACCTGCTGTGGCTGTACAGGTACAACAATGACGTCCTCGGCGGCGGCCGCCCCGTTCTCAC
Source organism: Streptomyces sp. NPDC014006 (assembly GCF_043088925.1). Taxonomy (NCBI): domain Bacteria; kingdom Bacillati; phylum Actinomycetota; class Actinomycetes; order Kitasatosporales; family Streptomycetaceae; genus Streptomyces; species Streptomyces sp. NPDC014006. The sequence continues at coordinate 587,612 of NZ_JBICAJ010000002.1, read as the reverse complement.
CGGCCCGCAGATCATCACCAAGGACCAGGCGGCCGCGCTGCAGGAGTACGCGAAGCGAGGCACCCGATGACCGCCACCACCGCGGACGAACGGCTCCTTCGGACGTCGCCGCTGCGCACCCTGCTCGCCCGTCCCGAGCTGGGCTCGGTGGTCGGCGCGATCGCGGTCTTCGTCTTCTTCGCGTTCTTCGCCGACAGCTTCCTGCGCGCCTCCAGCCTCAGCACGGTGCTCTACGCGTCCTCGACCATCGGCATCATGGCCGTCCCGGTCGCGCTGCTGATGATCGGCGGCGAGTTCGACCTGTCGGCCGGCGTCATGGTGACGTCGTCGGCATTGATCTCGTCCATGTTCAGCTTCCAGACGACCACGAACGTCTGGGTCGGCGTCGGTGTGTCCCTGCTGGTCACGCTGGCCATCGGCGCCTTCAACGGGTTCATGCTGACCCGCACCAAGCTGCCCAGCTTCATCATCACGCTGGGCACGTTCCTGATGCTGACCGGCATGAATCTCGGCTTCACCAAGTTGATCGACGGCACGGTGTCGACGAAGACCATTGCCGACATGGAGGGCTTCCCGACCGCGCACGACGTCTTCGCCTCGACGCTGACCGTCGGTGGTGTCGACATCAAGGTCACCATCCTGTGGTGGCTCGCCCTGGTCGCCCTCGCCTCCTGGATCCTGCTGCGCACCCGCACGGGCAACTGGATCTTCGCGGTGGGCGGCAACCAGGACGCGGCCCGCGCGGTCGGCGTCCCCGTCGCGAAGACCAAGATCGGCCTGTACATGGGCGTGGCCTTCGGCGCCTGGATCTCCGGTCAGCACTTGCTGTTCAGCTATGACGTCGTCCAGTCCGGCGAGGGCGTCGGCAACGAGTTGATCTACATCATCGCGGCCGTCATCGGCGGCTGCCTGATCACCGGCGGCCACGGCAGCGCGGTCGGGTCCGCCGTCGGCGCGTTCATCTTCGGCATGACGAGCAAGGGCATCGTCTTCGCCGAGTGGAACCCCGACTGGTTCAAGTTCTTCCTCGGAGCGATGCTGCTCCTCGCGACCCTGCTCAACGCCTGGGTCCGCAAGCGCGCGGAGGCCACGACATGACGCGGACCGAGGCCCGGACGGCACTCGTCGAGCTGTCGGACGTCAGCAAGCACTACGGGAACATCCGCGCCCTGGAGGGCGTGTCCCTGGAAGTCCACGCGGGGGAGATCACCTGCGTCCTCGGCGACAACGGCGCCGGCAAGTCAACATTGATCAAGATGATCGCCGGCCTGCACCAGCATGACGGCGGTGTCCTGCGCATCGATGGCGAGGAGACCCGTCTCTCCTCGCCCCGCGCGGCCCTGGACCGCGGCATCGCCACGGTCTACCAGGACCTCGCCGTCGTTCCGCTCATGCCGGTGTGGCGCAACTTCTTCCTCGGCTCCGAGCCGCGCAAGGGCGTCGGCCCCTTCAAGCGCATGGACGTCGACCACATGCGCCGCACCACGCGCGCGGAGCTGCTGCGCATGGGCATCGACCTGCGCGACGTGGACCAGCCCATCGGCACCCTGTCCGGCGGCGAACGCCAGTGCGTGGCGATCGCGCGGGCGGTCCACTTCGGCGCGAAGGTCCTGGTCCTGGACGAGCCGACGGCGGCGCTGGGCGTGAAGCAGTCCGGCGTGGTCCTCAAGTACGTGGCGGCGGCACGTGACGAGGGTCTCGGTGTCGTACTGATCACCCACAACCCGCACCACGCGTACTTGGTCGGCGACCGCTTCGTCCTGCTCAAGCGCGGCACGATGGTGGGCAACCACACACGGGACGAGATCAGCCTCGACGAGCTGACCCAGCAAATGGCCGGGGGATCCGACCTTGATGCTCTACGCCACGAACTCCAGCGCCGGTAGGCGGCGCGGGGAACTGCGCGACCAGCCCCAACGGCGCCGCACCCGGCGTAAATGATCAACAACGCTCTCCATTCCCGTTGGTCGCCGAAGGTACCGGTGCGGCAGAATCGGCGGCGATGAGCACCTACGGCAACTTCACGGCCCCCATCGGCTCCCGCCGAGCCACCGCGCTGCGGACGGTCGGCACCCGCGAGCGCCGGTCCCACCTGACCGCCCCGCGCGTGCCCACCGTCGGCATCGACATCGGTGGCACGAAGGTGATGGCCGGTGTCGTGGACGCCGACGGCAACATCCTGGAGAAGCTCCGCACGGAGACCCCGGACAAGTCCAAGAGTCCCAAGGTCGTCGAAGACACCATCGTCGAGCTGGTGCTGGACCTGTCCGACCGGCACGACGTGCACGCCGTCGGCATCGGCGCGGCCGGCTGGGTCGACGCCGACCGCAACCGCGTCCTGTTCGCCCCCCACCTGTCCTGGCGCAACGAGCCGCTGCGCGACCGCCTCGCCGACCGCCTGTCGGTGCCGGTACTGGTCGACAACGACGCCAACACCGCCGCGTGGGCCGAGTGGCGCTTCGGCGCCGGCCGCGGCGAGGACCACCTCGTCATGATCACGCTCGGTACCGGCATCGGCGGCGCGATCCTCGAGGACGGCCAGGTCAAGCGGGGCAAGTACGGCGTCGCCGGCGAGTTCGGCCATATGCAGGTCGTCCCCGGCGGCCACCGCTGCCCGTGCGGCAACCGCGGCTGCTGGGAGCAGTACAGCTCCGGCAACGCCCTCGTCCGGGAGGCCAGGGAACTGGCCGCCGCGGACTCCCCGGTGGCGTACGGGGTCATCGAGCACGTCAAGGGCAACATCGCCGACATCAACGGTCCGATGATCACCGAGCTGGCCCGCGACGGCGACGCGATGTGCGTGGAGCTGCTGCAGGACATCGGCCAGTGGCTCGGCGTCGGCATCGCCAACCTGGCCGCCGCCCTCGACCCCTCCTGCTTCGTCATCGGCGGCGGCGTCTCCGCGGCCGACGACCTGCTGATCGGCCCCGCGCGGGACGCCTTCAAACGGCACCTGACCGGGCGCGGCTACCGCCCCGAGGCGCGCATCGTGCGGGCCCAGCTCGGCCCCGAGGCCGGCATGGTGGGCGCCGCCGACCTGGCGCGGCTGGTCGCCCGCCGGTTCCGCCGCGCCAACCGGCGCCGCGTCGAGCGCCACGAGCGCTACGAGCGGTACGTCGAGGCGCGCCGCGCGGCCCGGGACTCCGCATGACGGCCTCGCTTCCCCACCAGGCGCCCCCGGCGGACGAGACGGAGCAGCCGGGCGAGGACCGCCGGCACAGGATCCGCCGTCGGGCACTCACTCTGCTGATCATCGTGTTGCTCATCGGCGTCCCGGCGGGCTACCTGGTGATCTCGGCGAACCAGAGCCGCGACAGCGGCAAGGACAAGGAGGCGAAGTACTCGGCGACCGGCCTGACCGCGGGCTGGCCGTCCAGCGTGCAGCGCCGTCTGTACCAGGTGCCGATCCCGAGGCAGTCGTACGAGGTCGCCTACTACGAGACGAACAACTGGAAGACCAGCCGTCTCTACGTGCAGTTCCAGACCTCCGCGGCCAATGTGGACAACTTCCTGCGGTGGATCGGCGCCCACCGCGGCGAGCTGCGCCCGAACGACATCGCCATCAGTGACCGCGACCAGAAGGTCACCGGGTGGAAGTTCAGCGGCCCCGGTCCGTGGAGCGGTCTGGTGCACGAGCAGAAGAACCCGGCACCCACCCAGGACATCGTCGTGAACACGGCCGACCCGGACCACCCGATGGTGTACGTCGTGTCCCGCACGGTGCCCTGAGCCCGGCCGACGCCCGTGCGGCGTCCCGGCTCGCCCCGGCCGCCGGAGCCGATTGTCAGACCCCGCCCGTAGAGTCGAAGACGTCTGATCCGACGCGTGGACGGGAGGTGGCAGAGCGTATGGGTGAGGTGCCCGCGGTGGCGGAACGCGGAGCGGAGCGCACGGCCGGCCTGCCCACGACGGCCGAAGGCCTGCCCGTGCGGCTCGCGGCCCTGTTCCTGCCCGCCCCTGTGCCGCGCGACAGCCGCGTCGCCTTCTGGGACCCGGACGACGGCCCCCTGCCCGAGCAGACCGCCGGGGAGCCGGTCGACCTGACCGTCGTCCGTCCGCACGGCGCGTCCGTCCGCCGCCGGCAGACCCCGGCGCTGTCCCTCCCGTTCGACGCCGCCCTGCCCCTGCTGGTGCGCGCCCGCCGCGACCCGGCCGCCCATCCCGCCACCGCCTGCTGGGGCGCGGCCGCGCTGCACGCGCTGCGGCTCACCGCCCGCGGGCGCCTGCTGCCCGGCCTCACCCCGACCGGCCACGACGCCTGGCGCGCCGGCCCGCTCGACCCGGACGACATCGCCCACCTGCGCGCCATCGCCGCCGCGCTGCCCGCCGAGGGGCACGCCGCTCCGCTGCACGGCCCGGGCCCGCTGCGGCTGCCCGACCCGGAGGCGCTCCTGCGCGCGTTCCTCGACGCGGTCGCCGACACCCTGCCCCGCACCCCGGCGGCGCCGTACGCCTCCGGCAGGCCGTTCGCCGCCCGCGAGCCGGTCCGGCTGCCCGGCGCGCAGGACTGGGCCGCCGAGGTCGCCGCCGGCATGGACGCGGGAGTGCGGATCTCACTGCGCCTGGACCTGTCGGCGTACGACCTGTTCGACCAGGGGTCGGGCGGCGCGGGCGCGCGCGGCGCCGGAGCGGCGATCGTGCAGGTGCACAGTCTCGCCGACCCCACCCTGGTCACCGACGCGGCAGCGCTGTGGGCGGGCGGGGCCGACGCCGCCTTCGGCCCCCGCGCGCGGGTCGACGCCGCGCTCGCCGTACGTCGCGCGGCCCGCGTGTGGCCCCCGCTCGCCCGGCTCACCGACCAGGACGCCCCCGATGTGCTGGCGCTGTCCGAGGACGAGCTGGGCGACCTGCTCGGCGTGGCCGCCACCCGGCTCGCGGCCGCCGGGGTCGCCGTGCACTGGCCGCGTGACCTGGCGCAGGACCTCACCGCGAGCGCGGTGGTCCGGCCCGCGCCGGGCTCCGCGACCGACGGCACCGGCTTCTTCGAGAGCGAGGACCTGCTGCAGTTCCGCTGGCAGCTCGCGCTCGGCGGCGACCCCCTCTCCGAGACCGAGATGGACACCCTCGCCGAGGCCCACCGCCCGGTCGTGCGGCTGCGCGACCAGTGGGTCCTCGTCGACCCGGCGCTCGTCCGCAAGGCACGCAAGCGCGACCTGGGGCTGCTCGACCCGGTCGACGCGCTCTCCGTCGCCCTCACCGGCACCGCCGAGGTCGACGGCGAGACGGTCGAGGCGGTCCCGGCCGGCGCGCTGGCCGCCCTGCGCGACCGCATCACCGCCGGAGTGGCCCCGGCCGTCCCGCCCGCCGGGCTGCACGCCACCCTGCGCGACTACCAGCTGCGCGGACTGGCCTGGCTGGAACTGATGACCTCCCTCGGCCTCGGCGGCTGCCTCGCCGACGACATGGGCCTCGGCAAGACCATCACCGTGATCGCCCTGCACCTCAAACGAGCCTGTGGCGAACCGACCCTGGTGGTGTGCCCGGCGTCCCTGCTCGGCAACTGGCAGCGGGAGATCACCCGGTTCGCACCCGGCGTCCCGGTCCGCCGCTACCACGGCCCGGACCGCAGCCTGGACGACCTCGACGGCGGTTTCGTCCTCACCACGTACGGCACCATGCGCTCGGCCGCGCCGGCCCTGGCCGAGCAGCCGTGGGGCATGGTGGTCGCCGACGAGGCCCAGCATGTGAAGAACCCGTACTCGGCGACGGCCAAGGCGCTGCGCACCCTCCCTACTCCCGCGCGCGTGGCGCTGACCGGCACCCCGGTCGAGAACAACCTCTCCGAACTGTGGGCGCTGCTCGACTGGACGACCCCCGGCCTGCTCGGCCCCCTGAAGTCCTTCCGCGCCCGGCACGCGCGGGCCGTGGAGACCGGCGAGGACGAGGAGGCCGTGCAGCGGCTGGCCCGCCTGGTCCGCCCGTTCCTGCTGCGGCGCAAGAAGTCCGACCCCGGCATCGTGCCCGAACTGCCGCCCAAGACGGAGACGGACCACCCGGTGCCGCTCACCCGTGAACAGGCGGCGCTCTATGAGGCGGTGGTGCGCGAGTCGATGCTCGCCATCGAGACCGCCGAGGGCATGGGCCGCCGCGGCCTGGTGCTGAAGCTGCTCACCTCGCTGAAGCAGATCTGCGACCACCCGGCGCTGTACCTCAAGGAGGACCACGGCCCGGCCGTCGGCGACCGGCTCGCCGCCCGCTCCGGCAAACTGGCCCTGCTCGACGAGTTGTTGGACACCCTGCTGGCCGAGGACGGCTCCGCTCTGGTCTTCACGCAGTACGTCGGCATGGCCCGCCTGATCACCGCGCACCTCGCCGCCCGCGCGGTCCCCGTCGACCTGCTGCACGGCGGCACCCCCGTCCCCGAACGCGAGCGCATGGTCGACCGCTTCCAAGCCGGTACGACACCCGTCCTGGTCCTGTCCCTCAAGGCCGCCGGCACCGGCCTGAACCTCACCCGCGCAGGCCATGTCGTCCACTTCGACCGCTGGTGGAACCCGGCCGTGGAGGAGCAGGCCACCGACCGCGCCTACCGCATCGGCCAGACCCAGCCGGTGCAGGTCCACCGGCTGATCACGGAGGGCACCGTCGAGGACCGCATCGCCGAGATGCTCGCCGCGAAACGCGCCCTGGCCGACGCCATTCTCGGCTCCGGCGAGTCCGCGCTGACGGAACTGACGGACCGTGAGCTCTCCGACCTGGTCTCGCTGCGGAGGGAGGCGTGATGACACCGACGGACGACGCCCACGGCCCTGGCCCCGCGGAGGCGGCACGCCGGGCCCTGCGCGAGGCGCGGGGGCGTGGCGCGGCCGCGGCGGAGGGGACCGGCGCGGGGGAGCGGCGCACCCCCGGGCACGAGGACGAGGCCGCGCGGCCGGAGCATGCGCCAGCCACCGACGCCGTACCGCCGGAGCGTGCGCCAGCCACCGACGCCGTACCGCCGGAGCATGGTGCTGTCACCGACGCCGTACATCCGGAGCATGCGGCCGCTGCCGATGCCGGACGTCCGGAAAACACGGCCGCCACCGACGCCGTACAGCCGTCCGGTGGGCGGCAGCAGCCTCGGCCGGGTGACGCCGCGCGCGAGGCGCTGCGCCGCGCGGTGGCCCAGCGGCGCACGGCGGTGCCGGCCGACGACGAAGCCGTGGAGCATCCGGCCCCGCCCGACGAGCAGGCCGCCGCGGCACCGGCGGAGCCGGGACCCGAGGCCGATGACGCGGCCCCCGCGGACCGCGCCCGCGAGGCGCTGCGGGCGGCCCGCGCCGAGGCTCGGCGCAAGGCGGCCGAAGCGGAACAGACGGACCGCACGTCCTCCCCGCGGCGCAGACCGTCCCGCTCCGCCGAGCCCGCGGCCACCCGGCACCCCAGCCATCCCTCCGGCAACCCACGGGCCGGCCAACGGGCCCGGGAACTGCGGCAGTTGCTGACGGATGCCTTCCGTATGCCCACCGACGCGATCACGGACGAGGTTGCTGGGGAGACCGGCGGCCCCGGTGAGCAGGCAAGTCGGACCACCCCGCCGCCGGTGGAGCCGCGGCCCGCGCACGACGACGCCCCCACCCGTCCCGCACCGCCCGAAGCCCCCGCCCCGGCGCCCCGCCTGCCCCGCTCCATGGCCGCGCCCGCGCGGGACGGCGACCTGCGCCGCACCTTCCCGGCCTTGGCGCCCCGGCCGGCGGGTGAGGACTCCCGGTTCGCCGAGACCTGGTGGGGCAACGCCTGGGTGACGGCGCTGGAGGAGGGCGCGCTCGACCCGAAGAGACTGGCCCGCGGGCGGGATTACGCCGAGCAGGGCCACGTGGACGCGATCACCGTCACCCCGGGTTCGGTACTCGCGTACGTGCAGGGCAGCCGACCGCGTCCGTACCGTGTGCAGGTGCGGCTGCGGACCCTCGGCGACGCCGACTGGGCGCGTTTCCTGGACGCCGCGGCCGAGCGGCCCGGGCACATCGCCGCCCTGCTCGACAAGGAGATGCCGCACTCCCTCGCCGACTGCGGCATCCCGCTGCTGCCCGGCCCCGGCGACCTGGAGCCACGCTGCAGTTGCCCCGACCGCGGCCACCCCTGCAAACACGCCGCCGCCCTGTGCTACCAGACCGCCCGCCTGCTGGACGCCGACCCCTTCGTGCTGCTCCTGCTGCGCGGCCGCGGCGAGCGGGAACTGCTCGACGCGCTCGCCCGGCTCAGCGCCACGCGCGCGGCCAGAGCCGCCCAGGACCGGGAACCCGCCCCGTTGCCCGGCGTCCGAGCCGCCGAAGCCCTCGCGCCCCGCCAACTCCCGCCGCTGCCCGCGCCGTTGCCCCTCCCGCCGCACCCGGAGCAGCCGCCCGCCTACCCGGCGGCCCCCGGCGGACCCGACCCGATCGCGCTGGACCAGTTGGCCACCGACGCGGCCGCGCGCGCCCACGCCCTGCTCGCCACCGGCCGGGACGACGTGGGCGAGCTGACGCTGTGGCAGGACGCGGTACGGCTGGCGGCGGCACGGCCCGGCTCCGGGCTCACCGCCGGCTCGCGCGCCCTGTACTCCTCGCTCGCCTCCGCCGCCGGCCGCACCCCCGCCGAGCTGGCGCGCGCGGTCGCCGCGTGGCGCCAGGGCGGCCCGGACGGGCTCGCCGTACTGGAGGAGGAGCCCTGGGATCCCCCGGCGGGACGCTTCGACCGGGCCCGTCCGGCGCTCCTGGCCGCCGACCACCCGGCGTTCCGACCCTGGCGCAACCGCCTCACCCACCCTCGCGGGCATGTCCAACTCCGGCTGGGCCGCGACGGCTTGTGGTACGCGTACGAGTCCGAGCCGGGCGCCGACGACTGGTGGCCGCGCGGCATCCCCGACCTCGACCCGGTCGGCGCCCTCACGGGCCTCGGCACCACCGACGACGTCTGACCGACCGCACCCGGCTCCAGCCTTCGGCCTTGAGCCCATCAGTGCCCTCTTGCCGACCGACCCACCCCGGCCCCGTCCTGCGCGGCTGAGCCCACCGGCCGTCCAGCGAAGGGGCGTTGTCAGTGGTCCCCGCTAAGTTCGTTGGTGTCCCGCCGATCCGGCGAAGGGCTTCCCTTGTGCTGCAAAGGAGATGGTGCGTTGTCCGACGTCGAGAGGTCGAGCACGACGCGGGTGATCCCGCCCGCCCGGCCGCGCAAGCTGGCCAAGGTGCCGTTCGTGGAACTGGCCGACGGACGCCTGCAGGGCGTCGTCTCCAGCGGCTCGGACATCGAGCGGGTCTACGTCTCGTCGGTCGCCGCCGGGACGTACGCCTACGCGTGCAGCACCAACAACAACCGCCCCTGCGGCGGCGCCCGCGGCGGCTTCTGCAACCACATCGGCGCGCTGATCAACGAATCGGTGCTCCAGTACGGCGCCGAGCGCGTCGCCCGCTATCTGCGGGTCGACCTGGGGGAGAGCGAGGCCGGCGCGCAGGCGATCCGCCTCACGATGAGCACCACCCGCCCCTCCCCGGCCGACAGCAAGGCCGCCGCCTCCGTCTTCAGCCGCTTCCTGCGCCACCTGGCGTATCTCGAACTGGCGTCCGCCACCGCGCCGTTGCCGGAGATGCAGTGGTTCCCGCCGACGAGGGCGGTGGCCTGATGCGGATGGATCTGCTGACCGAACCGGTCGACGGTCTCGACGAGACCCTGGCCGCCGTCGACGCTTTCGACCGGACCCTGCTCGGCGGCCTCCTGCGCCCGCAGCCCGCCCAGACCGAGGGGCTGACGGCGCTCGCCGACGCGGTCGCCGCGAGCCCGCTCGCCGGCCGCGTCGCCGAAGCCGCCGAGAAGGCCGCGGCCGGCGCCGCGAGCGAGGACCACTTCCTCTCCCTCGCCGCGGCCCGCACAGCCCTGCTCGGCGCCGCGCACGACGCGCTCGCCGCGCGCGCCGACGAGGCCACCGGCCGCACCTGCGTCGAGGCGCCCGCCCCTGCCGCCGCCGGGGAGCAGGCGCCGAACCTGCTCGCGGCCGCCCGCTCCTGGCTCTGCGACCTGGCCCGCACCGGCTGGCAGGGCCTCGACCACGACGTGGTCTCCGGCTCCGCCCAGGTGGTCTCCGCGATGCTCCCGGACCCCGCGCTGCGGCGCCTCGCGACCCTCCTCGACGGCTTCGCCGCGGAACTCGCCGCATCCTGTCCGGGAGCCTTGCTGGACCGCGTGCCCGTGCGCCGCTGGGCCGACCTGTGGGCGCGCGGCATGCTTCTGACGGTGCCGGGTGCCGCCGCCGCGCCCGCCACACAGACCGTCACCGGCCGGCTGCTGCCCCTCGGGGTCGACCTCCAGGAGCACGCCACAGCGGCCCAGGCCCAGGTGCACGCCGTGCTCGAACCCGCCGACGGCACCGCGCCCCGGCTGGTGCGCGCGAGTGTGTCCGCGCCGAAGCCGGACACGGTCATCGGTGCCGGGGTCTGGCAGCTGCTGCGCCCGCACATGTCGCTCCTGGCCGCCGTCGGCGAGGGCCGCTGCATGGACCTCACCGACATGCCCGTCACCGCCGAAGGCGACCTGATCTGGCAGGACGAACACGCCCGCCCCGGTGAGAGTGCCGACCCCTTCGCCACCGCCCGCGTCGCCCTGCCCACCGCCGCCGCCCCCCAGGCCGTACCCCTGGACCGGCACCCGGTCCGCCTGGCGCATCCGGTGTTCCTGGAGGGCTACGGCATCGAACAGGACGACGACACGGTCACGTTCACCTTCACCGGGCACCGCCTGGCTGTCGACACCGACCGTGTCCCGGTCGCCGGACCGCTCACCTCGCAGGCCGTCGCCGCCTCCAGCGCGTGCATCGGGTTGCTGCGCTGGGACGCCGGGCGGTGGGTCCTGCAGCCGCTCGCCGTGGAGACCACCGTGCGCAAGAAGACCGTCGCGGTGCACGCCGGCGCCTGGGCCGGGGGCACGACCGACAAGGCCGGGGTCAAGGCGGAGAAGGCCGCCACCGACGCGGTGGCCGTACAGCGCGAACGCGCCGGAAGGCTGCTGCGCAAATGAGAGACCACACCACCGAGCGGACCGGTCAGACCACCGCGCAGGTCGGCACCGGCGCCGAGCGGACCGGTCAGACCACCGCGCAGGTCGGCACCGGCGCCGAGCGGACCGGTCAGACCACCGCGCAGGTCGGCACCGGCGCCGAGCAGACCGGTCACACCACCGGCCAGGGCGGCCCCGGCGCCGAGCAGGCGGTCCCCGCCGCCGGAACACCGCCGCTGCCCACCCCCGACGAGAACCGCCGCCAGATCCTGTACTGGCGCCTGCTCGCCCGTCTCTTCGACTCCGAGGAGCAGGCCGGTCTGGAGTCCGCCTCCCTCGCCGTCGTCGAGGACATCGGGCTGCCGGCCGCCCTGCTGGACCCGCAGGCCTCCGTCGACGCCATCGTGCAGCGCCACCCCGAGCTGGCCGCCGAGTTCGACGGTCTGATGGTGCCCGAACCGGAGGAGGAGGGCCGCGACCGGGCCGCCGAGGTACGGCGGGCCGCCCTGGCGTCCAAGGTGCTGCTCAACGTCTTCGCCTCCGGCAGCGGCACGGTCACCGCCGGGCAGCTCGCCCGCTGGCAGTCCGACGCCGGCTGGCTGGAGCGGGCCCTGGGCTGCACCCCCGGCGACCTGCGCGGCGGCCGCGGCGCGGGCAGCGGCGCAGCCCGGGCGGGCGCGGGCGGGGGAGTGAGCCCGACCGGCACCGGAACCGGCGTCCCGACGCCCGACCTCAGCACGCTGATCCCGGCGATCGGACCCGAACTCGGCACCATCGAGGCCGACATGGTCAAGCGCATGCGGCTGCGCGAAGTCCTTGCCGACCCCCGGCTCGCCGCGCAGCTCACGCCGAGCATGTCGCTCATCGAGCAGCTGCTGCGCGACAAGAACAACCTCTCCGGCGTCGCCCTCGCCAATGCCAAGGCGCTGATCCGCCGCTTCGTCGACGAGGTCGCCGAAGTGCTGCGCACCCAGGTCGAGAAGGCGTCCGTGGGCGCCCTGGACCGGTCGGTCCCGCCCAAGCGGGTCTTCCGCAACCTCGACCTCGACCGCACCATCTGGAAGAACCTCACCAACTGGGACCCCGAGGAGGAGCGGCTCTATGTCGACCGCCTCTACTACCGGCACACCGCCCGCAAGACCACACCGCAGCGGCTGATCGTGGTCGTCGACCAGTCGGGCTCCATGGTCGACTCGATGGTCAACTGCACCATTCTGGCGTCGATCTTCGCCGGACTGCCCAAGGTCGACGTCCACCTGATCGCCTACGACACCCAGGCGCTCGACCTCACCCCGTGGGTGAACGACCCCTTCGAGACCCTGCTGCGCACCCAGCTCGGCGGCGGCACGGACGGCACGGTCGCCATGGCCCTGGCCCAGCCGAAGATCGCCGAACCGCGCAACACCGTCGTGGTGTGGATCTCCGACTTCTACGAATGGCGCTGCGAACCGCTGTTCGAGAGCATGGCGGCCATCCACCGCTCCGGCGCGAAGTTCATCCCGGTCGGCTCGGTGACCAGCGCCGGCCGCGGCAGCGTCAACCCGTGGTTCAAGGACCGCTTCAAGGACCTCGGTACGCCGGTCATATCCGGCCACATCCGCAAGCTCGTGCACGAGCTGAAGACGTTCCTCACCTAGGCCCGTCCGCTCGCTGCCTCACCCTTCTTCTCTTGCTCAGCTTCCTCATCGAAAGGCCCTGACGTGTCCGACCTGTTGCGTGCCCCCGCCGAGATCAAGTACGCCGAGGAGCTGGACTGGCTGGAGTCCGTCGACGACAACCCCAAGCCCTTCTCCTGGCGGCTGTCGCCGAAGATGATCCGGCTGTTCATCCTGGGCTCCGAGCGGGCCGACGGCCTCGACCGGGAGATCTCCCAGAAGTGGTTCGGTGAGCGCAGCATCGTCGAGCGCGCCATCGTCACCCTCGCCTCCGACCGCGGCCTGCTGCTGATCGGCGACCCCGGGACCGGCAAGAGCTGGCTGGCCGAGCTGCTGGCCGCCGCCGTCTGCCGCAACTCCACGCTCGTGGTGCAGGGCACGGCCGGTACCACCGAGGACCACATCAAGTACTCGTGGAACGTGTCCATGGTCATCGCCAAGGGACAGTCACGGGAGTCGATGATCCCCTCGCCGATCATGACGGCGATGGAGGCCGGCGTCATCGGCCGCTTCGAGGAGCTCACGCGTTCCACCAGTGACGTCCAGGACGCGCTGATCTCCATCCTGTCCGAGAAGTACATCTCGGTTCCCGAACTCGACAGCGACAACATCGTCTTCGCCAAGCCCGGCTTCTCCGTCATCGCCACCGCCAACAGCCGCGACCGCGGCGTCAACGACCTGTCCTCCGCCCTCAAGCGCCGTTTCAACTTCGTCCGCATCCCCGTGGTGACGAACAAGAAGAGCGAGGCGGAGATCGTCCGCTTCCGCACCGAGGAACTGCTGCGCCGCCACCGGATAGAGCTGGACGTGCCGCCCACGCTGCTGGACGTGCTGCTGCAGAGCTTCGCCGACCTGCGCGCTTCCGCGGCCGCGGCCGCGAGCGACGACGAGAAACTGGAGTCGGCGCTGTCCACCGCCGAGCAGATCGGCGTGCTCGAGGACGCCATCCTGCACAGCAACTTCTTCGGCGAGCGCGCCCTGACCGCCCGTACCCTCGCCTCCTCGCTCGTCGGCTCGCTCGCCCGGCGCGAACCCGAGGACCTGGCGATCCTCAACAAGTACCTGCACGGCGTCGTCGAGCCGCGCGGCAAGGAGGAGGGCGGTTCCTGGCCGGAGTTCTACGAGGGCGGCCGCGACGCGATCGCCACCCTGTCGTGAGCGCCATGACCGAGGGAACCTTCGCCGCCCTGCGCGGCCAACTCCAGCAAGCGGCGGCCGCGTTCGCCGACGGCCCCGACGCCCTTCAGGGGATCCTCCTCGGCATCGTCGACGACGTCGACCGCGCGGTGCGCGAACCGCTGGAGATCTTCCCGGTCTGCCACCACTCGCCGGCCTCGGCGCTCGCCATGGCGCGCCGGCTGCGCGAGAAGCAGCCCAAGGTGGTGTACCTGGAGCTGTGCGAGGACATGGCGCCGCTGCTGACCGAGCTGCGCAATTGCCGGCTCCCCGTCGCGGTGCAGGCGTTCGCGACCGAGGTCGACGGCTTCCCGGCCGAGTGGGCGCCGCTGTCGGTGGTCGCCCCGATCACCGAGGCGTCCGCGGAGTACCAGGCGATCGCCTACGCCCTGGACACCCCCGGCGTCGAGCTGGTCCTCGTCGACCGTTCCTCCGACCACGTCTTCCAGTGGCAGGAGAACTCCGGTGACACGGCCGATGCGGCCGGCCCGGACGCACCGCCCGCCGAGGAGGAGGCGGCGCTGCACGGCGACGCGGTCGGTGTGGAGATCGGCGACCTGCGCCCGCGCTTCGCCGAGCTGGAGGAGCACCTGCTGCGGCACGGGCGGGTGCGGCACTGGTCGGAGTGGTGGCACCAGTACGTCGAACTGCCCCTCGGGGACGCCGACCACGACACCTACCGGCAGGTCATGCTGCTGATCGGCAGCCTCTTCCGCCGCCTGGCCCCCGGCGATCCGGGCCGGGTGCGGGTGGACGAGGACCGCGAACGGTACATGTGGACGCGGATGCGTGCTCACCTCGCCGCGACCGGCACCGACCCCGCGGACGCGCTCTATGTGTGCGGCGCCTTCCACGCCGCCAGCCGCGTCGAGGAGTTCGGTGTTCAGGGCGCCGACACCTTCCGGATCAGCCCGCCGAGTGCCACCAAGTGGCAGCACGGTCTGATCCCGTCCAGCCACGCGGCGATCGAGGCGCAGTTCGGCCTCGCCGCCGGCTCGGTGTCCATCGCCGCGACCGAGTGGGCGAAGAACCTCAAGCGCACCCGGGTCAAGCCGTACCGGCTCGCCGGGCAGGCGGGCACCAGGACGCCGAAGAAGGCGGCCAAGGCCGTGCCCGCCGCCGTCCCCGCCGCACCGCTCGACGCGTCCGACAAGCTCACCGGTTTCCTGCAACGGCCGCCCGTCCTGGACCGTCTCGACGAGGCGGAACTGCTCGGCTGGTCCGTGGAGATCGTGCGTGCCGCCCGCCGCAACGGCTACCTCGCGTCCACCGCCGACGCCATCGCGGTGTTCGAGACGTCGATCCTCCTGGCCGGGATGCGTGAACGCGCCAAGCCGACGCCGTACGACTTCCAGGACGCGGCGGTCACCTGCATCGAGAAGGACACCGTGCCGGGACGGCGGGATGTGCGCCGGCTGGTGGAGATCATGCTCGGCGGCGACCGCGTCGGGCAGGTCGGCTACGACGCCCTGCCCCCGCTGGCCCGTGACGTGCACGACCGGCTGGCGCCGCTGAACCTCAAGCTGCAACAGCGCGGCGTGCAGCGGGCCCTGCTCGACATGGCGTCCCGGCCTGAGCTGGCGCAGTGCTCCGACGTGCTGTGGATGCTGCGGTATCTGATGCCGCACGGCGCCGCCCGGCCCATCATGGGCGAGCGGCGGCTCGGCGAACGCCCCATCCAGGAGTCCTGGGACCTCGCCCTCGGCACCCACCAGCGGGCGCTGATCGAGCTGGGCTACGACGGCGTCAGCATCGAGCAGGTCCTCGAACAGCGGCTGCGTCGCGTCGCGTACGGCCCACAGGCGACCACGGCGCGGGTCCTCGAGGCCGTCGAGGACGCCACCCTCTACCTGAACAGCCGCCGGCTGGCCGACGAACTGGGGCAGCGCGCCCTGGAGGTGCTGGCGACCGAGCGCAGCGTCGACGGCGCGCCCGAGGTGCTGCGCCGGGTGCGCGCACTGCTGGCGTACTACCGCACCAGCGAGCCGACGCTCCCGCCGTGGATCGAGGCGTTCGTCAAGACCGGTTACGCGCACTACTGCACGCTGCTGCCGACGGCGTTCACCGACGACGACGCGGGCGTGGGCCAGGTGGCGGCCATGCTGGGCTTCCTGTTCAGCATGGAGAGCCTCGCCCTGTCGCTCGGCTGTGACCGCAACCAGCTGGAGCTGGCCGTCGCCCAGTCGCATCCCGGGGACCCGGCCAAGACGGCACTGCTGTGGGCGGCCCAGACGCAGCTGGGCCGGCTCTCCCGGGCACAGCTGCGGGCGCGGTGCGCCGAGCTGCTGGGCAACCCGCTGGTGGTGCCCGCCTATCCGCGCTACCTCAGCGGTTTCCTGCACGCGCTGGAACCGGTGCCCGGCCTGGCCGACTTCGTCGTCGAAGCCGTGTCCCAG
Source organism: Streptomyces sp. NPDC014006 (assembly GCF_043088925.1). Taxonomy (NCBI): domain Bacteria; kingdom Bacillati; phylum Actinomycetota; class Actinomycetes; order Kitasatosporales; family Streptomycetaceae; genus Streptomyces; species Streptomyces sp. NPDC014006. Next base: position 571,438 of record NZ_JBICAJ010000002.1, on the reverse strand, counting down.
GCCTTCGCGCAGCTGCCGGACCCGGTGCTGCTGCCCTGGCTGCCGACCCTGATCACCACACTGCGCGGTGGCGGTGCCGACCTAGCGCCCCTGCTGATCCGTGAGGCCGGCCGCATCTTCCCGGCCCGGCTGGCGGAGCTCGACGCGTGGACGCCCCCGTGGCGGGCCGCCCCGGAACCCACGGCAGATCGGTCCTCCCGCGACCGAGCGGCCGGCCCCTGCGGCCTGCCCCTGCTGGCGGCTCACCCCGCGACCTGTGACGCGGTCGCGGACCTGCTCGGCTGCGCGGGCCCCTGGCGGACGGCGGAACCGGCCCCGGACGGGGTGGCGCTGCTCGCCCGCCACCCGCAGACCGCCGAGGCCGTGGAGGCGCTGCTGGCCACCGGCTGACGGCGAGGTCCGGGGCCACCGCACCTCAGGATGCGGTGGCCCCGGCAACGCCTCGTCTCACCTGCGCCAGAACAGATGGTGCGTGACACCGCTCGGGCTCGGCACGACGTCCAGGTGGTACCGGTCGAGCAGTTCGTCGGGCGACTCCCACAGCCGTGCGCCGGAGCCGATCTTCACCGGCGAGACCACCACGTGCAGGGTGTCGACCAGGCCGGCGTCCAGGAACTGCCGGATGGTCGTCGCCCCGCCTCCGAGCCGGACGTCCTTGCCCTGCGCCGCCTCCCGCGCCTGCGCCAGGACGTCGGCCGGATCCCCGCCGACGAAGTGGAAGGTGGTGTCGGAGAGCGTGAACGAAGGACGCGGGTGATGGGTCATGACGAAGACCGGGGTGCGGAACGGCGGCTCGTCACCCCACCAGCCGCGCCACTCGTGGTTCTGCCACGGCCCGCGCTGCGGCCCGAACTTGTTGCGGCCCATGATCTCGGCACCGATGTTGCGGGCGTAGTCGCGGGTGAAGTAGTCGTCGAGGCCACGGCTGCCGCCGGGATCGGTGCGCATGGGCCAGCTCGCCGTGGCGCCCGCCCACGCGAACAGCTGGGACGGATCGGCGTGGCCGAACGGCCGCTCGAGGCTCTGGCCCTCCCCGGCACCGAATCCGTCACTGGAGACGTTGAGGTTCTGCACACGCAGTAGCTGAGTCATGGGGGCAGGGTCCTCCCGTGTCGGTGTCAACGGTGAGAAGACCGTCCGCCGCGCACAAACTCATCGGTGCCCCGGCAGACCGGCCTGATCGGCTCCCGCACCGGCGTCCAGCGCCGGCGCGATGACCGCGAAGGCTTGGTCGGTCAGCGCGGCGGGGTCCTCGGCGCCGTCGCTGTCACACCAGCGCTGCAGCACCGCGTGGAAGGCCGTCAGCGCCATCCCGGCGGCCAGCTGCGGATACAGGTCCGTCACCGGGTCGAGCCGGAGGCGGCGGGCCACCTCCTGCGCGAGCACCTCACGCCACTGCGCCTGGCGTTCCAGGAAACGGCCGAGCAGGGCGGGTGTCCGCAGGATCAGCTGCACCACGGGCAAGGCCCGCTCCGCGTGTCCCGCGCAGGCGTCGATGGAGCGCCACACCGTGGCCCGCAGCGCAGCCGACGGTGATTCCGCGGCCGGGCGGCCCGCGAGTTCCTCGCCCATGGCGGTGCCCATGCCGGCCAGGAACTGCACGACCACGTCTTCCTTGGAGGCGAAGTAGCGGAAGAACGTCCGCTTGGAGACCCCCGCGGCGGCGGCGATCTCGTCCACCGTGACCGCGTCGAAGCCGTCACGGGCCAGCAGGGTCAGCGCGGCCTGCGTCAGCTCGTCCGCGACGAGCTGCCGTTTGCGCTGGGCCAGGGTTTCTGCCGGGCGGGAGGTCATGGCGCCATAGTACGCGGTGTGCCGAGCGTGGCTTCAGATGTCGTCCTTGACGCTCGATGTCATGAACGGCACGCTGAGTCACATGACAAGTGCAGAACGCTGGAGCGCCGAGCACATACCGGACCAGGACGGACGGCTCTTCGTCGTCACCGGAGCGAACAGCGGCCTGGGCCTCGCGACCACCCGCGCCCTCGCCCGCAAGGGGGCCCGCGTGATCCTCGCCGTGCGGGACGAGGACAAGGGCCGCAGAGCGGTCGCGCAGATCACGGCCGAACGCCCGGACGCCCGCCTGGAGGTGCGCCGGCTGGACCTGACCGACACCGCGTCGGTCCACGCCTTCGCCGACCGGCTGAAGTCCGACGGCGTCCGCCCGGACGTCCTCGTCAACAACGCCGGGGTGATGGCGCCGCCCCGCACGCTCACCGCCGAGGGCGCGGAGTTGCAGTTCGCGGCCAACCACCTCGGCCACTTCGCCCTCACGGGCCTGCTGCTCGAGGCGATGACCGACGGCGACGACCCGCGCGTGGTGACGGTGACGTCGGTCAACCACCGCCGGGCGCGGATGTTCTTCGACGACCCGACCGGCGAGCGGTCGTACTCGCCGATGGGCCGCTACAACCAGTCCAAGCTGGCGACCGCGGTCTTCGGGTACGAACTGCACCGTCGGCTGACGGCGGCCGGCAGTCCGGTCCGCAGCGTGCTGGCCCACCCCGGCTACACCGCCACCGGCCTCCAGACCAGCGCCCCCGTGGCGAGGGTCGGACTCCTCTTCGGCCGCCTCCTGCTGCCTCTCGCCCAGTCCCCGGACCAGGGCGCCCTGCCCCAGTTGTACGCGGCGACCGCGCCCGACGCCCGTGGCGGCGAGTTGTACGGTCCGGACGGCCCCGGCGAACTGCGGGGCGCCCCCCGCCAGGTGGAAGTGGCCTGGCGGGCCACCGACCCGCAGACCGCCGACCGGCTGTGGCGCCTGTCCGAGCAGCTGACCGGCGTCCGCTTCGCTCCCGGCCACCGCCTGAGGCCGACGGCCGCCGTGACGGCCCTCAGCAGATCAGCGGCCCCGGAACCGGCCGGCCGGCGGCCCACCGCAACGACGACGCCGGGCTCGACGCGGTCCTCGAAGGGGACCTCGCTGATCCAGCGTCTGCGCGGACCGTGACCCGACGAAGCCCCACCAGAACGTCCGGTGGGGCTTCGTCGTGAGATGGCCTGTGCCCACAGGCGCCCGGCTGCCGGGCTGCGCCTCAGGCGTCGATGATGACGGGGATGATGAGGGGCTTGCGGCGGTAGGTGCGGAACGCCCAGTTCGCCACGGCACGGGCGATGAGTTGTTCGAGCTGGCGCGCGTCCCCGACGCCTTCCTGGGCCGCGGTGGCCAGGGTCTTCTCGATGACGGGGACGACCGGCTCGAAGGTGGTGTCGTCGTGGACGAAGCCCCGGGCCAGGAAGTCGGGGGCCTCGGCGAGCGCGCCGGTGTCCGCGTCGACGATCGCCACCACCGTGACCACGCCTTCGGCGGCGAGGGTGAGGCGGTCCTTGAGGGAGGCCTCGGTGGCGCCGCCGACTTCCATGCCGTCCACGTAGACGTTGCCGGCGGGGACCTTGCCGGTGATGGACGCACGCCCGTCGACGAGGTCGACGACGACGCCGTCCTCGGCGATGACGACCCGGTCGGGGTCGACGCCGGTACGGATGGCGAGGTCGCCGTTGGCCCGCAGGTGCCGCCATTCACCGTGCACGGGCATGACGTTGCGCGGCTTGACGATGTTGTAGCAGTAGACGAGCTCGCCGGCGCTCGCGTGCCCGGAGACGTGCACCTTGGCGTTGCCCTTGTGGACCACATGGGCGCCCCACCGGGTGAGTCCGTTGATCACCCGGTAGATGGCGTTCTCGTTGCCGGGGATGAGGGAGCTGGCGAGCAGGACGGTGTCGCCCTTGCCGATGCGGATCATGTGGTCGCGGTTGGCCATCCGGGACAGCGCGGCCATCGGTTCGCCCTGGGAGCCGGTGCACACCAGAGTGACCTTGTGGTCGGGGAGCTTCTCCAGCTCCTTCGTGCTCACGACCAGACCGGACGGAACCTTCAGATAACCCAGGTCACGGGCGATGCCCATGTTGCGGACCATCGACCGGCCGACGAAGGCGACCTTGCGGCCGTGCTGGTGGGCGGCGTCCAGGACCTGCTGGATGCGATGCACATGGCTGGCGAAGCTGGAGACGATGACCCGGCGCGGTGCCGTGCGCATCACCTGCTCGATCGCCGGATTCAGCTCACGCTCGGACGTGGTGAAGCCGGGTACTTCGGCGTTGGTGGAGTCGGTGAGGAACAGGTCCACGCCCTCCTCGCCGAGGCGGGCGAAGGCGCGCAGATCGGTGATGCGGTCGTCCAGAGGGAACTGGTCCATCTTGAAGTCACCGGTGTGCAGCACCATCCCGGCGCCGGTGCGGATCGCGACCGCGAGGCTGTCGGGGATGGAGTGGTTGACCGCCACGAACTCGCAGTCGAACGGCCCGAAACCGCGCCGGTCGCCCTCCCGCACCCGCACCGTGCGCGGCCGGATGCCGTGTTCCTTGAGCTTGGCCTCCAGGAACGCCAGCGTCAGCTTGGAGCCGACGAGGGGAATGTCGGACCGCTCGCGCAACAGGTACGGCACGCCACCGATGTGGTCCTCGTGACCGTGGGTGAGTACGACGGCCACGATGTCGTCCAGCCGGTCCCGGATCGAGGTGAAGTCCGGCAGGATCACGTCCACGCCGGGCTGGGTTTCCTCGGGGAACAGCACACCGCAGTCGACGACGAGCAGTTTGCCGGCGTACTCGAAGACGGTCATGTTGCGGCCGATCTCCCCCAGGCCGCCCAGGGCGATGACTCGCAGCCCTCCCTCGGGCAGGGGCGGGGCGGCTTTCAGTTCGGGGTGCGGATGACTCATACCTTGACGTTACCCGGAGAGTGGGGCGGGGTGATCCATTGCCTCTGCGATCTGGCTTCTCCCAGCGGAGAGGGGCACCCGCAGCGGGCGCCCCGTGACGACCCGATCAGCCGCCGGACCAGCCCCGTTGGGCCCGGGCCGGTCGTGCGGGAGGGCCCGAACCCCGTGCGGTGGTCCGGGCCCTCATCAGGTGCGGGTATCAGCCAGGGGCCGGAGGTTCATGCACACCGCGCATGCACGCGATCCTTTCCCAGCACCCCTCGGCGCCCGCCGCTCACGTCCCCGGCAGGGAGCCGGCGGCCGTCACCGCTCGCCGGAAGCAAGGTGCCCCCGTCGGCGGCCCCGGCCAAAATCGCCGCAACAGGGGTTGGAGCAGCCCGAGCTGGGGCGGCGGGTGCTGGATCACGACCCTCCCGCCCGCCGCGTACCAGGAATCGAAGGCCGCCAGGAGCGCGCTGTCGCAGAAGGTGACGTGCCGGCAGTCGAGGACCAGCCGCCGGTAGCCGTAGACGGCCGCGGTGGTCAGAAGGACGCGCAGCGGAGCGAGGCCGAAGTGGTCGGCCTCCCCGCGCGCGACCACCTTCACCGTGCGTGCGTCGGGTGTGGTGCAGGACAGGGAGAGTATGTCCCCGGGCGCGGCGTCCGCGCCCTGTGCGGCCCCGGCCTTCTCGGCCGGTGTGGTCAGTATCGGGCTCGTGTCCGTGTTGCTCATGCCCCTATCAACCAAGCCCGGGTTGATCAAGGACAGGCGACGCGCCCGGCCTTCACCCTGCCACGGGAACCGGTTCCCCACTGCGGGGGAAGAGTCATCACCCGTGTGAGGGGGGGAGCGCGGCGGCGCATGCTCGCTCGCCGATGCCTGGGCTTGAGCGCCTGGCAGTGCCCGGCGGGGGGCAGGTGGTGCAGGCCGACGACCCGGGAGACGCCCCGCGTCACGTAGTACGGCTGAGCCTGGCGGATAGCCTGCCACCTGGGATGTCGCCGCCCCACACCTGTCTGTGGGGGCAACCGACGAAGAGGAGGCCTTCATGGCGAGCACCGCCCGTGCCACCGTGCAGCACGAAGACGAGCGGGTCCGGGTGACCCGCTGGGACTTCCGGCCGGGAGAGAGCACCGGCCGTCATGTGCACGGGTACGACTACGTCGTCGTGCCGGTCACCGACGGGCAGACCCAGGTGATCACCCCCGACGGCACGGTCACCTCGTCGCAGCTGCGCGCGGGCGAGTCCTACGCGCGCCCGGCCGGCGGCGAACACGAGGTCGTCAACGCCGGCACGTCCGCGCTGGCCTTCGTCGAGATCGAACTGAAGTAGCGCAACGGACACCGCCGCTCACCTCGTGGTCCTGGCCGGGTGGTGCCGCGTCCGTACTCGGGGATCGGCCGCGGCACCACCGCCCGGGGCGCGGAAGAGGCCTAACGCCCAGGGACCACAGCCGGATGCCCTGGATCAGCGCGCGGACACGGGGCCAAATGGGTGGTGATGCGGTTCGCCGCACCCAGGGGTGCCTTCACGCTCGCCCCGGCCGTGTGCCCGGGACCGGATCGGCAGCGGTCAGGACGCGAGGGCGTCGTCGAGGGTGGGGTGGCAGTCGATGAGAGTGTCGATGCCGACGAGCTGGAGGGTGCGCAGCACGGGCAGGGTGGGTCCGGCCAGGCGCAGCCGGCCGCCGGCCGCGGTGACGGCCTGGTAGGCGGCGATGAGGATGTTGATGCCGCTGGAGTCCATGAAGGTGACCTGCCGCATGTCGATCACGAGGCGCGGCCGCGGGGCGCCGGTGACGTCCAGGGCCTCGCGGAGCGTGTCGGCGGTGTGATGGTCGATCTCTCCGGCCAGGGTCAGCACGCGGGCGCCGTCGGCGGCCGTGGCTGTCACGGACAGCCCGCCGAGCTGCCCGGTGGTTTCGGTGTCCGTCGTTCGTCCGTCCGCCATAGCGGTGATACTGGCACACCGAGACCCGTGCTCGAAGCGTCGGCCTGCAAGAACCGGGTGCCCGTGCGCCGTGGGAGCCGGCGCAGGGGCTGGGCTGTGCAGCCGACCGGGCGTGGGTGAGCGCGTGGGCGTGAACGGGATGGTGAAGGCGGCCGTGTCGGAACGAGTTCCGCTGGGGGAGGGCCCCACCACGCCCGACGCGCGGGCGCTCCAGGTCACGGCGGCCCTGGACGGCGACGGCTCCGTCATCGCTCGTGCCCGGCCCGTGGTCGCGGACTTCCTGACCCGGGTGCAGGCGGAGCACGGCCTTCCGGTCTCGCGGCGCGCCATGGAAGTGACGCAGCTGATGGTGAGCGAGCTGGTCACCAACGCCCGTAAGTACGCGCCCGGTCCGGTGCTGCTGGAAGTGCGGATCACGCGGGACGCGGTCGAGGTGGCGGTGCGGGATTCCGATCCGGTGCTGCCGGTGGCCCGGGCCGCGGACGCGGGACGGGTGGGACAGCACGGTCTGGAGATCGTCATGGCCGTCACACAGGGCCTCGAGGTCCAGCGCGAGCGGGCCGGCAAACGCGTCACCGCACGCATCGCCCTGCCGGACGATCCGGGCGGAGACCTCGGCGGCCGCACTTCTGTGCAGGGCACGGGGAACCTGCGTGCTGCCCGGTGAGCGCCCCTGCTCACGCCGTTGCGGCGAACTCGCTGCTCTGGGAGCCAGCCGGACCCGGGTCGCTGACCGGGACCGGTCGTGGCGACATCAGACCCCGCGGATGTCGGTCGCGCCGTAAGCGGCGCGCCAGGCGGCGGGGGTCGTGGCTGCCTGACGCCGGAAGAAGGTGGTGAAGTTGCCGGCGTCCCGGAAGCCGAGGCGTCGGGCGCAGCCGGCGACCGGCAGGCCGGTGTGCGCGAGCAGCCTCCTGGCCTCCAGCAGGATGCGCTGGTCGAGGAAGGCCTTGGCGCCCGTGCCGGTGGCGGCGCGCGTCGCCCGGGTGAGGGTGCGCACGTCGTAACCGAGTGCCCGCGCGTAGTCGCCCACGTGGTGCCAGTCGGTGAAGTGTTCTTCGACGGCGGCCCGGTAGGCGCGGAACACGTCCGTGGACCGGTTGCCGGCCGGAACCCCGTCGGTTCGGGCGGGCGCGGCCGGTAGTGCGCGCAGGACCAGCGCCGCCAGCAGGTGGGACAGCAGTGCGGGAGATGCCAGGAGCGGGGTGCGCGCTGCCGTGTCGTGCTCGCGGCCGAGGTGTTGGGCCGCGAGCAGGGCCAGGTCCAGACGCTGCCGGTCCAGGCGCCAGCACGCCGGGGTGGTGGCCTCCGCGGCGGTGAGGCCGGGGAGAAAGCCGGGCCGGAAGAGGACCAGCGGGCCGTCGCAGGCGTCGACGTCGCTCCAGCGGTGCACCATGCCGGGCCGGATCCATACGGCGCTGCCTTCCGCCAGCCGGTAGATGTCGAAGTCCGCTTCGTGGGCGCCGGTGCCGGAGGCGATCAGGGCCAGGACGTGGAAGTCGGGGCGCTGGGGGAGTACGCGACGGCCCTCGGTGTCCATGGAGCGCAGCGCGGCGAAGTCGAGGACCTCCACGCCGTGCGGTGAGCCGACGGCAGGTGAGTAGCGCAGCTGTCGCACTGCCGGTTGTCCGTTTTCCACAAGTGCTGTGCTCCTTTTCACCGGGGCATGGACCGCGCTTCCCCTACCGTCGATGTGCACCTGGCAGGCAGGTCAGGTTACCCGTGGAAGGCTGCGGCCGGGAGACACCGATCGTCTCGGGCAGCCGAGTGAAAGGCGCAGGGATGACGGAAACGACAAGGCCGGTGCCGGTGGCGGGCGGGACTCTGGACGTACGGGTCGGCGGCCGTACCGGACCGGCGCTGGTGTTCGTCCACTACTGGGGCGGCTCCGCCGGCACATGGAACGACGTGATCGGTCATCTGCCGCCCGGGCAGGCGACGGTCCGCTTCGACCAACGCGGCTGGGGCACCTCTCGCGCCCTGCCCGGCCCCTATCACCTCGACCGGCTCGCCGACGACCTCGCTCGCGTGATCGACACGTGCGTGCGGGGGCCGTTCGTCCTCGTCGGCCACTCGATGGGCGGCAAGGTGAGCCAGCTCGTCGCGGCCCGAAGGCCGGCCGGCCTGGCCGGCGTGGTGCTTCTCGCCCCCGCACCGCCCGAGCCGCCCGTCACGGTGACCGAGGAGCACCGGCAGGGCCTGTCCCACGCCTACGACTCGCCCGAGGCGGCGATGCACGCCCTCGACCATGTCCTGACCGCCACACCGCTGTCCGAGACGGTGCGGGCCACCGCGGTACGCGACAGCCTCGCCGCCGGACCCGAGGCCCGGCAGGAGTGGCCGCTGCGCGGCATCGCGCAGGACATCACCCACGCCGTGCGCGGCATCGCGGTTCCGGTGACCGTGCTGGCCGCGGAGAACGACCTCGTGGAACCGCCGGGCGTCTTGCGCGAGTGCCTCCTGCCGCACATCCCGCACGCCACCCTGGTCACCGTCCCCGCCACCGGCCACCTCCTCCCCGCGGAAGCCCCCCGCGCCGTCGCCACCGCTGTCGAGGATTTCCTCCAGCTCCTTCGACACTGACCCGGGCCCCGTTGGCGCGCGCCGACAGCGCGCGGACGGCACAGGTGCGGAGCGGTGTCCAGGCAGATCTGCACAAGGCAGGACACGTCGCGGTTGGCCGAGCGGGAGGTCTTGGGGACGGAGCGGGCAGGCGACGGGGGGACCCCTGCCCGCTCCGTGGCAACGACCCGGACGGGGGGAGTGCGGGCCTTGCGGCGCCGATAGTACCCCGCAGCTCAAGGCGGCGATGCTCGCCGGCCCGTCGACCGGCACGCCACTGACGGCAGCCCGCGATCAGCACCTGCCCCCGGAACAGCGTCACCGGGCCGGGATCGGCTGAGTGAGGTTCACCGGGTTGCCGTCGGGGTCCTGGATGTGGGCGACGCGCTGTCCCCACGGCATGTCGTTGGGACCGCCGCGGACCGAGCCGCCCAGCGCCACCACCCGGCCGAGCGTCTCGTCGACGTCGTCGACACCGATGCTGAGCAGGATCCGCGCCTCCGCCCCCGTCCCCACGTCCGCCCTGGCCACCAGCCCGAGGTCGGTGTCGCCGATGCGCAAGCCGACGTAGAAGGCCGGGCCTTCCGCCGGTATCCGGAAGATCTCCTCAGCGCCGAGCAATGCCGTGTAGAAGCCGAGCAGAACGTCCTGGTCGGCAGTCACGATCACTGGCTGGATGGTGGACATGGCACCCCTGTCAAGAACGGTCGTGTCGCTGGGTAGACCGTTCATGGACGGTGAACTCATCGGCACGACCACCCCGCCGGGCGGTCTACGGCACGGACTGCCGCCCACGACCGGCACGGGCACCCCGTAACGAGGTCACCACCCCGCTGCCCAGCCACTTCGCGACGGCGGATCTTCCCTGTCGCCGCCCGGCCCTCTGGGCGGTGCAAGGTGTGCGGGTCAGTAGGGTGGGCATCCGATGGCGAGGGGAGGAGCGGTGAGAGCGGCGCGGACTTTGGCGACCCTGGACGAGGTCGACCCTGGTGATCATGTCTGCCAGGTGCTGGATGCTGCGGACGATGTCATGGACCGCAGCCGGGCCTTCGTCGCGGACGGGGCGCTGTTCGGCGACAAAGTGGTGATCATCGGCCCGGCTCCGCGGACAGGCGGCGAGTTCGCCCAGCTGGTGCTCGACCCTTCCCGGCTGGAGGGCTCTCTCCTTGCCGCCGTGCGGCGCGAGGCGGTGAGCGCCGGCCGTGAGGGTTTCCGCTCGCTTCGGGTGCTGCATCACGTGACGCCCAGCGGCCGCACGGAGCGGCCGGAGGACCTGTTGCGCAGCGAGCTCGAGCTGGAGGAGTTCGCCACCGACAGCGGAGCTCTGGTGGTGTGCGCCTACAGCGGTGGTGGCTGGGACGCTTCTACACTGGAACAGGTCAGGTGCGTGCACCCTCACCACCTGGGCAGCCGTCCGGCATCACCCGCATTCCAGGTGTACCGGACAGGAAAGGACGGCTGGACGGTGAACGGGGTCATCGACAGCGAAGGCGCGCCGGCCTTCGGGAACATCCTGCGCACGCTGCTCGCGCAGACAGCGACAGTGCGCCTCCTCTGTCACGCCCTGGATTTCTTCGACGCAGCCGGGATGAGCGCGCTGGCCGACGCGGCCAGATGCCTGCCGGACCGCAAGGTCGTTCTGGAAGGTACCAACGACACCGTGCGGCTGGCCTGGGAACTGTCCGGCTTCGCCGTGCGGGACGTTCCGGTGGTGATGGCGCCGTGACCTCCACCCGCTCCGCCTCCACACCCTCGGTCGCCGGGTACCGGCACGAGCTGTACCCGTACCGCGGCCGGGACCAGTTCGTCGAGGGAACCCTCGGTTTCATCCAGGAGGCGCTGGACGGTGACGAGGCCGTCGTCGTAGCCGTCCCCGAGGACAAGGTGTCCTTGCTGCGGGCCGAGATTCCCGCCGAAGCGGCGGTGCGCTACGTCGACACCACCATGGTGGCGCACCATCCGGGCCGGCTCATCGGAGCCTGGCAGGAGTGGATCAAGGAGCATGTCGCCGAGGGGCGGCCGGTGCGCGGGATCGGCGAATCCCCCTGGGACGAGATCCGCAACCGCGCCCAGGCACAGGAACTGCACTACCACGAGTGGCTGCTGAACAAGGCCTTCGCAGACGGCCCGGCCTGGTGGCTGCTGTGCCCGTACGACACCACCGGCCACGGGGCCGTGCTGGAGGAGATGGCGCGCTGCCACCCCGAGGTCCGAAGGGACGGTCGCACCGTGCCGTGCACGGACTACGATCCGCACACACCGTTCGCTTTCGATCCGCTGACCAATCCATGCGACCCGTACGACGAACTGGTCTACGCCCGTGGTGACCTGACGGCGGTGCGGGAGAAGATCGAGCGCTGTGCCGAACGGCACGGCCTGAGCGGCAGCAAGCTGCGCGAGCTGCATCTGGCCGCCACCGAAGTGGCCGCCAACAGCATCCGGCACGGCGGAGGCCAGGGCGTGCTGCGGACCTGGGGCGACGACCACCGGATGGTGTGCGAGTTCCGCGACGCCGGCTACATCAAGGACCCCCTCGTGGGCCGGTCCCGTCCCAGCGGCATGCAGATCGGCGGCCGCGGGCTCTGGCTCGTGCACCAGCTGTGCGACCTCGTCGAGATACGTTCCACCCCTGATACGGGCACCACCATCCGTCTGCACACGGAGCTGCCCGGCTGATCTCTGCCGGGCCGCGCTCGGCTCAGCGCCGGAGTGAGGCGGCGTCGCGAGGACCTTCCCTGAGCCGCACGCTCATGGCCGCGGTGAGGAAGCCGGGCCCGCCGTCTCGATGCGGCGGGCCCGATCCGTGCCACCGGTGTCGTCCTGAGAGGTGAGGCGCAGACGGGCGGTGATCTGCTTTCCCACGGCATGCGATGTGACGGCGACGTGATCGCTGACCGCGTGGACCAGGTGCAGTCCGTGGCCGCCGACGCGCTGTGGGTCGCGTCGGTGCACTGTCGGCCGGTCGGAGGAGGTGTCCCGGACGGTGATCGCGAGCTCTTCGTCGGACAGCTGCAGGGTCAGCCCGCACGGGCCCGGGGCGTGCCGGATCGCGTTCGTGACGAGCTCACTGACGACGAGCTCGGCGTCCAGGACCAGTGGGGGCGGCACGGGCGTGCGGTACCGGACACAGGCGAGGAAGGCGCGCAAAACATGGCGCGCGTCACTGACGCGGGCCGCTGCGCCGTCCCACGTCACGCTGCAGCGCAGCGTGACGGGCTCACCCGTGCCCTGTTCATCCGCCGCCTGATTCCTAAGCGGGGTGACCATCCGGGGCTCTTTCGTTGTGCTTGCCGTCCATTGCGGCCGTCGGGCCCGCGTGTACCCCTCTGTCGACCGCACACACCTCAGGTGACTTGCCTGCAGGTGCGGTGCATCGCCCTGGACGGCGACGCCGACACCGTGCTCGGACGGTCGACCAGGGCATGCGGGCTGCCGCTCAGGCCGGGTCGGTGCGTCCGGTCCGTATCCGCTGGGCGACATCGCGGAGTTTGATGTTGTGCTGCTGGGAGATGCGGCGCAGCACGTTGAAGGCGTCGTCCTCGCTCAGCTGGTGGCGCTCCATGAGGATGCCCATGGCCTCACCGATGGAGTGCCGGGACTCCATGGCGTGCTCGAGCTGGTCGATGGTGCGGGCGCTGTCCAGGGCGACGGCGGCGTGCGAGGCCAGCAGCCAGCCCGCGGTCTCGATGTCCTTGCCCATGGCTCCGGGGCGGCGGGCGTACAGGTTCAGTGCGCCGAAGTCGTCCTCGTCGGTGTAGAGCAGTACGCCGGTCATGCTGCCGATGCCCAGCTTGCGGGCCTCCGCGGCGAAACGCTCCCATGCCGGCTGCGGCTGGTTCAGGTCCTCGATCCGGTACACGCGTTCGCCGTCCTTGTGCCGGGCGAGATCGAAACAGGGCCCCTCGTCCAGCTCGCCCTGGAGGCGGTCGGACTCGTGGACCATGTCCCCGCAGGCCGCCAGCGTCACCGCCCGTCCCTTGCGCACCGCAAGGATCCCCGCCGCATCACAGCCCTCGATCAGCTTCACCGCCGACGCCGCGATCTCATCCAGCGTCGCCTGCAGCGAATCCTGGGCCAGCAGGTGCCGCGCGAGCACCGCCATCTGCTCGGCGTACTTCTGCCACTCCATAGCCACCCCGCCTCGATCACCGACCGGGCCACACTAGACCGAGTTCTGCGATGGAGGATGTTTTTGACCTCAGTACAGCCGCCCACCCAGGGCAAATCGTTGCCCCGGACCGACGGAACGCCGGGTACGTCGACCGGCCGCCGGGCCGAGGGCCGTCCTGGTGGGGCCTGTGCGCGGAGCCGTGAGACGACGAAGCCGCACCGGAGCTCTCCGGTGCGGCTTCGTCGTGACTTCGGCGGCGGTGCCGGGCACGATGCGGTCGGCGCCTCATGCGGCCTGTCCCTGTGACGCTTCCGAGGTGCATCTACACGAAGGTGCCGAGCCTGGGGCGGCGAGGTACCGCAGCGGGCTGCCGCGGCCACTGGGACGGCAGGCGGCTCCCAGGCCGTCGCGGCGAACGGTGCGGCGCCCGTCGGCAGACGCGCTCGTTCGGTTGCCTCTTGCCGGTCGGAATGCGAGCGAGCAGCGGCGCGGACGGCGGTCAGCGCCGGGCAGCGGATGCCCGGCTCGGTTCCGAACCCGCGACACCCGCTGGTACCCTCCGCGTTCCTCTGTGCGCGGCCCGCCCGCCTCCATGCGTGTCGAAGACGCTCCACGGAACCGCCCCACAGTCCTGCGCCTGGGCGCAGGATGCGTTCAAGGCGTGGCGACGAGCGAGTAGTTGGTGGTGAACGCCTGCACTTGAGAGTTCTGTGCGGTGTAGAGGAGCTTTGTTTCGGCGGAGGAGGCGTCGAGGACTACCTTGACGCCAACGTTCGCGGTGATGTTGTTGGTGGCCAGGTAGTTGCGGGCGCCGCCGGCGACCAGGATGATCGTCGGGTCGGAGCCGGCCGGGCTGATGTTCTCCGGGGGTACGGAGAAGGAGAACTGGTTGCCGATCACGGCGTTGTCGTCGCCGCTGATGCGCATCATGCCGTAGAGGTCGTCGAAGCGGGTGCTGGTGCCGTCGCCGTACACCCGCCGGAAGTGGTTCGCGGAGATCAGGTTGCCCGAGCTGCCGTTCTGCAGCGAGATCATGCTCGGGAAGTCGCTCAGCAGCTTGTTGGCGGAGATGGTGCAGCGGTTCGATTCGATGAGGGTGATGTTGCAGGCCCACAGGATGGTGTTGCCGGTGATGGAGAGCCCCTCGGTCCTCTCCGCGTGGACGGAGTAGCCGGCCCAGGCGCTGATGAGGTAATTGTTGGTGATCTTGACGGACTGGGAGGCGCCGGTCAGTTCGATGCTGCTGCCGCACTCGGCGACGAAGTTGTTGGTGAAGCTGCAGGCGTCCGCCCCGTTCACGGTCATGGCGTGTTCGAGGTAGACGAAGCCCATTCCCTCGAAGCGGAAGGAGTCGTTGTCCGACTGCACCGATATGCCGATCTTGGAGTTGCCGGGCGTGTACGGCTTGACAGCCGACACACCGTCGATGCAGAAGTCCTGGAAGACGATGCCGCTGAGCCGGCCGACGTCGTCCGGCCGTCCGGCGCGTTGCACCAGGAACGCTTCACTGTGGCCATCGGTGTTCATCACCCGGACGTGGCTGGAGCCGGGCTGCACCTCCCCCCACGAGCCGGTGTTGGACCCGTCGCGGATGGCCTCGGACAGGAAGCCGTGTCCGGAGCCCTTGATCGTCAGGAAGCTGATGTCGACGATGACCCGGGTGAGAAGGTCGTAGTGGCCCGGCGGGATGTAGATGACGGCGCCGGGCCGGGTGTTCTGGGTGGTCTGCCTGGACTTGATGTCCGCGATGATCTCGTTGATCACCCGGCCGATGTCGGTGTAGGGCGACACGCTGGCCGCGAAGGTGGTGACGTCGTAGACGGTGTCCGCCACGGGGATGATCCTTCCGGTTGAAGACCTCTGGTCACAGGACGCCGACGATCGCCCTGTACGACCGATGCGACGTGCTGGTGTGCTTGGTGTGCTGAGGGGGCTCGGGAGGGGCCGGTACGGTGGCGTGCGCCGGCAGGGGCCTGGTGGCGTTCAGGGACGCCACCGTGGTGAGCGCCGCGAGCGCGGCGCCCCTCAGCACGGTGCGCCGGGAGGGGGCGGGCTGTCGGTCGGAATCCATGGCGGCTCCTCGTGGAGTGGGGCGTGTGCAGGGGTCAGCGGACGGCGCCCGCGGTCATGCCCGCGATGACCTGCTTCTGGAAGGCCGCGTAGATCGCCAGCTGCGGCAGGAGGACGAGGGTGGCGGATGCCATCATCGCGCCGTAGTTGACGCTGTAGACGCCCTGGAACTGGGAGACGGCGAGGGACGCGGTGGTCAGCGACGGGTCGTTGATGAGCGTGACCGCGAAGGGGAACTCGTTCCAGACGTAGATGACGTTGAGGATGGCGAGGGTGGCGACGACCGGCCGCATGAGCGGGAAGACGATCTTCCAGGCCATGCGCCAGAGCCCGACCCCGTCCATCACCGCCGCCTGTTCGATGTCGTCGGGGAAGTCCCGCAGGAACCCGGTCAGCAGCAGGATGTTGAACGGGATCGAGACGGCGATGTACGGCAGGATCAGCGCCGCGTAGGTGCCGAACAGGCCGAGGGCGATGTCGATCCGGTACACCGGGAACAGCAGGATGTAGACGGGGATGGCCAGTCCACCGAGGAAGTAGTACCGGAGGGTGTTCTGCGTGCGGCGACCGCCCCTGCGGAAGACCATGCGCGTGAGCGCGAACGCCGCCAGGTAGGAGATGAACAGCCCGACCGTGACGGAGACGACGGCCAGGATCAGTGTGTTCTTGTACATCACCAGCAGGTTGAGGGTCTCCAGCGCCTGTTGGTAGTTGGCCAGAGTGAGGTGGGAGAACGAGAAGGGGTGGGCCAGGATGGTGTCGTTGGTCTGGAACGACAACAGCAAGATCCACAGCAGGGGGATCAGGATCACGAAGGTGATCAGGTAGGCGGCCGCCGAGGCGACGATCACGCCGCGTCCGCTGCGCCGGGGCCGGCGCGGGACGGCCTTCCGGGACGGTCGCGGCACCGGCCGTGTGCGGACGCCGGACTTGGTGTCGGTGTGCATGTCGGTGCTCAACTCCGCTCCTGTCTGCGTCGGTTGCCGAGAAACGTGGCCGCGGAGGCGAGCGAACCGACCACGAACACCACGACCGCCAGGGCCATGCCGTAGCCGTACTGCTGAGTGGTGAAGGTGATGTGGTACATGTAGCTGACCATGACCTCGGACAGGTGGACGGGACCGCCGCCGGTGAGCGCGTAGACGAGTTCGAAGACCTTGAAGACGCCGGTGACGACGAGGGCGGTGACGATGCCGAACGTCTCGCGCAGCATCGGGATCTGGATGTGCCGCAGTTGCTGCCAGCGTGACGCGCCGTCGAGGCTGCTGGCTTCCATCACGTCGCGGGGCAGCATGCGCAGGCCCGCGTAGAAGATGGTCAGGACGAAGCCGACCTGCTGCCAGAGGT
The DNA here is from genome assembly GCF_043088925.1 of Streptomyces sp. NPDC014006. Lineage (NCBI taxonomy): Bacteria > Bacillati > Actinomycetota > Actinomycetes > Kitasatosporales > Streptomycetaceae > Streptomyces > Streptomyces sp. NPDC014006. The sequence goes on along the minus strand of NZ_JBICAJ010000002.1, from coordinate 554,696 downwards.
AGACCAGGCCGATCGAGTACGGGCTGAGCGTGGGACCGCCGATCCACTGCGGCCCTGCCGGTAGGCCGATCGCCAGCAGAAACGCGTTCACCAGGCCGATCTTCGGGTCCAGCATGAAGATCCAGATCAGTCCCACCAGGATCGGCGCGATGATGGCCGGGGCGAAGACGAGCGCCCGCAGCGCGCCGCTGCCCCTCACCCGGCCGCTGAGCAGTACGGCGAGCAGGAAGCCCAGGGGGATCAGCAGGAACAGGGCGATGCCCAGGATGACTCCGGTGTTGCGCAGGGAAGTCCAGAAGACATCGTCCTGCGCCATCTGCCGGTAGTTGCTCAGGCCGGTGAACGCGGTGGCGGAGACGCCGTCGTAGTCGGTGAAGCTGTAGTAGAGCGAGTACAGGATCGGGTAGATCATGTACACGCTGTAGAGGAGGAGGGCCGGCGCGATCATGAGGGTGAAGTGCCGGCGCGTGGTGAGCCAGTTCATGCCGTTCCCGTTGTTCGAGGCATGCCGAAGAAGGCTGGTGCGGGCGACTACTTGATGGACTTCTGGACCTTCGCCGCGGCCTCCTCGGGGCTCAGGCTGCCGCCCATGACCCCGTAGAAGCTGTCGTACATGGCGCTGGCGGTGGCAGCGGAGACCACCAGGTCGGGCTGGGCCTGGGGGCTCTTCCAGCCGGGCTTGGCCGCTTCGGCGAGAACACCAGCGAAGACCGGGTTCTTCGCCGGGTCCACGGTGGGCTTGTACGTGGTGACCGGCGGCTGGCCGTTGTCGACGAGGATCTTCTGGCCCGCGTCGCTGTAGTAGAACTGGATGAACGCCTTCACCGCGGCGTACTTCTTCTTGTCCTGCTTCACCTTGGCGCTCACCACGAACGGCGCCGAGGGGACGTTCATGACGAGGTTCTGGTCCCCGACGCCGTCGGAGAAGGTGGGGCCGGCCCAGAAGCCGGTGCTCTTGCCCACCTTGCTCTCCTGGATCTTGTGCGCGTCCCAGACGCCCGTGTCGAGGAAGGCCGCCTTGCCGTCCGTGTACGAGGCGACGGCCTGGGCGTACGTCTGGGTGTTCATGTTGGCGGGGAAGGCGCCGGCCTTGGCGAGTTCTTCCACGTGCTGGTACAGGCGCACGAAGTCGGCGTTGTCGTAGCGTGCCTTGCCGACCAGGATGTCCTGGTACTTCGCCTCGAACCCGAAGCGGTCGAGCATGGTGAGGAAGGCCCAGACGCTGAACGAGGAGGTGTTCGCTCCTTGCGCGATCGGCACCACGCCCGCGGCCTTGAGCTTCTTCACCGCAGCGAGCAGGTCGTCGAACGTCCTGGGCACGGCGATCCCGTGTGCCCGGAGGATGTCCTTGTTGTAGTAGAAGCCGGTGACCAGCGCCTGGTAGGGGACGCCGTACTGGACGTTGTCGAAGCGGAAGGCGGCCAGCATGCTCGGCTTGAACTTCGAGTGGAGGTCGTTCTCGGCGAGGATCAGGGAAAGGTCCAGCAGGTTGCCGTTCTTGGCCATGGTCTTCGCGAGTGAGTCGTAGACCCAGAACATCTCCGGCAGCGTGCCGCTCTGCGCGGCGATGGTCATCCGCTGTTCGTGCTGGTCGACCAGTTGACCCTCCAGCTTGACCTTCATGTCGGGGTGCATGGCGTTGAACGCCTGCACGAGCCGCCAGGTCGCCGGGTCCTGTGTCTTGCTGTCCGGGTTGTGCATGGACAGGGTGATCACACCGTCCGACGACGAGCCGTTCGGTGAGTTCACCGCGGAGCCGCAGGCCGTGCTGGTGGCCAGCAGTGCGGTCGCCGCAGCGGTGAACAGGAGCCGGCGCGAGATGCCGGAGCGCGGTCCCGACGAGGAGGACGCGGGCTGGGAAGAGGTCGCCATGGTGCTGTTGCCTTCCGGGAAACACAGGGTGAGGCGGAACCGGCGTGGGGGAGGGGCTCCGGGGAGGTGATGCGCTACGGGCCGTCGGGTCCGGGGTGTGTACCGGTGCCGCTCGGGCGTTCGGCGTGGGACCGGCGTGACGGTCTGACGCAAACGTTTCGATGAAAGGTACTCGGCAGGTCTGGACTGTCAATACTGCGCGTCGGAGAAGTTCCGAGCGGGTCAACGTCCTTGCTGGTTGAACCCTATTGACGGTCATCGTCGAGCATGCGAAAGTCTGCGCAATCGTTTCGATGAGTCGGACGGTGAGCGGTGGACGGCGCATCGGTCGATCCCATGAACCGGTGGACCGTATGGCGCTGCGCAGTGACGGACCGGATCATGGATCCAGTCCCACGACACGAGGAGGCGGCGAGCGGCAGTGGCCACGATCTCCGACGTTGCACGGATGGCCGGCGTATCGACGTCCACCGTGTCGCACGTCATCAACGGCACGCGGCCGGTCCGCGATGAGACCCGCACCCGGGTCGAGGAGGCGGTAAAGGCCACGGGCTACCGGCGCGACAGCCTCGCTCGCGCGCTGCGCCGCTCTCGCACGGACTCCATCGGACTGGTCCTGACGGACATGGCCGAGCCGGCTTTCGCGGCGATGGCCCGCGGTGTCGAACGGGAGGCCATGGGTGCCGGCCTGACCGTGCTGCTGGCCAACTCGGGCGAGGACGCGGAGCTGGAGGCGCGGGCGCTGGAGGTCCTCGCCGAGCGTCGGGTCGACGGCCTCCTCATCGCTCCGGTGGCCCGGTCACGCCGGGAAGTGATCACCGCGGTCATCGACCAGGGCACGCCGGTCGTCCTGATCGACCGCCTCAACGGGGTCAGGGCCGATCAGGTGGGCGTCGAGAACACCGCGCCCATGCGGGAGCTGGTGCTGCACCTGGCGGAACGGCACGGCCACCGGCGGATCGCGCTGGCCGCGGGTGACACCGGCGTGTCCACCATCTCCGAGCGGCGGCGCGGCTATCTCGACGCACTCGACGAGGCCGGCATCGAGGTCGACGACGCCCTGATCGTGACCGGAAACGGGCGGGCGGACGACACCCGCGAGCGCATGACGAGTGTCCTGCGGCAGCACCGGCCGACGGCCGTGGTCGCCGCCAGTACCGAGACCGCGGTGGGTGTCCTGACGGCGGCAAAGGGGCTGAGCCTGACCACGCCGGAGGACTTCGCCTTCGCCACCTTCGACGGCTTCCCGCACACCGACCTGTTCCGGCCCGGTATCACCGCGGTCGCCCAGCCGGCCCACGAGATCGGGGCCACGGCGATGCAGCTGCTGCTCAGCCGTATCGACGGCACCCTCACCTCCCGGCCCCGCACCGTCCGCCTTGAGCCGGAGATCACCTACCGGGAGTCCTGCGGCTGCCCGGCCTGAGCCACTCCACCACAGCAAGGGGCGGCAGGAGAGGTCCAGTCTCCCGCCGCCCGAGTTCAGCGAACCATCACTGAAGGGGTCAGTCTCCCATGCCCTCGCACGCCCTCGAACACCTCACCCGCCCCGCGCGGGCCCGCACCGCCCGCGTCTCCAGCTGGGACCAGCGCGGCCGTAACCAGGACTACTGGACGACCCCGGCCCACTCCAGCCGTGTCCTGGCCGACCTCGAAGGCCCCGGACGGATCAGCCACATCTGGATGACCCAGTTCTGCCGCCGCACCCTCGGCCCGGGCCTGATCGACCCCCTGGAGGCCGACACCGTGGCCCCCGTGATGGAGATCCACAACGCGCTCGGCGTCAACTGGGAAGAGCCGGACCCGGACTACTACCGCAAGGTCCTCATCCGGATCACCTGGGACGACGAAGAGGAGCCCGCCGTCCTCGTCCCGCTCGGCGACTTCTTCGGCATCGGCCACTGCATGCCCAACAGCTACCAGTCGGCCCTGTTCACCGTCTCCGCCAAGCCGGAGGAATCACTGATCTTCGGCGGCAGTGCGGCCCTGAACTGCTGGGCGCCGATGCCCTTCAACAAGCGCGCCCGCATCGAGCTGGTCAACGAGAACGACCTGCCCATCCAGCAGTACTTCTACATCGACTACGAACTGTTCCCCGACGAACTGGCCGAGGACACCCTCTACTTCCACGCCCGCTGGAGCCGCAGCAACCCCTGCAACGGCTGGGCCCCGGACATCCAGACCAACAGCCCCGAGGCCAACATCACCGACCTGACCGGTGAGGACAACTACGTCATCCTCGACACCGAGGGCAAGGGCCACTACGTCGGCTGCAACCTCTCCGTCCACCACCGGCAGGGCAGTTGGTGGGGCGAGGGCAACGACATGATCTGGATCGACGACGACTTCCTGCCCGACGGCTCCACCAGCTGGCCGCCCTCCCTGCATGGCACCGGCACCGAGGACTACTTCAACCACGCCTGGGGGATGCAGAAGAACGCCTACCTCTACCACGGCGCGATCCTCCACGAGGCCGACGTCCCCGGCTACTCCGTCAACTACCGCTTCCATGTCGCCGATCCGATCCGCTTCGAGGAACGCATCAAGGTCTCCATCGAGCACGGCCACGGCAACCACCTCGCCGACGACTGGGCCTCGACCGCGTACTGGTACCAGACCCTGCCCTCCCCGAAGGCGATGATCCTGCCGCTGGAACAGCGCCTGCCCGTGCGTCCGGCCGGACAGCCGATGCCGGTTCCGGCCGCGCGCTCCGGCGCGGTCGCCGAGGAGATCGCCGTCATGCGCGAGCGCTACCAGGCCCGCTTCGAACGCCATATGAACAACCTCGCCGAGCGCACCCGTCTGAGGGGCGAACGCTCGCTGCAGGAGTCCGAGGCCAACATCAAGCAGGCCGCCGCCGTCCGTCGCCGCTACGACGAGCGCGCCCATGACTGAGACCCAAGTACCACCGGCGCTCGACACCCACTTCCCGGCGGTCCACCTCCGCCCGCCGGCGCACTGGATCAACGACCCCAACGGCCTGGTCTTCCACGACGGCCACTACCACGTCTACTTCCAGTACAACCCGCACGGCGCCCGCCACGCCGACATGCACTGGGGCCACTTCCGCAGCCCGGACCTCATCCACTGGGAGCTCCTGCCGGTGGCCCTCGCCCCCACACCCGGCAGCGACGACGAGGGCGGGATCTGGTCGGGCAACGCGGTCTCGCACGACGGCCGCCTCACCGCCTTCTACTCCGCCCGCCACCCGGACCGCCGGCACCAGCCGGTGACCTCGGCGGTGTCGTACGACGGCGGTACGACGTTCACCAAACGCGGCCGGCTGCTGATACCGGAGGCACCCGACGACACGACGATGTTCCGCGACCCGTACGTGTGGCAAGACGGCGGCCGCTGGCGGATGCTGGTCGGCGCGGCCTTGGCCGACGGCCGCGGAGCAGCGCTGGAGTACACCTCCGGCGACCTCGACCACTGGTCGTACAAGGGGGTCTTCCTCGCCCGGCCGCCCCACCCGCTTCCCTATGGCCGCAATACCGAGGAAGGCTGGGAGTGTGCCCAGTACGCCGCCTTCCCGGACGGCACCGGTGCGGTACTTGCCAGCGCCTGGGATCCCGAGGAGGGAGCCAGCTGCGCGATCTACTGGCCGGGCCACGAACAGGACGGTGAGTTCCAAGCCGCGGCGCCACCCCGGCTCCTCGACCACGGGCCCGACTTCTACGCCCCCGCCCTGCTGCGCGCCCCCGACGGGCGCCGGCTGATGTGGGCCTGGATCTGGGAGGCCCGAGACGAGGAACGCGTCGGCGCCCCCAGCGCCTGGACCGACGAGGTCGGCTGGGCCGGAATGCTCTCCCTGCCCCGCGAACTGACCCCCGGCCCGGACGGCGAGCTGATCCAACAGCCCGCTCGCGAGCTGCTCGCCCTGCGCGGCGAACGACGGATCGTCGCCGCGGGAAAGGCGAGCGCCGAGCAGCCGGCCGACCTCGGCGAGGTAAGCCGGGCCACCGATCTGACCGTGTCCCTCGAGCGCGGCGGACGTCTGCGGCTGCTCACCTCGCCGGACGGGACGGAGTACCTCGACATCGTCCACCACCTGCTCACCGGCGAACTGGTCGTCGACCGCGACCATGCCTCCCTCGATTCCCGCGCCAAGGGCGGCAGCTGGCGCCTTCCGGCAGAGGGGCCCACCGCGACGCTGCGGATCCTGCTGGATCACTCGGTCGCGGAGATCTTCACCGCCTCCGGCTGTGCCCTCACCCTGCGCTTCTATCCCGTCGGCGAGGGGCCTTGGCGCGTGCAGATGGGCGCCATGGGAGTCGGCTCCGCCGCTTACACGGTCGGCGCCTGGGACCTGAGCAAGGACCCGGTCGCCGACTCCTGACCGTGCCACGGGCGCCCCGCCGAGATCGATGTGCCTCGGCGGGGCGTCTCGTGCGTGGGCCAGATCTCTTCCGCACCTGCGCAGAGCTCGTCGACGGGCAGTGAGGCGTCCTTCGCCGCGCTGTGCGGGGTCAGCCCGGTCGAGCGTTCCTCGGGCAGTCGGCAGTACCGTCGCCTGAACCGGGGCGGCGACCGGCAAGCGAACGCGGCCCTGCACCGGATCGTGCCGACTCGCCTGCGGGTTGACCCGCGTACCCAGGACTACGACGAGCGCCGCAGCAAGGCGGGCAAGACTCGACGCGAGATGGTCCGAAGCCTCAAGCACTACGCGGCCGAGAGGTCTGCCACCTGGTCAGACCCGTGCAGTCGTCACCCCCGTCATAGGGGCAGTCGCGAGAGGGTCTGACGCGTGAGTGAGACACCGTCGAACACCCTGCAATACCGTGAACCCGAACCCGCATCTGCGCACCCTCCACCACATCTGCATCGTGGCGATCGACCTCGACCGGGCCGTGGCGTACTACGAGAGCCTCGGCGTCGGGCCTTGGTACGACTACCCGAAGAGCACCGCCTACAAGGAGTTCGAGGTGCCCAGCCGTGAGGCGTCGGCGGCGATGCGCTACAAGTGCGCCAACCTCGACAACGTGCAGCTCCAGCTCTGCAAGCCGCCTGAACTCGACTGCCCGCAGCGGCGGTTCCTCGACGAGCACGGCGAGGGCGTCCACCACCTCGGCTTCGAGACGCCGGACCTGACCGACGCGCGGGCCCATGCCGGGCGGCTCGGGCTCGGCGTCCTCGCGCCCGGGCGGCGCGCCGATGGCAGCGGCTTCTGCTACTTCGACACGCGGGAGGGAGCGGGGGTGGTGCTGGAGGTGCGCCGCACCCAGCGGTGACGTGCGCTCAGGCCAGTCGGCTCAGCGCCGCCGACACCAGCGTCCGCACACCGGGCACGAGTACTGACGACGGTTCGGGAGCGAACAGCGGGCTGTGGTTGCCCGGCACGTTGCCGAACTTCTCGGCGAGGTCGTCGCCGGGCGCCGCCTCCCAGACATCGGCAGGGGTCGCCGTCACGTACCAGTAGTCGTACGGCACACCCTCGGGCGCGAGCAGGGAGAAGTCCTCGCTGCCCATGGCCGGACCGAAGTCGAAGACTGTGGCTGCGCCGAAGAGTTCACGGTGCACAGCCGCGATCTCACCGTCCAGCGAGGCGTCGTTGACGGTGTTCGGATAGCCGGGCCGGACGGTGACCTCGGGCGGTACCGTGCAGCCCGCCGTCCGGCACTCGCCCGCGACGATCCGGCGGACGGCGCCGAGGACGCGCTCACGCACCCGTGTGTCCTGCGTGCGCAGGTTCAGGGCGAGCCGGGCCTCGGCGGGGATGATGTTGTGCTTCGTGCCGGCGTGGAACCGGCCGACCGTCAGGACTACCGACTCGCGCGCCGCGACCTCCCGCGACACCACGGTCTGCAGGTGCGTGACGATGTACGCGGCGGTCACCACCGGGTCGACGGTCGACTCGGGGCGTGAGCCGTGGCCGCCGACGCCGTGGACGACGACGTCGATGTCGTCGGAGGCGGACATGGTCAGGCCGGGCGTATGCGGGTAGAACCCGGCGAGGCCGGGTGTGACGTGCTGGCCGAGCAGCACGTCGGGGCGCGGGAAGCGCCGGTGCACTCCTTCGGCGACCATGGCCGCCGCCCCACCGCCGGACTCCTCCGCAGGCTGTCCGACGACGACGAGCGTGCCGGACCAGGTGTCGCGGGCGGCGGCCAGGACTTCGGCGGCGCCCGCGAGCCAGGTGACGTGCAGATCGTGGCCGCAGGCGTGCATCACGCCGTCGACGGTGGAGGCGTACTCCAGGCCGGTGGCCTCCTGGACGGGCAGGGCGTCCATGTCGCCGCGCAGCCAGACGACGGGACCGTCACCGTTTGCCAGGACGCCGACCACTCCGGTGCGGCCGACGCCCTCGGTCACGTCGTAGCCGGCCGCGCGCAGCCGTGCGGCTAGCCTGGCCGCGGTCCGGTGCTCCTGGAAGGCCAGTTCGGGATGGCGGTGCAGATCCCGGTAGAAGTCCTGCAGTTGGGCGGGTTTCAGGTCGGCGGTGAGGTCCAGGGTGAGGCGGGCTGCGGTGGTCGGCTCGCTCATGCCAGCTGCTCCTTCTCCTCGAAGGGCGGGACGCTCGCCAGCAGGCGGCGTGTGTAGGGGTGTTGCGGGGTGCGGTAGACGTCCCGTACGGGCCCGTGTTCCACCACTTCTCCTTGGCGCAGGACGGTGACCTCGTCGCTGACGTGGCGGACGACGGCCAGGTCGTGCGAGATGAAGAGCATCGTCAGGGACAGGGAACGGCGAAGTTCCTCGAGGAGGTTGAGGACTTCGGCCTGTACGGAGGCGTCCAGCGCCGACGTGATCTCGTCAGCGATGATCACCTCGGGTTCGACGGCCAGCGCGCGGGCGACGGCGATCCGCTGCCGCTGCCCGCCGGAGAACTCGTGCGGGTACCTGCGGGCCGCCGAACCGTCGAGCGCGACCGTCTCCAGCCAGCGCTCCACCACCGCCGCGTTCCTGCGGGCGTCGGCCCGTACCGGGTCGACGGCCTCGGCGATGGCCTGGCCCACGGTCATGCGCGGGTTGAGGGAGGCGTACGGGTCCTGGGAGACGAGCTGCACCCGGCGGCGCACCGCCGTGAGCCGTCCGCCCCGCAGACCCGTGAGGTCCTCGCCGTCGAGGGTGATGCGGCCCGCGCGCGCCGGATGGACGCCCACGATCGCCTTGGCGATGGTCGACTTCCCGGAGCCGGACTCGCCGACCAGGCCGAGCGTCTGCCCGGCCCGTACCCCCAGGGACACACCGTGCAGGACGGTTCTCGCGCGCTTGCCGTGGCCGAAGGTGACGGTCAGGTCCTCGACGGCCAGCTTGTCCATGGTCACGCGGGCTGCACCTCCTGGCGTACGGCGTGGCAGGCGACGGCGTCGATCAGTTCGGGCCGTTCACTCGTGCAGGCGTCGAGCGCGACCGGGCAGCGGTCAACGAACGCGCACCCGGCGGGGCGGGCGGCGGGCGCCGGTGGCCGACCGGGGATGGTCGCGAGCAACGAGCGCTCTTCGCCGTGGGGTTCCTCCAGGCGCGGGCTCGCGGCCAGGAGCGCCTTGGTGTACGGGTGCCGGGCGCGGCCCGCTCGTAGATCGGCAGTCGACAGCTCCTCCACTACCCGGCCTGCGTACATCACCAGGACCCGGTGGCACAGGGTGCCGACCACACCGATGTCGTGGGAGATGAACAGGATGCTCGTGCCGCGGGTGCGGTTGATGTCCTTCAGCAGCTCCAGGACCTCCGCCTGGACGGTGACGTCGAGGGCGGTGGTCGGTTCGTCGGCGACGATCAGGCGGGGGCCCGGCAGGACGGCCGCGGCGATCACCGCGCGCTGCCGCATACCGCCGGACAGCTCGTGCGGGTACTGCTTCACGACCCGGGCCGGGTCCGTGATCCTGACCTGTTCCAGAGCCTCGAGGGTACGGTGCAGCGCCTCAGTCCGGGGCACGGCCTGGTGCACCCGGAGCGTCTCGGTGAGCTGACCGCCCATCCGCAGCGCGGGGTTGAAAGAGGCCGACGGATCCTGGAAGACGATGCCGATCTCGGTCGCCAGCCGCTTGGGGTCGGCGGCGGGAGCGGCCAGGTCGAGGTCGCCCAGGGTGAGTTGGGCCGCGTGGGCCGTCAGCCCGTCGGGCAGGAGCCGCGCCACGCTCATCGCCGTGATCGACTTGCCGGAGCCGGACTCGCCGACCAGGCCGACGATCTCGCCGGGCATGACGTGGAAGGAGACGTCGTCGACGAGGCGGGTGCCATCCGGCAGGGCGACGGACAGGCCGTCCACCGTCACCAGCGCGTCCTTCGGGGCTCGGTGCGAGTGCGGAGGTACGACGACGGGTCGGGGCGCCCTGGTCTTCGTACCGCCGCCGCGTGGGTCGAGTGCCGTGGCCAAGCCGTCGCCGACGAAGCCCGCGAGGACGCCGGTGACGGTGATGGCCGCCGCCGGGCCGATCGCCTCGGCCGGGGTGGTGTAGAGGGACTCCAGACCGGAATTGAGCAGCGCGCCCCAGTCGTAGTCCGGCGACTGCACGCCAACGCCGAGGAAGGACAGGCCGGACAGGGCCACGAGGACGTTGGCGAACGCCACCGACAACAGCACCAGCAGCGGCCCGGAGATGTTCGGTAGGAGATGCCGACTGAGCAACCGGGAGGGCGGTACGCCCATCAGGCGGGCCTGGGTGACGAAGTCGCGCTGGGCGACCGAGGCCGCCATGTTCGCGGTGAGGCGGGCGAAGGCGGGCGCGCCGCCCAGGCCGATCGCGAGGATCGAGGCGGTGGGTCCGGTGCCCAGGACCGTGGCGATCACCATCGCCAGCAGCAGCGCCGGGTAGGAGATCATGACGTCGATCAGCCGCAGCCCCAGTTCGCGCACGCGCGGGCCGGACACCCAGACGACGGTGCCGAGGAGGATCCCCGCGACGGCCGCGAGCGCGGTGGCGGCGACGGTCATCTCCAGGGTGAGGCGGGTGGCGACCAGGGTGCGGGCCAGTACGTCGCGGCCGAGGGCGTCCGTGCCGAGCCAGTGCTCGCCGCTCGGATGCGCGCGGGCGTCGCCGCTCAGGGTGGTCGCCTCCCCTTCCCACAGCAGCGGCGCGACGATGCCGAGTACGGCGATCAGGCCCAGCCCGGCGAGGGCCGTGACCAGAGGTGCGTTCCACCGTATGCGGCGCATCAGTGTCCTCCCTTTCCGGTTCCGGCGAGGGTGCGTGGGTCGAGCAGAGCGAGGGCCGCGTCGGCGAGCAGGTTGAGCAGGGCGGCGAGGAGGCCGAGGACCAGGACACAGCCCTGGATCACGGGGTAGTCGCGCACCAGCAGCGCCTCGACGACGCGCTGCCCGATACCGGGCCACGCGAACACCGACTCCACGATGACCGTGCCCCCGAGCAGGCCCGCGAGGATCAGTCCGCCGAGGGTGAGCGTGGCGGTCAGCAGATTCGGCAGGGCATGGCGGGCGTAGAGGCGCAACGGCGGCAGCCGGCGTCCGCGCGCGGTGCGCATGTAGTCCTGGGCCAGGACGTGCGCGGCCTCGGTGCGCACGATGCGGGTCATGACGCACGTGCCGGGCAGGACGAGCGCGGCGACCGGCAGCACCATCGACGAGACGGTCTCGGCGCCTGCCGCCGGGAGCCAGCCGAGCTTGATGGCGAAGCCCAGGACGAGCAAGGTGCCGATGATGTACTCGGGCGTCGCGCCGACCAGACCGGTGACGAAGGTGAACGCCCCGTCGGTGCGGCGGCTGCCGCGCGCGGCGACGGCCAGCCCGATCGGCACCGCGAGCACCAGAACGCCGAGGACGGAGAGGAACGCGATCTCGGCGGTGAAGGGCAGACGGGCGCCGATGATGTCGGCGACGGGCTCCTTCGTCTGGAAGGAGGCGCCCAGATCGCCGCGGAGCAGACCGCTCACATACGTGCCGAACTGCGTGAACAGCGGCCGGTCCAGGCCCAGTTCGTGCCGGGCCCGCTCCACGTCGGCCGGCGCCGCGTCGGCGCCGGCCACCACGCGGGCCGGGTCGCCGGGTATGAGCTGCACCATCAGGAACGTGCCGACGACAAGCGTGACCGCTACCGCGGCGAGCCCGGCTAGGCGCCGTACGAGGAAGGTGCCCCAGGGGCCGAGCAGGCTCGTGCGCCCGGCCCCCGCGGCATCCACAGCGGCCGCCATCAGCCGGTGACCCGGAGCGTGGAGACGGCGACCGAGCCTCCCGGCATCGCGAAGGCGATGCCCTCGCGGGCGACATAGTGCACGTTCACCGTGGCGAGCGGGATGACGTCGTGGGCCTTGAGCAGGGCGTCCTGCGCCTTCTGCCAGGCGGCGCACTTGGCGTTGCGGTCCGTGGTGGAGGTGGCGGCGACATAGTGCGCGGCAAAGCCCTTGTTGTCGACCGCGCCGTAGTTCTGGCCGCCCTCGGCCGGTTCGGGGCCCAGGTAGTAGGCGCCGCCGCGCGCGAGGCTGCCGGTGATCAGGGGGAAGACGGTGGCGTCCCAGTCGCCCTGGTTAGCGGTCACGTCGGTGGCCCAGGTGGCGTTGTCGGCGTTGGCGAGCTTCACCTCGGCGCCGGCGGCGCGCAGGGCCTCGGCGACGTAGGAGTTGCCCGCGCCGCCCGCCACCGCGTTCGACCCCTCCAGCTTGATCGAGACACCGGTGAGCGCCTTCTTCGCCGCGGCCGGATCGGTCGAGGTCAGCAGGGAGGTGTCGGTGGAGACGCAGGCGGACTTCTCGTCCACGTACGAGGTCATGACCTGGCCCGCGCCGCCGAACACCTTGTTGAACGCCGTCGCGCTCACCGCCTGGGCGACCGCCTCGCGCACCTTCGGATCGGAGCCGGGACGGCCGGGGCGCTGGTTGAAGGCGATGAAGTTGCGGATGAACGGCACCGACCTGACGGCGTAGGCGTCGTCGCTCGTGAACCGCGCGACATCGGTGCCGGTGAACGGGGCGAGATCCAGGGCCCCGGTCTGGAGCTGGTTGGCGAGGGTCGACTCGTTCTTCGAGATCTGGATCCGCAGGGTGTGGGCGGGCTTCCCGGCGGGCTGCGCGGCGAAGCGCGCGAACGCGTCGTAACCCTTGCGCAGTCTCAGCTCGTACGAGGCGCCACGCTGCGCCTTCACCATCTCGTACGGGCCGGACGCCGCGCCCTTGACGGCGCCCCGGGCGAGCGCGGCGGCACCCGCGTCGAGTCCGGCCTTGCAGATGATCCCGGCGCCGGTGCCGGCCAGGCCGGTGAGGACCTCGCCCCAGGGGGTGGCGGTGGTGATGGTGACGGTGCCGGCCGAGTCGTCGCCCGTGATCGTGGTCTTCTTTCCGGCGTTCGCCGCGCCGAAGGTCAGCAGCGCGCCGGCCGAGGTCGCCCGGAAGTGCTCCAGCGAGGCGACGACCTGCGAGGCGGTCAGCGCCGAACCGTCGGAGCAGGTCAGCCCCTTCTTCAGCGTCAGGGTCGTCTTCGTCGGCGTGGACGTCCACGATTCGGCGAGCCCGGCGACGAACGTGCCTCCGTCGTCCTGGCCCAGCAGCGGCTGGTACAGCAGCGACGTGATCACGTAGTCGGTAGCGCCCGCGCCCTTGGCGGGGTCGAACGAGGTGACGTCAGAAGTCACGCCGATCCTGACGGTGCCGCCGCTCTTGCCGTCGCCCGACGAAGGGCCGTCGGCGGAGCCGGTCGTGCAGGCGGTGGCCAGGAGCGAGGCGGCGGCGGCCACGGAGGCACCGGCGAGGAACCGCGAACGATGCATGAAGGAACTCCCCAGGGCTGAGGGCGGAGCGGGGGGTGCGGTGTGATGCGGGATACAGAACAGGCCACTTCCCGGCCCGGCCCGAAATTGCAAGAATCCGCGACCGGAGGCTGATCGAATGCAGGAATCCGCACCATCTGCCGCCCCGGGTACGGGCGACACCCCGTCCCGGGGAACACTCGATGAACTCGACCTCGCGCTCGTCAACGCGCTGCAGATGGCACCCCGCGCCCCCTGGGCGCAGCTCGCCCGGCCCCTCGGCGTGGACGCCGCGACGCTCTCACGTCGCTGGGCCCGGCTGCGTGACTCCGGCGCCGCCTGGGTCACCTGCTACGCGGCGCCCTCCCAAGTGACGTACGGGGCCATGGCCTTGATCGAGGTGTCGTGCGTGCCGCAGGCCCGGGAAGCCCTGGCCGAGCGGCTCGCCCGGCATCCGCAGGCGATGAGCGTGGAGTTGGTGGCCGGATCCTGCGACCTGCTCCTGACCGTGGCCACGGCGACGATGTCGCTGATGAGCGGCTACGTCCTCGCCCTCAGCCGTATCGAGGACGTAACCGCCACCCGCACCCACCTGGTGCAGCACCTGCACCGCGAGGGAAGCGAATGGCGCATGGACTCGCTCTCCCGCGACCAGCAGCGCGACCTGGCGGAAACCGAGGAAGCATCCCATCGGACGGCCGCCGGGGCCACCCTCACGGCGGAGGACCGCGTCCTGCTGTTCGCCGTCGCCGAGGACGGCCGCCGCCCCGTCGCCTCGATCGCCGCCGAACTGGAGCGCCCGGAGTCGACGGTCCGGCGGATGCTGAACTCGCTGCTGCACGGGGGCCGGGCCGTGCTGCGCTGCGACGCCGCCCACCTGCACGCGGGCTGGCGCAGCACGGCCACGCTCTGGATGTCCGTACCGCCCGCGCAGCTCACCCGCGCCGGGGATGAGCTGTGCCGGATGCGGGACACCCGCATGGCGGCGTCGGTGTCCTCCGAGGCCAACCTGCTGACCGTCGTATGGCTGCACTCCCTCGACGACCTCGCCCGCTACGAGACCCAGGTCGCCGCCAGGATCCCCGCGACGCGGGTGCTGAACCGTACGGTCACCCTGCGCTGGGTCAAGCGCATGGGCCGCCTGCTCGCCGACGACGGCCGCAGCACCGGCTGCGTCCCGATCGACGTCTGGCACCCGGTCGCCTGAACTTCACGAGGTCTGGCACCCGGTCGCCCGATTCGCCCCTCCCGAGCCTGCTGCGCTTTCCGGCACCTGACCCCCGCCCCTGGCGGATCCGTGCAATCCGGCGGGGCGGCGGGGCCGGTCCCCGAGGCTGACGGCACCGCCAGACGGCCCGCCCCGGGCCCACGAGCGAGAGGGGAAACCCATGCCGCCCACCGACCTCGGCTATCTCAGCGCCACCGAGGCGCTGAGGCTCTTCACCCGCCGCGAGCTGTCGCCCGTCGAGCTGATGCGGGCCGTCATCGAACGCGCCGAGAAGGTCGAACCGCGGATCAACGCCTTCACCGAACGCCTCTTCGACCAGGCGCTGGGACAGGCCCGGCACGCAGAGGACCGCTATCTAGGCAGGAACGGCCTCGCCCCCCGCCCCCTCGAAGGCATTCCGGTCGCGGCGAAGGAGAAGCACGCGATCCTGGGCCGTTCCCTGACCGAGGGCTCCCTCAGCAAAGAGGGAGACATCGCCACCGAGAACCACCCAGCGGTCGACCGCATCCTCGACGCCGGTGGGATCATCCATGCCCGCACCACCACCCCCGAGTTCTCCCTCGCCACCTACACGCACTCCCGCATGTGGGGCATCACGCGCAACCCCTGGAACCCGGACTTCACCCCGGGCGGCTCTTCCGGCGGCTCCGGCGCGTCCCTCGCGGCCGGTACGTCCCTGCTCGCCTCGGCCTCCGACATCGGCGGCTCCACCCGCATCCCGGCCGCGTTCACCGGCACCGTCGGCTTCAAGGCCCCCTACGGCCGCAACCCCGGCCTCGGTGTGCTCACGGCCGACCACTACCGGGGCGACGGCCCGATGGGTCGTACCGTGGACGACGTCATCGCCTTCCAGAACGTCCTGTCAGGACCCGACCCCCGCGACCACGCCTCGATCGGCCCCAAGCTCACCCTGCCCACCACGTACGAGGACGTGACCGGGATGCGGATCGCCTTGTGCGTCCGCCTCGGCGAGTACGACGTCCACCCGGAGATGGAGGCCGGTACCCGGGCGGCAGCCCAGGCCCTCGCCGACGCCGGCGCCACCGTGGAGGAGATCACCCTCCCCTGGACCCACCACGACCTGCTGACCGCGATCGCAGGCCACTTCTCCACCATCTTCGGCGCCGTCGTCATCGAGGCCGCCGAAACCCACCGCGACCTGCTCAGCCCGTACGCGGTCGCCTTCGCGGACGTCATGTCGTACGCTCGCACCCAGGCGAGCTACCTCGACTCCCTGCGCGCCGAACACCGGCTCCAGCGCCAACTCGCCACCGCCATGGCCGGATTCGACGCCCTGCTCTGCCCCACCACCGCCGTCCCCGGCTGGCACGCGGGCGACGACCTCACGGGCGACAAGGTCGTGGTGCACGGCGAGGAAGTCGCGGACACCTTGTGGTGTGCCATGACCAACCCGTTCAACATCAACAACCGCTGCCCGGTCCTCAACGTCCCCTCGGGCATGTCGAGCTGGGGCCTCCCCACCGGCCTCCAGATCGTCGGCCACCCCTACGACGACCCGACCGTCTTCCGCGTCGGCAAAGCCCTGGAGACCACACGGCCCTGGTCGTACGCACCCGTCCAGGACCGTCTCGCCTGACCGGCTCACGCCCGTTGCGCTGACGCTTACCTGGAACAAAGGCCACACCGTCGACCGCGAACATCAACAGCCGTCCGTGGGCGTCCGGGCCAGTCCAGGATGGGCGCGTAATGCCAGATCAAGGCATCCTGGTCCGGGGGAGTCGACGCAGTCCGGTGCGGTGAGAGGCCGGGTTCCATTGCTCCGGGCGTTGAGGTGCTGTCGAAGGGGGCGAGGGATCCGCCGATCGGCTCGCCGCTCTTGCCGCTGGCGACCCCTGATCGCGTAGCTTGCCTTCGTGTGCTGTTTTTGCTCGTCCGGGATCAGGTTCGGGGTGTTGCGTGAAGGGGGTTGAGCAGGTCCTGCGGTTCCTGAGCGGTAGCGAGATGGGGGGCGGGAGGATGGGTGGGTGCTGTCCCGGGCCCATGGTCTGACTCATGATATTTCTGACCGAAGTGTCCTGCTGTCACAGTGTCGGCCGGTGGTCGGGGACGGTGCGTTGCCGGTGCCGGGCCGGCGGGGTGTGTCCCGATAGGGGCCTGTCGACAGTTGCGGCGTCCTCACGATTCTGACCGCCCGACGCGGCCCGGTACCGGCAACGCGACGCGACATCGGACCGGAAGGGAAAGGGGCATGTGCAGTTCGACACTGCCCGGTACGACGCCTGCTCCGCGGGCCCGCCGTCGTCGCCCGGCGGGGGAAGTGGTGCTGGGCGTGGACACACACCGGGACGTCCACGTGGCTGCGGTGCTCTCCTTGACGGGGGCGCTGCTTGCCTCTGACGAGTTCCCGGCCACCGCGGCTGGATACCGGGATCTGCTGAAGTGGGCGAGGAAGTCGGGAACCGTGGAGCGGGCCGGCGTGGAGGGGACCGGCTCCTATGGGGCGTCCCTGTCCCGCTATCTGCTGGCCCAGGGCGTGGACGTGTTTGACGTGAATCGGATGGATCGGGCGGATCGTCGGCGGCGCGGTAAAACGGATCCGCTCGATGCCCAGAATGCGGCGCGAGCCGTGTTGAGCGGGCGGGCCCGCGCCCGGGCCAAAACGGGCGACGGGCCGGTGCAGGTTGCGAGAATGTACAAACTCACGAAGGCATCGGCTGTCAAAGCCCGCACCCAGGCCATCAATCAGCTCAAGGCCGTCCTTGTTACTGCTGATCCCGCTTTACGGGCAGAGCTGGCCGGACTGGGCAATGCCGAACTCCTCCGTACCTGTGCACGGTTCGCGGACGCGAGCAGTTGCGAGGAGGTCGGCGAGGAGTCGGTGCTGCAGGCCACTCGGATCACGTTGGGCTGGCTGGCTCACCGGATCGGCCAGCTCTCCGAGCAGATCCGGGACGTGGAGACTCGTCTTGCCCGGCTCGTGGAATGCCATGCCCCGCAGCTGCTCGACGTGGTGGGGATCGGCCCGGACACGGCGGTCACGTTGCTGATCACGGTGGGGGACAACCCAGACCGCCTGGACAGCGAGGCGTCCTTCGCCGCGCTGTGCGGGGTCAGCCCTGTCGAGCGTTCCTCGGGACGCCGGCAGTTCCGTCGCCTCAACCGAGGCGGCGACCGTCAGGCCAACGCCGCGCTCCACCGCATCGTGTTCACCCGCCTGCGGGTGGACCCGCGCACCCAGGACTACTACGAGCGCCGCATCAAGGAGGGCAAGACCCGGCGCGAAATCGTCCGTTGCCTCAAACGCTATGCTGCCCGCGAGGTCTTCCACCTGGTCAAACAGCTACAGCCAGCACCCTGCTCATAGGGGCTGTGATACGGCGAGGCGCCGGTGTCCGCCCTGGCGGCCCCTCTGCGCGGAGCCGCGAGACGACGAAGCCGCATCGGAGTGCTCCCGGTGCGGCTTCGTCTCGAATTCGACTGTCCTGGCGCGCATGACGCGCTTGGCTCCTCATGCAGTTCGTGTTCCTGCGATGCACTCGAGGACGCTGGATTTGCGATCGCAGCCGGCGAGACGGAGATCCGTGAGGCGAGATGGGGATCCGTAAGCAGTCACGCAGATCACGCCACCGGTGCCGGCCGCCCCGCGGATCTGGTCGTCGGTGAGGTTGCGTCTCGCGTCAGCGGGTGCGCTTGGCCAGGCGACCGGCGAGGGCTTGGCGAACGTGTTCGTAGCGCGCCCGGTCGCGCTCGACATATTCGAGGATCTCGAGTGCGGTCTCGGTATCGCCGCGTGTCGCCTCCCGGTAGATCAGCCAGATGCCGTCGCGTACCTGTTCGTGGATTTCCGCAGTGACGCTCTCGTCGGCCTCCCCCAGGACGAGGCGCCAGAGGGCCAGCAGCAGTTCCTCGACGACGACGGGCGCCAGGTCTTCCTGGAACGCGGCCATGATGACCCCTGCCGCAGGCGCGGCTACAGGGGCAACCATCGCCTGGTCCTCGACGTGTCCCTCGAGTGTTGCCACGCCCATCTCGGCGAGCGACCGAGCGGAGATGATCCGCCGCATGTCCTCCCCGACATGGCCGCCCTCACCGCACCGGCACTCGTACGCCCCCCAGTCAATCCGGGAGAGCTCGATCATCCAGGGGGCCAACGCCGTTCCTTTCGGTAAGCACCTTCAAGTTTGCTCGAATCAGGCAGCAGGACCTCGCAAACGTCGCAGATCGCCTTCTCCTGCCATATCTTCCCCATGCAGTCCTTGAGGTTCTCGAGCCGCATGGCAGGGGTGAAAACTGCAAGATCCGGGTCCCAATTGGTGACCTCAAGGATGGTGATCTCGGCGCAGCTTCCATGGCCGGAGCAGGTGGTGGCGATCTCCCCGGTCTGAGTGTGGACCGCGGCGGTCCAAGTGGCCACGCGCGCCGCGCCGGCGGATTGTCCCGACACCGCGTCGCGCAGAGCAGCAGCGTCGCCGAGCCGCTCGTCCAGCGTCCAGTCCCCGAAAGCTTGCTGCCGATGCACGGTGGGCATAGCGCCTGTTCGCTTACCCCGCGTGCCTGTCTTGGCATCGCCGTAGCGGTAACCGTGCGGACCCCGCTGCGGGTTGGCCCCCTTCGTACCCGCGGCGCCGGTGGCTGGGGCGTCAGGCTGGGAGGCCGCACTGGACGCAGATTCCGCTGCGTCCTGGGGCGTGGCCTTCTCAGGAGCCGCCGCATTACCGCCGGCCGCGTCATGGGCCGCTTCAGTGGGGCCTGTGCGCGGAGCCGTGAGACGACGAAGCCGCACCGGAAGGCTCCGGTGCGGCTTCGTCGTGAGATCGGCTGCGCTGTCGGGCGACGCGGTCGGCACCTCTGCGGCCTATCCTTGTGGCGCTTTGTGGCCCGCTGCCTTTGTGATTGCCCTCGCCAACGTGTCTAGCAGCCGGGTTTGTCAGGCGTTTTGTTGCACTGAGTTGGGACGGTGCAGACCAGTATGAATGCTTGGCCGACTCTCGCTGCGCTGGGCGGCCTGATATCCCGCCACCCCTGCTAGTAGCTTTCGTACCAGTCATCCCCGCCCTGGTTCAGTCGGCGGGAAAGGTAGTCCTGCAAATTGTTGGCGACCCACTTGCGACTGTCGCTCTCGTGCTGCCAAACGAAGATGTCCGGTCGCGCCGGGCGCAGCACGAGGCGAACTGGTCCCCGCCTCCATTGTCGCCGAAGAAGAGAAATGGATCGAAGGGCATGTAGAGCTCGACGAAGGAGCGTTCCCGACGGAATCTCAGGTTGTCCCGGACAATTCTTTCCAAGGACCAAACGGCGTCCGAACTCGTGCGTCCAGTGATTCCGTCGGTCTCCGACAAGAGGTTTTTCAGCTCCTGTGGAAGGGATTCCCCCAGCGAGCGCTCCGCTTCCTCAAGGTCGACGGAAAGGACAGGGTCCCTGAATGTAGCGCCGACGTAGGCCTCGGCAGCCAACGTCTTTCCACACTGGGGATTCCCTTCACTCAAGCTTCACTCCGCAACAGGATACAACATTCGATCAACTAGCGGATCCGAGGCTCGAATTCCCCACCCACGAAATCGTCGATGAACGTAGCATAGTCCAAAATCTCCTGCCTCGTGGCCGTCGGATGAGTGTTGTAAAAGCCGTTCCACAGAATTTCGTATGCGGCTTAGGTGGAGCTCGCTGTTGACGCTGCTCGGGATCCCCCGCAGGTTTTTCGGTGCGTTGAGTTCGTCAATGGTGAATAGCCCGGGGTATCTTTTCAGAACCTGTCGCTCCACTGCATGGTGGACCCACTATCCGCTACTCGCCTTCACGCTTGGGTTCGCGGTAAAGAAATTGGCCCGGTAGTCCGCGCTTACCGGGGCGCCGTTGCCGACGGCAGCGGGCCTTCTGGTCGGAATGTCCCCGCTGACTGCGTCTCCGCACTTGTTGTTCTCCGGCCCGCAGAAGGAGATCGGCGACTCGGTGACGCTCCCGGTCCCCGGCGCAGGTCCGGCACCTCCCCTGCCCCTCACCAGGAAGGAACCCGGTCCGGATGCTCGCGCAAGCGTCTTGTCGTAGCGGGTGGCGATGCCTCGCCAGTCCTTCATCTTGTTGATGGCCCGCTCGACCGTGTTGCGGTCGCGGTAGAGATTGGCGTTGTGGGTGACGGGCCTGCCGCCACGTCTGCCTTTCTTCTGCCGGTGCGGAATCGCCAGATCACCCCCTCGCGGCTGGCAGTAGAGCCCTGGGGCGGCCGCCGTGGGTTAAGTCGGCGGAGCCAGACCTCGGCCGTGACCGCAAGGGCGCCAGCCGGGGGAGGTGGGCGCGGCTCGCGTCGGGAGATCCGCTCAACATGGTTGGTCCCGCTCGGCGTGTTTCGGCCAGGCGCGCGTCGGCGCGGTAAAAGATCGGTGCGGCCAGCTGTCTGACCTCGAGGAGGTTGCTCGTGACCGCCGCCCAGGACCTGGAGCGCATCTGGGAGCTCCATATCAGCAACGAATTCGTCACGCTCGATGTCGATGCGGCCATGGCCACGATGACGGACTCACCTGAGGTGCTCCATGTGCCCACAGCCATGGGCGCCCGCGGCAGGCTGGCCGTCCGGGACTTCTACGCCCGCTGGTTCGTAGGACACAATCCGCAGGACTTCACGATCACATCGCTGAGCCGCACCACGGGACGCGACCGCATCGTCGATGAAATGCTGATCTCGTTCACCCATGACAGCCAGGTGCCCTGGATCCTTCCGGGGGTGGCCCCGACTGGGCGCCCCGTCAGCATCGCCGTGATCGCCATCGTGACTTTCGAGGGCTCCTTGATCTCGAGCGAGCACATCTACTGGGACCAGGCATCGGTCCTCAGCCAAACGCAACTCATCGAGCCCGCGGCGCTGTCACGGCTGCCCGTCGTGACGGACCAGCGTGCGACCCTGACAGACGGCCCCCTCAATCAGCTGGTAGACAGGGGCAACCGCTTGCCGTGAGGTCTGGCCGGAGCGGCGCTATGGCCGCAGCCGTGTAGAAAGCCTTCAGCGTCGACATGTCAGCCGCGTGGTGCTGCTTGGAGGTACGTCGTAGGGTCCTGCGGATCAGGTGGACCTTGCTGGTCAGCCCGCCGCACGAACGCCCGAGCCGGGCGGCCTCAGGCGGACCCGGCGCCTGCGCCGGATCCGCCGCCGCTCTCGTCTACGCGGGTCGGACTCGTCCGCCTCGTCCTCGGCCTAAGGTGCACTCGCCGGGACAGCCGGGAGTGATTTCGGTGTTGCCGTCGGCCGGCCGGCGCAGCAGGGTCACCCGGGTGTTCTCGGCAGTGAACGGCCCGGAGCCGATCCGGTACCGCAGCACCAGGTCATCGGTACGCAACGGCAGCCAGCCGTCCTGTTCGGACGTGGTGTAGTGGGGCACGGTGAACTGCCGGTTCAGCACGTTGAAGCTGGGCAGGTCGAGGAAGTCCTTGGTGGAGTACTCCAGGCGTACCACCTTGCAGGTCAGCACCTGAAACCGCGCGTTGCCGGAGAGGACCGTCGCAGGGCCTTCGCGGCCTTGGCCGCGGTCAGGTCCACCTTTGTCGACAGGTCCACCGGTGAGGTGTCGGACGGGCAGGCGCCATGTCCGAGCCGGCCGAGGCCGTCACCGGTTGGACGATGGCCGGTATGGCCAGCGCGGTGGTCACCGCCACGGCGAAGCGCATCCGGGCCGACCGGCGGCGCCGGGCCGGAGCAGGTCCGCGTCTCCTGTCTCGTACGGTCTCGCTGTGTTTCCTCATCGAGGCTCCGTCTCTTTGTGGCGGGAGGGCGGGCTTGGAGAGAGCGTCCAGGTAACCGGGCCGGGGCGTGCCGGCTCACTTCACCGCGCCTGCGGTGACGCCGCGGGTCAGTGAGCGCTGGAAGATGAGGAAGAACGCGACCATGGGGACGACGCCGAGGAGGGCCGCGGCGCTCAGGGCGGTGGGGTCGCTGGTGTACTGGCCGCGCATCCCGGCCAGGGCGAGGGGGACGGTCTGGTGGTCGTTGGAGACGAGCAGGACCAGCGGGTAGAGAAACTCGTTCCAGCTCCAGACGAAGAAGAAGACACACATCACGGACAAGGTGGGCCAGCTCATGGGCAGGACGATGCGCCACAGGATGGTCCAGCGGCCGGCGCCGTCGAGGGAGGCCGCCTCGATCAGCTCACGGGGGAAGCTGCTGTACACGGAGGAGAGCAGATAGGTGCCGAAGGCGCTGTAGGTGATGCCGATCAGCAGTGTGTAGCCGAGCTTCCCGTCGTACAGGCCGAGCTCCTTGAACAGGTAGTAGATCGGGTAGACCAGGCCCTCCTGGGGCAGGACGTTCACGCCCAGGAAGAAGACCAGGAAGGCCGTGCGCCATCGGATACGGCCGATGCCGAGGGCGTAGGCGTTGAACAGGGCCAGGACGACGGCGATGACGACCACGCCGAGGCTGGTCTCGGCGCTGTTCAGCAGCTTCTGTGTGAAGTCGGTTCGCTGCCACACGTCCGCAATGACGCCCCAGTTCCAGCTCCCGGGCCAGGAGAGTGAGCCGTGGGAGCGGAAGTCGCCGCTCGTCTTGAACGAGTTGAGCAGGATGATGAGGAAGGGCGCGAGGAAGACGAGGGTGAAGACGCCGACCGCTATGAGCGTCGCCCAGGACAATGGGGTGCGCCGGGAGCCGGCGGCTTTGCGGCCCTGCGTGGTCGGCCCGGATTCTTCGCGGGCGGCTTCCGGGGCTGCCACGGGCTGGGGTGTCGTCGTGTCGGTGCTCATGGTCATCCGTCCTCGCGGGCCTGGCGGGTCAGGGTGGTGGCGGCGATGACCAGGACGAGAAGCGTCATCGTGCTGGAGATCGCGGAACCGTAGCCGACGTCGGCGCGCTCGAAGAAGTTCTGGTAGGCGAAGTAGGAGGGCACCAGGGTGGCGTTGCCGGGTCCGCCGCCGGTCAGGACGTAGATCTGGGCGAAGACCTTCAGGCCGGCGATGGTGGTGGTGACGAGGACGACGTAGATCTCCGGGCGCAGCAGAGGGACGGTGATGCGGGTGAAGCGGGTCCACCAGGAGGCGCCGTCCAGGTCGGCGGCCTCGTACAGTTCGGGATCGATGCGTTGCAGGCCGGAGAGGAACAGCACCAGCGGATAGCCCAGTTGCATCCAGACCAGGACCGCCAGGACCACCCACAGGGCGAGTTCGGGGTCGCCGAGCCAGTTCTGGGCCAGGGACTTCAGGCCGATCTTGTCCAGGAGGCTGTTGGCCGCGCCCTCCGGGGCCAGGATCCAGCCCCACATCAGGCCGGTGACGGCGACCGGGATGACCTGGGGGAGGTAGAGGCCGGAACGCAGGAGGGTGACCACGCGGTCGCCGTGCTTCTTGCCGACGTAGTCGAAGAGCAGGGCGGAGAGGAAGAGGCCCAGCAGGGTGGGGGCCACGGCCATGCCGACGATGACGAAGCCGATGTTGCGGAAGGACGCCCAGAAGTCGGAGTCCTGCAGGAGGCGGGTGTAGTTGTCCATGCCGGTGAAGGCGGCGGGGCCGATGCCCGTCCACCGGGTGAAGCTGTAGGCGAACGTCATCACCAGCGGAACGACGAGGAACAGCAGGCTCAGCAGCAGGCCCGGCAGGAGGAAGACGGCGTAGCCCGTGGGAAGTGGGCGGCGTTGGGTTTTCACGGTTGCTCCTTGGGGGTGGGGGGCGGCGACGCGGCGGGGAGGAGGCGCCGCCGCCCCCGGACGGGTGCCGGCCGGTGGGTTGGGGCCCGGCGGATGAGCCTCAGTGCCGCGTGGAGACGTACTTGTCGTAGGGCGCGGCGAGTTCGTCCAGGACGGTGTCGGTGCTCGCGCCGTTCATGAGGTTCTGGGTGGCGGCGACCTGGGCGTCGTAGTAGCCCGGGACGGGCCAGTCCGGGTAGAAGGCCAGGCCGTTGGAGTGCTCGTACCGGTCGAAGGCGCCGATGAGCTGCTTCGAGCGGGCGTTGCTGATCTGGTCGGGCTTGACGGCGATCGGCACGTTGCCGTTCTCACCGATCAGTTTCTGGACCCTGTCCGACATCGTGATGTCGATGAAGTCCTCGGCGAGCTTCTTGTTCCGGGCCCTGGTCGGGACGACCCACTGGTTGCCGCCGGAGCCCAGGGTCATCGTGGCGCCCGGGTAGGGGGCGACCGACCACGTGAAGTTCTTGATGTCGTGGGTGAAGCCGCCGAAGAACCAGTTGCCGCTGACCATGATCGGACGCTTGGCGGAGACGAACTGCTCGCTCATGTCGGCGCCCTTGAGGCCGACGTCCTTCTTGTCGAAGTAGCCCTTCTTCAGCCAGTCCTTGTACTTGGTGACCGCCCACGTCCACTCGGGGCCGTGGAAATCGGTCTTGCCCTTGTAGAGCTGGTAGTCGTCGACCCAGGTCTTGTTCGCCTTGGTCAGTGCGAGCAGATAGAGCCAGTGGGAGGCGGGGTACTCGTTGCCCGCGTTGGCGAGGGGGGTGATGCCGGCCTTCTTGAACTTGGCGAGCGCCGCCTCGAAGCTCGCAAGGTCGGTGGGCTTGGCGACGCCGTACTTCTTGAACAGGTCGTCGTTGTAGTACGCGAGGACGAATTCGCCGTAGTTCGGAACGCCGTACCACTTGTCGCCACCCATCTCGCCGTTCGTGTCATAGCGGGCGGTGACGGACGCGTTCTCGCTGATCTTCCTGTCCCAGCCGTGTGCCTTGACGACGGGGGTCAGGTCGGTGAGCAGGCCCTGCTTGGCCAGCAGACCCGTGGTGGCGTTGCCCTTGTTGTATTCCAGGACGTCGGGCGCGCTGTCGGAGTTGAGGATCATGCCGGCGTTCTGCTGGATCTGCTCGAACGTCTTGCGCTCGAAGACGACCTTGACGCCGGGGTGGGTCTTCTTGAACTCGTCGATGGCGGCCGCCCACGCCCTGTCCAGGGCGCCGCCCTGCTCCTCGTAGTGCCACAGCCGGAGAGTCTTGCCCTCCCCGGCGGCGGTGCCGGAACCACCGCAGGCCGCGGCCAGCGGAGCTATCAGGGCGAGGCAGGCCGCTGCCGTCAGCATGCGGCGCCGGGAGACCAGGACAGAGTTGTTGCTCATGGCGGGTTCCTTGCGGTAGAGGGACGGACCGGCTCAAGGAGCGGTGCGGCGGTGAACGCGTGCTTCCCACGGCAGCAGGGTGTGGTGGGTGGTCAGCGGTGCTGCCATGGGGATGTTGGCGAGGAGGAGTTCGGTGCCCTGCCAGCCGTCGGGGACG
Source organism: Streptomyces sp. NPDC014006 (assembly GCF_043088925.1). Classification (NCBI taxonomy): domain Bacteria; kingdom Bacillati; phylum Actinomycetota; class Actinomycetes; order Kitasatosporales; family Streptomycetaceae; genus Streptomyces; species Streptomyces sp. NPDC014006. The sequence continues at coordinate 528,805 of NZ_JBICAJ010000002.1, read as the reverse complement.
GTCACCGGCACGGAACAGCCCGTGAAGTTGGCCAGGACGAGGAGTTCGGTGGTGTCGTCGGCACGGGTGAAGGCGTAGATCTGCTCGTCGTCGGGCAACAGCATCCGGAAGTCGCCGTCCGTCACGACGGGTTCGGTGTGACGTAGGTCGATCAGCCGGCGGTAGTGGTGGAAGACGGAGCAGGGGTCGGCGAGCTGTTCCTTGGCGTTGACATGGCGGTGGTCGGGATTGACCGCGATCCACGGCTCACCGGCCGTGAAGCCGGCGTGGTCGGTGGTGTCCCACTGCATGGGCGTGCGGGCGTTGTCGCGGCCGCGCGCTCGCAGCCCGGCCAGGACCCTCTCCTCGTCGACGCCCAGTGCACGCTGCTCGCGGTAGTGGTTGAGGGATTCGATGTCACGGAAGTCGTCGATGGAGGTGAACGGGGCGTTGACCATGCCCAGTTCTTCGCCCTGGTAGATGAAGGGCGTGCCCCGGTGCAGGTGCAGCACGGTCGCCAGCATGGTGGCCGAACGCGCCCGCAGGACGGGGTCGCTGTCGTCGCCGAAACGTGAGACGACCCGCGGCTGGTCGTGGTTGTTCCAGTACAGGCTGTTCCAGCCGGCCTCGGCCAGACCGGTCTGCCAGCGGCCCAGGCTGGCCTTGAGGTCGCTCAGCTTCAGGGGGCGCACGTCGAACTTGCCGCCGGGTCCCTGGTCGAGTCCGACGTGCTCGAACTGGAAGACCATGTCCAGCTCCCGCCGGGCCGGGTCGGTGAACAGCCTCGCCTCGTCGACCGTGACGCCGGGCATCTCACCGACGCACAGCAGCCGACGCGGGTGGCCTGCGAACACCTCGCGGTGCATCTCGGCGAGGTACTCGTGGATGCGTGGCCCGCAGACGTAGAAGGGGCTGCCGTCCCCGAAGCGGCCGCCCTCGGGGACGATCCCGTCGGGCAGGGCCGGGTCCTTGGAGATGAGGTTGATGACGTCCATGCGGAAGCCGTCCACCCCCCGCTCCAGCCACCAGCGCATCATGGCGTGCACGGCCTGCCGCACCTCGGGGTTGTCCCAGTTCAGGTCGGGCTGCTTGCGGGAGAAGAGGTGCAGGTAGTACTCGCCCGACGCCTCGTCGAAGGTCCAGGCGGACCCGGAGAAGAACGATCCCCAGTTGTTGGGTTCCGCGCCCGGCGTGCCCGGCTCCATGCCCTGGCGAGGCGGGCGCCAGATGTACCAGTCACGCCGGGGGCCTTCCCGGCCGCCGTCACGGGAAGCGGTGAACCAGGGGTGTTCGTCGGAGGTGTGGTTGACGACCAGGTCCATCACCAGCTTCATGCCGCGAGCGTGGGCGGCCGACAGCAGCCGGTCGAAGTCGGCGAGCGTGCCGAACACGGGGTCGATGTCCTGGTAGTCGCTGATGTCGTACCCGTTGTCGTCGTGGGGGGAGGGGTAGACGGGTGACAGCCACAGCACGTCGACACCGAGTTCTGCCAGGTAGTCCAGACGCTCTGTGATCCCCGGGAGGTCGCCGATGCCGTCCGCGTTGGAGTCCGCGAAGGAGCGCGGGTAGATCTGATAGACCACCGCGTTCTTCCACCAGGCGGGAGTGTCGGCGGGCATGTTCAGGAGCACGTCAGTAACCTCGTGTCGGGGTGATCGTCGGATGGGCGTCAGGAGATGGCGGAGCCGACGGCTTCGCGGATCACGAGGCAGGCCGCGCCGCGCGCCCACAGGTCATGGGTGACCGGGTCGATGTGGATCTCGCAGTCGCGAGCGGCGTCGGAGAAGGCGTACGTCTGGAGGGCCTGCTGCATGGCAGGGCCGAACAGATCGTGGGCCACGGCTCCTTCGCCGGCGATGATGATCTTCTGCAGGTTGAGCAGGTTGCACAGGCCCGCCAGTCCCCGTCCCAGCGCGGCGCCGGCCTCGGTGAAGGCGGCGCGGGCGACGGTCCGGGCGGCGGCGTGGTCGCCGCGGGCCAGGGCGATGGCGTCGGTGATGGTGGTGCAGTCGGCGATGCCGCCGTCCTGGATGTGCCGCAGCACGGCCCGGTCGCCGGCCAGCGCCTCGAGGCAGCCGCGGCGACCGCAGCTGCACATCGGGCCGGCCGGGTCCAGCGGAAGGTGGCCGAGTTCGCCGGCCATGCCGCTCGCGCCGGCGTAGAGATTGCCGCCCAGCAGGAGACCGCAACCGATACCGGGTCCCACCGTGACGACGGCGAAGGAGTCGACGTCCCGGCCGGCTCCGAACCACCGCTCGGCGACGACGAGGGTGTTGACGTCGTTGTTGACGGTGACCATCAGGCCCGTCGCCTGCGACAGGGGGCCGGCCACGTCGACCTTCGTCCAGCCCAGCAGGGCGGAGTAGCGGCAGATGCCGGACGCGGAGTCGACGTGACCGCTGACTCCCACTCCGATGCCCAACACCCGGTCCGCCGCCTGCGGCGCCTGCTCCAGCAGCGCCGAGGCCAGTGCCGCGGCGGCGGACAGAGCGGTTTCCGGGCGGCATTCGTCGATCGGTCGCTCGCCCCTGGCCAGCACGTTGGCCGCCATGTCGGTGACCACCCCGGACACCAGCGCCGGCCCGATCTTGATACCGACGACCACGTGTTTGTCGGGGTTGACGTACAGCAGTTTCTGCGGTCGGCCCCGCCCGTGCGGAGCGGCATCCCTCTCCCGCAGGTAGTCGTGCTCGAGCAGGGGCGGCAGCATGCGGGTGACGCTGGAGGGCACCAGTCCCAGTCGCTGGGCGAGCTGGGTGCGTGAGAGCGGACCGGCGGTGAGCACGGTGGCGAAGATCTCCGCGCGGGTCTGCTCACTGACGAGATCCGAGAAGGGGATCGGGGTGGGGCTCATCCCAGGTGCCTCCCAGCGTGGGTGCCGTAACGTCAGCGGGCGGTGACGTCGATGTAGTTCAGCGCTATCGAACCGGTGTCGCCCGCGGTGCGCATGAACGTGACCAGGTTCTCGCCCTCGGCCAGCTTGATTTCACCGCTGAGGGTGGCCCACTTCCCGCCGGTGGCCCCGAAGGTGACCGAGCGGGGTGCGCTGACCACGGTGTGATCGGGCTGCTCGGCGTCGAGGGTGAGCCGGCCCCGCTCCGTGGCCTGGTAGCGCACGCCAAGGCGGTAGGTGCCCGCGTGGGGTGCCCTGATGGTGAAAGTGACCGACTGGTTCTCGCCGGCGATACGGGCGTAGCCCATCGCCTCGTGCCCGGGCAGCGAGTTGGCGAAGCCGGCACCGCCGCCCCACGCCGCGAACGCCGCCTGGTAGCGGCAGCGGTCGGTGGGGGCGACGGTGACGAACAGGCAGCCGTGGGCGGGCAGTTCGACGGTGACCGTGCTCAGCTCGCCGAGGTCCTGCCGCTTCCACACGTCCCGGACCTTTGCCGTGCCCTTGATGCCGAGCGCGGACAGGTCCAGGGCGCGGGTGGCGGGGGCGTCGGAGCGGTTGAACAGGGCGATCGCCCAGGTGCCGTCGGGCAGCTGGCCCGCCCAGCGTTCGCTGTCACGGCTGGAGGGGTCGTCGGCGTAGGAGGTGCCGTTGTGGAAGTAGGGCTTGCCGACCAGGCCCTGGTGGTGCAGGGCGAGCACCTCGGGGTTGGTGTAGGCCCAGCCGTGGTCGGCGATGTCGGCGTGGGTGTCGGCGATGGCCAGCGGGGAGCCGGCGATGGTCATCAGGGAGACGCAGGTGCGGCGTTCGTCGTCGTTGGCGAAGGTGTGGAGGCGCAGGAAGTCGCCGTCGAGGATGAGCTGGCCGCGTCCGGAGCGGTCGGCGTACCCGGTGAACCCGCCGAAGGGGTTGAACCAGTTCGGCCACATGTTCTGCCAGTCCTGCCGGCCGCCGCTGAGCCGCTCCCAGCCGCCCTTGTCGGCGTCGGCGTTGATGCGCACCATGTCGCCGTAGCGGATCTCCGCCTCGGCGTGCTGGTAGAGGTGCGGCATCACCAGGGACAGTTCCATGTCCTCGCCCGCGGCCTCGTTCATCCAGCTCAGTGCGGTGAGGTAGTTGTCGCGGCCGTGGGGCCGGTTGACGCGGCCGAGGCCGGAGTCGCGGCCGTCCTCGTACCAGGAGAGGAAGTCGACGCGCAGGTAGGGGACGCCGAGGTCCTTGAAGTACCGCACGTATCCCTGGACGTATTCCTTGGCGCCGTCCTTGGTGACGTCGATCCAGTAGAGGCTGTCGCCGCCGATGTCGGACGCGAAGAAGTCACCGTCGACGACGAGATCGGCGATCTTGACGTCCGGTCGGCCGACGACGGTCTTGCCGCGGTCCGCGACGGCGGCCTTGTGCACCCACAGCGGGTTGTAGTAGACGCCGAGCCGCATACCGCGGTCCTCGAGGTAGCGCGCCCAGTAGGCCCAGTCGTGGGTCCAGGAGTCGTTGTAGCTGACGACGTAACCGTGCTCGGTCGTCCTGCTCGATCCCTCGATCCACCCGTCGGTGCAGGCCATCGTGTAGCCGTACGGGGCGAAGTCACGGGCCAGCCAGTCGATGTTGGCCTGCCACTCGTCCTCGGGGATGGGAGCGTTGTGCGGGAAGGCCCAGCCGTAGATGTTCCAGTACAGGGGGCCGGCGCCGGAGCGGGAGAAGACGCTGTTGCGGCCGGCCACCGGCAGGCTGCGGAGACCGGTGCGCTGGGCGGGCAGGCCGGGTGCGGCCGGTTCGGCGGCGAGGGCCGGGGAGGCGGGGACGAGGGCCACGAGGCCCGCTCCGGCTGCGGCGCCGGAGAGAAGGGCCCTTCGGGAAAGTGCCATGGCAAGGCTCCGTCCGTCAGTGGGCAGGGCCGGTGCGACTCGACCGGTTGCCTGCGGATGACGGGAGTGTGTCCTGGCTATTTTTGTGCGTCAAGAAAGTAAATAGGGGTTTACGCAACCGTGACCCAGGGAGCTGGCGGGCGGCTGGCGGGCGGCTTCCCCTTTAAGCAACAGGCGGGAGGTCGTAGAAGGCTGATGCGAGCCCAGGGTCCTTGAGGGTGCGCCTCCCCTCGGCTATTTTTGTGATGCAGCGAAGAAAACAGGGGGTAGCCGGGGCGTGGAAAGGCGTCCTGACGTCCGAGCTGATCCCTCTGCGCACCACTGGAGGCACCAGCCGGTGCGCATGGCCGGCGTGCCTTGGTCACTTACACGAAGGTGCCGAGCCTGGGGCGGCGAGGTACCTCAGCGGGCTGCCGCGGCCACTGGGACGGCAGGCGGCTCCCAGGCCGTCGCGGCGAGCGGTGCGGCGCCCGTCGGCAGACGCGCTCGTTCGGTTGCCTCTTGCCGGTCGGAATGCGAGCGAGCAGCGGCGCGGACGGCGGTCAGCGCCGGGCAGCGGATGCCCGGCTCGGTTCCGAGCCCGCGACACCCGCTGGTACCCTCCGCGTTCCTCTGTGCGCGGCCCGCCCGCCTCCATGCGTGTCGAAGACGCTCCACGGAACCGCCCCACAGTCCTGCGCCTGGGCGCAGGATGCGTTCAGGGCGTGGCGACGAGCGAGTAGTTGGTGGTGAACGCCTGCACTTGAGAGTTCTGTGGGGTGTAAAGGAGCTTTGTTTCGGCGGAGGAGGCGTCGAGGACTACCTTGACGCCAACGTTCGCGGTGATGTTGTTGGTGGCCAGGTAGTTGCGGGCGCCGCCGGCGACCAGGATGATCGTCGGGTCGGAGCCGGCCGGGCTGATGTTCATGAAGGTCCACAGCGGCTGGCCGAGGTGGAACGGCTGCCATTCCTGGTCCTCGTCGACGCGCATGATGCCGTAGCCGAGGTCGTTGTCCTTGCCGATCACGTTGGTGTACGTGTGGTGCAGCTCGTTGTGCGAGTGCTTCCACTGGTCGGACGGCGAGACGTGATCCCACTCCCAGGTGGTGGAGTGGATCTTCGGGTCCCGCATCCAGTCCCACTGGCCGTGCAGGACGTTGTGGCCGATCTCCATGTTGTCCATGATCTTCGCCACGGACAGACCGGCGGTGCCGATCAGCCACGCCGGCGGGAAGATCGAGAACAGCAGCACGCCCCTGCTGACCAACTTGAGCTTGCGCTGCGCCGAGATGACCCTACGGATGTAGGCGGCGTCTTTCTTCCCGCGGCTGACCGTCCGCACGCCCGGTGCCGGCTACGCGATAAGCCGTCGGCCTGAAAGGGAACGAGCGTGATCGGCACACCTCCCGCTTCGCGTTCTCGTCGCCGCCGGTCGGCGAGGGAGGTGGTCCTGGGAGTGGACACGCATGCCCATGTGACCGCTGTCTCTCCCTGGTGGGGGAAGTGATCGGCACCAAGGAGTTCCCGGCCACCGCGGCTGGATACCGAGACCTGCTGGGATGGGCCAGGGCGTCGGGTACGGTGCGCCGGGCCGGAGTGGAAGGGACCGGTTCCTTCGGAGCTGCCCTGTCCCGCTACCTGCTGGCCCAGGGCGTGGACGTTTTCAAGTGAACCGGTTCGACCGGGCCGACCGCCGGCGGCGCGGCAAGTCGGACCCGCTCGATGCCGAGAACGCAGCCCGGGCCGTGCTCAGCGGGCGGGCGCGCGCCCAGGCCAAGACGGGCGACGGGCCAGTGGAGATCGCCCGGATGTACAAGCTGGCCAAGGACTCGGCGGTCAAGGCCCGCACCCAGGCGATCAACCAGCTCAAGGCCGTCCTCATCCGTGCCGATCCGCAGCTGAGGGAGGAACTGTCCGGGCTGGGCAACGCAGAGCTCATCCGCACCTGCGCCGGGCTCGTCGACGACAGCCTGAACCACGAGGCCGACGAAGGGGCGGTGCTCCACGCCACCCACGTCACCCTGTGTCTGCTGGCCCGGCGCATCGGGCAGCTCAGCGAAGAAGTCCGGGACCTGGAAGGCCGCCTGACCCGGCTGGTGGAACGCCACGCTCCCCGGTTGCTTGAGGTAGTGGGCATCGGTCCGGACACAGCCGTCACTTTGCTGATCACGATCGGGGACAACCCGGAACGCCTGAGCAGTGAGGCGTCCTTCGCGGCGCTGTGCGGGGTCATCCCGGCCGAGCGTTCCTCGGGCAGTCGGCAGTACCGTCGCCTGAACCGGGGCGGCGACCGGCAAGCGAACGCGGCCCTGCACCGGATCGTGCAGACTCGCCTGCGCGTTGACCCGCGTACCCAGGACTACGACGAACGCCGCAGCAAGGCGGGCAAGACTCGACGCGAGATGGTCCGAAGCCTCAAGCGCTACGCGGCCGAGAGGTCTGCCACCTGGTCAGACCCGTGCAGTCGTCACCCCCGTCATAGGGGCAGTCGCGATACGTGAGAGGGTCTGACGCGTGAGTGAGACACCGTCGAACACCCTGCAATACCGCTTTGACGGGCCAGAAGAGGCCCCCGTCCTGATCCTGGGTCCCTCACTGGGTACCACATGGCACATGTGGGACCGGCAGGTCCCCGAGCTTGCCAAGCAGTGGCGCGTCCTGCGGTTCGACCTGCCGGGGCACGGCGGCGCGCCCGCCCACCCCGCGGGGTCCGTCGCCGAGCTGACCGCCCGTCTGCTCGCCACCCTCGACGCGCTCGGCGTGCAGCGCTTCGGCTACGCGGGATGCGCCCTCGGCGGTGCCGTCGGCGTGGAGCTGGCGCTGCGCCACCCCGAGCGGGTCGCCTCGCTCGTGCTGATCGCCGCCTCCCCCCGGTTCGGCACCGCCGACGAGTTCCGCCAGCGCGGGGTGATCGTCCGGACCAACGGCCTCGACCCGATCGCCCGTACGTCCCCCGACCGCTGGTTCACGCACGGCTTCGCCGCCGCCCAGCCCGCGATCACCGAGTGGGCCGTGCAGATGGTGCGCACCACCGACCCCGGCTGCTACATCGCCGCCTGCGAGGCACTCGCCGCGTTCGACGTGCGGCCCGAGCTGGGCCGGGTCGGCGTGCCGACTCTGGTACTGGTCGGCTCCGAGGACCAGGTCACCGGCCCCGCCGAGGCGCGCACGCTGGTCGCCGGCATCCCCGACGCCCGACTCGCGGTCGTACCCGGCGCCTCCCATCTGGTTCCGGTGGAACAGCCGGCCGCCGTGACCGATCTGCTGGTCACGCACTTCTCGACGGCCTGGCAGCCCCTCATCGACCCCGGTACCGGCCAGATCGCCATCCCTGCCGCGCCCGTCAAGCCCGTGCTGGCCGCACCGCCCCCGCAGCCGACGGCGCCGATCGCCGAGATCGCGCCGCCCGTGGCGCAGCCCCAGCCCGCCGGGCGGCCCGACCCGTACGACGCGGGGCTCAAGGTACGCCGGGAGGTGCTCGGCGATGCCCACGTCGACCGGGAGCTGGCGCAGGCCGGTGACTTCTCCGGCGACTTCCAGGAGCTTCTCACCCGCTACGCCTGGGGCGAGGTGTGGAACAGACCCGGCCTCGACCGGCGCTCCCGCAGCTGTGTCACCCTGACCGCGCTCGTCGCCGGCGGCCACCTGGAAGAGCTCGCCTTCCACACCCGCGCGGCCCTGCGCAACGGCCTCACCCCGGACGAGATCAAGGAGGTCCTGCTCCAGGCGGCCGTCTACTGCGGCGTCCCCGCGGCGAACAGCGCCTTCCGCGTGGCCCAGCAGGTCATCCTCGAGGAGACCACCCTCGCGGAGTGACCCCGGGGCGGGGTGCGCCACCGCGCCCCGCCCCGCGCATGCAGGATGGGACGCATGAAGCTCACGAAGATGTCGCATGCCTGTGTCCGCCTGGAGAAGGGCGGCCGGACCCTCGTCCTGGACCCCGGCGGTTTCAGCGAGGAGGACGCCGCGCTCGGCGCGGACGCCGTCCTGGTCACGCACGAGCACCCGGACCACTTCGACGAGGGACGGCTGCGGGCCGCGCTGGAGCACAACCCCGCCGCCGAGATCTGGACCCTGCGCTCGGTCGCCGAGCGGATCTCCGCGGCCTTCCCGGGCCGTGTGCACACCGTCGGCCACGGCGACACCTTCACCGCCGCCGGCTTCGACGTGCAGGTCCACGGCGAGCTGCACGCCGTGATCCACCCGGACATCCCGCGCATCACCAACGTCGGCTATCTCATCGACGACGGCACCGTCTTCCACCCCGGCGACGCGCTCACCGTCCCCGGCCGCCGAGTCGAGACGCTGATGCTGCCGGTCATGGCCCCCTGGAACAAGATCTCCGAGGTCATCGACTACGTCCGCGAGGTGAAACCGCAACGCGCCTACGACATACACGACGCCCTCCTCACCGACCTCGCCCGCCCGATCTACGACCGCCAGATCGGCGCCCTCGGCGGCACGGACCACCGGCGGCTGACCCCCGGGGACTGCACCGACGTCTAGGACCGACCCGGGCGGGATCGCGTTGTCAGTGCCGCCGGGTAGGTTGTGAGGCATGCGCATCGCGACCTGGAACGTGAACTCGATCACCGCCCGCCTTCCGAGGCTGCTGACCTGGCTGGAGAGCAGCGGCACCGACGTGCTCTGCCTGCAGGAGGCCAAGGTCGCCGAGGAGCAGTTCCCCGTCGAGCAGCTGCGCGAGCTGGGATACGAGGCGGCGGTGCACGCCACCGGCCGGTGGAACGGCGTGGCGGTGCTCTCCCGCGTCGGCATCGAGGACGTGGTCAAGGGCCTGCCCGGCGACCCCGGTTTCGACGGCGGGGTCGAGCCGCGCGCGATCTCCGCGACCTGCGGCCCGGTCCGCGTGTGGTCGGTGTACGTGCCGAACGGCCGCGAGGTGGAGCACCCGCACTACGCGTACAAGCTTCAGTGGCTGGAGGCCCTCAGAGCCGCCGTCGCCGGTGACGCCCAGGGTGGTCGCCCCTTCGCGGTGCTGGGCGACTACAACATCGCGCCGACCGACGACGACGTCTTCGACGCGGCCGCCTTCGAGGGCTCCACCCACGTCACCCCGGCGGAGCGCGCCGCGCTCGCCTCCCTGCGCGAGGCCGGGCTGAACGACGTGGTGCCGCGCCCGCTGAAGTACGAGCACCCGTTCACCTACTGGGACTACCGCCAGCTCTGCTTCCCCAAGAACCGCGGCATGCGCATCGACCTGGTCTACGGCAACGAGCCGTTCGCCAAGGCCGTCAAGGACGCCTACGTCGACCGGGAGGAGCGCAAGGGCAAGGGCGCCTCGGACCACGCGCCGGTCGTCGTCGACCTGGACGTCTAGGTCGGGTCGTTCGGATCCTCCCGGCCGAGCGAGGGGCCCTGGCTCACAGCAGCCGCAGGTCCACGGACTCGCCCAGCGCGGCCAGCCCCGCGTCCCCGGGGTGCAGGTGGTCGCCGCTGTCGTAGGCGGCCGGCATCCGCGCCGGGTGCGCGGGGTCGCGGATCACGGCGTCGAAGTCCAGTACCCCGTCGAAGGCGCCGGTGGAGCGGATCCAGGCGTTCACCGCCGTCCGCTCGGTGTCCACGGAGGCCGGGCACCGTGCGTGGCCCCCGCAGGGCAGGATGGTCGCGCCGAGGACGCGCAGCCCGCGGGCGTGGGCCCGGTCGGCGATCGTGCGCAGCCCGTCGATCAGCGGTGCGGCCGTGACACCGTCCAGCAGGTCGTTGACGCCCTCGAAGACGACGAGCGTGCGCACACCGGTCTGCGCGAACACGTCCCGGTCCAGCCGGTGCAGGGCGCTCACCCCGGACTGCTCGGCCGAGACGCCGTCGCCGGGGTAGCGGTCGGTCAGCACCCGGTTGCCTGAGATGCCCTGATTCAGCACGCCGTAGCGCGGCACGGCACTCTGCCTCCGCAGGCGCGCGGCCAGGGCATCGGGCCATCGCCGGTTCGTGTCGGGCGTCGAACGGTCTCCGTCGGTGATCGAGTCGCCGAGGGTGACCACCGCCCCGGGCCCGCCGCCGACGTCCACCCCGGTCAGCAGCGGCCGGCTGGTCAGGGTCGCGGTGTAGGCGGCCGGGGAGGCGTCCGCGGTGTGGTCGCCCGGCTCGCTCAGATACGACCGCTGCTGCCCGAGCCGGTGCACGGGCGCCGCCGTCACCGGACCCGGCAGATGGAAGCTGACCAGCAAATCGGCCCCGGCCGGCACGGCGAAGTCCAGCGGATCGCTGACCGCCTGGGCCCCCGCCGGGATCATCACCCCGGCCGCCCCGTCGAAGGACAGGGCCACCGGCGCCGCCGCGGGCACCGCCCCCGCTGCTCCCGGCGCCCGCAGCGCCACCGTCGCCGCGCCGATGCGCACCGGCGCCCCCGCGAAGGTGTTGTCGAAGCGCAGACGCACCCGGGGACCGCCCGCCGAGGTGTGCACGACCAGCCGCAGTGTGCGGTCCGTCCACGGGCCGACGGCCGGACAGCCGCCGGTCGGCGCGGCCCAGCTGCCGGTCCAGCCCGGCGCGTGCGAGCGCACCGACATCGCGAATACGTGCAGCCCCGGCGCGACGGGCAGCCGTACCGCCGCCACGGCGCGTCCCGGGGTGAGCGGTACCGTCACGACGTACAGCCGGGCCTGGCGGGCGAGCCGGCCGCCGGGCGTGTTGACGTGCGGGAGCGCGACCGCCTTCGTGGCGGGCGGGCCGGTGCGCCAGGAGGGCGCGGTGAGCGCGTACGGGGCGGACGTGCCGTCCGTGTAGCGGACCGTGCCCGTCCCGCCCGTGGCGTCCCCGGCCGTCCCCGCCACCAGGAAGGCCAGCGCGTCACCATGCCCCGACAGGCGCACCCACTGCCCGGCGGACCGTACGTTGTCCGCCTCGCCCGGTGCCCGCCGCGGCCACGTCAGCCGCGCGCCCTGCACGGTCAGCGTCCGGCCCGGTGTCCAGCCGGCGGCCGCGAGATCCTGCGCCGACAGGGAGGCCCCCGCACCGTCGAAGTCCGCGCCGCCGGGCCGGGAGTCGTCGCTGACCGCGGCATTGTCGTACAGCCGCTCCAGCGGCAGCGGCACGGTGTCCGCCGCCGGGACCGCGGCGGCCGGCAGCGGTGCGGCCGTGGCCAGGACGAGAGCCGCCACCAGCCCCCCGATGCCTCGGCGCATCACCGGCACCCGCTCCTCCCGCGCTCTCCCGCTCACACGGACCCGGGCAGGTCCGCGCACCGCGAAGCTAGGAACCCGTCAGGGACCCGTCAACGCGCCATGCGCGGGCGGGGCGCGAAATGGGCCGTACGGGGCGCGTGCCCGGGTGAAAAGGAGGCCCGCGCGCCTGTGGTGCGCACGGGGGTGCGAATGCCACGCTGTCCCTATGAATCTCCCTTTTCTGGGCATCGGGCGCAGGAAGACCGATGAGGCACGGTTCACGGCGGCACCGGAGGCGGTCGCTGCGCTGCTGTCGGAGTGCGAGCTGCTGCGTTCGCAGGCCGCCGAGTCGGGTGTACGGCTCGACGACACGGCGCTCTCGCTGGAGGCGCTGGACCAGTTGGTGCCGCGCTGGCGGGACGACGCGGAGACGCTGCCCCGGCTCGGCAACGACGCGGGTCTGTACCTCGGCACGGTGGTCGTGCGCACGGTGCCCGGCGCGGTGTGGGAGATCCGCTCCGGCGGGCCGCCCGTGGTCCGGCTCGCCTCGGGGCGCGAGATCGACGTGGTGGCGGCGGGCCGGGACTGGGCCGAGAGCGGGGTCCCCGAGCTGTCGCAGCTGTACGCGGAGGTCGCCGAGGACTGACCACGAGGGATCCGAGGGTGAGGTCATGGCCCAACCTCCGGCTTAAATACGGCTTATGCCCGGAAAGTGCGTGTCGTCTCTCCGGGGGCAGAGCCGCTGGATAGGTTGCGGCAACCACGACACAGCTGAGAGTGAGTAGGGCTGCGCATGGCCGTCGAACCGTTGATCGAACTGCGGAACGTCAACAAGTACTTCGGGGAGCTGCACGTCCTGCAAGACATCGACCTCTCGGTAGGCAGGGGAGAGGTGGTCGTGGTCATCGGCCCGTCCGGGTCGGGCAAGTCGACGCTGTGCCGGGCCGTCAACCGGCTGGAGCCCATCCACTCGGGCACCATCCTGCTGGACGGGCAGCCGCTGCCCGAGGAGGGTAAGGCGCTCGCCCGGCTGCGCGCCGAGGTCGGCATGGTCTTCCAGTCCTTCAACCTCTTCGCCCACAAGACCGTGCTGCAGAACGTCTCGCTCGGCCAGGTCAAGGTACGCGGCCGCAAGAAGACCGAGGCCGACCGGCGCTCGCACGAGCTGCTCGACCGGGTCGGGGTGGCCGAACAGGCCGACAAGTACCCCGCGCAGCTCTCCGGCGGCCAGCAGCAGCGCGTCGCCATCGCCCGGGCCCTCGCCATGGACCCCAAGGTGATGCTGTTCGACGAGCCGACCTCCGCCCTCGACCCGGAGATGATCAACGAGGTGCTGGAGGTGATGCGGCAACTCGCCCGCGACGGCATGACCATGGTCGTCGTCACCCACGAGATGGGCTTCGCCCGCTCCGCCGCCAACCGCGTGGTGTTCATGGCGGACGGCCGGATCGTCGAGGACCGCCGCCCCGACGAGTTCTTCACCGACCCGCGCAGCGACCGGGCCAAGGACTTCCTCTCCAAGATCCTCAAGCACTGAGGGAGTTCAGGCCCTCGGGGCGCCGAGCCCTGCGCGGAATCGAACGAGGAGCGCTCCGCATGGTCCGTACCGCTTGTGCCCGCACGGCGGTTCTCAACTACGATGTGCCGTTCATCCCTGTGGTGACGACCGAGGCCGTACCCGCCGGTGCGGCCGCACCACGAACGCTGCTGCCGGGGGTGGGTCCCCCCACGGCCCCTCGTCCGTAGGGGGCAGCAGTACACAGGGCCATACCCGCCCGGCCGCGGCCGCAGATCACTGCTCGCGGCGGCAGCGACCCACGCCAGGGGCCGCTCGCCGCGAGGAGAAGGTCAGCCGCGCGCCGGTCGGGTTGTGCTCGTTCCGGGGACGTCTTCCCCGGCCGATACGGCGTCAGGCCTGCGCCCGGTGCGAGTTCCTCGGCGTCGACGCCGGCAGCGGGGCCAGCGCGGCCCGGGTGACGTCCGCGACCAGTTCCACCACGTCAGGACCGTACGCCTGCGAATTGACGACCTTCAGCAGCAGCACGAAGGAGTTCCTGCCGTGCTTGCGGGCGAGCCGCTCGTGGCTGCGGGCGAGGTAGCGGGTGGCGGCCTGGTTGGTGAGCGCGGTCTGGCCGCAGAAGAGGAACACCGGCCGGTCGCCGTGGCTGCCGTCCACGGTGAGCCGCGCGAGCAGCACGTACTCGACGCGGCCGGCCTCCAACCGGTAGCGCTCGGAGCCGATCTGGAAGACGCCCCGGTCCGGGCCGGGTTCGACGTCCACGTTGATCCGCACCCCGGGCAGCAGGGAGGACAGATGCGCGGCCATACGACGGTTGGATCAAGGGGCCCAGCACCCATCTTGCACTCACATTCACTACAATTGCCTGACCAGCACAAACACTCAAGGCCCCTGCTTCGGTGGGGGCCTTCGTCATGGGAGGAAGCCACGCCCGAGACCAACTGGCAGACCGAACTGCGCTGGATGACCGGTGCCTTCGCGGCCACCGACTTCCACGGGCACCCAGGGGCTGCGCACGAACCTCCAGGGCGCCCCCTGATCTTAGAGGGCGCCGCCGTCAGCGGGGCATAGGCCGCCGGGTCCGGAGCCTCGTCTCGGAAGCTCAGCTTGACCTTCGGCTCGGGACGGAAGCCACTGCCGCCCGTAGGGCGCTCAGGCGCGGCTTGTCAAAAGCCGAGGCTGAGGCCGCGGTGGACCGGGCCACGAAGCCCCATATTGAGGAGCTGGAGGGGCTGGAGAAGCTGCGCCGGGAAGCGGAAGGGCTGCAGCGGGACGCTGCCGAAGCCGTGCAGAGAATCGACAGCCTGGAACGGCTGGCCAAGGCGGCCCGGGATAATCTGCGGGGCTTGAGCGACCACGAGAAGGCCGAGCTGTTCGCGGAAATGGGCCTGGAGGCAGAGGTCATCAGCTGCCAGCCCCGCCGCAAGGGCGTGGCCTGTGCGGTGCGGGACTGGTTCGTCCGGGAGGGCCGGCAGGTGCCGATCCTGACGGACGAGGGATGGGAGCTGATCAAGCCCTTGATGGGGGGCCGCCGGTCGACCATCGACCGGCGTACGGTCACCGAGGCCCTGCTGGAGAAGGCCGTGACGGGGGAGGGCATGGCGGACATCGCGCCCCGGTACGGCGTCAACCTCAATGCCCTGCAGACGCAGTCCAACAGATGGCTGCAGGACGGCACCTGGGCCAAGGCCATGGAACTGCTGAAGGATGCCGAGACCAGGCCCGCCTGGTCGCCGGTGCCCGCGGAGATCAAGGTCACGCTGCGGCCCTTGGCTATTGAGTGCAAAGACGGTGACGGGGAACGAGCCCCTTGGAGGCCGGGCCGCCGACGCAGAACTCGGTGCGCTCCCCGAAGCCCTGACGGGCCGTGTCGTGCGGCAGCACCTGCGCGTGGGCGCGGCAGTCCTTGATCAGCGCGGCGAGTTCGAGCAGGGCGAACACGTCGTGGCGCATCACCGCCAGTTCGGGTCCGCCGGCGTTCCGGTTCACCACCAGCAGCGACTCGGAGTCGTCCGGCAGCCCTAAGAAGGCCTGCTTGCGCCTGAGTTTCCGGTTCCACAACCAGGTGCGGGACAGCCATCCCAGCGCGGCGCTGATACCGGCCGCTATCACCCCGAGGAGGATGTTGCGCACGTCGTCGTTCATGGGCGCGCATGCTACGTGACTGACGTGACCATGATGGTGGAATAGGCTGCGCGAACGGTCCCTCAACCGGAGGTGCGGATGCGTCGTCCTGTTGCCCGGAAACTGTCCGTTCTGGCGGTCTCGGCCGCCGTGGTGTCGGTGGGGGCGGCAGCACCGCCCACCGCCCACCGGGATCCCGTCCCGAAGTCACCCCTCGCCGTCGGCTACGGCGGCGCCGTCGCCAGCGTCGACGCGGACGCCTCCGCCGCCGGCATCGAGGTGCTGAAGAAGGGCGGCAACGCGGTCGACGCCGCCGTCGCCACCGCCGCCGCGCTCGGCGTCACCGAGCCCTACTCCGCCGGTATCGGCGGGGGCGGCTACTTCGTCTACTACGACGCCGAGTCGCGCACCGTGCACACCATCGACGGCCGCGAGACCGCGCCGCTGAGCGCGGATCAGAACCTGTTCACGGAGAACGGCAAGCCGCTCGCCTTCGCCGACGCCGTCAGCAGCGGACTGAGCGTCGGCACCCCGGGCACGCCCGCCACCTGGCAGGCGGCGCTGGACGCCTGGGGCAGCAAGCGGCTGGCGACCGTGCTGAAGCCCGCCGAACGGCTCGCCCGGGACGGGTTCACCGTCGACGACACCTTCCGCTCGCAGACGGCCGCCAACGAGACCCGCTTCCGCTACTTCCCGGACACCGCGAAACTGTTCCTGCCCGGCGGACAACTGCCCGCCGTCGGCTCGACGTTCAAGAACTCCGACCTCGCCGCCACCTACGCCGAACTGGCCCGCAAGGGCGTCGGCGCGATCTACCACGGCGACCTGGGCCGGGACATCGTCGACACCGTCAACCACCCGCCCGTCGACCCGGCCTCCGGCTGGAACGCGCGCCCGGGTGAGCTGTCCGCGCGGGACCTGGCGGCCTACCGTGCCAAGTACCAGGCGCCCACGAAGACGTCGTACCGCGGACTCGGTGTGTACTCCATCGCACCCTCCTCCTCCGGCGGCACCACCGTCGGCGAGGCGCTCAACATCCTGGAGAACACCGACCTGTCGAAGGCCACCGAGGCGCAGTACCTGCACCGCTACATCGAGGCGAGCCGGATCGCGTTCGCCGACCGCGGGCGCTGGGTCGGCGACCCCGCCTTCGAGGACGTACCGACGAAGGAACTGCTCTCGCAGCGGTACGCCGACTCGCGGGCCTGCCTGATCAAGGACGACGCGGTGCTCACCAGCCCCGTGCCGCCCGGCGACCCGCGCCACCCCGCCGACTGCGGCGCCCCGGGCACGGCGGCCCCGACGACGTACGAGGGCGAGAACACCACGCACCTCACCGTCGCCGACAAGTGGGGCAACGTCGTCGCCTACACGCTCACCATCGAGCAGACCGGCGGCAGCGGCATCACCGTGCCCGGCCGCGGCTTCCTGCTCAACAACGAGCTGACCGACTTCTCCTTCGCCCCGGCCAACCCGGCCGTGCACGACCCGAACCTGCCCGGACCCGGCAAGCGGCCGCGCTCGTCGATCTCCCCGACGATCGTGCTGGACCGCCACGACAAGCCGGTCGTGGCGCTCGGTTCGCCCGGCGGCGCGACCATCATCACCACCGTGCTGCAGACCCTGACCGAGTTCCTCGACCGCGGGCTGCCACTGGTCGACGCGATCGCCGCGCCGCGCGCCAGCCAGCGCAACGCCGCCCAGACGGAGCTGGAACCCGGCCTGTGGAACAGCGATCTGAGGGCGCAGCTGGAGAAGCTCGGGCACTCCTTCAAGCTCAACCCGGAGATCGGTGCCGGGACCGGCGTGCAGCGGCTGCCGGACGGCCGCTGGCTCGCCGCGGCCGAGAAGGTGCGGCGCGGCGGCGGCTCGGCGATGGTCGTCCGCCCGGCGCCGTAGCGCAAGCCGTCATAGCTCGGGGGCGGGCCGCTCCTGCGTGCGGAACGCGAGCCGCCCGTCCTCGACATCGACGGTCACCCGGCCGCCCTCGCTGATCGTGCCGTTCAGCAGCAGCCGGGAGAACTGGTTGTCGACCTCCCGCTGAATGGTGCGGCGCAGCGGCCGGGCGCCGTACTCCGGCTCGTAGCCGCGCTCGGCGAGCCAGTCCACCGCCGCGTCGGTGAAGTCCACCGAGACGCCCTGCGCCTGCACCAGCCGGCGGGTCTGCGTCAGCAGCAGCTGGGTGATCCGGCGCAGTTCGTCGCCGGTCAGCTGGCGGAAGACGACGATCTCGTCGATGCGGTTGAGGAACTCCGGCCGGAAGTGCTCGCGCAGCGGCCGCAGGATCTGCTCGCGCCGCGCCTCCTCGTCGGCCTCGGTGCCGGTCGCCCCGAAACCGATACCTGCGCCGCGCCGCGTGATGGCCTCCGAACCGAGGTTGCTGGTCATCACGATCACGGTGTTGCTGAAGTCCACCGTGCGTCCCTGCGAGTCGGTCAGCCGGCCGTCGTCCAGCACCTGCAGCAGGATGTTGAAGACATCCGGGTGCGCCTTCTCCACCTCGTCGAGCAGCAGCAGCGAGTACGGGTGCCGGCGCACCACCTCGGTGAGCTGGCCGGCCTCCTCGTGGCCGACGTACCCGGGCGGGGCGCCGACCAGCCGGGAGACGGTGTGCCGCTCCTGATACTCGCTCATGTCGAGGCGGACCATGCGGTCCTCGCTGCCGAACAGCGCCTCCGCCAGCGCCCGCGCCAGCTCCGTCTTGCCGACGCCGGTCGGGCCGAGGAAGAGGAAGGAGCCGATCGGCCGGCCCGGGGCGGACAGACCGGCGCGGTTGCGCAGGACCGCCTCGGAGACGACGCGGACGGCCTCCTCCTGCCCGACGACCCGCTCGTGCAGATGTTCCTCCAGGCCCAGCAGGCGCTCCTTCTCCTCCTGGGTGAGGCTGCTGACCGGGATGCCGGTCTGCCGGGACACCACCTGGGCGATCGCCTCCGCGGTGACCTGGAGGTTCTGCCCCTCGTCCGCCTCGCCGTCGCCGCCGGCCTCGGCGATCCGCTGCTTCAGCTCCATGATCCGGTCGCGCAGCTGCGTGGCCGTCTCGTAACTCTCGTCGGCGACCGCCTGGTCCTTGTCCCGGCTGAGCTGCTCGACCTCGCGCTCCAGGGCTCGTACGTCCGTGCCCTTGGTGCGCGCCTGGAGCCGCACGCGCGCGCCGGCCTGGTCGATCAGGTCGATCGCCTTGTCCGGCAGCCGCCGGTCGGTCAGATAGCGGTCGGACAGCTCCACGGCCGCCACCAGCGCCTCGTCGGTGTAGCGGACCTGGTGGTGAGCCTCGTAGCGGTCGCGCAGCCCGCGCAGGATCTCGATGGTGTCCGGCACGGACGGCTCCGGCACCAGGATCGGCTGGAAACGGCGGGCGAGCGCCGCGTCCTTCTCGATGCGCCGGTACTCCTCCAGCGTGGTCGCGCCGACGATGTGCAGCTCGCCGCGGGCCAGGGCGGGCTTGAGGATGTTGCCCGCGTCCATGCTGCCGCCCTCGCCGCCGCCCCCGGCGCCGACGACGGTGTGCAGCTCGTCGATGAAGACGATCAACTGGTCGGAGTGGGTGCGGATCTCCTCGACGATGTTGTTCAGCCGCTCCTCGAAGTCACCGCGGTAGCGAGTGCCCGCGACCACCCCGGTCAGATCCAGGGCGACCACCCGCCGCCCGAGGAGGATGTCCGGGACGTCGCCGTCGGCGATGCGCTCCGCGAGGCCCTCGACGATGGCGGTCTTGCCGACGCCCGCGTCGCCGATCAGCACGGGGTTGTTCTTGCCGCGCCGGGAGAGCACCTCGATCGTCTGCTCGATCTCCGTGTCGCGTCCGATCACCGGGTCGATACGGCCCTGCCGGGCCAGGTCGGTGAGGTCGCGGCCGTACTTGTCGAGGGTCGGCGTGCCCGTCGGCCGCGCCCGCTCGGACCGGGGCATCTGCGGGGCCTCCGGCGCAGGCGGCGGACCCGAGGGGGCGAAGCGGGCCGCGTTGAGGATGTGCCCGGCGGCGGAGTCCGGGTTGGCGGCGAGCGCGCTGAGCACGTGCTCCGGGCCGATGTAGCCGGCGCCGGTGGAGCGCGCCATCTCGTGCGCGTCCAGCAGCGCCCGCTTGACCGCCGGGGTGAGCGAGAGCGAGGTCGGCGCGGGCGCCTCGCCGGGTGGGTGCTGGACCGGCCCCGAGCGTTCGTCGATCTCCGAGGCCAGCGAGTCGGGGTCCGCGCCCGCACGGCTGAGCAGACTGCGGGTGGGTTCGCTGGCCAGCGCCGCTCGCAGCAGGTGTTCGGTGTCCAGATCCCGGCTGCCGTGTTCCGCGGCGTACTGTGCAGCGCCGCGCACCAGTTCCCTGGCGGGCTGACTGAGCAGACGGCCGATGTCGATCTGCCGGGGCCCCGGGCGGGGGCCACCGAAGAAGCGGGCGAGGAATTCTCCGAAGGGGTCGCCCTCCGGGCCGAGGTAGCCGCTGGTCATGGCGCTCCGTTCCTTCGCTGAGACGTACCGGAGGCGGGTAACCGGGGGTGGGGTCGGTCATGCCCACGATGGCATGTTCTGTGGGGGTGCGCCTTTCGGCTCGGGGTGTTCTCTACTCTCGCGGGTGCGGGTCCTCGGTGGTTGCCCGTGCTCGCGCGGCGGAGTTGCCTATCGATACAGCGCCGCGACCCTTGCGTACGTCATCTCACCGCTGGGTGAGGACGCGGGGTCCGCTTTCCGTGATCGCCACCGTGTGTTCCACGTGGGCTGCCCTGGTGCCGTCGTTGGTGCGCAGGGTCCAGCCGTCGGGATCCGCGTGGTAGGCGTCCGTGCCGCCGGCGATCAGCATCGGCTCGATCGCGAGGACCATGCCGTGGCGCAGCGGCAGGCCGCGGCCGGGGCGGCCCTCGTTGGGGACGCCCGGGTCCTCGTGCATACGGCGGCCGATGCCGTGTCCGCCGAAGCCGTCGGGGATGCCGTAGCCGGCGGCGCGGCACACCGTGCCGACGGCGTGGGCGATGTCGCCGATGCGGTTGCCGACGACGGCCGCGGCGATGGCGGCGTCGAGGGCCCGCTCGGCGGTCTCGATCAGCTTCAGGTCCGCCGGTCGCGGGCGGCCCACCGTGAAGCTGATCGCGGAGTCGCCGACCCAGCCGTTCAGCTCGGCGCCGAAGTCGGCGGAGAGGAGGTCGCCGTCTCGCAGGCGGTACGTCGTGGGGATGCCGTGCACGATGGCGTCGTTCACGGAGGCGCAGAGCACGGCCGGGAACGCGGTGGGCGCGAAGGAGGGCCGGTAGCCCAGGAAGGGGGATGTCGCGCCCGCCTCGCGCAGCACGTCGTGGGCGACCTCGTTCAGTTCCAGCAGGGAGACGCCGACGTCCGCGGCCTCCCGTACGGCCGTCAGGGCTCGGGCGACGACCTGGCCCGCCTCGTACATCGCATCGATCGACGTGTCCGTCTTCAGTTCCACCATGCCAATTACTATACCGGTATTAGAATGGGTGCCATGGTGCGTACCCCTCTCACACCCGAAGAGCACGAGCGCGGCGAGCGGCTCGGGCGGCTGCTGCGCGAGGCCCGCGGCGACCGCAGCATGACGCGGGTCGCGGCCGATGCCGGGATCTCGGCGGAGACGCTGCGGAAGATCGAGACCGGACGGGCCCCGACGCCGGCCTTCTTCACCGTGGCCGCGCTGGCCGGCGCGCTCGGGCTGTCCCTGGACGAGCTGGCCGCCCGGTGTGCGCAGGCGGGGGTGGACCTCGCCGCCGCCTGAGCGTCACCGTGGCCGGAGTGCGGGACTGAGGTCCCCGCACCCCGGGGGAAAACTCCGCGTAGCCGCGCCGTAACACAACTGGTGTTGGCTACGAGGCCGGAGTGTTCCCCTCGGGTGGGAGTCGGGCGATGGCGGTGGAGCAACTCCCGGGCGAAATGCGGGAGTTCGTGGAGTACCTCGACGCCCTGCTGGGGCGTCTCGATACGGCCGACGGCTGGTGCGGCGTCTTCTGGCAACGCGACCCGGACGGCATGCGCGCGTGCCGGGAGGGCCGCGAGATGCCGCCCTGGGACGTGGTCGCGGCGCTGCTGCAGGACCTCGCCTCCCGCCACGGCCGGGAGGCCGCGGCACGGGAGGCGGAGCGGGCCAGCGTCCTGCACGCCGCCGCGGTCGCCGCGTACGACGCCCGTCCCGGTGGCCGGGAGGCACTCGCGGACCGTCTCGATGTGATGCTCCGCGAACAGCGCTACGCGGCGGAGCGCCGCGCGGTCCTGACCCGGACGCTTGCGCACGCCGCGACCCGCGAGGAGGCCGACGCCCTCCGCCTCGACCTCGCCTGGTCCGACGACGACCACGAACGCGCGACCGCCCGCTGCGCGGAACTGCGGGCCCGGATGGCGCGACTGGAGCGGGCGCTGCCGACGCGGGGGACGCGGGGCAGCGCGCACGGTGGCCCTTCCCGTGACGACGGCCCCCTCGGGGACGCGCTCGGGCACGCCGGCCACGTCCCGGTCGCACCCGACGCCCACGCGGCCGCGCTCCGTGCCGGGGAGGGAGGTTCCTGGTTCGCGGCGGGAGGCGCGGAGGGCGCCGGTGCTGTGGCCGTGAGGGGTGCGGCGGCAGGGGGCGCCGACTTTGTGGCGACGAGGGGTGCGGGCGCAGGCGGCGCCGGCCCTGTGGCGGCGACGGATGCGGCGGCACGCGCCGGGCATGGCGCGCCGGTCTCCACTCCGCATGCCCAGGCACTCCTCGGCGGCCAGGAGGTCACGGCCCCCGTCGGTGCCGCACCGCACACAGGGCATGGTGCGATCGCCTCCCGGCCGGGGCGCGACGCTCGCCCGGCACCCTCCGGGCCCCTGCCCGGCCCCGCCCCTTCGGCCCTCGCGCCCGTTCCTGCCGGTGCCGCGCCCGCCCCGCACCGGCTCGCCGAAACCCCCGCACAGCCCGGTGCCGGCCCGTCCACCCGGCCCGGAGCACAGGCCGTCTCCTCGGCGCCGCCCGGTTTCGTGCCGCCCCCTGCCGGCGCCGCTCGCGGCGCCGACCCCTCCGTCCGCCCGGCACCCCCCGACGCCACGACGCGCAAGCGTCGCCGTGGCGGTGCCCGGTTCGCCGGTGCCGTCGACGAGGGGGACGCTCCCCTTCTCGCCGAGCCGGCGCCCGTTCCCGCTGCCGGACGGACCCCGCGGGGTGCCCGGTTCGCCGGGGCCGGGGAACACGCCGATGCTGCGCCCCTGGCCGAGCCCGCACCCTCGGCCGAGCCGATGGACGGCGCCGACCGTCGCGCGGTCCAGGGCGCCGTGGACCGGCTGGCGCGGCTGCGCGCCGACGGCCGTACCGGCGACGCGCATGCGCTGCTCGTCGAGCTCGCCCACTGGCCCGCCGCCCGCTTCCCGCTGCTCGCCGCCGCGCTGCACCGGGCCGGGCTCGGCGCGGACTGGACGACGCTGCTGTGGGAGGCCGCCTCGCTGCCCGCCGAGCGGCTCGTCGCCGCCGCGGACGCGCTCGTCGCGGCCGGCCGGGACGCCGACGGCGAGCACGTCCTGCGCCAAGGCGTCGTACGGCCCGCCGAGGAGATCGGGGCCACTGTGCGCACGCTGCACGCGGGCGGCCGCCACCGCGAGGTGCGCGCGCTGCTCGGCGCCTACGTCCGCGTCCGCGCCCCCGAGGAGGCCGCCCGCAGCGCCGCCCCCGACCCCCGGCTGCTCGCGCCGCTGCTGCTCGAGGCCGCCCGGGGCGTCTCCGACGAACGCCACTGGGACCTGCTGCACGCCCTGCGGGTCGCCGGTCTCGCCCACTGACTCGCAAACCGAGCGCCGGGACGCCACACCCGCCCCACCAGCCCCGGACATCACCCAGAGGAGTGTCAAACGCGCTCGACTCAGCGGGTTGGCGACGATGGTCTTGGCAAGCCCGTCCGAGAGGCTTACGTTCGTCCCTCTACAGCCTGTTTCTACGGGCGTAGAGGCTCTGACGTCGCGTCGAAGGAGCAGCTCATGGCGAACGTCGTCCGTGCCGCCCTGGTCCAGGCCACCTGGACCGGCGACACCGAGTCCATGGTGGCGAAGCACGAGGAGCACGCCCGCGAGGCCGCCCGCCAGGGAGCCAAGGTGATCGGCTTCCAGGAGGTCTTCAACGCCCCGTACTTCTGCCAGGTCCAGGAGCCGGAGCACTACCGCTGGGCCGAGCCCGTGCCCGACGGGCCGACCGTGCGCCGTATGCAGGAGCTCGCCCGCGAGACCGGCATGGTGATGGTCGTCCCCGTGTTCGAGGTCGAGCAGTCCGGCTTCTACTACAACACCGCGGCCGTGATCGACGCCGATGGCAGCTATCTGGGGAAGTACAGAAAGCATCACATCCCGCAGGTGCGGGGCTTCTGGGAGAAGTACTACTTCAAGCCCGGCAACCTCGGCTGGCCCGTCTTCGACACGGCCGTCGGCAAGGTCGGCGTCTACATCTGCTACGACCGGCACTTCCCGGAAGGCTGGCGGCAACTCGGGCTCAACGGCGCCCAGCTGGTCTACAACCCGTCGGCCACCCACCGAGGGCTGTCGTCCCACCTGTGGCACCTGGAGCAGCCCGCCGCCGCGGTCGCCAACGAGTACTTCGTCGCGGCGATCAACCGCGTCGGCCAGGAGCCCTACGGCGACAACGACTTCTACGGCACGAGCTACTTCGTGGACCCGCGAGGACAGTTCGTCGGCGGGGCAGCCTCCGACTCCAAGGAGGAACTCGTCGTCCGCGACCTCGACTTCGACCTGATCGACCAGGTGCGGCAGCAGTGGGCCTTCTACCGCGACCGCCGCCCCGACGCCTACGAAGGACTGGTGGAGCCGTGAGCGACCTGTACGCCCGCCACCGCAGTGTGATGCCGGACTGGCTCGCGCTGTACTACGACGACCCGATCGAGATCACGCACGGCGAGGGCCGCCATGTCTGGGACTCCGACGGCCGCCGCTACCTGGACTTCTTCGGCGGCATCCTGACGACGATGACCGCGCACGCCCTGCCGGAGGTGACCAAGGCGGTCAGCGAGCAGGCCGGGCGGATCATCCACTCCTCCACCCTCTACCTCAACCGCCCGATGGTGGAGCTGGCCGAGCGCATCGCCGGGCTCAGCGGCATCCCCGACGCCCGCGTCTTCTTCACCACCTCCGGCACCGAGGCCAACGACACCGCCCTGCTGCTCGGCACGACCCACCGGCGCAGCAACACGATCCTCGCGATGCGCAACAGCTACCACGGCCGTTCCTTCAGCGCCGTCGGCATCACGGGCAACCGCAGCTGGTCGCCGACCTCGCTGTCCCCGCTGCAGACGCTGTACGTGCACGGCGGGGTGCGCACCCGCGGGCCCTACGCCTCCCTGAACGACGCCGACTTCATCGCGGCCTGCGTGGACGACCTGAAGGACCTCCTCGGCCACACCCGCCCGCCCGCCGCGCTGATCGCCGAGCCGATCCAGGGCGTCGGCGGCTTCACCTCCCCGCCGGACGGCCTGTACGCCGCCTTCCGCGAGGTGCTCGCCGAGCGGGGCATCCTGTGGATCGCCGACGAGGTGCAGACCGGCTGGGGCCGTACCGGCGACCACTTCTGGGGCTGGCAGGCGCACGCCCGCAGCGGCCCGCCGGACATCGTCACCTTCGCCAAGGGCATCGGCAACGGCATGTCCATCGGCGGCGTGATCGCCCGAGCCGAGATCATGAACTGCCTGGACGCCAACAGCATCTCCACCTTCGGCGGCACCCAGATCACCATGGCCGCGGGCCTGGCCAACCTGGGCTACCTGCTGGAGCACGACCTGCAGGGCAACGCCCGGCGCGTCGGTGGCCTGCTGATGGAGCGGCTGCGGGCGATCGCCGCCCAGAACCCGGCCGTACGGGAGGTACGCGGACGCGGACTGATGATCGGCGTCGAGCTGGTGCGACCCGGCACCGACGAGGCCGATCCGCAGGCCGCCGCGGCCGTCCTGGAGGCGTGCCGCACGCAGGGGCTGCTCATCGGCAAGGGCGGCGGGCACAACACCGCCGCCCTGCGCATCGCCCCACCGCTGTCCCTGACCGTCGCGGAGGCCGAGGAGGGCGCCGCGATCCTCGAGGACGCCCTGAGAAGCGTTCAGTAGCGGCGCGGTGAGCGGGGAGCCGAGCGGCAGGAACCGAGCGGCGAGACTGAGCGGGGAAGGCGTCATGACCACCACCTGGGAACCCGTGGAACCGGCCCTGTCGGTACGCCAGATCCTCACCC
Organism: Streptomyces sp. NPDC014006; assembly: GCF_043088925.1. NCBI lineage: Bacteria > Bacillati > Actinomycetota > Actinomycetes > Kitasatosporales > Streptomycetaceae > Streptomyces > Streptomyces sp. NPDC014006. The sequence continues at coordinate 503,151 of NZ_JBICAJ010000002.1, read as the reverse complement.
TGGAGCGGGTGCTCGCCGGGGAGCCCGAGGTGGTGGCCGGCGCCGGCCGGCTGGACCGTCCCGTGCGCTGGGTGCACGTCGCCGAGGCGCCCGACGTCGGCGTGATGCTCAGCGGCGGCGAACTCGTGCTCACCACCGGCGTCCTCCTCGCCGGCGACGAGGACAAGCAGGCCGACTACATCCGCTCCCTGCACCGCGCCGAGGCCGCCGCGGTCGTCCTGGGCCTCGGGCGGGCGTTCCCGGCGGCGCCGGAGGTGATGCGCCGGGCTGCCGAGCGGTGTGGGCTGCCGCTGGTCGTGCTGCACCGGCCGTTCCCCTTCGCCCAGCTGACCGAGGAGGTGCAGGCGCGGCTGGTGCGGCGCAAGTTCGCGGCGGTCAGCCTGTCGGAGTCGGTGCGCACCGCGCTGACCGCGCTGATCACCTCCGGCGCCCCGCTGCAACACCTCCTGGAGGAGATCGCCCGGCACAGCGGCTGCCCCGTCGTCGTCACCAACCTCGCCCACCGGGTGCTGGCGACGGCGGGGGAGCGGCCCGCGGTGGACGACGTGCTGCGCGACTGGGACCGCATCGCGCGCCAGGCCGGCGCCGGTGACGCCGACGGCTGGATCCGCGCCGAACTCGCCAGCCGCGGCGAACGCTGGGGCCGCCTCGTGCTGTGTGGCCACCGCACCGACCCGGCCGTCGGCCGCCTCCTCGCCGACCGGGCCGCCGAGGCCCTCGTCCTGCACCGCATGCTCGCCGGACCCGCGGCCCGCACCTGGGAGGAGCAGTCCGCGCAGAGCCTGCTCACCGACCTGGTCTCCGGCGCCGTACCGGCCCGGCACCTGCTGCCCCGGGCGCGCGCCGCCGGGCTGCCGGTCAACCGGCGCACCTTCGTCCCGCTCGTCGTCCGCGACCGCGGCCCAGGCGAACTCGACCGTTTCCTGCGCCTGTTGGGACTCCCCGGAGTCGTCGCCGAGGCCGACGGCAGGGCCACCGCCGTCCTCCTCAGCCTCGCTCGCGATCAGGACGCCGGGGCGCTCACCGCGCACCTCGCGGCCCGGCTGCGCGAGGTGGCCCCGGTGGTGGTCGCCGCCGCCGACCCGTGCACCGCCTGGGACGACGTACCGGCCGGACTGCGCGAGGCGCAGCACGTGGCCGACGCCGTCGCCGACTCCGCCGCCCCCCTCGACCTGCCGCCCGTGGTCCGCCTTCGGGACGTCCATCTGCGCGGCCTGATCCGGCTGCTGCGCGACGACCCGCAGGTGCAGTCCTTCGCGGAACGGGAGCTGGACGGGCTGCTCGGCGCCGCAGACGACGACCTGCTCGCCGTCCTGCGCACCTACCTCGCCACCGGCCGCAACAAGTCCCGCACCGCCCAGCTCCACCACGTCTCCCGGCCCGCCCTCTACCGCCGCCTGGAAGCGATACAGACCCGCCTCGGCGTGGACCTGGACGACTTCGAACAGGCCGTCTCGGTGCACATAGCCCTCCTCGCGCACGACGCGCAACACCCCTGACACACGACCACCACCTGGGAAAACGGCGGTGAAACATGGCCCGGACGAAGGGTGACACGGTGACACGCCGCACCACTGCGGACGTGACACCGTGTACCTCACCGCGCGCCCGCGGACTTTCTACGCTCGCCGCACACCGACCGAGCGGAGAAACGTGATGAGCCGAGTGATCCGCGCCGCCCTCTTCCAGACCGCGTGGACGGGCGACAAGGAGTCCATGATCCAGGTCCATGAGCAGGCGGTGCGCGACGCCGCCGCGCAGGGCGCCCAGGTGCTGTGCTTCCAGGAGCTGTTCTACGGGCCGTACTTCTGCCAGGTCCAGGACCCCGCCTTCTACGCGTACGCCGAACAGATCCCCGACGGCCCGATCGTGCAGCGCTTCCAGGCGCTCGCGCGGGAGGCAGGCATCGTCCTCGTCCTGCCGATGTACGAGGAGGAGCAGCCCGGCGTCCTGTACAACACCGCCGCCGTGATCGACGCCGACGGCTCCTACCTCGGCAAGTACCGCAAGACGCACATCCCGCAGGTCAAAGGGTTCTGGGAGAAGTTCTACTTCCGTCCCGGCAACGGCGGCTGGCCCGTCTTCGACACCGCCGCCGGCCGCATCGGCGTCTACATCTGCTACGACCGGCACTTCCCGGAGGGCTGGCGCGCCCTCGGGCTCGCGGGCGCCGAGGTCGTCTTCAACCCGTCGGCCACCTCGCGCGGCCTGTCCCGCTACCTGTGGCAGCTGGAGCAGCCCGCGGCGGCCGTGGCCAACGAGTACTTCGTCGGCGCGATCAACCGGGTCGGTGTCGAGGACCTCGGCGACAACGACTTCTACGGCACGAGCTACTTCGTCGACCCCGAGGCCCAGTTCGTGGGAGAGGTCGCGAGCGACAAGGAGGCCGAACTGGTCGTGCGGGACCTGGACATGGCGAAGCTGCGCGAGGTGCGCGACCGCTGGCAGTTCTACCGGGACCGCGCACCGGGAGCGTACGAACCGCTGACGGCACCGTAGAGCGCCGCCGAGGGCAAGGTCCCTGGGGCGCGGGGCGCGGGCGATCCGCGGCTGCCGCCGCGCGGGCGCGACCGGCCACCGACAACCGACACGTCCCCACCGGGAGGAGCGACCCAGACATGAGCAACCGGACAGTGATCCGCGGTGGCCTCGTCGTCACCGCGTCCGACGAGATCCACGCCGACGTCCTGATCGAGGACGGCCGCGTCGCCGCCCTCGCCGCCTCCGGCACCGCGGCCGCCGAGGCGTGGACGGCCGAGCGGACGATCGACGCCACCGGGAAGTACGTCCTGCCGGGCGGCGTCGACGCCCACACCCACATGGAGCTGCCGTTCGGCGGCACCTTCGCCTCGGACACCTTCGAGACCGGCACCCGGGCCGCCGCCTGGGGCGGAACCACCACGATCGTCGACTTCGCGGTGCAGGGCGTCGGGCACAGCCTGCGGGAGGGGCTGGACGCCTGGCACGCCAAGGCGGAGGGCAACTGCGCGATCGACTACGGCTTCCACATGATCGTCTCGGACGTCAACGACGAGACGCTGAAGGAGATGGACCTGCTGGTCGAGGAGGGCGTGACCTCCTTCAAGCAGTTCATGGCGTACCCGGGCGTCTTCTACAGCGACGACGGCCAGATCCTGCGCGCCATGCAGCGCTCCGCCGACAACGGCGGGCTGATCATGATGCACGCCGAGAACGGCATCGCGATCGACGTGCTCGTGCAGCAGGCCCTGGAGCGCGGCGAGGGCGACCCGCGCTACCACGGCGAGGTCCGCAAGGCGCTGCTGGAGGCCGAGGCGACCCACCGTGCGATCCGGCTCGCGCAGGTGGCCGGGGCGCCCCTGTACGTCGTGCACGTCTCCGCGACGGAGGCGGTGGCCGAGCTGGCCCGGGCACGTGACGAGGGGCTGCCGGTGTTCGGCGAGACCTGCCCGCAGTACCTGTTCCTGTCCACCGACAACCTCGCCGAGCCCGGCTTCGAGGGCGCCAAGTACGTCTGCTCCACGCCACTGCGGCCGAAGGAGCACCAGGCCCAGCTGTGGAAAGGCCTGCGCACCAACGACCTCCAGGTCGTCTCCACCGACCACTGCCCGTTCTGCTTCAAGGGCCAGAAGGAACTGGGCCTGGGCGACTTCTCCAAGATCCCCAACGGTCTGCCGGGGGTGGAGAACCGGATGGACCTGCTGCACCAGGCCGTCGTCGACGGGCACATCTCGCGCCGCCGCTGGATCGAGATCGCCTGCGCCACCCCGGCCCGGATGTTCGGCCTGTACCCGAAGAAGGGCACCATCGCCCCGGGCGCCGACGCCGACGTCGTGATCTACGACCCGCACGCCGAGCAGGTGATCTCCGCCGAGACGCACCACATGAACGTCGACTACTCGGCGTACGAGGGCAAACGGGTCACCGGCCGTGTCGAGACCGTTCTCTCGCGCGGCGAACTCGTCATCGACCAGCGGGAGTACACCGGACACGCCGGTCACGGCGTCTACCTCCCCCGCTCCACCTGCCAGTACCTGAACTAGTCGAACGAGGAGTGGCGCCCATGGATTTCGGACTCGTCCTGCAGACCGACCCGCCCGCATCCCGGGTCATCGACCTGATGAAACGGGCCGAACGCAACGGCTTCAGCCACGGCTGGACCTTCGACTCCGCCGTGCTGTGGCAGGAACCGTTCGTGATCTACAGCCAGATCCTGGCCGCCACGGAGACGCTGACCGTGGGGCCGATGGTGACGAACCCCGGGACGCGCACCTGGGAGGTCACCGCCTCCACCTTCGCCACCCTCAACGACATGTTCGGCAACCGCACCGTGTGCGGCATCGGCCGCGGCGACTCCGCCATGCGCGTCGCCGGCCGCAAGCCCAACACGCTCGCCCGGATCAGCGAGGCGATGAAGGTCATCCGGGCCCTCGCCGGCGGCCGGGAGGCCGACCTCGGCGGCGGCACGGTCGTGCGGTTCCCCTGGATCAAGCCCGGCGCCGAACTGCCCGTGTGGATGGCCGCCTACGGGCCCAAGGCGCTGAAGATGGCCGGGGAGGAGGCCGACGGCTTCATCCTCCAGCTCGCCGACCTGTATCTGACCGAGTACATGGTCAAGGCCGTCCGCGACGCCGCCACCGGCGCCGGACGCGACCCGTCCGAGGTGACGGTCTGCGTCGCCGCCCCGGCCTATGTCACCGCCGACGACTCGCCCGAGGCCCTCGCTCACGCCCGCGAGCAGTGCCGCTGGTTCGGCGGCATGGTCGGCAACCACGTCGCCGACCTGGTCGGCAAGTACGGCGAGCACTCGGCGGCCGTCCCCGACGAACTCACCGACTACATCAAGTCCCGCCAGGGCTACGACTACGCCCACCACGGACGCAGCGGCAACCCCGACACCGCCTTCGTACCGGACGAGATCGTCGACCGGTTCTGCCTGATCGGCCCCGTCGAGCGGCACATCGAGAAGCTCCAGGCGCTGCGCGCGCTGGGCGTCGACCAGTTCGCCGTCTACGACATGCACGACGCGCAGGAAGCCGTCATCGACGCCTACGGGCAGCACGTCATCCCCGCCCTGACCGCCTGACCGCCTCACCGCTTGACCGCCTGAACCCCCTCTTCTTCAAGCCCTTGGTCGCCCCTCCCCGCCCCCGGGGGGAGGGGCCGGTGCCCGCACACACCCCGACCCACCTCACCTCATGGGGCTGCCATGACCGAGACCGCTCCCACCGCGATACCTTCGACCACCCAAGTCACCCTGCCCGACGGCCGCGTGGAGCTCGCGCCGGACTCGGGGCCGCCGGCCGGCCGTTACGCCAACGAGGACCTGCTGCCGGTCCCGGCGGCGCAGCGCACCTGGACGACGTACAACTTCTGCGCGCTGTGGGTCGGCATGGCCCACAACACCGCCTCCTGGACGCTGGCCTCCGGGCTGATCGCCGTCGGGATGGACTGGAAGCAGGCGGTGTTCACCATCGCCCTGGCCAATGTGATCGTGCTCGTGCCGATGCTGCTCACCGGGCACGCCGGACCCAAGTACGGCATCCCGTTCCCGGTGTTCGCGCGCGCCTCGTTCGGCGTGCGCGGCGCCAACCTCCCCGCGGTGGTGCGGGCGTTGGTGGCGTGCGGCTGGTTCGGCATCCAGACCTGGATCGGCGGTGAGGCGATCTACTTCCTGGCCGGGAAGCTGATCGGTTCCGGCTGGTCACAGGCGTCCCACATCGGCGGCTACGCCTGGACCATGTGGCTGTCGTTCGCGCTGTTCTGGGTGCTCCAGGTCGCCATCGTCCACCGCGGTATGGAGACCATCCGCCGCTTCGAGAACTGGGCGGCGCCCTTCGTCCTGGTCGGCGCGTTCGTCATGTTGTGGTGGATGAGCGACAAGGCCGGCGGCCTCGGCCCGCTCTTCGACCAGCCGTCCAGGCTCGGCTGGGGCGCCGACTTCTGGAAACTCTTCGCGCCCTCGCTCATGGGCATGATCGGTTTCTGGTCCACGCTGTCGCTGAACATCCCCGACTTCACCCGCTACGGCCGCAGCCAGAAGGCGCAGACCTGGGGCCAGGCGCTCGGTCTGCCCACCACGATGACCCTGTTCGCGTTCCTGTCCGTGCTGGTCACCTCCGGCTCTCAGGCGGTGTACGGCAAGCCGGTCTGGGACCCGGTCCAGTTGGCCGCCAAGACGGACAACACGGTCGGCCTGCTGTACGCCCTCGTCACGGTCCTGGTGGCGACCTTGTCCGTGAACGTCGCGGCGAACCTGGTCTCCCCGGCGTTCGACTTCTCCAACGTCGCGCCGCGCAGGGTGAGTTTCCGCACCGGCGCGCTGATCACCTGCGTTCTCGCCGTGGTGATCTGCCCGTGGAAGCTGTACGCCGACCCTCAGGGCTACATCTTCACCTGGCTGGGCCTGGTCGGCGGGCTGCTCGGCACGGTCGCCGGGATCCTCGTCGCCGACTACTGGATCCTGCGCCGGGCCCGGCTCGACCTCGCCGACCTGTACCGGGCGGGCGGCCGCTACTGGTACGCGGGCGGCTGGAACTGGCGGGCCGTGGTCGCCTTCGCGGCGGGCGGGGTCCTGGCCGTCGGCGGCGCCGACTTCCACCCGCTCGTCGACGGCCGCCCGATCCCGGCGCTGGCCGATCTGGCGGACTACGGCTGGGCCGTGGGCCTCGGCACCTCCCTGGTGCTGTACCTGGCGCTGATGCTGCCGCGCCGCCGTCGCGCGTACGCCGAGGCGTGAGCGCACGAGGGCGGTCAGCCGGCCTGGCCGCCCTTCAGCGCCGCCATCGCTTCCTTGGCCGCCTTGATCGCACCCTTGTTGATCTCGTCGGTGCTCGGCGCCTTCTTCGTCTCGAAGTCACTGCCGTTGTAGGTGACCACCACGAGGGCGTTGTCGGCGCGGGCGATCACCTCGCCCTCCCGGGTCTGCTGCTTGTCCTCGGTGGTCAGGTTCACCACCGAGTAGGCCTCGTCCCCGAGACCGGGCACGGCACCGCCGCCGCTCTTCTCCGTCGTGCGCTCCTGGTACGACTTCTGCGCCTGCTCCCCGGAGCCCATGACCTCGAAGGAGACGTCCAGCCACCGGTAGTCGTAGCCCTTGAGCGCGTTCCAGGAGCAGGTGCGGCGCAGCTTCGCGTCGGTGGACGGGATCTCCTTGCCGCCCGTCTTGGCGCCGGGCACCAGCGCCGTGATGGTCTTGGCGCCGATGCTGTCGCAGGGGGCGGGGGCGGTGGCGTACGTCTTCGACTCCGTCGTCGCCGGCGGGGCGGTGGCCGACTGGGTGGCCGTCTTGTTCTGCACGGGTTCGTGCCCGGCGGCCGGGGCCGGCGCGAGCGGGCCGGACGACAGCGCCCAGCCGGCCGTGGCGAGCACGGCCACCGGGGACAGGCGCGCGGTCAGGGCGAGCGGCAGAGGAAGCAAACGCACGGCGCACTTCTCATGGGGGGAGGCTGTGAGGGGTGTCCGCAGTACGGACGGGACGACAGTGTCACATGACTCCCCGTGAGGCGGAAGGGCGAACTCGCTCCGTGCCGGTGCGGTGACGCTGACGTGTCGGCGGACGCCGGACTTGGGCGAAAAGCCGCTCCCGCCGGCATGCTCAGGGCACCCGGGCGGTCCACTTGGGTGAGGAGAACTTGGTGCGGGCCAGCTCCTCGGCGCGTGCCAGCTCCTCGTCCGTGACCTTGCCCTCGGTCAGGCCGTACCGGGTACGGAAGGAGTCGATCATCCGCTCGATGACGGCTTCGCGGGGCAGCCCGGTCTGCCGGCGCAGCGGGTCCACCCGCTTCTTCGCGCTCCTGGTCCCCTTGTCGGACAGCTTCTCCCGCCCGATGCGCAGCACCTGCACCATCTTGCCGGCGTCGATGTCGTACGACATGGTCACGTGGTGCAGGACGGCCCCCGGCCCGCCGTGCGGGGCCACGAGCCGCTTCTGTGCGGCGCCCGCGATCTTTCCCTGGTCGGTGGCGATGTCGTTCAGCGGCTGGTACCAGGCCCGGATGCCCATGCCGCCGAGCGCGCCGAGCACCCAGTCGTCGAGATAGGCGTAGCTGTCCTGGAAGGACAGGCCCTGCACCAGCGCCTGCGGCACCGACAGCGAGTAGGTGATCGTGTTGCCCGGCTCGACGAACATCGCGCCGCCGCCGGAGATCCGGCGCACGACCCGGACACCGTGGCGCGCGGCACCTTCGGCGTCGACCTCGTTGCGCAGGGACTGGAAGCTGCCGATGATCACCGCGGGTGCGCCCCACTCCCACACGCGCAGCGTCGGAGGGCGATGTCCGGCCGCCACCTCGGCGGTCAGCACCTCGTCCAGCGCCATGTGCAGCGCCGGTGACTGCGGGCCGTCGTGGATCAGCTGCCAGTCGTAGTCCGTCCAGTCCGTGGCGTGCGCGAGGGCGCGGCGCACGGCGATGCCGATGCCCTCCGAGGTCAGCCCGTACATCACGGTGCCCTCGGGCAGCGCCGCGTCGACGCGGGCCGCGAGCCCCGCCGCGTCGGTGTCCGCCGGGGCGCCCTCCAGCGCGCCGTTCACCGCGTCCAGCGCCTCGTCCGGCTCCAGGAAGAAGTCGCCCGCCACGCGCACGTGCCGCAGCACGCCGTCCTCCACGTCCACGTCCACGACGACCAGCTTGCCGCCGGGCACCTTGTACTCACCGTGCACTGGGCCTCCCCTCCTGCCTACGAGATCAACGCCGCAGGTCGTCGCCGTGTTCCCCGGAGCGTGATCACGCTCGTACCATCCACCCGGGAGACGTACCCGGAACCCAGGAGGCGCCCGTGTTCACCACCCGGCCCACCCTGCAGGGCACCTTCGGCATGGTGTCCTCCACCCACTGGCTCGCCTCCCAGTCGGCCATGGCGGTCCTGGAGGACGGCGGCAACGCCTTCGACGCCGCCGTGGCCGGGGCGTTCGTGCTGCACGTGGTGGAGCCGCACCTGAACGGGCCGGCGGGCGAGGTGCCGATCCTGCTCGCCCCGGCCGGCGGCGAGGTGCGGGTGCTGTGCGGACAGGGCGTGGCCCCGGCGGGCGCGAGCGTCGCGCACTACCGCGGGCTCGGCCTGGACCTGGTGCCCGGCACCGGCCCGCTCGCCGCCGCCGTGCCGGGCGCCTTCGACGCGTGGATGCTGCTGCTGCGCGACCACGGCACCAAGTCCCTCGCCGACGTCCTGAAGTACGCCGTCGGGTACGCCGAACACGGGCACGCGCCCGTGGAGAACGTCGGCGCGACCGTGGAGACCGTACGGGAGCTGTTCGAGACCGAGTGGACGTCCTCGGCGGAGGTCTATCTGCCCGGCGGCCGCGCGCCCCGGCCCGGTGAACTGCTGCGCAACCCCGCGCTCGCGGCCACCTGGAGGCGGCTGCTGGCCGAGACCGCCGGGGCGGGGGACCGTCAGGAGCGGATCGAGGCCGCGCGGGAGGTGTGGCGCTGCGGCTTCATCGCCGAGGCGCTGGTACGGCAGGCCGGGCGGCCGACGCTGGACACCAGCGGTGAGCACCACACCGGCACCCTCACGCTCGCCGACCTCGCCGGCTGGTCCGCTGCCTACGAGGCGCCGGTGACGTACGACTGGAACGGCTGGACCCTGTGCAAGGCCGGCCCCTGGAGCCAGGGACCCGTCCTGCTCCAGCAACTCGCCCTGCTCCCGCCGGAGCTGCCGCCGCACGGCTCCGCCGACTACGTCCACCTGCTCGTCGAGGGCTGCAAGCTCGCGATGGCCGACCGCGAGGCCTGGTACGGCGACGCCGCCGGCGTGCCCGTCGACGAACTGCTGTCCGAGGACTACAACGCGGCCCGCCGGGCCCTGATCGGCGACACCGCCTCCACCGAGCTGCGGCCCGGCAGCCCCGGCGGCCGCACCCCGCGGCTCAGCGGGCACGCGCGCGTGGCCGCCACGGTCCGGCCGGGCTCCGATCCACTGGCCGCGCTCGGTGTCGGCGAGCCCACCGTCGCCGAGCCGGTCACCTCCCCGGTGCCGGGCGATCCGCTGGTGGACGCGGACGGCGCCACACGCGGCGACACCTGCCATCTCGACGTCGTCGACCGCTGGGGCAACATGGTCTCCGCCACACCCAGCGGAGGCTGGCTGCAGTCCAACCCCGTCGTGCCCGAGCTGGGCTTCCCGCTCGGCACCCGGCTGCAGATGACCTGGCTGGAGGAGGGGCTGCCGAACTCCCTGACGCCCGGCCGCCGCCCGCGCACCACCCTCACGCCGTCCCTCGCGCTGCGCGACGGCGTGCCCGTCCTCGCCTTCGGCACCCCCGGCGGCGACCAGCAGGACCAGTGGCAGCTGCACTTCTTCCTCGCCGCGGCCCTGCGCTCCCCGGTGCGCGGCGGACTCGACCTGCAGGGCGCCATCGACGCCCCGAACTGGCACAACGACAGCTTCCCCGGCTCCTTCTACCCCCGCGCCATGCGGCCGGGTGCCCTGACCGTCGAGTCCCGCACGGATCCCGGCGTCGTCGCCGAGCTGCGCCGCCGCGGCCATGACGTCACCGTCGGCCCGCCCTGGTCCGAGGGCCGGCTCTGCGCGGTCGCCCGCGACCCGCGCACCGGCGTGCTGTCGGCGGCGGCGAACCCGCGGGGGATGCAGGGGTACGCGGTGGGACGCTGAACCCCCGCGGCCTCGTGCAGGAGGTGCGGAGCCGCACGTTCATACCGATTCCACCCGATGTGCACGGGGCGAGTGAGGAATGTCAGTGCCACATGCTGTGATGGAGGCATGATCCAAGACACGGGAACCATCGAGGAGTTTCTCGCCCGCCGCTCGGCCGACGTGGAGGAGGCGGTCCGCGAGGCCGCCGCGGCCGAGATCATGCCCCGCTGGCGGCAGCTCGCCGACCACGAGGTGGACGTCAAGAGCGGGCCGCACGACCTGGTGACGGACGCCGACCGCAAGGCCGAGCTGTATCTCACCGAGAGCCTGCGCGCCCTGCTGCCCGGCTCCGTGGTGGTCGGCGAGGAGGCCGTCCACGCCAACCCGGCGACGTACGAGGCGATACGGGGCGAGGCGCCGGTGTGGATCGTCGACCCCGTCGACGGCACGAGGCAGTTCGTGCGCGGCGAGGACGGCTTCTGCACCCTGGTCGCGCTCGCGCACGGCGGCGTCGTGTGCGCCTCGTGGACGTTCGCGCCCGCCCGCGGCCAGTTCGCCACCGCGGTACGGGGCGGCGGCGCCCACCTCGACGGACAGCGGCTGTACGCCGGACCGCCGGTCCCCGGGAAGGACCTGCGGGTCGCCACCTCGCACCCCGACTACACCACCGACGAGCAGAAGCGCGCCCTGCTGGGCCTGTGGACGCCGGGAGTCGCGCCGCGCGCCTGCGGTTCGGCGGGCCTTGAGTATCTGGCCGTCGCGCGCGGCGAGTCCGACGGTGTGGCCTTTTCCTGGGAGGCGGCCTGGGACCACGCGGCGGGCCTGCTGCTGGTCGAGGAGGCGGGCGGCACCCACCTGACGATCACCGGAGAGCCGTTCCGCGTCACCGGCGGCAACGCCCTGCCCTTCACCGCGGCCCGCGACGCGGCCACGGCGCGCCGGATCCGGACCCTGCTGACGCAGACGGACGCAAGGGGAGGAGCGGTGCCGCAGCAGGGGGCGTAAGGGGGGAGAGCGGTGCTGTGGCAGGGGGCCGACCGGCAAGGCCCGCGGGGTGGGAGCCGACCGCGCCGCCGGGCCCGTCGGTGCCCCGGCATATCCTGATCCCCTCAGGCAGGCCATCGGCTGACGAAGGGGTCCGAAAGGTGCCGTCGATGCTCGATGCGGTCGTGGTGGGTGCGGGGCCGAACGGACTGACCGCAGCCGTGGAGCTGGCCCGCCGCGGCTTCTCCGTCGCCCTGTTCGAGGCCCGCGACACCGTCGGCGGCGGCTCGCGCACCGAGGAGCTGACGCTGCCCGGGTTCCGCCACGACCCGTGCGCCGCGGCGCACCCCCTCGCCGTCAACTCGCCCGCCTTCCGCGCCATGCCGCTGGATCGCTACGGGCTCGAGTGGCTGCATCCCGAGCTGCCCATGGCGCACCCCTTCCCGGACGGCAGCGCGGCCGTGCTCGCCCGCTCGGTCGCCGAGACCGCCGCGTCCTTCGGCCCGCGCGACGCCGGCGCCTACCGCCGGCTGGTGGAGCCGTTCCTGCACAGATGGGACACCCTCGCCCGGGACTTCATGTCCCTGCCGCTGACCTCGCTGCCCCGCGACCCGGTGACGCTCGCCCGTTTCGGCCTTGCCGGTCTGCCCCCGTCCACCTGGCTGACCCGCCGCTTCCGCGACGAGAAGGCCAAGACGCTGTTCGCCGGTCTCGTCGCGCACGTCATGGCCCCGCTCAGTGGCGTCGCCACCAGCGCCATCGGCCTGGTCTTCGCGCTCGCCGCACACGCCCGCGGGTGGCCCGTCGCCCGCGGCGGCTCCCAGTCGATCTCCGACGCGCTCGCCGCCTACCTGACGGACCTGGGCGGCGAGGTCCACACCGACTACGAGGTCAAGCGGCTCGACGACCTTCCCCCGGCCCGCGCCTACGTCTTCGACACCTCGCCCACCGCCCTGGCCCGCATCGCGGGCTTCGGCCGCTACTACGACGGCTTCCGCTACGGCCCCGCCGCCTTCAAGATCGACTACGCCCTGGACGGCCCGGTCCCATGGACCGCGCCGGAGGCCCGCACCGCCGGCACGGTCCAGATCGGGGCGAACAGCGCGGAGATCGGCGCGGCCCTGCGCGCTGCCTCCCGCGAAGGCCGCGCCCCCGAGCGACCGTTCCTGATCACCGTGCAGCCGAGCGTGGTCGACCCCACCCGCGCGCCCGAGGGCCGGCACGTCTTCTGGGCCTACGGCCATGTCCCGAACGGCTGGGCCGGCGACCTCACCGACGCGCTGGAACGCCAACTGGAGCGGTTCGCCCCCGGGTTCCGCGACCGCGTCCTCGCCCGCGCCACCGCCGGCCCGCCCGAACTGGCCGCCCGCAACGCCAACTACGTCGGCGGCGACATCGCCTCCGGCGCGGTGTCCGGACTCCAGACGCTGCTGCGCCCCAGACTGTCCCTGTTCCCGTACGCCACCCCGCATCCGGCGGTCTTCATCTGCTCGTCGGCCACCCCGCCGGGTCCGGGCGTGCACGGCATGTCGGGGCACAACGCGGCCAAGGCCGTGTGGAGGAGGCTGAGGCAGGAATGACCACGATCAGCCTGGTCCAGGGAGACATCACCCGGCAGAGCGCCGACGCCCTCGTCAACGCCGCCAACTCCTCCCTGCTGGGCGGCGGAGGTGTCGACGGCGCGATCCACCGCCGCGGCGGCCCGGCGATCCTCGAGGACTGCCGCAAGCTGCGCGCCTCCTCCTACGGCAAGGGCCTGCCCACCGGCCAGGCGGTCGCCACCACCGCGGGCGAGCTGGACGCCCGCTGGGTGATCCACACGGTCGGCCCGGTCCACAGCGGCAGCGAGGACCGCTCCGGCCTGCTCGCCTCCTGCTACCGGGAGTCCCTGCGCGTGGCCGACGAACTCGGCGCGAAGACCGTCGCCTTCCCGGCGATCTCCACCGGCGTCTACCGCTGGCCGATGGACGACGCGGCCCGCATCGCCGTGGAGACGGTCCGCGCCACCCCCACGGCGGTGGAAGAGGTCCGCTTCGTCCTCTTCGACGACCGCGCGTACGAGGCGTTCGCCCGGCAACTGGGCTGACGCGGCGGCGCGCCCGAAGGCCCCCGTCGTTGACGGTGCGTCAGAGGCGCGCGCTAGCCTGGCCGCGCCGCGCAGCCGGTGATCGTTCACCGGCCGCGCGGGTATGGAGCCGTTCTCTTTTCCGGAGGTCGAAGCGATGCGTTTTTCCGATGGTCCCGGCGTCGAATGTGAGATCGAGATAGCCGCCGCGCCGGAGCAGGTGTGGAAGGTCGTCACGGACATCACCACCTCGGCGAAGTACAGCCCGGAGCTGCAGGAGGTGGAGTGGCTCGACGGGGCGAGCGGGCCGGCCGTCGGCGCGCGCTTCTCCGGCCGCAACCGCAACGAGCGCATCGGGGAGTGGCGCACCGTCAGCCGCATCACGGCGCTCGAGGAGCCGCGCACCTTCACCTGGGAGGTCGTCCGGCACAGCAACCCGGACGAAGAGGCGCTCGCCCTGTGGGCGTACACCCTGGAGCCGGTCGCCGACGGGACGGCCACCCGGCTGCGGCACGGAATGCGCATCGGCCCCGGCCGCGGCCCGCTGCAGGACTTCGTGGAGAAGCACCCGGAGCGTGAGGAGCAGATCATCGAGGGCCGGCTCGCCCTGCTGCGCACCGGCATCGAGGCGACGCTCGCCGGCGTGAAGGCCGAGGTCGGGGCGTAGCCGTACCGCGCCGGGGCGCCGCCGGTTTTCGCGCGACCCGAGCCGGACGCGCCACGCCGCTGATCCTGATGGGCGAAGCCTGCCCATCAGGATCACACAAACTCCGACAGAATCATTGATAGGAATGTGTTCGGGTTCTAGGGTGACGGGGGCTCAGTAACCCCTCAGTCACCATGAGTTGCGTGTCGGTCGTCAGGAAGGCGCTGGTCATGCCGCACCCGAACGCGTCCCCGTCCGCCCGTCCCGAGCGCACGGTCGTCAGCCGCCGTCGTCTCCTGGAGTCCTCCGCCGCCGTGCTCGGCGCGCTCGCCCTGTCCGGCCCGTCCGCCACCGCGCACGCGGCAGGCCCGCGCGAGGCAGCGGACGACCGGCCGGAGTGGAACGGGCACATGAACCTGTTCCAGGTCGGCACCGAGCCACCGCACACCACGCTCATGCCGTACGCGAACCTCGCCCAGGCGCTGAAGGCGGACCGCACCGCCTCGCCGTACCGGCGCAGTCTCGACGGGACCTGGAAGTTCGCCTACGCAGACCGTCCCGACGACCGGGACGCCGACTTCCACCGCACCGACCTCGACGACCGGGACTGGGAGACCATCCCCGTCCCCTCCGTGTGGCAGCTGCACGGCCACGACTTCCCGATCTACGTCAACATCACCTACCCCTACTGGGGTCCCAACGGCCTCGGCGAGGAGGTGCAGCCGCCCGCCGCGCCGACCCGCTACAACCCCGTCGGCCAGTACCGGCGCACCTTCACCGTCCCCGAGGACTGGTCAGGCCGTCGCACCTTCCTGCACTTCGAGGGCGTGAAGTCCGCGCACTACGTGTGGATCAACGGGCAGCTCGTCGGCTACCACGAGGACTCCTACACGCCCGCCGAATACGACATCACCGACCATCTGAAGCCCGGCACCAACCAGATCGCCGTCGAGGTCTACCGCTACTCCGACGGCGACTGGCTGGAGGATCAGGACATGATCCGGCTGAGCGGCATCTTCCGCTCGGTCTACCTGTACTCCACGCCGAACGTGCACCTGCGCGACTTCAAGCTGGACACCCCGCTCGGCGACGGTTACCGGTCGGCGGAGCTGAAGGTGACCGCGAGCGTGCGCGACTACGCCGGTGGGGGCGGCGGCCGGTACACCGTGGAGACGATGCTGTACGACGCGGCCGGCCACCCCGTGTGGCCCCGGCCCCTGCAGCAGAGCGCCGACCTCGGCTCCGGCGGCGAGCTGACCGTACAGGTCGCCGGAGCCGTACCCGATCCGAAGCTGTGGTCGGCCGAGCGGCCGTATCTCTACACCGCCGTCCTGCTACTGCGCGATGCGGCCGGGAAGGTGACCGAGACGCTCTCGCACCGGGTGGGGCTGCGGGAGTTCGCGCTCAAGGACGGCCTGATGCGCATCAACGGGCAGCCGGTGTCCTTCCGCGGCACCAACCGCCACGAGATGCACCCCGACCGCGGCACCGCGCTCACCCGCGCCGACCTGGTGCGCGACATCGAGATCATCAAGCGGATGAACATCAACTCCGTCCGCACCTCCCACTACCCGAACAACCCGCAGTGGCTGGAACTCGCGGACGAGTACGGCCTCTACCTCGTCGACGAGACCAACCTCGAGACGCACGGCATCCGCGGCCAGTACCCCGGCAGCCACCCCGAGTGGACCGCCGCCTGCGTCGCCCGCGCGCAGAACATGGTGCACCGCGACAAGAACCACGCCTCGGTGGTCATCTGGTCCCTCGGCAACGAGGCCGGCGGCGGCAGCACGTTCTCCGCCATGCACGACTGGATCCGCTCCTACGACCCCACCCGCGTCATCCAGTACGAGGGCGACGACCGCCCCGGCGTCAGCGACATCCGCTCGGAGATGTACGACAGCCCCGCGCGCGTCGAGCAGCGGGCCGAGGACACCGCCGACACCCGGCCGTACGTGATGATCGAGTACGCCCACGCGATGGGGAACTCCAACGGCAACCTGAAGGAGTACTGGGATCTCATCCGCCGCCATGACGTCCTGCAGGGCGGCTGGATCTGGGACTTCGTCGACCAGTCGCTGAGCTGGCCGACCCCCGCGCGCACGCTCCTCACCGAGACCGGGCCGGGCCGGCTGCGCGGAGAGATCCTCGCTCCCGCCGGTTCCTTCGACCGCGCCAGAGGCCTGAGCGGCGCCACCGTCTTCGCTCGCGACGACCGTCTCGACCTCACCGGTTCGCTCACATTGGAGGCGTGGATCACCCCGCGCGTCACCGGCTACCACCAGCCGATCCTCGCCAAAGGCGACACCCAGTACGCCCTCAAACAGACCGACGGGAACCTGGAGTTCTTCATCCACAGCGCCGGCCAGTGGATCACCGCGAGCTGGGCGCTGCCCGCGGACTGGACCGGCCGCGAACACCATGTCGCCGGCGTCTTCGACGCGGACGCGGGCACGGTGACGCTGTACGTCGACGGCGCGGCGAAGGCCACGCGGACGACCACCCTGCGGCCCACCGGCACCACGGCACCGCTCTCCCTCGCCACCGACGTGGACAACATGACCCGCGAGTTCAGCGGCACGATCCGGCGGGCGCGGGTCTACGCCCGTGCACTGGGCGCCGGCGAGCTGGCCGCCGAGGGACGCGGGCCGGGGGACGCGGCGGTGCGGTTCTGGTTCGACGCGGCCACCGTGGAACACGCCGAGGCCGAGCCGGAGGACAAGACCTTCTTCGCGTACGGCGGCGACTGGGGCGACAACCCCAACGACGGCGCCTTCGTCGCCGACGGCATCGTCACCGCCGACCGCGGCCACACCGGCAAGGCCGCCGAGGTCAAGCGGATCTACCAGGCGATCAACGCCGCCCCGGCCGGTGGCGACCCGCGCCGGGTGACGCTCACCAACGAGTATCTGTTCACCAACGTCCGTGAATTCGACGGAAGTTGGTCCCTGCTCGCCGACGGAGTCGTGGTGCAGAAGGGGAAGCTGAGCCGCGACCAGCTGGACCTGGCTCCCCTCGCGCACAAGGACGTCACCGTGCCGCTGACCCTGCCGGCGAGCCCCGCGCCCGGCACGGAGTACTTCCTCCGGCTGTCCTTCACCACCAAGGAGGCCACGCCCTGGGCGAAGGCCGGCTTCGAGGTGGCCCGGCAGCAGATCCCCCTCGACGCCGGCAGCCCCGCGGTGACCCCGGTCCCGCTGAGCACCGTCCCGGCGCTGCGGTACACCGACGCGGCGGAGTCCGTCACCGTCACCGGCGACGACCTCACCGTCGTCGTCGACAAGCGCACTGGCCTGATCACCTCCTACGAGGCCGCCGGAATGCGCCTGCTCACCTCCGGGCCGGTGCCCAACCACTGGCGCGCACCCACCGACAACGACCGCGGCAACGGCCAGCACACGCGCAACCAGACCTGGCGCGACGCGGGCGCCCGCCGTGCCGTGACCGGTGTGACCGTGCGGCCCCTGCGCGACCGCGCCGTCGAGATCAAGGTGGCCGGCACCCTGCCCACGACGGTGGCGTCGGCCTACTCCACCACCTACACCGTGTTCGGCAACGGCGAGATCCGCGTCGACCACACCCTGCATCCGGGCGCCGCGAGCCTGCCGTACATCCCGGAGGTCGGCACGATGCTGTTCCTGCCGGAGCGGCTGGAGCACCTGCACTACTACGGGCGCGGCCCCGAGGACAACTACTGGGACCGCAAGGACGGCACCGACGTCGGTCTGTACTCCGGCACCGTCTCCGAGCAGTGGACCTCGTACATCCGCCCCCAGGAGAACGGCAACAAGACCGATGTGCGCTGGGCCGCCCTCACGGACGGCGCCGGCCGCGGCCTGCTGGTGGCCGGAGAGCCGCTGATCGAGGTCAACGCGTCCCACTTCACCCCGGAGGACCTGTCCCTCGGCGTCCGCCACGACTACCAGCTCACCCCCCGCAAGGAGGTCGTCCTGCGGGTCAACCACCGTCAGATGGGCGTCGGCGGAGACAACAGCTGGGGCGCCCACACCCACGACGCGTACAAACTCTTCGCCGACCGCGGCTACACGTACACCTACCGCCTGCGCCCCCTCACGGACGTGAACCTGGCGACGGCACTGTCGCGGCGGCCGACCGCAGCCGGCTGACCCGGGCGGCCTCCATGGTGAAGGCCTTGTCCGTCACATCGTGGCAAGGAGCAAGATCACACCCTCGGTCCGGGAGAGATGTGTGATCGGCGTGGCGGGGAGGCTGCGGGGGAGAAAGAATCCGTGGGTCAGCACTTCACGGCACACCCGAAAAGGAAGTCCTCATGGTCGAGCAGGACGAGCGCTTCGACGTCGTGGTCCTCGGCGCGGGCCCCGGCGGCTACGTCGCCGCGATCCGCGCCGCCCAGCTGGGCAAGCGCGTCGCCGTCGTCGAGGAGAAGTACTGGGGCGGCGTCTGCCTGAACGTCGGCTGCATCCCCACCAAGGCGCTGCTGCGCAACGCCGAGCTCGCGCACATCGTCACCCGTGAGGCGAAGACCTTCGGCATCAAGTCGGACAGCCCCATCTCCTTCGACTACGGCGAGGCCTTCCGCCGCAGCCGCCGCGTCGCCGACGGCCGGGTCAAGGGCGTCCACTACCTGATGAAGAAGAACAAGATCACGGAGTTCGACGGCCGGGGCACCTTCCTCGACGCGAACACCCTCCAGGTCGCCGACTACGACGGCAACACGCGCACGATCGGCTTCGACAACTGCATCATCGCCACCGGCGCCACGCCCAAGCTGCTGCCCGGCACCAAGCGCACCGCGCGCGTGGTGACCTACGAGGAGCAGATCCTCGCCGAGGACCTCCCGCAGTCGATCGTCATCGCGGGCGCCGGCGCGATCGGCATCGAGTTCGCCTACGTGCTGCACAACTACGGCGTGAAGGTCACCATCGTCGAGTTCCTGGACCGCGTCGCCCCGCTGGAGGACGCCGAGGTCTCCGCCGAGCTGGCCAAGCAGTACCGCAAGCTCGGCATCGACGTGCTCACCTCCACCCGCGTGGACGCCATCGACGAGTCCGGCCCCCAGGTCCGCGTCACCGTCACCGCCAAGGACGGCTCCCAGCAGGTGCTGGAGGCCGACAAGGTGCTCCAGGCCATCGGCTTCGCACCGAACGTCGAGGGCTACGGCCTGGAGAACACCGGCGTCAAGGTCACCGACCGCGGCGCGATCGACGTCGACGGCCGCTGCCGCACCTCCGTGCCGCACATCTACGCCATCGGCGACGTCACAGCCAAGCTGATGCTGGCGCACGCCGCCGAGGCCATGGGCGTGGTCGCCGCCGAGACCATCGCGGACGCGGAGACCATGGAGCTGGAGTACGCGATGATCCCACGCGCCACCTACTGCCAGCCGCAGATCGCCAGCTTCGGCTACACCGAGGCCCAGGCCCGCGACCTCGGCTACGACGTGAAGGTGGCCAAGTTCCCCTTCACCGCCAACGGCAAGGCGCACGGCCTCGGCGACTCCACCGGCTTCGTCAAGCTGATCAGCGACGCCAAGTACGGCGAGCTGATCGGCGGCCACCTCATCGGCCCCGACGTCACCGAGCTGCTGCCCGAGCTGACCCTGGCCCAGCAGTGGGACCTCACCGTCCACGAGGTCGCCCGCAACGTCCACGCCCACCCGACGCTGGGCGAGGCGGTCAAGGAGGCCGTCCACGGACTCGCCGGTCACATGATCAACTTCTAGCGCGCGTCCGGCCGGCTTCCGGCACGCCGCACCGGTGCTCGCCCCACCCGGGCGAGCACCGGCCCCAGCGCCAGCAGCACCGCCAGCGCGGCGTACCCGTACGTCAGGGTCGCCGCCGACGCCACCCCCGCGACCAGCAACGGCCCGCCCGCGTCGCCCAGTTCCCGCCCCAGCTCCGCCGCCCCCATGGTCTGCCCCAGCCGCTCCTTCGGCGCCCCCGCGGCCAGCGCGGCGAACCCCAGCGGTGTGATCAGCCCGGTGCCGACCCCGATCAACGCGGCGGCGAGCAGCACCCCCGTGAGCCCCGGCAGCATCGCGCACCCCGCCCCGGCCGCCGCCAGCAGCAGCCCCGCGCCCAGCCCGGCCCCCGTGCGCAGCCGCCCGGCGTCCAGTGCCCGCCCGGCCCGCGGCTGCACGACGGCCGCGCACGCCGCAAGCACCGACACCGCCGCGCCCGTCGCCACCGGCCCGAGCCCGGCCGCCCGCCCGGACACCGGCAGGAAACCCACCCCGACCGACAGCGCGGCCGTCGCCCCCGCCAGCGCCGCCGTCGGCACCAGGAACACCGGATCGGCCAGCCGCCTCGCCAGATCCAGCACCGTCTGCCGCTCCTTGGGCAGCAGCGGTACGACCGGCACGGCCACCCACGCCCACAGCGCGACCCCGGCGCCGAGCACCGCGAGCACCCCGAACAGCAGCCGCAGCCCCCCGGCCCAGACCAGCAGCCCGCCCAGCAGCGGGCCCAGCGTGTAGCCGACGGACTTGAAGAAGCCGTAGCTGCCGAAGGCACGCCCCTGCCCCACCGCCGGGTTCAGCCGGGACACCAGCGCCGACGCCGACGGCGAGAAGGCGGAGGCCGCCGCGCCCTGACCGAGCCGCGCCGCCCACAGCCAGCCGGGGCGGTCCACGACGACGTACAGCGCGGACGCGGCCGCGAACGCGAGCAGCCCGCCCAGCAGCACCGGGCGCGCCCCGACCCGGTCGGCCAGCGTGCCGAACAGCGGCTTGAGCAGCACCTCCGCGCCGTCGTACAGCGCGAGCAGCCCGCCGAGGACCAGCAGGGAGGTGACGGCGTCCACGTCGGCCGCGCCGAGGTTGGCCGCGATGCCGTGCGCGCCGAAGGCGGTGGTGAAGCCGGCCGCGTACAGCGGCCACATCGCCCGGCGCGGCGCCGGCTCACCCGGCGGCGTCACCGCTGCCCGACCGGGTGTGCTCCGCGTGCCGGCCGGCGGGTGGGGACGACGCCGTGGGCCATGGCCGTATCGTAACGACGCCGCGGCATCCGGTTGACTCGCCCGGCAGCGATCGGTCCCGGCGCAGCCCACGCCGCGTCGATGTCGGATTCCCGCCAGCCCTGACCTCGTGCGTGGCCGATGCTGGAGGCATGCAGAACGGGATGCACACCGACCGGGAACGGTGCGTGCGCGCCGTCCAGTCCAAGGACGCGCGCTTCGACGGCTGGTTCTTCACCGCCGTCCTGACCACCGGCATCTACTGCCGGCCCAGCTGCCCGGCCGTGCCGCCGAAACCCGAGAACATGACCTTCCACCCGAGCGCGGCCGCCTGCCAGCAGGCCGGGTTCCGCGCCTGCAAGCGCTGCCGCCCCGACACCAGCCCCGGCTCACCCGAGTGGAACCAGCGCGCCGACCTCACCGCCCGCGCCATGCGGCTGATCGCCGACGGCGTCGTGGACCGCGAGGGCGTGCCCGGCCTCTCCGCCCGCCTCGGCTACAGCACCCGCCAGGTCGAACGCCAACTCCTCGCCGAACTGGGCGCGGGACCCCTCGCCCTGGCCCGCGCCCAGCGCGCCCAGACCGCGCGCCTGCTCATCGAGACGACACAGCTGCCGATGGCGGACGTCGCCTTCGCCGCCGGCTTCTCCTCCATCCGCACCTTCAACGACACCGTCCGCGAGGTCTTCGCCCTCGCCCCGAGCGACCTGCGCGCCCATGCGCCGAAGAGCGCCGCGCCGGCCGCCCCCGGCACCCTGTCGCTGCGCCTGCCGTTCCGGGCCCCGCTGAACCCCGACAACCTCTTCGGGCACCTCGCCGCGACCGCCGTACCCGGCGTGGAGGAGTGGCGGGGCGGCTCCTACCGGCGCACGCTGCGGCTGCCGTACGGGCACGGCATCGCCGCCCTCACCCCGCGCCCTGACCACATCGCCTGCCGCCTCACCCTCACCGACCTGCGCGACCTCACCGTCGCCATCAGCCGCTGCCGCCGTCTGCTCGACCTGGACGCCGACCCGGTCGCCGTCGACGACGCGCTGCGCACCGATCCGCTGCTCGCGCCCCTGGTCGACAAGGCACCCGGGCGGCGCGTGCCGCGCACGGTCGACGAGGCGGAGTTCGCCGTGCGGGCCGTGCTCGGGCAGCAGGTGTCCACCGCGGCCGCCCGCACCCACGCCGCCCGGCTCACCACGGCGCACGGCGAGCCGGTCACGGACCCGGAGGGCGGCCTGACCCACCTCTTCCCGTGCCCGCAGGCCCTCGCGGCGGTGGACCCCGAGACCCTGGC
Organism: Streptomyces sp. NPDC014006; assembly: GCF_043088925.1. NCBI lineage: Bacteria > Bacillati > Actinomycetota > Actinomycetes > Kitasatosporales > Streptomycetaceae > Streptomyces > Streptomyces sp. NPDC014006. The sequence goes on along the minus strand of NZ_JBICAJ010000002.1, from coordinate 480,660 downwards.
GATGCCCCGCACCCGCCGCACCACGCTCACCACCCTGGTCCGTCACCTGGCCGACGGCTCCCTCCATCTGGGCGTCGAGAGCGACTGGGCCGAGGCCCGCGCCCGCCTGCTGGACCTGCCCGGCTTCGGCCCCTGGACCGTCGACGTCATCGCCATGCGCGCCCTCGGCGACCCCGACGCCTTCCTCCCCACCGACCTCGGCATCCGGCGCGCGGCCGCCGAGCTGGGCCTGCCCGCCACTCCGGCCGCCCTCACCGCCCGTGCGACGGCCTGGCGCCCGTGGCGGGCGTACGCCGTGCAGTACCTGTGGGCGACCGACGACCACCCCATCAACTTCCTGCCCGTGTGAGGACGTTCATGAAGCAGCACACCGTCATCGACAGCCCGTGCGGCCCGCTCACCCTCGTCGCCGAGGACGGCGTCCTGTGCGGGCTGTACATGACCGCACAGCGCCACCGCCCGCCCGAGGAGACCTTCGGCGACCGCGACCCGACCCCGTTCGCCGAGGCGAAGGAGCAGCTCAAGGCGTACTTCGCGGGCCAGTTGAGGGAGTTCACCCTCGAACTGCGCCTGCACGGCACGCCGTTCCAGCGCAGTGTGTGGGAACAGCTGCGCGCCATCCCCTACGGCGAGCGGCGCACCTACGGCGAGCTGGCCGCCGCCCTCGGTGCCCCGAGTGCCTCCCGCGCGGTCGGCCTCGCCAACGGCAAGAACCCGATCGGCATCATCGTCCCCTGCCACCGTGTCGTCGGCGCGGACGGCGGCCTCACCGGCTACGGCGGCGGCCTGCCCCGCAAGCGCCAACTGCTGGACTTCGAAGGCGGTGCGGCGCTGTTCTGACCGCCGTGCGCATGTGCTGTGCAGATTCACCGCAGACCCCCCTGGACCGGCCGGCGCCCCTCCGCATGCGTGTTTGGATCTTTCGGCAGCCAGTACGAAAGGGAACAGTCATGAACTCCGTTTACCAGGTCGAGACCGCCGAGATCTCCGAGGCCGAACTCGACAACGTCGCCGGTGGTCTCGCCGTGCACGCCGGTGGGGGCCTCGGTGCCGGGCTCGCCGTCGGCGCCGCCGGCACCGGCGAGGCGTGCCTGCAGGCCCAGGTCTGCGTCGAGATCGCGCTCTGACCGACGGCTGACGCCCGTGACCTTCGACTGCTCCGAAACCGGTGCGGTCGAAGGCCGCGGGCGTCACCCGTTCTCGCCGCCGCCGATCCGGCGGAGCAGCGCGGGCAGGGCCGTACCGATGGGCTCGCGGATCACCTCGTCCGCCAGCTCGTCGTACGGCGTCGGCTCGGCGTTGACGATGATCAGCCGCGCCCCGTGGTCGGCGGCGACACCCGCGAGCCCGGCCGCCGGCTGCACCTGGAGAGAGGTGCCGACGGCGATGAACACCTGACACGCCTTGCTGATCGCGGCCGCCTCACCGAGCACCATCGGGTCGAGCCGCTCGCCGAACATGACGGTCGCCGACTTCAGGATGCCGCCGCAGTCCCGGCAGGAGGGGTCCTCCTCACCGGCGTCGAGCCGGGCGAGCGCGTCCTGCATCGAACTACGCGCATGACATGCGGTGCACACCACGCTGCGGGCGCTGCCGTGCAGTTCGAGCACCTTGCGGGCGGGCATCCCGGCCAGCTGGTGCAGCCCGTCCACGTTCTGCGTGATCACCCGCACCGGCACCCCGGCCCGCTCCAGCTCCGCGACGGCCCGGTGCGCGGCGTTGGGCCGCGCCTGGAGCGCGCCGTTCTCGCGCCGCATCCGCCAGGAGCGCCGCCGGATCTCCGGATCCGCCATGTAGTACGAGTACGTCACGAGCTTCTCGGCGTCCGGATCGCGCCGCCACAGCCCCTGGGGGCCGCGGTAGTCGGGGATGCCCGAGTCGGTTGAGATGCCCGCGCCACTGAGAATCGCTACGAGGGGCCTGGTCATGGGCCGAGACTATGACGCCCGCCGGTTCAGGAGCGAGCGAGTATCCGCGCGGCGTCCGAGCGGATAAGGCCCGGACCGGGGGCGGCGATAACCAGTCGTCCGGGAGCGGGTGGCCGCGTTAGCTTGGCCCGATGTCCGAGCTGACGACCGACCGGCTTCTGCTGCGCCACTGGCGCACGTCCGACCTCGCCCCGTGGGCGGCCATGAACGCCGACGCCGAGGTCCGCGCCTACTTCCCCGACGTCCTCACTCCCGAGCGGAGCGACGCGTCCGTGGCGCGTTTCCAGGCCGACCTCGACCGGCGGGGCTGGGGCTGGTGGGCCCTCGAGGTGCGGGCCACCGGCGCGTTCATCGGATTCACCGGGCTGGACCCGGTGGAGGAGGACATGCCGTTCACGGGCGTGGAGGCCGGGTGGCGGCTGGCCCGCCCGGCGTGGGGGCACGGCTACGCCACCGAGGCCGCCCGCGCGGTGCTGGACTTCGGCTTCGCGCGTCTCGGGCTCCCGGAGATCCTCGCGGTGACCGCGGCCGCCAACGTCCGCTCGCAGGCCGTCATGCGCCGGCTCGGCATGACCCACGACCCGGCAGACGACTTCGACGACCCGGGCGTGCCCGACGGCCCACTGCGCCGGAGCGTCGTGTACCGCCTCCCCGCCCCCTCGGCGCACCGCTGAGGATGCTCGCCGGAACACATTCTCCGCGCGGACGCCCGGTGTTAGGGTCCGCGCATGGCCAAGGTCACCGTTTCGCTCGACGCCGAACTCGTCGTCGAGGTCATGGTCCTCGCGGGCGTGGGCAGCCCCCAGGACGCCGTCGAGCTGGTCGTGCGTGACTACGTCGAGCGCGGCCACCGCACCGAGGCCCGCACCGCGACCCGGGACGAGGCGCTGCGCGAGGTGGACGTCAAGCCCCGGCACACCGACGGCTGAGCACGCCGCCGCTCACCCGACCCGGTGGCCGTTCTCCAGTTCCGCCGTGCCCGAGCCCTCCGCCAGGACGTCGAGGGCGACCAGGACACGGCGGCCCAGGGCGTCGAGGAGATGGTCGGCCAGCTCCTCGCGCGGCACCAGCCGCCAGGACAGCAGCTCCTCCTCCTGCAGGCGGATCGCCTTGAGGTCGTCCTCGGCCAGCACACCGCCGTCGTACAGATAGGCCACCAGCGGCGGGCGGCCCGGGCCGTGCACCCAGTCCACGGCGAGCAGCCGGCCCAGCGGCCGGTCCAGACCGATCTCCTCCAGCGTCTCGCGCCGCGCACCCTGCCGCGGCGTCTCACCGTCGTCGGACTCGATCGTCCCGCCCGGCAGCGCCCACCCCTCGCGGTAGTTGGGCTCCACCAGCAGCACCCGGCCCTCGGCGTCCCGGAACAGCGCGGCGGCCCCGGCCAGCACGCGCGGGAGGGAGGCGATGTACGTCGCGAAGTCAGCTGTGGTCATCCAGGAAGGGTAACCAGCCTTCGCGCGCGTCAGACCTCCGTTCCGGCCAGCCGCAACGTCCGCTCGGCCAGCTCGCTGATCCGCACCCCGTCGAAGCCGAACACCGCACTGCGCACGGTGTCCTCCAGGGGCTCCTTCCACTGCGCCGGGATCGCCGCGGCACCCGCCAGCACCCCGGCCACCGACCCCGCCGTCGCCCCGTTGGAGTCGGTGTCCAGACCCCCGCGCACGGTGAGCGCGATGGTGCGGGAGAAGTCCCCGTCGCCGTAGAGCAGGCCCGCGGTGAGCACCGCGGCGTTGGGCACGGTGTGGATCCAGCCCAGCCCGGCGGTCTCCTCCTCGACCGTGGCCAGGGTGTCCTCCCAGGGCAGCCGCGTCTCGTGCAGGGACATCACCCGGCGCACGGTCCGGGCCAGCCGGCTGCTCGCCGGTACGACCGCCAGCGCGCTCTCCAGCGCCTCCCGCACGCCCGGCGCGCCGAACGCGGCGGAGATCAGCGCGGCCGCGAACATCGCCCCGTAGACGCCGTTGCCGGTGTGCGACAGCACCGCGTCCCGGCGGGCCAGCAGGGCCGCGCGGCGCGGGGCGCCGGGACAGGTCCAGCCGAAGACGTCGGCGCGGATCAGCGCACCGATCCACTCCTGGTAGGGGTTGTCGAAGGTGGCCGTCAGCGGCGGCTTGAGCCCGTTGGCGAGATTGCGGTACGCCGCGCGCTCCGCCGTGAACGTCTGAAGATACGGCAGCCGCAGCAGCCACAGGTCGCCGACCTGCTCGGTGCTGAAGGCGAAGCCGTACGTCTCCAGCAGGTGCAGACCGAGGATCGCGTAGTCGATGTCGTCGTCCCGGCAGCTGCCGTGGATGCGGCCGCGCACGCAGTCGCGCCACTCGGGGCGCAGCGGCGGATCGTGCTCACCGCCGTCCGCGGGCTCGGGCAGGTAGTCGGTCAGCGGGAGCGCGGCGGCCTGCCGCAGATAGCGGTCGATGCGGTCCCGGGTCCACACCTCGCCCTGCTCCACCGGCTTGCCGAGCATGTTGCCGGCGATCCGGCCCAGCCAGCCTCCGAGGATGCGGTCGGCCAGTTCCGGTCTCGTGTCCACAGCGGTCATGGGGGAGGGGTACCCGCTCGCGGCCGGGTCTGCGCAGGCAGCGGGCGTTCCAGGGAGCGGGCGGGGCATGACGCCGGGGGTGTCCTCCGGTTATGGTCGCAGCGGCGCGACTGGCCCCGACGTGCGTCGGGCCCGGAGAGCAAGGGGATAGCAAGGTGGCGGACGCTGCTGTGGAGGGCACCCGGCGGGTGCTCGTTGCCGCGGACAAGTTCAAGGGCTCGCTGACGGCGGTGGAGGTCGCCCAGCGGGTGACGGCCGGGCTGCGGCGGGTCGTACCCGGCGTGGAGGTCGAGACCCTCCCCGTCGCGGACGGCGGTGACGGCACGGTCGCGGCCGCCGTCGCGGCCGGTTTCGAGCGCCGGGAGGTCCGGGTCACCGGCCCGCTCGGCGAGCCGGTCACGGCTGCCTTCGCCCTGCGCGACGGCACCGCGGTGGTGGAGATGGCCGAGGCCTCGGGCCTGCAGCTGCTCCCGGCGGGCGTCTTCGCCCCCCTGACCGCCACCACCTACGGCTCCGGCGAGGTGCTGAAGGCCGCGCTCGACGCGGGCGCCCGCACCATCGTCTTCGGCGTGGGCGGCAGCGCCACCACCGACGGCGGCGCCGGCATGCTGGCCGCGCTGGGCGCGGTCTTCCTGGACGCCGACGGCGAGCCCGTCGGTCCGGGCGGCGGCGCGCTGGCGGACCTCGCCTCGGCCGACCTGTCGGGCGTGGACCCCCGCTTCGCCGACGTGGAATTCGTCCTCGCCAGTGACGTGGACAACCCGCTCACCGGTCCCAAGGGCTGCGCGGCTGTGTACGGACCGCAGAAGGGCGCCTCCGAGGAGGACGTGGCGACCCTCGACGCGGCCCTCGCCCACTACGCGCAGGTCCTTGAGAAGGCGATCGGCCCCAAGGCCGCCGAACTCGCCGCGTCCCCGGGCGCCGGCGGCGCGGGCGGCATCGGCTACGGCGCCCTGCTGCTCGGCGCGAGCTTCCGCCCCGGCATCGAGCTGATGCTGGACGTGCTCGGCTTCGCCCCGGCCCTGGAGCGGGCCACGCTGGTGATCACCGGCGAGGGCTCCCTGGACGAGCAGACCCTGCACGGCAAGGCCCCGGCGGGCGTCGCCGCGGCGGCGCGGGCGGCGGACAAGGAGGTCGTCGCGGTCTGCGGCCGCCTCGCCCTCCCGCACGAGGCCCTGGGCCGCGCCGGCATCCGCCGCGCGTACCCCCTGACGGAGATCGAGCCGGACGTCGCGAAGTGCATCGCGGACGCGGGCCCGATCCTGGAGCGGGTGGCGGAACAGATCGCGAAGGACTACCTGAGCTGAGCCTTGTGCCGCGGGCCCCGCAGTCGGTGACCGCGGCCCCGGGGCACCGGACCCCGAGTCGGCGACTGCGGGCCCGGAGCACGCGTCTACCGGCGGTGACTGTGGGCCCGGAGGCCTCGTCTTCCGGCGGTGGCTGTGGGCCCGGAGCCGTCCTTCGGCGGTGGCTGTGGGCCCGGAGCCTCGTCTTCCGGCGGTGGCTGTGGGCCCGGAGCCGGCGCCCTCCGGCGGCGGCTGTGGGTCCGGAGCCCGTGCCCTCCGGCGGCGACCCCGGGACGCGTCCTCACCGACGCCGTCCCCGGGGTCGCCGTTTTCTCGGCGCCGCCCCGGCCGCCGGACGCTGTCCGGGCGCCGTCCTGCCGCCCTTCCCGGGCGCCGTGCTCGGGGGCCGCCCGGGTTCACTGTCGGCGTGCGCCGTCCCGGGTGCCGTCCCGGGGTGCCGGGCGCTGCCCCGGGGTGCCGTGGCTCCGGGTGACGCCCGGCGGTCGCTGCCGGCGGGGGCTGCACAGGGGCCGTACCGTGCTTGCGCCGGCTCCGGGCCCGGCTCCTGCGCAGCGGCCTCCGCAGCCCGCTCGCCGAACTCAGCACGGCGCCGCGCCACGGGCGCCGTCCCGGGCCGTGGCGCGCCGCACCCGGCCAGGGCCCTTTCACCGGTGCCGACCCGTCCGACCCTCCATGGCGCCTTCCAGCCGACCGAGAGGGGTGGGCGGGAAACGCCCACGGGGGTCTGGGGCGGATCCCCCAGGACAGCGACCCCCGCACCGGCCACGCACACGGCAAAGGGCCCCGAACCCAAACGGTCCGGGGCCCTTCAAGAACGCTGTTACGGAAGCTGCGCGGCACGCGCCTCGCGCCGATTGCCGCGGAAGTTGTTCACCCGCCGCGCCGTGGCGAAGAGCGGGATCACCGCCCCCGTCACCAGCTGCAGCGCGCACCCGCTCTGCAGCAGCAGCTGCCCGCTCGGTGCGCCGAAGGCCCACGCGGCCAGCAGGCCCATGCTGAGCACGATCCAGGAGAGCATCGCCACCGCGAGACGCCCGCGCGGCTTGGGGTACTCCACGCGGCTCACCATCAGCCACGCCGTACCGATGATCGCCAGCAGCGTCGCCGCGAACGGCAGCTCCAGCAGCACGATCGCCACGACCGTGAGCGCCCCGAAGGGGCTCGGCATGCCCTGGAACATGCCGTCCTTCATCGTCACGCACGAGAAGCGCGCCAGCCGCAGCACGACCGCCAGCAGAACGACGATCGCGCCGACCGCGGCCACTCTCTGGTGGGCGTCGTCGGCGACCATGCCGTAGACCAGGACGAAGTACGCCGGGGCCAGGCCGAAGCTGATCAGGTCGGACAGGTTGTCCAGTTCCGCGCCCATGGGGGAGGAGCGCAGCTTGCGCGCCACCAGGCCGTCGAACAGGTCGAAGACCGCCGCGCAGAGCATCAGGATGACCGCCGTGGCCGCGCTGTGGCGGGCCATGCCGGACTCCTGGCTGCCGGTCAGGTGCGGGATCAGGATGCCGGTGGTGGTGAAGTACACCGCCATGAAGCCGCACGTGGCGTTACCGAGGGTGAGGGTGTCGGCTATTGAGAGGCGGAGGGAGAGAGGCATCTCCTCCTCGTCCTCCTCGGCCGCCTCGGGCACCCAGCCCGACTGAGTCTGCGGATCAATCACGGTCAATGCGAGTCACCCCAGCCACGGTCTTCTGACCGACCTCGACCGCGACCTCCACACCCTCCGGCAGGTAGAGGTCGACACGCGAGCCGAAGCGGATCAGCCCGATCCGGTCGCCCTGCTCGACCTTCGTCCCCTGCGGGATGTACGGCACGATGCGACGGGCCACCGCGCCGGCGATCTGGATCATCTCGATGTCGCCGAGTTCGGTGTCGAAATGCCAGACTACGCGCTCGTTGTTCTCGCTCTCCTTGTTGAAAGCCGGAACAAAGCCCCCGGGGATGTGCTCGACCGACGTCACGGTGCCGGCCAGCGGGGCGCGGTTCACGTGGACGTTGAGCGGGCTCATGAAGATCGCGACGCGGGTCCGCCCGTCCTTCCACGGCATGATGCTCTGCACCACGCCGTCGGCCGGGGAGATGACCCGGCCCTGGGCGATCTCGCGCTCGGGGTCGCGGAAGAACCACAGCATCCCCGCCGCGAGCGCGGTGGCGGGAACGGCGACGGCCCTGGCGGCGCCGGAGCGGCGCGCCCGGGCGAGGCTGAGGGCTGCGGTGGCGACGGTCGGGAGAAGCCACGGCGATGCTCCGCGCGCGAGGCGTACGCCGGCTCGGCTGTCGCGAGGTGCAGAGGTTTGGCTGTGGGGCATGGATGACCTTCGTAGCGGATGATGCCGCGCTTCAGGAGGGGGACGGCGGCTTTCCGCGATCGTAGCGGTTCACGGGCACAACTGGGTAAGGCAGGAAGCCGAGTCGGCGTCCGAAGAGTGCCTACGGGGTGTGATCTTCCTCCCGGAGATAACACCCCGTACCCGGACAATCAGCCCTGGAACCGATACTCTTCGAGCAGTCTGCGCCCGATGATCATTTTCTGGATCTCGGCGGTACCTTCACCGATGAGCAGCATCGGGGCCTCACGGTAGAGGCGCTCGATCTCGTACTCCTTGGAGAAGCCGTAGCCGCCGTGGATCCGGAAGGCATCCTCCACGACCTCCTTGCAGTACTCGGAGGCGAGGTACTTCGCCATCCCTGCCTCGAGGTCGTTTCGTTCACCGGAGTCCTTTTTGCGCGCTGCGTTCACCATCATCGCATGCGCGGCCTCCACCTTGGTGGCCATCTCGGCGAGCTTGAACTGGATCGCCTGGTGCTGGGCGATCGGCTTGCCGAACGTGTGGCGCTGCTGGGCGTACTGCACACCCAGCTCGAAGGCGCGCTGGGCGACACCGCAGCCACGCGCCGCGACGTTGACGCGGCCGACCTCGACGCCGTCCATCATTTGGTAAAAACCTCGGCCGGTGACCCCGCCGAGCACCCGGTCGGCCGGAATGCGCAGGCCGTCCATGATCAGCTCGGTGGTGTCGACACCCTTGTAGCCCATCTTGTCGATCTTGCCCGGGATGGTCAGGCCGGGGCGGACCTCACCGAAGCCGGGCTCCTTCTCGACGAGGAACGTGGTCATCGACTTGTGCGGGGCCGTGCCCTCGGGGTGTCCTTCGTCACTGCGGACGAGGACGGCCACGAGCGAGGAGGTGCCGCCGTTGGTCAGCCACATCTTCTGGCCGTTCAGGACGTACTCGTCGCCGTCCTTCACCGCCTTCGAGGTGATGGCCGACACGTCGGAGCCCAGGGCCGGCTCCGACATCGAGAAGGCGCCGCGGATGTCACCGGCCGCCATCCTCGGCAGGAAGTGCTCCTTCTGCTCCTGCGTGCCGTGCTGCTTGAGCATGTACGCCACGATGAAGTGCGTGTTGATGATGCCGGAGACACTCATCCAGCCGCGGGCGATCTCCTCCACGCACAGGGCGTAGGTGAGCAGCGACTCGCCCAGACCCCCGTACTCCTCGGGGATCATCAGACCGAAGAGACCGAGCTCCTTGAGCCCGTCGACGATCTGCTGCGGGTACTCGTCGCGGTGCTCCAGCTCCGTCGCGACAGGAATGATCTCCTTGTCGACAAAATCCCGGACGGTGGAGAGGATCTCCTGCTGGACGTCGGTCAGACCGGCGGTCTGGGCGAGACGGGCCATGGCTTACTTCTCCTGCTCCTTGAGCTCGGGGCGGCCGGGCTGCTCGCCGCCGCGCTCCTTGATGTACGTCTCGGTCGGCACCATGACCTTGCGGCGGAAGACGCACACCAGGGTGCCGTCCTGCTTGTAGCCCTTGGTCTCCACGTAGACGATGCCGCGGTCGTTCTTCGACTTCGACGGCCACTTGTCCAGCACGGTCGTCTGGCCGTAGATCGTGTCGCCGTGGAAGGTCGGCGCCACGTGCTTGAGCGACTCGATCTCCAGGTTGGCGATCGCCTTGCCGGAGATGTCCGGCACGCTCATGCCGAGCAGCAGGGAGTAGATGTAGTTGCCGACGACGACGTTCTTGCCGAAGTCCGTCGTCTTCTCCGCATAGTTGGTGTCCATGTGGAGCGGGTGGTGGTTCATGGTGAGGAGACAGAACAGGTGGTCGTCGTACTCCGTGACCGTCTTGCCCGGCCAGTGCTTGTACGTCGCCCCGACCTCGAACTCCTCGTAGGTGCGCCCGAACTGCATGCTCACGCCTCCGGAATCTCGAACTTGCTGGTGCGCTGCATGCCGGCGGCGCGCCCCTTGCCGGAGATCACGAGCGCCATCTTGCGGCTGGCCTCGTCGATCATCTCGTCGCCGAGCATCGCGGAGCCCTTCTTGCCGCCCGCCTCGGACGTGTAGTAGTCGTACGCGTCCAGGATCAGCTCGGCGTGGTCGTAGTCCTCCTGCGAGGGCGAGAAGATCTCGTTGGACGCCTCGACCTGGCCCGGGTGCAGCACCCACTTGCCGTCGAAACCGAGGGCGGCGGCGCGCTGGGCGACCGCGCGGTAGCCGTCGATGTTGCGGATCTGCAGGTAGGGGCCGTCGATCGCCTGGAGGTTGTTGGCGCGGGCGGCCATCAGGATCTTCATCAGGATGTAGTGGTAGGCGTCCGCCGGGTAGCCGGGCGGCTGCTCGCCCACGACGAGCGACTTCATGTTGATCGACGCCATGAAGTCGGCCGGGCCGAAGATGATCGTCTCGACGCGCGGGGAGGCCTGCGCGATCGCGTTGACGTTGTTCAGGCCCTGCGCGTTCTCGATCTGCGCCTCGATGCCGATCTTGCCGACCTCGAAGCCCATCGTCTTCTCGATCTGCGTCAGCAGCAGGTCGAGGGCGACGATCTGCTCGGCGCTCTGCACCTTCGGCAGCATGATGCAGTCGAGGTTCTGGCCGGCGCCCTCGACCACCGTCACGACGTCCCGGTAGGTCCACTCGGTCGTCCAGTCGTTGACGCGCACGACCCTGGTCTTGCCGGTCCAGTCACCCTCGTTGAGGAACTTGACGATGGTGTGCCGCGCCTCGGGCTTGGCGAGCGGCGCGCACGCGTCCTCCAGGTCGAGGAAGACCTGGTCGGCGGGGAGGCCCTGGGCCTTCTCCAGGAAGCGCGGGTTCGAGCCCGGCACCGCCAGGCAGGAACGCCGGGGGCGAAGGCGGTTGACCGTGGTCATGCGGGGACCTCCAGGGGGTCGAGCTTGTTCGCTGTCCGGATCTCGTCGACGATGCGGCCGATGATCCCGGTGATGTCGAAGTCCTTCGGGGTGAAGACGGCGGCCACGCCGGCGGCCTTGAGCTGCGCGGCGTCCCCGCTGGGGATGATGCCACCCGCGATCACGGGTATATCTGTGGCACCGGCCACACGCAGCCGGTCCAGCACGTCCGGCACCAGTTGCGCGTGCGAGCCGGACAGGATGGACAGACCCACCGCGTGCACGTCCTCGGCCAGGGCCGCGTCCACGATCTGCTCGGGCGTCAGGCGGATGCCCTGGTAGACCACCTCGAACCCGGCGTCACGGGCGCGCACGGCGATCTGCTCGGCGCCGTTGGAGTGCCCGTCCAGGCCCGGCTTGCCGACCAGGAAGCGCAGCTTGCCGACGCCGAGGTCCTTCGCCGTCAGGTCGACCTTGCGGCGCACCTCGGACATGGCCGAGCCCTCTTCGGCGGGGACCGCCACCGGCGCCGACGACACACCCGTCGGAGCCCGGAACTCGCCGAACACCTCGCGCAGCGCCCCGGCCCACTCACCGGTCGTCACGCCGGCGCGGGCGCACTCCAGGGTGGCCTCCATGAGGTTGTCGCTGCCGCGCGCCGCCTCCTTCAGCTTCTCCAGCGCCTTGCACGGGCGCGGGTGGTTGAAGGGCGGCTGGTAGCGCGTGTCCCGCCAGTGCTGCAGCGAGGCGATGACCTGGGCCTCGACCGCCGGGTCGACCGTCTGGATCGCCGTGTCGAGATCGGCGGTGAGCGGGTTGGGCTCGGTCGACTCGAAGATGTTGACGCCGACGATCTTCTCCTGCCCGGACTCGATCCGGGCCCGGCGCTCGGCGTGCGAGGCGACCAGCTGCGACTTCAGGTAGCCGGACTCCACGGCGGCCATCGCGCCGCCCATCTCCTGGATCCGCTCGATCTCCGCGAGGGAGGCCTCGACCAGTTCGTCGACCTTCGCCTCGATCACCTTCGAGCCCTCGAAGATGTCGTCGTACTCCAGCAGGTCGCTCTCGTAGGCCAGGACCTGCTGGATGCGCAGGCTCCACTGCTGGTCCCAGGGCCGGGGCAGGCCGAGGGCCTCGTTCCAGGCGGGCAGCTGCACGGCACGTGCGCGTGCGTCCTTGGAGAGGGTGACGGCCAGCATCTCCAGCACGATCCGCTGGACGTTGTTCTCCGGCTGCGCCTCGGTCAGACCGAGCGAGTTGACCTGGACGCCGTAGCGGAAGCGGCGCTGCTTGGGGTTCTCGATGCCGTACCGCTCGCGGGTGATCTTGTCCCAGATGCGGCCGAAGGCGCGCATCTTGCACATCTCCTCGACGAAGCGGACGCCCGCGTTGACGAAGAAGGAGATCCGGGCGACCACATCGCCCATGCGCTCCTGCGGCACCTGGCCGGAGTCGCGCACGGCGTCGAGCACGGCGATCGCGGTGGACATCGCGTACGCGATCTCCTGCACCGGCGTGGCCCCGGCCTCCTGCAGGTGGTAGCTGCAGATGTTGATCGGGTTCCACTTCGGGATGTGGGAGACCGTGTACGCGATCATGTCCGTCGTCAGCCGGAGCGACGGACCCGGCGGGAAGACGTGCGTCCCGCGGGACAGGTACTCCTTGACGATGTCGTTCTGGGTCGTGCCCTGGAGCTTGGTGATGTCCGCGCCCTGCTCCTCGGCGACGACCTGGTAGAGCGCCAGCAGCCACATGGCGGTGGCGTTGATCGTCATCGAGGTGTTCATCTGCTCCAGGGGGATGTCCTGGAACAGCCGGCGCATGTCACCGAGGTGCGCGACGGGCACGCCCACCCGGCCGACCTCGCCGCGGGCGAGGATGTGGTCGGAGTCGTAGCCGGTCTGCGTCGGCAGGTCGAACGCCACCGACAGGCCCGTCTGGCCCTTGGCGAGGTTGCGCCGGTACAGCTCGTTGGACGCCTCGGCCGTGGAGTGACCGGCGTACGTGCGCATGAGCCACGGCCGGTCCTTCTCCCGCCTGCCTTCGGCGGGCTGACGCTCAGTCATCTGGGCCCTCGCTCCCTCAGACGTTCCGGAAGCGGTTGATGGCGTCGATGTGCTGCGCGCGCATCTCCTGGTCGCGCACGCCCAGGCCCTCCTCGGGCGCCAGGCACAGCACGCCGACCTTGCCCTGGTGCAGGTTGCGGTGCACGTCGTAGGCCGCCTGGCCGGTCTCCTCCAGGGAGTACGTCTTCGACAGCGTCGGGTGGATCTTGCCCTTGGCGATCAGACGGTTGGCCTCGTAGGCCTCGCGGTAGTTGGCGAAGTGCGAGCCGATGATGCGCTTCAGGGACATCCACAGGTAGCGGTTGTCGTACTCGTGCATGTAGCCCGAGGTCGAGGCGCAGGTGGTGATGGTGCCGCCCTTGCGGGTGACGTAGACCGAGGCGCCGAAGGTCTCACGGCCGGGGTGCTCGAAGACGATGTCGATGTCCTCGCCCCCGGTGAGCTCACGGATGCGCTTGCCGAACCGCTTCCACTCCTTGGGGTCCTGGGTGTGCTCGTCCTTCCAGAACTTGTAGCCCTCGGCGTTGCGGTCGATGATCGCCTCGGCGCCCATCTTCCGGCAGATCTCCGCCTTCTGCGGCGAGGAGACGACACAGATCGGGTTGGCGCCGCCGGCCAGCGCGAACTGAGTGGCGTAGGAGCCGAGGCCGCCGCTCGCACCCCAGATCAGGACGTTGTCGCCCTGCTTCATCGCCGCGCCGTTGCGGGAGACCAGCTGCCGGTAGGCGGTGGAGTTGACCAGACCCGGGGCGGCGGCCTCCTCCCAGCTCAGGTGCTTGGGCTTGGGCATCAGCTGGTTGGACTTGACGAGCGCGATCTCGGCCAGGCCGCCGAAGTTCGTCTCGAAGCCCCAGATGCGCTGCTCGGGGTCGAGCATGGTGTCGTCGTGTCCGTCGGGGGACTCCAGCTCGACGCTGAGGCAGTGGGCGACGACCTCGTCGCCGGGCTGCCAGGCGTTGACGCCGGGGCCGGTGCGCAGGACGACGCCGGCCAGGTCGGAGCCGATGATGTGGTACGGCAGGTCGTGCCGCTTGGTCAGCGGGGACAGCTTGCCGTAGCGCTCGAGGAAGGCGAAGGTCGACACCGGCTCGAAGATCGAGGTCCACACCGAGTTGTAGTTGACCGAGGAGGCCATGACGGCCACCAGGGCCTCACCCGGGCCGAGTTCCGGCACCGGGACCTCGTCCAGGTGGATCGACTTGCGCGGGTCCTTGTCGCGGGTGTCGAGGTCCGCGAACATCTCCGTCTCGTCCTTGTGGACGGTGATCGCGCGGTACGACTCGGGGAGCGTCAGGTTGGCGAAGTCGGCCGAGGTGGTCTCGGGCGACTGGATCGCGGCCAGGATGTCCTTCACGGTCACGGTATTGCCTCCGGCGGTGAGCGCCCTGAGGGAGGGACGCTGAGGGGTACGTCGGTGCTGCTGAGGGTCGAGGGGATGCCGTCGGTTCGGCGGGTGGTGCTGTTCGGCAGCGCTTTGTGGCGCGGGAGGGTGCCTGTGACGCAGGCGTCCGGGCGCGCAGGCCAGGGGCTTGCGGGGACAGCCGGCACATTGCGGTTTCGCTGTGCGCCGGCCGCCCGGAACACTCTCAACGTATGGCACAGCGTGTCAGGTGACAAGGCACTGAGTGCCAGAACTTGCTCTCAGATGAAATCTTTACGCAACAAATGAGCGATGATCGATCGAATGACCCTGGAAGGCGGGTGGAAAGCCGGTCGAAAACGGCTCCGGATACGCCAAAACGGCCACCCGGAACGGGTGGCCGTTGTCACAGCGACGGAGCGGGCGGTCAGCGCTCCTTGAGCGCCTGCTCGATGGTCCGCATGACCTCCTCCAGCGGGGCGTCGGTGCGGGCGACCGTCACCAGCACCTCCCCCTGTGCGGACGTCGTCGCCGCGGTCGGCTGCGCGGGCGGAGTGGAGCGCCCGGCCATGATCCCGCTGCCGAACGTCTTGCGCACGATCGCGAAGGCGTGGTCCAGCTGCGCCTCCACGTCACCCTGGCCGCCGGCCCGCAGCCAGCGCCGCAGGACGTGGTTGTGCGCGGTGACCACCGCGGAGGCGGCGACCTCGGCCAGCAGCGGGTCGTCGTTGGCGTCGTCGTCGTGCGCGTGCTCGTCGAAGTGGCCGAGCAGATAGCGGGTGAACAGGCGCTCGTAGCGGGCCACCGAGGCGATCTCCGCCTCGCGCAGGGTGGGCACC
Organism: Streptomyces sp. NPDC014006; assembly: GCF_043088925.1. Lineage (NCBI taxonomy): Bacteria > Bacillati > Actinomycetota > Actinomycetes > Kitasatosporales > Streptomycetaceae > Streptomyces > Streptomyces sp. NPDC014006. The sequence continues at coordinate 465,470 of NZ_JBICAJ010000002.1, read as the reverse complement.
TCGCGCGTGAGCTTGTAGCGGGCCACGGAGATCTCGGGGCGGCCCGCGTACATCTTCATGACTTCCTTGATGCCGCGGCACACCGTGTCCAGCGGGTGCTCGTGCGCAGGGGCCGCGTTGAGCACCGCCTCGGCGCGGACCAGGGTGTCGTCGTGGTCCGGGAAGATCGCCTCTTCCTTGGAGCGGAAGTGGCGGAAAAAGGTGCGGCGGGCGACGCCTGCCGCGGCGGCGATCTCGTCGACGGTGGTCGCCTCGTACCCCTTCGTCGCGAAGAGCTCCATCGCGGCGGCCGCCAGTTCTCGGCGCATTTTCAGCCGCTGGGCAGCCGCGCGGGAGCCCGCGGCGGTTTCCGGCGCGTCGGGCGTGGCGGGGGTACGTGAGGACTTGGCGGGCTGGGACATGACCCGAACGTACTGCATGGGCGCAGCTCCCTGTGCAGGTCCGGGGCTTCCCCCGCCCTCGAAGGGCGGGGGAGGGGCGGCCGGATCGAGCAGCCCGCCCCAGTCCGCACGGTCCTGATCCACCCCGGACCAGTCGCCGGAATGCTCAGCGGCGGGCATATTCGCGGAAGCCGCGGCCCGTCTTGCGGCCGAGGCAGCCCGCGGCCACCAGGTGCTCCAGGAGCGGCGCGGGCGCGAGACCGGGGTCGCGGAACTCGCGGTGCAGGACCTTCTCGATGGCCAGCGAGACGTCCAGGCCGACCACGTCCAGCAGCTCGAAGGGGCCCATCGGGTAGCCGCCGCCCAGCTTCATCGCGGCGTCGATGTCGTCGAGCGAGGCGTAGTGCTCCTGGACCATCTTGATCGCGTTGTTCAAGTACGGGAAGAGCAGCGCGTTGACGATGAACCCGGCACGGTCGCCGCAGTCCACGGCGTGCTTCCTGATCTTGCCGCAGACCTCGCGGACGGTGGCGTGCACGTCGTCGGCGGTGAGCACCGTACGGACCACCTCGACCAGCTTCATCGCCGGCGCGGGGTTGAAGAAGTGCATGCCGATCACGTCCTGCGGGCGCGAGGTGGCGCGGGCGCAGGCGACGACCGGCAGCGAGGACGTCGTCGTGGCCAGGACCGCGCCCGGCTTGCAGACCTTGTCCAGGGCCACGAACAGCTGCCGCTTGACCTCCAGGTCCTCGGCGACGGCCTCGACGGCCAGGTCGACGTCGGCGAACGCGTCGTAGGAGCCCGCCGGGGTGATCCGCTCCAGGGTCTGGGACGCGGCCTCGGCGGTCATCCGGCCCTTGTCGACCGAGCGTGCCAGCGACTTGCCGATACGGGCCTTCGCCGTCTGCGCCTTCTCCTCGCTGCGGGCGGCGAGCACGACCTCGTAACCGGCCTTGGCGAAGACCTCGGCGATGCCGGAGGCCATGGTGCCGGAGCCCGCGACGCCGACCGAGCGCACCGGGCGGCCGGGGGTGAGGCCGCTGCCCTCCAGCGGGGTCAGGGCGTCCCGCACCACGGTGGCGCTGCCGGGGGCCTCGTAGGTGTAGAAGCCGCGGCCCGCCTTGCGGCCGGTCAGCCCCGCCTCGCTGAGCTGCTTCAGGATCGGCGCCGGGGCGTGCAGCCGGTCACGGGAGGCGGCGTACATGGCCTCCAGGACCGTACGCGCGGTGTCGATGCCGATCAGGTCGAGCAGCGCGAGCGGACCCATCGGCAGACCGCAGCCGAGCCGCATCGCCGCGTCGATGTCCTCCCGGGAGGCGTACTTCGCCTCGTACATCGCGGCCGCCTGGTTGAGGTAGCCGAACAGCAGCCCGTCCGCCACGAACCCGGGGCGGTCGCCGACCGCGACGGGCTCCTTGCCCAGCTCGATCGCCAGGTCGGTGACCGCGGCGACGGCCTGCGGCGCGGTCAGCACACAGGAGACGACCTCGACCAGCTTCATGGCCGGCGCCGGGTTGAAGAAGTGCAGGCCCAGCACCCGCTCCGGGCGGGACGAGTCGGCGGCCAGCCGGGTCACGGACAGGGCGTTGGTGCCGGTCGCGAGGATGGTCTCGGGACGCACGATCCCGTCCAGCTCGCGGAAGATCTGCTGCTTGATCTCGTACGACTCCGGCGCCACCTCGATGACGAGGTCGGCGTCGGCCGCCGCCGACAGGTCGGTGGCGGTGCGGAAGCGGGCGAGGGCGTCGGCGCGCTCCTGGTCGGTCAGCCGGCCGCGCTCGACCGCGCGGGCGGTGGACGTCTCCAGGGCGGCGACGCAACTCGCCGCCTGCGCCTCGCTGATGTCGATGCCGGTCACCTCGCGGCCGGCGCGGACCAGGACCTCGGTGATACCGGTGCCCATGGTGCCGAGACCGACGACGGCGATCTTCTGCAGGGCGGAGGGAGAGCTGGGGGACAGGGGAGTGGCCATCGCGGGACTCCAGGAATGAGGGTGACGACGAGGGGAGCGCCCGGGTGCGCCGCGGGGGCGCACCGGGTGCGTGCAGGAGTGCGGGTGTGATGTCCGGGCTGCTGAGCGCACACGCCCGGTGCCGTCGCCGGTACCCCGCTCGGGCGGGCCCGAGAGCGGGGCGGGCGTGCACACGCCCGTGGAACGGCGAAGAACCGACCGGCCCTGTCCCGAGGCCGGGTCGCACTGCGGTACATGAAGTACCGAACCGACTGCTCCCGTGGGGCTGCGTCACCAAACCGCCACGGGGAATGCGAGTGGGTAACTCGCTCGCTTGAGCTTAACCGGCGGGTAACGAGCACGCCAGCCCTCGGACTTTGTGATGTACGTCCCTCGACGCCGCAGGCGCCCTACTCTCTCAGGCATGGACGAAGAGTTGCGAGCGCTCACGGAGCGCTTACGGCGGGAGTCGGGAGGCGGCCCGGACTTCGAGCGGCTGCTCACCACGGACGACTCCGATGTGCTGGCCCGGGTACTGACCGCCCCGGCAGAGCCGCTGTGGGCCCGCGAGCTGGCCGCCTTCCGGCTGGGCCGGGCCGGCGACCGGCGCGCCTTCGAGGCCCTCGTCCTGCTGCTCAACCACCGCGACCCCGAGCGCTGCGCGTCCGCCGCACACGCCCTGGCCCGCCTCGGCGACCCGCGCACCGCCCGCGCGGCCGCCGCCCTCGCCACCAACGAACTGCGCGTGGCCTACGCCCTGCACCCCGTCCGCCTGCTGGCGGCCCTGGACGCGCCGGAGTCCGTGCCGGCCCTGATCACCACGCTGCGCCGCCGCCTGAGCCCGCACGACCCCTACCGCAGGGTGGCCCTCGCCTGCGTGGAAGGGCTCGGCACCCTGGCCGACGCCCGGGCCCGGGAGGTCCTCACCGAGGCCCTGGCCCACCCGGCCCTCGCCGAAGCGGCGGTCCACGCGCTGGCCCGCATCCCCACGCAGCGCTGAGCGCACATCAGGCCGGAGTGATCGCCAGCGCCTCGATCTCCATCAGGAACTCCGGGCGCACCAGCGCCGCCACCTGGACGGCCGTGGACGCCGGGAGACGGTCGTCCGGTATGTGTGCGGCCCGGGCCGCGCGGATCGCCGGCATGTGGGCCATGTCCGTGACGAAGTAGGTCAGTTTGACGACGTCGTCGAAGGTGGCCCCGGCCGCCTCCAGGCAGCGGCGGAGGTTGTCGAAGACCTGGCGGGCCTGCGCGGCCGGATCGCCCTCGCCGACCACGCCGCCGTCCTCGGCCAGCGCCAGCTGCCCCGAGACGGCGACCAGGCGGCCGGTGCCGATCACGACATGGCTGTACTGCGCCGCGGGGGCGACTCCGTCGGGGGCGGTGATTCGCGTCAGTTCACTCATGCGTCCATCGTGGAGCACGGGTCTGACAACCACCGTCCCCGACGGGACGTCAAAGGCCCGCTCAGCCGCGGAAGCCGAGCAGCCCGTGCAGCGCCGAGCCCCGCGAGCCGCTGGACGCCTCCTTGGTGCCGAGCGGCTTCGGGTCGGGCAGCGTCGCGCACACCGCGTCCACGCCCCCGCCGCCGCGCGGCACCGTGCCGTCGGCCAGATACGCCGACAGATACCGGTCCAGGCACTCGTTGCCGCTGAGCGTGATGCCGTGGTTGCCGCCGCCCTGCTCCACCACCAGGCTGGAGCGGCGCAGCAACCGGTGCACGGTCGTGCCGCCCCGGTACGGGGTCGCCGCGTCGTTCGTCGCCTGGAACAGCAGTGCCGGGGGCAGCCGGTCGTTGGCCACACGCACCGGCTGCTGCGTGGACGTCGGCCAGAACGCGCACGGCGCGTTGTACCAGGCGTTGTTCCATGTCATGAACGGCGCCTTCTCGTGCACCGCCCAGTTGTCCTTGCGCCACTGCCGCCAGTCGCGCGGCCAGGAGGCGTCCCGGCACTGCACGGCGGTGTAGACGCTGTAGCCGTTGTCACCGGAGGCGCCCACCGCGCCGAAGTTGTCGTACGCCTCGACCAGCGGCGCGGTGTCCTTCTTGGTGACGTACGCCGAGAAGGCCTCGGCGAGGTAGGGCCAGTAGCCGTTGTAGTAGCCGCCGGGGATGTAGGTGTCCTCCAGCTCGGAGGCGCCCACCTTCCCCTCGGCCGGCTTCCCGGCGAGGGCCGCCCGCATCGCGTACCACTTCGCCTCCACCTTCTCCGGGTCGGTGCCCAGGTGGTAGGTGGCGTCGTACTTGGCGATCCAGGCCATCAGCGCCCGGTGGCGGTCGTTGAAGGCGTAGTCCTGCGTGAGGTTGTCGTCGTACCACACACCGGTGGGGTCGACGATCGAGTCCAGCACCAGGCGGCGCACCCGCTCCGGGAACAGCCGGGCGTAGACGGCGCCCAGGTAGGTGCCGTAGGAGTAACCGAAGTAGTTGAGCTTCGGCGCGCCGACCGCCGCGCGGATGGCGTCCATGTCCCGTACGGCACTGACCGTGTCCATGTAGGGCAGCAGGTCCGCGTACGTCCTGCCGCAGGCCGCGGCGAAGGAGATGGCCCGGCGCAGATCGGCCTGCTCCAGGGCGCCGGTCGCCGGCACCGAGTCGGGGCGCACCGGCTTGAAGTGACCGGGCTTGCAGTCCAGGACGGGGCGGGACTTGCCGACGCCGCGCGGGTCGAAGCCGATGACGTCGTACTGCGCTGCCACCGCCTTGGGCAGCGAGGAGGCGACGAACCCGGCGAGGGTGAGCCCGCTGCCGCCGGGACCGCCGGGGTTGACCAGCAGCGGGCCCTGGTACACCGGGGCGGTGTGCGGGACACGGGACAGCGCGAGGGTGATCTGCCGCCCGTCCGGGTTCGAGTGGTCCAGCGGCACCGTCAGCGACGCGCACTGGAGCGTCGGATAGTCGGTGGTGCCGCACTTCTTCCAGGTGAGGTGGGCGGCGGGGGCGCCGTGCGCGGCTCCCGCCTGCGCGGGTGCGGCCGTAAGGGCTCCGGCCAGTACGGCGGCGGCGCCGCACAGCGCGGCTGCGCGTTTGCTCATGGGGGTCCTCCCAGGACGGAGGGTGGTGGCCGCGAGATTCACGGTCCACGCCGCATCGTCCCGGCAAGGGACCCCCGGGGAACGCGTTCCGGCGATACTTGACCCAATTGGGCCGCCGGATGCCCTCGAACGCTCTCAGATCAGCGACAGTTGGGTCGGCTCGGACTCCGGTGTGCCGGTCGCCCGCGCGGGGCGGATCCGGCGGGGCAGGCCCGGGCCGGCCGGCCCGATCCCGTACTCCTGGGCCAGCTCGTGCACCTGACGGGTGATCCGGCGCTGGTACCACTTCGGCGCGTAGGCGCCCGCGGCGTACAGCCGCTCGTAGCGCGGCACCAGATACGCGTGGTGCTGCCGCAGCCAGGTCATGAACCACTCCCGCGCCCCGGGCCGCAGGTGCAGCGTCAGCGGGGTGACCGAGGTCGCGCCGGCCTCCGCGACGGCCTGCACGGTCGCCCGCAGCTGCTCGGGCCGGTCGCCGAGGAAGGGGATCACCGGCGCCATCAGCACCCCGCACCTGATGCCGTGTCCGGCCAGGGTGCGTACGACGTCCAGGCGCCGCTGCGGGGCGGGGGTGCCCGGCTCCACCGTGCGCCACAGCTCGCCGTCGACGAAGCCGACCGAGACGGAGATGCCGACGTCGGTCACCTCGGCCGCCTGCTTCAGCAGCTCCAGGTCGCGCAGGATCAGCGTGCCCTTGGTCAGGATCGAGAAGGGGTTCGCGCGGTCGCGCAGGGCGCCGATGATGCCCGGCATCAGCCGGTAGCGGCCCTCGGCGCGCTGGTAGCAGTCGACGTTCGTGCCCATCGCGATGTGCTCGCCCTGCCAGCGCGGTGAGGCCAGTTGGTGGCGCAGCAGCTCCCCAGCGTTCACCTTGACCACGATCTGGGTGTCGAAGCCGATGCCGGTGTCCAGGTCCAGATAGCTGTGCGTCTTCCTGGCGAAGCAGTACACGCACGCGTGCGTGCAGCCCCGGTAGGGGTTCACCGTCCACTCGAACGGCATGCGCGAGGCGCCGGGCACCCGGTTGATGATCGAGCGGGCCCGGATCTCGTGGAAGGTGATCCCACTGAACTCGGGCGTGCCGATCGTACGGCGGACCACCGCGTCCGCGCCGAACAGTGCGGCGTCCTCGGTCCGGCCGTGCTCGCCGGAGTCCACGGTGAGGTTCTCCCAGCGCATGACGCCTCCTCGGTAGCTCTGGCGAAGACCTGGTGCCTCCGGCGATAGAATAGAACACTTGTTCCCTTGATCGTGCGAGCGTCATCTCCGGTCATCCGAAGACCCCCGATCGATCACTTCCGGCACCCCGATTTGGGTGGCCGTGCGGCGGGGTGGTTGGCTTGCCCCAAGCCCGAGAACACGAGTCCCTGGAGGGATCCGATGGCGCAGGTCGAGGCCACTACCGAGCGGGTCGTCGCGGCGGACCCGGAGAAGGTGTTCGACACCCTCGCCGACTACAGCGGCGCGCGCGAGAAGCTGCTGCCCGAGCACTTCAGCGAGTACGAGGTGCGCGAGGGCGGCGACGGCGAGGGCACCCTCGTCCACTGGAAGCTCCAGGCCACCAGCAAGCGCGTCCGCGACTGCCTGCTGGAGGTCACCGAGCCCACCGACGGACAGCTGGTGGAGAAGGACCGCAACTCCTCCATGGTCACCACCTGGACCGTCACCCCGGCCGGAGAGGGGAGGTCCCGGGTGCAGGTGACCACCACCTGGAAGGGCGCCGGCGGCATCGGCGGCTTCTTCGAGAAGACCTTCGCGCCCAAGGGGCTCGCCCGGATCTACGACGCGATGCTCGCCAAGCTCGCCGCCGACGTCGAGAAGTGACCGGTCGCCGGTGACGTCCGGACTCTGACAAGTCCACGCCCGTCGAAGGGCCTTGACCCCGTCACCGGTTCGAGTGGATCTCCGTTCGACGCGCCGATTCGCCGTAACTCGTCTCGCCTGCCCGTAGTTGTCGCCTTACGCGGGAATTGTGTGGCAGGCGCGACGAGGGGAGCGGCACGTGGGCGGGATCACCCTGACGCAGGAGGAGCTGCAGGAACCGCCGGTCGCGGCGCCGCCCGCACCTCCCGCGCCCGAGCCCGGCGATCCGGCCGGGCTCACCCCCCGCCAGGTGCGCCTGGTCTTCCTCGGGCTGATGCTCGCGCTGCTGCTCGCCGCGCTGGAGCAGATGATCGTCGCCACGGCCCTGCCGAAGATCGTCGGCGAGCTGCACGGCCTGGAGCGGATGTCCTGGGCGATCACCGCCTACCTGCTCACCTCCACCGTCGGACTGCCCGTCTACGGCAAACTCGGCGACCTGCTCGGCCGCAAGAGCGTCTTCCAGTTCGCGATCGTCGTCTTCGTCATCGGCTCCGCGCTCGCCGGACGGGCGCAGAGCATGGACCAGCTGATCGCCTTCCGGGCCGTGCAGGGGGTCGGCGCGGGCGGCCTGATGATCGGCGTCCAGGCGATCATCGCGGACATCGTGCCGCCCCGGCAGCGCGGCCGGTTCATGGGCCTGATCGGCGCCGCCTTCGGCCTCGCCTCCGTCGCCGGACCGCTGCTCGGCGGCTACTTCACCGACCACCTCTCCTGGCGCTGGTGCTTCTACATCAACGTCCCCTTCGGCCTGCTCACCCTCGCCGTCGTCACCGTCGTACTGAAACTGCCCAAGCCCACCGCCCGGCCCCGCTTCGACGTCCTCGGCACCCTGCTGCTCGCCGCCGGGTCCACCTGCCTGGTGCTGCTGACCAGTTGGGGCGGCACCGAGTACGCCTGGGGCTCGCGCGTCATCGCCGGGCTCGGCGCGGGCGCGGTCGTCGCCGCCGCGCTGTTCCTGTTCACCGAGCACCGCGCGGCCGAACCCCTCATCCCGCTGCGGCTGTTCCGCGACTCCGTCTTCAACGTCTCCGCGCTCGTCGGCCTGGTGATCGGCGTCGCCCTCTTCGGCGCCGCCAGCTATCTGCCGACCTTCCTGCAGATGGTCGACGGGGCCTCCGCCACCGAGTCCGGCCTGCTGATGCTGCCCATGATGGGCGGCATCGTCGTCGCCTCCGTCGTCTCCGGCCAGCTCATCAGCCACACCGGCCGCTACAAGCTCTACCCGGTGCTCGGCGGTGCCGTCTCCGCGCTCGGTATGTGGCTGCTGTCCCGGCTCGAAGTGGACACCCCGCGGCTGCACTACAGCATCTGGATGGCCGTGCTCGGCGCCGGCATCGGCCTGGTGATGCCCGTCCTGGTGCTCGCCGTGCAGAACTCGGTGCGCCCCGCCGACCTCGGCACCGCCACCAGCGCCAACAACTACTTCCGGCAGATCGGCGGCAGCGTGGGCGCCGCGATCTTCGGCACCCTCTTCGCCGACCGGCTCACCGACGCCCTCGCCGACCGCCTCCCGGCACGCGCGGGTGCCGCACTGCCCGACGCCGAGTCCATCACCCCGCAGCTCGTCCACCGGCTGCCGCCCGCCCTGCGCGATGCCTACATCCAGGCGTACGCCGACGCCATGCCGCGCATCTTCCTCTACCTGGTGCCGGTGCTCGTCCTCGGCCTCCTCATCGCCTTCTTCCTCAAGGAGACCCCCCTGTTGACCACTGCAGAGTCCCACAACGCTCCCGCCCCCGAGACGGAGACCGGGCCCGTGCACGCGAGCGTCCCGCAGGCCCGCGCCCCCCACGCCGCCGGCATCCCCGTCTGCGGCACGGTGCAGCACCCCGACGGCACCGTCGTACCGCGCGCGGCGCTCACCCTCATCGACGTCGCCGGGCAGCAGATCGGCCGGGGCGCCAGCGGCGAGGACGGGCGGTACGCGCTGGCCACGCCCGGCTCCGGCGCGTACGTCCTGATCGCCGCCGCGGGCGGGCACCAGCCGCAGGCCGTCTCCGTGACCGTCGGCGAGCGGCCCGTCGAGCTGGACGTCGTCCTGGGCGGCGCCGGACGCCTCGCGGGCAGTGTGCTCACCGCCGACGGCACCCCCGTGCGGGACGCCGCCGTCACCCTCACCAATGTGCACGGCGAGGTCGTCGCCACCACCCGCAGCGGACGCGAGGGCGGCTACGTCATCACCGAACTCGTCGCCGGCGAATACACCCTCGCCGCCAGCGCCCCCGCCTTCCGCCCCGCCGCCCTCCCGGTCACCGTGCAGGCCTCCCGCGAGACCCGGCAGGACGTCGAACTCGCGGGCGGCGCCGTGCTGCGCGGCACCGTGCGGGCGAGCGGCGGCCGGCCGGTGGAGGACGCGCGCGTGACGCTGCTCGACGCGGCCGGCAACGTCGTCGACACCCTCACCACCGGTGGGGACGGCGCGTTCCGCTTCGTCGACCTGTCGTCCGGCGAGTACACCGTCATCGCCGCCGGCTACCCGCCCGTCGCCACCGTCCTGCAGGTGGCCGGCGGTGGCCGTACCGAACGGGACCTGCAACTCGGCCACGAGGACTGAGCCGCAGGGCGCGTGACGGCGCATCCGGTCGCGGCAATTCCTGTGATTGCCGTACACCACGGTGCGCGGTCACCGTACCGTGGGAGAGCGGCGCAGATCTTGAGTGCGCGGCACCCACGGGGAACCCACGTGACGTCGAGGGGGAGAAGGGGCCTGGGCCATGGACCATGGCACCGAAGCGGGCGTGCACCCCGGCCGCGCGGCCGGCGGCGAGACCGCACGGGCGGACGCCGGGCGGATCCCGCTCGCCGTGGTCGTCGTCGACCGGGGCGGCCTGGTGTCCCACTGGAGCACCGGCGCGCGGCGGCTGTTCGGCACCGCACGCGAGGACGCCGTCGGCCACGCCGCCGTCGATCTGCTGCCGGTCTCCGGCGCGCTGCCCGAGGACCTGGAGGACGGGCCGACACTGGACGCCTACGACGCCTACGACGGCCTCGGCCCCGACCTGGGCGCCTCGCTCGGCGGCCGCACGGCCTACCCGGCGGCGGGCCGGGCGCGCGTCGCCCACCCCGGTCAGGGCGACCGCCTCGACGTCCTGTGGTGGGCCTACCCACTGGTCGGCCCCGACTCCGCGCGGCTGCTGGTGCTCGCCGCCGACGCGGCCCGGCTGCACGCCGAACGCGGTTACGACGACGAGGTGATCGAGCGGATCTCCCCTGGCTTCGCCCGCCACACCGAACTGCCCGACGCCGACGGCCTGGCCCGCCGGCTGCCGGAGATCCTGCCCAACATGGGCCCCGGCCCCAGCGCCCGGATCGTCTCGCAGGTGCTCGAACTGGGCTACCCGGTCCTGGAGTTCAGCCAGTTCGACCGCGTGCCCGTCACCCCCGACTGGGGTGTGCCGCGCCGCGCCGACCGGGGCGCGCCGGCGCTCGTCGAGCGAACGCGGACGGTGGCGCCGGCGGCCGTACCGGCGGGCGCGGAGGAGGACCTGGAGTACGCGGCCGTACGCGAGCGGCTGGAGTTCCTCAACGAGGTCAGCCGGGGCATCGGCTCCTCCCTCGACCTCGACGCGACGATCCGCGAGGTCACCAGCGCCGCGGTGCCCCGCTTCGCGGACTTCGCCGGCACCCATCTGCGCGCGGCCGTCCTGGCCGGTGAGGACTTTCCGGACGGGCCGCCGGACGCCCGGACGGTGATGCACCGCGTCTGGGTCGAGCACAACGACGAACCGGGCCGCTGGGACGACACCGTCCCGGTCGGCGAGACCTTCGCCTTCCCCGAGCACACGCCCTTCTACCGGTGCATGGTCACGGGCGAACCGGTCCTCATCGAGCGGGTGAGCCCCGAGCTGAGTGAGCGGATCTCCGGCGAGTTCGAAAAGCGCGACCTCAGGCCGCTGATCACCGGCCGCTCCCTGCTGATCGTGCCGCTCAAGGCGCGTAACGTCGTCCTCGGCTTCATGGTGCTCATGCGCCGCCCCGACCGCGCCGCGTTCGACGACATGGACCGCACCACCGGCGCCGAACTCGCCGCCCGTGCAGGCCTCGTGCTCGACAACGCCCGCATGTACACCTACCAGGAGAACGTCGCCGAGACGCTCCAGGACAGCATGCTGCCCCAGGTCGCCCCGCGCATGGCGGGCTGCGACACCGCCACTCGCTATCTGCCGGGCACCCGCCTCGGCCGGGTCGGCGGCGACTGGTTCGACACCATCAAACTGCCCGGCGCCCGCACCGCCCTCGTCGTCGGCGACGTGATGGGCCACGGCCTGAACTCCGCGGCCATGATGGGCCAGTTGCGTACGGCCGTGCAGACCATGGCCGCCATGGAGGTGCCGCCCGCCCAGCTGCTGCGCCACCTCGACGACCTGGCCCGGCGGCTCGGCGAGACCTACCTCGCCACCTGCCTGTACGCCGTGTACGACCCGATCCACGGCGAGCTGAGGATCTCCAACGCCGGGCACATCCCGCCGGTGCTGGTACGCGCCGAGGACGGGCGCAGCGAGCTGCTCGACGTGCCGACCGGCGCACCCATCGGCCTCGGCGGTGTCCCCTTCGGGACCGCCGTGGTGCGGGTGGCGCCCGGTGACCGGCTCGTGCTGTGCACCGACGGGCTCGTCGAGGTGCGCGGCGCGGACATCGGGGACGGGCTGGCCGCGCTGTGCGAGTCCGCCGCGCATCCCGCGGCCTCCATGGACGACGCCTGCGACACCATCATCCGGGCCCTCAACACGCGCGGCGAACGCAAGGACGACGTCGCGCTCCTCATGGCCAGGCTCAACGGCATCCCCACCGGTCACGTCGCCGAGTGGCCGCTCGACCACGATCCGCGCGAGGTGGGCCGCGCCCGCCGGCTGATTCGCGACCAGTTGCTGCGCTGGGACCTGGCCGACGCGGTGGAGACGGCACAGCTGCTCGTCAGCGAGGTCGTCACCAATGCCGTGCGGCACACCGGCGGACGGCGGATCGGGCTGCGGCTCGTCCTCGCGGACGCGCTGCTCGTCGAGGTCACCGACGAAGGCGCCGACCTGCCCGCACTGCTCGACTCCGGGCGGGAGCAGGAGTACGGGCGCGGACTGCGCGTGGTCAGCCGGCTGGCCCGGGAGTGGGGCGCCAGCGTGCAGGGCAACGGCAAGACCGTGTGGTTCGAACAGGCGTTGTCATCCTGACCATCTCCTCGAACACCGGGTGAAAGCCTGCCCCCGACCCCTTGTCGTGCCCCCGGGCGTCGCGATATGTCGATCATGACGCCGACCCTGGGGAGCACGCATGAACGTCTCGGACAACTACCGTAATGCCTGGGAGAGTTACTGGGAGAAGACATCCGACGAGCCGGGCGAGGCGATATGGGACGCCGGTGTGGAGCTGACCGCCGTCCCGCACACCGAGCTGCTGCTGCCCCACGCCGACCCGGCGCTGCCCGTCGTCGACCTCGGCTGCGGCAACGGCACCCAGACCCGCTATCTCGCCACCCGGTTCGCGCGGGCCGTCGGCGTCGACCTGTCCCACGCGGCCGTCGAGCACGCGCGGCGCGGCGGGGAGGGCGACGGGGTGGAGTTCCAGCAGCTCGACCTGACCGACGCGGACGCCGTGCGCGCCCTGCACGAGCGGCTGGGTGACACCAACGTCTATATGCGGGCGGTCATCCACCAGAGCGAGCCGGAGGCGCGGTCCGCGGTCGCGGCGGCCGTCGCCGAGCTGACCGGCGCCCGCGGCCGGGCCTTCGTCGTGGAGCTGACCTCCGGCTCCCGCGAGGTGCTGCAGCGGGCCGCGCAAGGGCCGGGCGGGCCAGGGCCCAAGCTGCGCCGGGTCTTCGAGCACGGACTCAAGCCGGCCGACGCCCCCGACGAGGAGATCCGGCACCTGCTGGGCGGGGCCGGCCTGGAGACCCTGGCCGAGGGCGACACGGCACTGGCGCAGACCGAGTACCTGCCCGACGGCAGCCTGCTGGAGCTGCCCGCGCACTGGTTCGTGCTGGCCCGCAGGCAGGTGTGACCGCGGTCACGGCTCCTGGTTGCGCCGTGCCGGTCACATCCGGGCCGTGTGTCTCGTCAGACCGGTGACAGAGCAGCACAGTCGTCACCGCCAAGGAGCAGCAGCCATGTCCACCGCCTACCTCGTCGTCACGGTCCTCGGGGCCGCCATGGCGGCCTTCTCCGCCGGCTCGGTCTTCCTCCACGCGGAGTGGACCGTCAAGCCGCTGGCCGACTACGGCGTCCCGCGCAGCTGGTGGCCGTGGCTGGGCGCGGCCAAGGCCGCCGGAGCGGCGGGTCTGCTCGTCGGCCTGGCCGTGCCGGCGATCGGGCGGCTGGCCGCGGCCGGCCTGATCCTGTACTTCCTCGGCGCGGCGATCACCGTGGCCCGCGCCCGCTGGTTCTCCCACGTGCCGTTCCCGCTGGTGTACGCGGCGCCCGTGGTGGCGTCCCTGGTGCTGGGCCTGGCGGCCTGACCACCGGCACGGCGGACCGCAGGACCGGCGCGCCGCCCGGCCGCACGCACCCGCGGCCGGGCGGCGGCGTGTGCGGGCGACGGCCGGACAGCCTGCCGGGCACCTCCGGCGGACGGACCCCGCACTCGGGCTGCCTGACGCCCCGGCGGTGGGGTCCTCCGGCTCCTGGGTGACCCGGCGACGTGGCGCCGCCGCCTACGGTCGGGCCCTCCCGGCATCCGCCGGTCGATCACGGCAACCCCCCGAAGGCCGGCCGTCCCGTTCGGGGCCGAGGGCCCGCCGCCGTCCGCCAGGGACGGGCCCCGGTTCGGACCGCCCGGGAGCCTGTCACGGTCCCGGTGGTCGGGGCGTCCCGCGCGCGGGCGGCCCGTCGGCCGGGTCATCCCGCGCTCGGCGGCCCGTCGGCCGGGTCGTCCCCTGCTCGGGCGGCCCGGCGGTCTGGTGGGGCCCAGCGATGGGCCAACGCCGGTCCGATCGCCTGTGGCGTGGGCGTGGCGCACCCCGAGGCGCTGGGCGGGTCCTCCCGCCCGCTCGGGGGCGTCCGGCGCGCCGCGGGGGACACCCGGGCCGGAGCCTGGTCGCCGGGGCGGTCGGCGCGTAACGTGGCGCAGCATGAAGATCCTCATCAGCGCCGACATGGAGGGCGCCACGGGGGTGACGTGGCCGGCGGACGTGCTGCCCGGGACGCCGCAGTGGGAGCGGTGCCGGGCGATGTTCACCTCCGACGTCAACGCGGCCGTGCAGGGCTTCTTCGACGGCGGCGCCGACGAGGTGCTGATCAACGAGGCCCACTGGACCATGCGCAACCTGCTCCTGGAGCAGCTCGACGAGCGGGCGCAGATGCTCACCGGCCGGCACAAGGCGCTGTCCATGGTCGAGGGCGTGCAGCACGGCGACATCGACGGCATCGCGTTCGTCGGCTACCACGCGGGCGCCGGCATGGAGGGCGTCCTGGCCCACACCTACCTCGCCAACCAGATCACCGGCGTCTGGCTGAACGACGTACGCGCGAGCGAAGGACTGCTGAACGCGCATGTCGTCGCCGAGTACGGGGTGCCCGTGATCCTGGTGACCGGGGACGACGTCGCCTGCGAGGACGCCCTCGGCTACGCGCCCGAGGCGCTGAAGGTCGCCGTGAAGGACCATGTGTCGCGGTACGCCGCCGTGTGCCGCACCCCGGCACGCACCGCCGCCGACATCCGCGCCGCCGCCAAGGAAGCCGCTCGGCTGGCGGTGCGTCAGGAAGCCGCGGACGGCGGCCCGTTCACTGTAGCCGTCGAGTTCGACGCCGAGCACCTGGCGATGGCCGCGACCGTCGTGCCCGGCGTCGGCCGGATCGGGGAGCGGAAGGTGGCGTACACCAGCGCCACCATGTACGAGGGGATCCGTACGTTCAAGGCGGTCACCACCATCGCCTCGGCCGCCGTGGAGGAGCAGTATGGCTGACCAGCAGGCCCTGGACGAGGTCGTCGACTTCACCTCCGGCCTCATCCGCATCGACACCACCAACCGCGGTGGCGGCGACTGCCGGGAGCGGCCCGCCGCCGAGTACGCCGCCGAACGGCTCGCCGGGGCGGGGCTCGAACCCGTGCTGCTGGAGCGGACACCGGGCCGTACCAACGTCGTCGCCCGGATCGAGGGCACCGACCCGTCCGCGGACGCGCTGCTGCTCCACGGTCACCTGGACGTCGTACCGGCCGAGGCGCGCGACTGGAGCGTGCACCCCTTCTCCGGGGAGGTGCGCGACGGCGTCGTGTGGGGGCGCGGGGCCGTCGACATGAAGAACATGGACGCGATGATCCTCGCCGTCGTGCGTGCCTGGGCCCGCGAGGGCTTCCGGCCCCGGCGGGACATCGTCGTCGCGTTCACCGCCGATGAGGAGGCCAGCGCCGAGGACGGCTCCGGCTTCCTCGCCGACCACCATCCGCACCTGTTCGAGGGCTGCACCGAGGGTGTCAGCGAGTCCGGCGCCTTCACCTTCCACGACGGCTCCGGGCGGCAGATCTACCCCATCGCGGCGGGCGAGCGCGGCACGGGCTGGCTGAAGCTCACCGCGCGCGGCCGGGCCGGACACGGCTCCAAGGTCAACGCGGAGAACGCGGTGACCCGGCTCGCCGCCGCCGTCACCCGCATCGGCGAGCACAGCTGGCCGACGCGCCTGACCCCGACCGTGCGGGCCGCGCTCACCGAACTCGCCACGCTGTACGGCGTCGAGCCCGACCTCGGTGACGTGGACGCGCTGCTGGCCAAGCTCGGCCCGGCCGCCCAGCTGGTCGAGGCGACGGTCCGCAACAGCGCCAACCCGACCATGCTGGACGCCGGTTACAAGGTCAACGTCATCCCGGGCGAAGCCGTCGCCCATATCGACGGACGCCATCTGGCAGGCCACGAGGACGAGTTCCGCGCGACCCTCGACGACCTCACCGGGCCGGACGTCGACTGGGCCTTCCACCACCACGAGGTCGCCCTCCAGGCACCGGTGGACTCGCCGACGTATGCGAAGATGCGTGCCGCCGTCGAGGAGTTCGCGCCGGAGGGGCACGTGGTGCCGTACTGCATGTCCGGCGGCACGGACGCCAAGCAGTTCTCCCGGCTCGGCATCACCGGCTACGGCTTCACGCCGCTGAAGCTGCCCGAGGGCTTCGACTACCAGGCTCTCTTCCACGGCGTCGACGAGCGCGTGCCCGTCGAAGCACTGCACTTCGGCGTCCGCGTCCTCGACCGCTTCCTGCGCACAGCCTAGGAGAGACACACCGTGCAGACCCTGCCGTACGGATCGTGGCCGTCGCCCATCGACGCCGCGCTCGCCGCGGCCCACGACGGGTACCCCGAGTACGTCGGCTTCGTCGGCGACGAGGCCTGGTGGACCGAGCCGCGCCCCACCGAGGGCGGCCGGCGCACCCTGGTGCGGCGGCACGCGGACGGCCGGCGGGAGCCGGTGCTGCCCGCGCCGTGGAACGTGCGCAGCCGGGTCATCGAGTACGGCGGACGGCCCTGGGCCGGTGCGCTGCACGAGGGCCGGCCGCTCGTGGTGTTCACGCACTTCGCCGACCAGCGGCTGTATGTGTACGAGCCCGGTGGTGAGCCCCGCCCGCTGACGCCGGCCGGGCCGCGCTGGGCCGAACCGCAGATCCTTCTCGCCCGTGGCGAGGTGTGGTGTGTGCTGGAGGAGTTCACCGGCCCGGCGCCCACCGACGTGCGGCGCGTCCTGGCCGCCGTACCGCTGGACGGGTCGGCCGCCGAGGACCGGGGCGCGGTGCGCGAACTGACCGGTGAGCGGCACCGGTTCGTCACCGGGCCGCGGCTCGCACCGGACGGGCGCAGGGCCGCCTGGCTGGCGTGGGACCATCCGCGGATGCCGTGGGACGGCACCGAGCTGCTGGTGGCCGACGTCGGCCCGGACGGCACCTTCGGGGAGCCGCGGGTCATCGCGGGCGGTGAGCAGGAGTCCGTCGCGCAGGCCGACTGGTCGGCGGACGGGCGGCTGCTGTACGCCAGTGACCGCACCGGCTGGTGGAACCTCTACCGCGACGGCGAGCCGCTGTGCCCGCGCGAGGAGGAGTTCGGCGGGCCGCTGTGGAAGCTGGGGCAGCGCTGGTTCGCGCCGCTGGAGAGCGGACTGATCGCCGTGCTGCACGGGCGCGGGCCCGCCGTCCTCGGGATACTCGACCCGGAGACCGGCGACCTGGTCGACGCCGTCGGCCCGTGGACCGAGTTCGCCGCCACCCTCGCCGTGCACGGCGACCGGGTCCTCGCCGTCGGCGCCGGTGCGCGCAGCGGCGGCGAGGTCGTGGAGCTGGACACCTGCACCGGACGCGCCCGGGTGATCGGCGCCGACCACGAGGACGCCGTCGACCCCGCCTACTGCCCCGAGCCACAGGCCCGGACCTTCACCGGCCCCGGCGGACGCGAGATCCACGCCCATGTGTACCCGCCCCACCACCCGCACTGCGCGGCACCGCAGGGCGAGCTGCCCCCGTACGTCGTGTGGGCGCACGGCGGGCCCACCGGCCGGTCCCCGCTCGTGCTGGACCTGGAGATCGCCTACTTCACCTCGCGCGGCATCGGGGTGGCCGAGGTCAACTACGGCGGCTCCACCGGATACGGGCGCGTCTACCGCGAGCGGCTGCGGGAACAGTGGGGCGTGGTCGACGTCGAGGACTGCGCGGCCGTCGCGCTCGCCCTCGCCGAGGAGGGCACCGCCGACCGGGCCCGGCTGGCGATCCGGGGCGGCAGCGCCGGCGGCTGGACCGCGGCCGCCTCCCTGGCGACCACCGACGTCTACGCCTGCGGCACGATCATCTACCCCGTGCTCGACCTCATCGGCTGGGCGTCGGGCGGCACCCATGACTTCGAGTCCCGCTATCTCGACTCCCTGGTCGGACCATTCAGCCCGGAACGTTACGCCGAGCGCTCGCCCCTGACGCACGCCGACCGGATCACCGCGCCCTTCCTCCTGCTTCAGGGGCTCGACGACGTGATCTGCCCGCCGGCGCAGTGCGAGCGGTTCCTCGCCCGCCTCGAGGGCCGGCGGCTGCCGCACGCCTACATCGCCTTCGAGGGGGAGGGGCACGGCTTCCGCCGGGCGGAGACCATGATCCGCGCCCTGGAAGCCGAACTGTCCCTGTACGCCCAGGTGTTCGGGATGAATGCGACCGGCGTCCCGCGGCTGGAGCTGACCAAGTGAAGCCGCTGCCGCGGCCCCGCCGCCTCGCTCCCGGCGCCCGCGTGGCCGTCGTCGCACCCAGCGGACCTGTGCCCGAGGAGCGGCTGCAGGCGGGACTCGACGTGCTGCGCGGCTGGGACCTGGACCCGGTGGTCGCACCCCATGTGCTCGACCGGCACCGCGACTTCGGCTACCTCGCCGGGACCGACACGGACCGGGCCGCCGACCTCCAGGCCGCCTGGTGCGATCCGGCCGTCGACGCCGTGCTGTGCGCGCGGGGCGGCTACGGCGTGCAGCGCATGGCCGACCTGCTCGACTGGGACGCGATGGCGGCCGCCGGACCGAAGGTGTTCGTCGGCTTCAGCGACATCACGGCGCTGCACGAGGCGTTCGCGACCCGGCTCGGCCTGGTCACCCTGCACGGGCCGATGGCCGCCGGGGTCGACTTCGTCAAGAACGCCCGCGCCCAGGAGCATCTGCGGGCCACGCTGTTCGCCCCGGAGACGGTCCGCACGATCACCTCGGGCGGCGGCGCGCTGGTGCCCGGGCGGGCGCGGGGCGTGCTGCTGGGCGGCTGCCTGTGCCTGCTCGCCGCCGAACTGGGCACCCCGCACGCCCGGCCGTCCGCGCGGGGCGGACTGCTGTGCCTTGAGGACGTCGGTGAGGAGACCTACCGCCTGGACCGCTACCTCACCCAGCTCCTGCGCTCGGGCTGGCTGGAGGGCGTACGCGGGGTGCTGCTCGGCTCCTGGGAGCAGTGCGGCCCGTACGAGCAGGTGCGGGCGTTGCTCGCCGACCGGCTCGGCGGGCTCGGCGTGCCCGTCGCCGAGGAGTTCGGATTCGGGCACGGACAGGGGGCGTTGACGCTCCCGTTCGGCGTCGCGGCCGAACTCGACGCGGAGGTGGGTACGTTGACGCTGGACGAGCCGGCGCTGACCTGACCGGGCCCCTGGTCCCGCCTGGTCCTCCTGACGGGCCTCCGCGGTACGACGCGCACGCGCGCCGGTCGCGTCGTACAGTGTTCGAATGCCGCACCATGCATCCCGCTGGCTCGCCGAAGGGCCCCGCGTGGGCATACGCCACTTCGCCTACGGCGACGGGCCCGAGTTCGCCGCACGGGCCCGGCAGAGCAAGGATCTGCACCACCCGTGGCTGTTTCCGCCGGACAGCGCCGACGCCTACACGGCGTACGCCTCCCGGCTGATCGAGGACCCCACGAAGGCCGGCTTCCTGGTCTGCGAGAAGGACGGCGGGGACATCGCGGGCTTCATCAACATCAACAACATCGTCGAGGGCGCCTTCCTCAGCGGCGCCCTCGGCTACGGCGCCTTCGCGCACGCGGCCGGACGCGGGCTGATGAAGGAGGGCCTCGACCTCGTCGTCGGCCACGCCTTCGGCCCGATGCGGCTGCACCGGCTGGAGATCAACGTCCAGCCGGGCAACGCCGCCTCCATCGGTCTGGCCCGCGCCTGCGGCTTCCGGCTCGAGGGGTTCTCGCCGAAGATGCTCTTCATCGACGGGGCGTGGCGCGATCACGAGCGCTGGGCGATCACCGCCGAGATGCGCGCTTGTAGTTGATCTTCATCGTGTCGAGGTCGGTGACGGACGACTTCAGCTCGCCGAAGCCGTACCCCAGACCGCGCAGCGTCGTCGCCGCACGGTCCTCCGCGATCGCCGCGGCCATCTCCTCGCCGTCCTCCGCGTCCGACACCACCACGAACCGCATCGAGAAGTGCTTCAGCGGCCGCGGCTCATAGCTCAGCGTGCCCTCATCGGTGAACCGCATGCTCGTCAGCCCGTGGCCGGCGGCCTGTGCGAGCAGCCGCTCCCGGGCCTCGTCGGTCAGCCCGTCCCAGGTGCCCCGGACGATCACCCGGTAGGTGTGCTGCTCGCTCATGGGACGCTCGCGCTCCTTCGTGACCTCGACTCAAAGCGCCGACTGTACGGGCGATCCGCAGAGACCACCATGGCCGCCGCCGCGCAGAAGCTGGAGGCCATGCGTGACCGTGCAGCCCAGCCGTCCACCGTCCACCTCGGCATGCCCGACGTCCGCACCAGCGCTGGCCGACTCACCGCGAGCCCTGACGGTGGCTGACGGCCGTCCCCCGCGGGCTCGCGCACCTGCCCGGACCAGTGGCCTCAGACGCGAGGCGGGACATCCGCGATCTCGATGAGCACGTCGAGCACCATCTCCCCTTCCTGAAGCTCGATGTCCCTGCGAACATCTCCGACCGTCTGGCCGTTCTCTGCCACCGCATCCTCGGGCAGTAGGTCGACGGCCTGCCGAAGGAGTGTGAACGCGTCATCCATGTGCTGCATTGTCCCTGGCCCAGGCCCCTGCGCTATCCGATCGAGGCCGGCCTCGCCGCCGCCGAGCAGAAGGAGGATGCGCGGTGGCAACGCTGGGCACTACAACGAGGGGATGACCGTCTTCCTCTGTTCCAAGTGCGGCACCGCGATCACGCCGGAGCTCGTCGAGCTCGCCGCTGTCCCCGACGTCTCGGACAGTCTGCAAGACCGGGACAAGAAGACACGTCGGGCGGCTTCCACCGTCCGACAGGGTTACTACGCGATCGACCCCGAGCCCTGGGGACCTCCCTATGTCCTGCAGGATGACCAGGACAACCCGCAGCAGGCGCAGTCCCGGGGCCCTCTGGTCTGCAACGAGGAGGGCTTCGTCATCTCGGCGGGCACCCCGGGCACCATACTGGTGAATCCTGAAGACGCCTCTGACCTTCAGCCCTTGCCCGACTGGGAAAACAGCACAGGGTGCTGCGGACCGACCGGCAACGAAGGACTCAACCGAGCCTGCCCCTGCGGTGCTCCGGTCGCGACCCTTGCAGCCGACTGCTTCGGGCCCTACGAACTTCACCTCGATCCCATTCGGACGTTCGCGTTCTCCCAGTAGGACCGGAACTGAGCCCGTAATCGACGCGCGACACGGCCGAAGCGCCCGTTCGCCCAGCTCTGCAACGACTACTTTCCGTGGTGATGGCCAGTGAAGACGGGGTCGCCGCCCTTGGTTAGGCGATCACGCCACCGCGTTGGTTTGGGCCTTCAGCCACATCCGGTCGCCGCCACTCCCGGGGCGCCAGGGGCAGTCGACCATCCTCCGGTCCGGAAGCCTGTCCAAGCGCCCGGCACCTCCGGAGCCACAAGCCCGAGCGCTGCCCGGTCGGCCGAGCGGCCTCAGTACCATCCACAGGTGTCTTGGATACGACGTCGTACGCGCAAAGAGGAACCGCCGGCGAACCGGCTGCCCGACCTGGAGTTCCTCGCACTGGTGAGGGGCGGGCTCGAAGAGTTCGCGCCCGGCGTGACGCAGGGCGCCCAGCTCAAGGGGAACTCGTTGATCAGCCCGCATGGTTGGGCCGTGGCCGTAGCCCCGCCGCACCACGGGGGCGGCCACCACTACGACCTCGTCGCGCTACCGGACGTCGGTCTCCAGCCGGACGTGCCGTGCTTCATGGATTGTGTTGTGTCGATGTCCGCCGATCCCCAGGATGCAGCGAACACGTGGGTGCAGACGGCAGGCGCGTGTCTGCTGGAACTCCTCGACCACCGCGAGCATTTCGCGGGCCACGCGGGCCCCGACGACGAGCGCGGCGTGCCCGGCTGGCACGTGATCACGTCGGGCGCGGTCGGTCTCGGACGCGATGTCGACGAGAACCGGCGGCTTCAGGGCGCGCTGTTGGAAGCGAACGTGCTGCACCGGATCGCGGACTCGTTCACCGCGGACCTGGAATCGCCATTTTTCAACGGCGTCAAGGTCTTCTATGGCGGCAGCCCAGGCGCCATGCAGGCTGAGATCCGCGTGAACGGTGAGCGCCACGAGGCCGCATCGGCAGCGATGGCGGCGCTCGGACTGCCCGAGCCAACGACGTTCACAGCGGTTCGCTTCTATGCATTGCTGCTGCCGGTACCGGCGGGCAGCGGCGAGCCGAGCTACCCGACGGTCCGGCTCGATCTTGCTCCCGCCTCCGTGCAAAACAACGCCCACAGCCACGGCGCCGCCTGCGCCTGCGACTGCGGGGGCCACCTCGACCCGGAGCACCCCGGCTTCGACCTGGCCCTGCCTCACCTGGTGGCCGAGCTCTCGGAGGAAGAACGTAGACGCCGCGTAAAGTCGGACACGGGCGCGATCATCATCGCGGAGGGCGTTGGCAACTTCCTCAAGGTCCGCCTCCCGATCCGTCTGGACGACGGACGCACGGTGGTCTACCTCGCCTGGGTCTACCTCCAGGCAGCCGTGATCGACGACTTCGTGCAGCGGATCCACAACGACGACCTGGACGGCCACCGCTTTGAGGGCCTGCTGTGCAATGCCATCGGCCCCTGGGGCGAGGGCGTCCTGCGCGCCCCCGTCGTCCTCGGCGGCCAACGGATCAACGAGGACGGCTCGGTCCGCCGCAGCGAGGTTCTGGAGTCCACCGACCCCCTGCTCAGCAAGGTATTGAGCGAGACTTGGCCCGCCGCGTTCGTCCTCGGCGACCGCTTCCCCCGCAGGCCGTCAAGCTAAGGGGTCGGCAGGGGAAGGGACTCCTACCGGCTCGCCAGCACCAGGGCCCGCACCGACGCCGGGCACGATGCCGCCGGCTGAACCAGCCTGCCGCCCGGCCCGGAACAAGACCATCGTCGCCAACGACGGCCGGCCGCAGCCCGCGTCGGAGGCCCTGGGCCAGGGTCGGCCATGACTGCCCAGGACCTCCGGCTGCCCGGCCACAGCCTGGCAGCCGGAGACCCTCGATGCGCCGTGAGTGCGGATCCAGGACCACTGCACGCGTGGGCCACGTGACCAACGCCCGCAGCTCTCCGCAGGACACGCTCATGTCAGCGTCGGGTATCGATGGACCCTAGAGGGGGACCCGCCACGAGTACCCTTCCCGCCGACGGGACGTACGTGTCGGCGTACACCTGAACGTAGTCCGTACGCCGACAGTACGGATCTGGTGCGTCACTGACGAAGCCCGGGCAGCATGTTTCGTCCGTCTCGTCTCAGGTTCCCGGAACCGGCCTCTCAGCCACCGCCCCCGACGATCCCGCCAATTCCTCCAATAATCGCGGTGGCAAGACTCGGCGTGATGCCTTGTTCGTTATGGATGGTGACATGATCTGCCCCACAGATCACCGTGACCTGCGCGTCGCCGTCCGTCGTCTTGGTGCCGTTGCCGCACTTATTGCCCTCGTCGGCACCGCGGGCCTGCTGTCCAGGCCGGTCCGCGCCGAATTGACCGGACGCGCTGGCAGCCGTCGCCGATGCTCCGACCAGGGCCAGCGACGCAAGCATCAAGCCAGGCAGCCTCATCGCCTTGCGCATGGGATCTCCATCTCCCGTCCCCTTGGGCAGGGAACGCATGCGCTAAGCATTCACCGGATAAGTCGTATCCTGGTCGAAATCGGTACCGTGCCAATAAGATTTGCGCACTCGATCCCCTGAACAGCTCAGTCAGCCAAGGGCAAGTGCCTTGGAGAAGCGTGCTGGCGTCGTGGACCCCCACGGTCACCGCTCCCGGCCCGGCCTCCAGCCGAACCTGGTCACCCCGCCGACATGCCGCACCGCGGGCTTGTACTCCTCATCATGTCCCCGAACAGATCGCATCATCTGCCGAGATCCAAAGAGCCCCAACACCCCGCAGCGTTGCCAGTTCTCATCGACATGTTCGGGCCCTGTGATCGCTAAGTGCTGTCCAAAACCGTCGTTGCCCGCTCCCACCTACAGAACCACCGGCGACTTTGCGCAACCCTGACCCGCAGCGGCCCTGGCCGGATCACCGGGCAACCGCTTCCATGGTGATCGTGACGACGATCCGACGTGAGGTACTGACCCTGCCCGCCGCGGACCTCGGCCCGGACAACCCGCTGCCCGCGCTGCGCCCCCTGGACGAGATGCACCGCATCGACGACCGCGACAAGGAGGATCTGCCGCGCGACATGGCCCGCCAGATCGGCTACGCCCCGCTGACCAGCCTGCTGCCCGTGCGGGTGCGCGACGGCTACGGCCGCGACCGCGCACCGCGCCGGCTCGACGCCCTAGTCATCGAGAACGACCGCCTGCGCGCCACCGTCCTGCCCGGCCTCGGCGGCCGGATCGTCTCCCTGCTGCACAAGCCGACCGGGCGCGAACTCCTCTACCGCAACCCGGTGTTCCAGCCGGCCAACTTCGCCCTCAACGGCGCCTGGTACTCCGGCGGCATCGAGTGGAACATCGGCGCCACCGGCCACACCACCCTGTCCTGCGCACCCCTGCACGCCGCCCGCGTCCCCGGCCCGGACGGCACCGACATGCTGCGGCTGTGGGAGTGGGAGCGGCTGCGCGACCTGCCCTTCCAGGTCGACCTGTGGCTGCCGGAGGGCTCCGACTTCCTGTACGTCGGCGTCCGTGTCCGCAACCCGCACGAGCGACCCCTGCCCACCTACTGGTGGTCCAACATCGCCGTCCCCGAGGAGTGCCGGGTCCTCGCCCCGGCGAGCGAGGCCTACCACTTCGGTTACGAGCGCCGACTGCGCCGGGTTCCGGTACCGGCGTACGACGGCGCGGACCGCAGCCACCCGCTGGGCAGCCCGTACGCCGCCGACTACTTCTACGACGTGCCCGAAGGGCGCCGGCGCTGGATCGCCGCGCTGGACGAGAGCGGCCACGGGCTGGTGCAGACCTCCACCGACGTGCTGCGCGGCCGCAAGCTGTTCGTGTGGGGCCATCTGCCCGGCGGCCGCCGCTGGCAGCAGTGGCTCACCGAACCCGGCACCGGCGGCTACTGCGAGATCCAGGCCGGCCTCGTCCGCACCCAACTCGAGCATGTGCGGCTGCCGGAGGAGAGCGAGGTCTCCTGGCTGGAGGCGTACGGTCCGTTCGACGCCGACCCCGAGGGCGAGTGGGACGCCGTCGTCGACCGGGCCGAGGCCCACCTGGCGGCCGTACTGCCGCCCGCCGAGGTCGACTCCGCCTACGCCGCGTGGCTGCCGAACGCCGACGCCGAACCCGCCGAGACGCTCGCCGTCGGTTCCGGCTGGGGCGCGCTGGAGGTCCTGCGCGGCGGCTTCAAGCTGCCCGGCACTCCCTTCGCACAGGCCACCCTCGGCAAGGAACAGGAACCCTGGCTGGCGCTGCTGCACACCGGGGCGCTGCCCGAGCCGGGCGGGGAACGGCCGCCCGGCGAGAGCCTCGTCGCCCCGCACTGGCGGGACATGCTGGAGACCGCACCGGCCCGTCCGCACACCGAGTACCACCTCGGCGTCGCCCAGTGGCACGCCGGCGACCGCGCCCAGGCCGTGCGCAGCTGGGAGCGGGCGCTGCCGCTCGCCCCCTCGCGGTGGCCGCTGCTGCGCTGCCTTGCCGTCGCCGACCGGGAGGGCGGCCACGGGGAGCGGGCCGCCGAGCGGTACGCCGAGGCCTTCGACGACCTGTGCCGGGAGCGGCGCGACACCGGCCCCGAGTGGACGGCCGTCGGCGCCGCGCTCGGCCGCGAGGCCATCGAGGCGCTGCTCGCCGCCGGGCGTACGGACGCGGCGCGTGCCGTGTGGGAGCGGCTGCACCCCGGCACCCGGGAACTCGGCCGGTTCCGGCTGACCGAGGCGGCCCTGCTGCTCGCCGAGGGCAGGACGAACGAGGCGCGGGGCGTGTTCGACGCGGGCTTCGAGGTCGCCGACCTCAGGGAGGGGGACGAGGTGATCGGGCGCCTGTGGGCCCGGATCGCCGGCGAACCCCTCCCTCAGCGGTACGACTTCCGCATGCGGCCGTCCTGAGCCGTCGGGGCCGCGGCTGCTACGGGCGGCGGCGGTCCATGTACTCGTACACCGCCCCGTCCGGGTGGCGAGCGATCAGATTGCGACCCGCCGGCGTCGGCACCGGGCCGGCCACGATCTCCGCGCCCAGCTCGGCGAGGACGGTGTGCGCCTCGTCCACGTCGGCGACCGCGATCGTCGCCGCCACCTTGCGCAGCACTTCGATCTCCGCCGCCGGGCCACTCATCAGCAGGAAGCAGCCGATGGCGGCGACCTGGACGCCGCCCCGCTCGAAGCGGAGGGCTCTGCCGCCCGCGAGCCGCTCGTAGAAGGGGATGGCGGTGTCGAGGTCGTCTACGCAGACACGGAGTGAGGCACCCTGGATCTCCATACGGCAGAGCCTAGTTGGGCGCGCCCGGACCGGTGATCGTTTCACCCGATCCCCACGACCGGCGGGCCGGCTGCACGCCGTTACGGCCCTGCGGCGCCGGGTACCCGAACGGTATGAAACCGCTGGATCACCTGGAGCATCTGGACAAGCACCTGGTCGACGAGCTGGCGCAGGTGGCCCGCGAGACCGTCCGCGACGAGCTGCGGCGCCAGACGCGAGAGAGGCGCCGCACCGCCCTGCTGTACGCGGCGTCCGGCGCGGCCGCGCTGTACGCGGGGGCGGCACTCGCGCTCGCCGTGGGACTGGCGCTCGCCCTCGGCCTGCCCGGCTGGGCCGCCGCGCTGATCACCGCCGCGATCCTGGGTGCCGCGGCCTACGCGCTGCGGAGTGCCGCGCGGCCGTCCGCCGGCCCACGGGGCGGGGCCGAGCACGCCGTCGGCACCGCGCCGGCCGCGCCGGAGCCCGGAGCGGCCCCTCCGTACCCGCCGATGCCGCCCGTCGCGCCCGCCGCGGGCACTCCGGAGCCCGGGGCGGCCGGGCCGGCCGTGCCGCGCCCGGACGACGCCGACCCCGCCTCGCCCCACCATCGGGCCTGACACCGGGCCCGACGGCGAGCGCGGACGCGCCTGTCACGCCGGACGTGTCAGGTCAGCTGCGGCAGCACCTTGGTGCGATAGAAGTCGAAGAAGCCGCGCACGTCCGGGCCGATCTGGTTGACGTAGACGACGTCGAAACCGGCGTCCGCGAACTGGCGCAGCTCGGCGACGTGCTCGTCCACGTCGGCGCCGCACACCCGGTTCTCGCGCACCATGTCCTCGGTGACGAGCTGCTGGGCCTGTTCGAAGTGCTTGGGGGAGGGGAGCACCTGGGAGAGTTCACCGGGCAGCTGCTCGTTCGCCCACAGACGGTGGACCGTGCGGACGGCGGCGTCCTTGTCGGTGTCATAACAGACCTTGGTACCGCCGCTGACGAGCTTCGCCCCGCCGCCGCCCTTGCGGTACTGCTCCACCATCGAGGCGTCCGGGGCGATCGTGATGTAGCCGTCGCCCACGCGGGAGGCCAGCTTGACGGCGGCCGGGCCGAAGCCGGAGATGTCGATGGCGACGGGCTCGTCGGGGACCGTGTACAGGCGGGCGTTCTCCACGGTGTAGTGCGTGCCGTGGTGGTTGACCTCCTCGCCGGTGAACAGGCGGCGCATCACCTGGATGGCTTCCTCCAGCATCTCCAGGCGTACGTGGGCCGGGGGCCAGGGGCCGCCGACGATGTGCTCGTTGAGGGCCTCGCCGGTGCCCACGCCGAGGCGGAAGCGGCCGTTCGTCATGACCGCGCTGGTGGCGGCGGCCTGCGCGACGACGGCGGGGTGGATGCGGACGGTGGGGCAGGTGACAGCCGTCTCGATGGGCAGCGAGACGGCTTCGGAGAGGGCGCCTATCACCGACCAGACGAACGGGCTCTGGCCCTGCGCGTCGTTCCACGGGTGGTAGTGGTCCGAGATCCACAGCGCCTGGAAACCGGCCTGCTCGGCCATCCTGGCCTGCTCGATCAGCTCCGCGGGGCCGTACTGCTCGCAGGAGAGGAAGTAGCCGTACTGGGGCATGGGCGGCGCCTCCGGGGGTGGGGGGTGGGTGGTCGGTGGGGCGAGTACCCAGGGCTCCGCCGGTGCAACGGGGGTGGGTGCGGTTGGCTGGGGCTGCGCCCCGGTCTCCCTTTGGGGGGTGTTGGCCCACCCGCCAGCCCGTCTCGGTCGGGCAGGAGGTGCCGTCGCGGGGCTGCGCCCCGGACCCCCTTCGGGGTGTTTGCCCACCTGCCCGCCCGTCTCGGTTGCGCAAGAGGTACGCCACGGGGCTGCGCCCCGGACCCCCTCTGGGGCTCCGCCCCTCGCCCGGCGGGGGCCTGCGCCCCCTGCACCCTCGGCACGCTCCCCGAGGGCCGGAGTGCGTCCGCCCGATCCGGCGGGACAGCGTCCGTCCTCCTGCCTGGCGAGACAGCCTCCGCCCCCGCCCCTGGCGGGACCGTGTCCGCTCACCCCCGTCGGGACCGCGCCCGCTCACCCCCGTCGGGGCCCACGTCTCACCCACCCCCGCCGGGACCACGGTCGGCTCACCGGAGCAACCAGGTCCCCCCTCGCCGGGACCACGTCCTGCCCACCCTTGGGCAACCACGTGCCGCCCACGCCGGGACCACGTTTGGCCAACCCCCGGAGGGAAACGCGGGGAGGCGGTGCGTTGTGTGCGGGACGGAGAGGGTGAGGACGTCGTGGGTCGACCCCGGGTGGTGATTGTCGGTGGGGGGTTCGCCGGGTACCGGGCCGCTCGGGTGCTGGGGCGGATGGCCCGGGGGCGGGCCGAGATCACGCTCGTCAATCCGACCGACTACTTCCTGTATCTGCCGCTGCTGCCCCAGGTCGCCGCCGGGATCCTCGAGGCGCGCCGGGTGACCGTGTCGCTGACCGGGACGCTGCGTGGGGTGCGGCTGGTGCTCGGGGAGGTCGGGCGGGTCGATCTCGACGCGCGGACCGTGCACTACACCGGGCCCGAGGGCGACAGCGGTGCCGTGGCGTACGACCGGCTCGTCCTGGCCGCCGGCAGTGTCAACAAGCTGCTGCCCGTCCCCGGTGTCGCCGAGCACGCCCACGGCTTCCGCGGGCTGCCGGAGGCCCTCTATCTTCGTGATCACGTGATCCGGCAGATCGAGCTGGCCGCCGGCGGGGACGACCCATCCGCCTGCGCCGCCCGCTGCACCTTCGTGGTCGTAGGCGCCGGATACACGGGTACCGAGGTCGCCGCGCAGGGGCAGCTCTTCACCGATGCGCTGGTGCGCAACCACCCCTTGCGTCACGGCATGCGCCCGCGCTGGCTGCTGCTCGACGTCGCCGAACGTGTCCTGCCCGAGCTGGACGAACGGCTGTCGCGCACCGCGGACCGCGTACTGCGCGAGCGGGGCGTCGACGTGCGGATGGGGACCTCCGTGAAGGAGGCCACCGAGCGGGGTGTCCTGCTCACCGACGGCGAGTTCGTCGACACCCGGACCCTGGTGTGGTGCGTGGGGGTCCGGCCCGATCCGCTCGCCGAGTCGCTGGGCCTGCCGCTGGAGCGCGGACGGCTCCTCGTCGAGCCCACCCTCCGGGTGCCGGGGCGCCCCGAGGTGTTCGCCTGCGGTGACGCCGCCGCCGTACCGGATCTGGACGAGCCGGGGTCGTACACCCCGATGACCGCCCAGCACGCGTGGCGGCAGGGGAAGGTCGCCGCGCAGAACGTGGCTGCCTCGCTGACCGGCGGCGCGCTGCGGTCCTACCGGCACCGGAACCTGGGGTTCGTCGTCGACCTCGGCGGCGCGCAGGCCTCCGCCAATCCGCTGGGGCTTTCGCTGTCCGGGCCGGTCGCGGGGCTGGTCACCCGCGGTTACCACCTCGCGGCGATGCCCGGCAACCGGGTGCGCGTCGCCGCCGACTGGTTGCTCGATGCCGTACTGCCCCGCCAAGGCGTCCAGTTGGGACTCGTACGGTCCTGGTCGGTGCCCCTGGACACGGCCTCCCCGGAGCTGGCCCGGACACCCGGGGCGCCCCGGCGGCAGGAGCCCGCGCCCGCCCAGCGGCCCGGGCCCGACGCCCTCGACGCGGACCGTCCCGCGCCCGGGCCGGTCAAGCGCATCGACGAACCCCGCACGGAAGAAACCCGCACCGACGAAACCCGCACCGACGAAACCGATACCGACGCTCAAGGAGACACATGAACACCGGTGAACTCGTCGAACTCGGCCAGCAGTTGCGCGTGGACAGCGTGCGTGCGGCCGCCGCCGCGGGCTCCGGGCACCCGACGTCCTCGATGTCCGCGGCCGATCTGATGGCCGTCCTGCTCGCCCACCATCTGCGCTACGACTTCGACCGGCCCGACCATCCCGGCAACGACCGTTTCGTGCTCTCCAAGGGCCACGCCTCACCGCTGCTGTACGCCGCGTCCAAGGCCGCCGGGGCGATCGGCGACGAGGAACTGCTGACCTTCCGCAAGCTCGGCAGCCGGCTCGAGGGGCACCCGACCCCGCAGCGGCTGCCCTGGGTGGAGACGGCCACCGGTTCGCTCGGGCAGGGCCTGCCCGTCGGCGTCGGCATCGCGCTGTCCGGCAAGCGGCTGGAGCACGACGGCTACCGCGTATGGGTCCTCACCGGCGACAGCGAACTCGCCGAGGGGTCGGTGTGGGAGGCCGCCGAGCACGCCGGCCACGAGCATCTCGACAACCTGATCACGATCGTCGACGTCAACCGGCTCGGGCAGCGCGGACCCACCCGGCACGGCCACGACCTCGACGCCTACGCCCGCCGCTTCAAGGCCTTCGGCTGGCACACGATCGAGATCGACGGCCATGATGTCGACGCCGTCGACCGGGCCTACGGCGAAGCCCTGTCCACCGCCGGGCAGCCCACCGCGATCATCGCCCGCACCCTGAAGGGCAAGGGAGTCGAGGGCGTGCAGGACCGGGAGGGGCTGCACGGAAAGCCGCTGCCGGAGGCCGAGGAGGCCATCGAGCAGCTCGGTGGGAAGCGCGACCTGCGGGTGCAGGTGCACGAGCCGCCGACGGTCACCGTGGTGCGGTCCGCGACCACCTCGCCCTACGAG
Source organism: Streptomyces sp. NPDC014006 (assembly GCF_043088925.1). Taxonomy (NCBI): domain Bacteria; kingdom Bacillati; phylum Actinomycetota; class Actinomycetes; order Kitasatosporales; family Streptomycetaceae; genus Streptomyces; species Streptomyces sp. NPDC014006. Next base: position 434,403 of record NZ_JBICAJ010000002.1, on the reverse strand, counting down.
CTGCCCCGCTGGGACAAGGGCGAGGAGGCCGCCACGCGGGACGCCTACGGCAAGGCCCTCGCCGCCCTCGGACACGGGCGCGGCGACATCGTCGCGCTCGACGGCGAGGTCGGCGACTCCACGCGGGCGGAACTGTTCGCCAAGGAGCACCCTGAGCGGTACATCGAGTGCTACATCGCCGAGCAGCAGATGGTCGCGGCCGCCGTCGGCGTCGCCGCGCGCGGCTGGGTGCCGTACGCCGCGACGTTCGCCGCCTTCCTCACCCGCGCCTACGACTTCGTGCGCATGGCCTCCGTCAGCGGCTCCGGCATCAATCTCGTCGGTTCGCACGCCGGGGTGGCCATCGGGCAGGACGGGCCGTCCCAGATGGGCCTGGAGGACCTGGCGATGATGCGGGCCGTGCACGGCTCCACGGTGCTGTACCCCTGTGACGCCAACCAGACGGCGAAGCTGGTCGCCGCCATGGCCGACCTGGACGGCATCCGCTATCTGCGCACCTCGCGCGGCAAGAGCGCGGTGCTCTACGGGCCCGACGAGGAGTTCCCCGTCGGCGGCAGCAAGGTGCTGCGCTCCTCCGGCGGGGACCGGCTGACGATCGTCGCGGCCGGGGTCACCGTGCCCGAGGCTCTCGCCGCCGCGGACGCGCTGGCCGCGCAGGACATCGCCGTACGGGTGATCGATCTGTACTCGGTCAAGCCCGTGGACGCCGAGACGCTGCGGCGGGCCGCCGAGGACACCGGCTGTCTGCTCACCGTCGAGGACCACCACCCCGAGGGCGGGCTCGGCGACGCAGTGGCGGAGGCCTTCGCCGACGGGCGGCCCGTGCCGCGACTGGTCCGGTTGGGGGTGCGGAACATGCCGGGCTCGGCCACGCCCGAGGAGCAGCTGCACGCCGCCGGCATCGACGCCGAGTCCATCGCGGCGGCCGGGCGGCTGCTGGTGGGGGAGGCGGTCGTGCGGTGAGCGACGGCGACACGCGCACGGTGCGGGCCGGGCGCCGGCGTGTGCCGGTGCACCGGCCCGGCAAGGTGCTCTTCCCGGGCGACGCGGGCGCCAAGGAGTACACCAAGGGCGATCTCGTCGACTACTACCGGTCCGTCGCCGCGTTCATGCTGCCGCATCTGCGCGGCCGGCCGCTGATGCTGGAGCGGCATCCCGACGGCGTCGACGGGCCCCGGTTCATGCAGAAGAACACGCCGGAGCACTATCCGGAGTGGATCACCCGCGTCGAGCTCCCGAAGGAGGACGGCACGGTCTGCCACACGGTCTGCGACGACACCCCCAGCCTCGTCTACCTCGCCGACCAGGCCTGTCTCACCTTTCACCGCTGGCTCTCCAGCACCGGCAGTATCGACGCGCCCGACCGGATGGTCTTCGACCTCGACCCCTCCCGTGACGACTTCTCGGCCGTCCGGGAGGCCGCCCGCCGACTGGGCGACCTGCTCGACGAGCTGCGCCTGCCGTCCGCCCCGATGACCACCGGGTCGAGAGGACTGCACATCGTCGTCCCCCTGGCCGGCCATCAGGACTTCGACACCGTACGGCAGTTCGCGCGCGACGTCGCCGAGCTGCTCGCCGCCGAGCACCCCGACCGGCTCACCACCGCCGCCCGCAAGAAGGACCGCCGCGACCGGCTGTACCTGGACATCCAGCGCAACGCCTACGCGCAGACCGCCGTCGCCCCGTTCACCGTGCGGGCCCTGCCCGGTGCGCCCGTCGCCGTCCCCCTCACCTGGGACCAGCTGGACGACCCGGGCGTCGACGCCCGCCGCTGGACCATCGCCGACGCCGTCGACCAGGCCCGCACCAACCCGTGGGCCGGTCTTATGAACAGGGGCCGCACGCTGGGGCCCGCCCGGCGCCGCCTGGACGCGCTGCGCGGTTGACGGGCCACTCCGTGCGATCGAAGCCGCTCGTGCCGCCCGCGCCTGCGTTCGTGAAGGTTTGGCCATGGCACGAGCGGCCACACGGAGGAGAGAGGTGGCCATGGCGAACACAAAGAACACGCGAGATTCGCAGAATTCACCGAACGAACCCGAAGAGCGGGAACCCGACGAGGAGCGGAAGCCCGCACCAGAGCGGAAGCCCGCACCAGAGCGGGAGACCGCCGAGGAGCGGCCCCGTCCGATGGAGGTGCTCCGCAACGCACGGGCCCAGCTCGCCGAGCTGACCGGTATGAATCCGGAGTCCGTGTCGTCCTTCGAGCAGACGGAGGACGGCTGGGCGCTGGAGGTCGAGGTCCTCGAACTCGCTCGGGTCCCCGACACGATGAGCCTGATGGCGAGCTACCAGGTGGAGCTGGACCCCGAGGGGCAGCTCACCGGTTACCGGAAGGTCCGTCGTTACGAGCGCGGCCGGGCGGACGCCCGCGGCCGGTAGTCAGCTCGCTCTCGACGACCGAACACACACGATCACGACAGAAGGAGGCACGGTCGGTATGACCGTTGTCCCGGCACAGCAGTCCGGCGGCGGAGGCGGCAGCAGCGGCCTCTACGACGTTCTCGAGCTCGTCCTCGACAGGGGGCTTGTCATCGACGCGTTCGTGCGGGTGTCCCTCGTCGGCATCGAGATCCTGAAGATCGACGTACGGGTCGTGGTGGCCAGCGTCGACACCTACCTGCGCTTCGCCGAGGCGTGCAACCGGCTCGACCTGGAGGCCGGGCCGCGCAAGGCCCCCGGCCTGCCCGACCTGGTCGGCGAGATCACCGAGTCCGGCGCGCGCGGCAAGTCCAAGGGCGCCCTGTCCGGTGCCGCGCAGACCATATCGGACGCCTTCAAGGAGGCGCGCGGCGAGGGAGAGACCGAGGAGCGGCGGCCCCGCAAGAGCACGGCCGCCCGCCGGAAGGAGGAGCAGGAGTGAGCACGTACGTCTACGGCATCACGGCGAGTTCCCACCCGAAGCTCCCCGAGGGGATGGACGGCGTCGGCGAGCCCTCCCTTCCGGTCCGCATCCTCAGGGCGGGTGAGCTGGCGGCCGTCGTCAGTGACGCCCCCGAAGGGCTGCGGCCCAAGCGGCGCGACCTGCTCGCCCACCAGAACGTGCTCGCCGAGGCGGGCGCGGCCGGCTGCGTGCTGCCCATGCGGTTCGGCAGCGTCGCCCCCGACGACGACACCGTCACCGCGGTGCTCACCGAGCGCGCCGACCACTACAAGGAACGGCTGCGCGCCCTCGACGGCCGCGTGGAGTACAACGTCAAGGCCAACCATGTGGAAGAGGCGGTCCTGCACCGGGTGATGTCCGAGAGCCCGGAGATCCGCACCCTCGCGGAGGCCAACCGACAGGCGGGTGGCGGGAATTACGACGACAAGCTGCGCCTCGGTGAGATGGTCGCCGCCGCCGTGAAGGCCAAGGAGGCCGAGGACGGCACCGCCCTGCAGCGCCTCCTGGAGCCGGCCGCCGACGCGGTCAGCGCGGGGCCGGAGTCCACCGGCTGGCTGGCCAACACGTCGTTCCTGGTCGAGAAGGACAGCGCCGAGCATTTCCTGGCCGCCGTCGAGCAGGCCCGCACGGACATGCCGCAGCTGGAGATCCGCGTCAACGGCCCGCTGCCGCCCTACAGCTTCGTCGACCCGGGCCCGGCCGAGCACACGGCCACCCTGGCCGGCAGCGCGGACACCGAAGAGGGGTGACGCCATGGGCCTGCTCGGTGAGGTGCTTCTGCTGCCGTTCGCCCCGGTGCGCGGCAGCGCGTGGGTGATGAGACAGGTGCTCCAGGAGGCGGAGCGGATCTACTACGACCCGGCCACCATACGGACCGAGCTGGCCCGCCTGGAAGAGCGGCTGGAGGCCGGAGAGATCAGCGAGGAAGAGTTCGACCGTCAGGAGGACGAGCTTCTCGACCGGCTGGAGACGGCGACGCGCGCGAGCGCGGGAACAGGTGAGTGGACAGCGCAATGAACCGAGTCGGACTGGGCCTCGCGGTAGGGGCCGGATACGTCCTTGGACGTACCAAGAAGGCGAAGCTGGCGATCGCCGTCGGCAGCATGGTCGCCGGCAAGCGGATGAACCTCAGCCCGCGCATGGTCGCGGACCTGGTGAACCAGCAGCTCAAGAACAATCCTCAGGTCAAGGAGATCGGGGACCAGCTGCGCGGTGACCTGCGAGGCGTGGGCAAGGCGGCCTCCGGCGCCCTCGTCGAGCGGCAGATCGGCGCCCTCGCCGACCGGCTGCATTCCCGTACGGCCGATCTGCGCGATCAGACCTCCGGCGGCTCGGGCCGCGGTGAGCGGGACGAGGAGGACGAGGAGCCGGAGGACGACGCCGAGGACCGGGACGAAGACCGGGACGAAGACCGGGACGAGGGCGCCGACGACGAACCGGAGAGGTCGCGCGGCGAGCGCGACGCCCCGGCGAAGAAGGCGACCGGCTCGGCTCGCAAGGCCAAGAAGGCGGCCAAGAAGGCTCCGGCCAAGAAGGCCGCCCCCGCCAAGAAGACCGCCAAGAGGGCGCCGGGCCCCGGCGCCGCTGCGAAGAAGACCGCCTCGGCCGGTAAGACGGCCGAGAAGACCGTCGGCCGGGACCGGCAGGCGAAGGGAGGCGGTGAACGATGACCGATACCCTGGGAGCGGCCGGTTCCGCCGGTCGGGACGCGGCAGGCGCCGCCGGGAACGCGGCGGGCAAGAACCCGCTCGCCGACCTGGCGCACAGCGAAGCCGCCGACCGGCTCAAGGCCGAACTGCAGGACTACCTCGCCGCCCAGGCGACCCGGATGCTCAGCGGTGTCGGGCACAAGCTCGGCGAGACCACCCTGAAGCTGAACGACATCGCCGAGGGCAAGAGCCCGGGCTTCGCCAAGCTGGCTCTCGACGGCGGTCGCAAGATCGCCGAGGGCAAGGGCCCCCTCCGCACGGCGCTGGAACTCGGCGCCTCCCGAGCCAAGGACAGCGTGATGGGCAAGCTGAAGGGCCTCGGCGGCGGCAAGAAGGGCGGCAAGGGCCGCGCCGGCAACAAGCCGACCGTGATCATCGAGCACATCGACGTCGGGGTGCCGCTGCGTACCGCCTACGACCAGTGGACCCGGTACCAGGACTTCAGCACCTTCGCCAAGGGCGTCAAGAGCGCGAGCCGCGCCGACGACACCCATTCCGACTGGCAGGCCAAGGTGTTCTGGTCCAGCCGCAGCTGGAAGGCGACCACCACCGAGCAGATCCCCGACCAGCGCATCGCCTGGACGTCGGAGGGCGCCAAGGGCACCACCAAGGGCGCGGTCACCTTCCACCGGCTCGCGGACAACCTCACCCGCGTCCTGCTGGTGATCGAGTACTACCCCTCCGGCCTGTTCGAGAAGACCGGCAACATCTGGCGCGCCCAGGGCCGCCGGGCCCGTCTCGACCTGAAGAACTACGCCCGCTTCATCACCCTCAAGGGAGAAGTGGACGAGGGGTGGCGCGGCGAGATCGAGGACGGCGAGGTCGTCCGCAGCCACGAGGAGGCGCTGGAGGCTGAGGAAGCGGAAGGCGACGAGGCCGAGGACGAGAACGGCGGCGAGGAGACCTCCGAGGCCGAGGACCAGGCTCCCGAGGCCGAGGAGCAGGCCCCCGAGGACGAGGACCAGCAGGCCTCCGAGGACGAGGAGGAGGACGAGGACGAGGAGCCGTACGACGAGGAGGAGGGCGAGTACGAGGACGAGGAAGAGGAGGAGGAGGACGAGGACGAGGGCGCCGGGGACGCCGATGAGGAATACGAGGAAGAGGAGGAGGACGAGGACGAGCACTCCGGGAGCCGGCGATGACCACACCCAGCCCGATGGCGGGCCGGATGCCCGAGCCCTACGGGGGCGGCAGCGGAGCCAACCTCGCCGACATCCTCGAGCGCGTCCTGGACAAGGGCATCGTCATCGCGGGTGACATCCGGATCAACCTGCTCGACATCGAACTGCTCACCATCAAGCTGCGGCTCATCGTCGCCTCCGTGGACAAGGCCAAGGAGATGGGCATCGACTGGTGGGAGACCGATCCGGCGCTCTCCAGCCGCGCCCGCCGCGACGAACTCACCCGCGAGAACGCCGAGCTGCGGGCCCGGCTGGCGGAGCTGGAGCCCGGACGAGGCCAGGAGGAGGCCCCATGACCGGACTGCGGTACGTCTACGCCGTGTGCCGCCCGTTCAGCGCGCCACTCCAGGCGCAGCTGACCGGGGTGGGCGGCGCGCCGCCCCGGCATCTGACCCACCACGGCCTGGTCGCCGTCTACAGCGAGGTCCCGGCGCGGGACTTCGCCGAGGAAGCGCTGCGCGCGCATCTGGAGGACCTCGACTGGGTGACCGAAACGGCCCGCGCCCACCAGGGCGTGATCGACGCGCTGACCGTGGTCACCACCCCGCTGCCGCTGCGCCTGGGCACCGTCTTCCACGACGACAGCGGGGTGCGCACCATGATGGAGGCCCGCGAGCGCGACTTCCGGCGCACCCTGGACCGGCTCCAGGGCAAGGTCGAGTGGGGCGTGAAGGTGTACGCGGAGGCGCAGGGCGAGGAGGCGCAGCGCGGGGTGCCGTCACCGCAGGCCTCCTCCGCGGCGGCGCCGGCCGCGTCGGGGCGGGACTATCTGCGCCGGCGCAGCATGAGTGCCAGGGCGCACGAGGACATGTGGCAAAAGGCCGAGGAATTCGCCACGCGGCTCCATGCGTCCCTTTCCGCGCATGCCGACGATTCCCGGGTGCACGCACCGCAGAACCCGGCGCTTTCCGGGGCCGCCGGACGCAATGTGCTCAATGCGGCCTATCTGGTGCCGCGGGCGGCGTCCGAGGAATTCGTGGAACTCGTCGACCGGACCAAGGACGACGTCCCGGGAATGCGCGTGGAACTCACGGGCCCCTGGGCCGCCTATTCGTTCGTGGAGACCCCGCGGCCGGTGGGGGAGGGGTCCGGGTGACCGTCGTCCAACGCCGTGAGATCGCGCTCGTGGACCTGCTGGACCGGCTGCTGGCCGGCGGGGTGGTGATCACGGGGGACATCACCCTGCGCATCGCCGACGTCGATCTGGTGCGCATCGACCTCAACGCGCTGATCAGCTCGGTGAACGCCCAGGTGCCCTCGCCGTTCGATCCTCTGGTTCCGTCGCGCAAGGAGCTGCCGTGACCGACCGTCACATGGACCTCGATCCCGACACGGTGGAACGGGACCTGGTCAAGCTCGTCCTGACCGTCGTGGAGCTGCTGCGTCAGCTCATGGAGCGCCAGGCCGTGCGCCGCTTCGACGAGGGCGACCTGAGCGAGGAGCAGGAGGAGCGCATCGGGCTGACCCTGATGCTGCTGGAGGACCGCATGGCGGAACTGCGCGACCGCTACGGACTGCGGCCCGAGGACCTCAATCTGGACCTCGGGCCGCTGGGACCGTTGCTTCCTCGCGACTGACCTCCCCGGGAAAGCCCCGGGGAGGCCGGTCCCGGCCGGGAGTCGGGCTCCCGGTCACCTCACCACCTGTACCAGCGGCCCCTGCCGCCCGCCGCGCTCGTGCTCCGCAGCAGGAACCCCAGCAGCCACACAACCAGAACCGCCAGCGCGATCCACCAGAGAACCTTCACTGCGAATCCGAGACCGAAAAGGACGATCGCCAGAAGCAGTACCAGCAGGATGGGAACCATAGTCTGAACCTCCTGCTTTCCGGGTTTCCCGAAAAAGGGGATTCAGACTTCCTTGCGGCACAGAATTTCGCCGTGCAGGACCGCGAACCAGCCGTCCTGGTGCTTTCCCCATTCCCGCCAGCCGGCCGCCACGGCGGCCAGCTCCGCCTCGGTGGCGTGCCCGCCGGCGACGGCCAGCCCGGCGAACGCGGAGGCCGTCGTGCGCTCCGCCCACAGACCGCTCCACCACCGCCGTTCCTCGGTCGTGGCGAACGTCCAGGTGGCGGAGGACGCGGTGACGTCGGTCAGGCCCGCCGCGCGCGCCCACGCCGTCAGCCGGCGCCCCGCGTCCGGTTCGCCGCCGCCCGCGCGGGCGACCCGGTGGTACAGGGCCAGCCAGTCGTCCAACGCGGGCAGCTGCGGATACCAGGTCATCGCCGCGTAGTCCGCGTCGCGGACCGCGATGAAGCCGCCGGGCTTGGTGACCCGTGCCATCTCCCGCAGCGCCTGGACCGGGTCGCTGACGTGCTGCAGCACCTGGTGGGCGTGGACCACGCAGAAGGTGTCGTCCGGGTAGTCCAGGGCGTGGACGTCGGCGGTGGCGAAGTCGACGTTCGTCAGGCCCCGCCGGTCGGCCTCGGCCCGCGCCTGCTCCAGGACGCCCGCTGCCCGGTCGACGCCGGTGACGTGTCCGTCGGGGACCAGCGCGGCCAGGTCGGCGGTGATCGTGCCGGGACCGCAGCCGATGTCCAGGATCCTCATGTGGGGCTTCAGCACGCCGAGCAGGTAGGCCGCCGAGTTGGCGGCGGTGCGCCAGGTGTGCGATCGCAGCACCGATGCGTGGTGCCCGTGCGTGTAGACGGCCGTCTCCTGCGCTTCCGACATGGCTGTGCCCCTCCTCGTCGAACCCGGCCGGACGCCCCGGCCGGTGCTCGCCACGGTACGCGCGTCGGCCGCATGATGAGATAGGCGTATCGCCATATGGTCTGACGGTGTGTCAGTGGATGACCGCGGGCCGGTAGACGGTCAGCGCCTGCGGCAGCTTCTCCACCGTCACCTCGCCGTGCACCTCGGCCACTTCACCGTCGTACGCGAGCAGCGTGCCCGGGGCGACACCGGCCAGCCGCAGCCGGGGCACCTGCACAGCGGCGTGTGCCGGGGAGCGGGTCAGCGGGCCGGCGACGGCGGCGGCCAGCAGCCGCAGCGCCGGATGGCGCCCGCCGTGCACGACCCGCACGTCCAGTTGCCCGTCCGCCAGGTCCAGGCGGCGGCCCGGGGCGAGGCCCATGCGGTGGTAGGTGCCGTTGCCGACGAACAGCAGCCACAGCGGGTGCGGCCGGCCGCCCACTTCCGCCTCAAGCGGATGCCGGTCGGCGCGCAGCACGCGCAGCGCCGCCAGCACCCCGGCCGGCCAGCCGCCGACGCGGCGCGCCCAGCGGTCCCGCTCGCGCACCAGCTCCGGATACACACCGAGGCTGAGGGTGTTGACGAAGATGCCGCGCTGCTCGCCGGAGGTGAACCGGCCCACGTCCACGCGCACCGCCTCGCCCCGCGTCAGCGCCCCGGCCAGATCGCGGACGTCCTCCAGACCCAGGTCGAGGGCGAAGTGGTTCAGCGTGCCGCCCGGCAGCACCGCGAGCGGCAGCCCGTGGCGCAGGGCGACCTCGGCGGCCGTGTTCACCGTGCCGTCGCCGCCGCACACGCCGAGCGCGACCGCCCGCGCCGCCGCCTTCTCCAGCTCCGCCGGCGCGTCCTGCGGCGCGCACTCCACGACCTCGGCGCCCGGCAGCGCGTTCCGCAGCGCCCGCACCCGGTCGGCGGTCCCAGCGGCGGTGTTCGCCACCAGCACCAGGCCCCGCCCGTCCGGCAGCACTGGGGCGTCCGCCCGCGGCCGGGCCGACGGCGCCAGCTGCCCCCGGGTGGGCGCCAGACCCCGTACGGCGAAGGCGGCGCCCGCGCCGAGGGCCGCGCCCGCCAGCACGTCGCTCGGGAAGTGGACGCCGGTGTAGACGCGGGACATCGCCACCGAGAACGCCACCGGCGCCACGGCCGCGCCCCAGGCCGGGGACTCCAGCGCCACCCCGGTCGCGAAGGCGGCCGCCGACGCCGCGTGGCCCGACGGGAACGACGTGGTGATCGGCTGCCGCTTCAGCTGCCGCACCAGCGGAACCGGGTCCAGCACCGGCCGGTCGCGGCGCACCGAGCGCTTGCCGAGCGTGTTGACGGTCAGCGAGGCGAGCGTCAGCGAGGCCACGCCGCGGGCGGCGGCCCGGCGGCCGCGGGGGGTGCGGCTCGCCGCGATGGCGGCCGCCGTCGCGAACCAGAGCAGTCCGTGGTTGGCGCTGCGGCTCAGCCGGGGCAGCACCGGCCCGGCGGCCGGCCAGTGCCGCTCGGCGGCGAACTCGAAGAGACGGCAGTCCAGGGCGAGCAGCTTCTGCCGCAGGGGGTGCCCCTCGGACCGGGGCGCGGTGAGGTCGACATCGGGACTCATACCCTGGCGATTACCCTGAAGTGGCCGTTTGCCGACCGGGGGGCCACACCGCACGGAGACCGTATGCGTCTGCTGCTCGTCCGCCACGCCGAGACCCCGTCCAACGTGCGCCATCTGCTGGACACGGCGGCGCCCGGGCCCGCGCTGACGGCCCTAGGCGAACAGCAGGCCGCCGCGCTGCCCGACGCGCTGGCGGGCGAGGACATCACGGCGCTCTACGTCTCCCCCCTGATCCGCACCCGGCTCACCGCCGCCCCGCTGGCCGCCGCCCACGGCCTCGACGTGCGCGTGCGTGACGGCATCCGGGAGGTCACGGCCGGCGACCTGGAGATGCTGCCCGGTGACAGTCCCCAGGCTGAGCTGTACATGAAGACCGTGTTCGCCTGGGCGGCCGGGGACACCGCGCTGCGCCTGCCCGGCGGTGAGAGCGGCGAGGAGGTGCTGGAGCGCTTCGACACGGTGGTCGCCGAGGCCACGGCGACCGGCGCCAGCACGGCCGCCCTGGTCAGCCACGGCGCCGTGATCCGTCTGTGGACCGCGGCCCGCGCGGCCAACGTCGACGTCCCTTTCGCCGCCGCCCATCCCCTGCGCAACACCGGCGTGGTGGCCTTGGAGGGCAGCCCGTCCGCCGGCTGGACGGCACTGACCTGGGCGGACGAGACGGTGGCGCCGTCGGGCGAGGCGGGCCCGACGGGGGAGGCCGTCCCGGCCGTCGAATGACGCGATCCTCCGTGGCCGCACGGCAGACCCCGCGTTATGAGTTTGCCGTCGCCGCGTGCCGCACCGGAGAATGCCTGCCCATGGGACATCTGGAAGCCGCGCACCTCGAGTACTACCTCCCCGACGGGAGGGCACTGCTCGGTGACGTGTCCTTCCGGGTCGGCGAAGGCGCCGCCGTCGCGCTCGTGGGCCCCAACGGGGCCGGCAAGACCACGCTGCTCAGGCTGATCTCCGGCGAGCTGAAACCGCACGGCGGTTCCGTCACCGTCAGCGGCGGGCTCGGCGTGATGCGCCAGTTCGTCGGGTCCGTACGGGACGACACGACCGTACGCGACCTGCTGGTCTCCGTGGCGCCGCCCCGTATCCGCGAGGCCGCGGCCGCCGTCGACTCCGCCGAGCACGCCCTGCTCACCGTGGACGACGAGGCCGCCCAGCTGCAGTACGCGCAGGCCCTCGCCGACTGGGCGGAGGTGCGGGGCTACGAGGCCGAGACGCTGTGGGACATGTGCACCATGGCCGCGCTCGGCGTGCCGTACGAGAAGGCACAGTGGCGGCAGGTGCGCACGCTGTCCGGCGGTGAGCAGAAGCGGCTGGTGCTGGAGGCGCTGCTGCGCGGCACCGACGAGGTGCTGCTGCTCGACGAGCCGGACAACTACCTCGACGTGCCCGGCAAGCGCTGGCTGGAGGAACGGCTGCGGGAGACCCGCAAGACCGTCCTGTTCGTTTCCCACGACCGTGAGCTCCTCTCCCGCGCCGCCGAGAAGATCGTCTCGGTGGAGCCCGGGCCGGCCGGGGCCGACGCCTGGGTGCACGGCGGCGGCTTCGCCACCTATCACGAGGCCCGCCGGGAACGCTTCGCCCGCTTCGAGGAGCTGCGCCGCCGCTGGGACGAGAAGCACGCCCAGCTGAAGAAGCTGGTGCTGAACCTGCGCCAGGCCGCCAGCGTCAGCCATGAGATGGCCTCCCGCTACGCGGCGGCGCAGACCCGGCTGCGCAAGTTCGAGGAGGCCGGACCGCCGCCCGAGCCGCCGCGCGAGCAGGACATCACCATGCGCCTCAAGGGCGGCCGCACCGGTGTACGCGCTCTCACCTGCGAGGGCCTCGAGCTCACGGGCCTGATGAAACCGTTCGACCTGGAGGTCTTCTACGGCGAGCGGGTCGCCGTCCTCGGCTCCAACGGCTCCGGCAAGTCGCACTTCCTGCGCCTGCTCGCCGGTGAGGACGTGGCGCACACGGGCCGGTGGAAGCTGGGCGCGCGGGTCGTGCCCGGGCACTTCGCGCAGACCCACGCCCACCCGGAGCTGGTGGGCCGCACGCTCCTGGACATCCTGTGGACGGAACACTCCCAGGACCGGGGCGCGGCGATGTCCCGGCTGCGCCGCTACGAGCTGACCCAGCAGGCCGAGCAGACCTTCGACCGCCTCTCCGGCGGCCAGCAGGCCCGCTTCCAGATCCTGCTGCTGGAACTCGCCGGCGCCACCGCCCTGCTCCTGGACGAGCCCACCGACAACCTCGACCTGGATTCCGCGGAAGCCCTCCAGGAGGGCCTGGAGGCGTTCGAGGGCACGGTCCTCGCCGTCACCCACGACCGCTGGTTCGCCCGCTCCTTCGACCGCTACCTGGTCTTCGGCACGGACGGCCACGTCCGCGAGACGGCGGACCCGGTGTGGGACGAACGACGGGTGGAGCGGGCCCGCTAGGGTCTGTCGTCCGGATCACGCCCCCGTCAGTGGTGCCTCAGCTCCAGCGCAGCAGGGCTCCGAGGCCACCCGCCGGGGTGTCGTCGCCGTGCTCCGGCAGGGCCGGGGTGACCGAGATTGCCGGGGCACCCGTCATGACCACCGACCGCAGCAGGGCGTCGTCGGCGCGCGCCGACCACGAGTGCTGCTCACCGAGCGTCTTCAGCTCCGTGCGGCGCACCGCCAGCTGGTCGGGGTCCTCGCCGATCCACACCTCACGGTGCGTGTCCGGGCCGTCCGGCCGGATCAGCAGCTCGTCGATACGGTGCTCGCGGGCCGCCTCCACCAGCGCGGGCACGCCCTCCACGGCGGCCGCGCGGCCCTCGCCGCCCGGGGTGCGGGCGGCCAGGAAACGGTCCAGGTCCTCCTGCGCCCGCCGCCGCACATGCTCGGCGCGCGCCCGCTCCACCTCCTCGTCGAGCAGTCGGCTGCCGCTGCCGTGGTCGGCCTCGACCGCGCACCCGCGCAGCCGCTGCGGCAGCCGCTCGTGCACGGTCCGCCGCTCGCGCGCGTCACCCACCAGGATCAGCAGGTCGGCGCCGGTCTCTTCCTGGCACACCGCGAGCGCGTCGGCGATCTCCGCCGCGTTGTGCTCCCAGGTGTTCTCCACCCGCAGCTGGAAGTGGCGCTCCGACCAGTCGGAGGAGCCGGTCCGGTGCACCGGCCACTGCCGCCCGCTGACCGTGCCGGCCTCCTGGCTGCCCAGGCCCGAGCGCAGCTCGAAGTCCGCGCCCTTGCGGTCGATGTACGCCACCACGCACACCGGGTCCTCCCCGGCGAGTTCCAGCAGCGGTGACACCCGGGGCAGCGGAGCCCACTGCGCGGAGCTGCCCCGCGCCGGCGCCCGGGCCAGCGGCGGATCCAGCACCACCTCACCGTCCCTCGCGAACAGCGCGCGTCCGTGCGGATCACTGGCATGGCGCAACTCGTCCACGGCCTCGCGCACCGCACGGCAGGTCGCCTCGTCCGCTCCTTGCCCGGCCAGCTCCCGCGCCACCGCCTGCGCCGTCAGTTCCCGTTCGTGCGCCGTGTCCTCCGCATGGCGTGAGAGGTCGACGTACACGGAGGCCCAGGGGCCGGAGTGTTCATAGAGTGGGTGCAGAAAGGCGAGATCCATGGCTCCCTCCCGTGATGAGCTCGGGGGTAGTGCTCACGGGCGGGTACCCGGACCGCATGAACGGACACGACCGACCGGACGGGGCCACCATGAGCGGAGTCGACCCAGGGCGACTGGACGACCAGCAGCTGATGAAGGAGCTGGAGAACATCCACCGCACGCGTCACGACACCCTGCTGTACGGCTCGAACGACGCGCTGCGCGCCCACAACGAACGCATGGCGCAACTCGAGGGCGAGTACCTGCGTCGCAACCCGAGCCGTCCTGTCGCGGCCGGCCGTACCCGGGAAGGCGCCCGGGAACGCGGAAGCGGGGAGTCGGCGACTCCCCGCTCCTGACCTGCTGACCGTCCCAGCCCCGCGCGGGCCGCTCAGGCGGCCTGCCGGGACTCCTGCGCGAACACCTCCAGATACGTCTGGCAGAAGGCCTTAAGATCGTCCGGCTTGCGGCTGGTGACCAGCTTGTTGGGTCCGTGGTCGCAGACCTTGACCTGCTCGTCGACCCAGGTGCCGCCCGCATTGCGGATGTCCGTCTCAAGACTCGGCCACGACGTCAGCACCCGCCCGCGTACGACGTCGGCCTCGACCAGCGTCCACGGCGCGTGGCAGATCGCGGCGACCGGGCGGCCCTGCGTGAAGAAGTCCTTGACGAACGCCACCGCCTTGTCGTCCATCCGCAGGAAGTCCGGGTTGGCGACACCGCCGGGCAGCACCAGCCCGCCGAAGGAGTCGGCCGAGGCGTCCTGGACGACCTCGTCGACGGGGAAGGTGTCGGCCTTGTCCAGGTGGTTGAACGCCTGGATCTCGCCGGACTCGGTCGACACCAGCACCGGCTCGTGCCCGGCGTCCTTCGCCGCCTGCCACGGGTCGGTCAGCTCGACCTGCTCGACACCCTCGGGGGCTGCCAGGAAAGCGATACGCATGATCATCCCTTCGTGCGTGTGGACTGCGTGCCGGTGACCGCCTCGGCCAGCTCCTGGACGTTGCCGTAGTGCGCCTTGCGGGGCAGGCGCTCCAGCGCGTCCACGAGCGGGTCCGGCGCGTTGTTGCGGCGCAGCACGCCGATCAGTTCGTGCGGGCCTGCCGGGAACGAGCTGCGGCCCAGGATCCGCGCCAGCTCCAGGCGAACGGTCTCCAGGGAGGAGCCGAGGCCACCGGGCGCCACCGGGCCGCCCCAGACCTGCGGGTCGTCGTCGGCGGCCGGCTCCGGGTCGTGCCACTCCTCGGTCCGGGTCGGGTGGCCGGACCGGAGCAGACCCTGCAGTTCGTGCTTCCTCTCGTTGTCGCGGTGCACGCTCATCCGGTCACTGCCTCGCTGCATGTCACGTTCCTTTCGGAGGCTTACTTCTTGTCCCGGCCCGGCAGGAACTCCTGCACCTTCGCCTTGAAGCCCTGCTTGACCATCGAGCCCCGGTCGGCGTCGCCCTTGAGGATCGACGCGATCGTGGCCTCCATCTGCTCCCAGGTGGCGTGCGGCGGGACCGGCGGCACCGCGGGGTCGGTGAGGAACTCGATCACCGCCGGCCCGTCGGCCTCCAGACCGGCCCGCCAGCCCGCCTCCACGTCCTCCGGCTTCTCCACCCGCACGCCGGTCAGGCCCAGCGAGCGGGCGAACGCCGCGTACTGCACGTCCGGGATCGCCTGCGACTCCACGAAGGACGGCGCACCCTCCATGGCCCGCATCTCCCAGGTCACCTGGTTGAGGTCCTGGTTGTTCCACACGGCCACCACCAGCCGCCGGTCCTGCCAGCGGTCGGCGTACTTCGCCGCGGTGATCATCTCCGCGAGGCCGTTCATCTGCATCGCGCCGTCACCGACCAGCGCGACCACCGGCCGGTCCGGGTGGGCGAACTTCGCGCCGATCGCGTACGGCACCCCGGGGCCCATCGTCGCCAGCGTGCCGGACAGCGAACCGCGCATGGTGCCGCGCATCGTGATGTGCCGGGCGTACCAGTTCGCGGTCGATCCCGAGTCGGAGGTGATGATCGCGTCGTCCGGCAGCAGCGGGTCCAGCGCGGCGGCGACGTACTCCGGATTGATCGGGTCGGCGGAGAGGTTCGCGCGCCGCTCCATCACCTGCTGCCAGTGCTGCACGTTGTCGCACACCGTGTCGAACCACTCCCGCCCGCGGCCCGAGTCGATCATCGGGATCAGCCGGTCCAGCGTCGCCTTCGCGTCACCGACCAGGTTCACCTCGTACGGGTAACGCATGCCCACCATGTGCGGATCGATGTCGATCTGCACCGCCCGGGCCTTGCCGAACTCCGGCAGGAACTGCGAGTACGGGAACGACGAGCCGATCGTCAGCAGCGTGTCGCAGTCCCGCATCAGCTCATAGCTCGGGCGGGTGCCCAGCAGCCCGATCGAGCCGGTGACATACGGCAGCTCGTCACTGAGGACGTCCTTGCCGAGCAGCGCCTTCGCCACGCCCGCGCCGAGCAGCTCCGCGATGTGCTGCACCTCCTCGCGCGCGTGCGCCGCGCCCTGCCCGACCAGGATCGCCACCTTGTCACCGGCGTTGAGCACCTCCGCCGCCCGGCGCAGCGACTCCTCCGAGGGCATCGCCGTCCACGAGCTGCGGTCCAGGCTGGAGGGCACCATCTTGAACGCGTGGCCCGGCGGCGAGTAGTCCAGCTCCTGCACGTCACCCGGGATGATCACGGCCGTCGGGGCGCGCCGCGCGTACGCGGTGCGGATGGCCCGGTCCAGCACGTTCGGCAGCTGCTCGGGCACCGTCACCGTCTCCACGAAGTCCGAGGCGACGTCCTTGTAGAGCGTGTGCAGGTCGACTTCCTGCTGGTAGGAGCCGCCCATCGCGGTACGGTGCGTCTGGCCGACGATCGCCACGACCGGCACATGGTCCAGCTTCGCGTCGTACAGCCCGTTCAGCAGGTGGATCGCGCCGGGTCCCGACGTGGCCGTGCACACCCCCAGCCGGCCGCTGAACTTGGCGTATCCGACCGCCTCGAACGCGGACATCTCCTCGTGCCGGGACTGGATGAAGCGGGGCTTGTCCTCGGCGCGTCCCCAGGCGGCGAGCAGTCCGTTGATGCCGTCACCCGGATAGCCGAACACACAGTCCACGCCCCAGTCGCGCAGCCGCTCGAGGACGTAGTCGGACACCTTGCTGCTCATGAAGGACCTCCAGGTCGCACCGGCATCGGTGGGCGTCAGCACGGGACGAGTCACCCGCAGGCATCCCGGAAAACCTGAGCCCGGGTTTGCCCGCCGACCTTCAGGGCAGGCGCAGGACCAGTGCTTCGGAACGGAGGCACGTCCGTGGGAACGGCTGCACGTGGCCCCGGCGTACCCGGTCCGGGCCTGCGCCATTCCCTCGGTGACCGTCCACCCAGAGCACCCAGGGGAGAGCGACGCACCATGCGAACCCGAACCGGCACACACCCGCACGACGACGCCCCCGACACCGCCGACGCCTTCCGCAGGCTCGCCGCGCTCGAGCCGGGGCCCGAACGCGACGCCCTGCGCGCGGAGATCACCGAGGTCTGGCTGCCGATGGCCGAACGCCTCGCCGGACGCTTCCGCAACCGCGGCGAGTCCTACGACGACCTGCGCCAGGTCGCCGCCCTCGGCCTGGTCAAGGCCGTCGACCGCTACGACCCCGAGCTCGGCAACGCCTTCGAGAGCTACGCCGTGCCCACCATCACCGGCGAGATCAAGCGGCACTTCCGCGACCACATGTGGACCCTGCACGTGCCGCGCCGCGTCCAGGACCTGCGCAACCGGGTACGCGCCGCCGTCCAGGAGCTGTCCCAGACCGTCTCCGGCGAGCGGCCCACCGTCGAGCAGATCGCCGAACGCGCGCAGCTGAGCGAGGAGGACGTCAAGGCCGGTCTGGAGGCGCTGGAGAGCTTCACCGCGCTGTCCCTGGACGCCGAGATGACGGGCACCGAAGGCGGCTACGCGCTGACCGACACACTCGGCTCACCCGACGCGGCGCTGGACACGGTCGTGGACCGCGAGGCGGTACGGCCGCGGCTGGCGGCGCTGCCGGAGCGGGAGCGGGCGATCCTGTACATGCGGTTCTTCGGGGACATGACGCAGAGCCGGATCGCGGAGGAGCTGGGGATCTCGCAGATGCATGTGTCCCGGCTGATCAGCCGGTGCTGTGGGCGGATGCGGTCGGAGATCCTGGCGGATGCGGAGTAGCGCCGTGCGGGTCTCTCTTCGATGCCGGGCGCGGGGGTTCGGTGGCTGGTCGCGCAGTTCCCCGCGTCCCTGCCCGTACCGGCTTCGACGTCGGCTGAATCACTCCGTCGGCTCTCAGCCGTCCCCCTAACGGCGTCCGGCCGCGCGCGGCCTCGTCCTTCGGCGGCTGTCATGGCTGTACGGCACGACACCCCCGTGCCCGCAGTCGTACGGCCGAAGGAGTTCTCCCCATGCGCCGCACCGCCCGTGCCCTGTCCGTCGCCGCGCTGGTCGTGCTGGCCGGTGCCGCGCCGGCCGCGGCCGCGGATGACCCGGCCGACCCCCTGGACACGGCCGTGGAGGCCGGCCCGGGCGACCCGGCCACGCCGGCCGCGCAGATCAGCCCCGCCTCGGTGGAGCCGGGCGGCACCGTCACCGTGTCCGTGACCTGCGACCCGACGGGCGGGCCCGCGCCCGAGAGCATCGACGCCAGCTCCGAGGCGGCCTTCGCGGACGGCACCGTGAAGCTGCAGAAGGTGCCCGGCGGCGACGACGAACTGTCCGGGCCCTCCTACAAGGGCACCGCGAAGATCGTCCCCGCCGAGGACCTCGAGGGCCTGGCCGACGGCGGAGCCGACGCCGGCTGGGCCGTGGACGGCACCTGCCCGGCACCGCCGGGCGGCAAGGGCCGGCCCTGGCGCACCACGTTCGACCTCGCCCACGCCTCCCACGGCGCCACCGCCGCCCCGGCCTGCCCCGAGCCCCACCTCACACCCTGCGGGGACAAGGGAGACAAGGAAGGCAAGGGGGACGAGGGTGTGAAGCCGACACCGCCCGCGCAGGAACCCGGCCGGCAGCAGCCCACCGCCCAGCCCCCGCGGCCCCCGGCGATCGAGCACGGCGTGCACGCGGGCGAGGGCGGCAGCTTCACCACCTCGGCGCCCGCCCTGGTGGCCGGCGGGCTGCTCATCCTGGGCGCGGCCGGGGCCGCCGCGCACCGGCTGCGGCAGCGCGAGCGGGACCGCCGCTGAGCGAGCGGGGGATGTGACCGGCGCAACCCGCGCCCCGAGCCATGGGGGGCGCACGACGTGGGTACTTGGAGGCCGGAGCGGCGAGGCGGTGACGCGGCACCGGCCCACCCCACGGCACGAGCGACTGCGCGGAGGCACGCATGCGGCGGACCGACCCCGAAGGGCACGGCCCCGTCCGCTACGGCCCCCCACTGCCCGGCACCGGGCTGCCGGTGCTCCCCGAACTGACCGCCCGGATCTGCGCCGCCGCCGACCGGGCCGACGCCGAACCCGTGGGCGGCTCACCCGCCGTCACCGAGGCGGCCTGCGGCTACTGGGAGCGGCGGGGCCTTGCCACCGAACCCGGCCGTGTCGCCGCGGCGTCCGGCGCGCCCGCGCTGCTGCTGGCGCTGACCGCGGCCCTCGGCGGGGACGTCCTGGTGCCCCGGCCCTGCGCGGCCTGGTGGGCGCCGTACGCGCGCGTGCTGGGCAGACCCCTCTTCCACGTGCCCACACCCGCGGAGTCCGGCGGTGTGCCCGACCCCTACGCGCTGTTGGAGACCGTCCGCCGGGTCCGCGCCGAGGGCGGCGACCCGCGGCTGCTGGTCCTGTCGCTCGCCGACGATCCGACCGGCACGGTCGTCCCGCCGGAGCTGCTGCACGAGACAGTGGAGGCGGCCGCCGGAGAGGGACTGCACCTGGTCAGCGACGAGACCTGGCGCGACACCCTGCACGCCCGGCACGACACCGTGCTGCTCAGCCCCGCCGAGATGCTGCCCGGTCGGGTCACCGTCGTCACCGACCTGGCCGGTGCGCTGCTGCCGGCCGGCTGGCCCGCCGCGATCGCCCGGTTCCCGGCGGACGGCCGCGGCGGCGAACTGCACGCGCGCGTACGGGACATCCTCACCGCACTCGACGCCCGTATCGCCGCGCCCGTCGCCGCCGCCGCCGCGTACGCGCTGACCGAACCCCAGCCGGTCGCGGACCGGGTCGCGGCCACCGTCGCGCTGCACGCGCGGGTGGCCGCCGCCGTGCATCACGCCGTCGTCACCGCGGGCGCCCTCGCCAGGCCGCCGCAGGCGGGCCGCCACCTGTACGCCGACCTGGGCCCGCTGCGTGCGGCGCTCGCCGCGCACGGGGTGGGCGACGCGCAGGACTTGGAGGAATACCTCTCCGCCCGGCTCGGCATGCCCGCCCCGGGCGGCCACCGCTTCGGAGACGACCTCGCCGCGCTGCGCGTGCGGCTGACCACGGGTCCGCTGCTGGGCGGCACGGACGCCGAGCGCGCGGAATGCCTCACGTCCCCCGCGCCGTTGGAACTGCCACACGTGCACCGCGCGTTGAGCACGGTGCGGTCCGTCTTCGACGACCTCCGCGACGACGCCCAGCGATGGGAGCCTCCTCGATGACGCAGCAGTCCGAGTCGCCCGCCACCGGCGCGGTCACGAGCACGACGCCGTCCCCGTCCCCGGCCCCCGTCACCGGCACGACCCCGTCTCCGTCCCCCGACGCCCCGGCACCCCCGGCCGCCGCCCCGCCCTCCTTCGCGCCCCCGCTCCCGCCCCTCGCCGAACCCCGCCCGCTGGGGGAGCGGCGGGTGTGGCCGCGGACCTTCCACGACCGGCTCACCGCACCGCTGCCCGGCCTCAAGGCGATCGCCCGCTTCGCCCGCGAGGGCGCGGTGCGCCCCGGCAAGGAGGGCCTCGCCGACATCCCCCGCCTGCCCTACGCTCCCGCTCCGCTGCCCCGCGTCGACGCCCGCACCCTCGCCGTCACCTGGGCGGGACACGCCAGCTGGATCGTCCAGGTCGGGGGACTGACCGTGCTCACCGACCCGGTCTGGTCGCGCCGCATCCTCGGCACCCCGGCCCGCATCACGCCCGTCGGCGTGCCGTGGGAGGAGCTGCCGCGCGTCGACGCCGTCGTCGTCAGCCACAACCATTACGACCATCTCGACGCCCCCACGCTGCGCCGACTGCCGCGCGACACCCCCGTGTTCGCGCCCGCCGGACTGGGACGCTGGTTCGACAGGCGCCGGTTCACCCGCGTCACCGAACTGGACTGGTGGGAGAGCGCCGAACTGTCCGGGGTCCGCTTCGACTTCGTCCCGGCCCACCACTGGTCCAAGCGCACCCTCACCGACACCTGCCGCAGCCTGTGGGGCGGCTGGGTACTCACCGCGCCCGACGGCCGGCGGCTGTACTTCGCCGGCGACACCGGATACGGCCACTGGTTCAGCCGTATCGGCCGCCACTACCCCGGCATCGACCTCGCCCTGCTCCCGATCGGCGCCTACGACCCGCGCTGGTGGCTCAGCGACGTCCACTGCGACCCGGAGGAGGCCGTGCAGGCCGCCCGGGACCTCGGCGCGCGCAGAATGGCCCCGATGCACTGGGGGACGTTCATCCTCTCCGCGGAACCCGTCCTGGAACCGCTGACGCGGGTGCGGGAGGCGTGGGAGAGGGCCGGGCTGGACCGCGACGACCTGTGGGACCTGGCGGTGGGGGCGTCCCGGGTGCTGGAGCGCCCCTGAAGGGGCGGGGATCCGCGCGACCGGTCCCGGCGGCCCGCGCCCGCCGTACGACGGTGGGCCTACCGCTGCACGCGCCTCCACACACCGGGCAGGGCACCGGCGAGCAGGGTCAGGCCGATCGCCGCCACGACGCCCTCCCACGGCTCGGGGAAGAGCGAGCCGCCGAGGATGCCGATCAGCTGATAGGTCAACGCCCACGCGAGACAGGCCGGCAGGTTGCCCCGCGCGAACCTCCGCAGGGGCCACTTCGCCAGCAGGCACGCCAGCATCACCGGGATACGGCCCGCCGGCACCAGCCGGGACAGCACCAGCACCGCCACCCCGTGCTCCGCCAGCTTGTCCTGGGCCTGCGTCAGCCGCTCCTGCGGCGCCCGCGCGCGGATCGCCTCCAGCCAGCGCGAGCCGCTGTGCGAGCGCATCCCGCGCCGGCCCAGCCAGTACAGCGCCGCGTCCCCGCAGAACGCGGCCAGCGACGCCGTGACGAAGACCAGCGCCAGCGAGAACGGCGCCGTCTGGTGGAAGGCCACCACCGCCGCCGAACTCACCAGCGCGCCCGTCGGCACCACCGGCACCAGCGCCCCGATCAACACCAGCAGGAACAGCGACGGATAGCCGAGCGCCTGCTGGGTGGACTCCGTCGGCACCGCCGTCACCGCCGCGGCCAGCCCGCTCACGGGGCGACCGCCGGCCGCACGCTCTCGCCGTGCGCCAACCGGTGCACGGCCACGTCCGGGGCCCAGTGGGCCGCGAGCCGCACGAACTCCTCGCCGGGCGCGTGGAACTCGTGCGGGCGCACCGCGTCCAGCCCGATCGGCCAGTACGTGCCGTAGTGCACCGGTATCGCGCAGCGCGGCGCCAGCCGGGCCAGTGCCTGCGCCGCCCGCCCCGCGTCCAGATGGCCCTCCCCGAGGTACGGCCCCCAGCCGCCCACCGGCAGCAGCGCCACCTCGATCGGGCCGACCTCCTTCGCCATCGACTCGAACAGCCCGGTGTCCCCGGCGAAGTACGTGCGGGCCTCGCCCTCGACGACGTATCCGAGGGCGGGGGAGCGGTGCGGGCCGAACGGCAGCCGGCGGCCGTCGTGCTCGGCCGGCACCGCGCGGATCACCAGATCGCCGGCCCGGGTCTCGTCGCCGGGAGCCATCTCGCGCAGACGCAGATGCGTCAGACGCCGTAGTCCCGGTACGGCACGCGGCGCACCCCGGGGCACCAGCAGGCGCGTGCCCGGCGCAAGCCGCTCCAGGGAGGGCACGTGGAGGTGGTCGGCGTGCAGGTGGGAGACCAGTGCGACGTCTGCGCGCCAGGCGTCCGGCGGCGGCAGCGCCCCGCGCCTGCGCCGCAGATGCGCCAGCCGGCGGGTGAACAGGGGATCGGTGAGCACACGGGTGTCCGAGTCCTCCACCGTGCAGGTGGCGTGACCCCACCAGGTGATCTCCACCGGCACCTCAATGCCTCCTTCGAGCGACTCCCCCGAAGCCTACGGGCAGGAGTAGGGTCGGCGGCGAAACGCGGAGGTGAGGGGGACGCCATGGGAGAGGTGCGGGGTGCCTTCGGCCGGCCGGCCCAGGTCCGCGTCACGGCGATCGCCGGTCTGACGCCGCTGGAGGAGCTGGACAGCGACCCCTTTCTGGTGGACTCGCGCAGCCAGTTCGCGATGTGCGCCCGCTGGGCCGCCGAGCGCGGCTACGTCGTCGCGCGTGAACTGCTCGTCCGGGGGCTGCGGGCCGACCACCGCGTGCTGTGGGACGGGGTGCGGGCCGGGCGGGACGTGTTCGTCGCCCCGAGCAGGCGGGTGCTGGAGTCCGCGCTGTCCTCCGTGGAGGAGTTCACCGCGGAGTGCGCGCGGCGGGGGGTGCGGGTGGAGACGGTCGGCTGCGCCGAGCCCGCGTACGACGCGCAGATGAAGGCGCGGGTGCATCGGCGCCTGTCGATGCCGACAGCCGGGTACGACGGTCGCTGACGGCTCGGCCGGCCGGGGTCACCGTCCCGGGGGCGGTGGCGGCGGGGTCAGGCCAGACCGTCCCAGCCCCAGCGCGGGGTGGGGCCCGGGGCCCCCAGGTCCGTGTCCGGGGCCGAGGCCGAGACGTCCTTGGCGATCCGCGTGCCCCAGTCGAAGTACTCCATCACCCTGCGGCGCAGCAGGGCGTCGTCCGGCAGTTCCTTCTCCACGGCCGCCGTCATCAGCTCCATCCAGCGGAGCCGCTGCTCCTCGGTGATGCCGAGCCCGAGATGGGCGCGGAGCAGGGCCTGGTGTCCGCCGTGCTCCGCCGTGAACAGGGCCGGTCCCGAGAAGACCTCCGCCAGCCACACGGCCACGTGTTGCACGTGGGTGGCGGTGAAGCCGGCGAAGACGGGTGCGAGGAGGGGGTCGGCCAGGACCCCCTCGTAGAACGTCTCGGAGAGCCGGCGCAGCGCGTCGGCGCCACCCACGGCGTCGTACAGGGTGTTCGTGTGCTCGGCGCTCATGGAAGGCCTCCGGGACGCGGGATGTGTTCCCCCAGCTTTCACACAACACGGCCCGCAACCAAGGATGTTCGCTCTCGGCAGGGTTGGTTGCCGCAGGCGTCCACCTGCCGGCGCCCACCACACCCCCACCCGGACAAACCGGTATGACAGGGTGTACGGGATGGACCCGCGCCGGGTGCGGGTCGGGGAAGAGAGGCGTGGGGCTTGTCGGGCGGTGGGCGTTGGGCCGCAGTGGCCGGACAGGTGGGGCGCAGCGTCGTCGTGTGGGCCGCGTCCACCGTGACCATGCTCGCGCTCGCCGGGCTGCTGCCCGACTTCCAGTTGCAGTCCGCCGACGGTGACAGCGCGACCCGTATCGCCGTGACCGCCGCGCTCGGTGCCGGGGCGTTCGGTCTGCTGTCGGCTCTGGTGTGGCCGCTGCTCGTGCGGCTGCTGCTGCTCGTGCCGGCCCTGCTGCTCGGGCTGCTGGTGTTCTTCCTCAACGGGTCGCTGCTGTGGCTCGCCCTGCGGATCAACCCCTCCGGCGACAGCGCCGCCGCTCCCGAGACCGCCGTCATCGTCGCCGCCGTGATGTCCGCCGTGGCCTCCGCGACCGGCGCCGCCCTCGCGGTGCGCGACGACGACGCCTACCGGCGCCGGCTGCTCCGGCTCGCCACGCGTCGGCGCCGGCACGGGCCGCCCTGCCCGGCCGGGCCCGGCACCGTCTTCCTCCAGCTGGACGGCGTCGGCCACGACGTGCTCCGGGGCGCCGTCGCCAAGGGGCTGATGCCGACCGTCGCCCGCTGGCTCGGAGAGCCCACCCACCGGCTCACTCCCTGGCGCACCGACTGGTCCAGCCAGACCGGCGCCAGCCAGCTCGGCATCCTGCACGGCTCCAACCACGACGTGCCCGCCTTCCGCTGGTACGAGAAGGACACGGGGGAGGTCATGGTGTGCAACCGGCCCTCCTCCGCCGCCGAGCTCCAGCGCCGCGCCGTCGCCCGCACCCACGACGGGGGGCTGCTCACCGCGGACGGCGCCAGCCGCGGCAACCTCTTCAGCGGCGGGGCCGACGAGAACGCCCTGGTGCTGTCCGTCTCCGCCCGCATCGGCCGCGCCAACCGCTCCCGCGCCGGGTACTTCGCCTATTTCTCCGACCCCGCCAACGCCGTCCGCACCGCCCTCTCCTTCGTCGCCGAGGCCGGCCGGGAGATCGGTCAGTCCGTGCGGGCCCGGCTGCGCAAGCAGCGGCCGCGGGTGAGCCGCGGCGGCCTCTACCCCTTCGTGCGCGCCTTCGCCACCGTCGTCGAACGCGACGTCGTCGTCGCCGCCGTCATGGGCGACCTGCTCGCAGGCCGCACCACCGTCTACGCCGACCTCGTCGCCTACGACGAGGTCGCCCACCACTCCGGCCCGGCGAGCCGGGATGCCGAGAAGGTGCTGCAGCGGCTCGACCGGTCGCTGGCGCTGATCGAGAAGGCCGCCGAGCACGCCCCTCGGCCGTACCGGATCGTCGTGCTGTCCGATCACGGGCAGAGTCCGGGGGAGACCTTCCGCTCCCGGTACGGGCTCACCCTCGGTGACCTGGTGCGGGCCGGGTGCGGGCTGCCCGTGCCGCGCCGCGCCCGGCGGACACGCAGTGGGGCCGAGGCCCGCAACGCCGTGCGCGCCGCGCTGCGCCGGCCCGTGGAGGAGGGCGGTGAGCAGCACCGGCCCTCCGGGCGGCGTTCCGAGCCCATCGTGCTCGCCTCCGGCAACCTCGGCCTGGTCTCCTTCCCGGACGTCCCCCACCGTATGACCCGCGAGGAGATCGACGCCCGCCACCCCGCGCTGCTGGCCACCCTCGCCAACCATCCCGGCGTCGGGTTCCTGCTCGTGCGCAGTGCGGAGCATGGTGGGGTGGTGCTCGGTGCGCGGGGGGCCGAGATACCCGTCGGGGAGCTGACGGACGGCCGCGGGCCGCTCGCCGCCTTCGGGCCCGGCGCCGCCGACGCGGTGCGCCGCACCCAGTCCTTCCCCCACGCCGCCGACATCATGGTCAACTCCTTCCACGACCCCGCCGACGGCGAGGTGCTCGCCTTCGAGGAGCAGATCGGCTCCCACGGCGGCCTCGGCGGCGCCCAGAACCGGCCCTTCCTGCTCTCGCCCCTGGTGCTGTCCGCGCCCGTGGCCGACGGGGCGGATCTCGTCGGCGCCGAACACGTCCACCGGGTGCTGCGGCGCTGGCTGCGCGAGGCGCACGGCCCCCAGGTGCCGGTGGACGATTCCCGGTACGAAGCCCTCGAGGGCGCACCTTTTACGGCGCCCGACCCGGCCGTACAGGACAAAAGCGCGTGATTTGGAGCGCCTCCAACCCGTGACCGACCATGGGCGGTCGTCCGGCGACCCCGGGCACCCGCCCCGCGGCTCAGCGGGGAGCCCGGCGATCCCGGGCATCAGCACGACGAGAGGCGCACCACCCCATGCACGACACCGGATCCGTCCAGGCTCCGGCCCCCGAGGCGACCGCAACCCGGTCCGCTTCGGCACCCGAGAAGCACGCCCGGCGCTTCGGGCTCCCCGTCGCCACCGCCCTCGTCATGGGCAACATCATCGGCGGCGGCATCTTCCTCCTCCCGGCCTCCGTGGCCCCCTTCGGCACCGTCAGCCTGCTCGCCTTCGGCGTCCTGACGCTCGGCGCGATCGCGCTGGCCCTGGTCTTCGGCCGGCTCGCCGAGCGCGACCCGCGCACCGGCGGCCCCTACGTCTACGCCCGCGAGGCCTTCGGCGACTTCGCCGGTTTCCTCGCCGCGTGGGCGTACTGGATCACCACCTGGGTCTCCAACGCGGCCCTCGCCGTAGCCGCCGTCGGCTACCTCGACGTGCTGATCCCGGTGAACGACCACAAGTGGAGCGCGTGCCTGGCCGCACTGGTCATCCAGTGGCTGCCCGCCCTGTCCAACTTCGCCGGCAGCCGCTACGTCGGAGCCGTCCAGCTGATCTCCACCGTGCTGAAGTTCGCCCCGCTGCTGCTCGTGGCGGTCGGCGGCCTGTTCCACTTCGACGCGCACAACCTCGGGCCCTTCCAGGAGGGCGGCGGCAGCACGCTCGGCGCGATCTCCGCCTCCGCCGCGATCCTGCTCTTCTCCTACCTGGGCGTGGAGTCCGCAGCGGTCAGCGCCGGCGAGGTCCGCGACCCGCGCCGCAACGTCGGCCGCGCCACCGTGATCGGCACCACCGGCGCCGCCCTGGTCTACCTGCTCGGCACCCTCGCCGTGTTCGGCACGGTCGCCCACGACAAGCTGGTGCACTCCACCGCCCCGTTCTCCGACGCCGTGAACGCCATGTTCGGCGGCTCCTGGGGCGGCTGGGCCGTCGCGCTCGCCGCACTGGTGTCGATGACCGGCTGCCTCAACGGCTGGACCCTGCTGAGCGCCCAGACGCCCTACGCGGCCGCCCGCGACGGGCTGTTCCCGGCCGCGTTCACCCGCAAGCGGCGCGGTGTGCCGACCGTCGGTGTCGGCGTCACCGTCGTCCTCGCCTCCCTGCTGACGATCTACAACTACACGGCCGGCTCGGCGCGGGTCTTCGAGGTCCTCGTCCTGGTCACCACCTTCACCGCGACCGTCCCGTACCTGCTGACCACCGCCGCGCAGATCCACCACCTCGCCCGGGGCGCGCAGGTCGACCGGGTGCGCCTGGTGCGCGACGCGGTCCTCGCCGCGCTCGCCTTCGGCTTCTCCCTGTGGCTCGTCGCGGGTGCCGGTTACGCCGCCGTCTACCAGGGCGTGCTGTTCCTGTTCGCGGGCGTCCCCGTGTACGCGTGGCTCGCGGCGCGGCGGCAGCGCGGCGGGGCGTGAGAGGCCGGTCCTGTGCGTGCGGAGTGCTGAAATGTGATCGGATGGAGGCTTAGGGAACCCCGCTTGGGCGGGACCACACGTGAAAGGAAGCAAACGTGGCCACCACGCGTTCCGCACACACCGTCTGGGAAGGCAACCTGCTCGAGGGCAACGGTGTCGTCACCTTCGACTCCTCCGGCATCGGTCAGCAGCCGGTGTCGTGGCCGTCGCGCGCCGAGCAGGCGAACGGCAAGACCAGCCCGGAGGAGCTGATCGCCGCCGCCCACTCCAGCTGCTTCTCCATGGCTCTGTCGCACGCTCTGGCCGGGGCCGGCAACGCGCCCACCAAGCTCGTCACCTCGGCCGACGTCACCTTCCAGCCCGGTGAGGGGATCACCGGCATCCACCTCACCGTCGAGGGCACCGTCCCCGGCATCGACAACGACGCCTTCGTCGCCGCCGCGCAGGACGCCAAGGCCAACTGCCCGGTCAGCCAGGCCCTGAAGGCCGTACCGATGACGCTGGACGCCAAGCTCGCCTGAGTCCGCGCCCGCACCCGGTACACCACGCGGACCGTCCCCCGACTTCCGGGGGACGGTCCGCGCCGGCTTTTCCGCCCCGCTCGACGAGCGGCCCGACCGCACGCCGCCGGGTCATTTCGCGGCTGTCCTCGGGCTGGCCAGGTGTCCGGCCCGAGGACGAACAGGATGCCGTAGTGGAAGGCCGGCGAGGCGATGTTCAGCAGCCGCGACTCGTACACCTGCGAGGAGCGGGTGGTCCGGCCGGAACCTGTCGTGGCGGTGGCGTCAGAGCAGGCCGGCCAGCAGCAGGACGAACGCGATGCAGGGCAGGGCGCCCCGGAGCAGGGTGGTCATCGGCGGACCTCGGTGCGGGAGGGCGGCAGTGCGGCGCACACGGCGTCCAGGACGGCCGCGTACGGGGTGCCGAAGGCGGTCAGCCGGGTCCGGAGCTGCTCCAGAGCGTCGCGGTACTCGGTCAGCAGGCCGGTGTCACCGGTGCGGGCGGTGAACTCCAGCACCGCGGGCAGGAAGTCAGGCAGCTCCTCGTCGGTGAACTCCAGACCGTGCGCGCGGTACTGCTCCTTGAAGCGGACCAGCGACATCCAGCGGCGCCGCGTGTCGCCGTCGTGCCACCAGCTGAGGTACAGGCTGTGCCGGTTCTTCGGGTCGAAGACCTGCACGTAGTGCGCGGCCAGCTCCCGCGGTTCGGTGACGGCCGCGTGGTCGGTGAACGCGCGCAGCTGCGGGGCCGCCTCGCGCAGCAGCGGCAGCCGGGCGAACAGGTCGTCGTCGGGATAGGTCAGGCAGAGCGCGGCCGCCTGGTACAGCACGGCGTCCGAGGGCATCAGGGTGCCTCCTTCGGGTCGGCCACCTCGGCTTCGTCGTCCGCGGTCTGCCTACGGCGCAGCAGGTGCTCGGTGTTCAGCGTGAACGCCGTGTACCGCCGGCCGGAAGAACCGGCCGGCGCGCAGCAGGGCCGCGCCCGGCTCGGTGGGCGGTATCCGCGTGTCGGTCACAGGCCCTTTCTCGCTCACCGTCAGGCTCGACGCTAGGGGCGGGCGGCAAGAGGCACCTGTTCAGCGCATCCGTACGGGTCAGCGGGACCGGTACGGCGAGCAGGGGCCCGCGGGAGGCAGGCGGCGCGGGCGCATCCGTCAGGGCTTGCGGGCGACCCCCGCGTACACCGGGACGATGCCCTCCGCCTGGGCGGCCACGTCCACCGGCTCCGGGCGCCAGCCGGTCACCGGGATCACCCCCGGGCCCAGCAGCTCCAGCCCGTCGAAGAATCGGGAGAACTCGGCGAGCGGGCGCGGGAAGAACGGGGTGCCGCTGCGCCGGAAGTTCTCGGCGGCCTTCTCGATCGCCTCCGGGTTCAGGTCCGGGGTGACCTGGGACAGGATCAGATGGCTGCCCGGGGGGAGCGCGTCGACGTACCGCTTGACCAGGCCGTGGACGTCGTCCCCGGCGGGGTCCGCGCTCAGGTAGTGGGTGAGGGCGACCAGCGACAGCGCGACCGGCCGGTCCAGGTCCAGCGACTCGGCGGCCCGGGCGAGCAGGGTGTCCACGTCGCGGACGTCGGCGTGCACATAGTCCGTGGAGCCCTCCGCCGTGCCGCGCAGCAGCGCCTCGGCGTGCCGCAGCACGATCGGGTCATTGTCCGCGTACACCACCTTCGCCTCCGGAGCCACGCCCTGCGCGACCTGGTGCAGGTTGGGCTCGGTCGGGATGCCGGTGCCGATGTCCAGGAACTGGCGGACGCCCGCCTCGGCCACCGCGCGCACGGCCCGGTGCATGAACCGGCGATTGGCGCGGGCGCCGCGCACCACGGTGCCGTCGACGGCGAGGATCCGGCGGGCCAGTTCCTCGTCCACCGGGTAGTTGTCCTTGCCGCCCAGCCACCAGTCGTACACCCGGGCCGGGTGCGGGCGGCTGGTGTCGATGCGGGACGCCGCGGTGTCGGATCCGGTCATGCTCGGGGCTCTCCTAGCTCAGTCGGTCACGGTGGTGCGTGAGGATCTTCTTCGTGCGCTCGGCCGACGCGGCGTGCGTCGTCAGATGGTCGAGCACCTCCAGATGCACCGACACCTCCGAGCGGGAGTCCAGGTACAGCGCGCCGCTGAGGTACTCGGAGACCACCATGTCGGGCAGCTCCGGCTCCGCGAAGCGGAACAGGGAGAACGGCGCGTACGCCCCCGGGTGCGGGCCGGAGGCGAACTCGGCGACCTGCAGCGTGACCTTGTCGCGCTCGCCGAACTCCAGCAGCTTCTCCCATTGCTCCCGCATGACCGCCGGGTCGTGGCCGACCGGGCGCAGCAGCACCGTCTCGTCCATGACCACCCACAGACGGGGGGCGTCCGGGCTCTCCAGCAGCCGCTGCCGCTCCATGCGCAGCGTCACATGCCGCTCCGTGGCCTGAGGGCTGCGCCGCCCGATCGTGCCGGACTCCAGCACGGCACGCGCGTAGCCCTCCGTCTGCAGCAGGCCCGGCACGAAGTGCGGCTCGTAGGAGCGCATCAGCCGCGCCGCACCCTCCAGGCTGACGAACAGGCTGAACCAGTCCGGCAGCACATCGTGGAAGCGCTGCCACCAGCCGGGCCGGTTGGCCTCCTCGGCCAGCGCCACGAACTCGGTGACCTCCGTCGCACCGACGCCGTACGTCTGCAGCAGCACCTGCACATACGGGATCTTCAGCGCGACCTCGGCCGTCTCCATCCGCCGCACGGTCGCCGGGGCCACCCGCAGCACTTGCGCGGCCTCCTCGCGTTCGAGACCGGCCGCCTCCCGCAGCTCCTGCAACCGCCTGCCGAGCACCACCTGGCCCACCGTGGGCGCGGGCCGCCGCTCACTCACCCCACGCCTCCCCTACGCGCCGAAGCAGCCGAAGCACACCGGCCAGTCTGTCACGCGCGAGACGCCGACGGGCCGCCAGGTGCGGGGTTTTGCCGGTCAGGTCCCCAGCGAGTGCAGGTACTTCACGGTCGCCGGGTCGGCCGGCAGGAACGTCTCGATGGCCAGCTCGGCGACCGTGACGTCCATCGGCGTGTTGAAGGTGGAGATCGACGAGATGAACGACAGCACCCGGCCCTCGTGCTCGAAGCGCAACGGCAGCGCGAAATACGGGTAGGGCTCCTCGGGTTCGCTGTCCGGCGCCTCTCGCGGCACCGGGTAGGCCGCCACCTCCTCGTACAGCGCGCGCAGTTCCTCGGAGCGCTGCAGGGCGATCTGCCGCTGCATCTGCTCCAGCAGATGCCCGCGCCACTCCCGCAGGTTCCGGATGCGCGGCGCCATGCCCTCGGGGTGCAGCGTCAACCGCATCG
Source organism: Streptomyces sp. NPDC014006 (assembly GCF_043088925.1). Classification (NCBI taxonomy): domain Bacteria; kingdom Bacillati; phylum Actinomycetota; class Actinomycetes; order Kitasatosporales; family Streptomycetaceae; genus Streptomyces; species Streptomyces sp. NPDC014006. Next base: position 402,990 of record NZ_JBICAJ010000002.1, on the reverse strand, counting down.
CGTTCAGCGGGGGTTGCAGCAGCCACTCCGGCACGCCCTCCAAGAACATCGCGACACCCCGGTTCGCCGCCCGCACCCGGTACAGCCCGTCCAGCACCAGCGCCGGGTACGGCTCGTAGCCGCGGATCAGCCGCTCCATGCCGTCCCACAGCGCGTCCAGCGCCGGATCGTCCAGCGCGGTCTCCGGGTAGCGGGGCGCGTAACCGGCCGCCAGCAGCAGCGCGTTGCGCTCGCGCACCGGCACCTCCAAGTGCTCCGCCAGCCGCAGCACCATCTCCTCGCTCGGCTTGGAGCGGCCGGTCTCGACGAAGGAGATGTGCCGGGCGGAGGAGTCTGCGCGCAGCGCCAGCTCCAGCTGACTGATCCGCCGCCGTACCCGCCAGGCCCGCAGCAGCGGGCCGATGCCCTGGCCGGCGGGGGCGCTGGGGGAGACGGTGGTGCCGGAGGCGACAGGGGTCATGGGGACGACGGTAGCCGAGGTCCGCCGGGGCGGGGCGCTCGGGGACGCACTCGGCTGCGCGGTGGAGTTCGCCGGACGCACCGCGTCGACCGGCGCTCGCCGCGCCGCGTTGTGGCAGGCTGGACGCGTACGCGACACAGCTGAAGGGAGCGAGGCATGGCCGTCGAACCGCTGTCGCAGAAGGAGATCGAGGACCGGCTGGCGGAGCTGCCCGGCTGGTCCCTCGACGGGGACCGCCTCGCCCGCTCCTACCGGCTGGCCTCCCACTTCGCGGCGACCGCGATGGTCATCCACATCGCCCAGGTGCAGGACGAGCTGAACCACCACTCCGACCTGACCCTCGGCTACAACACCGTCTCCCTCACGGTGAGCACACACAGCGCCGGCGGCGCGGTCACCGCGCTCGACTTCGAGCTGGCGCGCCGCGTCCAGGACCTGGCCGCAGGCCACGGGGCCGACTGACCGGCACACACGCGGACGAGGGGGGAGCGGGTGGTGCTGGACTACGACAAGGAAGCGGAGCGCTACGACGCCCTGCGCGGCGGCGAACCCCGGGCGGCCGCGGCGGCGGACGCCGTGCTGAGTCTCGTACCGCCGACCGCGCGCCGGATGCTCGACGTCGCCTGCGGCACCGGCATCGTCACACGCCGGCTGTCCGCCGCCCGCCCGGACCTCGCCGTCATCGGCGCCGACCTGGCGCACACCATGACCCGGCACGCGGCCGCCCGTCTGCCGGGTGCCGTCATACGCGCCGACACGCGGCGCCTGCCCTTCGCGCGCGCCGCGTTCGACGCGGTCGCCGGCGTATGGCTGCTGCACCTGCTGGACACACCCGAGGACGTGCGCGCCGTCGTCGCCGAGTGCGCCCGGGTCCTCGCACCCGGCGGCGTGTACGTCACCACGGTCGACAAGGCCGCCGCGCACAACGTGGGCAGCGACATCGACGCCGTCCTCGCCTCCCGGCCGCCCAGCGAGGCCCGCGACGCCTCCGACCAGGTCGAGAAGTACGCCGTCGAGCACGGTCTGGTCCCGGCAGGCCGGGCCCGGTTCACCGGACGCGGTCAGGGCCGTAGTCCGCGGCGTACGATCGCCGACCTGCGTCGCGGCTGGTTCGTCACGCTGCCGCCCGGACGGCCGCTCACCGAGCGCTACGCGGCCCGGCTGGCCGAGCTGCCGGACCAGGACCGGCCCCGCCCTGACCCGGAGTTCACGCTGCGCGCGTTCCGCAAGCCGGCGTAGACCCGGCAACCTTCCCTTCGCCGGCGGCGACCAGCGGGTGCCACCTGTCCGCTCCCCCCGTAGGAGGGCCGTATGGGCCACCCGCACCCGCACTCGCGCACCCGGCACCGCAGACGCCGTACCGCCGCCGTCCTGGCCGCGCTGACCGCCACGGCCGCGCTCTCCGGCGCCGCCCTCACCTCGGTCGCCTCGGGCGAGGCCCGGGCCGCCACCGCGCGGCAGGTCGAGAAGCTGGACCGCGGTGTGGTCAGCGTCCACACCGCCGGCGGCAACCTGGTCAGCTGGCGCTGGCTGGGCACCGACCCGGACGGCGTGGCGTTCAACGTCTACCGCGGCGCCACCAAGCTCACCGCGTCACCGGTCACGGCCACGAACTGGTTCCACTCCGGTGCCGAATCCTCCGCCGACTACGTCGTCCGGCCCGTCGTGAACGGCGCCGAGACCGGCGAGGCCGTGCACGCGATCCAGTTCCGCACCGGCTACAAGGACGTGCCGCTCTCCCCGCCGCCGGGCGGCACCACCCCCGACAAAGTGGCCTACACCTACGAGGCCAACGACGCCTCCGTCGGCGACCTCGACGGCGACGGCGTCCTCGACTTCGTCCTCAAGTGGCAGCCCACCGACGCCAAGGACAACTCGCAGTCCGGCTACACCGGCACCACGATCGTCGACGCGGTGAAGCTGGACGGCACCCGCCTGTGGCGCGTCGACCTGGGCCGCAACATCCGCTCCGGCGCGCATTACACGCAGTTCCAGGTGTACGACTACGACGGCGACGGACGCGCCGAGGTCGCCATGAAGACCGCCGACGGCACGAAGGACGGCACCGGCACGGTCGTCGGCGACCCCGCGGCCGACTACCGCAATCCTTCCGGCCATGTGCTGTCCGGCCCCGAGTATCTGACCATGTTCGACGGCCGGACGGGCCGGGCCCTGCAGTCCGTGGACTATGTGCCCGCCCGCGGCACGGTGTCCTCCTGGGGCGACTCCTACGGCAACCGCGTCGACCGCTTCCTGGCCGGCACCGCCTATCTCGACGGCTCCCGGCCCTCCCTGATCACGGCGCGCGGCTACTACACCCGCACCGTCATCACCGCCTGGGACTGGCGGGGCGGTGCCTTCACCCGCCGCTGGACCTTCGACACCGCCTCCTCAACCAACAGCGGCAAGGGCTACGACGGGCAGGGCAACCACCAGCTGTCCGTGGCGGACGTCGACGGCGACGGCCGCGACGAGATCGTCTACGGCTCGATGGCGGTCGACGACAACGGCGCCGGCCTGTGGACCACGAGGAACGGCCATGGCGACGCGATGCACGTCGGCGACCTCGACCCGTCCCGGCCGGGCCTGGAGGAGTTCAAGGTCGACGAGGACGGCTCGAAGCCCTCGTCCTGGATGGCGGACGCCCGCACCGGCCAGATCCTGTGGTCCACCCCGCCCAACGGTGACAACGGCCGCGGCGTCTCCGACGACATCTGGGCCGGCAGCGCGGGCGCCGAGTCCTGGTCGTCCGCCGAGAGCGGGCTCCGCGATCCCCGGGGCGCGGTGGTGGCGAGCCGCAAACCGGGTTCCGCCAACTTCCTGTCCTGGTGGGACGGCGACCCGGTCCGCGAACTCCTCGACGGCACCCACGTCGACAAGTACGGCACCTCCGCCGACACCCGCCTGCTGACCGGCGCGTCGGTGCGCGCGAACAACGGCACGAAGGCCACGCCGTCCCTGTCCGGGGACATCCTCGGCGACTGGCGCGAGGAGGTCGTCTGGCCGACCGCCGACAACACGGCCCTGCGGATCTACTCCACCCCTTACCCGACGGCCACCCGCATCACCACCCTGCTGCACGACACCCAGTACCGCACGGGCCTGGCGTGGCAGAACACCGCGTACAACCAGCCGCCGCACCCGAGCTTCTTCCTCGGCAACGGCATGCCGACGCCGCCGCGGCCGGCCGTCTACGCGCCGTGAGAGGGCCCGCGCACCAAGGGGCCACCGAGGAATCCGCAACTCGAAGGCCGACGCGCCGAGGTGCCTGAGCGCATTCTCAGCCGGAGCCCAGAAGCCCCCGACCGCCGGGTGACGCCGGTCGGGGGCTTCTTGTTCGAACCGCCTCCCGCGCTACGCCGCTTCTTCGAGTGCGGCCTTCTCCGGGTTGCGGATCACAGATCGAACCCACGCCGGCGTCAGGCCCAGTCGCGCCGCCAGCACCTCCACCGGCACACCGCGCTGGTGCGCCCGCCGCAGCGCCTCGTTCCGCCGCAACCGGACCCGCCGCGTGGCCTCCCGTCCTGCCAACCGCTCGAAAAGCACCGCCAGCGCCACCGACAGCCGGCCTGCCGTGTCGTTCCACCAACGCCGCAAAGATTTCTCCCGTCGTCGTGAAGCAACTACACCTACGCACCAAGGTCGGGGGAGTCGAGCGCGTCCACAAGAGCGCGCGGCGGGGCGCACGAGTCCGGAGAAGCGTGGCATCTCCCGGCGACGAGTCCGGCCGCCTGCGCGCCCCCCTCGCTCACCTCAAGCCGCAGCTCAGGCCGCCCAGTTGGAACACCGTCGGTGCCGTGTTCCGCCCCGACCAGCTGCCCGTGAAGCCGAAGCTCACGGACGAGCCTGCCGCGACCGTTCCGTTCCAGGCGGTGTTCTTCGCGGTCACGGACGCGCCGGACTGGGTGTGGTCGGCGTTCCACAGCTGGGTGATCTGCTGGCCGTCGTCGAAGGCCCAGCCGAGCGACCAGCCGTTCCAGGTGGTCGTCCCGCTGTTGGTCAGCTGTACGTCGGCCTGGAAGCCGCCCGACCACTGGTTGGTGATCCGGTACGTCACCGCGCACCCGCCCGCGGGAGCCGGATCCGTACCGCCCCCGGTGCCGGAGACGTCGCCGTAGACGATGCCCCGGCCGTTGGTGGAGACGTACACCCGGCCGTACACCCGCGGATCGCCCGTGATGGCCGCGCCCGTCCAGCCCCACTGGTGGGCGTCGTCGTTGATCCGCGTCCAGCTCGCGCCCTTGTCCGTGGAGCGGAAGATGCCGCGCACCCCGCCGATCTTCGCGCTGGTGTAGAGGGTCTGGTACGACGCTCCCGGCGCCGCCTTGCCGAAGCCGACGGTGTCGGCCTGTTCCACACCGCTCAGCTTCGTGAAGGTCGCGCCGCCGTCGGTGGAGTGCCACAGTCCGTACGCGCCGTCGCTCGCCCCACCGGCCAGCCAGATGTCGCCCTTGGTGCCGGGCAGCGCCTTGAAGCGCACGCTGTCACCGCTGGGCAGGCCCGTCGCGGGGGACGCGGTGAAGGTCGCTCCGCCATCGGAACTGACGTAGAAGCGGCCGGACTTGAAGCCGTAGAAGCTCTTCGGATCGACCCGGTCGGACTCGACGACCGCGCCCGCCGGGAGGCCGGCCGACGCCGACCACGACGTGCCGAAGCCCGTCGAGTGCTGCACGCCGGTGCCCTGCGGGCTCCACACGAACCGGCTGCCGTCCGCCGCGGCGGCCACCGTGCCGCCGCCGCTCACCCCCGACGGGTCGGTGCCGCCGGACCAGGTGGCCCCGTTGTCCGTGGAGAAGGCGATGTGCGGACCGGAGTCGAGGTCGCCGACCCGCACCACCGTGTCGGGGTTCGTCTCGGCGAAGTCGAGGCTGGTGGTGGTCGTGAAGTTCGGCGCGGTGTACATCATCGACGGCACCTTCGTCAGGTCCGTGTGCCGGAACCCGCCGATGTCACCGAGGGCGCTGAACAGCTGGGCGCCGCCGGACGGGGGAGCGGCGAGGTCGTTGACCGCGGTCTCCTCCAGGCCCTGCACCATGGGCCGGAGGGCGAACTTCGTCCCGCTGTCCCACTTCGTCAGGTCCTCGGTGCCGTAGATCGTCGCTCCGGTGCCGTACATCATGCGGTCGGAGTCGAACGGGTCGATCTCCAGCGCCTCGGTCATCCAGCCGAGCTTGGGGCTCTGCTCGGGCGGGGAGGGGTTCGCGCCCCAGGTCAGCCAGGGGGCGGAGGACACGTCCATGGTGTAGCGGTTCTCGCGGTCCGGGTACGACGTGTAGTCCCACGCCGTGGTCCAGTGCGCGCCGCTGTCCGTCGAGCGGAAGATCTGTGTGTCCGGCCACCAGGAGCTGTACGCGGTCGCCATCACCGTTCCCGGGTGCTGCCGGTCCACGGTGAGCCCGCTGAAGCCGTAGAAGGTGTCGGCCTCGGCGACGGGGCTGATGTCGGTCCAGGTGCCGGTCGCGGTCGCGTACCGCCACAGCTGTCCCTTGCCGCCGTCGTACGGGCCGCCCTTGTCGCTGTAGGCGAGGTAGAGGTAGCCGTCGACCGCGTCCAGGACGCCCTTGTGCGCCAGGTGACCGGTGGGCTGCCCGGCCAGCCGCTGCCAGGTCGCGCCCGCGTCCGCCGACCGGTACACCGCGTTGTCCTTGTCGGCCACGCCCACGTAGATCGTCTTCGTGGCGTTGCCGGCGGTGCCGGTCGACTCGTCGAAGGTGACCCAGACGATGCCCTGGTTGTCGCTCGTGTATCCCGAGGTGTCGCCCGGGTCCTGCTGGTAGTTACCGGCGTTGGGGAAGTTCGTCACCTGCGACCAGGTGACGCCCGAGTCCGTGGAGCGCCACAGGCCCTTGCCGCCGGGCGCGCCGAGGTAGAGCACACTGTTGCGGTGCGGGTCGATCGCGAGGCGCTCGCCCATGCCGCGGCCCGGCATGTTGCCGCCGAGCTTGTACGGCAGGTCGGTCTTCTTCCAGGTCGCGCCCCGGTCGGCGGAGCGCAGCACGGCCCCGTTGCCGGGGTCCCAGCCGTTGGTGTACGTGCCGACCGCGGCGTACACCTTGTCCGGGTCGACGGAGTCGGAGGCGAGGCTGACGACGCCGGTGTGGCCCCAGTCGTCCCAGCCGACCGAGTCCAGCAGCGGTGTCCACGTCTTCGTCGACTGCTGCCAGCGGTAGGCACCGCCGATGTCGGTACGGGCGTAGGCGAGGTTCTTCTCCGAGCGGTTGAAGACGATGCCGGGCACGAAGCCGCCGCCGTCCACGCGGACGTTCTTCCAGGTGTAGGCGGCCTCCGCCGTCGGCGCGTCGGCGGCGAGCGCGGGCGGGGCCCCGGCCAGCAGCCCGGCGGCCAGCGCCACTACGGCCGTCCAGATACGGGTTCTTCGCACGGTGGGGTCCTTCCTCGTCGGTGAAGGAGGGCGTGAGAGAACCGGGCGGCCCCAGGGAGGTCGGGGCCGCCCGGCGTGTACGCGGAGAGCGGGGACTATTCGAGGAGCTCCGCGTACGAACCCATGGCGAGTGCGATGTCCGCCTGGGCCCAGAACCGGTGGTACGTGAACACGGGCGCCGCGCCGCCCTTCAGATAGGCCTCGACCTTCGACCAGGCCGGGTCGTTCTTGTAGAAGGACCGCAGGGAGGCGAACGTCGACGCGGAGTCGATCCTGTCGCCGTTCGGCATCGTGCCGCTCCAGCCGCTCGGCACGTACACGCTGTCGTCGAACCGGCTGTAGTCGGCGCGGGTCTCCGGAACGGCCACACCGAGCGCGTCCCGGTAGTTCGTCCACATGCCGTCGAGCAGCGCCTTCGCCGTCGCCTTCGCCTGTGTGTCACCGGACTTGGCGGCGTAGTACGTCAGGGTCTTGGCGTAGGCGGCGGCCACACCGACGTCGTCGGTGTAGTCGGTGACGGTGACGTGCAGTCCCGTGTTGGCGCCGGGACTCGACGCGTTCCAGGTGTCCGGCTGCCCGGTCCACTGGAGCGTGGAGGGGATGAGGTACGTGCCGTCCGGGTTGACCGTGGTCTTGGACAGCGCCCACTTCACCCATTTGTCGAGGACCGTCTTCGCGGCCGTGCTGCCCGTCTGCTGGTAGTACTCGGCGACGCGCTCCATCGACCACGCCTGGAACCCGAACCACTGGTTGGACGGCGGGTCGTGGTAGACGGGCGCCGGGTCGTAGTACATGCCGTAGAAGGTCGGCGTGCCGGCCGGCGGGGTGGCGTACCGGCCCGCCCAGCTGTTGGTCGCGCCGCCCGCGATACCGCCCTCCGAGGACTGCAGCCAGCGGTAGAACTCCAGCTGCCGGTCGAGGGACTTGGCCCAGTCGCCCGCGCCCGTGGCCGACTTGGGCTTCAGGTCGGCGTAGGAGCTGAGCGCGTACGCGGCGAGCGGGTTCTGGTAGCCGCCGTGCACATGGCTGGAGCCGATGCGCCAGGCCCAGCCGGCCGAGGTGTCGGTGGCGCCGCCCCACGCGTAGTACCAGGACAGCAGGTAGTGCGAGGCGTCCTTGCCGCTGCCGGCCGGGCAGGCGGACGGACCGACGCAGTTGCCGATCTTCTTGAAGTACTTGTCGTACATCGCGTAGCGCAGGTAGTCGCCCATCTTGGCGGCCTTGGCGACCGTGCCGGACACCGCCGTGCCCTTGCCCTGCTGCTTGGCCCACACGTCCGCCCAGTAGGCGGCCTGCACCGCACGCGCGTCGGCGTCCGGGGCGTCGGTGTACTTCCACTGCTTGGCGTAGGAGGAGTCGCCGGTGAACAGGTCCAGGTAGCCGTTCTTGCCGCCGTACTTGAAGGCGTCGCAGGTGGGCTGCGGGACGGTCTCCCACACGGACTCCTGCGGGCCGCGCTGGAAGGTGTTGATGTACGACGGGCCGGTGGCCGCCGGTCCGGCCTCGCACGTGCCGGGCTCGTTGCCGTAGCCGTAGACGTTGTCGACGTCCTGGATCCAGTGCATGCCGTACACGTCGTCCGTGCCGTAGGCGCTCTTCAGCTCCCCGGCGATCGGGTCCGAGCCCACCGGCACCGAGGTGTCCAGCTTCGCCGGGTACTCGTCGGGGGTGTCGTACTCGGGCGCGTAGGTGGCCGGCTTGGACGCGTTGTAGAAGGAGTTGGTCGGCTGGTCGGCGTGGGTGGGGATCATGTACTTCTCCATGAGGTCCCACGCGCCGTTGAACTTCGACCAGTCGCCCGTCACCTTGCCGTACATCGCCTGGAGCCACAGCAGGTAGCTGTACGCCTCGGACGTCGTCTCGTGGCCCTGGTCGGGGGCTTCCACGATCAGCGTCTCGACCGAGTGGTAGGGGATGCCCTCGGGCGAGAAGTAGCCGTTCGCCGGGTTGGTGATCTTCCCGTACAGGTCCAGGAAGCGGGCGTCGTACTCCTTGGCCGCGGCGATCTGCGTGACCGTCACCGACGCCTTCGCCAGCCCGGGGGCGGTGGACTCGAAGGTCGCCGCGCCGGTCCCGGAGGCGTCCGCGGTGACCGTCACCTTCTGCGGCGTGGACCAGTTGGCCGGGGTGAAGGTGAGCGAGGCGCCGCCGGAGACGCTCAGGCCGCTGTTGCCGCTCGCCCGCGCGGTGGTGACCGTGACGTTCGAGCTGGGCTGCGTCGACAGCTTCAGTTCGTAGGAGGCCGTCTTGCCCTGCTGCACCGCCAGCTGCTGGGTGGAGGCGACCACGGAGGGTCCCGCGGCGACCGTGATGCCGACGGGCGTGGAGGACGCCGACGCGCCCAGGCTGTCGTACGCCTTCGCCACCAGGGAATGACTGCCCACGGTCAAGCCGGAGGCGGAGAGCGTGTACGGCGCGGTCGTGTCCGTGCCCAGCAGCGTGGTGTCGTCGTAGAACTCCACCTTGCCGATGGATGCGTTGTCCGCCGCGGCCGCGGTCGCCGCGAGGGGGACGGCGTCCCCTTGCGTGTAGACAGCGCCCGCCGCCGGGCTGGTCAGCACGGCGACCGGTGGCTGGTGCGCGCCGGTGCAGGGTGTGCCGTTGACCGCGAACGACGTCGGCGCGGTGTTGGTGCCGCTGTAGGTGAACTGCGCGCCGGTGCTGGTCCCCGCGCCGGCGGCGATCATGCCGTTGTACGAGGCGTTCTTGACGGTGACCGTCTGGCCGGACTGGCTCCAGGTGCCGTTCCAGCCGTTCGTCAGCTTCTGGTTGCCGGAGTAGCTGTACGTCAGGGTCCAGCCGTCGAGGGCCTCGGTGCCACGGTTGGTGAGCGTCAGGTCCGCGGTGAAGCCGGAGCCCCAGTCGTTGGTCTTGTAGTCGACGCTGCACTGGAGTGCGGCAGCGTGCGCGGTCGTCGCGCCGCTCGCCAGCATCGACAAGGGCAGTGCCAAGGCCGCGGCGGCGGCGGTCCACAGTCGCCGTACGGCTCTGCGTCCGCGTCGGGGTGGGGGATGCATGGTGCTGGTTCCTCCTTGCGGCTCGGGGTGTACGGGCTCGGGAGAAGTCAAGGCTTGAACCAGTGGGAGCGCTCCCATAGTGGGGATGGGCTGACGGAGGGTCAAGAGACTTGAAGAGTCGAAAAAGTTCGACGGCCCGCCTTTCGAAAAGTCCCGTGACCCCTCTGGTCTTCTCCGTCACTTCCCGCTACCTTCCATCGCACCAGTGGGAGCGGTTCCACCAGTCGGCGCGTGTGCCAGCACGTGCCCGAACTGCAAGGAGTCGCTCGATGAGACACCCCCCGCGTTCAGCACTTTTAGCCGTCGGCGGCGCGATCGCCCTGCTCACCACCGCGCTCGTGCCGGTCGTCACGGCACAGGCCGCCGCGCCCGCGTGCACGGTGGAGTACTCCGTCACCGGCCAGTGGGACACCGGCTTCCAGGGCGCCGTGAAGATCACCAACAACACGGCCGCGCTGAGCAGTTGGCGGCTCACCTTCGACTTCCCCGGTACCCAGAAGGTCACCCAGGGCTGGAACGCCGAGTGGTCCCAGTCCGGCACGACCGTCACCGCGGCCAACAAGAGCTGGAACGGTTCGCTCGCCACCGGCGCGAGCGTCAGCGCCGGCTTCCTCGGCTGGTTCTCCGGCACCAACGCCGTACCGGCCGGCTTCAAGCTCAACGGCACCGCCTGCAACGTCGACACGGAACCCACCCCGGGCCCGACCGACCCGGGCCCCACCGACCCGCCGCCCTCCGGGGGCGGCGCACCCGCCCTGCACGTCCAGGGCAACAAGCTCGTCGACGCCGACGGCAGGGCGCGCCGGCTGCTCGGCGTGAACCGCTCCGGCGGCGAGTTCATGTGCGTCCAGGGCTACGGCATCTGGGACGGCCCGGTCGACGACGCCGCGATCAAGGCGATCGCCGACTGGAAGGCCGACGCCGTGCGCATCCCCCTCAACGAGGAGTGCTGGCTCGGCCTGGCCAACGTCAAGCCGGAGTACGCGGGCGCCAACTACATCAGCGCCGTCAAGGAGCTGGTGGGCCGGGTCAAGGCGCACGGCATGACGCCGATCGTCGAACTGCACTGGACGTACGGGCAGTACACCGGCAACTCGGCGGGCTGCTCCGACGTGCACGCCACCTGCCAGAAGCCGATGCCGGACGCGCAGTACTCACCGTCGTTCTGGTCGTCGGTCGCGAGCACCTTCAAGGACGACCCGGCCGTCGTCCTCGACCTGTTCAACGAGCCCTACCCGGACCGTGCCACGTCCACCATCGCCCAGGCCTGGCAGTGCTGGCGGGACGGCGGCACCTGCCCGGGGATCGGCTACCAGGTCGCCGGCATGCAGGACCTGGTCGACGCGGTGCGCGCCACCGGCGCCAAGAACGTGATCATGCTGGGCGGCCTGGCCTACTCCAACGACCTGAGCCAGTGGCTGACGTACAAACCCGCCGACCCGGCGGGCAATCTGGCCGCCGCGTACCACGTGTACAACTTCAACACCTGCTCCAGTGAGAGCTGCTGGGACTCCACACTCGCCCCGGTCGCCGCCCAAGTCCCCCTGATCGGCGGGGAGATCGGCGAGAACACCTGCGCCCACTCCTTCGTCGACCGGGTCATGAAGTGGTTCGACGACCGCGGCCTGTCCTACCTCGGCTGGACCTGGAACACCTGGGACTGCTCTTCGGGTCCCTCGCTCATCTCCGCCTACGACGGCACCCCCACCGCTTACGGCACCGGGCTGCGTGACCATCTGCGCGCCCTCAACCCGTAACACCCGCTACCGACAAGGAAACCCGCAGCCATGAGTCGTACGAGACTGTCCCTGATCGCCGCCCTTGCGCTGACCGCCGGGTCCGGAGCGGCCGCGCTGACGGCCGTGCCCGCCGGGGCCGCGGCCGCCGCTCCCGCCTGCACCGTCGGCTACACCGTGCAGAACCAGTGGGACACCGGCTTCACCGCCGCCGTCACCGTCACCAACAACGGCGCCGCCAAGTCGGGCTGGTCGCTGAAGTGGACCTACGCCGGCAACCAGAAGATCGGCAACGCCTGGAACGCGAAGGTCACCCAGTCCGGCACCGCCGTCACCGCCGCCAACGAGTCCTACAACGGCTCGCTGCCCACCGGCGGTTCGGCGAGCTTCGGCTTCCAGGCCTCCTACAGCGGCACCAACGCGGTTCCCGCCACCTTCACCCTCGACGGCGTCACCTGCAACGTCGACGGCACAGGCGGCACGCCGACCCCCGACCCGACCACCCCGACGCCCACCCCCACCGACCCGTCGGGCAAGGCCGACAACCCCTACGCCGGCGCCAAGGTGTACGTCAACCCCGAGTGGTCGTCGCTGGCCGCGGCCGAACCGGGTGGCAGCCGTGTCGCCAACCAGCCCACCTACGTCTGGCTGGACCGGATCGCCGCCATCAACGGCGTGAACGGCGGCATGGGCCTGCGCGCTCACCTCGACGAGGCGCTGAAGCAGAAGGGATCCGGGGACCTCGTCGTCCAGCTGGTCATCTACGACCTGCCCGGCCGGGACTGCGCCGCCCTCGCCTCCAACGGCGAACTCGGCCCGAACGACATCGACAAGTACAAGACCCAGTACATCGACCCCATCGCCTCGATCCTGTCCGACGCGAAGTACGCGGGCCTGCGGATCGCCACCGTCATCGAACCCGACTCCCTGCCCAACCTGGTCACCAACGCCGGCGGCACCAACACCACCACCGACGCCTGCGTGACCATGAAGTCGAACGGCAATTACGAGAAGGGCGTCGGCTACGCGCTGGACAAGCTCGGCGCCATCCCGAACGTCTACAACTACATCGACGCGGGTCACCACGGCTGGCTCGGCTGGGACACCAACATCGGCCCCTCCGTGCAGGAGTTCTACCGGACGGCGACCTCCAACGGCGCGAGCGTGAACGACGTGACCGGGTTCATCGTCAACACCGCCAACTACAGCCCCACCAAGGAGCCGTACTTCAAGGTCACCGACAGCGTCAACGGGCAGACCGTGCGCCAGTCGAAGTGGGTCGACTGGAACCAGTACGTGGACGAGCAGTCCTTCGCCCAGGGGCTGCGCGACAAGCTCGTCGCGGCCGGGTTCAACAGCAACCTCGGCATGCTGATCGACACCTCCCGCAACGGCTGGGGCGGCACCGCCCGCCCGGCCGGTCCCGGCCCGCTGACCTCCGTCGACGACTACGTCAACGGCAGCCGCACCGACCGGCGCATCCACGTCGGCAACTGGTGCAACCAGAGCGGTGCCGGCCTCGGCGAACGGCCCACCGCGGCGCCCGCCGCCGGGATCGACGCCTACGTCTGGGTCAAGCCGCCGGGGGAGTCCGACGGGTCCAGCTCCGCCGTCTCCAACGACGAGGGCAAGGGCTTCGACCGGATGTGCGACCCGACCTACGGAGGCAACGCGCGCAACGGCAACAACCCCTCGGGCGCGCTGCCGAACGCGCCGCTGGCCGGGCACTGGTTCTCCGCACAGTTCCAGCAGCTGATGCAGAACGCCTACCCGCCGCTGCCGTAGCGCGGTGAGTGACCGCTCGGGGCCGGCCGTGGGGAGCCGGCCCCGAGTGCGACCGCCGGGGTCAGGACTCTTCGCCCAGGCCCCGGCGGATCGCGAACTCGACGGCCGAGTAGTCGCCGTCCGGCCGCTGGAGCGTCACCGGCTCCGCCGGGTGCAGCGGCGGCTGCGCCAGGAACCGGGGCCGCGTCCCGTGGTGCGGCTGGGCGGCGTGCACCAGGAACGGATGGCACAGATAGACGTCCCCCGGCCGCCCGGTCGCGTACGCCACCGGGCGGTGCGCCGAGGCCGCGTCCACTTTCGGGCCCAGTTCCAGGAAGGAGGCGCCGGCCTCGCCGTACGGCTGCAGGACGGCCGGCACGTCGAGGTGCGAGCCGACCCTGATCCGGGTCGGCGCGTCCGCCTCGGTGACCTCGCTGAACAGGAACAGCATCAGCAGCGCCCGGTCCTGCGAGAGCAGATTGGTGCGGTAGTGCTCGGCCCCCTCGGGCAGGTAGCTCGCCTCGATGTGCCAGCCGGCGTCGGCCGGCTCCTCCGGGTGCGGGAAGCGCAGCGGGAAGGTGCCGAGCGAGTACCGGGGCTGCCAGCGGCCCACCCCCACCAGCAGGTCGAACGCCTCGTGCAGCACATGGGTGTTGGCCGCGGCGGCGAACGGGCCCTGGGCCATCCCGCCCACCCACACCACCGGGTCCTTCCAGGTGCCCGGGTCGTCGGGCTCGTAGCCCGTCTCCCGCCACAGCAGCCGCGCGCAGTCCCGCGCGACCCGCGGCGGGACGGCTCCGTCGATCTTCACGAACCCGTCCCGCAGGAACCGTGTCAGCATCTCGTCGTCCACCGCGTCATGGTGGGCTTCACCGGTCCGCGCCCGCACCTCATTTTTGCCGTCCCGGCAACAGCGCTGGCCGCCGCGCGGTGCGTCGGCGCACGCTGGCGGCATCCGGAGGAGAGGCTGACCACCATGGCACACGAGCACCACCATGACCACCCGCACGGCCACGGCCACGACCACGGCGCCGACATCGACTGGGCCGAGATGGCGGCATATCTGGAGTCCGAGGCCGAGCTGTTCACGCCCCTGTACGAGCGCGCGCTGGCCTGGCTGGGGAAGGAGGTGACCGAGCCGGGGCTGATCGTCGACGCGGGCAGCGGGCCCGGCGTGGTGTCGTGCCTGTTCGCCGAGGCGTTCCCGGGCGCCCGCGTGCTGGCCGCGGACGGCTCCGCGCCGCTGCTCGAGCGCGCCCAGGCCCGCGCCGAGCGCACCGGCGTCGCCGACCGCTTCGCCACCCTGGCCGGGGACCTGCCCGAGGCCCTGGACGACCTCGACTACCCCGCCGACCTGCTGTGGGCCAGCCGCAGCCTGCACCACCTCGGCGACCAGCGCGCCGCCCTCGCCGCCTTCGCCGAGCGGCTGGCACCCGGCGGCACGCTGGCCCTGCTGGAGGGCGGGCTGCCGGCCCGCCACCTGCCCCGCGACATCGGCTTCGGCCGCCCGGGTCTGCAGGCGCGGCTCGACGCGCTGCAGGAGGACCGCTTCGCCCGCATGCGCGCCGAGCTGCCCGGCAGCGTCGCCGTGACCGAGGACTGGCCGGCGCTGCTCACCGCGGCCGGCCTGAAGCACACCCGCACCCGCACCTTCCTGCTCGACGTCCCGGCCCCCGTGCCCGACCGGGCCCGCGCCCATGTCGTCACCGCCCTCGGCCGGCTGCGGGAAACGGTCGGCGACGGTCTGGACGCCGAGGACCGTGCCACCCTGGACCGCCTCCTCGACCCCGGTGACCCGGCGAGCGTCCACCACCGCCAGGACGTGTTCGTCCTCGCCGCGCACACCGTCCACACGGCGGTCAGGCCGTACTGACCGGCCGTCCTTGACATCGAGTGCGCTCCAACTGATGAACTCCCGCTCGTTCACGACGAACGACTTCTCAGGGGGCTTGTCATGACCGACTCTCCGGTCGCACTCATCACCGGCGGCGGCAGCGGCATCGGCGCGGCCGTCGCGCGGCGGCTGCTGGACGACGGGTGGCGGGTGACCGTCACCGGACGCGGTGAGCAGCGGTTGCGGGACTTCGCCGCCGGGCTCGGCGAGCCGGAGGGGCTGCTCACGGTCACCGGCAGCGCCGCCGAGTACGCCGACGTCCAGGACGCCGTCGCGCGCACGCTGAAGGCGTACGGCCGCCTCGACACCGTCGTCGCCAACGCCGGTTTCGCCACCCACGACACGGTCGCCGAGGGCGATCCGGCGGGCTGGCCGGAGATGGTGCTGACCAACGTGCTCGGGCCGGCGCTGCTGATCCGGGCGTCCGTCGACGCGCTGAAGGAGACCCGGGGCAGGATCGTGCTGGTCGGCAGCGTCGCCGGGTTCGTCAACGGCCCGGGCAACCTGTACGGGGCGACGAAGTGGGCGGTGACCGGGCTCGCCGAGAACACCCGGCGCCAGGTCACCGAGTACGGCGTCGGTGTGACGCTGGTGGCGCCGGGCCGGGTGGAGACGCCGTTCTGGGACTCCTACGGCAGCCTGCCGCCCGGCCGTCTGCTGACCGCCGAGCAGATCGCCGACTCGGTCGTCTGGGCGATCCGCCGGCCGGCCGGGGTCGACGTCAACACCGTCGTCGTACGGCCCATCGGGCAGCCCGTGTGACGACGCCCCCGCGTCAGTTGCTCTGCAGGAACTCCCGGGCCAGCCGCTCGCCGAGAGTCACCGCCGCGCGGTGGCTCTCGAGGGGCGTGACCTGGGAGTCCGTGAACAGGATGTATGTCACCGGGGCGTCGGTGCAGCCGTGTTCCGGGTCGGGGTCGAGGCCCAGGGCCTTGGCGGTGGCGTACGACGCCTCCCCGATGATCTGCTTGGGGCCCACGTCGCCGACGACCGCGTACTCGACCTGGTCGTCGTGGACGACCGCCGCCACGCCACCGCCCCGCACGCCCGACGCGCGGTAGTCCCAGATGTCGCTCGCGCCGGGGACGACGACGAACGGCAGCCGGTCGGCGCGCAGTGGCTTGCCGTTGGACTGGTGGAAGGCGGTGTCGTCCTGGAACGAGTGGTCGGTGGCCCCGCTGCACCGGGCGCTGGGGCGGCCGTCGCAGTCGATGTCCATGTCGGCGGTGAAGAACACCGCGCCCTTCGCCGCGCACACCGGGACGCTGGGGGCCTTGTCCTGGTCGGTGCGGTACAAGCCGTGCGACACCTGCGCGCAGGAGCGCACCTTGGCGAGCAGATCGGCGGCGGGGACGTAGCCCTCGTGGGCGAAGGCCGCGCCGGAACCGCGGCCGGCGAGCGCCGGGAGGACACCGGCGGCGAGGACGGCTGCCGCGGCCGCACCGAGGGCGAGACGGCGGGGGCGGGTACGCGTTGCGGGGAACGAGTGCACGAGTCCCGGACGCTAGCACCCCGATGCCCGGTCCCCGGGGATACGCCACGCCGCCCCGGGACGGCGGGTCCCGGAGCGGCGTGGTGATCGGGTGACGATCGGGAGGAATGATCCTCGGACGGGGTGACGCGAGACGAGGTGACGTCGGGACGGAGTGTCGCTCAGACCACGTCGAACGTCGCCGGGTCCGGGCCCAGCCGCCGGTCTTCGTTGAGCGCGCTGATCGCGGCGAGGTCCTCGTCGTCCAGGCTGAAGTCGAACACCTCGATGTTCTCCTTGATCCGCGACGGCGTCACGGACTTCGGGATCACGACGTTGCCGAGCTGGAGGTGCCAGCGCAGCACCACCTGGGCGGGGGTGCGGCCGTGCTTCTGGGCGATCGCGACGATCGCCGGGATCTCCAGGATGCCCTTGCCCGAGCCGAGCGGCGACCAGGCCTCCGTGGCGATGCCCTGCTCGGCGTGGTACTCGCGGGCGGCGCGCTGCTGGAGGTGCGGGTGCAGCTCGATCTGGTTGACCGCCGGGATGACCGAGGTCTCCGCGATGAGCCGGTCCAGGTGGGGCTCCAGGAAGTTGGAGACACCGATCGCGCGGACGCGGCCGTCGGCGTGCAGCTTCTCGAACGCCTTGTAGGTGTCGACGTAGGCGTCCTTGGACGGCAGCGGCCAGTGGATCAGGTACAGGTCCACGTAGTCCAGGCCGAGCTTGGCGAGCGAGGTGTCGAACGCGCGCAGCGTCGAGTCGTGGCCCTGCTCGCTGTTCCAGAGCTTGGTGGTGACGAAGATGTCCTCGCGGGGCAGACCGGAGGCGGCGATGGCCTTGCCGGTGCCCTCCTCGTTGCCGTAGATCGCCGCCGTGTCGATGCTGCGGTACCCGGCCTCCAGGGCGGTGGCGACCGCCCGCTCCGCCTCGTCGTCCGGCACCTGCCAGACGCCGAAGCCCAGCTGGGGCATCTCGACGCCGTTGTTGAGGGTGATCGGGGGGACCTTGCTGCTCACGAGCTCTTGATCCTTCGGTTGTCCGTCAGGTGTTCCGCATATCGTCAACGATCACCGGCCGCGATGCATTCCTGACGGCGAAATCCGTCGCCTGCCGTGCGACGGCTCACACCTGGTAGAGCGCCTCCACCTCACGGGCGTAGGTGTTCTCGATCGCCTTGCGCTTCAGTTTCAGCGACGGCGTGAGCAGGCCGTGCTCCTCGGTGAAGGGCTGGGCGAGGATGCGGAAGGTGCGGATCGACTCCGCCTGCGAGACCAGCGTGTTGGCCGCCACGACCGCGCGGCGCACCTCGGTCTCCAGATCGGCGTCGCGCACCAGCTCCGACGCGGTGAGGCGGGGCTTGTTGCGCATCTGCAGCCAGTGCTCGACGGCCTCCTGGTCGAGGGTGACCAGGGCGGCGATGAACGGGCGGTCGTTGCCGACGACGATGCACTGGTTCACCAGCGGATGCTCGCGCACCCGCTCCTCCAGCACCCCCGGCGAGACGCTCTTGCCGCCCGAGGTGACCAGGATCTCCTTCTTGCGGCCGGTGATGGTGAGGTAGCCGTCCTCGTCCAGCGAGCCGAGGTCGCCGGTGGCCAGCCAGCCGTCGTGCAGGGTCTGGTCGGTCGCCTTGGGGTTGTTGAGGTAGCCCTGGAAGACGTTGCCGCCGCGCAGCCAGATCTCGCCGTCGTCGGCTATGTGCACGGTCACGCCCGGGATGGGCTGCCCCACCGTGCCGTACCGGGTGCGCTCGGGCGGGTTCGCGGTGGCCGCGGCCGTCGACTCGGTCAGGCCGTATCCCTCGTAGATCTGCACACCGGCGCCCGCGAAGAACAGGCCCATCCGGCGGTCCATGGCCGAGCCGCCGGACATGGCGTTGCGGATCCGGCCGCCCATCGCCGCGCGCACCTTCGCGTACACCAGCTTGTCGAAGAACTGGTGCTGCATGCGCAGCCCCGCCGAAGGCCCGGGCCCGATGCCCCACGCCTTCGCCTCCACCGCCTCGGCGTACTTCACCGCCACCTCGACGGCCTTCTCGAACGGCGCCGCCCTGCCGTCCTTCTCCGCCTTGCGCCGCGCCGCGTTGAACACCTTCTCGAAGATGTACGGCACGGCCAGGATGAACGTCGGCCGGAACGCCTGCAGGTCAGGCAGCAGCGCGGCCGCGTTCAGCTGCGGCTGGTGACCGAAGCGGACCTTGCCGCGGATCGCCGCGACCTGCACCATCCGCCCGAAGACGTGCGCCAGCGGCAGGAACAGCAGCGTCGCCGCCTCGTCGCCCTTCTTGGAGTGGAACACCGGCTCCCAGCGCCCGATGACCGTGTCCGCCTCGTACATGAAGTTGCCGTGCGAGATCACACAGCCCTTGGGGCGGCCGGTGGTGCCGGAGGTGTAGATGATCGTGGCCACCGACTCCGGGGTGACCGCCTCGCGGTGCCGGTGCACCACTTCGTCGTCCAGGTGGGCGCCCGCGTCGTAGAGCTCCTGCACGGCTCCCTCGTCCAGCTGGTACAGCCGGCGCAGGTTCGGCAGCCGGTCGATGACGGTGGCGATCGTCATCGCGTGGTCCTCGTGCTCCACGATCGCCGCCGTGCACTCGGCGTCGTACAGCATCCAGAAGCACTGCTCGGCCGAGGAGGTCGGGTACACCGGCACCACCTGGGCGCCGATCGTCCACAGCGCGAAGTCGAACAGCGTCCACTCGTAGCGGGTACGGGACATGATCGCGACCCGGTCGCCGAACCGGATGCCGCTCGCCAGCAACCCCTTGGCCAGCGCCAGCACCTCGTCGCGGAACTCGGCCGCGGTCACGTCCCGCCACTGCCCGGCCTCGTCCTTGCGGCCCAGCGCGACGTGCAGCGGATCGGTCTCGGCATGCCGGAAGACGACGTCGGCCAGACCGCCCACCGGCGGCGACAGCGCCAACGGAGGGTTGGAGTACTCGCGCAAACCCACTCCCCGCTCCCCGGTCCCGGCGCCCGGCTCGTCCTTGGCGCCCGCGCAGCGCCGTGAAAGCTACCCCACGCGGCGGCGGGACGGGAGGGGCGAGCGCTTCGGGCGGCGCCGGGGTCCGCGCTGGTCATGGGCGGAAAATGGGCGCACATGCGGAAGGGTCGGACAGAAAACCGACGGTTCCGTAAGTTTCGGCGCCCCAATCTCCACCGAATCTGTACGACCGGGCCGCCGCGCGGCGCGGGCTCCCGTCAGCGCTTCACTTCGGTCAGCGTCCGCGCCCCGGATTCCGTCACCGTGGGCCGCTCGGCGCGCGGTGAACGGGCCAGTGTCAGCACCAGCGCGCCGCCGATCATCGCCACCGCACCCGCCGCGACCGACGCGGTGTTCAGACCCGAGGCGAACGCGGACCGCAGCGTGTGCTCGGAAAACGCCCCGCGCAGCGCGCCGGCGCCGCCACCGGCCAGGGTGTGCGCGGCGTCCGGCGGCAGGGTGTCCCGCAGCCGCGAGGTCAGCACCGTGCCGAAGACGGCGATGCCGAGCGCGTAACCGAGCTGGCGGAAGGTGTTGACCGCGCCGCCCGCCATACCGGCGCGCTGCGGCTCCACCACGGCCAGCGCTGCGCCCGCGATGCCCGGCGAGACCAGACCCGTACCGATGCCGACCAGCACCAGACCCGGCACCAGCGTCGTCGCCGTCGACCCCGCGTCCAGCACCGCCGAGCAGAACTGGCCGACGCCGATCAGCAGCAGCCCGCCGCCGACGGTGAGCCGCGCCGGCACGCCGTGCAGCAGCCGGCCGCCCAGCGCCGCCACCACGAACGAGGCCAGCGACAGCCACAGGAACACCAGGCCGCCGCGCACCGGGCTCATCCCGAGCAGGGTCTGCAGCCAGATCGAGGAGTACGCCATCACCGCGAACGCCGCCGGGTTGAAGGCGAACGCGCCCACCATCACGCTCGTGAACGCGGGCCGCAGGAACAGCCGGGGGTCCAGCAGCGGGTCGGCCACCCGCAGCTCCACCACGACGAAGCACACCAGCGCCAGCACCGCGAGGGCGAAGGAGAGCAGCGTCCCGGACTCCGTCCAGCCGTGCGACCCGGCCCGCACCGCCCCGTAGGTCAGCGCCCCGGCGAACGCGGCGAAGGTCGCCGTGCCGGCCAGGTCGATACGCCGCCGGCGCTCGCCGTGCGACTCCGGCACCACCCGCAGGGTCAGCCACACCGAGGCCACGCTCACCGGCAGGTTCACGAAGAAGATCCACCGCCAGCCCGGCCCGTCGGTCAGCAGCCCGCCGACCACGGGGCCCACCGCGGCCGCCGCGCCGCTCACCGCGCCCCACACGCCGAGGGCGACCGACCGCTGCCGGCCCTGGTAGACCGCGCCCAGCAGGGGCAGAGTGGTGGCGAACATCGCCGCCGCCCCCACGCCCTGCAGGCAGCGGGCCGCGACCAGCAGCCCCGGCCCGCCGGCCAGCCCGCACAGCAGCGACGCCACCGCGAACAGCACGACACCGGCCACATGCACCCGACGGCGCCCGAGGACGTCGGCCGCCGCTCCGATGCCCAGCAGCAGCGCGGCCAGCGCGAGCGCGTAGCCGTCCATCACCCATTGCAGATCGCTCAGCGACGCGTGCAGCGCCCGCCCCATGTCCGGCAGCGCCACGACCGCGATCGTCACGTCCAGCAACAACATGAACGTGCCCAGGCACACCGCCGTCAGCGGCCCCCATGTGCGCATGTCCTCAACTCCTCACCGATACCGGGACGCGTCTGCGCCCGGTTCCGTACGATGGGCCGTCCGTGGACGATCACATGCGAGGTGACCTCCCGAGTGACGGAATCCGACAGGAGACGGCGTGCTGGAGTGGGAATCCGACACCTTCGATGAGCTGGACCTGCGCCTGCTGTGCGCCCTGGAACTGAACGGGCGCGCCTCCTTCAGCCGGCTCGCCGCCGTGCTCGGGGCGTCCGACCAGACCGTCGCCCGCCGCTACCGCCGGCTGTGCTCCGAGGGCGGTCTGCGCGTCGTCGCCGTCCGGGACGCCGAGCGGCTCGGCCAGGACCAGTGGACGCTGCGGCTGCGCTGCGTCCCCGACGCCGCCCTGACCATCGCCGACGCGCTCGCCAAACGGCCCGACACCAACTGGATCGGCCTCGCCTCCGGCGGCACGGAGATCGTCTTCGGCACCCGGCCGCGCAGCGCCGGCGACCGTGACGACCTGCTGCTCGGCAAGCTGCCGCGCACCCCGCGCGTGCTGGAGATCCGCGCCCACCAGATGCTGCACCGCTTCTACGGCGGGCCCACGGGCTGGCTCGGCAAGTTCGGCGTGCTGCGGGACGACGAGATCGCGGCCCTGCGGCCGGAGCCGGTCCCGCACGCGGGACCCGCCCGCATCGAACCGTCGGACGAGCCGCTGCTGGCCGTTCTCGAGCGCGACGGCCGGGCCGGCTACCCGGAACTGCAGCGCGCGACCGGCCGCTCGGAGTCGGCGGTCAAACGCCGGCTCGCCGCGCTGCTGGGGTCGGGGGCGGTCTACATCGACGTCGAGTACCACTCGGAGATCTTCGGCTTCCCGACCGCCGCCGCCCTGTGGATCACCACCACACCGGCCACTCTGCACGCCGTCGGCGAGGCGCTCGCCACGCACGACCAGATCGCCCACGCCGCCGCGACCGCAGGCCCGTCCAACCTCACGGCCACCGCCGTCTTCCGCGACACCGCCGAGCTCTACGCCTACCTCAGCGGCCCCCTCGGCCGGCTGACGGGCGTCCAGCACGTCGAGGCCAGCCCCTTGCTGCGCCGGGTCAAGCAGCTGACGTATCCCATGCCGGCCCGCTGAACCCGACGGCGCGTCCCCGGGTGTCCTAGCCGACGCCGGTCCGCCGGCGCCGCTGAAGGCGGTCACCGCCCGCCAGGATCGCCGCGGCGAGGGCGTCGGCGGCGTCCTGGGCGGAGGTGCGGCGGTGGCCGTGCACCAGGACGAAGTCGACGCCCGACAGCTCCGGAAGACCGGCCCGGTCGGGGACGCGCACCAGGCCGGGCGGGACCAGGCCGCGGGAGTGCGCCATCACGCCGAGGCCCGCGCGGGCCGCCGCGATCAGGCCGTTCAGGCTGCCGCTGGTGCAGGCGATCCGCCACGGGCGCCCCGCCCGCTGCAGCGCCTCCATGGCGAGCGCCCGGGTGATGCCCGGCGGCGGGTAGACGATCAGCGGGACGGGCCGGTCGGGGTCCACACGCAGCCGTTCCGCGCCGATCCACACCAGGTCGTCCCGCCACACCAGCTCCCCGCGCGGATCCTGCGGGCGCCGCTTGGCCAGCACCAGGTCCAGCTTCCCGGCCGCCAGTTGCTCGTGCAGCGTGCCGGACAGCTCCACCGTCAGCTCGAGATCGACCTCGGGATGGTCGTGCCGGAAGCCCTCCAGGATCTCCGGCAGCCGAGTCAGCACGAAGTCCTCCGACGCGCCGAAGCGCAGCCGGCCGCGCAGCCGGGTCCCGGTGAAGAACGCCGTGGCCTGCTCGTGCACCTCCAGGATCCGGCGCGCGAAGCCGAGCATCGCCTCGCCGTCCTCGGTCAGCTCCACCGCGTGCGTGTCCCGGGTGAACAGCGTGCGCCCGGTGGCGTCCTCCAGCCGCCGCACGTGCTGGCTGACCGTCGACTGGCGCAGCCCGAGCCGCCGCGCTGCCTGCGTGAAGCTCAGCGTCTGCGCGACCGCGAGGAAGGTGCGCAGCTGGGAGGGGTCGTACACGCCTGCCACCCTAGCCGCTCATCATGAAACGTGATGACAGTCAGAGCCGTATGCCGGATTCCCGATCACGGCTCGGGGGAGCAGGATGGAAGGGCGCCCTCCGGGCCTCGCCGCGGGCCGCGGGCCGCCTGCCCCCGGCGGCGAACCGGGGCCACGTCCATGGCCGCAGCCCGAGGCCGCACGCCCCATCCGTACGTACGACGACCGAGCACGTGGAGCACCGTGAAACGCCTGCAGTGGCCGAGCTGGATGCCGATCGACCCCTACATCGTGCTGTTGCTGGGCACGGTGGGGCTGGCCGCGCTGTTCCCGGCGCGCGGCACGGGCGCCGACGTCGCCTCCGGTGCGTCCACGGCGGCGATCGCGTTCCTGTTCTTCCTGTACGGCGCCCGGCTGTCCACCCGTGAGGCGCTGGACGGCCTCAAGCACTGGCGGCTGCACGGCACCGTCCTGGTCTGCACCTTCGTGATCTTCCCGCTGCTGGGCCTGGCCGCCCGCGGGCTGGTCCCGGTCTTCCTCACCCAGCCGCTCTACCAGGGCCTGCTGTTCCTCACCCTGGTGCCCTCCACCATCCAGTCCTCCATCGCCTTCACCTCCATCGCCCGCGGCAACGTGCCCGCCGCGATCTGCGCCGGCTCCTTCTCCTCCCTGGTCGGCATCGTCGTCACGCCGCTGCTGGCAGCGGGTCTGCTGGGCAGCGGCGCGGGAGGCTTCTCCGCCGACTCCGTGGTGCAGATCGTGCTGCAGCTGCTGGTGCCGTTCCTCGCCGGGCAGGTGCTGCGCCGCTGGATCGGCGGCTTCGTCACCCGGCACAAGAAGGTGCTCGGCCTGGTCGACCGCGGTTCGATCCTGCTCGTCGTGTACACCGCGTTCAGCGAGGGCATGGTCCGCGGCATCTGGCACCAGGTCAGCCCGGTCCGGCTCGGCGGGCTGCTCGTCGTGGAGGCCGTGCTGCTCGCGGTGATGTTGCTGATGACCTGGTACGGCGCGAAGGCGATGGGCTTCGGCCGCGCGGACCGGATCGCGATCCAGTTCGCCGGGTCGAAGAAGTCGCTGGCGTCCGGGCTGCCCATGGCGAGCGTGCTCTTCGGCCCGCAGGCCTCGCTGGCCGTGCTGCCGCTGATGCTCTTCCACCAGATGCAGCTGATGGTGTGCGCGGTGATCGCCAAGCGCCGCTCCCACGACCCCGAGGCGGACGGCGAAGACTCAGCCGCTCACCCGGTCCAGGGGCAGCGACAGGACCGTGTGCTGCGCTGAGTCCGGCACCGCCGGATGCCTCAGCTCCCCGTCGCTCAGCGCCCGGTCCCAGACGCGCAGCTCGTCGAGCGCTCCGGTGAAGAAGGCCCTGCCGTCCATGCGCTGCCCGAGGTGCACCCCGAAGGGCGAGGTCCGGCTGACCGAGCCCGGGGGAGCCGCGACGGAGGACTCCACGCCGTCGACGGACAGCGACGGGCGGCCTGCGCCCCGGCGCCGTGCCACCGGCCGTCGTTGTACGCGCTCCTGGTGCGCACGGACGCCGTCCGCGGTGCCGCGCCCCGGTCCCGCACGGTGATCAGGCCCACGACACGGTTCCGCGCCGGCCGGCCGCCCACCCACACCTGCGGCTGTCACGCGCCGACCCCGCCCCGTCCATCGTCTCCCGGACGGGCCGAGCGGATCATGGGATCAGAACAACTTTGCCCAGATTCGCCCGGTTCTCTATCGTCTCGTGTGCCTTTCCCGCGTCGGCGAGCGCGAACTCGCCGTGCACGGCAGGCCTCAGGGAGCCCTCGGTGAACAGCCGCCACAGCTCTGCGCGCCACTGCTCGTACAGCGCCGGCCGGCCGCGGGCGATGCGGGCCATCTGGAACCCGATCACGGACTTGGCGGCCACCAGCAGGTCGTACGCCTGAATGGTCCCGCCGCCCGAGCTGTACGCCACGAGCCGGCCGCCGGGGGCCAGTGCGGCGAGGGCCGGGGTGAGCAGCTCGCCGCCGACGGCGTCCAGAGCGTAGTCGGCCGGCTCACCCCAGCTGTCGTCGCCGTACCCGACGACCTCGTCGGCGCCGAGCGCGCGCACGAAGCCGGCCTTGGCCGGATCGGAGACGGCGCCGGTCACCCGGGCCGCGCCGCGTATCCGGGCCAGCTGAACGGTGAGATGGCCGACACCGCTCGCGGCGGCCGTGATCAGTGCCGTCTCGCCAGGCTCGGGACGTGCCGCGTCCAGGGCGCCGTAGGCGACGAGGCCGCTGCGCACCAGGGTAACGGCGTCGACGGCCGAGGCCGTGTCCGGGATCGGTGAGGCCATGGCGTCCTGCAGCAGCGCGAAGTCGGCGTAGCCGTGGCCGAAGCACAGCCCGGTCACCCGGTCGCCCGGCGCCCAGCGGGTCACGCCCTCGCCGACGGCCACGACCTCGCCGGCGATCTCGCCGCCGAGTGCGATGGGCTCCGCGGCCTCGGTGACCTTGCGGACGACGGGGAGCGTGACGCCGACCGCCTCGCAGCGCACGAGCAGCTCGCCGGGGGCGGGTGCGGGGACGGGGGCCTCCTCCATGAACAGGGGGCCGCCGGGGCGGTCGTATCGGATGCGGCGCATGGCGACCTCCGGAAAATCGTTGGGTGTACCCATGAATTCGTTGGGAGTCCCAACGGTATAGGTGATGTCGTGGGGAAGTCCAATGACTTCCGGATAGGCTGCTCGCATGGCCGAAGCACCGTTGCCCGCGATCCGCTCCCTGCCCAGCTGGCTGCTCGGGCGCGCCGCCGCGCGGGGGCGCGCTCTGGTCGCCGAGGCGCTCGCCGCACAGGGCATGAAGATGTGGCACCACGTGGTGCTCTCCGCCGTCCGCGACCTCGCCCCGGTCGCGCAGGCCGACCTCGGCCGCGGCGTGGGCCTGGACCCCAAGGACCTGGTCGGTGTCCTCAACGACCTCCAGTCCGCGTCCCTGGTCCTGCGTGAACCCGACCCGAAGGACCGCCGCAAGAACGCCGTGCGGCTCACGGAACAGGGCGAGCGGATGCTCCAGCGGTGCGAGGAGGTGGCCTGCGCGGCCAACGCGGAACTCCTGGAGCCGCTGTCGGAGGAGGAGCGGGAGCGGTTCCTGGAGATGCTGGTCCGCGTCAGCGGGACGCGGGAAACAAACTGAGACGGGGTCCCGCGGCGCAGGGGGCGCTCCCCGCCTGCGGGACCCCGTCGTCGTGCCGCGGGGGAGGGAGTCAGTCCTGGTCGGCCGTGGCCTTCAGGGCTATGCGGTCCTCGCCCGCGTACACGTTCATGGAGGCGCCCCGCAGGAAGCCCACCAGGGTCAGGCCGGTCTCGGCCGCCAGGTCCACGGCCAGCGACGACGGCGCCGACACCGCCGCCAGCAGGGGGATGCCGGCCATCACGGCCTTCTGCGCCAGCTCGAAGGAGGCGCGCCCGGACACCAGCAGGATCGTGCGGGACAGGGGCAGGTCCCCGTTCCGCAGGGCACGCCCGACCAGTTTGTCCACCGCGTTGTGCCGGCCCACGTCCTCACGGACGTCCAGCAGCTCGCCGTCCTCTGTGAACAGGGCCGCCGCGTGCAGCCCGCCGGTCCGGTCGAACACCTGCTGGGCCGCGCGCAGCCGGTCGGGCAGGCTCGCCAGCAGCTCCGGCGTCACGCGCAGCGGGGGCGTGTCGGCGATGGGCCAGCGGGCCGTGGTGCGCACGGCGTCCAGGCTCGCCTTGCCGCACAGGCCGCAGGAGGACGTCGTATAGACGTTGCGCTCCAGTGTGATGTCGGGGGCGACCACGTGCGGGGCCGTCCGGACGTCGACGACGTTGTACGTGTTCGAGCCGTCCGCCGTGGCGCCCGCGCAGTACACGATGTTGAGCAGGTCGGGCGCCTCCGCCAGCACGCCCTCGCTGACCAGGAAGCCGGCGGCCAGCGCGAAGTCGTCGCCGGGGGTGCGCATGGTGATGGCGAGGGGCTTGCCGTCGAGGCGGATCTCCAGGGGTTCCTCCGCGACGAGCGTGTCCGGGCGTGCGGAGACCGCTCCGTCCCGTACGCGGATCACCTTGCGTCGTTCCGTCACTCGTCCCATGTCCCCATCCGTCCCGGTCAGTCCCGGTTCTGTACGTGCTGGTAGCCGAACCGCCCCTTGATGCAGAGGTTGCCGTGGGTCACCGGGGTGTCGTGCGGCGAGGTGACCTTGACGATCGCATTGTCCTGTACGTGCAGCGTGAGGTTGCAGCCCACTGCGCAGTATGCGCACACCGTCGTCGTCTCGGTCTGCCACTGCTCGCCGCAGGCGTCGACGCACTTGTGGCGCAGGATGCACTTGTCGTAGTCGCGGACGTACAGCTCGTAGTCGGCCTTCGGCTCCTCGTTCAGACGGGCCGCGTCCGGGCCGAAACGGTCGGGCTCGGCACCGTACTGCGCGATCCACTCCGCCGCCCCGGGCGTGGTCGACAGGTCCGCCGAGGAGGCGAGCAGCTCCTGGAGGTGACGCTGGGCAAGGGGGTCGCGCAGCGGCTGTCCGGCCGGGTCCGCGCCTCTGATGGAAGCCGACAACACCCGCACCCGATTCCTGTCGCTTCGCCTGCCCTCGTACCCGTGAGTCACTGATCAGACTGAGGGGTCCGCTGTCCAGGCAACGAGGGGGACCCTCCAGATGAACGGCTCACGGATCGCCGCCGTCGGCCACTACCAGCCAGCCAAGGTGCTCACCAACGAGGACCTCGCCGGACTGGTCGACACCAGCGACGAGTGGATCAGGAGCCGGGTCGGCATCCGCACGCGGCACATCGCCGGGCCCGACGAGCCCGTCGACGAACTCGCCGCGCACGCCGCCGCCAAGGCGCTCGCGACGGCCGGCCTCGCGCCCGCCGACATCGACCTCGTCCTGGTCGCCACCTCCACCGCCATCGACCGCTCCCCGAACACCGCGGCCCGCGTCGCCGCCCGGCTCGGCATCCCGCGCCCGGCCGCGATAGACGTCAACGTGGTGTGCGCCGGGTTCACCCACGCGCTGGCCACCGCCGACCACACCCTGCGCGCCGGCGCTGCCCGGCGGGCCCTCGTCATCGGCGCCGACAAGATGTCCGACGTGGCCGACTGGAGCGACCGCAGCACCTGCGTCCTGGTCGGTGACGGGGCGGGGGCCGCGGTGGTCGAGGCGTGTGCCGACGGGGAGGAGCCCGGCATCGGGCCCGTGCTGTGGGGGTCGGTGCCCGAGATGGGGCACGCCGTGCGCATCGAGGGCCAGCCGGCCCGGTTCGCGCAGGAGGGGCAGTCCGTCTACCGCTGGGCGACGACCCAGCTGCCGCCGCTGGCCCGGCAGGCCTGTGAACGCGCCGGCATCTCCCCGCAGGACCTCGCGGCCGTCGTGCTCCACCAGGCCAACCTGCGCATCATCGAACCGCTCGCCGAGCGCATCGGCGCCGCGCACGCGGTCGTCGCCCGCGACGTGACCGACTCCGGCAACACCTCCGCGGCGAGCATTCCGCTGGCCCTGTCGAAGCTGGTCGAGCAGGGCCGGGTCACGACCGGCGACCCGGTGCTGCTGTTCGGCTTCGGCGGCAACCTGTCGTACGCGGGGCAGGTCGTGCGCTGCCCCTGAGCGCGCCGGTGTACCCCTGAGGCGACGTGCGGCACGCCGCGGCGGCTCGTGTGCGCCGTAGACTGTAGACGAAAGACAATCGATACTGCTGGTCTGCTGCGCGTGCCGTCCCACCGAGTCCCGAGGGGGAGCGATGTTGTCGACCGGACTGCCGCAGGGCGCGGTGCCCCGACTGGAGCGGCCCGGCCCGCTGCGCGAGCGTGTCTACGAGGCCCTGCTCGAACTCATCACCACGCGTACCCTGCAGCCCGGTCAGCACCTCGTGGAGAGTGAACTCGCCGGGCATCTCGGGGTCTCCCGGCAGCCGGTGCGCGAGGCGCTGCAGCGGCTCAACACCGAGGGCTGGGTCGATCTGCGGCCTGCCCAGGGCGCGTTCGTGCACGAGCCGACGGAGGAGGAGGCCGACCAGCTGCTCACCGTCCGCACGCTCCTGGAGGCCGAGGCCGCCCGGCTCGCCGCCGCGGCCGCCGGCAGGGACGGCGTCGCCCGCCTCGAAGAGCTGTGCGCGCAGGGCGAGGAGGCCGTCGCCGCGGACGACGTCGACACCGCCCTCGCGCTCAACGCCCGCTTCCACGCCACGGTCATGGAACTGGCCGGCAACACCGTCCTCGCCGACCTCGCGGCCCAGGTGGACCGCCGGGTGCGCTGGTACTACACGCCGGTCGCGCGGCAGCGCGGGCAGCAGTCCTGGATCGAGCACCGCGCGCTGATCGCCGCCATCGCCGAGGGCGACGAGAGCCGCGCCACCCGGTTGATGCGCGAACACACCGAGCACACCCGGCGCTCGTACCACGACCGCCCGGCGTCCTGACTCCCCGGCGTGCAGCGCGGCCGGCGCGTTCGGCAGCAGTCCCCGCAGGTGATCGACGTGCCCGTCCGTCGTAAGAGGTCTCGGGCCTCTCGTTAGGGGCAGGGAAGTTCGGGCTCCGGTCTTTGTCCTGTGAGTGGAGAAAGTCTGCGGGAATCCCTGCGCGACTTCTTCCCACATTCAACGGTCGCTGCTACGTTCCCCTCGAAAGCCCAACGACGGTGGCCGATTTGAGGCGGGGAGGGGCACGTGAGGCGCATGACCGCACGACCCGCGAACACGCATCAGGCTCAGCTGCTGAAGCTGCTGCGCGACGGGGGACCCAACTCCCGCGCCCAGCTGGGCGATCAGATCGACCTCTCGCGGTCCAAGCTCGCCGTGGAGGTCGACCGGCTGCTGCAGACGGGCCTGGTCGTGGCCGACGGACTCGCCGCCTCCCGCGGCGGGCGCCGCTCGCACAACGTCCGGCTCAACCCGCAGCTGCGCTTCCTCGGCGTCGACATCGGCGCGACCTCGATCGACGTCGCCGTCACCAACGCCGAGCTGGAGGTCCTGGGTCACCTCAACCAGCCCATGGACGTCCGTGAGGGACCCGTCGCGGTCTTCGAGCATGTGCTGTCCATGGCCGCGAAGTTGCGCGACTCCGGGCTCGCGGAGGGATACGACGGGGCCGGCATCGGCGTTCCGGGCCCGGTCCGCTTCCCGGAGGGCGTCCCGGTCGCCCCGCCGATCATGCCGGGCTGGGACGGCTTCCCCGTACGGGAGGCGCTCAGCCAGGAACTGGGCTGCCCCGTCATGGTCGACAACGACGTGAACCTGATGGCGATGGGGGAGATGCACGCGGGCGTCGCACGCTCCGTGGGCGACTTCCTCTGCGTCAAGATCGGCACCGGCATCGGCTGCGGAATCGTGGTGGGCGGCGGCGTCCACCGCGGGGTGACGGGCAGCGCGGGCGACATCGGCCACATCCAGGCCGTGCCCGACGGCCGTCCCTGTGCCTGCGGCAACCGCGGCTGCCTGGAGGCCCACTTCAGTGGGGCCGCCCTGGCCCGCGACGCCACCGAGGCCGCCCGCCAGGGGCTGTCGCCGGAACTGGCGTCACGGCTGGAGACGGGCGGCACGCTCTCCGCCGTGGACGTCGCCGCCGCCGCGTCCGCCGGTGACGCCACCTCCCTCGACCTCATCCGGGAGGGCGGCACCCGCACCGGCCAGGTCATCGCCGGCCTGGTCAGCTTCTTCAACCCGGGCCTGGTGGTGATCGGCGGCGGGGTGACCGGACTCGGCCACACCCTGCTCGCCGCGATCCGCACCCAGGTCTACCGCCAGTCGCTGCCGCTGGCGACCGGCAACCTGCCCATCGTCCTGGGGGAGCTGGGACCCGTCGCCGGAGTCATCGGCGCGGCCCGGCTGATCAGCGACCACCTGTTCTCACCCGCGTAAGTCACCGACCTCGGTTCACCTCATCAGTACGGGGACCAGCTCAGCCCTGCCCTGCCCTGCTCACGCTCCGCCGCACCCTGGTCACAAGCTGCCCCGTCCTGCTCCGCCCTGCCCTGAACCGGCCCGCACGCCCGCCGAGGGGAATCCGCATGGCACCACAACCACCGCTGCTCAGCATGTCCGGCATCACCAAGTCCTTCCCCGGCGTCCGGGCCCTGGACGGCGTCGACCTCGACGTCCAGACCGGCGAAGTGCACTGCCTGCTCGGCCAGAACGGCGCCGGCAAGTCCACCCTCATCAAGGTCCTCGCCGGAGCCCACCAGCCCGACACCGGCACCATCCGCTGGCGCGGCGAGCCGGTCACCCTGCGCTCCCCGATCGCCGCCATGCGCCTGGGCATCGCCACCATCTACCAGGAACTCGACCTGGTGGAACACCTGTCCGTGGCCGAGAACGTCCACCTCGGCCACGAACCCGCGGCCGCCGGCTTCGTCGTACGGCGCAAGGCGGCGAAGGAGTCGACCGCCGCGCTGCTCGGGCGACTCGGGCACCCCGAGATCGAACCGGGCCGCCTGGTGGGCGAGTTGTCCGCGGCGCAGCAGCAGATCGTCTCCATGGCGCGGGCGCTCTCCCACGACGTACGGCTGATCGTGATGGACGAGCCGTCCGCCGCGCTCGACCCCGACGAGGTGGACAACCTCTTCCGGATCGTCGCCGACCTCACCGCCGAGGGGGTCGCCGTCGTCTACATCTCGCACCGCCTGGAGGAGATCCGCCGCATCGGCGACCGCGTCACGGTGCTGAAGGACGGGCGGGCACTCGCGGGGGGCTTGCCCGCCAAGACGACCCCGACCCGTGACGTGGTCGCGTTGATGACCGGCCGGAACGTGGAGTACGTCTTCCCCGAGCGGCCGGCCGAGCCGCCCGCCGGCACGCCGGTGCTCCAGGTGCGCTCGCTCGCCCGGGACGGCGAGTTCGCGCCGCTCGACCTCGACGTGCACGCCGGGGAGATCGTCGGCCTCGCCGGACTCGTCGGCTCGGGACGCTCGGAGATCCTGGAGACGATTTACGGCGCCCGCAGGCCGACGGCCGGTCAGGTGCTCGTGGACGGCCGTCCGCTCAGGCCCGGCAGCGTCCGCGCCGCCGTCCGCGCCGGTCTCGGGCTCGCGCCCGAGGAGCGCAAGGCGCAGGCGCTGCTGATGCTGGAGTCCGTCACCCGCAACGTCTCCGTCTCCTCACTGTCCCGTTTCTCCCGCGGCGGCTGGATCGACCGCGGGGCCGAGAGCGGCGCCGCCCGCGCCGCCGTCCGAGAGCTGTCGCTGCGGCCCGACAACCCGTCCGTGCCGGTGCGCACCCTGTCCGGCGGCAACCAGCAAAAAGCCGTCCTGGCCCGCTGGCTGCTGCGCGGCTGCCGGGTCCTGCTGCTCGACGAGCCCACCCGCGGCGTCGACGTCGGCGCCCGCGCCGAACTGTACGCGGTGGTCCGCCGCTTGGCGGACGAAGGCCTCGCGGTGCTCCTCGTCTCCAGCGAGGTGCCCGAGGTGCTCGGCCTCGCCGACCGTGTCCTGGTCCTGCGCGAGGGCCGGGTCGTGCACACCGCACCCGCCCGGCAGCTCGACGAACACCGCGTCCTCGACCTCGTCATGGAAGGAAGCCCGGCGTCATGACGCAGCACGTCTCCCCGCCGCGGGACGGCACCTCGAAGGTGCCGCCGGTCCATCTCCCCGCCTGGCGCACCCTGCTGGCCCGCGCCGACGTCCGCACCCTCTCCCTGCTCGGCGTGCTCACCGTGCTCGTGGTCATCGGCGGTGTCACCAAGCCCGACGAGTTCCTCGACACCCGCAATCTGCAACTCGTCCTCACCCAGGCGTCGGTGATCGGTGTCGTCACCGTCGGCATGACCTTCGTCATCACCTCCGGCGGCATCGACCTCTCCGTCGGCGCGATCGTCGCCCTCGCCTCGGTGTGGGCGACCACCCTCGCCACCCAGGAGTTCGGCTTCGCGGGCATCCTGTTCACCGCGATGGTCGTCGGCCTCGGCTGCGGCCTGGTCAACGGCCTGCTCATCGCGTACGGCGGGATGGTCCCGTTCATCGCCACCCTCGCCATGCTGGCCTCGGCGCGCGGTCTCGCCCTGCAGATCACCGACGGCAAGACACAGATCGTCACCATCGACGGCGTGCTGAGCCTCGGCGAACGCGACGCGTATGTCCTCGGCATCCCGCCCCTGGTGCTGGTCTTCGCACTCGTGACGGTTCTCGGCTGGCTGCTGCTGAACCGGACCACCTTCGGCCGGCGCACCGTCGCCGTCGGCGGCAACGCCGAGGCCGCCCGGCTCGCCGGCATCGACGTCCGCCGCCAGCGGCTGTATCTGTACCTGCTGTCGGGACTGTGCTGCGGCATCGCCGCGTTCCTGCTGATCGTCCTGTCCGGCTCCGGCCAGAACACCAACGGCAACCTCTACGAACTCGACGCCATCGCCGCCGCCATCATCGGCGGAACCCTGCTCAGCGGGGGCCGCGGCACCATCACCGGGTCCGTGCTCGGCGTTCTGGTCTTCACCACGATCACCAACATCTTCGCCCTGAACAACCTGCAGAGCGACGTCCAGCAGATCGCCAAGGGCGCGATCATCGTCGCCGCCGTGCTGGTCCAGCGCCGTACCGCAAGCACGACCTGAGGAAAGGGTTCCCCGCCATGCCCCAGCTGCCCACCCGCAGAGGACTGCTCTTCGGATCCGCCGCCGTCTCCGCCGGAGCCCTCCTCACGGCTTGCACCAGCAACGAGCCGAAGGACTCCGCGCCGGCCGCGGACGAGCGGCCGGCCGCCGCCGACAAGCCCGGCAAGCACGTCACCATCGGCTTCGCCGGACCGCAGGCCGACCACGGCTGGCTCAACGCCATCAACGACAACGCCAAGAGCCGCGCGAAGAAGTACTCCGACGTCACCCTGGAGATCACCGAGGGCTCCAACGACACCGCGCAGCAGATCGGCCAGATCGAGACGCTGATCAACAAGAAGGTCGACGTGCTGGTGGTGCTGCCCGCCGACGGCAAGGCCCTCACCCAGGTCGGCCTGAAGGCGATGCGCGCCGGCATCCCCGTGGTCAACCTCGACCGCGTCTTCAACACCCCGCAGGCCTACCGCTGCTGGATCGGCGGCGACAACTACGGCATGGGCCTGAGCGCCGGCCACTACATCGGCGAGAAGCTCAAGGGCAAGCCGAACGCCAAGGTCGTCGAACTCGCGGGGCTCGACAACCTGGAGCTGACCAAGCAGCGCACCCAGGGCTTCGACGACGCGCTGAAGAACTACCCCAACATCCGCAAGGTCGCCCGCCAGGCCGCCGAGTTCACCGTGGAGTCCGGGCAGGCCAAGATGGCCCAGCTGCTGCAGGCCCAGTCGGGCTTCGACGCGCTGTGGAACCACGACGACGACCAGGGCGTCGGCGCGCTGCGCGCCATCGAGCAGGCCGGCCGTGACGACTTCCTGATGGTCGGCGGCGCGGGCGCGCTCTCCGCCTTCCAGGCCATCAAGCAGGACAACGGCGTGCTGAAGGCGACCGTGCTCTACCCGCCCACCATGGCCGCCTCCGCCATCGACCTCGCCCGCGCCCTCGGCCAGGGCAAGGGCGTCGGCGGCCTCGCCGAGTTCGAGATCCCGGCGTCGATCACGCTCTACTCGGCCGTCGTCGACAAGACCAACGTCGACCAGTACATGCCCACCGGCTTCCGCTGACCGAGGGCCCCCGCCACACCGGGGTGAACGCAACGACAGGCCTGGCCCCGCACCCCCCACCGCACCGCCACGACGTCGTCACGACGAGGACGGAGGACTTACCCCATGGCACAGCCGCAGCAGTCAGACGGGACCCAGAGCCCGACGAGCCCGGCCGGCTCAGCGGGCCGGGACAGACCGCCGCTGCGCGTCGGGATGGTCGGCTACGCCTTCATGGGCGCCGCCCACTCCCAGGGCTGGCGCACCGCGGGCCGGGTCTTCGACCTGCCCCGCCGCCCGGAGCTGGCCGTGATCTGCGGCCGGGACGCCACGGCGGTGCGCGCGGCGGCCGGCCGGCACGGCTGGGCTCAGGCCGTCACCGACTGGCGGGAGATGATCGAGCGCGACGACGTCGACCTCGTCGACATCTGCACCCCCGGCGACAGCCACGCCGAGATCGCGCTCGCCGCGCTCGCCGCGGGCAAGCACGTGCTGTGCGAGAAGCCGCTGGCCAACACCGTCGCCGAGGCCGAGGCCATGGTCCGTGCGGCGCAGCAGGCCGAGGCGCGGGGCCTGGTGGCGATGGTCGGCTTCAACTACCGCCGGGTCCCGGCGACCGCGCTGGCCCGCCGCATGGTCGCCGAGGGCCGGCTCGGCACCCTGCGGCACGTGCGGGTGACGTATCTCCAGGACTGGCTGGTCGATCCGGCCTTTCCGCTGACCTGGCGGCTGCGCAGGGAGCAGGCGGGCTCCGGCTCGCTCGGCGACCTCGGCGCACACATCGTGGACCTCGCCCAGTACCTCGCGGGGGAGCAGTTGGCCGGGGTGTCCGCGCTGACGGAGACGTTCGTGCGGGAGCGGCCGCTGCCCGCGGGGGCCGTACAAGGTCTGTCCGCCGGGACCGCCGCCGCCCGCACCGGCACCGTCACCGTCGACGACGCCGCCCTGTTCACCGGCCGGTTCACCTCCGGCGCCCTCGCCTCCTTCGAGGCCACCCGGTACGCCACCGGCCGCAAGAACGCCCTGCGCATCGAGCTGAACGGGGAGCGCGGCTCCCTCTCCTTCGACCTGGAGCGGCTCAACGAGCTCTGGTACCACGACGGCACAGAGCCCGGCGAGCACGCGGGTTTCCGCCGCATCCTCGTCACCGAGCCCGACCACCCCTACGTGGACGCCTGGTGGCCGCCCGGCCACGGCCTCGGATACGAGCACACCTTCGTCCACCAGGTCCGCGACCTCGTCCACGCGGTCGCGGAGCGCCGCCGCCCCGAACCCTCCTTCGCCGACGGGCTGCAGGTGCAGCGCGTACTCGCGGCCGTGGAGGAGAGCGCCGAGAAGAACTCCGTCTACACGCCCGTCGGGCTCTGAGGAGAAGCCACCGCCATGCCGCGTCCGTTCACGCTGTTCACCGGCCAGTGGGCCGACCTGCCCCTGGAAGAGGTCTGCCGGCTCGCCCGGGAC
Source organism: Streptomyces sp. NPDC014006 (assembly GCF_043088925.1). Taxonomy (NCBI): domain Bacteria; kingdom Bacillati; phylum Actinomycetota; class Actinomycetes; order Kitasatosporales; family Streptomycetaceae; genus Streptomyces; species Streptomyces sp. NPDC014006. Next base: position 366,575 of record NZ_JBICAJ010000002.1, on the reverse strand, counting down.
TTCGGCTACGACGGCCTCGAACTCGCCTGCTGGGGAGACCACTTCGAGGTCGACAAGGCCCTCGCCGACCCGGCCTACATACCCTCGCGCCACCAGCTGCTCGACAAGTACGGCCTGAAGTGCTGGGCGGTCTCCAACCACCTCGTCGGCCAGGCCGTGTGCGACGCCATCATCGACGAACGCCATCAGGCCATCCTGCCGGCCGCCATCTGGGACGACGGCGACGCCGAGGGCGTACGGCAGCGCGCCGCCGCACGGATGAAGGACACCGCGCGCGCGGCGGCCGCGTTCGGTGTCGACACCGTCATCGGCTTCACCGGCTCCGCGATCTGGCACCTGGTGGCGATGTTCCCGCCGGCCCCCGAGTCGATGATCGAGCGCGGCTACCAGGACTTCGCCGAGCGCTGGAACCCGATCCTGGACGTCTTCGACGCCGAGGGCGTCCGGTTCGCGCACGAGGTCCACCCCAGCGAGATCGCCTACGACTACTGGACCACCCGGCGCGCCCTCGAAGCGGTCGGCCACCGCCCCGCGTTCGGCCTGAACTTCGACCCCTCCCACTTCGTGTGGCAGGACCTCGACCCGGTCGGTTTCCTGTGGGACTTCCGCGACCGGATCTACCACGTCGACTGCAAGGAAGCCCGCAAGCGCCTCGACGGCCGCAACGGCCGTCTCGGCTCCCACCTGCCCTGGGGCGACCCGCGCCGTGGCTGGGACTTCGTCTCGGCCGGCCACGGCGACGTCCCCTGGGAGGACGTCTTCCGCATGCTGCGCTCCATCGGCTACCAGGGCCCGGTCTCCGTGGAGTGGGAGGACGCCGGCATGGACCGGCTCCAGGGCGCCCCCGAGGCCCTGACCCGCCTGAAGGCGTACGACTTCGAACCCCCGACGGCGTCCTTCGACGCGGCGTTCGCCAACTGACTTCTCTTCCCCCTCTCCGGGATGACGGCGCATCCCGGCGTCTCCACCCGCCCGTACAACCAGCCCCTCATCTGGAGGCATTCGTGCACGGGAACGACCGCACCACCAGATCCCCTCGCTCACGTCTGCGCGCGGCACTCGCGCTGTTCAGCGGTGCCCTGCTCGCGGGCGCCACGCTCACCCTCACCACACCGCCGGCCGGCGCAGCCGTCGCCGACCAACAGACCCTCGCCGCCGAGGACTTCCAGCAGGTCACCCTCGCCAAGGGCGCGGCGGAGGTCGGCGAGCCCATGTCGCTGGCCGTGCTGCCGGACCGCTCCGTGCTGCACACCTCCCGCGACGGCACACTGCGCCTGACCGACGCCGCCGGCAACACCAGGCTCGCGGGCAAGCTCGCCGTGTACTCGCACGACGAGGAGGGCCTGCAGGGCGTGGGCATCGACCCGGACTTCACCAGCAACCGGTTCATCTACCTGTACTACGCGCCGCCGTTGAACACCCCGGCGGGCGACGCCCCGGAGAGCGGCACCGCCGCCGACTTCGCGCCCTTCAACGGCGTCAACCGGCTCTCCCGCTTCGTGCTGAAGACGGACGGCACCCTCGACCTCGCCAGCGAGAAGCAGATCCTCGACGTCCCCACCACGCGCGGCCTGTGCTGCCACGTCGGCGGTGACATCGACTTCGACGCGGCCGGGAACCTCTACCTGTCGACCGGCGACGACACCAACCCCTTCCAGTCCGACGGCTACACCCCGATCGACGAGCGGGCGGACCGCAACCCCGGCTTCGACGCCCAGCGCACCGCCGGCAACACCAACGACCTGCGCGGCAAGATCCTGCGCATCAAGGTGAACGCCGACGGCTCCTACTCCATCCCCGACGGCAACCTCTTCGCGCCCGGCACGGCCAAGACACGGCCCGAGATCTACGCCATGGGCTTCCGCAACCCGTTCCGGTTCAGCGTCGACAAGAAGACCGGCATCCTCTACGTCGGCGACTACGGCCCCGACGCCGGCTCCGCCAGCCCCAGCCGCGGCCCCGCCGGCCAGGTCGAGTTCGCCCGCGTCACCGGCCCCGGCAACTTCGGCTGGCCGTACTGCACCGGCGCCAACGACGCCTACGTCGACTACGACTTCGCCACGAAGGCCTCCGGCGCCGCGTTCGACTGCGACGCGCCGAAGAACACCTCCCCGCACAACACCGGCCTGACCGACCTGCCCCCGGCCCAGCCCGCATGGATCCCCTACGACAACGGCTCCGTGCCCGAGTTCGGCTCCGGCTCCGAGTCCCCGATGGGCGGCCCGGTCTACCACTACGACCCGGCGCTCGAGTCGCCGGTGAAGTTCCCCGAGGCCTATGACGGGAACTTCTTCGCCGGTGAGTTCGGCCGCCGCTGGATCAAGCGGATCGTCAGCGACGGCAACGGCACCGTGCAGTCCATCAACCCCTTCCCCTGGACCGGCACCCAGGTGATGGACATGGCCTTCGGCCCCGACGGCGCCTTGTACGTCCTCGATTACGGCCTCTCCTGGTTCGGCGGCGACGACAACTCGGCGCTGTACCGCATCGAGAACGCCACCGACGGCCACTCCCCGGTCCCGCAGGCCGCCGCGAGCCGCACCAACGGGCAGGCGCCGCTGAAGGTGCAGTTCTCCTCCGCCGGCACCACCGACCAGGACGGCGACGCCCTCACCTACAGCTGGGACTTCGGGGACGGCACCAAGTCCACCGAGGCCGACCCCACGCACAAGTACAAGACGAACGGCACCTACACCGCGACCCTGACCGCCAAGGACCCCGGCGGCCGCACCGGCAGCGCCGGCGTGCAGATCGTCGTCGGCAACACCGCGCCGAAGGTGACACTCGAACTGCCGCAGGACGGGCAGCTGTTCAGCTTCGGTGACGCCATCCCGTTCAAGGTGAAGGTGACCGACCCCGAGGACGGAACGGCGGTCGACTGCTCCAAGGTCACCGTCACCTTCGTCCTCGGTCACGACAGCCACGGCCACCCGCTGACCTCCGCCACGGGCTGCTCCGGCACCATCCAGACCAGCGCCGACGGCGGCCACGACGAGGACGCCAACATCTTCGGCGTCTTCGACGCCCAGTACACCGACAACGGCGGCGGCGGCCAGGCCCCGCTCACCACGCACGCCCGGCACGTCACCCAGCCCAAGCACCGCCAGGCCGAGCACTTCGGTGACAGCTCCGGCGTCAGCGTCGTCGCCAAGGACACCGCGCACGGCGGCAGGACCGTCGGCGACATCGACAACGGCGACTGGATCTCCTTCACGCCGTACGCCCTGAGCAACGCCACGAAGATCACCGCCCGGGTCTCCTCCGGCGGCGCGGGCGGCACCCTCGAGGTGCGCGCCGGCTCCCCGACCGGCACCCTGCTCGGCAATGCGGCCGTCCCCGTCACCGGCGGCTGGGAGACCTTCCAGGACGTCGAGGCAGGCCTGTCCCGCGCACCCCGCGGCACCACCACGCTGTACCTGGTGTTCAAGGGCGGCACCGGAGCCCTGTTCGACGTGGACGACTTCACCTTCACGACCGGCTGAGAGGCGGACGTCATGCGAACCGTCGGCAGACTCACCACCGCCGCCGCGACCGCCGCGCTGCTGCTCGGCTGTGCGACCGGCCCGGCGACCTCCCAGCCCGGCGACGGCAAGCGGGTGCTGGTCTTCTCCAAGACGGCCGGCTTCCGCCACGACTCCATCCCGGACGGTGTGGCAGCGGTGAAGCAGCTCGGCGTGAGCGGCGGCTTCACGGTCGACGCCACCGAGGACGCGGGCGCGTTCACGCCGGGCAACCTACGCCGGTACGCCGCGGTCGTGTTCCTGTCCACGACCGGGGACGTCCTGGACGCCGCCCAGCAGCGGGCCTTCGAGGACTACGTCCACCACGGCGGCGGTTACGTCGGCGTGCACGCCGCCGCCGACACCGAGTACGACTGGGCGTTCTACGGCGGACTGGCCGGCGCGTACTTCCAGTCGCACCCGGCGATCCAGCCCGCCACTGTCACGGTCGAGGACCGGGCGCACCCGGCGACCGCACACCTCGGCCCGGCCTGGAACCGCACCGACGAGTGGTACAACTACCGCTCCGATCCCCGCGAGCGGGCGCACGTCCTCGCTTCGCTGGACGAGTCGTCGTACAGCGGCGGCACCATGAACGGCGACCACCCGATCGCCTGGTGCCAGGAGTACCAGGGCGGCCGCGCCTTCTACACCGGCGGCGGCCACACCAGGGAGTCCTACGCCGACCCCGCCTTCCGGCAGCACCTGCTGGGCGGCATCCGGTACGCCATCGGCGCGGCCCAGGCGGACTGCCGCCCGGAGAACGGCTACCGTCCGCTCTTCGACGGCACCTCCGTGGACGGCTGGCGGCAGGCCGGACCCGGCTCCTTCACGCTGTCCGAGGACGGCACGCTCACCTCGTCCGGAGGGCTGGGCCTGCTGTGGTACGCGAACCAGAGCTTCGGTTCGTACTCCCTGAAGCTCGACTGGAAGGTGGCCGGCGACGACAACTCCGGTGTGTTCGTGGGCTTCCCGCCCTCGGACGACCCCTGGTCGGCCGTGAACAACGGGTACGAGGTCCAGATCGACGCCACCGACGTCCCGGAGAAGACCACCGGGTCCGTCTACGGCTTCCGGTCCGCCGATCTGAAGAAGCGTGATCGTGCGCTGAACCCGCCGGGGGAGTGGAACACCTACGAGATCCGCGTGCAGGGCGAGCGCCTGCGCGTGTGGCTCAACGGCGTGCAGATCAACGACTTCACCAACACCGATCCGGCCCGGAGCCTGACGGACGGGCACATCGGCATCCAGAACCACGGAGCCGGTGACGAGGTGTCCTTCCGCGACATCCGGATCAAGGAACTGCCCGCCCAGGGCGACTGAGCGGCGGCGGGCGGGGGACGCCGGACTCCCGCCCGCCGTCTTTTCCCCACCCTTTTCAGGGTTCGCACGCGACAAGGAGGCTGCCCATGTCCGCGTCCCGTACCGGAGTCTGGCTGATAGGCGCCCGCGGCTCGGTCGCCACGACCGTCGTGGCGGGCTGCGCCGCGCTGACGGCGGCCCTGCACCCGCCGACCGGGATGGTCACCGAGACCCCGGAGTTCACCGCGGCCGGTCTGCCCCCGCTGGGCGCACTGGTCTTCGGCGGTCACGACACCGTCGACTGCCCGCTGCCCAAGCGGGCCGAGCACCTGGCCGCGGCCGGGGTGCTGCCGCACGGACTGCCCGCGGCCGTCACCGCGGAACTCGCCGCCGCGGACCGGGAGATCAGGCCCGGCGGACCGCTGCCGGGTGACACCAGGGACGCGGACCAGCTCATCGAGACCTTCACCGCCGACCTGACCGACTTCTCGCGCAGAAACGATCTGGCACGGGTCGTCGTCGTGAACGTCGCCTCGACGGAACCGGCCCCCACCGGCGGGGAGCTGCCCCCGAGCTCCCTCTACGCGGCCGCCGCCCTGCGCGCCGGCTGCCCCTACGTCAACTTCACCCCCTCCACCGGACTGCACCACCCGGCGCTGACCGCCGAGGCCGCGGCGAGCGGGCTGCCGTACGCCGGACGGGACGGCAAGACCGGGCAGACGCTGCTGCGGTCCGTGCTCGGGCCGATGTTCGCGCAGCGCTCGCTCACCGTGCGGGCCTGGTCCGGCACCAATCTGCTCGGCGGGGGCGACGGCGCGGCCCTGGCCGATCCGGCCGCCGCGGCCGCCAAGAACGCCGGCAAGGAACGCGTCCTCACCGACACCCTCGGAGCGGTGCCGCAGGGCGAGGTGCACATCGACGACGTACCGGCCCTCGGTGACTTCAAGACCGCCTGGGACCACGTCGCCTTCGACGGCTTCCTCGGCACCCGCATGGTCCTGCAGACCATCTGGCAGGGCTGCGACTCCGCCCTCGCCGCACCCCTCGTCCTCGACCTGGCCCGGCTGACCGCCCGCGCCCACGAGGCCGGCCTGAGCGGACCGCTCACCGACCTGGGCTTCTACTTCAAGGACCCGGTCGGAGACGGCCCGGCGGCGCTCGGGGAGCAGTACGCGGCACTGCTGCGGTTCGCCGGGCGGCTCGGCGGGGGACAGCGGTGAGGGCCCGGCTGCGCGCCTGGGCCGAACTGCTGCGGCTGCCCGCCCTGTGCACGGTCCCCGGGGACGTCCTGGCGGGCGCCGCTGCCGCCGCCGTACGGCCGAACCGGCGCACGCTCCTCGCCATCGGCGCCTCGGTGTGCCTGTACGAGGCGGGGATGGCCCTCAACGACTGGGCGGACCGCGCCGAGGACGCCGTGGACCGCCCGCACCGGCCGCTTCCGTCGGGCCGCGTCCGCCCCGCCGCGGCCCTCACGGCGGCCGGTGCGCTCACGGCGGCCGGCCTGGGCCTCGCGGCCCGCGCCGGCCGCCCCGCCCTCACCGTCGCCGCCCCGCTCGCGGCCACCGTCTGGGCGTACGACCTCGCCCTGAAGCACACCCCGGCCGGCCCCGCGAGCATGGCGGCCGCCCGCGCCCTCGACCTGCTGCTCGGCGCTGCCGCCACCGCCGGCCGCACCCGCGCGGCCGTGCCGTCGGCGGCCCTGCTCAGCAGCCACACCCTCGCCGTCACGACGGTCTCCCGCACCGAGACCCGCGGCGGCTCCACCGCGGCCCCGCTGGCCGCCCTGGCCACGACCGCCCTGCTCACCCACCGTCTCCCGGCAGCCCGCGGCGACGCAGCCCCCCGCGGACTGCCGGGCCCCACCCTCACCGCCGCCCTGACCGCCCTGTACGCCGCCACCGCCGCCCGCCCCTACACCCACGCCGCGCTCAACCCCTCACCCCCGCTCACCCAGCGCGCCGTCGGCGCCGGTATCCGCGCCACCGTGCCGCTCCAGGCCGCGCTCGCCGCACGCTCCGGCGCCCGGGGCAGCGCGCTGCTGGTCGCGGCGCTCGCACCCCTGGGCGCCCGCCTCGCGAAGCGGGTGAGCATCACATGAGCCTCCGCATCGGGTACGGCACCAACGGCCTGGCCGACCTGCGCCTGGACGACGCCCTCGCCCTGCTCGCCGACCTCGGCTACGACGGCGTGGGCCTGACCCTCGACCACATGCACCTCGACCCGCTGGCCCCCGACCTGCCGACCCGCACCAGCCGGATCGCACGCCGGCTGGCCGAACTGGGCCTGGGCGTCACCGTCGAGACCGGCGCCCGCTATGTTCTCGACCCGCGCCGCAAACACGGCCCGACCCTGCTCGACGCCGACCCCGACGACCGCGCCCGCCGCACCGACCTGCTGCTGCGCGCCGTACGGATCGCCGCCGGCCTCGGCGCGCACGCCGTGCACTGCTTCAGCGGCGTCACACCGGCCGGCACCGACGAGGACACCGCCTGGAAGCGGCTCGCCGAGTCCCTCGCACCCGTACTGGAGGCGGCCGCCGCGGCCGGCGTCCCGCTCGCCGTGGAACCCGAACCCGGCCACCTCCTCGCCACCCTCGACGACTTCCACCGTCTGCGCCGCGACCTCGGCGATCCCGCACCCCTCGGCCTCACCCTCGACATCGGCCACTGCCAGTGCCTGGAGCCGCTGCCGCCCGCCGACTGCGTCCGGGCCGCCGCTCCGTGGCTGCGGCACGTGCAGATCGAGGACATGCGCCGCGGCGTCCACGAACACCTCCCGTTCGGCGACGGCGAGATCGACTTCCCGCCCGTGCTCTCCGCCCTCGCCGAGGTCGGCTACCAGGGCCTCACGGTCGTCGAACTGCCCCGCCACTCCCACGCGGGCCCGCACTTCGCGGCGCTCTCCCTGCCCTTCCTCAGGCACGCACAAGGGAGCACCTCATGACCCACCTCACCGCGGACGACCTGCGCGACCGTCTGCCCGGCGCCGCCCGCGCCTGGCTCGACCGGGCCCTGGACGAGGCCGCCGCGCACCCCGGGGCGCACGGCCCGATCTCCGTGTGGGAACTGCGCCTGGCCGAGGCCGGCAGACGCTGCGGACCCGAGCACGCGACCACCGCCCGCGCCCTCATCCTCGCCGCCGCCCGCCCCGACCGGGACGCGCTGGCCCGCGTCTACCACCAGGGCACCGCCGAGGAACGCCTCGCCGTGCTGCGCGCCCTGCCCGGCCTGGTACCCGGACCGGACGCCCTGCCGCTGGTCGAGGACGCGCTGCGCACCAACGACACCCGGCTGCTGGCCGCCGCCGTCGGCCCCTACGCCGCCCGCCACCTCGATCCGCACGGCTGGCGGCACGCCGTACTGAAGTGCCTGTTCACCGGCGTGCCCGTGGACGCCATCGCCGACCTGGACCGGCGCGCCCGCGGTGACGCGGAACTCGCCCGCATGCTGCGCGACTACGCCGCCGAACGCACCGCCGCCGGCCGTGCCGTGCCGGACGACCTGCGCCGCGTGCTCGCCCTGACCGAGGAGGGGGATCAGTGATGCGCATCTTCGACCCGCACATCCACATGACGTCCCGCACGACCGACGACTACGCGGCCATGCACGCCGCCGGGGTGCGCGCCGTGGTCGAGCCCGCCTTCTGGCTGGGGCAGCCCCGCACCGCGCCCGCCACCTTCTACGACTACTTCGACTCACTGCTCGGCTGGGAGCCGTTCCGCGCCGCCCAGTACGGCATCGCCCACCACTGCACGATCGCCCTCAACCCCAAGGAGGCCAACGACCCGCGCTGCACCCCCGTCCTCGACGAACTGCCCCGCTACCTCGTCAAGGACCGCGTGGTCGCCGTCGGCGAGATCGGCTACGACGCGATGACACCCGCCGAGGACAAGGCCCTGGCCGTGCAGCTCCAGCTCGCCGCCGACCACGGCCTGCCCGCCCTCGTGCACACCCCGCACCGCGACAAGCTCGCAGGCCTGCGCCGCACCCTCGACGTCGTACGCGAATCGGCGCTGGCCCCGGAACGGGTCCTGGTCGACCACCTCAACGAGACCACGGTCAAGGAGGCGAAGGACAGCGGCTGCTGGCTGGGCTTCTCCGTCTACCCGGGCACCAAGATGGACGAGGCCCGCATGGTCGCCCTCCTGCGCACCTACGGCCCCGAGCGGGTGCTGGTGAACTCCGCCGCCGACTGGGGCCGCAGCGACCCCCTCAAGACCCGCAAGGTCGCCGACCTGATGCTGGCCGAAGGGTTCACCGAGGACGACGTGGACCGCGTCCTGTGGCGCAACCCGGTCGCGTTCTACGGCCTCAGCGGCCGCCTCGCCCTGGACGTCGCCGCGACCGGCCCCACCCACGAGGGCAACTCCGTGCTGCGCGGCGGGGAGTGACGCCCATGCGCTTCCGCCACCCCGACGGCTCCACGGTCCACCTCGCCTACTGCACCAACGTCCACCCGGCCGAGACCCTCGACGGTGTCCTCGGGCAACTCCGGGACTACTGCGAGCCGGTGCGCCGCCGCCTCGGCCGCGACCGCCTCGGCATCGGCCTGTGGCTCGCGCAGGGCGCCGCCCGCGCCCTGGCCACCGACCCGGCCGCGCTGCGCGGACTGCGCGACGAGCTCGAAAGGCGCGGCCTGGAGGTCGTCACCCTCAACGGCTTCCCGTACGAGGGATTCGGCGCCGAAGAGGTCAAGTACCGGGTGTACCGGCCCGACTGGTCCGAACCGGAACGGCTGGAGCACACCAGCGCCCTCGCCCGCGTCCTCACCGTCCTGCTCCCGGACGACGTCACCGAGGGCAGCATCTCCACCCTGCCGCTCGCCTGGCGCACCGCGGCGGACACGGGCCGCGGACTCGACGCGCTGCGGATGCTCGGCGAACGTCTCGACGCCCTGCAGGAGCTGACCGGCCGCAGCGTGCGGATCGGCCTGGAGCCCGAGCCGGGGTGCGTCGTCGAGACCACCGGCGACGCCCTCGCCCCGCTCGCCGCGATCCGCCATCCCCGCATCGGCGTGTGCGTGGACACGTGCCACCTCGCGACCTCCTTCGAGGACCCGGACACCGCCCTGGACGCCCTCACCGCGGCCGGCGTCCCCATCGTCAAGTCCCAGCTGTCCGCGGCCCTGCACGCCGAGCAGCCCCACCTGCCCGAGGTGCGGGCGGCGCTGGCCCAGTTCGCCGAGCCCCGCTTCCTGCACCAGACCCGCACGACGACCGCCACCGGCCTGCGCGGCACCGACGACCTCGACGAGGCCGTGGCCGGCGACACCCTGCCCGACGCCACGCCCTGGCGTGCCCACTTCCATGTGCCGCTGCACGCGGACCCCGCCCCGCCGCTGACCTCCACGCTGCCCGTCCTCAAAGCCGCCCTGGCCCGGCTGGCCGGCGGACCGCAACCGCTCACCCGCCACTTGGAGGTCGAGACCTACACCTGGCAGGCCCTGCCACCCGAGCTGCGCCCCCGCACCCGCGACCGGCTCGTCGACGGCATCGCCGCCGAACTCACCCTGGCCCGCGACCTGCTGACGGACCTAGGCCTGAAGGAGCTGCCATGAGCACCACCGAGCCGACCCCCCTGCTCGTGCTGGACGTCGTCGGCCTCACCCCGCGCCTGCTCGCCCACATGCCCCGCCTGCGAGCACTCGCCGACACCGGCTCCCACGCCCCCCTGGACACCGTCCTGCCCGCCGTCACCTGCTCCGCCCAGGCCACCTTCCTCACCGGCACCCACCCCGACGAGCACGGCATCGTCGGCAACGGCTGGTACTTCCGCGACCTCGGCGACGTACTGCTGTGGCGGCAGCACAACGCCCTGATCGAGGGCGACAAGGTGTGGGACGCCGCCCGCCGCGCCCACCCCGGCTACACGGTCGCCAACGTCTGCTGGTGGTACGCCATGGGCGCCGACACCGACTACACGGTCACCCCCCGCCCGGTGTACTACGCCGACGGCCGCAAGGAACCAGACTGCTACACCTGGCCCCCGGCCCTGCACGACGAACTGACGCAGGAGTTCGGCACGTTCCCCCTCTTCCACTACTGGGGCCCCACCGCCGACCTCACCTCCAGCCGCTGGATCATCGACGCCACCCGGCACATCAACCGCACCCGCCGACCGGACCTGACGCTGTGTTACCTGCCCCACCTGGACTACGACCTCCAGCGCTACGGCCCCGACGATCCGCGCTCCCACCGCGCCGCCGCCGACCTCGACGCCGCCCTCGCCCCGCTGCTGGACGACGCCCGCGCCGGGGGCCGTACCGTGCTCGCCCTGTCGGAGTACGGGATCACCCCGGTGCGCCGCCCGGTCGACATCAACCGCGCCCTGCGCCGCGCCGGGCTGCTCCAGGTGCACACCCAGGACGGCATGGAGTACCTGGACCCGATGGCCTCGCGCGCCTTCGCCGTCGCCGACCACCAGATCGCCCACGTCTACGTACGCCGCCCCGAGGACCTCGCCGCCACCCGCGCCGCCCTCGACCGCCTGCCCGGCCTCGCCGACCTGCTCGGCGACGAGGGCAAGAAGGCCCACCACCTGGACCACCCGCGCGCGGGGGAACTCGTCGCCGTCGCGGACGAGGACGCCTGGTTCACGTACTACTACTGGCTCGACGACGCCCGCGCACCCGACTTCGCGCGGCTCGTCGACATCCACCGCAAACCCGGCTACGACCCGGCCGAGCTGTTCATGGACCCGCTCGACCCCTATGTGAAACTCCGCGCGGCCGGCGCCCTGGCCCGCAAGAAGGTGGGCCTGCGCTACCGCATGGCGGTCGTGCCGCTCGACCCGGCACCCGTGCGCGGCAGCCACGGCCGCCTCCCCACGAGCGACGACGACGGTCCGCTCGTCCTGTGCTCCACCCCCCGCGCCGTCGCTGACCGTCTCGCGGCCACCGACGTGAAGTCCCTCCTGCTCCACCTTGCCGGTCTCGACGGACCGGACCACCATGGCGAAGAGAGGCACCCGTGAACGACATCCGCACCCCCGACGACCAGCTGCGCCGCTCCCTCGGCATCGGCCGCCGCTCCTTCCTGAGCACCTGCACCGCCGTCGCGGCCGGCGCGATCGCCGCGCCCGTCCTCGGCGCGGCCCCCGTGCACGCAGCCACCCCGGCGGCCGCCGACGGCGACACCGCCCGGGGGCACGAGCTGGTGCCCGCCGACCGGCGCGGCATCATCCTGTACACCGTCCGCGACGCCATCGGCCGCGACCCGCTGACCACCACCCTGCCCTCCGGCTTCCGCGCGGTCTTCGAGCGACTGGCCCGGTTCGGCTACCGGCAGGTCGAGTTCGCCGGCTACGGCCAGCACGCCAACGCGCCCGGCGGAGCGAACCTCGAGTCCGTGCAGGGCGCCAGGCTCCTGCGCGGCTGGCTCGACGACTACGGGCTGCGCGCCCAGGGCAACCACGGCTTCATCCCGCCGTCCTGGCCGCTGACCAGCGCCGACCTGGACACCTTCAAGAAGCACCTGGAAATCGCGAACATCCTCGGCATGGCGCACATGGGCACCGGTGGCGACCCCACCTCCAGCGCCGTGAAGTCCGACTGGGACGTGGCCGCCGACAAGTGGAACGCCCTCGGCGAGATCGCCCGCTCCGCCGGCATCAAGCTGTACACCCACAACCACGACGCGGCCTACGGCTTCCTGCTGGACGGCGGCCCGCTGGACGCCCAGGGCCGGCCGACCCGCAGCTCCGGCCTGCGCAAGCTGGAGTACTTCCTCACCGTCACCGACCCGCAGCTGGTCTGGCTGGAGATGGACGTCTTCTGGGCCCATGTGGCGCAGTACAAGTTCCGCACCTACACCGCCCACGACGGCACTACACAGACGGAGATCTTCGACCCGGCCGGTCTGGTCGAGCGGTACAACAAGCGCTACCCGCTCTTCCACGCCAAGGACGGCGTCGTGAACAACACCAACGGCATGGGCTACGACATGGTGCCGTTCGGCACCGGCGTGATCGACTACACGACGTTCTTCACCCGCGTCGGCCACCGCAACTACCACAACCCGATGGTCGAGCAGGACAACGCGCCCAGCGCCACCAACCCGGGGCAGTCGCTGGAGCACGCGGCGATCGGCTACCGCAATCTGGCCGCCTTGCGCCGCGAATAGCGCACCGGTACGAGGAGGGGCCTCCCCCGTGTCGCGGGCAGGCCCCTCCTCGGCGGCCGGGCGCCGGGGAGCGGTTCCCGCGCCCCGGTCGCGTCACGGCCCGAGCACGCCACGTGACACCCCGCCGCACCTGCCCGAGGTCACGGATACGCAGGTGAAACGCACTGCGAAACCTTGGTATGGTTGTCCTCGTCGCCGCGGGGAAGCTCCCGCCGAGCGACAGACACCTTGTCCGGGTGGCGGAATGGCAGACGCGCTAGCTTGAGGTGCTAGTGCCCTTTATCGGGCGTGGGGGTTCAAGTCCCCCCTCGGACACCAGTGAGGCCCCTGCATCGCAGGGGTCTTTTTTCTTGAGCGGTCACGCCGGCAGCGTCCGGTCCTCTCTCCGCCCCACCGGGCCGGTCGCGCCAGGTGTCGCGGCGGGCACGCACCGTGACCGGCAGGACCTCCGCGCGATCGGAAAATGCGAGGCCGGTGAACGGTTGTGCGAGGCATGATGGCGGACCGCACCACCACCGGGGGGACCTGTGAGCGAGAGATACGTCCTGCTGTCCGGCATCGTCGGCTCGACCGCGTACGGTCTGGCCCGCGAGGGCTCCGACATCGACCGGCTCGGCCTGTTCGCCGCCCCCACCGAGGAACTGCACGGCCTGCGGCAGCCCCAGGACTCCTACGTCTCCACCGCACCGGACCGCACCCTGCACGAGGCGGCCAAGTGGTGCCGGCTGGCCCTGGGCGGCAACCCGACCGTCATGGAGCTGGTGTGGCTGCCGGACGAGCTGTACGAGGTGCGCACCCCGCTCGGCGACGAACTCATCGCCCTGCGCACCTCCCTGCTCAGCGCCCGACGGGTCCGCGACGCCTATCTCGGCTACGCCACCCAGCAGTTCCGCAAGCTCGTCAACCGGTCCGAGGGCACCGCCCCGCCCGCGCGGGTCGCCAAGCACGCCCGGCACCTGCGGCGGCTGTGCGTGCAGGGCTTCGAGCTGTACGCGACCGGCGCGCTGACCGTCCGCGTCGACGACCCCGATGCCTACCACGCCTTCGGTGAGCGGGTCGCCGCCGACCCGTCGGCCGCGGAGCCGCTGCTGCGGCACTACGAGGACGCCTTCGCGACCACGCCCAGCGCCCTGCCCGAGCGGCCCGACGAGTCGGCGGCCGACGCCTGGCTGCGCCGGGTACGCGCCCACTTCTACAAGCCCGCGGAGTCCACGGGTAGCTGACGGTAAATCGGATGCCTGGCCCACACCCGTCTCCCTAGACTCGGCACACATCGCGCGCCGCACGCCCTGTGCGGCGCGCCGCCACGGCCTATGACGAGCGAGAGGAGCAGGCCATGCGTGACCGCACCGCTGCCGCCGCTTCCCGCGCCCGTTACGAGGTGATCCTCGTGTCTCGTGCCGTCCGGTGCCCGCTGCGCGGCCGGCACCGGAAGCCCGCGACGCGAATCTGACGATCTGACGTTCCGTCAACTCTCTGCGTCGTGGGGGAATCGCGCTGCTCTTGCACCGCATCCCACCGAAAGGCAACAGGGCCGTGCGCACCGCACTCGACCGTCACCTCACCCACCCGCTCACCGCCGTCCGCAACCTGGGCATCCTCGCCCACGTCGACGCCGGCAAGACCACCGTCACCGAGCGGATCCTGTACGCCACCGGCACCACGCACAAACGCGGCGAGGTGCACGACGGCACCACCGTCACCGACTTCGACCCGCAGGAACGCGACCGCGGCATCACCATCTTCGCCGCGGCCGTCAGCTGTGCCTGGGACGGCCACCGCGTCAATCTGATCGACACCCCCGGCCACGTCGACTTCGCCGACGAGGTCGAGCGCTCGCTGCGGGTGCTGGACGGCGCGGTCGCCGTGTTCGACGCGGTGGCGGGTGTCGAGCCGCAGAGCGAGTCCGTGTGGCGGCAGGCCGACCGGCACGGCGTGCCCAGGATCGCGTTCGTCAACAAGATGGACCGCGCGGGCGCCGACCTGGACGCGGCCGTGGCGTCCATCCGCGCGCGGCTGCACCCCACGCCGCTGGTGGTGCAGCTGCCGCTCGGTGCGGAGGACGCCTTCACCGGAGTCGTCGACCTGGTCCGAATGCGCGCCCTGACCTGGCCCGACGGCGGCGAATCGGTCAACGAGGGACCGGTTCCGGACGCGGTCCTCGACGAGGCCCGGCGGCGGCGCCGGACGCTGGAGGAGGCCGTGGCGGAGCGGCACCCGGCGGCGCTGGAGGAGTTCTGCGACCGGGAGACCCTCTCGGCACGGACGCTCTCCACCGCCCTGCGGGACCTGACCATCAGCGGTGACGGCGTGGTTGTGCTGTGCGGCTCCGCCTACCGCAACCGGGGTATCGAGCCGCTGCTGGACGCCGTGGTCGCCTACCTGCCCTCGCCGGCCGACCGGCGGCCGGTCCGGGGCACGCAGGACGGCCAGGAGCGCCCCGCCGACCCCGCCGCCCCGTTCACCGCCCTGGCGTTCAAGGTCACCGCCACGGCGACCGGACGCCTCACCTACCTGCGCGTGTACGCCGGAACGCTGGAGAAGGGAGACACCGTGTGGGACGCCACAGCACGCCGCACCGAGCGCGTCGGCCGCATCCTGCGCGTCCAGGCCGACCGGCACGCGGCGGTCGAGCGGGCGGGCGCCGGCGACATCGTCGCCGTCGTCGGCCTGAAGACCGCCCGCGCGGGCACGACCCTGTGCGCGCCGGGCGCGCCCATCGTGCTCGAACCGCCGGGCGCGGCCGAACCCGTCGTCTCGGTGGCCGTGGAGGTCCGTCGCGGCACCGACACCGAACGGCTGTCGGCCGCGCTGGCCCGGCTGGTCGAGGAGGACCCGTCCCTGGTGGTCCGCACCGACCCCGAGACGGGCCAGACCGTGCTGTCCGGCATGGGCGAACTCCACCTCGAGGTCGCGGCGGAGAAGCTGCGCCGCGCGCACGGGCTGGAGATCACCACGGGCCGCCCGCGGGTCAGCCACCGCGAGACGGTCTCCCGCGGCGTGACCGGTGTCGTCTTCCGGCACGTCAAACAGGACGGCGGAGCGGGCCAGTTCGCGCACGTCGTGCTCGACGTCGAACCACTGCCGGGCGGACCGGGCACCACCGGCTTCGCGTTCGCGTCCACCGTGGTGGGCGGCCGGGTGCCGCAGGAGTACGTCCGCGCGGTCGAGGCCGGCTGCCGGGACGCGCTCGCCGAGGGCGGCCCGCTCGCCGGGCATCCGGTGACGGGCCTGAGGGTCACGCTCACCGACGGGTCCACGCATGTGAAGGACTCCTCGGAGATGGCCTTCCGCACCGCCGGCCGGCTCGGCCTGCGCGAGGCGCTGCGCGGCTGCGCCATGCTCCTGCTGGAGCCGGTCGCCGAGGTCACGGTGACCGTGCCCGAGGACGCGGTCGGTGCGGTCCTCGGCGACCTGGCCGCGCGCCGGGCCCGGGTCACCGGGTCGGACACCCGCGGCGGCGCGGCGGTGGTGACGGCGACGGTGCCGCTGGCCGAACTGTTCGGCTACGCCACCCGCTTGCGCAGCCGCACCCAGGGCCGCGGCACCTTCACGACCCGGCCGACGGGATACGCGCCGGCGTGACGCGCACGGCCGGCGGCCCTCCCCTTGGCCGGGGGAGGGCCGCCGACGGCCCGCCCGTCAAGGATGCGGCACGCATGGTGGGCGTACGGCTGTCCGGAGCGGTTGCACCGGCGGCCGTACGCTGCGGCCGTGGGCCGTGGGCCGTGGGCCGGTGGCCGTGCGTCGGCGGCCGAGGACCGGTGCCGAGGCCCCGGCCGATGTCCGGTCTTCGAAACCAAGTTCGCACCAGTGCCGTCCGCCTGGCACCATGGGGCGCTGCGTGCGCGCGGTCGCGGACCGGGCGTTCTGATCGAGGGGAGAGCCGTGGCGGACTGGATCTACATCCTCAATCCTCAACTGGACATGCTGGACGGTGAACCGACCGACCCGGAGACGATCCGGCAACTGGCCGAGGAGGACCCCGAACTGGATCTCTGGCTCAGCCGCCGTAACCGTATGAAGCCCGGGGACCGGCTCTGGTTCTTCTTCACCCACCCGGACGCGGCGGTCTGCGCCGTGGGCGAGGTCGACGAGGAACCCTGGCAGGACCCCGACGATCCCGAGGTCTCCTACCTCGTCGCCGCGACGCTGCTCACCGAGGCGACGAAGGCGCTGTCCCGTGACCCGGTGAGCCGCGAGCAGTTGGGGCTCGGGCAGGTGCGGTCGGTGCAGAAGGTGAAGCCGGAGGCCCTGCCCGTGCTGCTGGAGCGGGCCGGCCTCTGACGCCGCCGTCGGCTCTCCCCACGAAGAAAGAGAGGCGCGCCGCCTTGCCCCACGCCAAGGACCCCCAGAGGGAACTGTTCGCCCGGCAGTCCCGCGTACGCGGGCTGATGCTCGGCCTGGCGATCGGAGACACCCTGGGGGCGGCGCGGGGCAGGCTGCCCGCCGGCGGTCCGCTGCCCGCCGGCGTCAGCACCCAACTGGCCTGCTTCACGGCCGAGGGCATCATCCGCGCCCAGGTGCGCGTCCACCACAAGGGCATCTGCCACGCGCCCGGCGTGGTCCTGCACGCCTACAGCCGCTGGGCCCACCTGCAGGGCATCGCCCGCGAGACGATGCGGCGCCGCTGGAACCCGTACGACCACCAGCCCTGGCCGGACGGCTGGCTCGCGGGCGTGCCCGCGCTGGCCGAACGGCGGGGCAGCGCACCGGCGACGGTGACGGCCCTGTCCCGGATCGAGCAGGGCGAGCCGGGCATGGCCACCGCGAGCCGTGGCTGTCACGCGCTGACCCGGACGCTCCCGGTCGCGGCCACCGGCCCCGCGGGCATCGCCCAGGCCGCCGCGCTTGCCGCCCTCACGCACGGCGACCCGGCCGCGCAGAGCGCCACCGCGCATGCGGTCCACCTCGCCCGCCACTGCCTGACCCATACGCCGGTGCGGCCCGACGAGGCCGTACGGGAAGCCCTGCACACGGGTCTCACCGCCCTCCCGGCCGAGAACCGCCCGGTGACCGAGCAGGAGCACGCCCTGCTGACGGCGGCCCTGCGCCGCGCGGTCGACGAGCCGGCGCACCCCGGCCACCTGGCCGGCCTCGCCCCGGACCCCACCGCGCCCGCGGCCCTGCTCGGCGCCGTCTACGCGGCCGCATCCTTCCCCGCCCGCACCGACATCCGCGCCGCGCTCACCTTCGCCGCGGGCGCCCCGGACGGCGACTCGGTCGCGTGCGTGACCGGCGCGCTGCTCGGCGCCGTCCACGGGGTCGAGGCGCTGCCCACCGACCTGATCGCCCGTCACGAACTGGCCTGGGTCCTGGACACCCTGGCCCGCGACATGACCCTGGAACTCGACGACTCGCCCAGCGGCATGGAGTACGTACCGGCGTGGGACCCGCACTGGTGGGAGCGGTATCCGGGCTGGTGAGCCGGCGATGGGGAGGACGGCCTGGCTCGTGCCGGCCTGCGTACCCCTGGCGACGCTCGCCCTGCTGCCACGCCGGGTCTGAGCGACCGGACACATCGCGCTCAGCGGGCCGCGAGGTCCAGTTCCTCCGCGTGCACCGGGACCGTGTCCGGCACGCTGTGCGTGCTTCGCCACAGCCACACCACGTCCCGGCCGAAGGACCAGGTCAGCAGCCCCAGCGCCAGTAGTACCACCCCGGCGCCCGCCGGTTGCGGCAGCAGGGCGGAGGCTGCGAGCAGCAGGAGGATCCCCTGGAGGGCGGCCACCGTCTTGCGGGCGGTGCTCGGCGGGAGCGGGGCGGTCAGCCACGGCCACACGCGGGCCGCGGCGACGAACACGTAGCGCATCGCGCCGATCAGCAGCACCCACGGGCCGAAGTCCAGCGCCACGTACACGCTGAGCACCAGGATCAGGAACGCGTCGACCTCCATGTCGAAGCGCGCACCGAGCGCCGTCGTGGTGCCGGTGCGGCGGGCCACCTTGCCGTCCACGCCGTCCAGCAGCAGCGCCACCGCCGTCAGCGCGACGAACAGCGTCACCGGCGGCGCGCTCTCGAAGGAGTCCGCGACCAACGCGGTCACTCCGCCGACCAGAGTGGCGCGGCCGAGCGTGACACGGTTCGCGGGGCCGAAGGAGTCCAGACCGGAACGGTGCAGGGCCCGCGACAGCACCGCCCAGCTGGTGACGGCGAAGACGAGCCCGGTCAGCCACCCCACCGGCCCCAGACCTATCGCCGCGCCGAGCAGGCCCAGCAACACCAGCTGGACGCCTGCGCCCACCGCCGGCTCCTGCTGAACGGGCCTGGCTGCATACATGTCGTTCAGGGCCACCGAACACCCTCCGGCCGAGTGACAGAGTCGATCAACGCCGCGTACTGTGCGCGGCCTGTGCACATCCCGGTACGTGCACCGCCTTCCGATCGTTCAGGAGGATGCCGATGAGCCGTTCAGCACGCGCGTTCTGGCTTCGCTCGCCCGGGCACGGCGAGATCCGCGACGTCACTCTGCCGGACCCCGCGCCGGGGGAGGCCGTGGTGCGGACCCTGTTCAGCGGGGTCAGCCGCGGCACCGAGACCCTCGTCTTCCACGGCGGGGTGCCCGTCAGTCAGCACGCGGCGATGCGCGCGCCGTTCCAGGAGGGCGACTTCCCCGGCCCGGTGAAGTACGGCTACCTCAACGTCGGCGTGGTGGAGGAGGGGCCGCCGGAGCTGACCGGCCGTACCGTCTTCTGCCTGTACCCGCACCAGACGCGGTACGTCGTCCCCGCGGACGCCCTCACCGTCGTCCCCGAGAACGTGCCGGCCCACCGGGCCGTGCTGGCCGGCACCGTGGAGACCGCCGTGAACGCGCTGTGGGACGCCGCGCCGCTGGTCGGGGACCGGATCGCGGTGGTCGGCGGGGGCATGGTCGGCTGCTCGGTGGCCGCCCTGCTCGCCCGTTTCCCGGGCGTCCGCGTCCAGCTGGTGGACACCGACCCGGGCCGCGCCCGCACCGCCGAGGCGCTCGGCGTCGGCTTCGCCGCGCCCGCGGACGCGCTCGGCGGGTGCGACCTCGTCGTGCACGCCAGTGCCACCGAGCAGGGCCTCACCCGGGCGCTGGAACTCCTCGCCCCCGAGGGCACGGTCGTCGAACTGAGCTGGTACGGCGATCGCACGGTCCGTCTCCCGCTCGGTGAGGCCTTCCACTCCCGGCGCCTGACGATCCGCAGCAGCCAGGTCGGCACCGTCTCCCCGGCCCGTGCCTCCCGCTCCTACGGCGACCGGCTCGCGCTCGCCCTCGACCTGCTCGCCGATCCCGCCCTCGACGCCCTCGTCACCGGCGAGTCCGCTTTCGAGGAGCTGCCCGAGGCGCTGCCCCGGCTCGCGTCGGGGGAGGTGCCGGCGCTGTGCCACCGGATCCGGTATCCCGATCCGAGCGCCTGACCTGAGCGAAAAGGGTGAGGAGAGGCTGAACGCGGGGGAGACATGAGCCGTATTACTCGGCATCCCCGGCGGCCATCGGCCGGGGAACCGACGCGCCGCACCTGGAGGGTCGTCCGTTGTTCAGTGTCACCGTCCGCGATCACATCATGATCGCCCACAGCTTCAGCGGTGAGGTCTTCGGCCCCGCGCAGCGCCTGCACGGGGCGACGTTCCTGGTGGACGCCACCTTCCGGCGCGAGGAGCTGGACGACGACAACATCGTCGTCGACATCGGTCTGGCCACCCGCGAACTGGGCGCCGTCGTCGGCGAGTTGAACTACCGCAACCTCGACAACGAACCCGACTTCGCCGGGATCAACACCTCCACGGAGTTCCTGGCCAAGGTCATAGCGGACCGCCTCGCCGAGCGCATCCACAAGGGCGCGCTGGGCGAGGGCGCCCGGGGCATCGCCGGCCTCTCCGTCACCCTCCACGAGTCGCATGTGGCGTGGGCGAGTTACGAGCGTGCGCTGTGACCGGCACGACGACGCGGACGAAGCGGCTCGCCCACATACCCGCGCAGCCCGTATCCCCGACCGACGGCGGGATCATCCCCATGTCCCTGCGCACCGCGCACTTCGTGATGCCGGCCGGAGTCGACGACCCGGCCGCACCGAGCGGCGGCAACGCCTACGACCGGCGCGTGGGCCTGGACCTGCCCGGCTTCGGCTGGCAGCCGCACGCCCACCTGGTGGCCGGCGCCTGGCCCCGCCCTGACGCCGGCGCCCGCGCCGCACTGGACCGCACCCTGCGGGAGATACCCGACGGTTCGGTGGTCCTGCTGGACGGACTGGTCGCCTGCGGCGTCCCCGAGGTCGTCGTCCCGGCGGCGCGGCGGCTGTCCCTCGCCGTCCTCGTGCATCTCCCCCTCGGCGACGAGATTGGCCTCGACCCGGCCGTCGCCGCCGACCTGGACGCACGGGAGCGGGCGGTGCTGCGCGCCGTACCGACCGTGATCGCCACCAGCGCGTGGGCCGGACGCCGGCTCGTCGCCCACCACGGCCTCGCCCCGGACGCCGTGCACGTCGCCGCGCCCGGCGCCGACATAGCGCCCCTCGCGCCCGGCACCGACGGCGTCTCCCGCCTGCTGTGCGTCGCCGCCGTCACCCCGCGCAAGGGCCAGCACCGGCTGGTGGAGGCCCTGGCCGCGGTCGCCGGCCTGCCCTTCCACTGCGAACTCGTCGGCGGGGTCACCCAGGACCCGGCCTACGTCTCCCGCGTCCGCTCGGCGATCCGGTCGTACGGCCTCGACGACCGCGTCGCCCTCACCGGACCGCGCACCGCCGGAGCCCTCGACGCGTCCTACGCCACCGCCGACCTGATGGTCCTGGCCTCCGCCGGCGAGACCTACGGCATGGCGGTCACCGAGGCCCTGGCCCGCGGGGTCCCGGTGCTGGCCACCGACGTCGGCGGACTGCCCGAGGCGCTCGGCCGCGCCCCCGACGGCACCCGCCCCGGCCTCCTCGTCCCCCCGGACGACCCCGCCGCCCTCGCCACGGCCCTGCGCGCCTGGTTCGGCGACCCGGAGCTGCGCCGCCGCCTCAGGACGGCCGCGCGCGCCCGCCGGGCCGCCCTGAGCGGCTGGGGGACGACGGCCCAGCGCCTGGCCGCCGTCCTGGGCAGGCTCCCGGCCCCGTCGGGGAGGCCGTCATGACGCGGCCCACGGCCGCTGCGGACGGCCGCGTTCCGCGCGAGGAGCAGACGACTCCCGGTGCGCCCGCTCCGGCGGTGCGGCAGCTCGCTCAGGCCGCGCCGGCCCAGGCGGCCGGGGGCACGTCCGTGGTGATTCCGGGCGCCGGGCCGGTGACCCGGCGAGGGGAGCGGGAGACGGTACGGCTGCGGCCGGGTGCTCCCGAGGAACCGGCCCGGTACGCGCCCGAGTGGCTGCGGCTGCGGGAGCCGGCCGACGCGGCCGCGCGCGCCGCCGATCTGCTGGACCCGCTGCGCATCCGGCTCGCCAACCGGCCCGGACGCTCCGGCGGCCTGGTCGTGCACGACCTGGGATGCGGTACCGGCTCGATGGGCCGCTGGCTGGCGCCCCGGCTGGACGGCGCCCAGCACTGGGTGCTGCACGACCGCGACCCCTACCTGCTGCACTTCGCGGCGGCCGGCGCCCCGCGCGCCGCCGCCGACGGCAGCCGGGTCACCGTGGAGACCCGTCGCGGCGACGTCGCCCGGCTCACGCCGGACGCGCTGGCGGGTGCCGGCCTGGTCACCGCGTCCGCGCTGCTGGACGTGCTGACCCGCGACGAGATCGACGCCCTCGCCGCCGCGTGCGCGGGCGCCGGCTGTCCGGCGCTGCTCACGCTCTCCGTCGCCGGGCGCGTGGAGCTGACCCCGGGGGATCCACTGGACGCGGAGATCACGGCCGCCTTCAACGACCACCAGCGGCGCACCGGTCTGCTCGGCCCGGACGCGGTCACCGCGGCCTGCGAGGCGTTCGCCGCGTACGGCGCCACCGTGCGGGTCCGCCCGAGCGCCTGGCATCTGGGGTCCGCCGACCCCGAGCTGACGGCGCAGTGGCTGCGCGGCTGGGTCGGCGCCGCCCTGGAACAGCGGCCGGAGCTTGCCGAGCGCGCCGGGACCTATCTGGCGGCCCGGCTCGCGTCCCTGGCCGTGGGGGAGCTGCGCGCGATCGTCCACCACAGCGACCTGCTGGCCCTGGCCGCTCCGAGCGGCGGCACGTCATGAGGGCCGGAACGGGGCGCCCGGCCGCCGATCGCGTCGGGGCGACGTCCGCCACGGCGGCCGGTGTCCTGATGCCCGAGGCGGACACCGCGGGGCCCGTGACCGGGCGGATCGCCTCGACCGGTACCGGTCCCGCCGCTACGACGGCGCGCCGCCCGGGCACCGCAGTCCCGGCCCCGAGAGCGGCCGGATGGGCGGAGGGGAGCTGCCGCGACGAATCGGTCGGCTCGGAGACCCGGAACGGCCTCGACGACTCGGCCGGCCCGCGGACCCAAAACGTGCACGACAGCTCGGTCGGCTCCGGTACGGCGACCGGCCACGACGGCTCGGCCGACGCGCGCCCCGAGTCCGCCTCCGGCACAGGCGCGCCTCACCTCCGCCCGGCGGGCGGGACACCCGGCCCGCCGCCCCCGGGGCCCGGAACCGGACGTGCCGGTCACGCCGGGGCCGTCCGGGGTATGCCGACGCCCCCCACCGCCCGCCGGTCGGCCTCCCTCCGCCGGCACCTCGGCACCCTCGCCGGGGTGCTCATCCTCGGGCTGCTGGTCTGGCGGCTGGGGACCGGGGCGTTTCTCGACGGGCTGCGCAGGATCGACATGCCGACGCTGGCCGCGGCCGTCGGGATCGGCGGGATCACCACGGCGTGCAGTGCCTGGCGCTGGTCGCTCGTGGCCCGTGGGCTCGGCATCCGGCTTCCCTTCCGCACCGCTCTCGCCGGTTACTACCGCGCGCTGTTCCTCAACGCCGCCCTGCCCGGCGGTGTCCTCGGCGACGTGCACCGCGCGGTGCGGCACGGGCGCAGCGCCGGTGACATGGGACGAGGCGTGCGCGCGGTGGTCCTGGAACGCACCGCCGGGCAGGTCGTGCTGACCGTGGCCGGGCTGCTGGTGCTGCTCGTCGCGCCCTCCCCGGTCCGCGGCGACGTACGGCACGCCGTCCCGCTCGCCGCGCTCGCCGCCGTCGGAGCGCTGGCCGTGGTCCTCGCCGTCCGCATGAACCGCGCACCGGGGGCGCCCGCCCGGCACACGCGTGCGCTGCGGGCGGTGCTGGCGGAGGCCCGCGAGGGGCTGCTGTCCCGGCGCAACGGGCCGGGTGTGCTGCTGTCCTCGGCCGTCGTGCTCGCCGGACACCTGGCGACGTTCGCCCTCGCCGCCCGGGCCGCCGCGCCCGGCGCCTCCGTCGTCGCGCTGCTGCCGCTCGCCGTACTGGCCCTGCTCGCGATGGGACTGCCGCTGAACGTCGGCGGGTTCGGGCCGCGGGAGGGCGTGACCGCGTGGGCGTTCGGTGCCGCCGGGCTCGGCGCGGGCACCGGGCTGGCGGTCGCGGTGGTCTACGGCGTGCTGTGTTTCGCGGCCGCCCTGCCGGGCGCGCTGGCGTTGCCCGCCCGCGGCTACTCCTCGGCGGCTCCCGTGAGCAGTGCGAAGTATGCGCCGAAGGAGTCCGCGAGGCTCGCCAGCAGCTCTCCGCCCTTGTCCGCCGAGCCCAGGGAGGGACGGCCGATGACACCGGAAGCCGTATAGGCGGACATGCCCACGGTGAGCAGATGACGGCGGTCGTCGGCGACGACGTCGGCGGACTCGTAACCGGGCCGGACGAATTCGGGGTGAGCGTGCAGCAGAACGGACGTCTCGATCTCTCCCGCGTGCATGTCGGTGAGCAGCGATGTGGCCACCCCCGCCCGCACGCGGGCCGCCTCCCAGTCCTCCGCGGCCGGGAAGAGCGCCATGCGTTCGCCGCGCGCGGAGGCCTCCTGGACGACGTTGCCGAGCACGTAGTTGCCGCCGTGCCCGTTGACGACGACCAGGGCCTCGACGCCCGAGCGGCGCAGCGAGGCGGCGATGTCCCTCACCACCGCGTGCAGCGTCACCGCGGAGATGCTGACGGTGCCCGGCCAGCCGGCGTGCTCGTGCGAACAGGAGATCGTCACCGGCGGCAGGAGCTGC
Organism: Streptomyces sp. NPDC014006; assembly: GCF_043088925.1. Classification (NCBI taxonomy): domain Bacteria; kingdom Bacillati; phylum Actinomycetota; class Actinomycetes; order Kitasatosporales; family Streptomycetaceae; genus Streptomyces; species Streptomyces sp. NPDC014006. Next base: position 341,598 of record NZ_JBICAJ010000002.1, on the reverse strand, counting down.
ACCGGGTACGCGGCGGCGATCTCCCGGGCGATCGCACAGGCGACGAGGGTGTCCGTCGCCAGCGGAAGGTACGGGCCGTGCTGTTCGTGGCTGCCGACGGGAAGGACGGCGACCCGTGCTGAACCGTCCGCCGCCCGCGCCCGTACGTCTTCCGTGGTGTCCGCGGGCAGCAGACCGTGACCCGCCGGCACCGGACCGTCTCCCGCTGTCACCGAGCCCGAACCACTCATGTTTTCACGGCCTTTCGTACGGAGCTGAGGAATCAGATCATGACAGAGAACAGCACGGCGCCCCTCGGCGTCCTCGGCGAGAAGCAGGACCGGCGCACGGGTGTGGAACGCGTCGTGAGCGCCCCGCTGCCGACGGTGTACGGAATGTTCCAGGCGATCGGTTTCCTGGACCACGACCGCGGCGAGGAGCAGGTCGCGCTCGTGCACGGAGACCTCGGCACCGAGAACGTCCTGACCCGGCTGCACTCGGAGTGCCTCACCGGTGACGCGTTCGGCTCCCGGCACTGCGAGTGCGGCGACCAGCTGGCCGCGGCACTGCGCGCGGTCGTCGCCGAGGGCAGCGGCGTCGTGCTGTATCTGCGGGGCCACGAGGGCCGGGGCATCGGACTGCTGGCCAAGCTGCGGGCGATGGCGTTGCAGGCGGAGGGCCTGGACACCGTGGAGGCGAACCTGGCGCTGGGGCTGCCGGTGGACGCCCGCGACTACGGCGTGGCCGCCGCGATGCTGCGCGACCTGGGCGTGGACTCCGTGCGGCTGATGTCCAACAACCCCCTCAAGCGCGAGGCGTTGGTACGGCACGGCGTCGGCGTGGCCGAGCAGGTGCCGCTGCTGATCCCGCCGTGCGAGAACAACATCACCTATCTGCGCACCAAGCGGGAGCGGATGGACCACCATCTGCCGCACCTGGACGCGGTGGCCCACTGGTCGTGAGCCGGTCCCGACTCAGTCGGTGACCGCCTCGTGGACGAGCCGTCTGAGCTCCGGGAACAGCCGCAGCGAGCGCCCCGGCCGCAGCTGGGTCAGGAACTGCACGGTCAGCTCCCGGCCCGGGTCCACCCAGAACGTCGTCGTCGCCACCCCGCTCCAGCCGTAGGTGCCGGACCCGGCCGGTGCCAGGGTGCGGGCGGGGTCGACGACGACGGAGACGCCGAGGCCGAAACCGACGCCGTCGTTGCCGCGCTCGTCGTGGGCCGGGCGGCTGCCGAAGGACCTCAGGTCGGCGCCGCCCGGCAGCTGGTTGCGGGTCATCTCCGCCACCGTGTGCGGCGCGAGGAGGCGTACGCCGTCGAGTTCCCCGCGGCGGCGCAGCATCTCCATGAAGCGGTGCCAGTCGGGCGCGGACGTCACCAGGCCGCCGCTGCCGGACAGGAACCGGGGCCGTCCGCGCACCGGCAGCCCGGGGATCGGCGTGATACCGCCGTCGTCCGCGTCGCCGTACAACTCGGCCAGCCGCCCCGCCTGTTCTTCGCTCACCTGGAAGCCGGTGCCGGTCATGCCGAGCGGGCGGAAGATCCGCTCGGTGAAGAACGTATCGAGCGGCTGCCCGGAGACCACCTCGATCACCCGGCCGAGCACGTTGGAGGCCACCGAGTAGTTCCACTGGGTGCCCGGGTCGAACTGCAACGGCAGGCTCGCGTACAGCTCGATCGTCTCCGCGAGGTCGGAGCCCGGCCGCACCGACGACTCCAGGCCCGCCGCCCGGTACAGGGCGTCCACCGGGTGGGTGTGGTAGAAGCCGAAGGTCAGACCGGCGGTGTGGGTCATCAGATGCCGGATGAGCAGGGGCCCGGCGGCCGGCCGGGTCCGCACGTCCGTCCCCTCGCCGCCCACGTACACGCGCGGCGCGGCGAACGCGGGCAGATACCGCTCGAGTGGGTCGTCGAGCGCCAGCCGGCCCTCCTCGACGAGCAGCAGCGCGGCGACCGCGGTGACCGGCTTGGTCATGGAGTAGATCCGCCACAGCGTGTCCGGCTCGACCGGCGCCTTGGCGGCGATGTCGCGCAGGCCGTGGCAGGTGAGGTGCGCGACGCGCCCGCCGCGTGCGACGCAGACGAGGAACCCGGGCAGCCGGCCCTCCTCGACGAGGCGGACGACATGCCGGTCGAGCCGGTCCAGCGCCGTCGCGTCCAGCCCGGCCTCACCCGGCTCGACCTCTTGTCGCAGCATCGCCATCGCGTGTCCTTCGTCGCCGCGGGCCCCTCCACCGGCATACCCCACCCGCGAGCCGTCAGACGTCACCGCCGCACGGAAGCGGCGGGACGCGTTCCGGTCGCCTTCGCCTTCGCCTCCGCCTCCGCCCCCGCTGCCCCTGGCTCTGTGTCCCGCCCCGGCAGGCCCCGCGCCGCCACCGCGGCGACCGCCGCCACCGCGGCCAGGGCGAACAGCGGCGCCCGCGATCCGGCCAGGCCCCACAGGGTGGTCGCGGTGGCCACGCCCAGGACCGGGCCGAGGTTCAGCGCCGTCTGCTGCAGGCCGCCCGCCACCCCGGCCGACCGCGCGGCCGCCTGTCGTACGACGACGTGGGTGGCCGCCACCATCACCGTGCCGAAACCGGCGCCGAGCAGCGCGAACCCGGCACCGAAGACGAGCGGGCCGGTGGCGCGGGCGAGGACCAGCAGTCCCAGCGCGAGCGCCGCCAGCGCGGCAGCGGTCGTGCGGCGGGCACCGGCCCGGCCCAGCGCGACGGTGCAGCCGGGCGCGGCCAGGATCATCAGCGCGGCCAGCGGCAGGGCGGTCAGCGCGCAGTGCAGCGGATCCAGGCCGAGGTCGCGCTGGAGGACGTAGACGCAGGTGAACAGGGCGCCCTGGAGGGCCGCCGACGCGGCCACCAGCATGCCCAGCGCGGCGCCCACGCCCGCCGCGCCGACCGCGTCGGCGGGCACCAGCGGGTCGGCGGTATGACGCTCATGGCGGACGAAGGCCAGTGCCGCCCCCGCGGCCCCCGCGGCTTCCAGCGCGCGGGCCGGCGTCCACCCGGACGCCGGGAGCGCGACGAGGGCGTGCACCGAACCGGCCAGGCAGAGCGCGAGCAGCACGGCGCCGGGCAGGTCGGGGCGGGGCGCCGGGTGCTCTCGGCGGGGCGCTCCCGGCTGCCCGCAGGCCAGGGCGAGCAGCCCGAACGCCGCAGCCGGTACGACGTTGACGAGGAACACGGCCCGCCAGCCCACCGCCGTCGTCAGCGCCCCGCCGAGCAGCGGTCCGGTCGCTGCCGCCAGGCCGATGGCCGCCGTGCGCGCGGCGAGCGGCCGGCGCAGCCGGTCCGGTGGGTAGGCGGCGCGCAGCATGCCGAGGGTGGCGGGCTGGAGCAGGGCCCCGAAGACGCCCTGGACGATCCGCAGCGCGACGACCCAGCCCACGCCGGGGGCCGCCGCGATCCCCGCCGAGGCCGCGCCGAAGCCGAGCATGCCGACGGCGAAGACGCGCCGGTGCCCGTACAGGTCGGCGATCCGCCCGGCGGCCACCAGCAGGCCGGCCACCGCGATGAGGTACCCGGTGGTGGTCCACTGCACCTGGCCGGCCGACGCGTGCAGGTCCGCGCCGAGGGCGGGCTGGGCGACGGTCAGGACCGTGCCGTCCAGGGCCACCACGACCGCACCCGCGATGCTGCACGTCAGGGCGGCCCACCGCTTCACCGGGTCCTCCCGGAGCCGAGGTGGGCGTCCAGCGCGCCGCGCAGCAGCACGGTGACGTCCTCGCTGCCGGTGGCGAGCTGAAGGCTGCCCCAGCGCCACAGCTGGGCGATGCCGTGCAGGTTCGCCCACAGTGCGGCCGCGACCGTGCGGGCGTCGGCGTCCGGCCGGGCCCGGCCCACCAGGTCCACGAGCACGCCGAACAGCGGCAGGCTGGTCTCCCGCAGCCCCAGACGACCGCTCTCCAGCAGGTCGTGACGGAACATCAGCTCGTACATGCCGGGGTTGTCCCGGGCGAACTCCAGGTACAGACGGGCGAGTTCCTCGACGCCGGCGCGTGGTGAGCCCGCGGTGTCCAGCGCCGCGACCCGGTCCGCCAGGTCGCCGAAGCCGCGGCGGGCGATGGCCGACAGCAGCTCCAGATGGGTGGGGAACCAGCGGCGCGGCGCCCCGTGCGAGACGCCGGCACGCCGGGCGATCTCCCGCAGGGTCAGTGCCTGGACGCCCTCATGGGCAACCAGGTCCACGCCGGCGTCGACGAGTCGGGTCCGTAGATCGGCCGGTTCGGCAGCAGTCATAGACAGTGTCTACCAGGCTGCCGTAGACACTGTCTACCGAGCGGGAATGGGCCGCGCCTCCCGCGAGTTGTCCCCACATGACTCATGACACGACACAGGACGCGCTGCTCGCCCTCCTCTCCGAGCAGCGAGGAGGGGTGCTGGTCACCCTCAAGCGCGACGGACGCCCGCAGCTGTCGAACGTCAGCCACCACTACGACCCCGACGAGCGGGTCGTCCGGATCTCGCTCACCGACGACCGCGCCAAGACGCGCAACCTGCGCCGGGACCCGCGCGCGTCGTACCACGTCACCAGCGCCGACCGCTGGGCCTACACGGTCGTCGAGGCGACGGCAGACCTGACGCCGGTGGCGCAGGACCCTCACGACGAGACCGTGGAGGAGCTGATCCGCCTCTACCGCGCCGTCGCGGGCGAGCACCCCGACTGGGACGACTACCGCGCCGCCATGGTCCGCGACCGCCGCCTGGTCCTGCGACTGCCGGTGGAGCGGGCGTACGGCATCCCCAAGGGCGCCAACGACGGCTGACGGCGCCGGCCGATCAGCTCTCGGCCGGAGTCTCCGTCCGCGCCTCGATCGCGCGCAGCACGGCGACCATGTCCGCGCCCCCGTGTCCGAGCGCCACCGTCTCCTCGAACAGCGTGTGGCAGGCGTCGATGAGGGGGGAGGCGAGCCCCCGGGCGCGGGCGGCCTCGGCGATCAGCCGGTTGTTCTTCAGGACGTCCAGCGCGGCCGCCTGCACCGCGAAGTCCCCGGCCAGCAGCTTGGGCGCCTTCATCCGGGACACCGCGCTGGCCATGGGCCCGGCGTCCAGGACGTCCAGGAACAGCTCGGGATCCAGCCCGTGCCGCCCGGCGAAGTGGAAGGCCTCCGTCAGCCCGGTCACCTGGGTGATCAGGAAGAGGTTCACCGACAGCTTCATCAGCAGCGCGTTCGGGGCGGCACCGCACACGAACGTCTGGTGGCACATCGGCGCCAGCAGCGGCCGTACGGCGGACACGGCCGCCTCCTCGCCGGCCAGCAGCGCCACCAGGCGGCCCTGCTCGGCCGGTACCCGCGATCCGGAGACGGGGGCCTCGGCGTAGCGGCCGCCCGCCGCGCGCACGTCCGCCTCCAGGGCGCGGGAGTACTCCGCGGACGTGGTGCCCATGTGGACGACGGTCCGACCGGCCACGCGCGCGGTGAACTCCTCGGTGTACCGGGCGAGTACGGCGTCGACGGCCCCCTCGTCGGCCAGCATCAGGAACACGGTGCCGGCCCCGGCGAACACCTCGCCGGCGTCCGCGGCCACCGTGGCGCCGGCCGCGCGCAGCGGCTCGGCGCGGGCCGGGGTGCGGTTCCACACGGTCAGCGGGATCCCGGCGGCGGCCAGGCGCAGGGCCATCGGCTGCCCCATGACGCCGAGACCGATGAAGCCGACATGCATGCGTCCACCCTCCTGCCCACTCGCTATGACAGTCGTCATAGTAGCGCTGCTCCATGACCGTCGTCATAGCCGGTCGTCCGGCCCTACCCTGGGCACAGGCTCGGCGACGGTGTCAGGAGGTCGGAGATGGCGGGGTCCGGACCGGGACCACGGGAGCGGATGGTCTTCAGCGCGGCCCAGCTCATCCGGCGCGACGGCGTGACCGCGACCGGGATGCGCGACGTCGCCGCGCACGCCGAGGCGCCCCGCGGCTCGCTCCAGCACTACTTCCCCGGCGGCAAGGAACAGCTCGTCAACGAGGCCGTCGGCTGGGCCGGCCGGTACGCCGCCCGGCGCGTGCCCCGCTTCCTCGCGCAGCTCGACGACCCCACGCCGAGCGGGCTGTTCGCGGCGATGGCCCGCCAGTGGATCGACGAGTACGAGAGCGGCGGCTTCGCCACGGGCTGCCCGGTCGCCGCCGCCACCGTCGACTGCTCGGCCGCCGGGCAGGCGACGCGCGAGGCGACGGCCGGGGCGTTCGCCACGTGGACCGGCGCGGTGGCCGAGGGGCTCACCGGTATGCGGGTGCCCGCGGACCGCGCCCGTTCCCTCGCCACCGTGATGATCAGCGCTCTCGAGGGGGCCATCCTCCTCGCCCGCAGCGAACGCGACACCCGCGCGCTCCACACGGTCGTCGAGGAACTGGGCCCCCTGCTGGACGCGGCGGCGGCGCCCCGGTAAGAGGCGCCCGGCCGCGAAGCGTCCGGTGTGCCGGGCGAGTCGAGGGCCGCCGGCGGGCGGGTGTCCGGCTGTCACCCGGCAGGGAAACCGTGCCGGCGCGCTCCCGCCACCACCGCCAGCACCGGCGCCATCAGCATCAGCACCGTCCAGGGGAAGGCGCCCGCCCCGAACCGGTCGAGCAGTACCCCGCCGAGCACCCCGCCGGCCGCCATCGCCGCGTTCCACAGCGTGACCAGCATCGCCTGCGCGGCGTCGGCACGCGGGCCGCCCGCCTCCGCCGCGGCGGTCTGCAGCAGCGTCGGCACACCGCCCCAGCCGAGGCCCCACAGCCCCGCCGCGACGTACACCAGCACCGGTACGTCCGCGAAGAGGCCCAGCACGGCCGCCGCCCCGGCGACCAGCAGGACGGCCGCCACACTGAGCGCGCGCAGCCGGCGGTCGATGCGGGCGCCGACGTACCAGATGCTCACCAGGGACGCCCCGCCGAACACCAGCAACACCGCGCCGGCCGAGCCGCCCATGCCGTACCGGTCGAGGAACGTGGCGATGTAGGCGTACAGCACGGTGTGCGCGAGCACGAAGACCAGCGTGACGAAGAGGACCGGCGCGACCCCGGGCACGGCCAGGGCGCGCAGCACCGGTTCACGTGCCGTCCGCTGCTGTCCGGGCCGGTCCGGCACCAGCAGCGCGATCCAGCCGAGCAGTCCGGCGGTCACCGCCGTCATCAGCGCGAACTCCCAGCGCCAGCCCAGCAGTTCACCCAGGTAGGTGCCCGCGGGTACACCGAGCGAGAGGGCCACGGGGATGCCGGTCATCACCACCGCGACCGCGCGGCCGCGCAGTTCGGCGGGGGCCAGGCCACGGGCGTATCCGGCGAGCAGGGCCCAGGCGAGTCCGGCCGCCACGCCGGCGACGAACCGGGCCACCATGGTGAGCGGGTAGTCCGCGGAGACGGCGGTCACCGTGTTGGCGACGGCGAAGCCGGCCATCGCGGTCAGCAGCAGCCGCTTGCGGCGCCAGGCGGAGGCGGCCGCCGCCAGCGGGATCGCGGTGAGGGCCGTCCCGACGGCGTAGACGGTCACCGCCTGTCCGGCCGCCGACTCGCCGACGCCGAGTCCGGCGCTCATCGCGGGCAGCAGTCCCGCGGGCAGGGTCTCGGTGAGGCTGGTGACGAAGACGGCGGTGGCCAGCGCGAGAAGGGCGGCCAGGGGAAGTCGGGGGCTGCGCACCCCTACGGCGGGTGACGTGGTGTCGGTCGTCATGCCCGCAGGGTCGACCCTGACACCGGTGTCAGGTTCAAGGGGCGCCGGTGCCGGATCGGTTCGGCGCAGGGCAGGCAGCGCCTTCGTCGCCCCCGGCAGGCATCAGCTGTCAGCGCACCGGACAGTGTGTGGCGGCGCCGACCCGGGGGAGCCGCTGCGGCGACGGAAGGTGCGGCGGTAGGTGTCCGGGGGCACGCCGACCCGGTGGCTGAAGTGCCGGCGCAGCGTTGTCGCGGTGCCCATGCCGGTGGCCGCCGCGATGGCGTCGACGGTGCCGTCGGTGGTCTCCAGCAGCTCCTGGGCGAGGCGGATCCGCTGGGTCAGCAGCCATTGCAGCGGAGTGGACCCCGTCAGTGACCGGAAGTGGCGGCTGAGGTGGCGTGAGCTCATCCGCGCCTTGCGGGCCAGGTCCTCGACGGTCAGCGGACGGTCCAGGTTCTGCAGCACCCAGGGCAGGAGGCCGGCGAGTGGATGATGGCCCGGCGCCGGGAACGGGGTGGTCACGAACTGAGCCTGACCACCGTCGCGGTGCGGCGGCACCACCAGGCGCCGGGCCACCGTGTTGGCGACCGACGAACCGTGGTCCAGGCGGACGAGGTGCAGGCAGAGGTCCAGCGCGGCGGCCTTGCCGGCGGAGGTGAGCACGCTGCCGTTGTCGACGTAGAGCACGTCGGGATCGACCTCGACCGCGGGATGGCGGGCGGCCAGCGCGGCCGTGTGCGCCCAGTGCGTGGTCGCGCGCCTGCCGTCCAGCAGTCCGGCCGCGGCCAGCACGAACGCCCCGGTGCACAGCGAGGCGACGCGCGCTCCCGCCGCGTGCGCCGCGCGCACCGCGTGCACGAGGTCGGCGGGCGGACTCACGTCGACGTCGGCCCACCCGGGGACGATCACCGTGTCCGCGTGGGCCAGCCGGTCCAGGCCGTGGTCGGGCTCCAGCAGGAAGCGGCCGACCCGTACGGCAGCCGGGCCGCAGACGGCCACGTCGTACCAGGGTCCGCGCACCGCGTCCGGAGCGGAGCCGAACACCTCGTACGCCACGGACAGTTCGAAGTGCAGCATGCCCTCGGTCACCGCCAGTGCGACCGTCCCCGCCCTCGGATTCATGTCCGGAATTGTACGGGTGGTGTCGTTCCCGACACTCACGGGCGTGCACCACGGACGACAGGATGAGCGCAGTCGATCGTTCAAGCGGAGGAGAGCGGCATGGCAGCGGGGCAGAGGGTGGCCGTGTACGGGGCGTACGGGCACACCGGACGGTTCGTAGTGGCGGAGTTGCTGGAACGCGGATTCGTCCCCGTCCTCTCCGGCCGCGACGCCGGGAAGCTGCGGGCGGCCGCCGGCCCGGGGCTCGATGTCCGGCCGGCGCCCGTCGACGACGCCGCCGCCCTCGACCGCGCCCTGGCCGGCGTGGCCGCCGTGGTCAACTGCGCCGGGCCGTTCGCCGTGACCGCCGCTCCCCTGATCGAGGCGGCTCTGCGGGCCGGGATTCCCTACGTGGACGTGGCGGCCGAGATCGAGGCCAACGCCGACACGTTCACGCACTTCACCGACCGCGCGCGGGCGGCGGGCGCGGTGATCGTCCCGGCGATGGCCTTCTACGGCGGCCTCGGCGACCTGCTGGCCACCGCGGCGATGGGCGACTGGACGGCGGCGGACGAGGCGCACATCGCGTACGGGCTGAATAGCTGGCACCCCACGGCCGGTACGCGGGCGGCGGGCGCGGTGTCCCGGCAGCGGCGGGGCAGCGCACGCATCGTGTACACGAACGGGCGGCTGGAACACCGTCATGACGAACCGCCGGCCCTGGAGTGGGCGTTCCCCGCCCCGACCGGTCCCCGCGCGGTCATCGGCGAGTTCACGATGGCGGACGTCATCACCCTCCCCAGCCACCTGTCCATCCCCGAGGTGCGCACCTACATGACGGTCGAGGCGGCCCGCGACGTGGTGGACCCGGACGCACCCGCCCCGGCGGCGACGGACGAGCGGGGGCGGTCGGCGCAGACCTTCCTCGTCGACGTCGTCGTACGCTCCGGCGGTCGTGAGCGGCGTGCCGTGGCGAGAGGGCGGGACATCTACGCCGTCACCGCGCCGCTCGCGGTGGAGGCGGTCGACCGCATCCTGACGGGACGGACCCGCGGGGCCGGTGTCGCCTCGGCCGGTGCGATCTTCGACGCGCAGGACTTCCTGCGCGCACTGTCCGCGCACGTCAGTGTCGACATCACGGGCGAGTGAGCCCGAGGGCGGCCGCAGGCGGAGGTGAGCGTGCTGTGCGGGCCGCGCGTCATCTGGCCGGTCCTCAAGGCAGGCGCTAGCCTCCCAGGGGTGATCAATGGGGCGCACGTGGTGCTGTACAGCCGGGACGCGGAGGCCGACCGGGCCTTTCTCCGGGACGTGCTGGGCTGGCCGCACGTCGACGCCGGCAACGGCTGGCTGATCTTCCGGATGCCGCCCGCGGAGGTGGCCTGCCACCCCGCGGACGGTGAGCCGTCGCACGAGCTGATGCTGATGTGCGACGACCTGACCGCGACCATCGCCGAACTCACCGCCAAGGGCGTCGACTTCAGCCCGGTGGTGCAGGCGCCCTGGGGGCGTCTGACCGGGTTCCGGCTGCCGGGCGGCGGCGAGATCGGACTGTACGAGCCACGGCACCCGCGCCCGTAGCGCGGCACCGGGCCCCGGTCGCCGTGGGCACGGCTCCCGGGCGGTACGTGACCTCAGGCCGTCACCGTCTCCTGCTGCGCCGCCCGGGACACCGGCCGCCGGCCGAGCAGCTCGGTCGGCACCCGGTGCGTCTCCCGCGCCGACAGCGCGGCGATCACCGGCGGCACGCACAGCGCGGCCGTGAACAGTGCCACCGCGGCCCAGTCGTCACCGCCCGGCCCGGCGAGCCGCGCGGCGAACGTCACCGCGAAACCGGCGACCGCGAACCCGATCTGGGTGCCGACGGCCATGCCGGACAGGCGGACCCGGGTGGAGAACATCTCGCCGTAGAACGCGGGCCATACCCCGTTCGCGGCGCTGTAGACGACCCCGAACGCCAGGACGCCGCACACCAGCGTCAGCGGGTAGGAGCCGGTGGAGATCGCCCACAGGTACAGCGCCATCGTCACCGCGCTGCCCACCGCGCCGACCAGGTACACCGGGCGGCGGCCGATCCGGTCCGCCAGCCGCGCCCACAGCGGGATCGCGACGAGCGCCACCAGATTGGCGAGCGCACCCACCCACAGCATCCCGGACCGGTCCATCCCCACCGCGTCACTGGTGGCGTACGCCAGCGCCCACACCGTGAAGATCGTGCTGACGGAGGCGATCAGCGCGCCCGCGATCACCCGCAGCACGTCCGCCCAGTGCTCGCGCGCGAGGACCGCCAGCGGCAGTTTCACCACGCCCTCGGTCGCGGCCTGCCGGGTGAACGCCGGCGTCTCGGCCAGCCGACGGCGCACCAGGTAGCCGACCACCGCGACCACGATGCTCAGCCAGAACGGCACCCGCCAGCCCCACGACAGCAACTGGTCCTCGGGCAGTGCGGCGATCGGCAGGAAGACGAGCGTGGCGATGAGCTGGCCGCCCTGCGTACCGCTGAGGGTGAAGCTGGTGAAGAACCCGCGCCGGTTTGGCGGCGCGTGCTCCAGCGTCATGGAACTCGCGCTGGCCTGCTCACCGGCCGCGGAGATGCCCTGGAGCACGCGGCAGGCCACCAGCAGCACCGGGGCGAGGCCGCCGACCTGTGCGCGGGTGGGCAGACAGCCGATCAGGAACGTCGAGACGCCCATCAGGATCAGCGTGAACACCATGATCTTCTTACGGCCCAGCCGGTCGCCGATGTGCCCGAGGAAGAGGGCGCCGACCGGGCGGGCGGCGTAGGCGACCCCGAACGTGGCGAGCGAGAGCAGGGTGGCGGTCGCCGGGTCGGAGGAGTCGAAGAAGACCTCCGGGAAGATCAGCGCGGCCGCGCTGCCGTAGATGAAGAAATCGAAGTACTCGAGGGCACTGCCGATCCAGGCGGCGGCCGCCGCCTTCCTGGCCTGGCCGGGCGGGGCGGTGGCGTCGTGCGGTGCGGCGGGGACGGACACGGCGTGCTCCTTCGGGGGACTCCACCGTAGGCGGAACGGGGTGAGCGGAAGAACCGCGGGACAACGCGGGGAGCGCGGGGGAGCCGGATCTTCGGTTAATTAACCCACTGGATAGTTAGTCGCGATGGCAAGCGATGTTGCGCCCGTGTTTCCACGCTGTCAAGGGGTGTTGCCGCAGCGGAAGCCCGCGGACTCAGTCGCCGGCGCGCTCCGCCGTCAGATAGGCGAGCACCATGTCGCCCAGCATCGTCCGGTAGCGCTCGCGCTCCGCCGGGTCGAGCAGATCGCGGTCGAACAGTGCCCCGAAGGTGTGCCGGTTGGAGACCCGGAAGAAGCAGAACGCGCTGATCATCGCGTGCAGATCGACGGCGTCGACGTCCGCCGTGAACACGCCCGACCCCCGGCCGGCGGCCAGGATGCGGCGGATGACGTCCAGTGCGGGCGAGCCGATCCGGCCGAGCTTCTGTGACGCCGCGATGTGCTCGGCCTCGTGGATGTTCTCGATGCTGACCAGCCGGATGAAGTCCGGGTGCTCCTCATGGTGGTCGAAGGTCAGCTCCGCCAGCCGGCGGATCGCCGCGACGGGGTCGAGGTGCTCGACGTCCAGCTGCTGCTCGGCCTCGCGGATCACCGCGTACGCCCGCTCCAGCACGGCCGTGAACAGCTGCTCCTTGCCGCCGAAGTAGTAGTAGATCATCCGCTTCGTGGTGCGGGTGCGGGCGGCGATCTCGTCGACGCGGGCCCCGTCGTAGCCGGCCCGGGCGAACTCCTGGGTCGCCACGTCGAGGATCTCGGCCCGGGTGCGGGCGGCGTCGCGGGTGCGTCCGCCGGTGCGTGCCGGTTCGTCGACGCTGGTCATGGGCTTCCCCCGGTGCGTTGGGCCAGTGCCGCAGATTGTAGAAGGCGGCGGGTCCGCGGCGGGCCGGGGCTTTTCGTGGGTCCGCTGGACTGGTATAGCTAACGTACTGGTTCGTACATTAGCTCCGGAGGTCAGCAGTGCCCGGTGACTCCTTCCTCGTCGGACTGATCGGTTCCGGCATCGGCCCGTCGCTCAGCCCGGCCCTGCACCAGCGGGAGGCCGACCGCCAGGGGCTGCGCTACCTCTACCGGCTCCTCGACCTCGACACACTCGGGCTGCAGCCCGAGGCCGTCGGCGACCTGGTCCGCTCCGCCCGCGACCTCGGCTACGACGGGCTCAACGTCACGCACCCCTGCAAGCAGCTGGTGATTCCCCATCTCGACGCCCTGGACCCGCAGGCCGAGGCGCTCGGCGCGGTCAACACCGTCGTCTTCGACGGCGGCCGGGCAGTCGGCCACAACACCGACGTCACCGGCTTCGCCGCCTCCTTCGCGCGCGGCCTGCCCGATGCCCCGCTGGAGCGGGTCGTACAGCTCGGTGCGGGCGGCGCCGGCGCGGCCGTCGCGCACGCCGCGCTCACCCTCGGCGCCGAACGGATCACCCTCGTCGACGCCCAGCCCGAGCGAGCCGCCGCCCTCGCCGCGTCCCTCACCGGGCACTTCGGCGCCGGCCGGGCCGTCGCCGCGGGCCCGGACGAGCTGCCCGCACTGCTCACCGGCGCCGACGGCGTCATCCACGCCACCCCGACCGGCATGGCCGCCCACCCCGGGCTGCCGCTGGCCGCCGAGCTGCTGCACCCCGGCCTGTGGGTCGCCGAGGTGGTCTACCGCCCCCTTCGGACCGAACTGCTGCGCATCGCGCGGGCGCTGGGCTGCACCACCCTGGACGGCGGCGGGATGGCCGCCTTCCAGGCCGCCGACGCGTTCCGCCTGTTCACCGGGCGGGAACCCGACAGCGCGGCGGTGCTCGCCGACCTCGCCGCCCTGACCGGCGCCGCCGCGACCACCACCCCGTGAGGCCACCGATGCGTACCTGTATCGCCACCGTCTGTCTGAGCGGCTCCCTCACCGAGAAGCTCACGGCCGCCGCCCGGGCCGGCTTCGACGGTGTCGAGATCTTCGAGAACGACCTGCTCGCCGGCCCGCTCGGTCCCGAGGAGATCCGCGCCCGCTGCGCCGACCTCGGTCTGACCGTCGACCTCTACCAGCCGATGCGGGACGTCGAGGCGCTGCCCGAGGAGGAGTTCACGCGCAGCCTGCGCCGCGCCCGGCACAAGTTCGAGCTGATGCGCCGGCTCGGCGCCGACACGGTCCTGGTCTGCTCCAGCGTCCACCCGCTCGCCGTCGACGACGACGCCCTCGCCGCCGCCCAGCTCGCCCGGCTCGCCGACCTCGCCCAGGACTTCGGCGTCCGCGTCGCCTACGAGGCACTGGCCTGGGGGCGGCACGTGTCGACGTACGACCACGCCTGGCGGATCGTCGAGGCCGCGGACCACCCGGCGCTCGGCACCTGCCTGGACAGCTTCCACATCCTGTCCCGTGGCTCGGACCCCAAGGGCATCGAGGACATCCCCGGCGACAAGATCTTCTTCCTCCAGCTCGCCGACGCGCCCCGGCTCGCCATGGACGTCCTGCAGTGGAGCCGCCACTACCGCTGCTTCCCCGGCCAGGGCGGCTTCGACGTCGCCGGCCTGGTACGGCACGTGCTGCGCACCGGATACACCGGCCCGCTGTCGCTGGAGGTCTTCAACGACGTCTTCCGGCAGGCCGACCCCGGCCCCACGGCCGTCGACGGCCGCCGCTCACTGCTGGTCCTGCAGGAGGAGACCGGCGCGGCGGCACCGCCCGCGCCCGTCGTGCCCACGGGCGTCGCCTTCGCCGAACTCCTCACCCCCGACCCCGCCCCCGCCGCCGCGGTGCTCGGCGCCCTCGGCTTCACCCGCACCGCACGCCACCGCGGCAAGCCGGTCGACCTGTGGGAGCAGGGAGACGCCCGGATCCTGCTCAACACCGGCCCGGCCGCCCGCCGTGACGGCACCCGGCTCGCCGCGATCGGCCTCACCTCGCCCGACCCGGCCGGCGCCGCCCGTCGCGCCGAGGCCCTGCTCGCGCCCGTACTGCCCCGCCGGCGCGCACCCGAGGACGCGCCGCTGGAGGCGGTGGCCGCACCCGACGGCACGGAACTGTTCTTCTGCGCCACCGGCCGGGCGCCCGAACTCCCCGACTGGCGCGCCGACTTCGCGGACGTGACGGCAGCCCCGCGGGACACCGGCATCCGCGGCATCGACCACCTCGCGCTCACCCAGCCCTGGCACCACTTCGACGAGGCCGCCCTCTTCCACCGCTCCGTCCTCGGCCTGGACGCCCAGGAGAGCGTGGACCTGGCCGACCCGTACGGCCTGATGCGCAGCCGCGCCGTAGCCACCGCCGACGGCAGCGTCCGCCTCGCCCTCACCGTGGGCGCGGCCCCCGGCGACGCCACCGCGCACGCCCGGCACATCGCACTGGCCTGCGACGACGTGGTCGCCGCGGCCCGGCGTTTCCGCGCGGCGGGCGGCCGATTGCTGCCGGTGCCCGCCAACTACCACGACGACCTGGCCGCCCGCTTCGACCTCCCCGAGGAGGACCTGGCGGCCTATCGCGACCTCGGCATCCTCTACGACCGCGACCAGCAGGGCGGCGAGTTCCGCCACTGCTACACCCGGACCGTCGGCCAGGTCTTCTTCGAACTGGTCCAGCGCGACGGCGGCTACGGCGGCTACGGCGCCCCGAACGCACCGATACGCCTGGCCGCGCAGCACACGGCACACGACGTCTCAGGGTGACGCAGCCGATGACACCAGTTCCTCGAGCTTGTCGAGGGCCTGGGTCCAGCCTTCCTCGTGGAGGGCTCGTCGCCGCTCGGTCAGGAAGTCGCCCTGGGTGAGGGTCAGTTCGGCAGACGCGGCACCGATGTCGCGAAGCGTCAGCCGCACGACCGTCTCCTGGTCCTCGGGATCGGGATCCTCCCAGCGGAAGGTGTA
The DNA here is from genome assembly GCF_043088925.1 of Streptomyces sp. NPDC014006. NCBI lineage: Bacteria > Bacillati > Actinomycetota > Actinomycetes > Kitasatosporales > Streptomycetaceae > Streptomyces > Streptomyces sp. NPDC014006. The sequence continues at coordinate 326,019 of NZ_JBICAJ010000002.1, read as the reverse complement.
GGACAGGCCCACCGGAGGAGCGACCTCGAGGTATTCACCCACGAGGTGGAATGCGTCGCCCTCCGGTGGCTGCATCGCCATGCGATAACCGCCGCCCGGCCGCAGATCGCACTCCACGCTCGGGATGGTGAACCCCTCGGGTCCCCACCACCTGGCCAGCTCCCGTGGTTCGGTCAGGGCGCTGAACACGACAGGGGATGGCGCGGCGAGAACACGCCGCAGATGCAGTCGCAGACCACCGTCGTGCGTCATCACCGTCTCCTTACGCCCGCACGTTCCACTCCGCGACCACCGGTCGCCCGTGTTCCGTCGACAGCCGGCTCAGTGTGCCCGTCGCCAGCTGGAGCAGCCGCCCCTTTGACGGCGGCAGGCCCAGGCGGCGGGCCGTCAGGACGCGCAGGAAGTGGGCGTGGGCGACCAGGACGACGTCGCCGGCCGCCAGGGCCGGGACCACCCGGGACAGGACCCGGTCCGCGCGACGGCCCACTTCCTCCGGCGACTCCCCACGGCTGCCGGTGCCGGGCGGGACGCCGTCGGTCCACAGGTCCCAGCCCGGACGGGTGCGGTGGATGTCGACGGTGGCGACGCCCTCGTACCCCCCGTAGTCCCATTCGTGCAGGTCGGGCTCCGGGACGGCCCCGAGCACGCCCGCGAGTTCCGCCGTGCGGACGGCCCGCCGCAGCGGGCTCGTGAGAGCCAGCGCGAAGGGCCGTCCGGACAGGAGCGGAGCCAGGGACTTGGCCTGCTCCTCACCATGGGTGGTGAGGGGCAGGTCGGTGAAGCTGGTGTGCTGTCCCGTCAGGCTCCACTCGGTCTCGCCGTGGCGGACGAGGAGAAGATCACCCACGCAGGGTCACTTCTTCGAGGACTCGACGGCGTGGCCGCCGAACTGGTTGCGCAGCGCGGCGATCATCTTCATCTGCGGCGAGTCGTCCTGGCGGGAGGAGAACCGGGCGAACAGGGAGGCCGTGATCGCGGGCAGCGGCACCGCGTTGTCGATGGCCGCCTCGACCGTCCAGCGGCCCTCGCCGGAGTCCTCGGCGTAGCCGCGCAGCTTGTTCAGGTGCTCGTCCTCGTCGAGGGCGTTGACGGCGAGGTCCAGCAGCCAGGAGCGGATGACGGTGCCCTCCTGCCAGGAGCGGAAGACCTCGCGGACGTTCTCCACGGATTCGGCCTTCTCCAGCAGCTCCCAGCCCTCGGCGTAGGCCTGCATCATGGCGTACTCGATGCCGTTGTGGACCATCTTCGCGAAGTGCCCGGCGCCGACCTTGCCCGCGTGGACGTAACCGTAGGGGCCTTCCGGCTTCAGGGCGTCGAAGATGGGCTTGAGGCGGTCGACGTGCTCCTTCTCGCCGCCGACCATCAGCGCGTAGCCGTTCTCCAGGCCCCACACGCCGCCGGAGACACCCGCGTCGACGAAGCCGATGCCGCGCTTGGCGAGCTCCTCGGCATGCTTCTCGTCGTCGCTCCAGCGGGAGTTGCCGCCGTCGATGACGGTGTCGCCGGGCTTGAGGATGCCCGACAGCTGGTCGATGACGTTCTGGGTGACCGCGCCGGCCGGGACCATGACCCACACCGCGCGCGGTGCGGCGAGGCGGTCGGCGAGCTCGACCAGGTTGTCGACGTCGGAGAGCTCGGGGTTGGTGTCGTATCCGACGACTTCGTGGCCGGCGTTGCGCAGACGCTCGCGCATGTTGCCGCCCATCTTGCCGAGACCAACAAGACCGATCTGCATGGTTACTTCACTTCCTTGAGGTCGCGGTAGGCCGCGACGAGCGCTGCGGTGGACGGGTCGAGACCGGGCACGTCCGCGCCCTCGGTGAGGGCGGGTTCGACCCGCTTGGCGAGGACCTTGCCCAGTTCCACGCCCCACTGGTCGAAGGAGTCGATGTTCCAGATCGCGCCCTGGACGAACACCTTGTGCTCGTAGAGGGCGACCAGCTGGCCGAGCACGGACGGGGTCAGCTCGCGGGCCAGGACGGTGGTGGTGGGGTGGTTGCCCTGGAAGGTGCGGGCGGTGACCTGCTCCTCGGGCACGCCCTCGGCGCGCACCTCGTCGGCGGTCTTGCCGAAGGCGAGGGCCTGGGTCTGGGCGAAGAAGTTGGCCATCAGCAGGTCGTGCTGGCCCTTGAGGCGGTCGCTCAGCTCGGCGACGGGACGGGCGAACCCGATGAAGTCGGCCGGGATGAGCTTGGTGCCCTGGTGGATCAACTGGTAGTAGGCATGCTGGCCGTTGGTGCCCGGCGTGCCCCACACCACCGGCCCGGTCTGCCATTCCACCGGGCGCCCGTCGCGCTGCACCGACTTGCCGTTGGACTCCATGTCCAGCTGCTGCAGGTACGCGGTGAACTTCGACAGGTAGTGGCTGTACGGCAGGACCGCGTGCGACTGGGCGTCGAAGAAGTTGCCGTACCAGATGCCCAGCAGGCCCAGCAGGAGCGGGGCGTTGGCCTCGGCGGGCGCGGTGCGGAAGTGCTCGTCGACGGTGTGGAAGCCGTCGAGCATCTCCCGGAAGCGGTCCGGGCCGATGGCGATCATCAGCGACAGGCCGATCGCGGAGTCGTAGGAGTAGCGGCCGCCGACCCAGTCCCAGAACTCGAACATGTTGTCGACGTCGATACCGAACTCGGTGACCTTCTCCGCGTTCGTCGACAGCGCGACGAAGTGCTTGGCCACCGCCTTGTCCTCGCCGCCCAGGCCCTGAAGCAGCCAGGCGCGGGCCGAGGTGGCGTTGGTGATCGTCTCGATCGTCGTGAAGGTCTTGGACGCGACGATGAACAGCGTCTCCGCCGGGTCCAGGTCGTGCACGGCCTCGTGCAGGTCGGCGCCGTCGACGTTGGAGACGAAACGGAACGTCAGGTCACGGGCCGTGAAGGCGCGCAGTGCCTCGTACGCCATCGCCGGGCCGAGGTCCGAGCCGCCGATGCCGATGTTGACGACGTTGCGGATGCGCTTGCCGGTGTGGCCGGTCCACTCGCCGGAGCGGACCCGCTCGGCGAAGGCGCTCATCCTGTCGAGCACGGCGTGCACCTTCGGCACCACGTTCTCGCCGTCGACCTCGATCACGGCGTCGCGCGGGGCACGCAGCGCGGTGTGCAGCACCGCCCGCCTTTCGGTGACGTTGATCTTCTCACCGCGGAACATCGCGTCGCGCAGCCCGAACACGTCGGTGGCGGTGGCCAGTTCCCGCAGCAGGGCGAGGGTCTCGTCCGTGATCAGGTTCTTCGAGTAGTCGATGCGCAGGTCACCGACGCGCACCACGTACCGCTCGGCGCGCCCGGGGTCGCTCGCGAACAGCTCCCGCAGGTGCGCCTGCCACTGGGCGCGGTGGTCCTCCAGGGCGGTCCACTCGGGCCGCCGGGTCAGCAACGGGGTCTCAGACATGTGCGGGAGTCTCCTTGCTGCCCTCGCCGCGCAGGGCGATGGCGTACATCTCGTCGGCGTCCAGGCGGCGCAGTTCCTCGGCGATGAGTTCGGAGGTGGCGCGGACCTTCAGCGCCAGGGTGCGCGAGGGCTGGCCCGGCAGGGTCAGCGTGGCCAGCGGGCCCTCGGGCCGGTCGATGACGAGCTCGCCCTCGGCCGTGCCCAGGCGTACGGCGGTGACGACCGGACCGGCGGTGACGACCCGGTCCACGGTGACCCGGAGGCGGGCCTCCAGCCAGCGGGCCAGCAGCTCGGCGGCCGGGTTGTCGGCCTCGGCCTCGACGGCCGCCGAGATCACCTTCGCGCGGGCCTGGTCCAGGGCGGCGGCCAGCATCGAGCGCCACGGGGTGAGCCGGGTCCAGGCGAGGTCGGTGTCGCCGGGGGCGTAGGTGCGTTCCCGGGTCTGCAGCATCTCCAGCGGGTTCTCGACCGCGTACAGGTCGGTGATGCGGCGCTGGGCCAGCGCGCCGAGGGGGTCCTTGGAGGGGTTGTCCGGCGCGTCGACCGGCCACCACACGACGACCGGGGCGTCCGGCAGCAGCAGCGGCAGGACGACGGAGTCGGCGTGGTCGGACACCTCGCCGTAGGTGCGCAGCACGACCGTCTCGCCGGTGCCGGCCTCCGAGCCCACCCGGACCTCGGCGTCCAGCCGGGAGGCCTGGCGGTCGCGCGGGGTGCGGGCGTGCCGCTTGATGACGACCAGGGTGCGCGAGGGGTGCTCGTGCGAGGCCTCCTCGGCCGCCTTGATCGCGTCGTAGGCGTTCTCCTCGTCCGTGACGATGACCATCGTCAGGACCATGCCCACCGCCGGGGTGCCGATGGCACGGCGCCCCTGGACGAGCGCCTTGTTGACCTTGCTTGCCGTGGTGTCGGTCAGGTCGATCCTCATGGCCTGCGCCAGCTCCGTCCGTCTCGTGCGAGCATCTCGTCCGCTTCCTTGGGTCCCCAGCTGCCCGACGGGTACTGCGCCGGCCTGCCGTGCGCGGCCCAGTAGCCCTCGATCGGGTCGAGGATCTTCCAGGACTCTTCCACTTCCTGGTGACGCGGGAACAGGTTGGCGTCGCCGAGCAGCACGTCCAGGATGAGGCGCTCGTACGCCTCCGGGCTGGACTCCGTGAAGGACTCGCCGTACGCGAAGTCCATCGTGACGTCCCGGATCTCCATCGAGGTGCCCGGCACCTTGGAGCCGAACCGGACGGTCATGCCCTCGTCGGGCTGCACCCGGATGACGATCGCGTTCTGGCCCAGCTCCTCCGTCGCCGTGGAGTCGAAGGGGGAGTGCGGGGCGCGCTGGAAGACCACCGCGATCTCCGTGACCCGGCGGCCCAGCCGCTTGCCGGTGCGCAGGTAGAACGGCACCCCGGCCCAGCGGCGGTTGTCGACGCCGAGCTTGATCGCGGCGTAGGTGTCGGTGGTGGAGTTCGGGTCGATGCCGTCCTCCTCCAGATAGCCGCGCACCTTCGTACCGCCCTGCCAGGCGGGCGCGTACTGGCCGCGCACGGTGTGCTTGCCGAGGTCGTCGGGCAGCCGTACGGCCTTGAGGACCTTGAGCTTCTCGGTGAGCAGCGACTCGGCGTCGAACGCGGCCGGCTCCTCCATGGCGGTGAGCGCCATCAGCTGGAGCAGGTGGTTCTGGATGACGTCACGGGCCGAGCCGATGCCGTCGTAGTAGCCGGCGCGGCCGCCGATGCCGATGTCCTCGGCCATCGTGATCTGGATGTGGTCGACGTAGGACCGGTTCCAGATCGGCTCGAACATCTGGTTGGCGAAGCGCAGCGCCAGGATGTTCTGGACGGTCTCCTTGCCCAGGTAGTGGTCGATGCGGAACACCTGGTCCGGCTCGAACACCTCGTGCACGATCGCGTTCAGCTCACGGGCGCTGGTGAGATCATGGCCGAACGGCTTCTCGATCACCGCGCGCCGCCAGGAGTCCTCGGGGCCGTCCGCCAGGCCGTGCTTCTTCAGCTGCTGGACGACCTTCGGGAAGAACTTCGGCGGCACCGACAGGTAGAAGGCGTAGTTGCCGCTGGTGCCGCGGGCGGCGTCCAGCTCCTCGACGGTCTGGCGCAGCTGGTCGAAGGCGTTGTCGTCGTCGAAGTCGCCGGGGATGAACCGCATGCCCTCCGACAACTGCTGCCACACCTCCTCACGGAAGGGGGTGCGGGCGTGCTCCTTGACGGCGTCGTGCACGACCTGCGCGAAGTCCTGGTCCTCCCAGTCGCGGCGGGCGAAACCGACCAGGGAGAAGCCCGGCGGCAGCAGCCCGCGGTTGGCCAGGTCGTACACGGCCGGCATCAGCTTCTTGCGGGACAGGTCACCGGTCACGCCGAAGATGACGAGCCCCGAGGGGCCCGCGATCCGCGGCAGCCGGCGGTCGCGCGGATCGCGCAGCGGGTTGGCCCAGCCTGCGGCCGGAGCCGTCAGTTCCATCAGCGGTGTCGCGGTCATTTACGCTGCCACCCCCTTGCTGTCCATGGCCTTCGCCACGGCCGTCAGCAGGTCCTGCCAGGCCGTCTCGAACTTGGCGACGCCCTCGTCCTCCAGCTTCTGCACCACCGCGTCGTAGGAGATGCCGAGCTTCTCCACCGCCGCGAGGTCGGCGCGCGCCTGCGCATAGCCGCCGGACACCGTGTCGCCGGTGATCTCGCCGTGGTCGGCGACGGCGTTCAGGGTGCCCTCAGGCATCGTGTTGACGGTGCCCGGGGCGACCAGCTCGTCCACGTACAGGGTGTCCTTGTACGCCGGGTCCTTCACACCGGTCGACGCCCACAGCGGGCGCTGCTTGTTCGCCTTGGCGCCGGCCAGGGCGAGCCAGCGCTGACCGGCGAAGACCTCCTCGTAGGCCGCATAGGCGAGGCGGGCGTTGGCGAGGGCGGCGCGGCCCTTGAGCCCGAGCGCCTCGTCGGTGCCGAGGACGGTCAGGCGCTTGTCGATCTCGGCGTCCACGCGGGAGACGAAGAAGGACGCCACGGAGTGGATCGCGGACAGATCCAGGCCCTTCGCGGCGGCCTTCTCCAGGCCCGCGAGGTAGGCGTCCATCACCGCGCGGTAGCGCTCGAGGGAGAAGATCAGCGTGACGTTTACGCTGATGCCCTCGGCGATCACCTCGGTGATGGCGGGCAGACCGGCCTTGGTCGCCGGGATCTTGATCATGACGTTGGGGCGGTCCACCAGCCACGCGAGCTGCTTGGCCTCGGCGATCGTGGCCGCCGTGTGGTGCGCGAGACGGGGGTCGACCTCGATGGAGACCCGGCCGTCGCGGCCGCCGGTCGACTCGTACACCGGGCGCAGCACGTCGGCGGCGGCCCGTACGTCGGCGGTGGTCATCATGCGGACGGCCTCGTCGACCGTCACGCCGCGCACGGCCAGCTCGGTGAGCTGGGCCTCGTAGCCCTCGCCGGAGCCGATGGCGGCCTGGAAGATCGACGGGTTGGTGGTGACGCCGACGACGTGCTTCGTGGCGATGAGCTCGGCGAGGTTGCCGCTGTCGATGCGGGTGCGCGAGAGGTCGTCCAGCCAGATCGACACGCCCTCGTCGGAAAGGCGCTTGAGGGCTGCCGCGGGAGCGGTTGCTTCGGTCACAGTGATCATCTTCCTTCTGGCGATCGGATCAACCGCGCACGGCAGCCAGCGATTCCCGGGCTGCTGCGGCGACGTTCTCGGGGGTGAAGCCGTACTCGGCGAACAGGGTCGTGGCGTCGGCGGAGGCGCCGAAGTGCTCCAGGGACACGATGCGGCCGGCGTCGCCGATGTAGCGGTACCAGGTCAGACCGATGCCGGCCTCGACCGCGACCCGGGCCTTCACGGCCGGCGGCAGGACGGACTCGCGGTAGGCGCGGGGCTGCTCCTCGAACCACTCCACGGACGGCATCGACACCACGCGCGTGCCGATCCCCTCGGCCTCCAGCCGCTCCCGCGCGGCGACGGCGAGCTGTACCTCGGAGCCGGTGGCGATGACGATCACCTCCGGGGTCTTCGTGGACGACTCGCGCAGCACGTAGCCGCCCTTCGCCGCGTCCGGGTTCGGCGCGTACGTCGGCACGCCCTGGCGGGTGAGCGCGAGCCCGTGCGGGGCCGGACGGGTGGCGTGCCTCTTCAGGATCTCGGCCCAGGCGGCCGCGGTCTCGTTGGCATCGGCCGGGCGGACGACGTTCAGACCCGGAATGGCGCGCAGCGAGGCCAGGTGCTCCACCGGCTGGTGGGTCGGCCCGTCCTCGCCGAGGCCGATCGAGTCGTGCGTCCACACGTAGGTCACCGGCAGCTGCATCAGCGCCGACATCCGCACGGCGTTGCGCATGTAGTCGGAGAACACCAGGAAGGTGCCGCCGTAGACGCGGGTGTTGCCGTGCAGGGCGATGCCGTTCATCTCCGCGGCCATGGAGAACTCGCGGATCCCGAAGTGGACGGTACGGCCGTACGGGTTCGCCTCGGGCAGCGGGTTGCCCTCGGGGAGGAACGAGGACGTCTTGTCGATGGTGGTGTTGTTGGAGCCTGCCAGGTCGGCGGAGCCGCCCCACAGCTCGGGGATGACCCCGCCGAGCGACTGCAGGACCTTGCCGGAGGCGGCGCGGGTCGCGACGGCCCTGCCCTCCTCGAACGCCGGCAGGGCCTCCTCCCAGCCCTCGGGGAGCCGGCCGGCGACGATCCGGTCGAACAGCTCGGCGCGCTCCGGCCGCTCCTCGCGCCAGACGGCGATCTGCTTGTCCCAGGCGGCGTGCGCGTCGGCGCCCCGGTCCAGGGCGGCGCGGGTGTGGGTGAGGACGTCGGCGTCGACCTGGAAGGCCTGCTCCGGGTCGAAGCCCAGCAGGCGCTTGGTGGCGGCGACCTCCGCCTCGCCGAGCGCGGAGCCGTGGGCGGCCTCGGTGTTCCGGGCGTTCGGGGCGGGCCAGGCGATGACCGTGCGCATCGCGATGATCGACGGCCGTTCGGTCTCGGCCTGCGCGGCCTTCAGGGCGGCGTACAGGGCGTGTACGTCGACGTCGCCGTCCCCGGCGGGCTCGATGCGCTGGGTGTGCCAGCCGTAGGCCTCGTACCGCTTCAGCACGTCCTCGGAGAACGCGGTCGCGGTGTCGCCCTCGATGGAGATGTGGTTGTCGTCGTAGAGGAAGACCAGGTTGCCGAGCTTCTGGTGGCCGGCGAGGGAGGAGGCCTCGGCGGAGACGCCCTCCTGGAGGTCGCCGTCGGAGACGATCGCCCAGATCGTGTGGTCGAAGGGGGACTCGCCGGCCGGGGCCCCGGGATCGAACAGGCCGCGCTCGTAGCGGGCGGCCATCGCCATGCCGACGGCGTTCGCGACGCCCTGGCCGAGCGGGCCGGTGGTGGTCTCCACACCGGCCGTGTGCCCGTACTCGGGGTGGCCGGGCGTCTTCGAGCCGTGCGTGCGGAACGCCTTCAGATCGTCCAGCTCCAGCTCGTACCCGGCGAGGTACAGCTGGGTGTAGAGGGTCAGCGACGTGTGGCCGGGGGAGAGGACGAAACGGTCACGGCCGGTCCACTCCGGGTCGGCGGGGTCGTGCCGCATCACCTTCTGAAAGATCGTGTACGCCGCCGGGGCCAGGGCCATGGCGGTGCCGGGGTGGCCGTTGCCGACCTTCTGCACGGCATCCGCGGCCAGCAGCCGTGCGGTGTCGACGGCACGCCGGTCGAGTTCGGTCCACTCGAGGGTGTCGGGTGTCTGCGTGCTCATCTTCAAGAAGTCCTCGCAAGAAGCGCTGCTTATGCTCTGACGTGTTCAAACTTAAAAGTCTGACTTTTTCTCCGGAAGGTCTGCGTGTGTCAGCCTGTGGTGAAAGTGGGACACCGAGCGCGCGACCGGGACGGCACGAGAAGGACATGGCGGACACAACCAGGCAAGACGGCGACGCCGGCGAGGATGCGGACGGGATCAGAACGTTCCCCTTCCCGGTGGGTCTGAGCGTCGGCGGTGTGGGCATGCAGGTCGGCCCGATGGGCAGCGGTCGCACCTGGCACTCCGAGGCTCCTCTCGACCGCGTCCACCGCATCGACTTCCACGTCGTCATGCTCTTCACGCACGGCCCCGTCCGCCACATGGTCGACTTCGCCGAGTACGAGGCGAACGCCGGTGACGTCCTGTGGATCCGCCCGGGTCAGGTCCACCGCTTCTCGAAACAGAGCGAGTACCGCGGAACCGTCCTGACCATGCAGCCCGGCTTTCTGCCCCGCACGACCGTCGAGGCCACCGGCCTGTACCGCTACGACCTGCCGCCCCTGCTCCACCCCGCCGCGGCCCAGCTCACCGGGTTGCGCACGGCATTGGAGCAGCTCCGGCGCGAGTACGAGGACACGGACACCCTCCCGCTGAGCCTGCACACGGCGGTGCTGCGGCACACCCTGACCGCGTTCCTGCTGCGCCTCGCGCATCTCGCCGCCAGTTCCGCGGAGGCGGCGCGGCACCCGAGCGACACCACCTTCACCCGCTTCCGGGACGCGGTGGAGGGGGGCTTCGCCACCAACCACAGCGTCAGCGCCTATGCCGACGCCCTCGGTTACTCCCGCCGCACCCTGGTCCGCGCGGTGCGCGCCGCCACCGGGGAGACACCCAAGGGCTTCATCGACAAACGGGTCGTCCTGGAGGCCAAGCGGCTGCTGGCCCACACCGATCTGCCCATCGGCCGGGTCGGCGCGGCGGTCGGCTTCCCCGACGCGGCGAACTTCTCCAAGTTCTTCCACCAGCACACCGACCGGACGCCGGCGGCGTTCCGGGCGGAGCTGCGGTAGGGGGCGGTCGGCGGGCCGATCACGTGCCACACGTGCCACACGTGCACATGTGTCACGCGTGGTGTCGGCGTGGGAAGGCCGTCGGCGGCGGTCGCCGCCGGCCTGCCGCCCAGGCTCAACACCCAGGTGCGCAGGGCCCGTTTTGCCGCCACCGCAAAAACTCTCGGAGGGGGCCGCCACCCGGCCGCAGCATGGCCGGGCACCCGCCCCCGCATCCGAGAGGTGAAGCCATGACCATCACCGCGCCGGCGCTCTCCGCGCCGCCCTCGCTGAGCAGGCGAAGACGCCGGACCGTCCTGGCCGTCTGCTGTCTGAGCATGTTTCTGGTCGGCCTGGACACCACCATCGTCAACGTGGCGCTCCCCGCCGTCGGCGACGGCCTGGACATCGGCACCCGCGGCCTGGAATGGACCGTGGACGCCTACACCGTCGTCCTGGCCGGTCTGCTGATCTCCGCCGGCGCGCTGGCGGACCGGCTGGGCCGCCGCCGGGTGTTCCAGTGCGGCCTGGCCGTCTTCGGAGTCGCCTCCCTGGCCTGTGCTCTCGCTCCGTCGGCGGGCGTGCTCGTCGCGGCCCGTGCCGTGCAGGGCGTCGGCGCCTCGATGCTCAGCCCCGTCGCCCTGGCGATCGTCGTGAACGTGATGCCCGATCCCCGGGAACGGGCCCAGGCCATCGGCGTGTGGGCGTCGGTGTTCGGCCTCAGCATGGCCGCAGGACCGGTCACCGGCGGCGCGCTCGTCGCCGCGCTCGGCTGGCGGTCGGTGTTCTGGATCAATGCGCCGGTCGTCGTCGCCGCTCTAGTGCTCAGCGCGCTGCTGGTGCCCGAGTCCCGGGCGGCAGGGCGGGCGCGTCGGCTCGATCTGCCCCGGCCAGTTCCTGCTGACCGCGGTCATCGCCGTCACGATCGGCCTCCTCATCGAAGGGCCGCACATCGGCTGGACCTCGCCCTGGATCCTCGCGGGCTACACGTGCGCGGCCCTGGCGGCCGCGGCGTTCGCGTGGGCCGAGCTGCGGCGCGGCGAGCCGCTGATCGACCCACGGCTCTTCCGGCGCCCGGTGTTCACCGGAGCGGTCCTCGGAGCGGTGGCCGTGTTCGTCGCCCTCAACGCGACCCTGCTGCTCAACACCCTGTACCTCCAGCACACCCGGGGCTGGACTGCCTTTCAGGCCGGAGCGGCCACCCTGCCCATGGCCGTCGGCGCGACGCTGTGCGCCCCCTGGTCCGGGTACCTGGTCGGACGCGTCGGCCCCCGGCGTCCCCTCGCCCTGGGCGGCGCGTTCATCGCGGCCGGCGGTCTCAGCCTCGCCGCGCTCGACCGGGACACCGGCGTCCTCCTGCTGCTGACGGCCTATCTGCTCATCGGCACCGGATTCGGATTCGCCAACGCCCCCCTCACCAACACCGCGGTCGGCGCGCTGCCGCGCAGCCGCGCCGGCGTGGCGGGAGCCATCACCTCCACCGCACGCCAGCTCGGCTCCGCCCTCGGCATCGCCCTGGCCGGCGGCCTGGTGGCCGGCGCCGGTGCCGCCGAACTCGCGCACGCCTCCCGTCCGGGCTGGCTCATGGTCACCGCCTGCGGGCTGTTCCTGCTCCTGGTGGCCCGCACGGCCCGGCCGGGCAGTGGACCCTGAGCACCCGGGGATGGCGCTGGGCCGACCCCGGGCGCTCCTGGACCCGGGCGGACTCAGTGCCCGAAGTCGAACCAGTTCACGTTGACGAAGTCCGCGGGCTGCCCGCTGGTGAAGGTCAGATAGACGTCGTGGACACCGGTGACGCCGCCGATGTTCGCCGGGACCGTCCGCCAGGACTGCCAGCCGCCGGTGTTGGCCAGGGCGAAGCTGCCGATCGGAGCGTTGCTGCGGCTGTCGAGGCGCACCTCGACGAGCCCGCTCACACCGGACGCGGCACCGCTCGCCACCCGGGCGTAGAACTGACGGGCCGCCGTGGAGCCGAAGTTGACGCCCTTGTACAGGGTCCAGTCACCGTTCGCCACGGCGCCGATGTTCTGCCCGCCGCCGCTGTCGGAGGTGGCCTCGGTGATCGTGCCGGACTGGCTGTCGTAGGACTCGGCCTGCACGGGGCTGTAGGCGTCGCGGTTGCCGGACGGCGGGGGCGTGGGCGGGGGAGTGGTGCCGCCCCCACCGGACGACAGGACCTGGACGTAGTCCACGACCATCGGATGGCCGGGCTGGGTGTCGCCGTCCAGTCCGCCGCCGAAGGCGTCCGGGAAGCCGCCGCCCATGGCCACGTTGAGGATGACGAAGAAGCCGTGGTTCGTGGCGTTGGCCCAGGTGGCCGCGTCCATCTGGTTCGCCGTCACCGTGTGGTAGACGACGCCGTCGACCGAGAAGCGGATCGCCTCCGGGCTCACCGAGCGGTCCCACTCCATCGCGTAGGTGTGGAAGCCGGACTGGCAGGTGGTGTTCGGGCACGCGGTGGAGTTGCCGATGCCGGTGGTCTCGTTGCAGGGGCCGCCCGGGCTGGTGCCGCAGTGCATCGTGGCCCACACCTTGTTCAGGCCCTGCACGTTCTCCATGATGTCCAGCTCGCCGACGCCGGGCCAGTTCTGGTAGTTGCCCCGGTACGGCGCGCCCAGGGCCCAGAACGCCGGCCAGTAGCCCTCGGCGGCGGTGCCGGTGACGTTGGGCATCTGGATGCGGCCCTCGACGCGCAGCTTGCCGCCGGCCGGCGGCTGGAAGTCGGTGCGTACGGTCTCGATACGCCCGGACGTCCAGCGGCCGGAGGCGTCGCGGAGCGGGGTGACGCGCAGATTGCCGCTGCCGTCGAGCGAGACGTTGCTCGTGCTGCTGGTCATCGTCTCGACCTCGCCGGTGCCCCAGTTGGCGGGGCCGCCGGGGTAGGAGATGCCGGTGTCGTACTGCCAGTTGGCGGTGTTGACGCCGGAGCCCGCGGGGCCGTCGAAGTCGTCGAGGAAGACGCGCGTCCAGCCGGATGGGGGCGTTGGCGCGGCGGCGTCGGCGGACGGGACGGCGATGCCCGCCGCGGCGGCGGCCAGGCCGAGGGTGCCGAAGGCGGCGACGAGGGCCCGCCGCAGCGGGCGACGTCTGGGCGTGACGGGGGATTCGGTCATGGGGGGTGCCTCTCGGAGTCGCAAGCGGATGCCGTTTGAGAGCGCTCTCAAGTGCGGCCAATGTGCTCTCCGTCGCTGCGACCGTCAAGAGGTTGAAGGCAACAAACTCCATGCGGGGCGGGCAAGTTCGGGTCGCGAATACCGCGAAGGGGGTGAACGTCCCGGGATGCGCTGCCGTCGGAGGGCGGCCTGCGCCGCAACGCCCGCAACCTCCGGCCCTTCCCGGGTCGGCGAGGGCAGGGACCTGGGCCGCGGTGTCAGTCCGCTGAAGTATCCTTCCCGCCACCGCACACCGACTGGGAGGATCAAGAGAATTGACCGGCCTGTCCGCTTTCCCGCTGCCCTTTCATGCCTCCCGTTCCATATCGTTCGCAACGCCTAGAACGCTGCGGGAACTTCAGATGATGCAGTGCAGCGCGCACATTCGGGAGAAGCCCGGGTGGTTCGACAAGATGAACGATGCGGAAATCGTCGCGCGGTGGACGAAAGAAGCTCTCGCCCAGGGTCTCACCGAAGCGCAGGTTCGTTACGTGCTTGCCGAACTCGTGCATTATGCCGCGCTGCGGGACGAACGCACCGGCATCGAGGTGTCCGCCGTCGACGGGGTGTGGCAGTCGGACATGCTGGTCGACGACAAGCTCGGATCCCGGCTGCGCGAGGCGGTCCGGGTTCTGGAAGAGGTCCCCGAAGCAGAACTGGACTGGCACCCCGGATCCGACGGCCAGGTGCTGGATCTGGTTCATCCCTCACTTTTCTGCCTGGTGAGAGAGGCGAGCGGCGCGCCCGAGCGGGCGTGGCAGAACCCGACGGACCGCTACTCGAAGTACGAGTTCTCGGAGAAATTCCAGTGGCTGCCCACGGACGTCGACGTCAGTGACGACGGCGATGTCACCTTCCGTTCGTACGTCAACAACGTCCACCCCGAGACTCATCGCGAACTCGCCTCCGTCCTGCCGGACTTGTTCGCGTGCCTGCGCCCGCTGCTGGAGAACGTGCTCACCGATCTGCGCCATCCGCGGCCCCTGCGGATCGAGGCCGATCCTTACGGATGGTACGACTCGGAGCCGGAGCAGCCGGACCATTCCTCCTACAGCGATGACGAGGCCTACCAAGAAGCCGTCCGCGCATGGGAAGAGGCCACGGACGACTGGTGGGAGAACCGCCGCCCGGTCATCCCGGACGCCCCGGACTTCACCCCGCCCGAGGTGCCCGACGAATCCGCCCGGGTCGACCTGCGCGGCCGCCGTCTCCAGGTCATCGTCAAGCTCGCCACCATTCATCTCACCCCGGACAAGCCCGAGTACCCCGGCGGCTCCTGGCACGTCGAGGGGATGCTGAACGAGCGGATCGTCTCGACCGGCATCTACTACTGGGACAGCGAGAACATCACCGAGAGCCGGCTGAGTTTCCGGGCGGCACTCGACGATCCGGACTACGAACAGAACGACGACAACGGTGTGCGTGAGGTCTACGGCCTGGAGAACGAGGACGCACTGAACCAGATGCTGGGATCAGCCTCCACACCGGCCGGCCGCTGCCTGGCGTTCCCGAACATCCTGCAACACCGCGTCGGCTCGTTCCGCCTGGCGGACGCCACCCGCCCGGGACATCGGAAAATTCTCGCCTTCTTCCTGGTCGACCCGTCGGAAAAGATCGTCTCGACATCCGATGTGCCACCGCAGCAACCATGGTCCGACACCTCGACCATGACGCTCGAACAGGCCAAGAGCTACCGCGAACAACTCATGCAGGAACGCAAGTTCTTCGTCGACGAACACAACGAGCAGCTCTACGAACGAGAATTCTCCCTCTGCGAGCACTGAACCTCGTCTGCCCTCGCCTCGTCGGCAACCGGCGCTCGCCGTCGCCTCCCCGCTCAGTCGAGGCCGGCCTCCGCGACGCGCAGGAGCAGCGTGTGCAGGGTCTCGCGGTCGGCGTCGTCGAGCGGGGCGAGCAGTTCCGCCGTCACACGCCGGCCCGCCTCGTCGGTGCCGCGCAGGAAGGCGCGGCCGGCGTCGGTCAGGACGACGATCCGGCTGCGGCGGTCGTCGGGCGCCGGGCGGCGCTCGGTCAGGCCCTGCTTCTCCAGGTCGTCGACGAGGCCGCAGCCGGTAGAGCAGACAACCGGCGTCCGCGTGCAGCGCGCGCGTCCAGGGCTCGTCCGCGTCGATCGGGGTGGTCCGCTTCGTCTGCCGCGGGCTGATGGCGCTCTCCCCGGTACTCGGCCGCCGGGTGTCCCAGGATGCCGGATCCGGGAGGGTGCAACAACTATTGCAGGCTGCAATTATTGGGTCCGGCTGCCATCGTGCCGACCCGCACCGCGCCACCGCGGTGAGCGCGCCGGGAACGGCCGGGGTGCCGGGTAGGGTTCCCGCGTGGTGGACGAGGTGGGAGCGGTATGAGGCTGACGATTCTGGGCGGCGGCGGATTCCGGGTGCCGCTGGTGTACGGGGCCCTGCTGACGGACCGCGCCGAGGGCCGCGTCACCGCGGTGGTCCTGCACGATGTGGACGCCGGCCGGCTCGCCGCCGTCGCCCGGGTGCTGGCCGAGCAGGCGGCGGCCGTCCCGGACGCCCCGAGCGTGACGACGACCACCGACCTCGACGAGGCGCTGCGCGGCGCCGACTTCGTCTTCTCCGCGATCCGCGTCGGCGGACTCGCGGGCCGCGCCGACGACGAGCGGGTCGCGCTGGCCGAGGGCGTCCTCGGCCAGGAGACGGTCGGCGCGGGCGGCATCGCCTACGGGCTGCGCACGGTGCCGGTCGCCGTCGACATCGCCCGCCGTGTGGCCGCGCTCGCGCCGGACGCGTGGGTCATCAACTTCACCAACCCGGCGGGGCTGGTCACCGAGGCCATGTCCCGGCACCTCGGGGACCGGGTGATCGGCATCTGCGACTCACCGGTCGGTCTCGGCCGCCGTATCGCCCGGGTGCTCGGTGCGGACCCGGGGCAGGCGTGGATCGACTACGTCGGCCTCAACCACCTCGGCTGGGTACGCGGCCTGCGCGTGGCCGGGCGCGACGAACTGCCGCGGCTGCTCGCCGACGACGAGCTGCTCACCTCCTTCGAGGAGGGCAAGCTGTTCGGCGCCGAGTGGCTGCGCTCGCTGGGCGCGATCCCCAACGAATACCTGCACTACTACTACTTCAACCGCGAGACCGTCTCCGCCTACCAGCAGGCCGAGCGCACCCGCGGCGCCTTCCTGCGCGACCAGCAGGCCCGCTTCTACCACGAGGTGCGCGACCCGGCGACCCCCGCCCTGGCTGCCTGGAACCGCACCCGCGCCGAGCGCGAGGCGACCTACATGGCGGAGAACCGGGAGGCGGCCGGCGCGGGCGAGCGCGACGCCGACGACCTGTCCGGCGGTTACGAGAAGGTGGCGCTGGCGCTGATGCGGGCCATCGCCCGCGACGAGCGCACCACGCTGATCCTCAACGTCCGCAACCGCTCCACCCTGGCGGCGCTGGATACCGAGGCGGTGATCGAGGTGCCCTGTCTGGTCGACGCGAACGGCGCCCACCCGGTGGCGGCCGACCCGCTGCCCGGCCATGCCACGGGGCTGGTGTGCGCGGTGAAGGCCGTCGAACGTGAGGTGCTCGCGGCGGCCGCGTCCGGCTCGCGTACGGCGGCGGTGAAGGCGTTCGCGCTGCACCCGCTGGTCGACTCGGTGACCGTGGCCCGCCGCCTGCTCGACGGCTACCGTGCCGTCCACCCGGGACTGGCGTATCTGACCTAGCCGGCCCCCGGAACTGCTTGCGGGCCGGCCGGCCGCTCCCCCGCAGCGGCCGGCCGGCCCGGTCCCCCGTGCTTCCCCCCGGCAGGATCCCGGTGCTTCCCCCGTCCGGGATCCTGTGGTGCTTCCCCCGTTCCCCGGTATGGAGAGCACCGAGGCCGCCGTCTGATACACCCCCGCGGAAAAAAGTTCCCCCCGGCGCCGGAGGCCGGGGGGAACGCGGGAGGACGGGGGGTGGGCTCAGCCGGTGAAACCGGCCGTGATGGAGGTGAACTGCCAGTTCGTCTGGCTGGTCCCGGAGCAGTTCTCGGCCACGCCGCCGCCCGGGCAGGGACGGTCACGGTTGACCGACCAGAAGGCGAGCCGGGCGATGTGGTGGGAGTTGGCCCAGTCGCGGATCTGGGTCCAGATCTGCGGCGTGGTGTTCTCCTGCTGGTCCGACAGCCCGTTCATGCCGGAGATGCCGATGTGGGAGTAGGCGGTGGCGTCGTCCCACCCGAAGGTGGACTTCAGCTTGGCCTTCAGACCCTCGGCCGCGTTCACGGTGTTGCCGTACATGTCCGAGCCGCCGCCGAAGTCGAACGGCATGATGGTGAAGACGTCGATGTCGGCGCCCAGCGACTTGGCCTGCTCGATGAGCCGGTTGCCGTAGTACGTCGGGCCGGTGGTCGAGGTCCCGAAGGTCACGATGGTCTTCAGACCGGGGTTGTTCGCCTTGACCGTCTTCAGCGCGGTGAGGATCTTCGCCTGGACGGCCTCGTTCTCGAACTCGTCGGTGTTCTCGATGTCCATGTCGATCGCCTTCAGGCCATAGGCGTCGATCACCTTCTGGATCGCCCCGGCGAGCGCGCTCGCAGAGGAGCAGTTGGCGCCGAGCTTGCTGCCCTGCCAGCCGCCGAACGACGGGACGATGTCACCACCGGCCGAGCGGATCGCGTTGATGGCGGACTGGTCGGCCCCGCCGGTCAGCGCCCGCTGCCCGTCCCAGGCGGGGGTGCAGCCGCCCGAGTCCAGGACGAACGCCATCGTGAACCACTTCACGCCGGTCGCGCTCATCACCGTCGTCGGGCTCGGCGGGTCGCCCCAGCCCTCGTACAGGTACGGCGCGGCCTGCTTGAAGCCGCCGCCTCCGTTGCCGGTGCCGGCGTCGGTGGTGACCGTGACGGCATTGGAGGCGCCGGAGACGTTCCCGGCCGCGTCGCGCGCCTTCACGGTGAAGGTGTAACCGGTGCTCGCGGAAAGGCCGCTGACCGTGGCGCTGGTCCCGGAGGCGCTCGCCACCTTGCTCGCGCCGCTGTAGACGTCGTACCCGGTGACGCCGACGTTGTCGCTCGAGGCGTTCCACTTCAGCGACACGCTGGACGAGGTCTTGCCGGTGGAGGTGAGGCCGGAGGGCGCGGTCGGCGCCTGGGTGTCCGAGCCGCCTCCGCCGCCGCCCGGCCCGTCGAGGCTGATGTCGTCGGCGTAGTAGGTGCCCTGCGCGTACCACCCGTGGACGTAGATGGTGGCGCTGGTCTGGGAGGCGCCCGTGGTGAAGGACACCGACAGCGGGGTGTACGCCGACGGCGACGACGTCCACGTCGAGGCGCCTGAGTCGACGCCCAAGTAGACGTAGGAGCCGCGCACCCAACCCTGCAGTGAGTAGGTGGTGTTGGGCTGTACGGACACGGTCTGGCTGCACTTGGCGATGTCGCTCGACGTCACCGCGCCGGCGAGGGCCTTGCCGCCGCTGTGCACGGGGGAGTCGACGACCGAGCCGAGGTTGCCGGTGCAGGACCAGGGGGAGAGGGAGCCGGACTCGAAGCCGGCGTTGCCGAGGATGTTGGCCGCCTGCGCCGTACTGGGCAGGGCGATGGCCCCGGTCAGCGCGAGGGCGCCGGAGCCGAGCAGAGCGAGGAGGCGACGCACGGGGCGTCTGGGGGCTGTGGAGCGCACGCGATCTCCCTGAAGGAATGGGGGCGTTCGGGAGTGCACGGATGTGCGGGGGTGGTGCGCGCACCAATTTGGTATGGACCAATCCGCCCGTCAAGGCTCTGGACAGAATTGGTCCATACCGGTGAGGGAACGTCGCTCCGGCTGCCTCCGGTGGTGTGCCGGGGCCTACAGAGGCACTGCCTCGCCCACCCGGGCGCCGACGGAGTCGACCCGTTGCGCCGGCAGCGTGACCGACCGCAGCGCCCGCAGCCCCGCCACCACCGTGTAGTCCGGCCCCAGGAACGGCGGTTCGATCACCCCGGGGTCCTCGCCCAGCGCCAGCTTCACCGCCGCCCATGGCACGTTCACCCCGCACAGCGACAGCTGGTGCAGCCCTCCGGCGGGCCGCGTGTTGACATCCATCAGCACCGGCCGGTCACCGAACATACGGAACTGCACATTGGACAGGTGGTGCAGCCCGAAGCCCTCCGCGATACGCCGGGCGGGCTCCAGCCACTGCTCGTGCAGCGTGAAGCCCCGGCGGCGGCCGTTCTTGGTGCGGCCGACAGCGAGCCGGAGGCGGTTGTCGGGACCGGTGAGACAGTCCACCGACACCTCCGGCTGCTCCAGCCGCGGCATCACCAGCCAGTCCACCGGCTCCTCGGCCCGCCGCAGCGCGTCCACCACCAGGTCGAGGTTCACATACGGGCTCGGGAAGCCGCTGAGCTGGACGAGTGAGAAGGGGGCGCGGCTGACCACCCGGAAGCCGACCCCGCCGGCCCCGGACGCCGGCTTGAAGCATGCCTGGTGCCCGGCCGCCTCCAGCTCCTCGACGGCGGCGACGAATTCGTCGGGGCCCTGCACCCGCCACCACGGCGGCACCGGCACCCCGATCGCCTGCACGGCCTCGTACGCGACCACCTTGTCCTGGAAGACGGCGACGGCCTCCGGCGTCGGCGCGAGCAGTGCCGTGCCCGCCGCGGTGAACTCCGCGTGGCGCGCGGCGATCGCCGCCTGGTGCAGCCGGGGCACGAACACGTCGATGCCGCGCCGCCGGCACTGGTCGAGGGCGTACTCGACGTACGCCGCCGACGACAGGCCCTCCGGCTCGAGTTCGGCGGTGTCCGCGGCGGCCAGCACCGGGGAGTCGGGGTCGCCGTGGGTGGCGTGGATCGCGACGGCCCGGTCGTCGGGATTTCGCCGCAGCTGATCCATGAAGAACACGTTCTCCGCGTACGTGCGGTTGAGCCAGACGCGTACGCAAGAGACCATGCAGGCCGCCTTCCGGGTCGAGCGGGCAGGGCTCGGCGGCCCGTGCCCGGGCAGGAGTGAGGGAGGGACACCGAACCGCCCTGCGTTCAGGGAGCCTCGGCGGTGGTGTCGGGGGGATCATACGGCTTTCCCGGGGCCCCGCGTGCAACGCGTGTGTTACGGCTTCCGGGGCAGGTCCGGCCGCGATCAGGCGACCGGCGGACAGCTTCCGAGCTCGGCCTTGTCCGCCGCGTACGGATGTGTTCTGGTGGTGGCGTTCGCCTGACGAAGGGGGAAGACGCGTGACATCGGGGGCCCGGGGCGACGGCCGGCTGCTCGCCATCAGCGACCTGCACATCGGCTACCCGGAGAACCGTGCGCTGGTGCAGGAGATGCGCCCGGAGACCGACGACGACTGGCTCCTGGTGGCCGGAGACGTCTCGGAGACCGTGGCCGACGTCCGCTGGGCCCTGAAGACCCTCGCGAGCCGCTTCAGCCAGGTGGTGTGGGCGCCGGGCAACCACGAGTTGTGGAGCCATCCGAGCGACCCGGTCGCGCTGCGCGGCGTCGCCCGCTACGAACACCTCGTCGGCGTCTGCCGCGACCTCGGCGTCCTCACCCCGGAGGACCCCTACGCCCTATGGAAGGGTCAGGGCGGGCCGGTGGCCGTCGCCCCGCTCTTCCTGCTGTACGACTACTCCTTCCTGCCGGCGGGCTGCGCCACCAAGGAGGAGGGCCTGGCCTACGCGCACCGGACCGGGGTCGTCTGCACCGACGAGAACCTGCTGCACCCCGATCCCTACCCGACCCGGGAGGACTGGTGCCGGGCCCGCGTGGCGGAGACCGAGCGGCGGCTGGCCGAGCTGCCCGACGGCCTGCCCATGGTGCTCGTCAACCACTACCCGTTGCACCGTCACCCGACCGAGGTGCTCTGGCACCCGGAGTTCGCCATGTGGTGCGGCACCGCGCTCACCGCCGACTGGCACCGCCGCTTCGACGTCGCCGCCATGGTCTACGGCCACCTCCACATCCCGCGCACGACCCACCAGGACGGCGTCCGCTTCGAGGAGGTCTCGGTGGGCTACCCGCGCGAATGGCGCAAGCGGACCCAGCCACCGGGACGACTGCGTCGCATCCTCCCCGCGCAGGCGGGCCGGCCGTGATCGAGAAACTCCTGCCGTCCTGCGTCGTCGCCGTCGAGACCTACGACCTCGACGGCGCCGACGAGGCACTGCTGCACCCCGAGGAGGCGGCGGTCGTGGCGCGGGCGGTGCCCAAGCGGCGCCGCGAGTTCGCCGCCGTACGGGCGTGCGCCCGGCGCGCGATGGACAAGCTCGGCGTGGAGCCGCAGCCCCTGCTGCCCGGGGAACGCGGCGCGCCGCGCTGGCCCCGTGGGGTGACCGGCAGCATGACGCACTGCGAGGGCTATGCCGCAGCCGCGCTCGTCGACGCGGCGGACCTGGCCTCGCTCGGCATCGACGCGGAACCGCACGGGCCGCTGCCCGACGGGGTGTTGCCCACGGTGTCGCTGCCCACGGAGCGGCGGCGCCTGGCGGAGCTCGCCGTGGCGCTGCCCGGGCTGCACGCGGACCGGCTGCTGTTCAGCGCCAAGGAGTCCGTCTACAAGGCGTGGTTCCCGCTGACCGGCCGGTGGCTGGACTTCATGGAGGCAGACATCGACCTCCGTCCCGACCCCGGCGGCGGCCCGCACGGCACCCTGCGCGCCGAACTCCTCGTACCCGGCCCGTCGGTGGGCGGTCGCGCCGTACAGCAGTTCGAGGGCCGCTGGACGGCCGGCCGCGGCCTGCTCGCCACGGCCGTGACCGTGCCGTACGCGTGAGGCTCCGCCGCGCCCGGAGAGGCGCGGCGGCGCGTAGGGACCGCCGGTCGGCAGCCCCGCGGTGCGGTGTCACGGTGTGTGGCACCCCGCTGACGGCTGTGCCGCCCCTCGGCCGGGTCAGGGGTACCAGCCGCGCAGCAGGTGGAAGAACGCCTCCTCGTTGCCCGAAAGGCCCGCTTCGGCGAGCGCCCGTTCCGCCTCCGCCAGGACCGCGGGCGGGACCGGCGGCGGGCCGGGCACCCCGGGAGGGCCGGCGCCGTCGTCGTGGACGGCCCGAACGGTGTGCAGCAACCGCAGATAGGCCTGAACGGCGGTGCGCTCGCGGTCGGTCAGTACGGTGGTCGGCATCGGCCCTCCCCGTGTCGGCATGAGGGGACCAAGCTTGCCGTCCCCCACTGACAACCGGACTCAGCCGCTCCGACAACCCGGGAGAGACGCCTCCTAGCCCTGCGGGCCCCGATAACCGAGTGACGCCTCGATGCGGCCCGCCAGCCGGTCCCGCTGCACCGGGGCGCGCAGTGCCGAACCCGCCAGCCAGGTGCGGCACCGGCTGGCCAGCAGCATGCCGAAGGCCTCCGCCTCCTGCTCGTCGGCCTCGTCGAAACGGGTGCGCGCGGCCACCGAACGGACCGTGGCCTGCAGATCGACGCCGTCGCCCAGCAGCCGTGCGCCGACCGACGCACCGTCGACGGGGTGACCGCGGTGCCCGGCCTGCATGTGCCACAGCTCGTGCCCGAGGATCACCAACTGGTGGTCGGGAGCGGTGCGTTCCTCCAGTACGACCAGGTCCTGGTCGGCCATGTCGAGCCACAGCCCGCTGGCCGTCCCGGGCGGGAACGCGGCGGTGCGCAGCCGCACGGGGCGGCCCCGGCGCCGGCCCATCGCGGCGCACAGCGCGGTGTACAGCTCGACCGGCGCGGCCGGTGCCGGCAGGTCGAGTTCGGTGACCAGCGCGCCGCACAGGCGGCGCATGTCCCTGGCGATGCCCACGGTCCTCCCCCGGTTCACGACTCGGGCCGCTTGACGCTCTCCAGAAGCATGTCCAGCCATTCGGCGACCTTGTCGCGGTGCTGGTCGGTGGGCAGTTGGGCGGCCCGCCAGGCGATGCCGCGCACACCGTGGTCCTGCAGCAGCCGTTCCAAGGGGTCCTCGGCGGCCGCGGCAGCCGCCCGCTCCCGGCCGGCGAGCCGCTGCAGCAGGTCCTGCTCGGTGCGCTGCAGCGCGCCCGCCAGCGCCTCCGGGTCCTCCGCGGTCAGAAAGCCGGCGTGCACCCGGAAGAAGCGCTGCAGGGCGTCGCAGTGCTCCATGGTGGGGCGCCTGTCGCCGTTGATCAGCGCGCCCGCCTGCTGCCGCGACATGCCCGCGCCGTCGGCGATCTCCTGCTGGGTGTAGCGGCGGCCGTTGGGCTTGAGCCGGGTGCGGCGCAGCAGGTCCAGGCGTTGCAGGAACCGCGCCTGGACGTCCGGCTCACCCGCCGGGCGGCCGCTGAGCAGGGCCTTGACCACGGGCTCGGGGACACCGCAGGCCACGGACAGGCGGGTGGTGTCGAACACCTCGGAATGCGGCACGCCGAGCCGGTCGGCGAGTGCGGTGACCCGGGTGACGACGGCGGACAGCACAGCGGACGGAGTGGCGTCCGGAACCTCGAAGCCATCCGTCACCGACAGGTCTCCCACGTCTCTCACAGCCCTCTCACAGGCGTGTCGTGCCGCACCGGCAGTCGTGAACTGCCCGGAGATTATCCGCTGGTTCGAACTTCCATCCAGGTCTCGCCACAACTGTGGCCAATTTCAGCCGTCAACGAGCGCGGAATGCCACGATAGTTGACACGGCAAGTGTCCGGGCACCAGGATCGAGGCGCCGCGTGAAAGGCCGCAGAGTCATAAGGGGTGACCTCCCGATGGCATATCAGGCAGGTGGGCAGCGGCCGGCGCCGCGGCCCGTCCCCGACTCTCCCGAGGCCCAGGCCTATCTCCAGGACTGCGCCACGCTCATGGCTGCGCTCTCGCTGCCGTCCCTGGTGGTGGACCACCGCTGGGACGTGGTGCTGGCCAACACCGCTTATCAGTCACTTTTCCGGGCGGTCGCCCCGCATCCGACGGCGATGCCCGGCGACAACTTCCTGCGTTTCGTGCTCTTCCACCCGGACGCGGGTGCCGTCCTCGGTGACCACGAGACGAGCTGGTGTCTGCCGATGCTGGCGCAGTTCCGCAGCGCCCTGGAGCGGCACGCGCACGATCCGGTGCTGCAGGCGGTGCGCCGGGACATCGCCCAGGACCCGATCATGGAGGCCGCGTTCCGCCAGGGTCTGCCGCACTGGATGCGCGCGGTGGGGGAGGAGGGCCTGCGGCAGGACGGCGCGGTGCGGCCCCTGCTGCACCCCGATCCGCGCCGGGGCGCCACCGAGTGCCGGCTGATCGACGAGACGACCCCGATGCTGCGCGAGATGGGCTGCACCCGGCTGACCCTGGTCCTGCGCGAGCCCCGCCGCACGGCCCCGCCCCCACGCGGCCGCCGCCGAGCCCGCTCGGCGGCCCACCTCACGGTGGTCCCCACCCCCGGCCCCTGACCGGACACCGCCGGCGTTCAGGTCGCCGACGGCGCCCGGCCCGCCGGGGGAGGGGACGGCCACGGGGGCCGTCCGGCGGCACAACAAGTGCACTCCGGCCGGGGTTCGACACGTACTCTCCGGCCGGGGCTCGTCCCTCGGCGCTGCCCTGCGCCGGCCGGGCGCGGGGTGCCGTCCGGCGATGCAGCGGCCCGGGCCCGAGCTCGTGCCCGCACCGGAATCCCGCGCCGGGTGTGGTCCCGCACGCGCCGCCGCGCCCACCGCGGGTCGCGATGCCACGGCCCGGCCCCGCCCGGCTCACCCCACCGCGGCAGGCGGCGGCGCTCCGGCGCTGCCCCCTCCTCGTTGCCGGACGCCGCCGCGGGCGTGGTGGAGGGTGGCCGCGGTGGCCGCCGGCGGGTGAGTGCGTGGTCTCCGCCCGGGCGGGTGCTGCCGGGCCGAACTGTGGCACGGGAGACGCTCTCCGGCAGGCGATGCGGCAACCCTGCGCCGCGCGGCGCCCCGCATGCCCGGTCACCGGGTTCCTCACGCCGCGTCGGGCGCGCTGCCCCGGCGCCGTCCTGCCGGCGCCGTCGTCCGGCTCGTGCGCTGAGCTCCCACCCGCTCGCAGACCGCACCGCGCGCAATGCGGCACCGCGCGCAATGCGGCACCGGGCACAATGCGGCACCGGGCACAATGCGGCGCCGGGCGCGCGCACCGGCCGGGCCGGACCACTCTTGCGCTGGGCGCGATGCCTCGCCGACCGGACCCGGGGCGATGCCCTCGCCGAGTACAAGCCCCCGGGCGCGATGCTTCGCCGGGCGCGAGCTCTCCCCGAGCGCTGATAGACCCGCCGGGGCGCGAGCCTCCCCGAGCGCCAATGCACTTGCCGGGCGCGAGCCCCTTCCACCGGGCCCGCGATTCTCGTGCCGAGCGCGATGCCTTTGCCGAGCACGCCCCGGCCGGGCCGCCCCACCGCCGGACACGAGGCCCCCGCCAACCCGCTCCCAGCCGATCCACGCCCCAGCCGATCCGCGCCCCCCAACCGCCCCCCCCGCACCAGGCGCCGTGCGCCTCAGTCGTCCGGCAGGGCGAGGGTCAGGGCCAGCAGCAGGGGTACCTCGCCGCACGGCAGCAGGTGCAGGCCCGGCAGCGCGAGTTCGCGGCCGTGTTCCAGTGCGGTCGCGAAGTCCGGGCCCTTGGTGAGGGAGCCGGCCAGGTGGGCGGGGTCGGCGGAGGCGGCAACGCGGCCGCGGGCGTTGACCAGGCGGGCCGGTACCGGCAGGGCGCGCAGCAGGGGCAGGACCGCTGCCTCGAAGTGCCGCAGGTAGACGTCCGCCGCGGCCACGCCGGCGAAGCGGCCCGCGACCGTGACCGGCGCGGACAGCGTGAGGCTGTACTCGTCCGAGCAGAGATAGTCGACGTACGGCCCGGCCGCCGCGCGGCGCCCGGTGTCGCGGGGCAGCGCGAACCAGTCCCAGTGCGTGTAGTCCGAGTACGCCGACTGCTCGGGGTCCAGGTCCGGCAGCAGCGGCCGTACGTCTCCCTCGGGCCCGCACTGCCACCATTCCAGCCACGCGGGTACGTCCGCCAGCAGCCCCGGCGCCGCGACGAAGCCGATGCCCGAAACCAACTCCTGCCGACGCAGCCGAAGATGGAGGGCGGGCCGCAGCGCGGCGAGGTCCGCGCTGGTGGGCCTGTGGCCGGCCGCGGCCAGCGTGGTCAGCAGGGCCCCCGTCTCGTCGGCGGTCGCGGCGACCGCCGTGAACACCGCCTCCAGGGTGCCGCCCGCGAGGTGTGCCACCCGCCGTGCGGCGCCGAGGTCCGGCGCGGGCGGAGCGGTCGCGACGAGGCCGGGGCTCGAGCTCATGACGCCCTCCAGCAGCCGGGGCCGTGACAGGCCTACAGGGCGAGCCGTACGGCGATCAGCCGTGCCGTCGACTCCCGTACGCACCGCTCGGCCAGTGCGCCGGCCGAGTCGTGGGCCCCATCTTGCACCGCCGAGATCACGGCGCGGTGTCGGTCCGCGACTTCTTCACGACATGTGCCCGCGTCGTCACCGAGCACCAGGCACAGCAGTGCCCCGATCTCCGTCTGCAGCGCGACCTGTTCGCGGGTGAGCCGCGCGGACTGCGCCGCGGCGGCCAGCTCCACATGGAAGCGGCCGTACATCCGGGCGCGGGCGGCCGCGTCCTCGGCGGCGGTGAACTCCTCCACCGTGCGTCGCAGCTGCGTGAGGTCCTCCGGCTCGGTGCGCTGCGCCGCGAGCCGCGCCGCCGCCCCCGACAGCGCCGCCCAGTGGTCGCCGAGATCGCGCAGCTCCTCGGTGCTCCAGCCGCGCAGCCGGGTCCGCAGGCGTTCCTCTGCGGGCACCTCCGGCAGGGAGACGAAGCTGCCGCCGCCCCGGCCGCGCCGGGTGGTGACCAGGCCCTGCTGGCGCAGCGCCATCAGCGCCTCCCGCAGGGTCACGGTGGACACACCGAGCTGCCCGGCCAGCTCGCTCTCGCCGGGCAGTTGCTCTCCGTCGGCGAGCAGGCCGAGCTCTATGGCGTCGCCGAGCCGGCGGACGACCGTCTCCACCCGTGCCCGGCTGTCGAGGGGCGCGAAGACGGCCGCGCGGGCGCCCCCGGCGATCTGCTGCTGATTCACGGCCACCACCTTGTGCGTTGACTCAAGCTTTACCCTAAGGGGGCCTTGAGATTTGAACTATGACTTCATATGTTTTCGCTCCATCGGTCAACGCTCGAAGGCGTCAGAAAGGTTCCCGCCCATGGAGGGGATTGCTGAAGGAAGGGCCGGCGGGACCCGGGGGGAGCCGGCCACCGGGACGGCCGTCCGGCTGCAGGACCTGCGGAAGTCGTTCGGTGACACGACCGCCGTGGCCGGGGTCGACCTGGACATCCGCGACGGCGAGTTCTTCTCGATGCTCGGCCCGTCCGGCTCGGGCAAGACGACGGTC
Source organism: Streptomyces sp. NPDC014006 (assembly GCF_043088925.1). Lineage (NCBI taxonomy): Bacteria > Bacillati > Actinomycetota > Actinomycetes > Kitasatosporales > Streptomycetaceae > Streptomyces > Streptomyces sp. NPDC014006. Next base: position 298,520 of record NZ_JBICAJ010000002.1, on the reverse strand, counting down.
CTGCGCATGATCGCCGGGTTCGAGACCCCCACCGCGGGCCGGATCGAACTCGCCGGGCAGGAGGTGACGCGCCGCGCGCCCTTCGAACGCGATGTGCACACCGTCTTCCAGGACTACGCCCTCTTCCCGCACATGACGGTCGAACAGAACGTCGCCTACCCCCTGAGGATCCGCAAGGTCCCCAAGCCCGAGCGCCTGGTCCGCGCCCGCAAGGCCCTCGCCGAGGTCCGCCTGGAGGGCTACGGCAAGCGCCGCCCCGCCCAGCTCTCCGGCGGTCAGCGCCAGCGCGTCGCCCTCGCCCGCGCCCTCGTCGGCCGCCCCCGGGTGCTGCTGCTCGACGAGCCGCTCGGCGCCCTCGACCTGCGCCTGCGCGAGCAGATGCAGGTCGAGCTCAAGGCGATCCAGCGCGAGGTCGGCATCACCTTCGTCTTCGTCACCCACGACCAGGAGGAGGCCCTGACGATGAGCGACCGCATCGCCGTCTTCCACCAGGGCCGCATCGAACAGGTCGGCACCCCCGCCGAGATCTACGAACGCCCCGCGACCGGCTTCGTCGCCTCCTTCGTCGGCATCTCCAACCTGCTGAACGGCGAGTCGGCCCACCGCATCGTCGGCGCCCCGGGCACCTACAGCATCCGCCCCGAGAAGATCCGCGTCCTGAAGGAGGCCGACGGCGCCGACGAGCCGGAGCACTCCTCGGCCACCGGCACCGTCGCAGAGGTCGTCTACCTGGGCGACGCCACCCGCTTCCTCGTCGACCTCGACGCCGGCGGCCGCCTCACCGCCCTCCAGCAGAACCTCGAGACCTCCTCCGAGGACGTCGCCGCCTACCGCGGCATGCGGATCCGCCTCCAGTGGCACCGCCGCCACGCCGTCCACGTCCCCCACTGACCTCCCAGGAGTACGTCGTGCGCTTCACCCCCGCATGGAAGGCCGCGGCCGCCGCCGCGGTGCTGCTCGCCGCCACCGCCTGCGGCTCCTCCGGCACCGAGGCAGGCCCGGGCGGCCTCAACCCGCCCGACCTCCAGGCCCCCGCCAAGCTCGGCGCGCCGGAGGGCCAGGTCAACCTGATCGCCTGGGCTGGCTATGTCGAGGACGGCTCCAACGACCCCAAGGTGAACTGGGTCGGCGACTTCGAGAAGCAGACCGGCTGCCAGGTCCACTCCAAGGTCGCCGCAAGCTCCGACGAGATGGTCAAGCTGATGAAGACCGGCGAGTACGACGCCGTCTCCGCCTCCGGCGACGCCTCGCTGCGCCTCATCGCCTCCGGCGACGCGGCCCCCGTCAACACCGCTCTCGTCCCGAACTACAAGGACATCTTCAGCGGTCTGAAGAACGGCGCCTGGAACTCCGTCGACGGGAAGATGTACGGCATCCCGCACGGCCGCGGCGCCAACCTGCTGATGTACAACACCCAGAAGGTCAGCCCCGCCCCCACCTCCTGGTCCGCCGTCTTCGACGGCGCCGCGAAGTACAAGGGCCACGTCACCGCGTACGACTCGCCGATCTACATCGCCGACGCAGCCCTGTATCTGAAGGCCACCAAGCCGGAGCTGAAGATCGAGAACCCGTACGCGCTGGACCAGAAGCAGTTCGACGCGGCCGTAGACCTGCTGAAGAAGCAGAACGCGAACGTGGGCGAGTACTGGAGCGACTACCTCAAGGAGGTCTCCGCCTTCAAGAGCGGTGACTCCGTCGTCGGTACCACCTGGCAGGTGATCGCCAACCTCACGGCCGACGAGGGCGCCAAGGTCAAGGCGTTCGTCCCCAAGGAGGGCTCCACCGGCTGGTCCGACACCTGGATGGTCTCCGCCAAGGCCAAGCACCCCACCTGCGCCTACAAGTGGCTCGACTGGATCGTCTCACCGAAGGTCAACGCCGAGGTCGCCGAGTACTTCGGCGAGGCCCCGGCCAACTCCAAGGCGTGCACCGTCACCAGCGACAAGAACTTCTGCACGGTCTACCACGCCGCCGACGAGGCCTACTGGAAGAACATCGCCTTCTGGAACACCCCCATCGAGCAGTGCCTGGACGGCCGCACCGACGTGAAGTGCGTGCCGTACGCCAAGTGGGTCCAGGCCTGGACCGAGATCAAGGGCTGACGCCATGACCGCCGTCATCCCCGAGACCGCCGGACGCGACCGTGTCCGGCGGCTCGCCGGGGCGCTGCACCGGCGCCCCCGCCTGCGTCTGTCCCTGCTGCTGACCGCGCCGCTGCTGTGGCTGGCCGTGCTCTACCTCGGCTCGCTCACCGTGCTGTTCGTCTCCGCCTTCTGGACGACGGACTCCTTCACCTCCCAGGTCGTCAAGGTCTTCTCGACCGACAACTTCCAGGAACTGCTGACCACCCCGGTCTTCCGTCAGGTGATCGTGCGCAGCATCGGCGTCGCCCTCGCCGTCACCGTCTGCTGTGCGGTGATCGCCTTCCCGCTCGCCTTCTACACCGCCCGCGTCGCGCGGCCGAAGTGGCGGCCGCTGCTGGTCGTCGCGATCCTCACCCCGCTGTGGGCGAGCTATCTGGTCAAGGTGTACGCCTGGCGGCTGATCCTGTCCGAGGGCGGCCTCGCCGACTGGATGCTCAGGCCCTTCGGCCTGGCCGGACCCGGGTTCGGACTGCCGGCGACGGTACTGACCCTGACGTATCTCTGGCTGCCGTACATGATCCTGCCGGTCCACACCGCGCTGGAGCAGTTGCCCGGCGGTCTGCTGGACGCCTCCGCCGACCTCGGGGCCCGGCCCTGGCGGACCTTCCGGTCCGTGGTGCTGCCGATGGTGCTGCCGGGCGTGGCCGCCGGCTCCGTCTTCACCTTCTCGCTCAGCCTCGGCGACTACATCACCGTGCAGATCGTCGGCGGGAAGACCCAGCTGATCGGCAACCTCGTGTACTCCAACATCGAACTCAACCTGCCCATGGCCGCGGCCCTCGGCACGGTCCCGGTCGTCGTCATCGTGCTGTACCTGCTGGCCATGCGCCGCACGGGTGCGCTCAGCAGCCTGTAGAGGAGGTGCCCGACTCGTGCAACTGTCCCGTCCCGCGCGCATCGCGCTGCGCGTCGCCGCCGGGCTCGGCTTCGCGGTGATCTACGTGCCGCTGCTGCTGGTCCTCGTCAACTCCCTCAACCCCGACCGCAGTGCGAGCTGGCCGCCGCCCGGGCTGACCCTGCACTGGTGGTCGGTCGCCTGGGAGAACTCCGGGGCCCGCGCGGCCCTGTGGGTGTCGGTCAAGGCCGGCCTCGGGGCGACCGCGATCGCCCTGGTGCTGGGCACGCTGATCGCCTTCGCCGTCGCCCGGTACCGCTTCTTCGGCCGCGACGCGCTGTCCTTCGTGGTCGTCCTGCCGATCGCGCTGCCCGGCATCGTCACCGGCATCGCGCTCAACTCCGCCTTCGGCACGGTGCTTCAGCCGCTCGGCGTGGGCCTCGGCCTGTTCACCGTCGTCGTCGGGCACGCCACCTTCTGCATCGTTGTGGTGTTCAACAACGTGGTGGCGCGTCTGAGGCGCACCTCGCGGTCGTACGAGGAGGCCGCGGCGGACCTCGGCGCGCACACCCTCCGGGCTTTCGCCGACGTCACCTTCCCGCTGGTGCGCACCGCGCTGCTGGCGGGCGGGCTGCTGGCGTTCGCGCTGTCCTTCGACGAGATCGTGGTGACGACGTTCACCGCCGGGCCAGGCGTGCAGACCCTGCCGCTGTGGATCTACGAGAACATGACCCGCCCGCAGCAGGCCCCGGTGGTGAACGTGGTGGCGGCGGTCCTGGTCCTGCTCTCCGTCGTCCCGATCTACGTCGCCCAGCGGCTGTCCGCGGACACGGCGACCGGCAGCCGGGTGTGACACCCCTCGTCAGCGGTCGAGTTCCCGGTGGGCGGTCTCCGGCAGCCGCAGGTACACCAGCGAGGACAGCAGGCACAGCACGGCGACGTACCAGGGGAAGAGGCCCGCCCGCCCCCACTGCTTGAACAGCGTGCCGACGTACGGCGCCGTGCCGCCGAAGAGGGCGACCGTGAGGGAGTAGGGGAAGCCGATGCCGGCCGCGCGCACCCGGGGCGGGAACACCTCGGCGTTGACCGCGGCGCTGATCGACGTGAAACCGGTCAGCAGGACCATGCCCGCCAGCTGCACGAGCAGCAGCACAGTGAAGGAGTCGCGCAGCGCGTGCAGCAGCGGCACGCACAGCAGCGCGAAGCCCAGCCCGAAGAACAGCAGCAGCGGGCGGCGGCCCAGCCGGTCGGAGAGCATCCCGCCGAGCGGCTGCAGCAGGGCGAAGAACGCCAGCGAGATCGTCCCGGCGAGCAGCGCGTCGGACTTGGTGACGCCCGCGTTGAGTTCGGCGTAGGTGGGCAGGTACGACGTCCAGGTGTAGTAGGCGAGGGTGCCACCGGCGGTGATGCCGGCGATGCGCAGTGACGCGCGCGGGTGGCGGCGCAGCGCCTCGAACAGACCGGGCCGCGGGGCCCGTTGCAGTGCGGCGCTGCGGGTCTCCTCGGCGCCGCGCCGGATCCAGAACCCGACCAGGCTGAACAGACCGCCGAGCCAGAAGGGCACGCGCCAGCCCCAGCCGTCCATCGAGGACTCGGCGAGTGTGTCCACGAGCAGCGTCGCGATCCCGGAGGCGACGAGCTGCCCCGCGGTGGTGGAGACGTACTGGAAGCTGGAGAACAGCCCGCGCCGGCCCGGCCCGGCCGACTCCACCAGGAAGGTCGTCGAGGCGGCGAACTCGCCGCCCACCGACAGCCCCTGCAGCAGCCGGGCCGCGACCAGCACCACCGGCGCCAGGAGTCCGGCCGAGGCGTAGGTCGGGGTGAGGCCGACCAGCAGGCTGCTGCCGCCCATCAGCAGGATGGTGACCGTCAGCGCGGCCCGCCGTCCGCGCCGGTCGGCGATCGCGCCCATGACCAGGCCGCCGACGGGCCGCATGAAGAAGCCGACGGCGAACACGGCGAACGCCGACAGCAGTGGCAGCAGTGAGTTCCCCGCGCCCTTGGGGAAGACCGCCCGCGCGAGGTAGGTCGCCAGAAACGTGTAGGCGTACCAGTCGTACCACTCGACGGCATTGCCCACGGATGCCGCAAGAAGCTGCCGTACGGGGCGTTTTGTCCTGGCCGGTACCGTCGTCTGCGTCCCTGTCATGATCGCGACCTCCCCGTGTGGCCGGTTCCGCACACCTGCCGTAGCGATGAGTTCACATGAGTGCCACCAGACCCTTCCCTGACGTTTGATGCTCTTGGAACACTCGCTCCGCGCACATTGCGTCATTCAGCGGCGAGTTGCCGTCGCCAGACGAGAGGTCTGTCCCCCCATGTCCGATGTGAACCGGCGTCGCTTCCTCCAACTCGCGGGCGCCACCACGGCGTTCACCGCGCTGTCCGCCAGCATCCAGCGGGCCGCCGCCCTCCCGGCGAACCACCGCACGGCCTCCGTCGAGGACGTCGAGCACATCGTCGTCCTCATGCAGGAGAACCGGTCCTTCGACCACTACTTCGGCACCCTCAGAGGCGTCCGCGGCTTCGGCGACCCCCGCCCGGCCACCACCCGTCCCGGCGCCAAGTCCGTCTGGTACCAGTCCGACGGCACCAAGGACATCCTCCCCTTCCATCCGGACGCCGACGACCTGGGCATGGCGTTCCTCCAGGACCTCCCGCACGGCTGGAACGACGGACACGCCGCCTTCGATGGGGGCAAGTACGACAAGTGGGTGCCGTCCAAGGGCTCCACGACGATGGCGTACCTGAACCGCGACGACATCCCGTTCCACTACGCGCTCGCCGACGCCTTCACCATCTGCGACGCGTACCACTGCTCCTTCATCGGCTCCACCGACCCCAACCGCTACTACATGTGGAGCGGCTACGTCGGCAACGACGGCTCCGGCGGCGGGCCCGTCCTCGGCAACGACGAGAAGGGGTACGGCTGGACGACGTACCCCGAACGCCTGGAGAAGGCCGGGGTGTCCTGGAAGATCTACCAGGACGTCGGCGACGGCCTCGACGCGAACGGCAGCTGGGGATGGATCCCGGACGCCTACCGGGGCAACTACGGCGACAACTCGCTGCTCTACTTCAACCAGTACCGCAACGCCGCGCCCGGCGACCCGCTGTACGACAAGGCCCGCACCGGCACCGACTACCGCAAGGGCGAGGGCTACTTCGACCGGCTGAAGGCCGACGTGGCGACCGGGAAGCTGCCCCAGGTGTCCTGGGTCGTCGCCCCCGAGGCGTTCACCGAGCACCCGAACTGGCCGGCCAACTACGGCGCCTGGTACGTCGCCCAGGTGCTGGACGCGCTCACCTCCAACCCGGAGGTGTGGGCGAAGACCGCGCTGTTCATCACGTACGACGAGAACGACGGCTTCTTCGACCACCTGATACCGCCGTTCCCGCCCGGCTCCGCCGCCCAGGGCAAGTCGACCGTCGACGCCTCCCTCGACGTCTTCAAGGGCGACGCGAGCCACGTCGCCGGCCCCTACGGGCTCGGCCAGCGGGTGCCCATGCTGGTGGTCTCGCCCTGGAGCAAGGGCGGCTACGTCTGCTCCGAGACGCTGGACCACACCTCCATCATCCGGTTCATCGAGAACCGCTTCGGCGTGCGCGAGCCGAACATCTCGCCCTGGCGGCGGGCCGTCTGCGGCGATCTGACCTCCGCCTTCGACTTCTCCCGCCCGGACACCCGGCCGGTCGCGCTGCCCGACACGGCCGGCTACGAGCCGCCGGACCGCCTGCGCCACCCCGACTACAAGCCCACACCGCCGGCCACCGGGGCGCTGCCCAAGCAGGAGCGGGGCCTGCGGCCCGCCCGCCCCCTGCGGTACAACCCGGCCGTGGACGGGTCGGTCGACGCGGCGGCAGGGAAGTTCACCCTCGCCTTCGCCTCCGGAGCCGCCGCCGGCGCGGCCTTCCTCGTCACCTCCGGCAACCGCACCGACGGCCCCTGGACCTACACCACCGAGGCCGGGAAGACCGTTGCGGACACCTGGAACTCGGTGTACTCGAGCGGTTCCTACGACCTCACCGTGCACGGCCCGAACGGCTTTCTGCGCGCCTTCAAGGGCCGCAACAAGGTCACCGGTCCCGAGGTCAAGGCCCGGCCGAGCGGGGACAACCTGGAGCTGACCTTCACCAACTCCGGCTCGGGCACCGCACGTCTGACCGTGACCGACGGCTACGGCGGGGCCAAGCGGTCCGTGAGCGTGCGGCCGGGCGCCACCGTGAAGCAGCTCGTCGACCTCACGGCGAGCCGGCGCTGGTACGACCTGACCGTGACGGCCGACGGCGACGCGGCCTATCTGCGGCGGTTCGCCGGACATGTCGAGAACGGGCTGCCAGGGTTCAGCGACCCGGCCATCGCGACCGTCTGACGGACGCTCGGACGACGGGTGCCCGCCGCCTTCGAGCCCTGTGGCGGCGGGCGTCCGGACGCCGGTTGCTTTCCGGCCGGTGCGCGATAGTGTGCCCCGGTGACCACGCAATCGAACACACCTGCAGGGTGGTACCCCGACCCGCACGGGGCGCAGCAGACCCTGCGGTACTGGGACGGTACCCAGTGGACCGAGCACACCCACGCCGACCAGCAGGGCCGGCCCCCGGCTCAGGGCCACCACCCGCAGGCCCAGGTACAGGCCCCAGCCGTCCCGCAGGTGCCGGCGCAGCAGGCCGGCCCCGACCCGCGCGTCCAGCGTCAGGTCCAGCAGCAGGCCGGTGTCGCCGCGGGCGGCGCCGGTGGCGGGACCCTGTTCTCCGAGCCGGTCCTGGTGGTGAACCAGAAGGCCAAGCTGATCGAGCTGACCAACGAGTACAAGGTCATGGACCAGCACGGCCGGGAGATCGGTGCGGTCGTCCAGGTCGGTCAGAGCATCCTGCGCAAGATCGTGCGGTTCCTCTACAGCATCGACCAGTTCATGAAGGTCAAGCTGGAGATCCGCGACGCCTACGGCCAGCCGGTGCTGCTGCTGACCCGCCCGGGCAAGATCTTCAAGTCCCGGGTGATCGTCGAGCGCCCGGACGGCACGCCGGTCGGTGAGATCGTCCAGCAGAACGTCTTCGGGAAGATCAACTTCGCGATGATGGTGAACGGCCAGAAGGTCGGCGCCATCAAGGCGGAGAACTGGCGCGCGTGGAACTTCGCGATCGTCGACCACGCGGACAACGAGGTGGCCCGGATCACGAAGACCTGGGAAGGCCTCGCCAAGACGATGTTCACGACGGCGGACAACTACGTCCTGCAGATCCACTACCAGCTGCCGGACCCGCTGCTCACCCTCGTCGTCGCGACGGCCCTGACCGTCGACACGGCACTGAAGCAGGACTCCCGCGGGCTCGGCTGAGGCCGGTCGTCACCGTCTCACCGCCACGTCCCCACCGCGGTTTCCCTGCCTCACAGCACGCTCAGGTGCCCCGGTTCGCTCGTCGGCCGGGGCATCGCCGCGTTCGGGTCCAGGGCGAGGACGGCCGCCACCGGGTGCTCGTCGTCGTGGACCGCGGGTGCGGGTGCGGGTGCGGGTGCGGGTGCGGGTGCGAGTGCGGGTGCCGGGTTCGCGGCCGGTTGCGGGGTCGCGCGGGACAGCAGCAGCACACCCCACGCCGCGCACCCCGCGCCCGCGAGCGCGAGCAGGATGCCGAGCACCCCGCCCTGGAGCCGCTCGCCCAGCAGGGACACACCGATCACCGCGGCGGCCACCGGGTTCGCCAGCGTCACCACCGCCAGCGGAGCGCCGAGGCCGCCTCGGTAGGCGGTCTGCGACAGCAGCAGCCCACCCGTCGCGAAGGCCGCGACCAGCACCGCCACCCCGATCACCTGCACGCTCAGCAGCGGACCCGAGCGGTCCGTCGCGGCCACCGTGACGGTCTGGGTGAGCGCGGAGGCGACACCCGAGGCCAGCCCGGACGCCGTCGCGTGCCTGAGGCCCGGCCGGGCGCCCGGCCGGGACAGCGCCCCGATCAGCGCCGCCGTCGCACCCGCGACCGCCAGCGCCTCCGGCACGCTCAGCACGTCGTCCGGCGCGGGACCGGACGCGGTGACGAGGATCGCGCCGAGCCCGAGGAGTGTGAACCCGGTGCCCCGCCACTCGGTCGCGCTGACCCGGCGCCCCGCCATCCGCGCCCCCAGCGGTACCGCCGCCACCAGGGTCAGCGCCCCGAGCGGCTGTACGACGGTGAGCGGACCGTACTTCAGCGCGACCACGTGCAGCAGCGCGGCGCCGGCGTTCAGTCCGACCGACGACCACCAGGCGCGGCTGCCCAGCATGCGCGGCAGCCCGGCCCCGGAGGACCGGGACGCCAGCCGTTCCTGGGCGACGGCCGCGGTGGCGTAGGCGGCGGCCGAGAACAGCGAGAGCACCACGGCGATCAGGGCGGCGTTCATCGGGCCGCTCCCACGAGCTCGCGGTCCTCGGTGGGCAGCAACTGCTCGCGCCCCCGCCCGGCGGTCGTCGCCGTGCGGTGCGGCAGATGGATCACCGCGAGGGCGGCACCGAGCAGCGCCGTCGCGACGATCACGTCCAGCCAGTAGTGGTTGGCCGTGCCGACGATCACCAGCAGCGTCAGCGCCGGATGCAGCAGCCACAGCCAGCGCCACCGGGAGCGGGTCGCGGCGATCAGGCCGATCGCGACCATCAGGGCCCAGCCGAAGTGCAGCGACGGCATCGCCGCGAACTGGTTCGACAGATGGTCGGTCTGCGGCGGCCCGTACACCGAGGGGCCGTACACCCGCGCGGTGTCGATCAGCCCGGTCTCGGCGAGCATCCGCGGCGGGGCCAGCGGGAACGTGAGATGCAGCACCAGCGCGGCGGTGGTGAGCACGGCCAGCACCCGGCGGGCCCAGACGTAGTGGGCCGGGCGGCGCAGGTACAGCCAGATGAGGAAGGCCGCCGTGACGGGGAAGTGCACGGTCGCGTAGTAGGTGTTCGCGACGTGGATCAGCGTGTCGCCGTGCAGCAGCAGCGACTGCACCGCGCCCTCGCCCGGCAGCCGGAGGGTCCGCTCGAAGTGCCACACGTGGTGGGCGTCGCGGAAGGCCTCACCGGTGTGGCCGGTGGCCAACTGGCGGCCGAACTTGTACACGAGGAAGAGACCGGCGACGAGCAGCAGCTCGCGCACGAGCGGCGGCCGCGCCGTGCGCGCGGCTATGTCACCCGGCTCTGCCTGCCCGGGCTCGGCTTCTTCCGGCTCTGCTTCTTCAGGCTCGGTGCGGGCGTTCATCCCCCGGCCCCTTCACTGACGGCGGTGCGGTGGTTCTCATCGATACGACAGCGTACCGATACGCCAGTGTACCGATACGGGGGAGTACCGGTACACTGGCGTATCGATTGAGGTGCGACACACTGGAAGTCAGCGCCCCACGGATCCCAGCGAGGTGAAGCCCCGATGACGTCGCAGGCCGCGGACGGACCGGAGACGGCCGCCGCATCGCGCCGCTCCAAGCTCACGCCCGAGCGCGAGCAGGAGTTCTTCGACGCCGTCCTCGAGCAGATCCGCTCGTGCGGGTACGACGCCGTCACCATGGAGGGCATCGCCGCCAGCACCCGGTGCAGCAAGTCCACGCTGTACCGGCAGTGGAAGACCAAGCCGCAGTTCGTGGCGGCCGCGCTGCGCTCCAACCGGGCGTGCCGGTTCGCCGGCATCGACACCGGTTCGGTCGCCGGGGACCTGCGCGAGGCGGCCCGGCAGGCCGGCGCCTGGTCCGGGCCGGACACCAGCCTGCTCCAGGCCCTCGGACACGCGGTGATGCAGGACGAGGAGCTGCGCAAGGCCCTGCGCGAGGCGCTCGTCGAGCCGGAGATGGGCGCGCTGCGCGCGATCCTGCGCCGCGGCGTCGAACGCGGCGAGGTCGCCGCGGACCATCCGGCGCTGGAGTTCGTCCCGGTCCAGCTCTACGGCGTCCTGCGGGTGCGGCCCGTCATCGACGGGCAGTACGCGGACTCCGACTACCTGGTCCGGTTCGTGGAGGCCGTGGTGCTGCCGGCACTCGGCCTCACCTGAAGACTCAGGCCGCCGTCCATGGGATGACTGGACGGTGACCTGACCGCGCCGCACCGTGGGGACGGGGGCGGCGCGCACCCCCCGGCCGGGTGGGACCCTTCTTGAGCGGAGGGGGTCCCACCCGGCCGTCGTCCGTTCCCGGCCGCCGGTTCAGACGCTCTGCCCGCTGCCTCCGCCGGCGGCCTGCTTGATCCCCTGGGTGATCCGGTCGATGACCGACACTTCCTGGTCGGCGTCCACGCCGAACCGGACCAGGACGATCATCCGGGGGCCGGCCGGGGAAGGGAACGCCAGGGACTCGACGTAACCGTCGGCGCCCTTGCTGGTGACCGCCTTCCAGCGGACCAGATAGCCCTTCTGCCCCGCCACGGTGACCGCCTGGGAGGCGAGCACCTGGTGCGAGGTGATCGCGCCGTAGGTGGCACCGCCGTAGGACTCCTTCGCGTTCTTCGCGATGTCCGCCTTGGCCACCTCCTCCGGGGTGGTGCCCCGGACCCCCAGCATCGCCGCCGGCGCCGCGTACGCGCCGCCCTTGGTGCAGGTCTGCGAGGTGACACCGGGGCACGGGTAGGAGGAGTCGGAGGTCACCGCGGCACTGGTGCCGTACTCCTGGCCGTACCAGCCGTCCGGGATGGGCAGGCTGATACCGCCGGCCGCGTCGGTCACCGAACCGCTGTCGATCTTCGGCGGCTCGCTCTGCCCCGGTGACGGCGCCTGCCCGCCGCCACCGCCCTCACCGCGCTCGCCCGGGCCGCCGTTACGGCCGTCGGGTCCCGGCGCCTGCTGCGCGTCGGTGCGACGGCTGCTGCCGCCACCGCCGTCGGTCAGGGCGTAGACCCCGACACCGATGCTCGCCAGTACGGCTGCGGCCGCGGCGACGGCGATACCGATCCGCAGCCCACGCCGCCCACGCCGGGCGGGCGGCTGCCCGGGGTATCCGGGGTACGCCGGATACCCCGGATACCAGGGGTGGGCCGGCGTCGCCGGTCCGTCGGCCGGGGGCCCCCAGGCGGCCGTCCCCGCCGGGCGCGTCCGGTCCGTCCACGCCCCGCCGTCCCACCAGCGCTCGGTGGCGGGACCGTCACTGCTTTGCCCGGGGTCGGGATACCACCCGGGAGGAGTCACCTGCGTCATGCCCCCACCGTATGAGCCCACCCTGAAAGCCGGATGAGAACCCCCACCGCGGACTCCCCGCCGGGGCCGCCGGCCGAGTCGTCCGCGGCCCACGCACCCGGGGAGTTGCCCCGTGGCCCGCTGCCACCGCGGTCGGCCCATCCGTGAGGGCGTTCGCGGACTGCCCCCGCGATCCCCCCGGCGGCCCCCCGTCAAACTCCGGCCGACCCCGCGTCAATTCAGGGTCCGCAGCACTCCGTTGACGGTGTCGTCGCACCCCGCAGGCCCGGCCGTCGTCTCCCATACCCCCTTTCACTCTCCACGGCAACACCTGCGGTCGCGGAGCACCGTCCGGTGGCCGAGGGGGCTAGGCTCGAGGTCGGTACGTCGTTCGGGCGACTTGGGGAGGTAGCGGGATGACGGAGGTACGGCCCACGACGGCCGCCTCGGCTTCCCTGTGGGAGCGCGATCAGGAATCGCCGTCGTCGCACGGGCGGTGGACGACCTGTGCGCGGACCGGATGACCTCCGGCACCCTGCTGGTGTTCCGGGGCGAGGCCGGCCTGGGCAAGACCGCGGTGCTGGCCGAGACCCGCCGGATCGCCGAGGCCCGCGGCTGCACGGTCTGGTCGGCCCGCGGCGGCGAAACCCTGCGTTCCGTCCCCTTCAACGTCGTACGGCAGTTGCTGCAGCCCGCCCTGGTCCCGATGCTTCCGGAGGAGGCCCGCGAGTACCTCGGCGACTGGTACGACATAGCAGGCCCCGCCCTCGGCATAGCGGAACCCGGGGAGGGCCACGCCGACCCGCAGGGCGTGTGCGACGGCCTCGTCGCCGCCGTACGCCGCCTCGCCACCCGGGACTGGCCGCTGGTGCTGCTCATCGACGACGCCCACTGGGCCGACCAGGAGACGCTGCGCTGGCTCGCCGCGTTCACCGAGCGCCTCGACGACCTGTCCGTCCTCGTGGTCGTCGCCCGCCGGCCCGGCGAGATCGCGGGGGAGAGCGCCCGCCTGCTGGAGGCCGTCGCCGCCGCCGGACGGCCCGCCACCGTCCTCAGCGCCCTTACCCCCGACGCCGTCGCGGGCCTCACCCGCGCCGAGCTCGGCGCGCACGCCGACGCCCCCTTCTGCCGCGAGGTGTGGGCCGTCACCGGCGGCAACCCGTACGAGACCGTCGAGCTCCTCGCCAAGGTCCGCGACAGCGAACTCCTGCCGGCCGAGTCCTCCGCCGCCGAACTGCGCGACCTCAACCGCTCCGCCCGCGGCGGCGGCCTCGTCGCCCGCCTCGAACAACTCGGCGTAGACGCCACCCGGTTCGCCTGGGCCGCCGCCATCCTCGGCGACGCCATCACCGTCGACCTGGTCTCCCGGCTCGCCACCATGAAGCGCGAGGACGCCCTCCGCTGCGCCGAACTCCTCAAGAACGCGCGCATTCTCACCGCGCCCGACCCGGCCGCCGGCCCCGCGCGGGACGGCGCCCTGGAGTTCGTCCACCCGCTGATCGCGACTGCCGTCTACAACTCCATCCCCGACGCCCTGCGCCGCGCCATGCACGGCATCGCCGCCGAGCTCGTCACCGACCTCGGCCTCGGCGCCGCGGCCGCCTCCCGCCATCTTCTCCAGGTCCACCCGGACGACGACGAGGAACTCGTCGGCCAACTGCGCGAGGCCGCCCGCGAACACCTCGCCGTCGGTGCCCCCGACGCCGCCCAGCGCTGCCTGGAACGCGCCTTGGAGGAGCCGCCGCTGCCCGAGGTGCGGGCGCGCGTGCTGTTCGAACTCGGCTGCGCAACCCTGCTCACCGCCCCCGCGAAGACCATCGGCCACCTGCGCCAGGCCCTCGCCCTGCCGGGCCTGGGCGAGGACGTCCGCGTGGATGCCGTCGTACGCCTCTCGCAGGCGCTGCTCCACAACGACCAGCTGGAGGAGGCCGTCCGCACCGTCGGGGCCGAAGCGGCCCGGCTGCCGGACGGACCGGCGAGGATGCGCCTTCAGGCCGTGCAGTTCATGTGGGAAGGCGTCCACGCCGGTGAGGCGCCGACCCCGGGCCGCTCCGAACGGCTCGCCCAGCTCGCGCGCACCTGCACCGGTCGCGACAACTCCGAGCGGGCCCTGCTCATCCTGCGCGGTTTCGACGCCATGAGCCGCGGCGAGAACGCCGAGGAGGTCGTCGAGGTGTGCGACCGCGCCCTCGTCAACGGCCGTCTCGCCCCCGGCCTCGGCTGGACCGACACCCAGTGGGGCCTCGAACTGCCGATGATGCTGGCGAGCGCCTACGCCTACACCGACCGCCTCGACCGCGCCGAGGCCCTCTTCACCGACGCCCTGCGGGCCTACGAGTCCGCCGGCTGGAGCGGCGGCCACCTCGCCCTCGCCCACGCCTACGTCGGGTTGGGGCACCGCAGGCGCGGCCGGCTCCGGGAGGCCGAGGAGTCCCTGCGCGAGGCGCTGCGGCTCGCCGAACGCGTCGGCCGCGGCCTGCCCCTGTACTGGTCGGCGACCTGCAACCTGGTCGACACCCTCCTGGCCCGCGGCCATGTCGAGGAGGCCTGGTCGATCGCGGAGCAGTACGGCTTCGCGCCGCCTTATCCGTCCACCATCGTGCTGCCCGACCCGCGTTCCCTGCGCGGCCGGCTCCTGCTGGCCGTCGGCCGCACCAAGGACGGCATCAACGAACTGGAGGCCGCGGAGAAGGCGGCCGCCGCGCGCGGCCACCACAACCCGGTGATGGTTCCCTGGGCCGGCGACCTGGCCCGCGCGCTGGCCACCGAGGACCCCGCCCGCGCCGCCCGGCTCGCCGCGGACGCCCGCACGCGCGCCGAGCGCTTCGGTACCGACACCGCCATCGGGGAGGCGCTGCGCTGCGCGGCCGCCCTGGAGACCGGCCGTCGCGCGGTCGACCTGGCCGCGCAGGCGGTGACGTATCTCGCGGCCTCGCCCGCGCAGTACGAGCACGCCGCCGCGCGGATCGAGTACGGCATCCTGGCCCGCTCCGGGGCCGAGCTGGAGCGCGGCCTGGCGCTGGCCCGCTCCTGCGGCGCGGACGGGCTGGCCGCGCGGGCGACACAGGCACTGGAGACGGTCCGCGGACTGAGCGGTGTCAGCCCATGAGCGGTGCGCCGCCGCGTGACACCCGCATGAGCCTGCCCCTCACGCCGTGAGCCGCTCCTCCGTCACATCGTGAGCAGCTGCTCCGTCACCGCGGCCAGCCGCTCCCGCACCCGCGGGTCGTACGCCGCCTCGTGCGCCCGTGCCGGACGCGTCCCGTCGAAGTAGCCGCCCGTGCCCGCCGCCCCGCTCTCCAGGTCCCCGGTCGCCAGGGCGAGCACGCCGGGCGCGCCGTCCGCGACGGAGTTCCACGGCGAGACGCCCGCTTCGCGGACCATCGCGGTGTCCATGTAGGTGGCGGGGTGCAGCACGTTCACCGCCACGCCCGTGCCGGCCAGCTCCTCGGCGAGGGCGAAGGTGTGCGCGGCCAGCGCGAACTTGCTGCGGCAGTACGCCGACATCCCGTCGTAGCGGCGCGTCATCTCGGGGTCGTCGGGGTCCAGGGGCTCCTGCCCGCCCGAGCCGACGTTGACGATCCGGGCGGGGGTGTTCTGCCGCAGCACCGGCAGCAGGGCGCGGGTCAGGGCGACCGGCGCCAGATAGTTGACCGCGAGGCGCAGCTCGTGGCCGTCGGCGCTCACCTCCCGTCCGCCGCCCGGCGATCGGGCACCCACGCCCGCGTTGTTGATCAGCACGTCGAGGTCCGGACGGGCGGCGGCGACCCGCGCGCCCAGCTCACGTACCTGCGCCAGCGAGGCCAGATCGGCGACGAAGCCGTCGGCGTCGCTCTCCGTGCGCAGCTCCTCGACCAGCCGCTCGGTGCGGCCCGCATCACGCCCGTGCGCGAGGACGCGGTGCCCGGCGCGCACCAGCTCGAAGGCGACGTACCGCCCGAGACCCGAGGTCGCCCCGGTGATCAGAACAGTGGACATGCCCCCACCGTAGGCCCGCCGCGCACCCCCGTGGGAGATGCGGCGGAGCCTACGACCGGCAGGGACACCCTCAGCCGGCCCGCGCGCGGCGCCCTCAGTCCTCCTCCTGCGCGAGCACCCGCTGGGCCGCCGCGAACGCCGAGTTCGCCGCCGGCACCCCGCAGTACACGGCCGTCTGCAACAGCACCGCGCCGATCTCCTCTGCGGTGAGCCCGTTGCGCCGCGCCGCCCGTACGTGCATCGCCAGCTCGTCGTAGTGGCCGTGCGCCACCAGCGCGGTCATGGTGATCAGGCTGCGCTCGCGACGGGACAGCGTCGGGTCGGTCCAGATCTCGCCCCACGCGTAGCGGGAGATGAAGTCCTGGAACCGCGCCGTGAACGGCGTCTGCCGTTCCTGCGCCCGGTCCACATGCGCGTCGCCGAGCACCTCACGCCGTACGGCCATGCCGAGCCGCGCCCCGCCGCCGCCGAGGTGTGCGCGCAGCGCGGTGAGTACCGCCTGCGGGCACTGTGCGGGCGCCAGGTGCGAGGCGCCGGGCAGCTCCACCAGCGTGGAGCCGGGCACCGCGTCCGCGATCTGACGCAGATGCGCGGGCGGCGTCGCCGGGTCCTCCCGGCCGGCGACCAGCAGCGTCGGTACAAGTATCCCGCCGAGCCGGTCGGTGAGGTCGAAAGCGGCGAGCGCGTCGCAGCAGGCGGCGTACGCGTGCGGGTCGGCCTCCCGGTGGTCGCGCACCAGGCGCGGGACGGTGAATCCCTGGGTGAACCAGCGGGCGTCCGCGCTCTCCACCAGCCAGTCGAGCCCCTCGCGCCGCACCCGCTCGGCCCGCTCCTGCCAGGGGCTCGCCCCGTTGAAGTGCGCGGAGGAGCAGATCACGGCCAGGGAGGAGAGCCGCTCCGGGTGGTGCACGGCGAGGTGCAGCCCGACCGCGCCGCCCAGCGACACCCCGGCGTACGCGAACCGGTCGGCGCCGAGGGAGTCGGCCAGCGCCAGTACCAGGCCGGCCAGGTCGCCGACGGTGGCGCCCGGACCGACCAGATCGGCCGCCGACCCGCCGTGCCCCGGCAGGTCCCAGCGCACCACGCGGTGCCCGATCGACAACTCGGGCGCGATGGTGTCCCACAGGGCGTACGACGTGCCGAGCGAGGGCCCCAGCAGCAGCGGGGGAGCGGTGGCGGGCCCTTCGATGAGGTGGTTGAGGAGTGTGTCGGTCAACGTCGCTCCAGCGCACGGTCGGTGAGGGCTCCGGCGGAGCCGGTGTAACGGGCGGGGTCCGGCAGCTCGTCCAGGTCGACGCCCTGCAACTGCGGCTCATGGGCGAGGAGTTCGCCGAGCGGACGGCCCTCTTCGGCTGCTCTCCGGGCGAGCGCGGTGAGCAGCTCCTTGGCGCGGGCGCGGCCGAGCAGCGGGGCCAGTTCCGCCGACAGCCGTTCGGAGACGATCAGACCGTGGGTGAGGTCCAGGTGGGCGCGCATGGCATCCGGGGCGACCCGCAGGTTTTCGGCCAGTTCGGCCGCTTCCCGGGCCGCGCCGCCCACCAGGCGCAGCAGGTCCCGCAGCGGCTCCCACTCCGCGTGCCAGGCCCCGGCCGGCCGCTCGTCCTCGGCGGCCATCGCCCCGTACAGGGTGGCCGCGAGCTGCGGGGCACGCCGGGCGGCGGACGCGACCAGCGTGGCGCGCACCGGGTTCGCCTTGTGCGGCATGGCCGACGAGCCACCCCCGCTGCCCTCCGCCACCTCGGCGATTTCGGTGCGGGACAGGGTGAGCACGTCCGCGGCCGCCTTGCCCAGCGCCCCGGCCGTGAAGGCCAGGCACCCGGCGAGATCGGCGACCGGCGTGCGCAGGGTGTGCCACGGCAGCAGCGGCGCACGCAGGCCCAGTTCGCACGCGTACTGCGCCGGCAGTGCGGTCGCGTCCTCGGCGCCGTATGCCGTGAAGGCGGCCAGCGTACCGGCTGCCCCGCCGAGTTGGGCGGGCAGCGCGTCCCGTACGGCCGTCACGCGGTCCCGCGCGTCGAGCACCAGCGACCGCCACCCGGCCGCCTTCAGCCCGAACGTCGTCGGTACGGCGTGCTGGGTGAGCGTCCGCCCCGGCATCGGCGTGTCGCGGTGCTCCGCCGCGAGCCGGGCCAGCTCCCGCTCGGTGCGGGTCAGGTCGGCGAGGACGAGGCCGAGGGCGCGAGCGGCGACCAGCATCGCCGCGGTGTCCATGATGTCCTGGCTGGTCGCGCCCCGGTGGACATAGGGGCCGTACTCCTCGCCGACCGCCTTCGTCAGGTCCGCGACTAGCGGGATCACCGGATTGCCGCCGCCGCGGGCCCGCGCGGCCAGCGAGGCGATGTCGAAGGCGCCCCGGTCGGAGGCCGCGTCGGTCACCGCGGCCGCGGCCTCGCGCGGCGCGAGCCCGAGGGCGGCCTGGGCGCGGGTCAGGGCGGCCTCGGCGTCGAGCAGGGCGCGCAGGAAGGCGGCGTCGTTCGTCGCCGCGGCCGCCGGGGAGCCGAACCAGCCGGGGGCGAGCAGGCCGGTGTCCGTTGCCTCGGATGTCACTGGAACTCCAGGAAGACCGTCTCGCCTTCGCCCTGAAGGCGGATGTCGAAACGGTACGTCCCGTTGCCCTCGTCCCCGGCGATCAGCGTGTCGCGCCGGTCGCCCACCTGGGCGAGCAGCGGGTCGGCGGCGAGCGCCGCGTCGTCGCCGGGCAGGTAGATCCGCGTGAACAGGTGCACCAGCAGACCCCGGGCGAACACGCACGCACTGAGACAGGGCGCACTGCGTCCGCGCGCGCCGGGACGGAGTGTGCGCGCGTACCAGTGGCCGTTCGCGTCCGTCTGCATCCGGCCCCAGCCGGTGAACTCCACGCCGTTGCGGCCGAGATGGCCGCCGGTCGCCGGGTCGCGCCGGAGGGAGCCGTCCACCTGCGGGATGTTCCCGTCCGGGTCCGCGCCCCACAGCTCCACGAAGGCGTCCGGCAGCGGCTTGCCCTCGCCGTCGAGGACGTATCCGTGCACGGTGACGGTGTCCGGGTGGCCGAGCGGCGCGATCTCCTCGCCGCCGCGGAAGGGCAGCGCGTAGCCGTAGAAGGGGCCGACCGTGTGCGACGGCGTGGGCAGCACGGTCTTTGGCCGGCTCGTGTCGATCTTCGTCATGTCGCCTCAGCGTCCTTCTTCGATCCAGGTGGCGTTCGGGCCGTCCAGCACGATGTCCCAGCGGTAGCCGAGGGAGAACTCCGGCACCGACAGAGCGTGGTCGTAGGTCGCGACCAGCCGCTGCCGGGCGGCGTCGTCCGTCACGGACTGCAGGATCGGGTCGTACGGGAAGAGCGGGTCGTTGGGGAAGTACATCTGCGTGACGAGCCGCTGGGTGAACGCCGTGCCGAAGAGCGAGAAGTGGATGTGCGCCGGACGCCAGGCGTTGACGTGGTTGCGCCACGGGTACGGGCCGGGCTGGATCGTCGTGAAGTGGTAGCGGCCCTCGTCGTCGCTGAGGGTGCGGCCCACGCCGGTGAAGTTCGGGTCGAGCGGCGCGTCGTGCTGTTCGCGCAGATGGGCGTAGCGGCCGGCCGAGTTGGCCTGCCAGATCTCGATCAGCTGGCCGCGCAGCGGGCGTCCGTCGCGGTCGAGCAGCCGCCCGGAGACGGTGATGCGCTCGCCGACCGGCTCACCGGTGTGCTGCCGGGTGAGGTCGTTGTCGATCTCCGTGACGTCGCGCTCGCCGAAGGCGGGGGAGGCCAGCTCCATCAGCTCGGGGTCCTTGGTGACGTCGATGGTGAGCGGCGGTTGCTTCGGGTGACGCAGGACGGAGGACCGGTAGGGGGCGTAGTCGCGCCGCGGGTGGTGCTCCACGGGCGCGCCGTCGGCGAGCCGCTTCTCGTACGCGGCGTGCTCGGCCGCGATCTCCTGGTCGATGTCGTGCTGGGTGAGAGTCATGTCAGTCCCCGGGATGGTGGGATCTTCTAGCGTTCGAGGAGGAGGGCGAGGCCCTGGCCGACACCGATGCAGAGGGTGGCGACGCCGACTCCGCTGCCCTTGCAGGCGAGTTGGTGGGCGAGGGTGCCGGCGAGGCGTGCGCCGGAGGCGCCGAGCGGGTGGCCCAGGGCGATGGCACCGCCCTGCGGGTTGAGCACGGCCGGGTCGAACTCCGGCCATTCGGCGAGACAGCCGAGGACCTGCGCGGCGAAGGCCTCGTTGAGTTCGAGGACGTCCAGGTCGGCATGGGTTCTGCCGGCTCTGTCCAGAGCCCGGTTGACCGCTTCGACAGGAGCGAGGCCGAAGTACTGGGGGTCGATGCCGCAGACGCCGGTGGCGGAGATCCGGGCCAGCGGCTCCCGGCCGGTGGCTTCGAGGCTTTCCTCGTCGGCGAGGAGGAGGGCGGCGGCGCCGTCGTTGAGCGGGGAGGCGTTGCCGGCCGTCACCGTGCCGTCGTCCCGGAACGACGGCTTCAGCTTGGCCATCGCCTCCAGGGAGGCGGTGGGGCGTACGCATTCGTCGGCGGCGAAGGGAACCGGGTCGCCCTTGCGTTGCGGGACGGGGACGGGGGTGATCTCGGCGTCGAAGAGACCCCGCGCCCGGGCTTCGGCGGCCTTGTGGTGGCTGTGCAGGGCGTACTCGTCCTGCTGCTCGCGGGTGATCTTGTGCTTGTCGGCGATGAGTTCGGCCGACTCACCCAGGGAATGGTCCACTGCGGGTCCATCCTCGGGTTGACCATCCGCCAGCCGAGCGTGGTCGAGTACAGCTCGGTGTGCGCGGCCGGAAAGGGCTTGTCGCTCTTGGGCAGGACGTAGGGGGCGCGGGTCATGGACTCCACGCCGCCGGCCACGGCGATGCGGGCGTCACCGACGGCGATGGCGCGGGCGGCCTGGACGACGGCCTCGAGGCCGGAGGCGCACAGGCGGTTGACGGTGACGCCGGGGACGGTGGTGGGCAGTCCGGCGAGCAGGGCGGCCATGCGGGCGACGTCGCGGTTCTCCTCGCCGGCGCCGTTGGCGTTGCCGAGGTACACGTCGTCGATGCGGGCCGGGTCCAGCTGCGGGGTGCGGGCCAGGAGTTCGCGCAGGGCGTGCGCGGCCAGGTCGTCCGGGCGGACACCGGCCAGGGCGCCGTTGTACTTGCCGAACGGGGTGCGTACGGCGTCGACGATGTAAACCGGCTTCACAGCGCATTCTCCGGAACGGTCAGCGGTGCGTCGGTCTTGGCGGTGATCTCGTCGACACTCACGCCGGGCGCGGTCTCGACGAGAACGAGCCCGTCGTCGGTGACGTCCAGGACGCCGAGATCGGTGATGACGCGGTTCACGCACGCCTTGCCCGTGAGCGGAAGCGTGCACTGCTTGAGGATCTTCGGGCTGCCGTCCTTGGCGGTGTGGGTCATCACCACGATCACCGTGCGCGCCCCGTGCACCAGGTCCATCGCGCCGCCGATCCCGGTGACGAGCTTGCCCGGGACGGCCCAGTTGGCCAGGTCGCCGCCGGCGGAGACCTGCATGGCGCCGAGCACGGCGACATCGATGTGGCCGCCGCGGATCATCGCGAACGACAGCGCGGAGTCGAAGAAGGAGGCCCCCGGCAGGACGGTCACGGTCTCCTTGCCCGCGTTGATCAGGTCCGGGTCGACCTGGTCCTCGGTGGGGTAGGGGCCGGTGCCGAGGATGCCGTTCTCGGATTCGAGGACGACCTCCACACCCGGCGGGAGGTGATTCGGGATCAGGGTGGGCAGGCCGATGCCGAGATTGACGTAGCTCCCGTCCTTCAGTTCTCGCGCCGCGCGGGCGGCCATCTCCTGGCGCGTCCAGGCCATCAGCTGCTCACCGTCCGCTGCTCGATCTTCTTGTCCGCCACCTGCTGTGCGCTCAGCGCCACGACCCGCTGCACGAAGATGCCGGGCAGATGCACCGCGTCGGGGTCGAGGGCGCCGGGCTCGACGAGTTCCTCGACCTCGGCGACGGTGATCCGTCCCGCCATGGCGGCCAGCGGGTTGAAGTTCCGGGTGGACTTGTTGAACACCAGGTTCCCGTGCCGGTCGCCCTTCGCCGCCCGCACCAGCGCGAAGTCGGTGCGGATGCCGCGCTCCAGCACGTACGCGGTGCCGTCGAACTCGCGGACCTCCTTCGGCGGTGAGGCCAGCGCGACCGCGCCGGAGCCGTCGTAGCGCCAGGGCAGGCCGCCTTCGGCGACCTGCGTGCCCACCCCGGCCGGCGTGTAGAAGGCGGGGATGCCGGCCCCGCCCGCACGCAGCCGCTCCGCGAGCGTGCCCTGCGGGATCAGTTCCACCTCCAGCTCGCCCGCCAGATACTGCCGGGCGAACTCCTTGTTCCCGCCGATGTAGGAGCCGGTCACCCGGCCGATCCGTCCCGCGGCCAGCAGCACCGCGAGACCCGTCTCCATGGCACCGCAGTTGTTCGAGACCACGCTCAGACCGCTGACCCCGCGCTCGTACAGCGCCTGGATCAGCACGTTCGGCACACCGCTCAGCCCGAACCCGCCGACCGCGAGCGACGCACCGTCCGGCACGTCACCCACCGCCTCCAGGGCCGAGGCGACCACCTTGTCCATCCGGGGAGCCTCCAATTAGTCAGCGAACTGAGTAATTCAGCGAGATGCCGTCACGCTGCCATCGGTCGGTTGAGCCGTCAAGACCTGGGCTTCGTGGGAGAGGCCGCTGAAGGCGGGAGGGGAGTGTGCAGGTATCGTTCAGTGCACCAACGAAAACGACCAGGGGAGCGCACATGGCCGCGGTGGACCTCTCGACGCACCCCGGGCACCTCGCCCGGCGGCTCCAGCAGGCCCACTACCTGCTCTGGAACACCATGGTCTCGGAGGAGATCACCTCACCGCAGTTCGCGGTGCTCAACGCGCTCGTCGGCGAGCCGGGGCTCGACCAGCGCACGGTGGGGGAGCGGGTGGGCCTCGACCGCTCCACGATCGCCGAGGTGATCAGCCGGCTCGGCCGCCGCGGTCTGATCGACAAGGTGCGCGACCCGCAGGACGGCCGTCGCTCCCTGCTCCGTCCGACCGACGAGGGCCTGCGCACCCACCGCAAGCTGACCGTCCGCACGGCGCGGATGAACCAGGTCTTCCTCGCGCCCCTGTCCGCCGAGGAGCAGACCCGGTTCCTGGACCTGATCCGCCGCGTCGCCGACGCGGCGGAGGGGCTGCGCAACCCCGCGGAGCCGGTCGCCGCCTCGCAGAGCTGACCGGCGAGGGGGGCAGGGCTGGCGGGCGAGGGAGTCGCCGTGCTGACCCGGCGAGGGAAGGCGCCGGGGCGTACCGGTCAGGCGGCCTTGGCGAGGACCACCCAGACCTGGCCCTGGGCGAAGGTCATCGGCTTCCCGTCGTTCGTCTCGAAGCGCGTGCCGTCCGTGGCCGTGGGGCGCTTCCAGGTGGCCCGGTAGGCCCGCCCGTCGCGCATCACCGTCGCCGCCCCCGCGCCGACCGTCTGCGTGTACGGCGTGGCGTGGCCGAGGAAGTCGTGGAATCGGGACGGGTGCACCTTGACGTACTGCACGACGACCGTCGCCGGTGCCACCGGTCCCGCGTCGGTCGTCACGGCGGGCGTGCCGTCCATGGCGACCAGGTAGCGGTGCCGGCCCGGGGACCAGGTGAAGGTGAAACTGGCGAGCGGGTAGCGCACGGTGCGCGACGCCGACGGGTGCCCGCCCTCGGGTGCCGCGCCGAAGCGGAAGCCGGTGGTCAGCGCCGTCGCGCCGGGCTCGCGGCTCAGCAGGGCGCGCGGGCGCAGGAAGAGGTTGTGCGGGGCGGGGCGGCCGGCGCCGCGTTCGAAGGCACCCCTGGTGTGGCCCGGGGTCTCCGCCCGCAGCGGGGCCCGGTCGATCAGCGGCAGCAGTTTGCTCTGGGCGCCGGAGAAGGCGAGGGTGGGCCGGTCGAACTGGCGCAGCAGCTCAAGGTCCGACTCGCGGGCGCTGCGCACCGGGCCCACCACGGACGGGACCGCGGTCGCGTACACCGCCATCAGCCGGCTCAGCCCGCCCTCGACCTGCTCGACATAGACGATGTCCGCGGCGTTGAGGCCGGTCTGCGGCCGGGCCGCCGACGAGTTGTCGATCTTCACCGCGATCACGGAACCCCGGGCGGTGTGCTGACCGCTCGGCGAGGGTCCCGAGATCTGGCCGCTGGGCGTGGGCCCCGTCCCCTGGCCGCTCGGCGTGGGTCTCGTTTCCTGCCCGGTCGGCGAGGGTGCCGTCGCCGTCCCGCGGCTGTGATCGCGCCCGTCGTCGACCTCTTCGCGCCCCGTCGTGCAGCCCGCGGCCGACGCGATCGTCAGCGTGACGGCCAGGAACGCCGTCGTCGTCACCGCGCGTCGTGCGCGCGCCCCACGTCCTCTGGCCACCGTCGCCACCCGCCCAGCTCGGTCATTGATCGTCCGCTTATCGGATCATCACTGGACATACCCGGTCGTCCTCCCTCGGTCGGGCCGGCTCGGCCGATCGGCTCAGCGAACCGCCCCCAACGGTTCGCCGGGGGCCGTCCGGGTACCCGGACGCAGTTCCCCGGATGCGCACACACGGCGGAGGGAGCCGGCGCGATGAAGGCAGTGACGTGGCAGGGCAAGCGGGACGTGCGGGTGGAGACGGTGCCCGATCCGACGATCCAGGAACCCACCGACGCCGTCATCCGCGTCACCTCCTCCGGGCTGTGCGGCTCCGACCTGCATCTGTACGAGGTGCTGACCGCGTTCATGACGCCCGGCGACATCCTCGGCCACGAACCGATCGGCATCGTCGAGGAGGTCGGCGCCGGAGTGCCGGACCTGATGGCCGGCGACCGGGTCGTGGTGCCGTTCCAGATCGCCTGCGGCGGCTGCTGGATGTGCCTGAACGGGCTGCCCACCCAGTGCGAGACCACCCAGGTCTCCGCCGAGGGCATGGGCGCCGCCCTCTTCGGCTACACCCGCCTGTACGGCTCGGTACCCGGCGCGCAGGCCGAGTATCTGCGCGTCCCGCAGGCCCAGTTCGGTCCCATCAAGATCCCCGAGGGGCCGCCCGACGACCGCTTCGTCTACCTCTCCGACGTGCTGCCCACGGCGTGGCAGGCCGTCGCCTAC
Organism: Streptomyces sp. NPDC014006; assembly: GCF_043088925.1. Lineage (NCBI taxonomy): Bacteria > Bacillati > Actinomycetota > Actinomycetes > Kitasatosporales > Streptomycetaceae > Streptomyces > Streptomyces sp. NPDC014006. Next base: position 273,402 of record NZ_JBICAJ010000002.1, on the reverse strand, counting down.
GCCGACATCCCGCAGGGCGGGAGCGTTGCCGTGCTCGGGCTCGGCCCGATCGGCGACATGGCCTGCCGTGTCGCCCAGGTGCGCGGCGCCGGGCGGGTGTTCGGGGTGGACCGGGTCCCGGAGCGGCTGCGCCGGGCGAAGGACCGCGGGGTGGAGACCTTCGACCTGAGCAGCTTCGACAGCGAGAAGGAGCTGGTCACCGCCATCCGCGACCAGACCGACGGGCGCGGACCCGACGCCGTGATCGACGCGGTGGGCACCGAGGCGCACGGCAGCGCGCTCGCCAAGCTGGCCCAGCAGGCCACCTCGTCGATGCCTCGCAAGCTGGTCGGCCCGCTCATGGAGCGCTTCAGCATCGACCGGCTCGCGGCCCTGCACACGGCCATCGAACTGGTCCGCCGCGGCGGCACGCTCTCCCTCGTCGGCGTCTACGGCGGCATGGCCGACCCGATGCCGATGCTGACCCTGTTCGACAAGCAGATCCAGATCCGCATGGGCCAGGCCAATGTGCGCCGCTGGAGCGACGAGATCCTGCCGTACCTCACCGACGAGGACCCCCTCGGCGTCGACGACTTCGCCACCCACCGGCTGCCGCTGGACGAGGCGCCGCACGCCTACGAGATGTTCCAGAAGAAGCAGGACGGCGCGGTGAAGATCCTGATGAAGCCGTGAGCGTGTGTGCGAGCTGCCGCGCGGGCGGTCGGTGAGGGTGTGCGCACCTCCACGCGCGCGGGCGGTCACTCGCCGAGGACCTCCGCGAGGTCGTAGCGCACCGGCTCCTGCAACTGCGCGTAAGTGCAGCTCTCCGGTGTCCGGTCCGGGCGCCAGCGGCGGAAGCGGGCGGTGTGCCGAAAGCGCGCCCCGTGCTCCATGTGGTCGTACGCCACCTCCACCACCCGTTCCGGCCGCAGCGGGACCCAGGACAGGTCCTTCTTGCCCGACCAGCGGCTCGGCGCCCCCGGCAGCCGCGCCGTCTCGTGGGCGGCGTCCTCGGACCAGGCCGCCCACGGATGGCCCGCGACGTCGTCCATGCGCAGCGGCTCCAGCTCCTCCACCAGTTCGGCGCGCTTCTTCATCGAGAACGCCGCCGACACGCCCACGTGCTGCAGCGCGCCCTTGTCGTCGTAGAGGCCGAGCAGCAGGGAGCCCACGACCGGCCCCGACTTGTGGAAGCGGTAACCGGCGACCACGACGTCCGCCGTCCGCTCGTGCTTGATCTTGAACATGGCGCGCTCGTCCTGGAGATACCGCAGAGAGAGCGGCTTGGCGATCACTCCGTCCAGGCCCGCCCCCTCGAACTCCTCGAACCACCGCTCGGCCACCTCGATGTCCGTCGTCGCCGGAGCCACGTGCACCGGGGGCGTCGCACCGGCCAGCGCCCCGGTCAGCAGCGCCCGCCGGTCGGTCAGCGGCACGCCGGTCACCGACTCGTCGTCCAGCGCCAGCACGTCGAATGCCACGAAGGAGGACGGGGTCCTCTCCGCCAGCATCCGCACCCGTGAGTCGGCGGGGTGGATGCGCTCGGTGAGCGCGTCGAAGTCCAGCCGGCCCTCCAGGGCGATCACGATCTCCCCGTCCAGCACGCACCGCTCGGGCACCCGCTCCTTCAGTGCCGCCACCAGCTCGGGGAAGTACCTGGTCAGCGGCTTGCCGGTCCGGCTGCCCAGCTCGACCTCGTCCCCGTCGCGGAACACGATCGCGCGGAACCCGTCCCACTTCGCCTCGTACTGCATACCGGGCGGGATCTTCGCGACGGACTTGGCGAGCATCGGCTTCACGGGCGGCATGACGGGCAGGTCCATGCACCGACTGTACGATTCGTCGCGAATGTCCGCCCGATGCATCCTGGGTGGCATGGCCGGCCGCGACGACTTCCTGAAGAGCTCGGGGGAGTGCGTGCCAGACCCCGCGACGCCGGGGTGATCCAAACGACAGGGCCTGGATCGACCGCCTCTTCGCCACCCTCGCCCGGTCCTTCTCCGACTGCACGTCGTGCACCTTCGGCCGGGTGCACCATCCGGCCAGGTGATTCATCCGGTATGCGAAGTTTGCGGGCTGCGCCTACCGTGGCCGCATGGGTGACGCGGTGGAACTCGAAGCGGGCGGCAGGACCGTACGGCTGTCCAACCCCGGCAAGGTCTTCTTCCCGGAGCGCGGCTTCACCAAGCTGGACCTCGCCCGCTACTACCAGGCCGTCGGCCCCGGCATCCTGCGCGCCCTGCGCAACCGGCCCACCACACTCGAGCGCTACCCGGACGGCGTGACCGGCGAGTGGTTCTACCAGAAACGCGCCCCCAAGAACATGCCGGACTGGATCCCCACCGCCCACATCACCTTCCCCAGCGGCCGCAGCGCCGACGAGATGTGCCCCACGGAGGAGGCCGCCGTGCTGTGGGCCGCCCAGTACGGCACGCTCACCTTCCACCCCTGGCCGGTACGCCGCGACGACGTCGACCGCCCCGACGAACTGCGCATCGACCTCGATCCGCAGCCCGGCACCGACTACGACGACGCCGCCCGCGCCGCCCACGAACTGCGCGCCGTCCTCGACGAGTTCGGCGGACTGCGCGGCTTCCCGAAGACCTCCGGCGGCCGCGGCCTGCACGTCTTCGTGCCCATCGAACCGCGCTGGACCTTCACCCAGGTGCGCCGCGCCGCGATCGCCGTGGGCCGGGAGATGGAGCGCCGGATGCCCGAGCAGGTCACCATCAAGTGGTGGAAGGAGGAGCGCGGCGAGCGCATCTTCATCGACTACAACCAGACCGCCCGCGACCGCACCATCGCCTCCGCCTACTCCGTACGGCCCCGCCCGCACGCCCCCGTCTCCGCACCCCTGCGCTGGGAGGAGGTCGGTGTCGCCCACCCGCGCGACTTCGACCTCGTGACGATGCCGGCCCGCTTCGCCGAACTCGGCGACGTCCACGCCGACATGGACGACCACCGCTACTCCCTCCAGGCGCTGCTCGACCTGGCGACGAAGGACGAACACGACCACGGCCTCGGCGACCTGCCCTACCCGCCCGAGTACCCGAAGATGCCCGGCGAGCCCAAGCGGGTCCAGCCGAGCCGCGCCCGTCGCCCACAACCGACGGACGAGACCGGCACACCGTCCTAGCGTCTGTGCGATGTGGTGGTCAGTCGGCTGCTTGCAACAGATCGCATCACCTTTCGCCGGCTTTCGGTGAGTTGCCTGCGCTTCACGATCGTCGTCCTACCGGATCCGCCTTCCAGGCGGATCCGGATCGGCAAGCTGTCAGGACGGCACGGCGGGGCAGATGGTGCCCCGTGGTGGGACTGCCAGATCGGTGAGGTAGCTGTCCACGGCGTCCTCCATGCATGGGCCGCTGGTGACGCTGCCGTGCCCCTGGCCGGCGTAGGTGAGGAGCACGCCGCTGCGGCCGAGCTGCCAGGCCACCGAGACCGCCCACGGATAGCCGGTGGCGGGGTCGTGCAGCGCGTTGGACAGCAGGATCGGCGGGGCGCCTTGTGCGTCCAGGCGGTGCTGCGGGTTGGCGGTCGATGCGCCCAGACACGCCGCTGCCATGTGGATCGGCAGCAGATAGGGCAGGTCTGGGGCGGTGATGTTCATCATGGCGACGAGTGAGGCGTACTCCTGGTAGTCGCGCACCGGCAGGTGCCAGTCCGAGCAGAACACCGGGGTGGCCGGATGCAGCGGCGCTGTCGAGGTGGGCGACGCGGGCAGCGGCTTGCTCGCGTCCATCCCCGCGATCGCCGTGGCCAGGCCCGCGAAGTCGGCCTGGTAGAACTTCCGGAACGCGATCTTGTTGACCAGATCCGAGGACGACAGCGAGGTGCCCGGCTTCGCCGGGTCCTCCAGCTCGCCGCGCCCGGACTGCGCCAACAAGCCCTGCCAGACGGCGCGGACGTCACGGCCGTGCAGCGCGCAGTCCGCGGCACCGTGGCACCACTTCACGAACTCCTGGAACGAATCCTCTGCCGTGGCCGCCGCGGACCGCAGGAAGTCACGGGTGGTCGGGACGCTGTGGTCCATGACGCTCTCCAGCACCATCGCGCGCACGCGGCGCGGGTAGGTCTCGGCGTACTGCGCGCCGAGCAGCGTGCCGTACGAGCTGCCGTGGAAGGTCAGTTTCCGCTCGCCGAGGGCGGCCCGGAGGGCGTCCAGGTCCCGGACTGTCTGGGCGGTGTCAAGGTGGTCGAACACGGGACCGGTACGGGCCCGGCAGTCGGCACGGAGCCGCCTGTTGTACGCCTTGGTGGCGTCGAAGTCCGCCTGGCTCTGCAGCTCCGGTGACGGCCGCTCGGCCAGCAGGTCGCCGGAGCAGGTCACCGGGTTGCTGCCGCCCACGCCGCGCGGGTCGAAGCTGACGATGTCGAACCTGCGGCGGGCCTCGGGGCTGAACCGGCTGATACGGCGCACCACCATCTCCACACCCGAGTCGCCCGGCCCACCTGGGCCGAACACCATCGAGCCGACGCGTGCGCCGGCGGCGGTGGCCTTGCGGCGGGCCACGGCCAGGCCGAGTCTCGGCCCGTCCGGGTGGGCCCAGTCGACCGGCACCGAAAGAGTGGCGCACTCGGCTCCCGGGTTTGCCGGGTCGTCACACGGTGCCCACCGCAGGGCCCCGGTGGGAGACGGCGACGCGTGGACCGCGGGAGCGGCGGCGAGGCCGGTGAGGACGGCCATGGCGGCCCCCACGGCCATGGCCGTGCCCCGCGCGGCGATGCGCCGCAGTGCGGATCTGCCTCTGAACGGCATGGATCCTCCTCGTGAAGAGAGCGGTTGCGTGAGGCGTGCGGACCCGGCCGGGGCACCGTCGTCACGGTAGGTGCACTGTCGCCCATGTGGTGACCCCGTCAGGGCTTTTCCGGTCGGGTCGGGGACCGCTCAGGGGCGATCGGGGCGCAGGGCGCACACGCTCAGGGCCGGGTCAGGGGAAGGGCTCCGTCGCAGTCCCGGTGGACCCGTCAGCCACGACGCCGACCTCTGCAACGAGGGAAGCAAGGAGGGAACACCGTCGAGGGGCTGATCAACGAGCTCAAGTCCCCCGGGACACACGTGCCGGCGGCCGGGCCGAGGCGGGCGCACCGCCCCGGCCTGCCTCGCCGAGCCGGACGGGGCAGGGCAGGCGCACCCTCCGCCGACGCAGGCCACCCGGGCTATCCTGGGCCGCACCCCGCCGCCGAGGAGCCCGACGTGACCCAGACAGTCCCGCGCCCCACGCTGGAGGCCGTCGCCGCCCGGGCCGGTGTGTCCCGGGCGACGGTGTCCCGGGTGGTCAACGGCGGGGACGGAGTCAGACCGCACCTCGTGGAGCGGGTCCGGCGCGTCGTCGACGAACTCGGCTACGTCCCCAACCAGGCCGCCCGCAGCCTGGTGACCCGGCGGCACGAGGCCGTCGCCGTCGTCATCGCCGAGCCCGAGACCCGCGTCTTCGCCGACCCCTTCTTCGCGCTGCAACTACGCGGCATCAGCCGGGAGCTGACCGCCCACGACAACCAGCTCGTCCTGCTTCTCACCGAGGGACGCGACGACCACGCGCGCGTCGCCCGGTACCTCGCCGGCGGCCATGTCGACGGGGCGCTCGTCTTCTCGCTGCACCTCGACGACCCGCTGCCCGGCCTGATCCACGACGCCGGCGTCCCCACGGTGTTCGGCGGCCGCCCGGGCTGGCGCGACGGCGACCGCAGCGCCTCCTACGTCGACAGCGACAACCGGGGCGGCGCCCGCGAGGCCGTCCGCCATCTCCTCGCCCTCGGCCGCGGCCGCGTCGCCCACATCACCGGCCCCCTGGACCAGACGTCGGCGGCGGACCGGCTCGACGGGTACCGGGACGCCCTGGGCGACCCCGACCCGTCCCTGATCGCCGAGGGAGACTTCACCGCGGCCGGCGGCGAGCGCGCCATGCGCACGCTGCTGCACCGCCGCCCCGACCTGGACGCCGTCTTCGCGGGCAACGACCTCAGCGCCGCCGGCGCGCTGCGCGTCCTGCGCGAGCACGGGCGGCGCGTCCCCGACGACGTCGCCGTCATCGGCTTCGACGACATGGTCACCGTCGCCGAGCAGACCGACCCACCGCTGACCACGGTCCGTCAGGACATCGAGGAGATGGGCCGGCTCATGGCCCGCCTGCTGCTGGGCGGCCTGGACGGCGACGGTGCCGCGGCGCAGCACGGCGCGCTGGGCGAGCCGCCCGGCGTGGTGCTGCCCACGACCCTGGTGCGCCGCGCGTCGGCGTAGGCAGGCCCGGCGTTCACGGGAGCGCGGCGCGGGCCGTCACTCCTGCCGCGGGGCGCTCTTGATCACTGCGAACCGGGCCCCGTACGGATCGGCGAGCCGGGCCATCCGGCCGACGCCCTCCACGTCCATGGCCGGCACCCGGACCGTGCCGCCCAGCTGCTCCGCCGTGGCGACGACCGTGTCCACGTCGGGCACCTCGAAGTACGGCAGCCAGTGCGCCTCCGTCTCCGCCGGGTCGTCCGCCAGGGCGACGATCCCGCCGAACATGGCGTCCTCGCCGCCCTCGGCCGGATTGACGCAGGTGTACGTGCCGCCGGGGAAGGGCACCGCCGAGGTCTCCAGGCCCAGCACCGAGTGGTAGAAGGCGGCCGCCGCGGCGATGTCCGCCGTGTACAGCTCGACCCAGGTCAGTGAACGGCTGTCACCGGCCACGTCGACGCCTTTCGTACGGCCCGGCTGCCAGATGCCGAACCGGGCCCCGGCCGGGTCGGCGAGGACGGCCATGGTGCCCTCGCCCATCACGTCCATGGGCCGGAACGGCACGCTGCCGTGCGCCTGCTCGGCGGCCTTCACGGTGTCCTCGGCGTTCCCGCTGCGGAAATACACCGTCCAGGCCGGCGGGCCCTGCTCCGGTGCGACCTGCATACCGCCGGCCACGGTCTTTCCGTCCAGCTGGAAGAAGCCGTAGCCGCCGGCGTCGGGGCCCGCCGACTGGAACCGCCAGCCGAAGAGGGCGCCGTAGAAGCGCGTGGCGCCCTCGATGTCGGCCGTGCCGACGTCGAGCCAGTTCGGAGCGCCGTTGACGAAACGGGTGGTGAGCATCGTCACCCTCCTTCGAAGGTCCCGTTGTCTGCTCTGCCGAGTCTTGCACCGGCCACTGACAATCGCCGCCGCAACACCGTCCCGCGCGCCGCCGTGCGCGCCACCGGTGGCGGGGGCATCATCGGGTGGCCGGAAGCCCGGGGAGGCGTTGATCCGGCGTTGATCGAACGTTTTGCGCCGCCCGGCACGCTCACGGCCATGTACATCGAGACGATCGACATGCCCGACCTCGCCTGGCAGGAGGAGGCGCTGTGCGCGCAGACCGGAGGCGACTTCTTCTTCCCCGAGCCCGGCAGCTCCGTCCGCGAGGCCAAGCAGATCTGCGCCCTGTGCCCGATCCGCTCCGCCTGCCTGGACCACGCCCTGGAGCACGACGAGCGCTTCGGCGTCTGGGGCGGCCTGTCCGAGAAGGAACGCCAGGCCCTGCGCCGCACCGCCCCGTGACCGGCCCGGCCGGTCACCACCCTGCACGCCCCCGTCGCGGGAATCGAAAACCGGTACGGCTCGCGGGGGGCCGTACCGCTAAGATCCTCGGGCGCGCCCGGATGTAGCGCAGAGGCAGTCGCACGCCATGCACCGGCGTACACGCCGGTTCGAATCCGGTCGTCCGGACGCGTGCGAGGTCCCGTAGAGCAGAGGCAGACTCGCCGCCTTTGCAAGGCGGATACGCCGGTTCGAATCCGGTCGGGACCACTGCCGGGCACGGACACGGGGCGGGGACATGAACGAGGCGGCCGAGACGGTCACCCAGGCGGAGCTGGCGGCCTTCCACCAGGTGGTGGGCAAGCTGCGCGCCCTGCCCGTCGACGATCCCGTCCGGCTGCGGGCCGAGCAGGTCGCCGCCTCCTTCGCCCGCGACGGCCGGCTGCGGCGCCGCAAGGCACGCGGCGAGGAGAAGTCGGCCGCCGACGCCGCCGTCATGGCCGCCACCGCCACCGGCGCCACGGACCGCCGCGAGGACGCGCCCCTGGTCGCGCCCGGCACCGGCGGGGTCTTCCGCACACCACGCCACTGCTATGTCTGCAAGTCGGCATATCGGCAGGTCGACTCCTTCTACCACCGGCTGTGCCCGCACTGCGCGGCCGACCACACCCGGCGCCGCGCCCTGAGCACCGACCTCACCGGCCGCCGGGCGCTGATCACCGGCGGCCGTGTCAAGATCGGCTTCCAGCTTGCGCTGATGATGCTCCGAGACGGCGCCCATGTGCTGGTCACCTCCCGCTTCCCGCACGACACCGTGCGCCGCTTCCGGGGCGCGCCGGGCAGCGAGACCTGGTGGCAGCGGTTCACCGTCCTCGCCGTCGACCTGCGCGATCCGCGCCAGGTGCTGGGCCTGTGTGAGGAACTGCGGCAGGACGGCGAGCCGCTGGACGTCCTCGTCAACAACGCCGCCCAGACCGTCCGCCGGCCCCCCGAGTCGTACGCGCTGCTGGCCGGCGCGGAGTACGACGCCCTGCCCGAGGGCGCCCGCCCGGCGCCGGGGTTCACCCCGATGCGCATGCTCGGCGGGTCCGTCTCCGCGCTGCCCGCCGCCCTGCGGGAGGCCGACGAGGCCGGACTGCTGCCCGACCCGTCACCAGAGAACTCCTGGTCGGCGCGGCTCGGCGGGCTCGATCCGGCGGAGGTGCTGGAGACCCAGCTCGTCAACGCGCTCGCACCCGCGCTGCTCTGCGACCGCCTGCTGCCCCTGCTGCTCGCCTCGTCGCACCCCCGCCGCTACATCGTCAACGTCACCGCCGTCGAGGGCCGGTTCGCCGTCCGCAACAAGACCGCCGGCCACCCGCACACCAACATGGCCAAGGCCGCGCTGAACATGCTCACCCGCACCAGCGCCGCCGAACTCGCCGACCGAGGCGTGCACATGTGCGCCGTCGACACCGGCTGGATCACCGACGAGAACCCGGCCCCCAAGAAGGCCCGCATGGCCGGCGCCGGCTTCCGCACCCCGCTGGACATCGTGGACGGCGCGGCCCGTGTCTACGACCCGATCGTGCGCGGCGAGGCCGGCGACCCGGTGTCGGGCGTGTTCCTCAAGGACTACCAGGAGGCGGCGTGGTGACCGGGTCCCCCGACGAACACGGCGGTTTCGCCGGCGTGCCGCCCGTGGCGCCGCGCCCGCTCGCCGACCTCGCCCCGCTGCTGGACTGGCTGCGCGCCGGTCGCCCGGCGGGGGAGCGGCTGGACTTCGCGGCCGGCACCGCCCTGCCCGACGGCCGGCTCGACCTGTGCAAGCAGGCACTGGGCGCCCGCGGCGCCGCCCTGATCGCCGAAGCACAGGGCGACGGGCCCTCCCCGGTACGCCACCTGCTGCTCGGCACGGACGCCCTCGGCGACGACGGCGCCGCCGCCGTGGCCGAGAAGAGCAGGGACGTCGAAACGCTCTACCTCGGCTGCAACGGCATCACCGCGGGCGGCGCCTGCCGGATCGCCGACAACCTGCGCGCCTCGCCGCAGGTCGTCACCGGCGTCTGGCTGAAACGCAACCCGCTGGGCAGCGGCGGCGGCCGCGCGGCCGCCGAACTCCTAGAGGCTGCCCGCAAGTTGCGCACCCTCGATCTCGTCCAGACCGGCCTCGATGCGGCCGGCGCGACCGTGCTCGCGGACGCGCTGCTCGCAGCCGCCGACCACGGGCGGCGCATCGAGCGGCTGTTCGTCGGCGGCAACCCCCTCGGCCAGGCCGGCGCCGAACCCCTCGCCGCGCTGATCACCGCCGGAGCACTGGACGAACTGTACGTGTCAGCCGCCGGGTTGGGGGATACGGGCGCGCTGCGGCTCGCCGACGCGCTGGAGCGGGCACCGCACGCGCGTCTCACCCGGCTCTCCGTCGCCAGCAACGGTATCGGGCCTCATGCGGCCGCCCGGCTGGTCACGGCGGCCGTCGGGGCCGGAGTCACCCTCCTCGACCTCGGCCGGGTGCGCGCGGCGGCCGTCCTCGGCGCGGTGGACAACCGGCTCGACCTGACCGCCACCGAGACGATCGCCGAGGCCCTGGCGGGCGCCGAGCACCGCCTCAGCCGTCTCGTCCTGACCCACACCGGTCTGCGCAGCCGTGAGGCCCACCGCCTCCTCGACACCGCACCCCGGGCGGTCACGGCCACCCGCTTCGTCCTCGGCCGCGGCATCGCCGCGAGCGTCAAACGCCGCCTGGACGCCCTGAGCGCGCACGTCCCGCCCCTGCCGGTCCCGGCCGACGTCGCCGCCGTCCGCAGCGTCCACCGCGCCGCGTCGCAGGACGGCGACCCCGACGCCCAGGCCAGCGCCCCGCCCGCGGGACGATGGGCCTAGCCTTTGCGCATCGCCATGAACACCTCCGTCCAGAACCGCTGCTGCTTCTGCGACGTCCCCACCAGATACGTCGCCCGCAGCTTCGCCGGGAGCAGTGCCACCAGGCGGGCCACCGCCGCACGGTGCCTCTTCAGCTGGGACAGCTCCGCATTGGCCAGGATCTGGTGGACCACGTCACTGTCGTCGTCCCCCTCCGCCGACTGCTCGGCGGCACGGCGCAGCCGGGCCTCCCAGGCGTCCACGTCACGGGCCAGCTCCCGCAGCCCGGTCACCGGCCGGCCCCGGAACCGGTCGATCAGCCCGGTGAGCGGCACGGGCGCGTACTCGCCGTCCCCGAGGTAGACCGTCGCCATCTCCAGCGGCAGCCCCCGCCGGTGCAGCTTGATCAGCCGCTCCAGCGTGCGCTTGGTGATCCAGGCGCGGCCGTCGTCGTCGATGTCGTGCTTCCACCACTCCAGCACCGTCTCGGCGTCCGCGCCGTACCGGTCGATGAGCCACTCGTTCGCCGGGATGTCCTCGGGCTCCACCTCCAGCGACACGGTGAACCGGCTCGCCTGGGCGATGTTGTTCCGGGACACGAGCAGCTTGCGGCCCAGGTGGTACGGCGGGTTCTGCACGGCTATCTGCGCCCGCAGGTGCTCGATCCGCCGCCCGGCCAGCGACCACTCCTGTGTGATCTCCATCAGCTTGGCGAACGCGGCCCGGTCCTTGGGCCGGTTGTACTCGTCCCACACGATCGCCTTGGGCTCCGGCCCGGTGAACGGCGCGGCGAGCAGATTGTCCAGCGTGCCGTCCGGCGACGGCACCGGCGCGCACAGATCCTCGACGTTCGTCACCGGCAGGGAGAAGTACAGCGGCTCCCGGCCCAGCCCCTCACGCAACGTCTCGCGCACCACCTCCGTCTTGCCGCAGCCGGGCGGGCCCTGCAGCAGCACCGTCCAGCGGTTGCGCAGCGCGGCGCGCACCACCTGCCGGACCGGGTCGGGAATCCGGGCCGGATCGGGCACGCCGAGCGCCCCGGCGAGGCGGTCCAGGATCTCCGCCGTGCGGTCAGGTCCGGGCCGGCCGTCCGGGCCGGGCTCGGCCAGCCGCAGGCGCGCACCGTCCAGCAGTGGCAGGCCCCAGCGCAGCGGGAAGCCCTCGCGGGCGTTGGCCAGGACGTTGTCCAGTGTGCGCGGCGACAACAGCTCGCGCAGGGTGGGGGAGAGCGACGCCCACAGCGAGAACACCGGGCGCAGGTCCCACGGCCGGTACTTTGCCGCCAGATGCCGCTGCCAGGAGGTGTCGTTCGCCGTGATCCGCATCGTCACCATGCGGTCCAGCAGCGCCAGGTCACCGCGCCTGGCCGAGGTCTCCGCGAGGGACTCGTTGTCGGTGAGGAACACGCCGACACAGCCCAGGGCCCGCAGATCGTGCTCGCCCAGCGTCCAGTTGCAGGCGATCTGCATCAGCTGCGACTGGATGGTGTCGCCCGCCTGCAGCGAGTCGTCGATCAGCAGCACGAACGGCCGGTCCGGCTTGAGCTGGCTCATCACCAGCTGCCGCAGCACCAGTTCACCGGTGCGAGGATCACGCACGGGCGCGTTGACGAGCAGGTCGTCCGGCGTCAGATTGGCCGCCGGCACATAGACCAGCGCCGTGTCCGAGTGGGCCCGGGTGAGGTGTGAGAAGAACGTCGCCGTCTTGCCGATGCCGTGCTCGCCGAAGATCTGCCCGGTCTGCCCCAGCTCGATCATCGCGTCGATGAACGCCTCCAGACGCGAGGGCTCCTCGATGCGCCCGCCGCCGGGCGCCGTGACCTGCGTCTGCCGCCCCGTGTGCACTGTCATCTACCGCGTTCCCGTCGTGACGCGATGGCAGGCCATCGCAGGCGTGTGCGTCTCGGGCCACTCACGGCCGCCCTCGGTGATCAGCCAGATCCATTTGTCCGGCTCGGCGGGCGTGATCGGCGGCGCGTAGCCGTCGGTGAGGACGACGACCGCGTCCGGCGAGACGTCGAACCGGCGGCCGTTCACCTCCGTGCGCCCCTCCACATAGTCGGCGACCGCCTGGAAGCTGGTACCCCCACCGCCGTACACCCGCTCGCCCGGCCTGAACGGCATCACCACCGCGTCAAAGGACAGCCAGTGCGCCTCCACCCCGTCGATCCGGCCCACCAGTTCCGTCAGCCACCGGATCACTTGGTCCGGCATGGAGCCGGACGTGTCGTAGGCGATGACGAGGACCTTCTCACGGACCGGGCCGCGCCGGGCCAGCATCGGCTCCTGCCCGAGCGCCGCCAGCAGGGCGCCCCGCTTCTTCGGGTACACCAGCCGCTCGCCCTCCCTGAGCTTGGAGCCCAGCACGTCGGCCAGCCAGCGCTGCCACCAGTGCACCGTCCGCGTGCGCATGGTCTCACCGCGCAGCGCCCCCGCGCCGAGCGTCCCCCAGATCTTCGCGGCCCGCACCGAGCCGTCCGAGGTGCGGCTCATCAGGTCCAGCAGCTCCCGCTCCGCGCCCGTGTGCCCCCGGCGCGCCGCCAGCAGGGAGTTGAGCAGGGCGGAGGAGGTCACCTCGTCGACGGTCGCCTGGTCGGCCGGGACGAGACCGGCCACCAGATGCGGACACACCGGCTGCGGAACCGGCGGCCGGTGCATGCGCTTCAGCTCGCCGTACACCCGCATGTCCGTCTCGGTGAACTCCTCGTAGGACACCGGCTCCCGGCTGTGCTCGCCGAGGTCGGCGACGTAGGCGTCGTGGACCCGCCGTGGGTCGACGCCCGTCGGCCGGCCGTCGAGCAGGGGCAGCTCCGTGCGGTCGAGACGGATCAGCGCCACATGGTTGATGGCGACCTCGGCGGCCAGCGTGAACACCGGGTCCTCGCGCAGCTCCGGATCGGCGAGCAGATGCCGGTGCACCAGGTGGCGCGCCTCGTGGAACAGCACGAACTTCACGCCGTCCAGGCCGAGTCCGGCGAAGAACTCCGGGTTGTACAGCAGCAGACAGGTGCCGTCGCCGGAGGCGACCACCGCCGCCGTGTCCACCGCCGTCGTCGCGATCTGGTGCGGGCACTTCGCGTACAGCCACGACGCCACCGCCGACTGCGTCAGGCCGAAGTCCAGCAGCGCGGCCTCCTTCAGCCGCTGGGCCTCCTCGATCACGAGCGGATCCGCCGGACGGTACCGCTCGAGTGCCCGGCGGTCGGCCAGGTCGACCACCACGGCACGCCCCGGTGCCCGCTCTCCGTATGCCTCGTAACCCATGGCGCCCCCCGTGCCGTGCTGTTCCCGCGTCGTCGCACTGCCTCATTGGTAGCAGGCACCACTGACAGCGGGCCAAGGCATTACGCTGCGCTCTCAAGGCGGGGCCGTAGCGCAGAGGCAGGCGCGCTGGTCTCCAAAACCGGAACACGCTGGTTCGAATCCAGCCGCCCCGCCCCCTTTCGGGGCCGAGGGGATTCAGGCGATGGCGCCGGCCGTCATCACCAGTTCGGGCACGGTGCCGTGGAACGTCTCGACCAGTTGCGCCAGCACCGCCCAGGCGTCCTCCCGCCGGCCCAAGTGGTCCTGGACGAGCGGACGCAGTGCGTCCTCGGCGGCCCGGGCGCGGGCCGGGAACGCGCAGGGGCCGAGGGACAGCAGGTCGAGGACGTCCACGGCGGGCCCGTGGGCCGTGGCGTAGTCGGCCGGCCCGTCGAACACGCCTGCCTGCCGCACCCGGTGAGTGAACTTGGCGTGACTGCCGAACCGGGCGCGCAGCGCCGGCGGACAGTCGGGGCGTACGGACAGGGCCCAGCGGGCGTAACCGGGCAGCGGGCGCTCGGCGTCCGCCGCGGTGACCGTCCGCCAGTCATCGCGGGTGAGCACCATCGAAGCGGCCGCGCGTGCGGTCTTCATGGCGGTGGCGCGGCGCAGGGAACCGACTAGCCCGTGGTGGACGTAGCTCTCGGGCACCTCGGGCTCTTCGCCGGCCAGCGTCGGGGGCGGCGGCAGCGGCTCGGTACGGCCGGGTCCGAACGGGACGCCGCGGCAGACGGCCCGGCGCAGGCCGGAGTCGGTGGTGAGGTACCGCCACACCGTGACGTTGAGGTCGGGGTCGTCCTGCTCCAGCATCCACAGCGCCACCGAGGCCGGCAGCCGGCCCGGCCACTGCCAGGGGCGGGCCAGCCGGCGGCGCAGCGCTACGGGGTCCTCCTGGCTAGGCAGGCCGATGCGTGACCGGACGCGTTCGGCGGTTTCCTCGTCGGTCAGCCCGAGAAGAAATCCGACCGTCCGCGCCGCTCTGCCGTTGTCCCTCATGCGGGGCATGATGCCGCAGGCCGGCCCGGCCTCGCACGGGCAATTCCGGTGGCCCGTACGGGGCGTGCGCACCGGCCGGCGCCGGCCTCGGACACCGCCCGGCACCGGATGCGGGCGCCCGCCGACGACGCCGGACCGCTCCGCACGGGGCGCCGGCGACCGGCGACCCGGCGCCTGCCGGCTCGCCGGTCGCGCCGAGCGTCAGGCGCCCGCGCGGGCTGCCAGCCGCGCCCGGCGCGCCGCCAGCTTCTCGTCGAACTTCGTCGCCTCGTCGTTCAGGCCGCCCATGTAGAGGCCGAGTTCCTCCTGGGCCTGCAGGCCCTCGGGGCCGAGGCCGTCGATCTCCAGTACCTTCAGGTGGCGCAGCACGGGCTGGAGCACGTCGTCGTGGTGGATGCGCAGGTTGTACACGCCGCCGATCGCCATCTGCGCCGCTGCCCGCTCGAAGCCGGGGATGCTGTGGCCGGGCATGCGGAAGTTGACCACCACGTCCCGCACCGCCTGCATGGTGAGGTCAGGCGCTATCTCGAAGGCCGCCTTGAGCAGGTTGCGGTAGAAGATCATGTGCAGGTTCTCGTCGGTCGCGATGCGCGCCAGCATGCGGTCGCACACCGGGTCACCGGACTGGTGGCCCGTGTTGCGGTGCGAGATGCGGGTGGCCAGCTCCTGGAAGGCGACGTAGGCGACCGAGTGCAGCATCGAGTGCCGGTTGTCGGACTCGAAGCCCTCGCTCATGTGCGCCATGCGGAACTGCTCCAGCTTGTCCGGGTCCACCGCGCGCGAGGCGAGCAGGTAGTCCCGCATCACGATGCCGTGCCGGCCCTCCTCGGCGGTCCAGCGGTGCACCCAGGTGCCCCAGGCGCCGTCCCGGCCGAAGAGCGTGGCGATCTCGTGGTGGTAGCTCGGCAGGTTGTCCTCCGTCAGGAGGTTCACCACGAGCGCGATGCGGCCGATCTCGGTGACCTTGGACTGCTCCTTGTCCCAGGCCTCGCCGTCCTCGAAGTAGCCGGGGAAGTTGCGGCCGTCGCTCCATGGCACGTACTCGTGGGGCATCCAGTCCTTGGCGACCTGCAGATGCCGGTTCAGTTCCTTCTCGACCACTTCCTCGAGTGCGTACAGCAGCCGGGCGTCGGTCCAGGCGGCGGAACTGCCGAGGTGGGACGAGGTAACAGTCACGGGTACTCCAGGGGGACGTAACGGAGCGGAAGCCTCCGGCGGTGCGGCGCCGGAACTTACGGAATCGTAGGCTACGAGTCCGTAGGTTACGTAACCGTAGGTTAAGGACGTCGTAAACACTGCTGATCAGCACAGCCGGCTCCGGCCCGCCGGAGAGACATCACGGCCCCGGAATCCGCAGATCCCGGGGCCGCACGGGTAAGGATGCCGCCCGTCAGGCATACAGCTCCCGCAGCCGTACCGAGAGGCAAGTCACACACCCCTCGAGCTTCTCGAACTCGCTGATGTCCACCGCGACCACCTCGAAGCCGAGGTCGGTGAGCAGGTCCGCGGTCCGCGGCGCGCTCGCCGCCATCAGCAGCTTCGCGCCGCCGAGCAGCACCACGTGCGCCCCGGACTCCTCCGGCACCGACAGGAACCGCGGGAACAGCGCCGGCCGGTCCACCTTCGGAATGTGCCCGATCACCGTGCCGTCCGGCAGCGCGGTCACCGCCGACTTCAGATGCAGCACCTTGCTCACCGGTACGGCGACCACGCGCGCGCCCAGCGGCTCGAAGGCGGCCCTCAGCTGCTGCACCCCGGCCGCGTTGGTACGGCCGCCCCGGCCCACGTAGATCGTGTCGTCGGTCTTGAGCACGTCGCCGCCGTCCAGCGTGCCCGGCTCCCAGATCCAGTTCACCGAGCAGCCGAGCCGCGCCACGGCCTCCTCGACGCCGACGGTCTCCGGCCGGCGGGACTCGGCGCCGGGGCGGGTGATGAGCGCGACGTTCTTGTACATGACCACCGTGTCCTCGACGAACACCGAGTCGGGGCAGTCGTCGGCCGGGTCGACCTCGATCGCGTCCCAGCCGTGCGCGCGCAGGGCGGCGACGTACGCCTCCCACTGCTCGACCGCCCGCTCGGCGTCGACCTTCTCCCGCGCGATGTGCGTCACCAGACCTTCGGCGAGGCGGGGGCTGGGGCGGCGGACGAGGGCCTTCTTGCTGGGCACGAGCGTGGTCTCCGTATCGGCGGGTGGTTCCTGGGGCCATCATGGGGCACCGGTCCGCCATGATGCCGGGCGAGGAGTACTCGGCGAAACCCCGGGTGGGGAGGGATTACCAGGGCGTAACCCCGGATTGGCACACAGGGCGCGCCCCGCCGTCACGGCCGGCCGAGGAGCAGGGCCGCCCCGCGTCCCCGGACCGCGGGCGCGCCCCGGCGTCCCCGGGCCCCACGCGCGCCCCGGCCGTCGCGGACCGCAGACGCGCCCGGCCGTCGCGGACCGCAGCCGCGCCCGGCGTCGGTCCAGGGACCACGACCGCCCGCCGCCGGACCGCCCCACGACCGCCTCCGAGCCGTCTCCGTGCCCGTCGCGGCCGCCCGGGTCACTGCTCGGCTGCCTCCGGCCGCCGTGGCCGCCTGGGCCGGCGCTGAGCCGTCACCCCCCCCCGCCGCGGCCTCCCGGGCGGCACTGGGTCGCCCCTGCCGCCGTGGCCCGCCCTGAGCCGACCCTCGGCCGTCTCGGCCGCACACGGCCCTCTCCGGCCGTCCGAACCGCCCCCGCCCGGGGCGCGCGGTTCCGAGGGAGACGCCGTCAGCCCGCACCGACGTCGCCCCCGCCGTCAGCCCGCACCCATGGCGCCCCCCGGGCAGCCCGCCGCCCGGCGCAGGTACTCCGCCGTGACCGACGTCCGGTCGGTGAGCAGTTGCCGTGGGGTGCCCTCGAAGAGGACCCGGCCGCCGTCCCGGCCCCCGTCCGGGCCCAGGTCGATCACCCAGTCGGCGTGGGCCACCACGTCCATGTCGTGCTCCACCACCACGACCGTGTTGCCGCCGTCCACCAGCCGGTCCAGCAGCGCGAGCAGCCCGTTCACGTCCGCCATGTGCAGGCCGGTCGTCGGCTCGTCCAACACGTACACCGCGCCGGTGCGGTGCAGCCGGGTCGCGAGCTTCAGCCGCTGCCGTTCGCCGCCGGACAGCGTGGACAGCGGCTGTCCGAGCGCCAGGTAGGTCAGGCCGACGTCGTGCAGGGCGCGCAGCCGTCGCCGCACCGCGCTGTCGCCGAAGAAGCCGAGTGCCTGCTCGGCCGTCATCGCCAGCACGTCGGCGATCGAACGGCCGTCCACCGTCAGCCGCAGCACCTCCTCCCGGAAGCGCCGGCCCCGGCAGTCCGGGCAGGTGGTCGTCACCGGGTCCATGAACGCGAGGTCCGCGTACAGCACCCCGCGCCCCTCGCACGCCGGGCACGCGCCCGTGGAGTTGAAGCTGAACAGCCCCGGCTCACTGTCCGTCGCGCGCGCGAAGATCCGCCGTACCGTGTCCATGATCCCCAGATACGTCGCCGGCGTGGAGCGTGCGGAGATCCCGATCGACGACTGGTCGACCACCACGGCGTCCGGATGAGCGGCGGTGAACTCCGCCACCAGGGTCGACTTTCCCGACCCGGCGACGCCGGTGACCGCGGTCAGCACCCCGGTCGGGAACTTAACCGTCACCTCCCGCAGGTTGTGCCGGCTCGCGCCCTTCACCCACAGCCCGCCGCCCGGCCGCCGCACCCGCGCCTTGAGCGCCGTACGGCGGCGCAGACAGCGCCCGGTCGCCGTCGGCGACCCGGCCAGCGCGCGCGGCGGCCCCTCGAACACCACGTGCCCGCCCTCGGTACCGGCTCCGGGACCCATGTCGACGACGTGGTCGGCCAGCGCGATGACGTCCCGGTCGTGCTCGACGACGAGCACGGTGTTGCCCTTGTCGCGCAGGCCCAGCAACAGGTCGCCGAGGCGGTGGACGTCGCGCGGGTGCAGCCCGACGCTGGGCTCGTCGAAGATGTACGTCATGCCGGTCAGGCTGGAGCCCAGGTGCCGTACGGTCTTCAGCCGCTGTCCCTCGCCCCCGGACAGCGTCGCCGTCTCCCGGTCGAGGCTGAGGTAGCCGAGGCCGATCGCCTCGATCCGCTCCAGCGCCGTGACGGCGGCCCCGGCGATCGGCGCGGCGAGCGGGTCGTCGTCGAGTTCCCCGAGTACGGCGATGAGGTCGGTGATCTGCATCCGGGTGCAGTCGGCGACGGACCGGCCGCGGATTTGGGTGGCCAGCGCGGCCTCGTTGAGCCGGGCGCCCGCGCAGCGCGGGCAGGTGTCCTCGGTGAGGAAGCGCTCGACCATCTCGCGGGTGCGCGCGCTGAGCGCGGACAGGTCCCGGTTCAGGTACAGCCGCTCGAAGCGGTCCGCCAGGCCCTCGTAGTCGATGGCGCGCGATCCGCCGGTGTTGTCGACGTTCACGCGCGTGCCGCGCCCGCGCAGCAGGAACTCCCGCTCGGCGTCGGTGAACTCGCCGACCGGTTTGCGCACATCCAGGTCCGCCGTGTTGGTGTAGGTCTGCCCCTGCCAGGTGCCCGCGGCGAACGGCGGGAAGAGGATCGCACCGCCGGCGAGGGAGCGGGCCGGGTCGAGGATGCGGTCCCAGGCGGGCCGTACCGTGCGGCCGAGCCCCTGGCACTCGGGGCACATGCCCGCCGGGTCGTTGAAGGAGTACGCCGTCGCCTCGCCGGCGCTCGGGGTACCGCACCGGGAGAACAGCACCCGGATCACCGCGTAGACGTCGGTCATCGTGCCGACGGTGGAGCGTGAGTGGCCGCCGACCGGCCGCTGGTCGACCACGATGGCGGGGGACAGGTCCTCCATGGCGTCCGCGCGCGGGCGTTCGTACCTGGGCAGCCGGTTGCGCACGAACCAGGTGTACGTCTCGTTGAGCTGGCGCTGCGACTCGACGGCGATCGTGTCGAAGACGACCGACGACTTGCCCGATCCCGAAAGGCCGGTGAACACGGTCAGCCGGCCTTTCGGGATGCGCAGGGTGACGTCCTTGAGGTTGTTCTCCCTGGCTCCGGTGAGGGTGATGTAGTCGCGCATGACCCCGACGCTAGGCGGGATACCCGACAGCTTCTGGCGTGATTTCCTTCAGTTCTCCGTCGAGCAGCAGCCAGCGCGTGATGCCGATCGACTCCAGGAACGGCAGGTCGTGGCTGGCCACGATCAGTGCGCCCTGGTACGACTCCAGCGCCGTGGTCAGCTGGTTCACGCTCGCCATGTCGAGGTTGTTCGTCGGCTCGTCCAGCATCAGCAGCTGCGGGGCCGGCTCGGCGAGCATCAGCGCGGCCAGGGCCGCCCGGAAGCGCTCGCCGCCGGACAGCGTGGCCGCCATCTGGTCGGCGCGTGCGCCCCGGAACAGGAAGCGGGCGAGCCGCGCCCGGATCCGGTTGTTGGTGGCGCCCGGCGCGAACCGGGCCACGTTCTGCGCGACGGTCAGCTCACCGTCCAGGACGTCCAGGCGCTGCGGCAGGAAACGCAGCGGGACGTGCGCCGTCGCCTCGCCCGAGACCGGCGCGAGTTCGCCGGCGATCGTGCGCAGCAGCGTGGTCTTGCCCGCGCCGTTGCGCCCGATCAGCGCGATCCGCTCCGGACCGTACAGATCGAAGCCGCCCTCGACACGCGCGCCGTAGGCCAGTGTCAGGGCCCGCAGGGTGAGCACGCCGCGGCCCGTGGGGACGGCGGTGTGCGGCAGGTCGACACGGATCTCGTCGTCGTCCCGTACGGCCTCCACCGCCTCGTCGAGCCGTTCCCTGGCCTCGGTGAGCTTCTCCTCGTGCAGGAGGCGGTGCTTGCCCGCGGACTCCTGGGCCGCGCGCTTGCGCGCCCCCATGACGATCTTCGGCTCGCGTTTCTGGTCCCACATCTTCTGCCCGTACCGCTTGCGGCGGGCCAGCTTCACCTGGGCGTCGGTCAGTTCGCGCTTCTGCTTGCGCAAGTCGGACTCCGCCACGCGCACCATGCGCTCGGCGGCCTCCTGCTCGACGGCGAGCGCCTCCTCGTAGGCGGAGAAGTTGCCGCCGTACCGGGTGATCTCCCCGCCGCGCAGATCGGCGATCTGGTCGACCCGCTCCAGCAGTTCACGGTCGTGGCTGACCACGATCATCACACCCGGCCAGGACTCCACGGCCGCGTAGAGCCGGCGGCGGGCGTACAGGTCGAGGTTGTTGGTGGGTTCGTCCAGCAGCAGGACCTCCGGCCGGCGCAGCAGCAGCGCGGCCAGCCGCAGCAGGACCGACTCGCCGCCCGACACCTCGCCGATGGTGCGGTCCAACGCGATGTGCCCGAGGCCGAGTTCGCCGAGGGTGGCGAGCGCGCGCTCCTCGACGTCCCAGTCGTCGCCGATGGTCTCGAAGTGTTCGTCGGCGGCGTCACCGGCCTCGATGGCGTGCAGCGCGGCGCGCTGCACGGCGATGCCGAGCGCCTCGTCGACGCGCAGGGTGGTGTCCAGCGTGACGTTCTGCGGCAGATGGCCGGTCTCCCCAGCGACGCGTACGGCACCGTCGGTGGGGGTCAGCTCCCCGGCGATCAGCTTCAACAGGGTGGACTTGCCCGACCCGTTGGCGCCGACCAGTCCGGTGCGGCCGGGACCGAAGGTGGCGTCCAGGCCGTCGAGGACGACCGTGCCGTCCGGCCAGGCGAAGGACAGGGAGGTGCAGGTGAGGGATACGTACATGGGGCCTCGCGGTTGCTCGTATACGGAAGCGGGGGCAAACGCGTATCGAGACACCGCGGGACGGCAACCACTGAGGGTCCGGGAAGGCGTCAAAGGGAAAGCCCTGTGCCCGGGACGGCTCGTATGCCGAGGTCGCACGCACGCAATGCACACCTGACGGGTGTGGCGCGGTGTCTCAGGACCTCAGACGAGCAACGTCCTTCTCCAATCGACGGCAACAGGGCCGACATCCACGGTAAGGGAGCGCATAGGGGCGGTCAACCGAATTGACGGAGCCCCGTGCAGGGCGCGCGGGCACGTGCCGGGTTCGCCCAGGCCGCGCACGCCGTCGTCCGCCACGCGGCACGGGAAACTGCTCGGCGCCGGCACCCACGAGACGCTGTCCGGAGGGCTCGACCACGGCGAGCTGAACCGCTGCCGGGCCGGAGCCGGAGCGCCCAGCAGACCTGGGGACGGCCTAGCAGGCGTCCCGCATCAGCTCCGCCAGGCCGTGGTCCAGGTCGAGCTGCAGGTGCTCCAGGCCCACCGGCACCAGCTCGCTGGTGGCCCGCAGGAAGCGCTGGATCTCACCGGTGCGGACATGGACGACGGCCGTGCCCTCGGGGGCGTGGAACTCCAGGACCGTGCGGTCGAAGCCGTATGGCCGCACTCGGACGTCGCCGTGGCCTTCCGGGCCCTCCAGGCCGGCCGTGAGCAGTTCGCGGGAGAAGGTCCAGCAGACCTCCACGCCTTCCAGCGTGGCCGGCGCGGGGAAGGTCATCCGGATCGCGAACGGGTCCCGGCGGTCGTAGTGCAGCGTGGCGGGGATGTTCGGCATCCGGGGCGCGGCGGCGACGAGACGTGCCTGCACGGGCTGCTCGATGACGGTGGACAACGCCTTGCTCCCTTGTGACGGCTGGACGGTGGACGGACGGAGGGGCGGATGAGGCCGGTCACTCCAAGAGACGTAGGAACCGGCCGATCCGTGCACACTCAGAGCGAGTGACCTCTGTCACCGCCTTCATGCACGGAGGTGTCCGACTGCTTCCGGTGTGCCGGGAAGGTCACTTGTGGCGGGACGCGCTCTGGACGGCACCCGGGCGGTCGGCTAGCTTCGCCCGCCATGACGATCGCGAGGGTCATGAGGAGCAAGGGATCCGAGAGGCGCAACGGGCGCAAACGACCCAAGGCGGGCAAGGGTCGCGGGACCGTCTCGGGAGCGGTGTGCGCCACGGTGCTCGCCGCCCTGGCCGCCGCTCCGGCGCAGGCGCACGACGGCGCGCACCGCATGCCCCACTGGGCGCTCAAGAACACCGGCGCGCCCTCCGTCCGCTTCCGCGGGCTGGCCGCCGTCGACCGGGACACCGCGTGGGCTGCCGGCACCGCGGGGACCGTGCTGCGCACCACAGACGGCGGGGCGAGCTGGCGGAACGTCTCCCCGCCCGGCGCCGGCGAACTGCAGTTCCGGGACGTCGAGGCGTTCGACGCGCGCCGCGCCGTCGTCCTGGCGATCGGCGAGGGCGAGGCGTCCCGCGTGTATCGCACCGAGGACGGCGGCACGACCTGGACGGAGTCCTTCCGCAACACCGACCCGAAGGCCTTCTACGACTGCCTGGCCTTCTTCGACCACCGGCATGGCCTGGCGGTGAGTGACCCCGTCGACGGGCGGTTCCGCGCTCTGTCCACCAGCGACGGCGGCCGCTCCTGGACGGTGCTGCCCGCACGCGGCATGCCCGCCGCCCTGGACGGCGAGGCCGGCTTCGCGGCGAGCGGCCAGTGCCTGGTCACCTCCGGACCGAAGGACGTCTGGCTGGCCACCGGCGGAGCCGCCCACGCGCGCGTGCTGCACTCCGCCGACCGCGGCCTGACCTGGACGGCCACCGAGGCACCCGTCCCGGCCGGCGACCCGGCCCGCGGTGTCTTCGCGCTCACCTTCCGCGACCGCACCCACGGACTCGCCGTCGGCGGCGACTACCGCCCCGAGCAGCCCTCGCCGCTCGCGGCCGCGGTGACCGCCGACGGCGGCCGCACCTGGCGCCCTGCCGACCGCCCTCCGCCCGCCTACCGCTCCGGCGCCGCCTGGCTCGCGCACAGCCGTGGCGCCGCGCTCGCCGTCGGCCCCACCGGCACCGAGCTGACGACGGACGGCGGGCGCACCTGGCGCACCGTCGACACCGGGTCGTACGACACCGTGGACTGCACGGCGGACCGGGCGTGTTGGGCCGCGGGCGAGCAGGGGCGCGTGGCCCGCATGGAGCCCTGAAACAGGCCCCGGGAGGCGGATTCGGGTGCAATGGGGGTACTCGGGGACCGCATCCGAAAGGAAGTGAACGCACATGCCACGCGGTTCCAGCCCCAAGCGGGAACGCCAGTACGAACACATCAAGGAGAGCGCCGAGGAGCGCGGCGCGAGCACCGGGCGCGCCAAGGAGATGGCCGCACGGACCGTCAACAAGGAACGCGCCCGCTCCGGCGAGTCCAAGACCGCCGGCCGCTCCTCCACCAAGGACATGTCGTCCGGCAAGCGGGGCGGCCAGCGGTCGGGCAAGGGCTCCCAGGGCAAGGGCTCCGAGGGCCAGACCTATGACCAGCTGTACGAGGAGGCCAAGCGCCGGGACATCTCCGGCCGTTCGAACATGAACAAGAGCGAGCTGCAGCGCGCCCTCGGCAAGTGAGCGGTACCGCTCAGCCGAGCGTCTCGCGGTGGCGCTCCAGCTCCGGCGCCGTCTTGGTGGCGATGAACTCGGTGATGCGGTACTCGCAGACGCCCGCGGCGACGAAGGGGTCGCTCGCGGCGATGGCCTCTATCTGCGCGCGGTCCCCCGCGACGGCGATGATCACCCCGCCGTCGCGGGGTTCCTTGCGTCCGGAGGCCAGGACGCGGCCCTGGGCGTACAACTCGTCCAGCCAGACGACATGGTCCTTCAGGACGGCGTCGACGGCTTCGAGCGGGGCGGTGTAGATCAGCTCCATCACGAACATGATCGCGAGCCTACGCCGGGTCGCGGCGACACCGTAGGCTCATGGTCATCATGACGACCGTACGCGTTCCCGCGGGCTGGCCCGCGACCGAGGAAGAGGCCCGGGCGGTCCAGGACGGGCTGCGGGCCCGGGTGGTGCTCGACGAGCCGGGGCCGCAGCCGGGCACCGGGCACGTCACCGGCGTCGACGTGGCCTATGACGACGGGCGTGATGTCGTCGCCGCGGCGGCCGTCGTCCTGGACGCCGCGACCCTCGGTGTCGTCGCCGAGGCCACGGCCGTCGGCCAGGTCTCCTTCCCCTACGTGCCCGGGCTGCTCGCCTTCCGCGAGGTACCGACGGTGCTGGCCGCGCTGGACGCCCTGCCCTGTCCGCCGGGCCTGGTCGTCTGCGACGGCTACGGCCTCGCCCACCCCCGCCGTTTCGGGCTCGCCAGCCACCTCGGCGTGCTCACCGGGCTGCCCACCATCGGCGTCGCCAAGAACCCGTTCACCTTCGCCTACGACGAGCCGGACGCGCCGCGCGGGTCCTCCTCGCCGCTCCTGGCCGGCGAGGAGGAGGTCGGCAGGGCGCTGCGCACCCGCGACGGCGTCAAGCCGGTGTTCGTGTCCGTGGGCCACCGCGTGAGCCTCGCCGGCGCCTGCGCCCACACACTGGCGCTGACGCCGGCCTACCGGCTGCCGGAGACCACCCGCCGGGCCGACGCGCTGTGCCGCCGGGCGCTTCAGGAGGCGACGACCCGCCAGGCACCCACCTCCTTGTAGCCCGAGTCGTACACGGCCGACCCGTCGCCGGTCTGCAGCGGATAGTGGCGGACGTTGCCGGCCCAGTACCGCAGGATCCGGCTCAGCTCCCGCGCCTTGTCCTCGCTGCTCGCCGCCTCGTCCAGGGTGATGTCGAGAAGGAATTTCATACGTTCCATCGTTTCATTGACGCGCCCGGTGAGACTTCTGCCGACGGCGGCGAGGAGTGCCTGCACGGTGCCGGTGAAAGTCTCAAAGCAGGGTGCATCTGAGTACGCGTACTGAGTACCCGTACGGATGTGCGGCGGGCAGGGCACCGGAAGGCTGACCCGCATGACGACACATCGCGCCGCCAAGCCCCTCAACGACCCCGCCCGGCCCGTCGAACGCGCCGTGAACGCCGCGCTCGCCCTCGCCGTGCTCGCCGGGCTCGGCTGGGTCTGCGCGATGATCTACACAGTGGTGTCCTGGCCGCTGTAGCCGCGCCTGAGTCGGGCGGACCGCCGGACGCCGCCTCAGCGGCGCGCGGCGACCCGGAAGACGATTCCCGCCGCCCGCAGCCGCTCGGTGAGCGCCTCACCCATCGCCACCGCCGTGGTGACCTGGCCCGACGTCGGCGGCAGGTCGTCGAAGGACAGGGACAGGGCCGCCTCGGCGAAGATCTTCGCGGTCTCGCCGTAGCCGGGGTCGCCGCCCGACACCTCGGTGAAGACGCGCCGGCCGCCGCCCTCGCCGACGAAGCGCACGCGGAACCAGCTGCGGGCCCGCTTCTCGGCGTCCGGCCCCTCCCCGGGGCGGACCCGGTCCGACAACCAGCGCCGTACCGGCGGCACTTGGGCGGCGACGGCGACCGCGCCCACGGCCGCGATCCCCCCGGCCGCGACCGGCAGCCGGCGTACGGCCGCGTAGTGGCGGTAGCGGAAGTCGGGCCCGTAGCGGTCCAGGGACCGTGCCGACCGCTGGACGACCTGCGGGTCGATGGTCGGCAGCGGCAGCGCCCACGCGCCGATGTCGCGCGCGTAGTGCGGCGCGCCGATCGGGGCGGCCGCCCGGCGGCCCACCAGCCGCGGCTCGTGCCGCGCGCGGTCCCGGGCCGCCGCCACCATCTGCCGTCCGCGCGCGAACTGGTTCAGCGCCGAGGCCAGCGTCCCGCCCGAGAAGGCCGCGTCGGCGGACACGAAGCCGTCCACGGTCAGCGGCACGTCCGGCGGCAGCTGCCCCACCGTGAACAGCACCCCCAGGTCGTGCGGTACGGAGTCGAAGCCGCACGCGTGCACGAGGCGCGCACCCGTCTCCCGCGCGCGTGCGTCGTGCCGTACGTACATCAGGTCCACGAACTCCGGCTCACCGGTGAGGTCGAGATAGTCCGCGCCGGTGTCCGCGCAGGCGGCGACGAGCTGCTCGCCGTAACGGATGTACGGCCCGACCGTGGACGCCACCACGCGCGCGTGCTCGGCGAGTTCCCGCAGCGACGCGGCGTCGGCGACGTCGGCCCGCAGCATCCCGATCCGCTCGCCGCCGGGCAGCCGCTCCCGCAGCCGCTGGAGTTTCGACGTGTCGCGTCCGGCCACCGCCCAGCGCAGGTCGGCGGGCGCGTGCGCGGCGAGGTACTCCGCGGTGAGCGTCCCGACGAAGCCGGTGGCTCCGAAGAGCACGATGTCGTACGGACGGTCCGTCCTGTTCAGCCTGCTCATGACACCCCTCGCCTTGTTCGGCCGCGCCGCTGTCGGTGGCCGAGGCTAGCGTGAGGAGTGCGTGAGCGGATGACGAGCCCGGAGGTGGCGGATGGCCGTGGCCGAAAGCGTCCAGAGAAAGTGGGAGAAAGTACGCGGGTTCGCCCTGTCCCTGCCGAGTGCGGCCGAGGAGTTCCCCTGGGGCGAGACGGTCGCCAAGGTGAACAAGAAGGTGTTCGCCTTCCTCGGTGTGGACGACGGCAGCCACCCCATGGCGGTGACCGTGAAACTCACGGACGAGGCGGCCCACGCCCATGCCCTGACCTCCCCGGGCGCCGAACCCGCCGGGTACGGCCTGGGCAGAGCGGGCTGGGTGCGCATCCCGCTCCAGGAGCCGGGCGCCCCGGCGGCCGAGCTGCTGTGCGACTGGGTGGAGGAGAGCTACCGCGCCATCGCGCCCAGGCGGCTTGTCGCCGAGCTGGACGCCGGGTGAGGCGGGCGGCGGACAGGAGGCCGACCGGCCGGCGGCGGCCCATAATTGGCTAAGCGCTTGCTCGCCCGGGTCTTGTGCCCGGTGGAACACGTTCTTAGCATCACTGGTGTTACATCGGTTGTGTCACAGCGAGGGGGCCTGGATGGCCACGGCACCGACGACGCCCGCGCAGGGGCCGCTGACCGGCGTGCGCGTGGTCGAGCTGGCCGGTATCGGCCCCGGTCCGTTCGCCGCCATGCTGCTGGCCGACCTCGGCGCCGACGTGGTGCGCGTCGACCGGCCCGGCGGCCCCGGCCTCGGCATCGACCCGGCGTACGACGTCACCAACCGCAACAAGCGCTCGGTGGTGGTCGACCTGAAGGACCCCGGCGGACCACAGTGCGTCCTCGCCCTGGCCGCCCGCGCCGACCTCCTCATCGAGGGCTACCGTCCCGGCGTCGCCGAGCGCCTCGGCGTCGGCCCGGAGGCCTGCCACGCCCGCAACCCGAAGCTGGTCTACGGCCGCATGACCGGCTGGGGCCAGGACGGCCCGCTCGCCGACCGCGCAGGTCACGACATCGGCTACATCGCCGTCACCGGCACCCTCGGCATGATCGGCGGCCCCGACCAGCCGCCCCCGCCCCCGGCCAACCTCCTCGGCGACTACGCGGGCGGCTCCCTCTACCTCGTCGTCGGCCTCCTCGCCGCGCTGCACCACGCGCGCGCGTGCGGCACCGGGCAGGTCGTCGACGCCGCGATCGTCGACGGCACCGCCCATCTGTCGGCGATGATCCACGGCATGCTCGCGGCCGGCGACTGGCAGGACCGGCGCGGCGCCAACCTCCTCGACGGCGGCTGCCCCTTCTACGGCACCTACGAGACCGCCGACGGCCGGTACATGGCGGTGGGCGCGCTCGAGCCGCGGTTCTACGACGCGTTCACCGACCTGCTCGGCATCGACGGCGAGGTCCCGGCCCGGCACGAGGTCGCCCGCTGGGGCGAGCTGCGCGAGGCGGTCGCCGCCCGCTTCAAGGCCCGTACCCAGGACGAGTGGACGGCCGTCTTCGAGGGCTCCGACGCCTGCGTGGCGCCCGTGCTGTCGCTCCGTGAGGCCCCGCACCACCCCCACCTCGCCGCCCGCTCCACCTTCACCGACCACGGCGGCATCACCCAGCCCGCCCCGGCGCCGCGCTTCTCCGCGACCCCCGCCACCATCCGCAGCGGCCCGGCGCGACCCGGCGCCGACACCGCGGACGTGGCCCGCGACTGGGACGTACCCGAACTGCTGCCCCCGCCTTCCTCCCACCTTCAGCGAAAGGCCTCCTCGTGAGCACCGAAGCGTACGTGTACGACGCCATCCGCACCCCGCGCGGACGCGGCAAGGCAGGCGGCTCCCTGCACGGCACCAAGCCCGTCGACCTGGTCGTCGGCCTCATCCACGAGATCCGCGCCCGCTTCCCGGGCCTGGACCCGGCGGCGGTCGACGACATCGTGCTCGGCGTGGTCGGCCCGGTCGGCGACCAGGGCTCCGACATCGCGCGGATCGCCGCGATCGCCGCCGGCCTGCCCGACACGGTCGCCGGCGTGCAGGAGAACCGCTTCTGCGCCTCCGGTCTGGAGGCGGTCAACCTGGCCGCCGCCAAGGTCCGTTCCGGCTGGGAGGACCTGGTCCTCGCGGGCGGCGTGGAGTCGATGTCCCGGGTGCCGATGGCCTCCGACGGCGGCGCCTGGTTCAACGACCCGATGACCAACCTCGCCACCAACTTCGTGCCGCAGGGCATCGGCGCCGACCTCATCGCCACCATCGAGGGCTTCACCCGCCGGGACGTCGACGAGTACGCGGCCCTTTCCCAGGAGCGCGCGGCAACCGCCTGGAAGGAAGGCCGCTTCGAGCGGTCCGTCGTACCCGTGAAGGACCGCAGCGGCCTCGTCGTCCTCGACCACGACGAGCACCTGCGCCCGGGCACCACCGCCGACTCCCTCGCCAAGCTCAAGCCGTCCTTCGCGGACATCGGCGAACTGGGCGGCTTCGACGCGGTCGCGCTGCAGAAGTACCACTGGGTGGAGCAGATCGACCACGTCCACCACGCGGGCAACTCCTCCGGCATCGTCGACGGCGCCTCCCTCGTCGCCATCGGCTCGAAGGAGGTCGGCGAGCGCTACGGCCTCACCCCGCGCGCCCGGATCGTCTCCGCCGCGGTCTCCGGCTCCGAGCCCACCATCATGCTCACCGGCCCCGCCCCCGCCACCCGCAAGGCCCTCGCCAAGGCCGGACTGACCATCGACGACATCGACCTCGTCGAGATCAACGAGGCGTTCGCGGCGGTCGTGCTGCGCTTCGTGAAGGACATGGGCCTGTCGCTGGACAAGGTCAACGTCAACGGCGGTGCCATCGCGCTCGGCCACCCGCTCGGCGCGACCGGCGCGATGATCCTCGGCACCCTCGTCGACGAACTGGAGCGCCAGGACAAGCGCTACGGCCTCGCCACCCTGTGCGTGGGCGGCGGCATGGGCATCGCCACCGTCGTCGAGCGCATCTGACCTTCCCAACGGATCACCACGGACCATCACGGAGCAGCTTCCATGAGCACTGAGCCCACCACCATCCGCTGGGAACAGGACGACACCGGTGTCGTCACCCTCGTCCTCGACGACCCCAACCAGTCCGCCAACACCATGAACCAGGCCTTCCGCGATTCGCTGGCCGCGGTCGCCGACCGCCTGGAGGCCGAGAAGGACTCGATCCGCGGCGTCATCGTCACCTCCGCCAAGAAGACCTTCTTCGCCGGCGGCGATCTGCGCGACCTCATCCGGGTCACCCCCGAGACCGCGCAGGACCTCCTCGACGGCGGCATGGCCATCAAGCGCAACCTGCGCCGCATCGAGACCCTCGGCAAGCCCGTCGTCGCCGCGATCAACGGCGCGGCCCTGGGCGGCGGCTACGAGATCGCGCTGGCCTGTCACCACCGCGTCGCCCTGGACGCCCCCGGCTCCAGGATCGGCTGCCCGGAGGTCACCCTCGGCCTGCTGCCCGGAGGCGGCGGCGTCGTGCGCACCGTCCGGCTGCTCGGCATCACCGACGCCCTGCTGAAGGTCCTCCTCCAGGGCACCCAGTACAACCCGCGCCGCGCCCTCGACAACGGCCTGGTGGACGAGGTCGTCGACAGCCACGAGGAGCTTCTCGCCCGGGCCCGCGCCTTCATCGACGCCCACCCCGAGTCCGAGCAGCCCTGGGACCGCCCCGGCTACCGCATCCCCGGCGGCACCCCCTCGAACCCGAAGTTCGCCGCCAACCTGCCCGCCTTCCCGGCCAGTCTGCGCAAGCAGACGGGCGGCGCCCCCTACCCGGCGCCGCGCAACATCCTCGCCGCCGCCGTAGAGGGCGCCCAGGTCGACTTCGAGACCGCGCAGATCATCGAGGCCCGCTACTTCGTGGAGCTGGCCGCGGGCCAGACCTCGAAGAACATGATCCAGGCGTTCTTCTTCGACCTGCAGGCCGTCAACTCCGGCGCCAACCGCCCGAAGGGCGTCGAGCCCCGCAAGGTCCGCAAGGTCGCCGTGCTCGGCGCCGGCATGATGGGCGCCGGCATCGCCTACTCCTGCGCCCGCGCCGGCATCGACGTCGTCCTCAAGGACGTCGCCCTGGAAGCCGCCGTCAAGGGCAAGGGCTACTCCGAGAAGCTGTGCGCCAAGGCCGTCGCCAAGGGCCGTACGACGCAGGAGAAGGCCGACGCGCTGCTCGCCCGCATCACGCCCACCGCCGATGCCGCCGACCTCGCGGGCTGCGACGCGGTCATCGAGGCCGTGTTCGAGGACACCGCGCTCAAGCACAAGGTGTTCCAGGAGACCGAGTCCGTCGTCGCGCCGGACGCGCTGCTGTGCTCGAACACCTCCACGCTGCCCATCACCACGCTCG
Organism: Streptomyces sp. NPDC014006; assembly: GCF_043088925.1. Classification (NCBI taxonomy): domain Bacteria; kingdom Bacillati; phylum Actinomycetota; class Actinomycetes; order Kitasatosporales; family Streptomycetaceae; genus Streptomyces; species Streptomyces sp. NPDC014006. Next base: position 242,340 of record NZ_JBICAJ010000002.1, on the reverse strand, counting down.
CCGAGGGCGTCGAGCGGCAGACCGACTTCATCGGGCTGCACTTCTTCTCGCCGGTCGACAAGATGCCCCTGGTGGAGATCATCAAGGGCGAGCGCACCGGGGACGAGGCCCTCGCCCGCGCCTTCGACCTGGTGCGGCAGATCAACAAGACGCCGATCGTCGTCAACGACTCGCGCGGCTTCTTCACCTCCCGGGTCATCGGCCACTTCATCAACGAGGGCGTGGCCATGGTCGGCGAGGGCATCGAGCCCGCGTCGGTCGAGCAGGCCGCGGCCCAGGCCGGCTACCCGGCCAAGGTGCTCTCCCTGATGGACGACCTGACGCTGACCCTGCCCCGCAAGATCCGGAACGAGACGAAGCGGGCCGTGGAGGAGTCCGGCGGCACCTGGACGGCGCACCCGGCCGAGGCCGTCATCGACCGGATGGTCGACGAGTTCGGCCGCACCGGCCGCAGCGGCGGCGCCGGCTTTTACGAGTACGGCGAGGACGGCAAGCGGCTGCGCCTGTGGCCGGGCCTGCGCGAGCACTTCACGCAGGAGGGACGCGAGATCCCCTTCCGCGACATGCAGGAGCGCATGCTGTTCTCCGAGGCGCTGGACACCGTCCGGTTGCTGGAGGAGGGGGTGCTGACCTCGGTCGCCGACGCCAACATCGGCTCGATCCTCGGCATCGGCTTCCCCGGCTGGACGGGCGGCGTGCTGCAGTACATCAACGGCTACGACGGCGGTCTCCCCGGCTTCGTGGCACGCGCGCGTGAGCTCGCCGAGCGCTACGGCGAGCGCTTCACGCCGCCGGCGCTGCTGGTGGAGAAGGCGGAGACGGGGGAGACCTTCACGGACGGGCGCTGAGCGGCCGTATCACTCATCGGCGCTGTCCAGCCACTCCCGCAGCTCATCCTTCAGCGACCGCTGGAAGGTCGTGAGCAGTGCCTGCACCACCAGTGGGTGCATATGGGCGGACAGTGACTTCACATCCTGCGGGCCGCGGTCGGCGACCGCGGCCCGCAGCAGTCCCGACAGCTCCCGCGCGGCTGCACGGGAGTGCTCGATCAGCACGGTACGGGCGGCGAGGACCGTCTCCTGCGACAGCGGTACGTCCAGCAGCCCGACGCCGAGCCGCAGCAGCCCGGCGTCGACGCGGAACGCGTCCCCGTCCGGCACGACCACGTCCATGGCCGTCAGCCGCCGCAGGTCTTCGTCGCCGAGCGCGCGGCCCGCCCGCCGCTCCAGCTCCTCCCGGCTCACCGACTCCACCGTGTCCGGCGCCCACGACGCCACCACCGCGCGGTGCAGGGCGAGGTCGCGGGCGCTCAGGTCGGCCGGGAGCTGCCGCAGATACCGCTCGATCGCCGCCAGCGTCATCCCCTGGCGCTGGAGCTCCTCGATCAGCGCCAGGCGCGCGAGATGACCGGGGCCGTAGTGGCCCACCCGGCGCGGGCCCAGCACGGGCGGCGGGAGCAGACCCTTGGTGCTGTAGAAACGGACCGTGCGCACGGTGACGCCCGCGCGGGCGGCCAGCTCGTCGATCGTGAGGGTCGGCTCCTCGGTCGTCGTCATGTGCAGCAGTATCACTGTCTCACCGGTGCTGTGACACCTGTCGTGCGAGGAGTGGACCGCTCGTCCGCCCTGGTGAACGCGCCGTGAACCCCATGTGAGAAGAACCGCTCTGTGACATGGACCATCGCATGAGAAGTGATCCAGCGGGGAAGCTGCTGCCTTGGTCTGTGCCGTGAGGGGGTGGTGCGGGCCAAGCCACGTACGAGTCCCGAGGGCAACCCGCTCGGGCCGCACCAGAGAGTGGAACCACCCGTGAGCAAGGAAGCCGTGCACACGGCACAGGCCGCCGCCCACCCCGCGGCGACCGCAACGCCCGCGGACGCGGGCGACGCCGGTTACAGCAAGGACCTCAAGCACCGCCACGTCAACATGATCGCGATCGGCGGCGCGATCGGCACCGGCCTCTTCCTGGGCGCCGGTGGCCGACTGCACAGCGCGGGCCCCGCCCTCGCGCTGGCCTACCTCGTCTGCGGCATCTTCGCCTTCTTCGTGGTGCGGGCGCTCGGCGAGCTGGTCCTCTACCGCCCCTCCTCCGGATCCTTCGTGTCGTACGCGCGCGAGTTCCTCGGCGAGAAGGGCGCATACGTCGCCGGCTGGATGTACTTCCTGAACTGGTCGACGACCGGTATCGCCGACATCACCGCGATCGCGCTGTACACGCACTACTGGAGCCTGTTCACGCCCATCCCGCAGTGGGTGCTGGCGCTGATCGCGCTCGCGGTGGTGCTCGCCGTGAACCTCATCTCCGTGAAGATCTTCGGCGAGATGGAGTTCTGGTTCTCGATCGTCAAGGTGGCCACGCTCGTCGCCTTCATGCTGATCGGCATCTTCCTGCTGGCCACGCAGCACGAGGTCGGCGGTCACACGCCCGGCCTCAGCATGGTCACCGACCACGGCGGCGTCTTCCCGCACGGCGTCATGCCGGTCGTCCTGGTCATGCAGGGCGTGATCTTCGCGTACGCGGCGCTGGAACTGGTCGGTGTCGCGGCCGGCGAGACCTCCGAGCCCGAGAAGGTCGTCCCGCGCGCGGTGAACTCGATCATGTGGCGGGTCGGTCTGTTCTACGTCGGTTCCGTCGTCCTGCTGGCGCTGCTGCTGCCGGGGTCGGTGTACTCCGGTGACCAGAGCCCCTTCGTGACCGTGCTGTCGAAGATCGGCGTGCCGGCGGCCGGCGACGTGATGAACCTCGTCGTCCTGACCGCGGCCATGTCCTCGCTCAACTCCGGCCTGTACTCCACCGGCCGCATCCTGCGCTCCATGGCGATGGCGGGCTCGGCGCCGAAGTTCACCCGCGTGATGAGCCGCACCCAGGTGCCGTACGGCGGCATCCTGCTGACCTGCGGAATCTGTGTGCTCGGCGTGGGCCTGAACTACCTGATGCCGAGCCAGGCCTTCGAGATCGTGCTGAACGTGGCCTCCCTCGGCATCATCAGCACCTGGGTGATCATCATGATCTGCCATCTGGTCTTCGTGCGCCGGGCCAAGGCGGGCCTGGTCACCCGGCCGCACTTCCGCCTGCCGGGCAGCCCCGTCACCGAGATCGCGACGGTGGCGTTCCTGCTGGCCTGCCTCGGCATGATGTGGAACGACCCCGAGGTCGGCCGCAAGACGCTGCTCCTGATCCCGCTGATCGCGGTGCTCCTGGTCGCCGGCTGGTTCGCCGTGCGCCGCCGCGTGGCCCAGAACGCGGAGTACGAAGTCACGCAGTAGCAGCCCATGGCCACTGTCGGTGGCACCCCCTAGGGTGGCGTCATGTCGGAGATCACATATGGCCGGGGTGACGCCACCGCGCCGCCGGTCAAGGGCGTCAAGCTGATCGCCCACGTCTGCCGGTCACGGCAGAGCGCCGTGACGGTCCACGACCACGGGCAGGGGCTGTGAGCCGGGACCTCGACGTTCTCGTGCTGGGCGGGGCCGGGGTGGACACGATCGTCCAGGTGCCCGAGCTGCCGCTGCCCTATGCCGACAGTTACATGATCGACTCCGGCATCCGTACCCGCGCCGGCCAGACCGGCGACTTCGTCTCGCTCGGTCTGGCCGCCCTGGGCCTCGCCGTCCACCATGTCGACCTGCTCGGCGACGACCCGGAGGGCGACCTGGTGCGCGACCTGCACCGCGACCACGGCATCGCGCTCACCGCGATCCCGCAGCCGGCCGGCACCAAACGCGCGGTGAACCTGGTCGGCCCGGACGGCCGCCGTCTGTCGCTGTACGACACCAGCCGCAGCCGCCCCGGCGACCGGCTGCCCGAGGACACCGTCCGCCGCCTCGCCGCCACCGCCCGGCACGCGCATGTGTGCATCACCCAGCCGTGCGCCGACGCCCTGCCGGCGCTGCGCGCGGCCGGCGTGACGATCTCCACCGACCTGCACGACTGGGACGGCGAGAACCCCTACCACGAGCAGTTCGCCTACGAGGCCGACATCGTCTTCCTGTCGGCCGCCGCTCTGACCGACCCCGAGGGCACCCTGCGCCGCATCGCCGCCCGGGGCCGCGCCCGCCTCGCGGTCGCGACGGCCGGGGCGGAGGGCGCCCACCTGCTGGCCGAGGGCACCCTGACCCGCATACCGGTGGCGGCGCCGCCCGCACCGGTGGTGGACTCCAACGGCGCGGGTGACGCCTTCGCCGCCGGCTTCCTCTTCGGCTTCCTGACCGGCGAGCCGCCGCAGCGCTGCGCCTTCTACGGCACACTGGCCGGCGCCCACGCCTGCACGGTCCCGGCGACCCGCACGGCCGCCCTCGGCCGCACCGAGCTCCTGGCCCGGGCGACCGAGGCGGAACCCGTCACCGGCTAGCCGACCCGGGGCCACAGCCCCGAGGCGGCCGGCAGGCCCGTCGTCGCACCCTCCGTGTCGGCCGGCGGGCCCGGAGTCGCACCCCGCCGGCCGGCCGGGTCGGCCTCAGCCTCCGCGTCGGCCGGCAGGGCCTGCGTCACCCGCCCGCCGGCCCCGCCTTCCGCTCAGTGCCCGTGCACCTCGTTCGTCGCCGCGATCTTCTTCCAGGACTTCGGCTGGGCGGCCGGGGCCGCCGAGGTCCGGGCGAAGGATTCCGCGCGGGCCGCCGGAGCGCTCGGCTTCACCGGCTGGTACAGCCAGGTGTCGAAGAGGGCCGCGAGCGGCTTGCCGGAGACCTGCTCGGCGTAGCGCTGGAAATCGGCCACCGACGCGTTGCCGTACGCGTACTGCTGCGGCCAGCCCTTCAGGATCCTGAAGAACGCGTCGTCACCGATCTCGTTGCGCAGCGCCTGGATGGCCAGCGCGCCCCGGTCGTAGACCGCGATGTCGAACTGGTTGTCCGGACCCGGGTCGCCCGGCTTCACCGTCCAGAAGGGGTCGTCGGCCGGGTGCGATGCGTAGGTGTAGTCCGCGAGTTCCTGCGTGGTGCCCTCGCCCTCGTGCTCCGACCACAGCCACTGCGCGTACCGCGCGAAACCCTCGTTGATCCAGATGTCCTTCCAGCCCTTGAGCGACACACTGTCGCCCCACCACTGGTGGGCCAGCTCGTGCACGACGACGGAGGTGTTCGCGCCGTTCGCGAACTGCCGCGGGCTGTAGTAGACGCGCGTCTGGGTCTCCAGCGCGTACCCGGTGGTCGTGTTGGGCACATAGCCGCCCGCCGACGAGAACGGGTACGGGCCGAAGTAGCCGCTCAGCCAGTCGACGAGCTCCCCGGTGCGCTCCACGCTCGCCCGGGCCGCGCCGTCGTTGTCGCCGAGGTCCTTGCTGTAGGCGTTGACGACCGGGACGCCGCCCTCGGAGGTGGACGTGGTGACGTCGAACCTGCCCAGCGCCAAGGTGGCCAGATAGGTCGCCTGCGGCTTGTTCTCACGCCAGTTCCACCGCGTCCAGCCGAGCTTGGAACTCGTGGACTGAAGCGTGCCGTTGGAGAGGGCCTGGGTTCCGTCGGGCACCAGCACCGACACGTCGTAGGTGGCCTTGTCCAGCGGATGGTCGTTGCTCGGGAACCACCACCAGGCCGCTTCCGGCTCGTTCGCCCCGATGCCGCCGTCCGGGGTGCGGTGCCAGCTCGTGAAGCCGTACGCCTTCTTCGACGACGGTACCCCGCTGTAGCGCACGACGACGGTGACCGCCGTCCCCTTCGGCAGCGGCGTCCTCGGCGTGATCACCAGCTCGTGCTCGCCCGACGTCGTGAAGGCCGCCTTGGCCCCGTTGACCCGGACCTCGCTCACATCCAGCAGGAAGTCCAGGTCGAACCGCGACAGATCCTGCGTGGTCCGCGCCAGGATCGTCGCGGTGCCCTCCAACTCGTCGGTGGCCGGCTGGTACTTCAGCCTCAGGTCGTAGTGGGAGACGTCGTATCCGCCGTTGCCGTAGGCCGGGTAGTAGGGGTCGCCGATGCCCGGGGCGCCGGGGGAGAAGCTCGCCGCCGATGCCGGGATCGCCAGCAGGACGGAGGCGGCGGCCAGTGCGCCCGGCGCGATGATTCTGCGGTGCACGAAAGCTCCAAGTCGTAGGGGACCGAAGTTCGTTCGAGCCTATTGAGTCCCTCCGCCTCCGGTCATGTCCATGGTCCCTCCTGTCACACGATCGCCATTCAGCCGTCATGACCGAAGCCGTTCCACGCTCCTCACGGCCTGCTCGCCCGACACGGCTCACCGGCCCCCGTATGCGCTCTTCTGCACGGGAGTTGACCGATGTACCGTCCGCGCATGCCGAAACGCACCCGCTTCACGACCACAAGAACGCTCGTGACAGCCGCGGTCGCCGCCCTGGTGGCCGCTCTCCTCACCCCGGCCGCCGCGCACGCCACCCCGCGCGAGAGCCGGCCCGTCTACTCGTACGCGCACGCCATCCGCGAAGCCGTCTGGGTGGACACCGGACTCGACGGCGACGGCGACGGCCGCACCGACCGCGTCGCCGCGGACATCGTCCGGCCCAGCGAGCCTGCCGCGCAGGGCCGCAAGGTGCCCGTCATCATGGACGCCAGCCCCTACTACTCCTGCTGCGGCCGCGGCAACGAGAGCCAGAAGAAGACCTACGACGCACACGGCGACATCCTCCGGATGCCGCTGTTCTACGACAACTACTTCGTTCCGCGCGGCTACGCCGTCGTCGGCGTCGACCTCGCCGGTACCAACCGCTCCGACGGCTGCGTCGACGTCGGCGGCCGCTCCGACGTCCTGTCCGCCAAGGCCGTGATCGACTGGCTGAACGGCCGCGCGAAGGCGTACACCTCCCGAACCGGCACCACCACCGTCACAGCCGGCTGGACCGACGGCCGCACCGGAATGATCGGCAAGAGCTGGGACGGCACCATCGCCAACGGCGTCGCCGCGACCGGCGTCAAGGGCCTGAAGACCGTCGTCCCGATCAGCGCGATCTCCTCCTGGTACGACTACTACTTCCAGCAGGGCGCTCCGCTGTACGACTCCGGCCCCGAGTGGCTGTCCGACTACGTCGAGAGCCCCGACGCCCACGCCAAGTGCGCGGCCGTACAGCAGAAGCTGGTCGACGGCGCGCCCCGCAGCGGCGACTGGACGCCCCTGTGGACCGAGCGCGACTACGTCAAGGACGCGAAGAAAGTCCGCGCCAGCGTCTTCCTCGTGCACGGCATGCAGGACCTCAACGTGCGGACCAAGCACCTCGGCCAGTGGTGGGACGCCCTCGCGAAGAACGGCGTGAAGCGCAAGATCTGGCTCTCCCAGACCGGGCACGTCGACCCCTTCGACTTCCGCCGCGCCCCGTGGGTCGACACCCTGCACCGCTGGTTCGACCACGAACTCCTCGGCTACGACAACGGCATCGACCGCGAACCGATGGCCGACATCGAACGCCACCCCGACCAGTGGGTGACCTCGCACGTCTGGCCCCCGAGCGGCACCCGGCTCACCACCCTGCGGCCCGCCCCCGGCACCGAGTCCGGCGTCGGCACCCTCGGTCTGCGCCCGGCCACCGGCACCGCGACCTTCACCGACGACCCGAAGCACAGCGAGACCGACTGGGCGGCCCAGATCGACCGGCCGACCCCCGACAAGGCCGGCTTCACCACCGCGCCGCTCACCCGCGACCTGCGTCTGTCCGGCTCCTCCAAGGTCACCGTCACCGCGACACCGACCACCAGCACGGCCCATCTGTCGGCGGTCCTCGTCGACATCGGCCCGGCCACCGTCCGGGACTACGCCGACGCCGGCGAGGGCATCATCACCCTCACCGAACACACCTGCTGGGGCGCGAGCACCGCGGGCGACAGCGCCTGCTTCAAGGAGACGCGGGCCAAGACCACCGACGTCGGCTACACCGTCGTCAGCCGCGGCTGGGCCGACCTCGGCACCTGGGCCCACCCGGGCAAGGGCGCGCCGCTCGTGCCGGGCCGGTCGTACACGATCACCGTCGACCTGGCGGCGACCGACCACGTCGTGCCCAAGGGCCACCGGCTGGCGCTGATCGTGGCCGGCACCGACAAGGACCTCATCGATCCGCCGTCCACCACCCCGACCCTCACCCTCGACCTGTCCCGGACCTCCGCCCGGCTCCCGCTGGCCGGCGGTGCCGGTGCCTTCGCCCGCGCCACGGCCGGAGCGGCCACCCCGGCCCAGCACCCGACGACGCTGAACGGCGTGCACGGGCCGCGCACCACCCCGCGCGTGCCCTGACCCCCACGAGAGCCGCCCCTCAGGAGGGGGCGGCCAACGCGGCCGCCTCCTCCGCACAACCCCACGCCACGGTGACGCCCGCGCCGCCGTGCCCGTAGTTGTGCACCACCACCCGCCCGTCCGGCCGCGGTTCGCGCTCCAGCCGGACCGCGTCCCGGGCGGGCCGCAGCCCCACCCGGTGCTCCAGGACGCGCGCCCCGGCCACCTCCGGCCGCAGCGCCGCACACCGCCGTACGATCGCCTCGGCCACGGCCGGGTCGGGCTCGGTGGACCAGTCGCCGTCCTGCGCGGTGCCGCCCAGCAGCAGACGGTCGGTGTGCGGCAGCAGATAGGCCAACTCGCCCTCGGCGGTGGTCGAGACGACCCAGGTGCGCACGCCGGGGTTCTCCACCACGACCAACTGCCCCCGCACCGGCCGCACCGCCGGATCGGGGACGAGCCGACGGGCGCCCAGACCCGTGCAGTTGACCACCACCGCGGCCGGCACCCGGTCCAGATCGGACACCGTGCGCTCCTCGACGATCCCGCCCGCCGCCGTGAACCGCCGCCGCAGCCACGGCAGATGCACCGCCATGTCGATCAACGGCAGCCGCGCCCACACCCCCGACCCGGCGTACTCCTCCTTCACGGAGGCCCGCAGCCCCGGCAGCCGGGCGGCAGCCCATCCCGCGACCTCCTCCAGCTCCGTCTCGCCCAGCACCCCGTCGACCAGGCGCACGCCGGTCGCCTCCGGGCGCTCCGCCAGCTCCTCGTACACGTCCAGGGAGCGCAGTGCCCACGCCCGCGCCGAGGCCACCGGTTTGATGTGGTACGGCCACCACAGCGCACCGGCGACCGCCGATGTCGTCCGCTCCACCGGGTCCCGCGTCCACACGCGCACCCGCCGGCCGCGCTCGGCGAGCACCACGGCGGTGGTCAGCCCCACGACCCCGCCACCGACCACGATCACGTCGTCCCTGCGCTCACTTTCCACACCGGGACGGTAGCGGAACGTGTCAGCGCTCACATCGGTGACGACGCGGGAATGCTCACCGCATGTCTGCCGTGCTTCGCCGAACGGTGCGCGGCCTGCTGCGCGAGGCCGAGGCGCCGCTGCCCGGCGGGCGGTCCGTCATCACGGCTGCCCCGAGTGCGCCGACCTGGCCTGCGGGCGGTCACCGCGGTCATCGAACACGCCCTGGACCGCAGCCCCGTCGGCAGCGCCGCCTGACCCGCCCGGGGCGAGGCGGGTCGAGGTCACCTCGCCGTGCCGGGTGCGGTAGACGGCGTACCGTGTGGACCGGCCCTCGCCACACCCACGGGATCTTCGACGGCATCCTCGAGACCGGCAGGCACCGCGTCCTGCTGGACGCCCCGTTAGGATCGGCGCCCTGATGACTGCCACTCTCGTCGCCAAGAACCTCGCCGCCGGGCACGGCGACCGCTCGCTCTTCTCCGGGCTCGACCTCGTCGTCGCGCCCGGCGACGTGATCGGGCTGGTCGGTGCCAACGGCGCGGGCAAGTCCACGCTGCTGACCATGCTCGCCGGGCTCCTCCCGCCCGAGCAGGGCGAGCTTCGCCTGTCCCCGCCGACGGCCACCGTGGGCCACCTCCCGCAGGAACCCGAGCGGCGGCCGGGGGAGACGGTCCGGGAGTTCCTGGCCCGCCGCACCGGCGTCGCCGCCGCCCAGCGGGCCATGGACGAGGCCACGCAGGGGCTGGTCGACGGGGCGCCCGGCGCTGACGACGCGTACGCGGTGAGCCTGGAGCGCTGGCTCGCCCTCGGCGGCGCCGACCTCGACGAGCGCGCGGAGGAGGTCGCCGACTCCCTCGGTCTGGCCGTGGGTCTGGACCAGCCGATGACGTCGCTGTCCGGCGGCCAGGCGGCCCGCGCCTCCCTCGCCTCACTCCTGCTGTCGCGCTACGACGTCTTCCTCCTCGACGAGCCCACCAACGACCTCGACCTGGACGGCCTGGAGCGTCTCGAACGCTTCGTGAGCGGGCTGCGCGCGGCCACGGTCGTCGTCAGCCACGACCGCGAGTTCCTCACCCGCACGGTCACCAAGGTGCTCGAACTCGACCTCGTCCAGCAGCAGATCAACCTCTACGGCGGCGGCTACGACGCCTACCTGGAGGAGCGCGAGGTGGCCCGCCGCCATGCACGCGACGACTACGACGAGTACGCCGACAAGAAGTCCGCGCTGGAGGACCGGGCGCGCACCCAGCGCGCGTGGATGGACAAGGGTGTGAAGAACGCCCGGCGCAAAGCGGGCGACAACGACAAGATCGGCCGCAAGTTCCGCAGCGAGGCCAGCGAGAAGCAGGCCGCGAAGGCCCGCCAGACGCAGCGGCTGATCGAGCGCCTCGACGTCGTCGAGGAGCCGCGCAAGGAGTGGGAGCTGCGCATGGAGATCGCCTCCGCCCCGCGCTCCGGCGCGGTCGTGGCGACCCTGCGCGACGCCGAGGTCCGGCGCGGCGACTTCACCTTCGGCCCGGTCTCCCTGCAGATCGACTGGGCGGATCGGGTGGCGGTCACCGGTGCGAACGGCGCCGGCAAGTCCACCCTGCTCGGCGCCCTGCTCGGCCGTGTCCCCCTGGCCGCCGGGCACGCCGCGCTCGGCTCGGGGGTGCTCGTCGGCGAGGTCGACCAGGCGCGGCGGCTGTTCCACGGCCCGGAGTCCCTGCTGGACGCCTTCTGCGCGGCCGTCCCCGACACCGAACCGGCCGAGGTCCGCACGCTGCTCGCCAAGTTCGGCCTCAAGGCCGGCCATGTCGTGCGCCCGGCGGCGACGCTCTCCCCGGGCGAGCGCACCCGGGCCGCCCTGGCGCTCCTGCAGGGCCGGGGCGTCAACCTCCTCGTCCTCGACGAGCCGACCAACCACCTCGACCTGCCGGCCATCGAGCAACTGGAATCCGCGCTCGACGCCTACGAGGGCACCCTGCTCCTGGTCACCCACGACCGCCGCATGCTGGACGCCGTCCACGTAACCCGCCGCCTGGAGGTCGCGGACGGCAAGGTCACCGAACGCTAGGGGGCGTCTCCGCCGTACAGGCCGGCCGCCTCCTTCGCCGCCCGCTCCACGCGGGCCACGTGCCCGGGGTCGTGCGGTGCCACGTTGCCGCCGCCCGCCCGCTGGCCCGCGGTGCCGTCGATCAGCTCCCGGACGATGTCGGCGTGCCCGGCGTGCCGGTGCGTCTCGCCGATCATGTGAGTGAGCACCCGGTGCAGGGTCAGTTCGACGCCTGGGCCGCCGGGCAGCCGGCCCACCGCGTCCAGCGGCAGCGCCTCGATCGTGGCGTCCGCGTGCGCCCACGCCCGCCGGTACCCGGCGACGATCCGCGCGCGGGGCTCCTCGGGCCGGGCCCACAGGTCAGCGTCCGGTTCGGCGTCGCCCGCGATCCACAGTGCCGGCCCGTCGAAGGGCCGCCCGAAGGTCGCGCCGAAGTACAGTGCCTCGGCGCCGGTCAGGTGCTTCACCAGGCCCAGTAGATTGGTGCCGGTCGGGGTCAGCGGGCGGCGGACGTCGTACTCCGAAACTCCCTCCAGCTTCCAGAGCATGACCTCGCGGGCGTCCTGGAGGCAGCGGCGGAGGTCTTCCTTGGGTTCGGTCGCGCTCATGCGGCCAGTCTGCCGACGCGACGATCTTCCTTCACCCTGTTATTCCGCGTTATTCCGCCGCGATCCGTGTCGCCAGCCGCGGATAGTGGACGACGAACCCGTCCGCGTCGATCTCCAGGTCGCTGCGGAAGGAGCCGGAGGCGTAGCGGACGCGACCGCCTCCGCCGGACAGGCGGGCGAGATGGGTGTAGGTCTGCCGGGACGGGCGTACCACCAGGCCCGGCACCGACACCCAGGCCATCAGGAACTCCTGCTCGCCCACTGCCCGGTGCAGCGCGTGGCGCAGCAGCGGCATGGTGTTGGTGAGCGGGCTGAGCCCGAGGTCGCAGTCGAGGGCGCCGGTCAGCGGGGGCAGGGGTTCCCCGTCGGCGCTCCAGCCGCCGCGGCCGTCGTGGCGCAGCTCCAGGGTGCGGGTGCGGGCGGCGGTCTCCGCGGTCACCAGCAGCCGCCGCGTGACGAAGTCCTCCGCGGTTTCCAGCTCGTAGGAGATCCAGTACGGCTCCGGCGTGGTGCCGACCGCCCGTCCCCGGGCGTGCAGGGCGCCCGGGCCGCAGTCGACCCACGCGGTCTCGTACCCACCGCTCGCCGGCACGTCCCAGGTGAGCACACGCGAAGTGGTCATACGGCCACTGTACGAGCGCGCCCGGTTCCGCCCCTGCCGGAGCGGAACCGGGCGCCCCGAAACGGCCTAGCGGCGGCCCTTCTTGTCGCCGCCCAGCAGCCCCGCGCGACGCAGCGCGTCGGCCATGGCGCTGTTCGCCGGAGCCTGACGGCCACCGCCGCCGCCACCGGCACCACCGCCGCCCCCGCGGCCCTGACGCTGCTGCGGCGGGCGTCCGCCGCGCTGCCGGCCGCCGCCGGGAGAGGCGGACTTCTCCTGGGGGGCAGCCTCGTCGTCGAGACGCAGGGTCAGCGAGATCCGCTTGCGCGGGATGTCGACCTCGAGGACCTTCACCTTCACGATGTCGCCGGGCTTGACGACGTCGCGCGGGTCCTTGACGAACGTCTTCGACATCGCGGAGACGTGCACCAGCCCGTCCTGGTGGACACCGACGTCGACGAAGGCACCGAAGGCGGCCACGTTGGTGACGACGCCCTCGAGGATCATCCCGGAGGCGAGGTCGGAGATCTTCTCGACGCCCTCCTTGAAGGTGGCCGTCTTGAAGGCGGGCCGCGGGTCGCGGCCGGGCTTCTCGAGCTCCTTGAGGATGTCGGTGACGGTCGGCAGACCGAACGTGTCGTCGACGAACTCCTGCGGCCGCAGCGAGCGCAGCACCGCGGTGTTGCCGATCAGGGAGGCGACCTCCTGCCCGGTGTTCTTCACCATGCGGCGCACCACCGGGTAGGCCTCGGGGTGCACGCTGGAGGCGTCCAGCGGGTCGGTGCCCCCGCGGATGCGCAGGAAGCCGGCGCACTGCTCGTACGCCTTCGGGCCGAGCCGCGGCACCTTCTTCAGCTGCGCGCGGGAGGTGAAGGGGCCGTTGGCGTCGCGGTGCGCCACGATGTTCTCGGCGAGCCCTGAGGTGATACCGGAGACGCGGGCCAGCAGGGGCGCGGACGCGGTGTTGACGTCGACACCGACGCCGTTCACACAATCCTCCACGACCGCGTCCAGCGAGCGGGACAGCTTCACCTCGGACAGGTCGTGCTGGTACTGGCCGACGCCGATCGACTTCGGGTCGATCTTCACCAGCTCGGCCAGCGGGTCCTGCAGCCGGCGCGCGATGGACACCGCGCCGCGCAGCGACACGTCCATGTCGGGCAGCTCCTGCGAGGCGAACGCCGACGCCGAGTACACCGAGGCGCCGGCCTCCGACACCATGACCTTGGTGAGGTTCAGCTCCGGGTGCTTGGTGATCAGCTCACCGGCGAGCTTGTCGGTCTCGCGGGAGGCGGTGCCGTTGCCGATGGCGATCAGCTCGACCGCGTGCTCCTCGGCGAGCCGGGCCAGCTTGGCGATCGCCTCGTCCCACCGGTTCGCCGGGACGTGCGGGTGGATGACGTCCGTGGCGACGACCTTGCCGGTGGCGTCGACGACGGCGACCTTGACGCCCGTACGGAAACCGGGGTCGAGGCCGAGCGTCGCGCGCGTGCCCGCGGGGGCGGCGAGCAGCAGGTCCCGCAGGTTGGCGGCGAAGACGCCCACGGCGTCGTCCTCGGCGGCCGTGCGCAGCCGCAGCCGCAGGTCGATGCCCAGGTGGACGAGGATGCGGGTGCGCCAGGCCCAGCGGACGGTGTCCTTCAGCCACTTGTCACCCGGCCGCCCGCGGTCGGCGATCCCGAACTTCGCGGCGACGATGCCCTCGTACGACGACGGGCCGTCCGTGGGCTCCTCCGGCTCCAGGACGAGGTCGAGGACCTCTTCCTTCTCGCCGCGCAGCATCGCCAGGACGCGGTGCGAGGGCAGCTCGGTGAACGGCTCGGCGAAGTCGAAGTAGTCGGCGAACTTGGCGCCCGCCTCCTCCTTGCCCTCGCGCACCTTCGCGGTCAGCCGGCCCCGCACCCACATGCGCTCGCGCAGCTCGCCGATCAGGTCGGCGTCCTCGGAGAACCGCTCGGTGAGGATCGCGCGGGCGCCGTCCAGGGCCGCCTGCGGGTCGGCGACGCCCTTGTCGGCGTCGACGAAGGCCGCTGCGGCCGCGAGCGGGTCGACGGACGGGTCGCCGAGCAGTCCCTCGGCCAGCGGCTCGAGACCCGCCTCGCGGGCGATCTGCGCCTTGGTGCGCCGCTTGGGCTTGTACGGGAGGTAGATGTCCTCCAGCCGCGCCTTGGTCTCGGCGCCGCGGATCCGCGCCTCCAGCTCGTCGGTGAGCTTGCCCTGCTCGCGCACCGACTCCAGGATCGCCGTCCGGCGCTCCTCCAGCTCACGCAGATAGCGCAGCCGCTCCTCGATCGTGCGCAGCTGCGCATCGTCGAGCATCTCGGTCGCTTCCTTGCGGTAGCGGGCGACGAAGGGCACCGTCGAACCGCCGTCGAGCAACTCCACGGCGGCCTTGACCTGCCGCTCTCGTACGCCGAGCTCCTCGGCGATCCTGCCTTCGATGGACCCTACTTCGATGGATCCGGGTGTCGTCACGATCCCGTACCGCCTTCTCCACATCGGGTTGCGCGGCAATTGTGGCAGGCGGCACCGACAACGTGGATCAGGGCGTGCCTCCCGGCGGGGCGGGATCGCGCACGCCGGGACGGCGGGGCGGCCGGGGCGGGAGGGCGGTGGTCAGCGTGTCACCGGCCCGCCCCGCCCCCTGGGCTCAGGCCCCATGTCCTCGGGCCGTGCTCGAGGCGCCGCCGAACAGGCGGGCCACGGCGCGGAACGGCAGGGTCACCACCGTGGCCACCGCCGAGCCGATCTGGCGCAGGACGTCTGCGATCGCACGCAACACGTAGATCCCCTTTGTTCGTCCGGGTTGCTGTCCCGGACCGGGTACCGCGCCGCTGTGCTCCCATGCCCGGGCCGCCGGCGGCTCGGCACTCGCCGGACCAGCGGCTCAGCCCTTGCCGACCAGGTCCGCCGGGAAGGCCCCCGCGAGGGCGGCGGTGCGGGCGAAGGCGCCGGCGAGGTCCGTGAGCCGCGCGACGTCCTCCGCGCCCAGGTGCTCGTACGGCGCCCGGTCCAGCCGGTCCGTCTGCTCCTCGATGTCCGCGCGCAGCGCCACGCCCTGCTCGGTCAGTTCCCCCGACGCGTCGAGCAGACCGCGCCCGCGCAGCCGCGCCCGGGCCGCGTCCCAGTCCGCGCGCGTCCAGCCGCGTGTGGTGAACACCCAGGCCGGGGTCATGCCCTTGCCCGTCGCGGTGTGCGTCACCACGGCCTCGAGACCGTCCAGCTCGGCCGCCAGCAGTACGGCGAGGTGCCCGTCGCCCCGGTGCTCGCGCAGCAGCGTCGCCGCGTGCCAGAACGCCAGGTGCGGCTCCTCGGGCACCGGCAGGTCGGCGTGGGCGGAGTACAGCGGCCGCCCGGGGCGGGAACAGGCCTGCGCGGCCCGCAGCGCCAGCCGTGCCGCCTCGGCCATCTCCTTCGACGCGATCGCCTCCTCGCCCAGCAGGCGGCGCAGCGATCCGTCGACGGCACGCGCGCGTGCCGCGAGCACATCGGCCGGCGCGGCCGTCGCCCACACCGCGGGCACGTGCTCGGCGACCAGGTCGTACCGGTAGTTGTAGAAGGCCGCGGCGACGGTGCCGGCGCCCACCGGCCCGAGCGCCGCCGACCGGACGGCGAAGTTGACCCCGCGGGGGTGCGTGATCCCCAGCGCGCCGAGTTCCTTGCCCAGTTCGGGCGCGAAGTAGTGCATGGCGTGCAGCGTGTTGAGCGCGTTGTGGCAGCGGCGGCCGGCGCGCGGCGCGAGGACGGCGGTAGTCATGCGGGCACGTTACCGACCGGTCGGTATCTGCTCCAGTCCCCGGGCCTCACTCACCGCCCGCGATGGCAGAAAAGGTGGGAAATTCGTCGTTGCCGCCATGGCGCGACTCCCGAAGAATCGTCGGCATGGCGCAGCGAACCGTTCTCTTCGTGCTCTTCGACGGCGTGCAGAGCCTCGACGTCACCGGCCCCCTGGAGGTCTTCACCGGTGCGGAGAAACAGACCCCGGGCAGCTACCGCCTGCGTACGGCGTCCGCGGGGGGCGCCCCCGTGCGCACCTCCAGCGGCCTGCTCCTCGTACCGGACGAGGCGCTGGAGGACACGCCCGACCCGCACACCCTGCTCGTCCCCGGCGGGCAGGGCACACGCAGCCCCGACCCGCACCTGGTCGACTGGCTGCGCCGGCACGGACCGCGTGCGCAGCGTGTGGTCTCGGTGTGCACCGGCGCGATCCTGCTCGCCCGGGCGGGACTGCTGGACGGCCGGCGCGCCACCACGCACTGGGCGTACTGCGACAAGCTCGCCCGGGACCACCCCGCCGTCCAGGTCGACCCCGACCCCATCTACGTCCGCGACGGCCACGTGAGCACGTCCGCAGGCGTCACCTCCGGCATCGACCTCTCGCTCGCCCTGGTCGAGGAGGACCTCGGCCGGGACGCGGCGCTCACCATCGCCCGCCACCTGGTCGTCTTCCTGCGCAGGCCCGGCAACCAGGCGCAGTTCAGCGCCCAGCTCGCCGCGCAGACCGCCTCCCGCGAGCCGCTGCGTGAAGTCCAGCAGTGGATTACCGAACACCCGGACGACGACCTCGGCGTGGAGGCGCTCGCGGCGCGCGCCCGGCTCTCGCCGCGTCACTTCACGCGCGCGTTCCAGGCCGAGACCGGCACGACACCCGGCCGGTACGTCGACCGGGTCCGCCTGGAACACGCCCGCCGTCTGCTCGAGGACACCGGCGACGGCGTGGAGGAGGTCGCCCGGGCCAGCGGCTACGGCACCCCGGAGGCCATGCGACGCGCCTTCGTCAAGGCCCTCGGCGCCTCCCCGGCGGAGTACCGCCGCCGCTTCCGCCCCGCCCCCACCCGTTGAGAGGGATCCTCATGCAGATCGCCATGGTCGTCTACGACGGCTTCACCGCCCTCGACGCCGTCGGGCCCTACGAGATCCTCAGCCGCCTGCCGGACGCGCACGTCGACTTCGTCGCCGAGGAACCGGGCGCCGTCCGCACCGACACCGGATTCCTCGCCGTCACCGCCGACAGGGCCCTGCGGGAGGTGCCCAGCCCCGACGTCGTGGTGGTGGCGGGCGGCCCCGGCACCTTCGCACAGGCGGAGAACGAGGCACTGGCCGAGTGGTTGCGCACGGCCGACGCGACGAGCACCTGGACGACCTCCGTGTGCTCCGGGTCGCTGCTGCTGGGCTGCGCCGGCCTGCTGCGCGGCCGGCGCGCCACGAGCCACTGGGCCGCGCTGGACCTGCTGCGGCAGTACGGCGCCGAGCCCACCGGGCAGCGGGTGGTCTTCGACGGCAAGTACGTCACCGCCGCCGGGGTCTCCTCCGGCATCGACATGGCGCTCGCCCTTGTCGGCCGGATCGCCGGCGACGAGCACGCCCAGGCCGTGCAACTGCTGACCGAGTACGACCCGCAGCCGCCCTACGACGCGGGGTCGCCCGAGAAGGCGCCCGCGCACCTCGTCGAGGAGTTCCGCACCGCGAGCCGATTCAGCCTGACGTAGTCCAGGTGAAGCGCGGCGCGCGGCGCTCAAGGAACGCGGCGACGCCCTCCGCGGTGTCGCCGCTGCCGCGCGCCTGCCGCGCCCAGTGGTCCTCGCGGTCCGTGCGGCCGTTCGCGAACTCCTTGGCGGCGGCCTGCGTGAGCTGCGAGCGGGCGGCCAGGACGCGGGTGAACTCGGCGACCCGCTTGGCCAGTTCCCCCTCGGGCAGCAGTTCGTCGACCAGGCCGGTGCGCAGGGCCCGTTCGGCGTCGATCAATTCACCGGAGAACAGCAGGTACTTCGTGGTCGCCGGGCCGACCAGCGCGGTCAGCCGGCGGGTGGCGGAGGCCGGATAGACGATCCCGAGCTTCGCCGGGGTCACCCCGAACAGCGCTCCCTGCTCCGCGAACCGCAGATCGCAGGCCGCCGCCAGCTGGGCGCCGCCGCCCACGCAGTGGCCCCGCACCGCGGCCAGCGTCGGCTTGGGAAACGCGGCCAGGGCCTCCTCGGCGAGCACCGCCAGGCGCTGGGCCTCCTCGGGGGAGCCCTGGAGCGTGGAGATGTCGGCGCCCGCGCAGAAGGTGCCGCCCTCGCCGGTCAGCACCAGGACGCGCACGTCCGGATCGGCGGCCAGGGTGTCCAGCAGCGGCGGCAGCGCCTGCCACATCGCCGCCGTCATGGCGTTGCGCTTGGCCGGATGGCGGATGACGACGGTGGCGACCGCTTCGGTGACGCTGTGCAGCAGCTCGGGCTCCATGGGCCGGATGCTATCGGCGCCGCCGGACCCCCGGGCGGCGCCGGGAGTGAGACCACCCACCGACGGAAGGTGAAACGTCTCACGCTGGGCGAAGACGGCCGGGGACGGCCGACGCCGGACCGCACGCGACGGCTCCCACCGAACCCGTACAACCCGAAGAGTTCCGGAAGGCGGCACGACGTCGACACGAGCAGTCCCACATCTGACCGTGTCATACGCCAACGGTCACGAACGCTCGATATGTGCCTACTTCTGTTCAGGTGTGCGGACGGGAGCGACGCGTTCTCAACACTCGACGTGTGGTGACAATCGAGCGCAAGGGTGGCGACCGGACGATGGACGATCAAGGGCGCGGGTCCGCCCCACGCCCCGCGGGCGGCGCGGAGGCACCCGCCGACCCGGCGAGACGGGACCCGCTTCCGTACGAGGGCGTGTGGCGGTTCACCGCCCCCGCTGTCGACGCCTCCGTACCGCAGGCCCGGCACGCCGTGCGGGACCTGCTGTACCGCCAGGGCGTCCCGGTCTCCTCCGACCTGCTGCAGGGACTGCTGCTGATCGTCTCGGAGCTGGTGACCAACGCCGTCCGGCACGCGGCGCTGCTGTCGCCGATGCTCGCCGTGGAGGTGGCGGTCGGCGCCGAATGGGTGCGGGTGTCCGTGGAGGACAACCACCCCTACCGCCCCACCGCCCTGGAGGCCGACCACGGGCAGCTCGGCGGGCGCGGGCTGCTGCTGGTCCGCGAGATCACACGGGAGGCGGGCGGGGTGTGCGAAGTGGAGCACACCGCGAGCGGCGGCAAGGTGATCTGGGCGGCCCTGCCGCTCACGCCCGCGCGCGTGCCGTAACGTTCCTCGACCGGCCCGGCGGCCTGCGCCCACCGGAACGGGGCGGCGCTCACCAGCCTGCGCCCGGGCCCGTCAGCTCCCTGATCGC
The DNA here is from genome assembly GCF_043088925.1 of Streptomyces sp. NPDC014006. NCBI lineage: Bacteria > Bacillati > Actinomycetota > Actinomycetes > Kitasatosporales > Streptomycetaceae > Streptomyces > Streptomyces sp. NPDC014006. Next base: position 222,814 of record NZ_JBICAJ010000002.1, on the reverse strand, counting down.
CGGGCGCGCCGCGTCCAGGACGGTCATGAACCAAGCGGAGAACGTGTCCTGCGCGTGGCGCTCGGCCAGCTCGGCGGAGGTCACGAAGGCTGTCGCGCCGACCTCCTCCGGGTCCGGACGCAGCGCGGACTGCACGAGCCCGACGAACAGGTGGTTGTACTCCTGCTCCACCAGGCCCGATGCCGGGTCCGGGTGGTTGTAGCGCACCGTGCCGGCCTCGGCGAGCAGTGACGGGGACACGCCGAGCTCCTCGTGGGTGCGCCGGGCGGCGGCGGCGAAGGGCGCCTCACCTGGGTAGGGATGGCCGCAGCAGGTGTTCGACCAGACGCCGGGGGAGTGGTACTTGCCCAGCGCCCGCTGCTGGAGCAGCAGCCGGCCGGTCTCGTCGAAGAGGAACACGGAGAACGCCCGGTGCAGCTGCCCGGGAGCCTGATGGGCGGCGAGCTTTTCCTCGGTGCCGATCGTCACGCCGTTCTCGTCGACCAGTTCCAGCAAAATCGCGTCCGCGGCGCCGTCCGACGACGAGGTGCGCGTCGCAGTGGCAGGTGTGATCGGCATACCCATCCTTCGCATCGTCCTACGGCCCCAGTCTGCCGTACCTGTCCGGCACTCCCGGCCCTTGGCGACGCGCCCGCATGTCCCGCGCCGACGCGGACCGCGGCCGTGGCCGTCCGGTCACCGGAAGGGGGCCCGGTGGTTGATGTTGCCCGGGGCGACGGCTGCGGAACCGTCCTTTCCGGGTGAGCGGGAGGTGACGGCGGGGGCGCTCAGTGGCACAGGTGCGCTTCGTGCTCCGCGTGGCCGCCCGGCTCCAGCTGGAAGGTGCAGTGCTCGACGTCGAAGTGGCCGCCGAGGCACTCCTGCAGCTCGTGCAGCATCTTCTCGTGGCCGATCGCGCTGAGGACCTCGGTGCTGACCACGACGTGCGCGGACAGCACCGGCAGGCCGGAGGTGATCGTCCAGGCGTGCAGGTCGTGGACGTCCTCCACGCCGTCCAGGGCCAGGATGTGCATGCGCACCTCCGCCATGTCCACGCCCTTCGGCGCCGACTCCAGCAGCACGTCCAGGGTCTCGCGCAGCAGCTTGACGGTCCGCGGGACGATCATCACGGCGATGACCAGGGAGGCGATCGGGTCGGCGGCCTGCCAGCCGGTGAGCAGGATCACGCCCGCGGCGATGATCACCGCGACCGAGCCGAGCGCGTCCGCGGCGACCTCGAGGAAGGCGCCGCGCACGTTGAGGCTCTCCGCCTGGCCGCGCATCAGCAGCACGAGCGAGACGCTGTTGGCGACGAGGCCGACCAGACCGAAGACGATGGTCAGGCCGCCCTCGGTGGCGGCGGGGGTGACGAAGCGCTGGATCGCCTCGATGAGCACATAGCCGCCCACGCCGAGCAACAGCAGACAGTTGGCGAGCGCGGCGAGGATCTCGGCGCGGGCCAGGCCGAAGGTGCGGCGCTCGCTCGGCGGACGGTTCGCGAAGTGGATCGCCAGCAGGGCCATGCCGAGCCCGAGGGCGTCGGTGGCCATGTGCGCGGCGTCGGCGACCAGCGCGAGGGAGTCGGCCAGCAGGCCGCCGACGATCTCGACCACCATCACGGTGAGCGTGATCCCCAGCGCGGCGCGCAGCCGCCCGCGGTACGCCGCGGTGGCCGTCCCGGCGGTGTGCGCATGTCCACCGTGACCGTGCGCGTGGTCGTGGCCAACCCCCATGAAACTCCTCCTGTTGAACGTCCGGGCCCCCAGTCAACTACGGGTGGGGGGTATCGGGCAACGCGGCACTGAACACCGTTGTCATGTGCCCTGACCTGCACAAACGAACCCCAGGTCAGGGCGTTGCGGGCTGCTCCGCAAGGGGAGCGGGCCGCGGGCGCCGGGGGTGTCGAGCCCGGCGGGGGAGGGACCGGGTCAGGATGGTGGGGGCGGCTCTGCAGGGGGAGGGCTGCGGCGGGCTGGGGTCGCGCGAGCCCGGGTTGCTCCGCCGGGGCGGGCTGCGGCGCCGCGTGAGCCCGGCGGGGCCGGGGGCCGGCCGGGGATCGGGTGCGGTGGACGACGCGTGGGCCGGGCTCCGTGGCCCGCGTCGGGGTCGGGTCGGCGGAGGGAGGTGGCCGGCGCCGATTGCTCGGCCACCGAGACGCGCGGGCCGCCAGACCCAGCCACACCGTCCGGGGAACTGACGGCGTGGTCCCTCGGCGCGTGCCCCCACGACCCTGGCCCGCCGCCTGGCGCGTGGCTCCCGCCCCGCCGCAGGCGCCCCGTGGCCCCGGCCCACCACCCGATGCGCGGCTTCCGCCCCGCCTCTGCATGCCGCCGGGCGGCCTTGCTCTGCCGTCAGGCGGGCGGTTCCGGCCCACGGTGCATGCGGTCCGGTGGGCCTGGGCCCGCCGCCCGGTGCGGCTTCCGCCCCGCCCTGCATCCCGCCGGGCGGCCTTGCTCTGCCGTCAGGCGGGCGGTTCCGGCCCACGGTGCATGCGGTCCGGTGGGCCTGGGCCCGCCGCCCGGTGCTGCTCCCGGCCCGCCCTGCACGCCGCCGGGCGGGCCTCGTCCCGCCACCCGGCGTGCCCCCGGCTCCCCCACCCCTGGTACGCGGCCCCGCCTCTTGGCCCCGCGCGAGGCCCGCCCCGGCTCGGCCCCCCGTGTCCATCGCCGAGATACAGGAGACGAGGCCCCGGCCCCGGCCCAGGCCCCCGCCCAGGCGCCCGGCCTGGGCGCCCGGCCCGGGCTCCGGCCCGCTCACGGGCAGCTGCCACGCCGGTCTCCCGGGCAGCCGTCACGCAGGACAGGGACACAGCGCCCCCAGGAACCCCCCCCAGAGCGCCCGGCGGTATGTCCCCCGATGCGGCGTCTGTCGGGGGCGGTTTGTGGGGTGGGGGTGTGATCACCGATGATGACCGCGGCAAAGGGCGGTGCAGTCCGCGTCGAGCAGGTGTTTAACGGGCGGTGAACACGCGCTTCGCGGCATCCGATAGCCTCTGCCGACATGCCGCCCGCCTGGTGCAGCCAGCGGTGCCCCCCACCATGCACACGACCGGCGCCCGACGCGCCGGTGTCCAGGGAGTGAGTTCGGTTGTCGACCGCCATCCTCACCGGCCAGCCGGTCCCCGGAGCGTCGATCGAGGACGACCTGCGGGCGCTGGGCTTCGAGGTGCGACTCGCCTCCGACGCCGCCGACGCCGAGTCCCTGCTCGCCGCGGTCCCCGGTGATCAGCGCGTCGCCGTCGTCGACACCCGTTTCGTCGGCCACCTGCACGCCCTGCGCCTCGGCCTGACCGACCCCCGCTTCCCGCTCGCCGCGATCCCCGGTGCCGTCACCGCCCGGCCCGCCGGCCGCCAGGCCCTCACCCGGGCGATGGCCAGGGAGACCTCCGCGTCCGGTGACACCCAGGGCACCACTCACACCGCCGTCGCCGGCCTCGCCGACCGTGTCACCGCCGCCCTCGACGCCGAGGGCACCGACGTCCACCGTCCCGCGCTCGGCAGCCTCGTCGCGGCCGTACCGGACGACCCGCAGGCCCGTAACGAGGCCCGGCAGGCCGTCGCCGCCGTCGACGAGGAGGCCGTACGCCTGAAGTCGGCCGTGAAGGCCGGCGACGGCTTCTTCACGACCTTCTTCATCAGCCCGTACTCGCGCTACCTCGCCCGCTGGTGCGCCCGGCGCGGACTCACCCCGAACCAGGTCACCACCGCCTCCCTGTTCACCGCCCTGATCGCCGCCGGCTGCGCGGCCACCGGCACCCGCGGCGGCTTCGTCGCGGCCGCCGTCCTGCTCATCGCCTCGTTCGTGCTCGACTGCACCGACGGCCAGCTCGCCCGCTACTCCCTGCAGTACTCCACGCTCGGCGCCTGGCTGGACGCCACCTTCGACCGGGCCAAGGAGTACGCCTACTACGCCGGGCTCGCCCTCGGCGCGGCCCGCGGCGGCGACGACGTATGGGCGCTGGCGCTCGGGGCGATGATCCTGCAGACCGGCAGGCACATGGTCGACTTCGCCTTCCACGAGGCCACCGACGACGCGGCCCCCGCCACGGCCGGAGCCGGGCCGGCCGGGCCCGCCGCCCCCACCGACCGGCTCGACGGCGTCGGCTGGACGCTGTGGGTGCGCCGCATGATCATCCTGCCCATCGGCGAGCGGTGGGCCATGATCGCGGTCCTCACCGCCGCGACCACCCCGCGCATCACCTTCTACGCCCTGCTCATCGGCTGCGCCTTCGCCTCCGTGTACACCACGGCCGGCCGGGTGCTGCGGTCCCTGGCCCGCAGGAGCCGGCGCCGCACCGACCGCGCGGCGCGCTCGCTCGCGGACCTGGCCGACTCCGGGCCGCTCGCCCTCGGCCTCGCCCGTGTGCTGCCGGGGCGGCTGCCCGGCTTCGCCGTCCCCGCCGCGGCTCTGCTGGGCGGCGCGGCGGTCGTGGCCGTCTCGGCGCTGACCGGCTACGGCAGTGTGTGGCCCGCCCTGGCGGCCGCCGGCTACGTCCTGACCTCCGCGCTCGCCGTCGCCCGCCCGCTCACCGGCCCGCTCGACTGGCTCGTCCCGCCGCTGTTCCGAGCCGCCGAATACGTCACCGTGCTCGCGCTGGCCGCGAAAGCCGACGTGAACGGGGCACTTCCGGCGGCTTTCGGGCTGGTGGCGGCCGTCGCCTACCATCACTACGACACGGTGTACCGCATCCGCGGCGGCGCCGGCGCGCCCCCTGCCTGGCTGGTGCGCGTCACCGGGGGACAGGAAGGGCGGACGCTGCTCGTCGCCGTACTGGCCGCGCTGCTCACCGCCTCGCAGTTCAAGGTCGCGCTCACGGCTCTGGCCGTGATCATCGCCCTGCTGGTGCTCGTCGAGAGCATCCGCTTCTGGGTGTCCGCCCATCAGGGCGGCGCACCCGCCGTACACGACGAAGGAGAACCCGCATGATCGGCCTCGTGCTGGCGGCCGGCGCCGGACGGCGTCTTCGCCCCTACACCGACACCCTGCCCAAGGCGCTGGTGCCGGTCGGGCCCGAGGGCGCCGAGGACAGCCTCACCGTCCTGGACCTCACCCTCGGCAACTTCGCCGAGGTGGGGCTCACCGAGGTCGCGGTCATCGTCGGCTACCGCAAGGAGGCCGTGTACGAGCGCCGGGAGGCCCTGGAGGCCAAGTACGGCCTGAAGATCACCCTGATCGACAACGACAAGGCCGAGGAGTGGAACAACGCCTACTCCCTGTGGTGCGGCCGTGACGCCCTCAAGGACGGTGTGATCCTCGCCAACGGCGACACCGTGCACCCGGTCTCCGTCGAGAAGACCCTGCTCGCGGCCCGTGGCGACGGCAAGAAGATCATCCTCGCCCTGGACACCGTGAAGTCCCTCGCCGACGAGGAGATGAAGGTCGTCGTCGACCCCGCCAAGGGCGTCCAGAAGATCACCAAGCTGATGGACCCGGCCGAGGCGACCGGCGAGTACATCGGCGTCACTCTCATCGAGGGCGACGCGGCCGCCGAGCTGGCCGACGCGCTGAAGGCCACCTTCGAGCGTGACCCGCAGCTGTACTACGAGGACGGCTACCAGGAGCTCGTCAACCGAGGCTTCCAGATCGACGTGGCGCCGATCGGCGACGTCAAGTGGGTCGAGATCGACAACCACGACGACCTCGCCAAGGGGCGTGTGATCGCGTGCCAGTACTGACCCGGCTGATCCCCACCCCGGTCGTCGTGGACATCCGCCCGGGTGCCCTCGACGACCTGGCGGGCGTCCTCGCCGACGAGCGGATCTCGCACTCCGGGCGGCTCGCCGTCGCCGTCAGCAACGGCTCCGGCGCCCGGCTGCGCGAGCGCATCGCGCCCACCCTGCCCGGCGCCACCTGGTACGAGGTCGGCGGCGGCACCCTGGACGACGCGATCCGGCTGGCCGGCGACATGAAGGCGGGCCGCTACGACGCGGTCGTCGGCCTCGGCGGCGGCAAGATCATCGACTGCGCCAAGTTCGCCGCTGCACGCGTCGGCCTGCCGCTGGTCGCCGTGCCGACCAACCTCGCGCACGACGGCCTGTGCTCCCCGGTCGCCACCCTCGACAACGACGCCGGCCGCGGCTCCTACGGTGTGCCGAACCCGATCGCCGTCGTCATCGACCTGGACGTGATCCGCGACGCCCCGGCCCGCTTCGTGCGCTCCGGCATCGGCGACGCCATCTCCAACATCTCCGCCATCGCGGACTGGGAGCTGGCCAACCGGGTCAACGGGGAGAAGATCGACGGCCTGGCCGCGGCCATGGCCCGGCAGGCGGGCGAGGCGGTGCTGCGCCACCCCGGCGGCATCGGCGACAACGACTTCCTGCAGGTCCTCGCCGAGGCGCTGGTCCTCAGCGGCATCGCCATGTCCGTCTCGGGCGACTCGCGGCCGTCCTCCGGCGCCTGCCACGAGATCAACCACGCCTTCGACCTGCTCTACCCCAAGCGGGCCGCCAGCCACGGCGAGCAGTGCGGTCTCGGCGCGAGCTTCGCGATGTACCTGCGCGGCGCGCACGAGGCGTCGGCCCACATGGCCCAGGTGCTGCGCCGGCACGGGCTGCCGGTGCTGCCCGCCGAGATCGGCTTCACGACCGAGGAGTTCGTCAAGGTCGTGGAGTTCGCCCCGGAGACCCGGCCCGGCCGCTACACGATCCTCGAACACCTCGACCTCACGACCGAACAGATCAAGGACGTCTACGCCGACTATGTCAAGGCCATCGGTAGCTGAACTCCGCCCGGTCGTGCACCCCGCCGGGGTCAAGGACCGGCGCAGCGGTGAGCACTGGGCGGGCCGCCTCTACATGCGTGAGGTGTCCCTGCGGATCGACCGCTACCTGGTGACCACCAGGGTCACCCCCAACCAGCTCACCTACCTGATGACCGTCTGCGGCGTGCTCGCGGCCCCGGCGCTGCTGGTGCCCGGGATCCCCGGCGCGGTCCTCGGCGTGGTGGCGGTCCAGCTGTACCTGCTGCTGGACTGCGTCGACGGCGAGATCGCCCGCTGGAAGCAGCAGTACTCCCTCGGCGGGGTCTACCTGGACCGGGTCGGCGCCTACCTCACCGACGCCGCCGTGCTGGTCGGCCTCGGGCTGCGCGCCGCCGACCTGTTCGGCAGCGGCCGTATCGACTGGCTGTGGGCGTTCCTCGGCACCCTCGCCGCGCTCGGCGCGATCCTGATCAAGGCCGAGACCGACCTGGTCGGCGTCGCCCGCCATCAGGCAGGGCTGCCGCCGGTCAAGGAGGCGGCGTCCGAGCCGCGCTCCTCCGGGATGGCGCTGGCCCGCAAGGCCGCCGCGGCGCTGAAGTTCCACCGGTTGATCCTCGGCATCGAGGCGTCCCTGCTGATCCTGGTGCTGGCGATCGTCGACCAGGCCCGCGGTGACCTGTTCTTCACCCGCCTCGGCACCGCCGTGCTCGCCGGGATCGCGCTGCTGCAGACCGTGCTGCACCTGGTGTCCGTCCTCGCCTCCAGCAGGTTGAAATGAGCGCCTCACCGAAGGTCGGCGCGGTCGTCATCACCATGGGCAACCGCCCCGACGAGCTGCGCGCGCTGCTCGACTCGGTCGCCAAGCAGGACGGTGACCGGGTCGAGGTGGTCGTCGTCGGCAACGGCTCGCCGGTACCGGACGTCCCCGCGGGCGTGCGCACCATCGAGCTGCCGGAGAACCTCGGCATCCCCGGCGGGCGCAACGTCGGCATCGAGGCGTTCGGGCCCGGCGGCCGGGACGTCGACATCCTGCTCTTCCTCGACGACGACGGTCTGCTCGCCCGCGCCGACACCGCCGAGCTGTGCCGCCAGGCGTTCGCCGACGACGAGAAGCTCGGCATCATCAGCTTCCGCATCGCCGACCCGGACACCGGCGTCACCCAGCGCCGCCACGTGCCGCGGCTGCGCGCCTCGGACCCGATGCGCTCCTCGCGGGTCACCACCTTCCTGGGCGGCGCCAACGCCGTCCGTACGCGGGTCTTCGCCGAGGTCGGCGTGTTGCCGGACGCGTTCTTCTACGCCCATGAGGAGACCGACCTGGCCTGGCGGGCCCTGGACGCGGGCTGGATGATCGACTACCGGTCCGACATGGTGCTGTACCACCCGACGACCGCACCCTCGCGGCATGCGGTCTACCACCGCATGGTCGCCCGCAACCGCGTCTGGCTGGCCCGCCGCAACCTGCCCGCCGCCCTCGTCCCGGTCTATCTCGGGGTGTGGCTGCTGCTCACGCTGGCCCGCCGTCCCTCCCGGTCCGCGCTGAAGGCCTGGTTCGGCGGCTTCCGCGAGGGCTGGGCCACCGCGTGCGGTCCCCGCCGCCCCATGCGGTGGCGTACCGTGTGGCGGCTGACCCGGCTGGGCCGGCCCCCCATCATCTGAGAAGCTCGTTCCCGACGGCACGCCGACGGGCCCGACCCCTGGCCCCCGGCGCGTGCCCAGCCCGCACAGGCTGCGCATCGAAACGAAGACGAAAGTTTCCACTGTGAGTGAGACAACGCACGATGGCGGAGTCGCGGTGAGCGCGGCCCCGTCGCCCGACGAGGGCCTCACGGCGGCGCAGCTCGCCGCCCGGCACGGGCTGGCCGTGAGCGGCGCCCGTCCTTCGCTGCCGAGTTACGTCCGTCAGCTGTGGGGTCGGCGCCACTTCATCATGGCCTTCTCCTCGGCGAAGCTGACCGCCCAGTACAGCCAGGCCAAGCTGGGCCAGCTGTGGCAGGTGGCCACGCCGCTGCTGAACGCGGCCGTGTACTACATGATCTTCGGGCTCATCCTGAAGGCCAACAGGGGCATGGAGCGCGAGGTGTACGTGCCGTTCCTGGTCACGGGCATCTTCGTCTTCACCTTCACGCAGAACTCGGTGATGGCCGGCGTCCGCGCGATCTCCGGGAACCTCGGCCTGGTGCGGGCGCTGCACTTCCCGCGCGCCTCGCTGCCGATCTCGTTCTCGCTGCAGCAGCTCCAGCAGCTGCTCTTCTCGATGATCGTGCTGTTCGTCTTCGCGATCGGGTTCGGCAGCTACCCGGACATGTCCTGGCTGCTGATCATTCCCATACTCCTGCTGCAGTTCTGCTTCAACACCGGGCTGTCGCTGATCATGGCGCGGGCCGGCGCCAAGACCCCGGACCTCGCGCAGCTCATGCCATTCATCATGCGCACCTGGATGTATGCGTCGGGCGTGATGTTCTCCATCCCGGTCATGCTGGCCGACAAGCCGGCGTGGATCGCCACGGTGCTCCAGTGGAACCCGACCGCGATCTACATGGACCTGATGCGCTTCGCGCTCATCGACGGCTACGGCGCGGGCAACCTGCCCGACCACGTCTGGGCGGCGGCCGGCGGCTGGGCCCTGCTGTTCGCGGTGGGCGGCTTCGTGTACTTCTGGAAGGCGGAGGAGAGGTACGGCCGTGGCTGAGCAACAGGGCACCGAACGCGTCCCGACGGTGATCGCGGACGGCGTGCACATCGTCTACCGCGTCAATGGCGCCAAGGGCGGCAAGGGCAGCGCGACCGCCGCCCTCAGCCGCATACTCAAACGGCGCTCCGGCGAGGAGGAGCGGGGTGTGCGCAAGGTGCACGCCGTGCGCGGCGTGTCGTTCGTCGCCTACAAGGGCGAGGCCATCGGCCTGATCGGCTCCAACGGCTCCGGCAAGTCGACCCTGCTGCGCGCCATCGCCGGGCTGCTGCCCTGCGAGCGGGGCCGGGTCTACACCGATGGCCAGCCCTCGCTGCTGGGTGTGAACGCGGCGCTGATGAACGACCTGACCGGCGAGCGCAACGTCATCCTCGGCGGCCTGGCCATGGGCATGTCCCGCGAGGAGATCAAGGCCCGCTACCAGGACATCGTCGACTTCTCCGGCATCAACGAGAAGGGCGACTTCATCACCCTGCCGATGCGCACGTACTCCTCCGGCATGGCCGCGCGTCTGCGGTTCTCCATCGCGGCCGCCAAGGACCACGACGTGCTGATGATCGACGAGGCGCTGGCCACCGGTGACGCGAAGTTCCAGAAGCGCTCCGAGGCGCGCATCCGGGAGCTGCGCAAGGAGGCCGGCACGGTGTTTCTGGTCAGTCACAGCAACAAGTCCATCCGCGACACATGCGACCGGGTGCTGTGGCTGGAACGCGGCGAGCTGCGCATGGACGGGCCCACCGAAGAGGTCCTCAAGGAGTACGAGAAGTTCACGGGCAAGTGACCCGCTGAGCGCAGGGCCCCGCCGGACCGGCTCCGGCGGGGCCCTCTCTTGTGCAAAGGAAGCGTCAACTCCGGCTGCTCCAAGGAATCTTGGCTTCAATCGGTGTGTTCTTGTGATGCGCAGGAAACCCCGGAGATCCTTGCGGCGTTGTACAACGTAAACTGGAGCGGTCCTCAAAGGCGGCAAGTGGGGAGATAGTGCGCGACACCCTCCGCCGGGGACGCCGCGCGGGGGCTCGGGCGGCGTGTCCGAAATAGTGTGTATCGGGTCCGCGGTGTAGAACGGGAGATGTGACGGCAATGGCTACGGAAACTCCCCAGCTGGGCGCAGCATGTGCCGTCCCCGCCCCGGGCAGCCGGCGGTGACGGACACGGCGACGACGCGACCCCGTACGGATCCGGAGCGCGGCACCCTCGCCAAGGCCGCGGACGAGAACTTCCCCGTGGCCCCCTTCTTCCTGCCCCGCGCCTGGCGCGACGACCTCATGGCCGTCTACGGCTTCGCCCGGCTGGTCGACGACATCGGTGACGGCGACCTCGCCCCCGGCGGCGCCGACGCGGAGCTGCTCGGCGTGCCGGAGAGCGACGCCGAGGACCGTCTCGTCCTGCTGGACGCCTTCGAGGCCGATCTGCGGCGCGTCTTCGACGGTGCCCCCCGCCATCCGCTGCTGCGCCGGCTCCAGCGCACGGTCCGCCGCCGCGCGCTGACCCCCGAGCCCTTCCTCGGGCTGATCGCGGCCAACCGTCAGGACCAGCTCGTCTCGCGCTACGAGACCTACGACGACCTCCTCGCGTACTGCGAACTGTCCGCCAATCCCGTGGGCCGCCTCGTGCTCGCCGTCACCGGCACCGCCACCCCCGAGCGGATCCGCCGCTCCGACCAGATCTGCACCGCCCTGCAGATCGTCGAGCACCTCCAGGACGTGGCCGAGGACCTCGGCCGTGACCGCATCTATCTGCCCGCCGCGGACATGAAACGCTTTCATATCCGGGAGGCGGATCTCGCCGCGGCGAGCGCGGGCGCTTCGGTGCGCGCGCTGGTCGCGTTCGAAGCGCAACGCGCCCGCCGGCTGCTGGATGAAGGCGCACCGCTGGTGGGCAGCGTCCAGGGCAGGCTGAAACTGCTGCTCGCGGGGTTCGTTGCGGGGGGAAGGGCGGCGATCGACGCGATCGCCGCCGCTGAATACGACGTACTTCCCGGCCCTCCCCAGCACGGCAAGGTCCAGTTGCTGCGCGAGGTGGGCCTGACCCTGCGAGGAGAGGGGTGATCCGGACCGTGGAGCCTGAGTCACACGTGTCCGCACCGGTACTCGCCGCCTACCGCTACTGCGAGGCCGTGACCGGACAGCAGGCCCGTAACTTCGCCTACGGCATCCGGCTGCTGCCCACGCCCAAGCGGCGCGCGATGTCGGCGCTGTACGCGTTCTCGCGTCGCGTCGACGACATCGGCGACGGCGCGCTCGGTAACGATGTCAAGGTGGCCCGGCTCGAGGACACCCGGGCGGTGCTGGCCCGCATCCGCGCCGGCGAGGTCGCCGACGACGACACCGACCCGGTCGCGGTCGCCCTCACCCACGCCGCCGCGCACTTCCCCGTCCCGCTGGGCGGCCTGGACGAGCTCATCGACGGCGTCCTGATGGACGTACGCGGCGAGACCTACGAGACCTGGGACGATCTGAAGGTCTACTGCCGCTGCGTGGCGGGCGCCATCGGCCGCCTCTCCCTCGGCGTGTTCGGTACGGAACCGGGAGCGCGCGGCGCCGAACGCGCGCCGGAGTACGCCGACACGCTCGGGCTCGCGCTGCAGCTCACCAACATCCTCAGGGACGTCCGCGAGGACGCCGAGGGCGGCCGCACCTACCTGCCCGCCGACGACCTGGCCAAATTCGGCTGCTCCGCCGGTTTCCGGGGGCCGACCCCACCGGAGGGCTCCGACTTCGCGGGCCTCGTGCACTTCGAAGTGCGACGGGCCCGCGCCCTTTTCGCCGAGGGCTACCGGCTGCTGCCGATGCTCGACCGGCGCAGCGGCGCCTGCGTGGCCGCGATGGCCGGCATCTACCGCCGGCTGCTGGACCGCATCGAACGCGAACCCGAGGCCGTCCTGCGCGGCCGCGTCTCGCTGCCCGGACACGAGAAGGCCTACGTCGCCGTGCGCGGCCTGTCCGGACTGGACGCCCGGCACATCTCCCGGCAGACCGTCAGGAGGCGCGCCTGATGGACCTCACCCCGGACGGTGGCATGCGGCAGGCAACCCTTCCCCGCGTGGCGGCGTCCCTGACGGCGACGGCCTCCCGTGCGGCCCTCGGGCAGCACGGCACGGCCGCGGGGGAGGGGACGCGATGAGCGACGGGACGCGGGCGGACTCGCCCGGGCCGGCCGGCTCCGGGCGGCACGCCGTCGTGGTCGGCGGCGGGCTCGCCGGCATCACCGCGGCGCTCGCGCTCGCCGACGCGGGCCTCGGCGTCACCCTGCTGGAGGGCCGGCCCAGACTCGGCGGCCTGGCCTTCTCCTTCCAGCGCGGTGACCTCACCGTCGACAACGGCCAGCATGTCTATCTGCGCTGCTGCACCGCCTACCGCTGGTTCCTGGAGCGCATCGACGGCGCCGCGCTCGCCCCGCTGCAGGACCGCCTCGACGTACCCGTGGTCGACCTCGACAGGCCCGCGGGGCGGCGGCTCGGCCGGCTGCGGCGCGACGCCCTGCCCGTACCGCTCCACCTGGGGCGCAGCCTCGCCACCTACCCGCACCTCTCGCTCGCCGAGCGGGCCAGGGTCGGGCGGGCCGCGCTCGCGCTCAAGGGACTCGACCTCGCCGACCCGGCCCTGGACACACAGGACTTCGGCAGCTGGCTGGCCGCGCACGGCCAGTCGGCGCGCGCCGTCGAGGCGCTGTGGGACCTGGTCGGGGTCGCCACTCTCAACGCGGTCGCCTCCGACGCCTCCCTCGCTCTCGCCGCGATGGTGTTCAAGACCGGTCTGCTGTCCGACCCGGGCGCGGCCGACATCGGCTGGGCGCGCGTTCCCCTGGGCGAGCTGCACGACCGGCTGGCCCGCAAGGCGCTCGACTCCGCGGGCGTGCGCACCGAAGTCCGTACACGCGTCACCTCCGTCAGTGAAGACGGAAACGGACGCCTGCGTGTTCAGATTCCCGGCGAGACGCTCACCGCGGACGCCGTCGTCCTCGCCGTACCGCAGCGCGAGACCCACGACCTGCTGCCGCCCGGCGCGCTCGACGCGCCCGGGGACCTGCTGCGGATCGGGACCGCGCCGATCCTCAACGTCCATGTCGTCTACGACCGCAAGGTGCTCGACGCACCCTTCCTCACCGCGCTGGGCTCCCCGGTGCAGTGGGTCTTCGACCGCACGGACGCCTCCGGGCTGCGCTCGGGCCAGTACCTGGCGCTGTCCCAGTCCGCCGTGCACGACGAGATCGACCTGCCCGTCGCCGAGCTGCGCGCACGCTATCTGCCCGAGCTTCAGCGGCTGCTGCCCGGCACGCGTGGTGCCGAGGTGCAGGACTTCTTCGTGACCCGGGAGCGCACCGCCACGTTCGCTCCCACCCCCGGCGTCGGGCGGCTGCGGCCCGGCGCCCGCACCAGAACCCCCGGCCTGTACCTGGCCGGAGCGTGGACCGCCACCGGGTGGCCCGCGACCATGGAGAGTGCGGTCCGCAGCGGTGTGAGCGCGGCCGAGGCCGCGCTCGGCGCCCTGGGCCGGCCCCGCCCCAGCCGTCTCTTCCCCCTCGAGGAGGCGGCGTGATGCTCGGTGAGCGCGGCGAGGCAGGTCCCCGCACCCCCGGTACCGCAACAAGAGGAGTAACTGTGCCCCCTGTGCCCCCGGCCTCGACGGCCGCTCGTGCCACCGAGGTGGACGTGGCCGCGCTGTTGGAGCGCGGCCGGACACTGGCCACGCCGGTACTGCGGGCGGCCGTCGACCGCCTGGCCCCTCCCATGGACACCGTCGCCGCCTACCACTTCGGCTGGATCGACGCCGCGGGCAACCCGTCCTCCGGCGACGGCGGCAAGGCGGTACGCCCCGCCCTGGCGGTGCTGTCCGCCGAGGTGACGGGGGCGGCACCCGAGGCGGGCGTCCCGGGCGCGGTCGCGGTCGAGCTCGTCCACAACTTCTCGCTGCTGCACGACGACCTCATGGACGGCGACGAACAGCGCCGCCACCGCGACACCGTGTGGAAGGTGCACGGCCCCGCCCAGGCCATTCTGGTCGGTGACGCCCTGTTCGCGCTGGCCAACGAGGTCCTGCTGGAGCTCGGCACCACCGACGCCGGGCGCGCCACGCGCCGGCTGACCACCGCCACCCGGGCCCTGATCGACGGTCAGGCGCAGGACATCTCCTACGAGCACCGCGATCGCGTCAGCGTCGAGGAGTGCCTGGAGATGGAGGGCAACAAGACCGGCGCCCTGCTCGCCTGCGCCAGCTCCATCGGTGCCGTCCTCGGCGGCGCCGACGACCGTACCGCGGACATGCTGGAGAAGTACGGCTACCACCTCGGCCTGGCCTTCCAGGCCGTCGACGACCTCCTCGGCATCTGGGGCGACCCGGACGCCACCGGCAAGCAGACCTGGAGCGATCTGCGCCAGCGCAAGAAGTCCCTGCCGGTCGTGGCCGCGCTCGCGGCGGGCGGCGCCGCCTCCGAGCAGCTCGGCGACCTGCTGGCCGCCGACGCCAAGGCGAGCGACTTCGCGAACTTCTCCGAGGAGGAGTTCGCGGCCCGCGCCCGCCTCATCGAGGAGGCCGGCGGCCGGGACTGGACCGCCGAGGAGGCGCGCCGCCAGCACACCATCGCCATCGAAGCCCTCGACGCCGTCGACATGCCCGACCGGGTGCGGGAGCAGTTCACGGCGCTCGCCGACTTCGTCGTCGTACGAAAGAGATGATCACTATCGAGCGAACATCCACCCTCGCGTAGTCGCCGGCCGGCAGCTCCGCCACGAGAGCACCGGCCGACGGCGGACCCACAGCAGCACGACGCGCACGACTGCACGAAGGGGAAGCCATGACAGCGACGACCGACGGAAGCACCGGGGCGACCTTGCCGCCCCGCGCTGCCGCGGCCAGCGAAACCGACACCCACACCCCCGGGGCGGCCGGGGTGCACGAAGCCGCCATCCGCGCCGTGCAGCGCGCCACCCACTACCTGCTCTCCACGCAGGATGCCGAGGGCTGGTGGAAGGGCGACCTCGAGACGAACGTCACGATGGACGCCGAGGACCTGCTGCTGCGCCAGTTCCTGGGCATCCGCGACGAGGCGACCACCCGCGCCGCCGCCCTGTTCATCCGCGGCGAGCAGCGTGAGGACGGCACCTGGGCCACCTTCTACGGCGGCCCCGGCGACCTGTCCGCCACCGTCGAGGCCTACGTCGCCCTGCGGCTGGCCGGGGACGCGGTCGACGCCCCGCACATGGCGAAGGCCTCCGCCTGGGTCCGCGAGCAGGGCGGAATCGCAGCGGCCCGCGTCTTCACCCGGATCTGGCTGGCCCTGTTCGGCTGGTGGAAGTGGGAGGACCTGCCCGAACTCCCGCCGGAACTGATCTGGTTCCCGCACTGGGTCCCGCTGAACATCTACGACTTCGGGTGCTGGGCCCGGCAGACGATCGTGCCGCTGACCGTCGTCTCCGCCAAGCGCCCGGTGCGCCCCGCGCCCTTCCCGCTGGACGAGCTGCACACCGACCCCGCGAACCCCAGCCCGGCCAAGGCGCTCGCGCCCGTGGCCAGTTGGGACGGCGCCTTCCAGCGCCTGGACAAGGGTCTGCACGTCCTGCGCAAGGTGGTGCCCAAGCGGCTGCGCAAGGCCGCGATGGACACCGCCGCCCGCTGGATCATCGAGCGCCAGGAGAACGACGGCTGCTGGGGCGGCATCCAGCCCCCGGCCGTGTACTCGGTCATCGCGCTGCACCTGCTCGGCTACGACCTCCAGCACCCCGTGATGCGCGCGGGACTCGAGTCGCTGGACCGTTTCGCCGTGTGGCGCGAGGACGGCGCCCGGATGATCGAGGCGTGTCAGTCACCGGTGTGGGACACCTGTCTTGCGACCATCGCGCTCGCCGACGCCGGCGTGCCCGCCGACCACCCGCAGCTGGTCAAGGCCGCCGACTGGATGCTGGGCGAGCAGATCGTGCGCCCCGGCGACTGGTCGGTGAAGCGGCCCGGACTGCCGCCCGGCGGCTGGGCGTTCGAGTTCCACAACGACAACTACCCCGACATCGACGACACCGCCGAGGTCGTCCTCGCGCTGCGCCGGGTCGTGCACCACGATCCCGAGCGCGTCGAGAAGGCCATCTCCCGCGGCGTGCGCTGGAACCTCGGCATGCAGTCGAAGAACGGCGCGTGGGGCGCCTTCGACGCCGACAACACCAGCCCCTTCCCCAACCGGCTGCCGTTCTGCGACTTCGGCGAGGTCATCGACCCGCCGTCGGCCGACGTCACCGCGCACGTCGTGGAGATGCTCGCCGTCGAGGGGCTCGCCCACGACCCGCGCACCCGGCGCGGCATCGCGTGGCTGCTGGCCGAACAGGAGGCGAACGGCTCGTGGTTCGGCCGCTGGGGCGTCAACTACGTCTACGGCACCGGCTCCGTCGTCCCCGCGCTGACCGCCGCCGGCCTGCCCGGCTCGCACCCCGCGATCCGGCGTGCCGTGGCGTGGCTGGAATCCGTGCAGAACGACGACGGCGGCTGGGGCGAGGACCTGCGCTCCTACAAGTACACCAAGGAGTGGAGCGGCAAGGGCCCCTCCACCGCCTCCCAGACGGCGTGGGCGCTGATGGCGCTGCTCGCGGCGGGGGAGAGGGACTCCAAGGCGGTCGAGCGCGGCATCGCATGGCTGGCCGCGACCCAGCGCGAGGACGGCTCCTGGGACGAGCCCTACTTCACCGGCACCGGCTTCCCCTGGGACTTCTCCATCAACTACCACCTGTACCGGCAGGTGTTCCCGCTCACCGCGCTCGGCCGGTACGTCCACGGCGACCCCTTCGCCGACCGGCTCCCGGCACACCGGGCCCACGCCGAGGCCAAGGGGGCCTGATGAGCACCCAGCCCGCCCTGGCCCCGCTGCTGATCGCCTGCGCGCTCGGCATCGAGCACCTCGCCCTGCGCGCCGGCGACAAGAGCGGGGCGGGCGGGCCGGTAACCGTGCTGCGCACCGGCATGGGGCCCAGGGCGGCCGAGCGCGCGGTCGAGCGGGCCCTGGCCACCCCGGCGCTGGCCGACGCCGCCGTCGTCGCCACCGGCTTCTGCGCGGGGCTCGCCCCCGGGATGCACCCCGGCGACCTGGTCGTGGCCGAGGAGACCAGGGACCAGCGCTCGACGGTCGCCTGCGTCGGCACCGAACTGCTCGTGAAGGAGCTCTCCCGCACCCTTCCCGGGCGCACCGTGCACACCGGTCCGCTCACCGGCTCCGACCACGTCGTACACGGCGCCGAACGGTCCGCGCTGGCCGCCGGTGGCGCGATCGCCGTGGACATGGAGTCGGCGGCCACGCTCTTCAGCGCCGTCCGGGCCGGCGTACGCCCGGTTGCGGCCGTCCGGGTGGTCGTGGACGCTCCAGAACATGAACTCGTCCGGATCGGCACGATACGCGGTGGAATATCAGCTTTCCGTGTTCTTCGGTCTGTATTGCCTATTTTTTTCGAATGGCACCGTAATGTGCTGCTCCCCCGGAGGTGAGCCAGATGGCCATGCCGCTGCGCCAGTCCATCAAGGTCGCTACATACCTGGCCGAACAGAAGCTGCGCAAGCGGGACAAGTTCCCGCTGATCGTGGAGCTCGAGCCGCTCTTCGCGTGCAACCTCAAATGTGAGGGCTGCGGCAAGATCCAGCACCCGGCGGGCGTGCTCAAGCAGCGCATGCCGGTCGCGCAGGCCGTGGGCGCCGTACTGGAGTCGGGTGCGCCGATGGTGTCCATCGCGGGCGGCGAGCCCCTGATGCATCCGCAGATCGACGAGATCGTGCGCCAGTTGGTGGCCAAGCGGAAATACGTCTTCCTGTGCACGAACGCCATGCTCCTGCGCAAGAAGATCGACAAGTTCACGCCCTCCCCGTACTTCGCCTTCGCCGTGCACATCGACGGGCTGCGCGAGCGGCACGACGAGTCCGTGGCGAAGGAGGGCGTGTTCGACGAGGCGGTGGAGGCCATCAAGGAGGCCAAGCGGCGCGGCTTCCGGGTCACCACCAACTCCACCTTCTTCAACACCGACACCCCGCAGACCATCATCGAGGTGCTCAACTTCCTCAACGACGACCTGAAGGTCGACGAGATGATGATCTCGCCCGCCTACGCCTACGAGAAGGCCCCCGACCAGGAGCACTTCCTCGGCGTCGAGCAGACCCGCGAGCTGTTCAAGAAGGCCTTCGCGGGCGGCAACCGCAAGAAGTGGCGGCTCAACCACTCCCCGCTGTTCCTCGACTTCCTCGAGGGCAAGGTCGACTTCCCGTGCACCGCCTGGGCGATCCCCAACTACTCGCTCTTCGGCTGGCAGCGCCCCTGCTACCTGATGAGCGACGGCTACGTGCCGACCTACCGCGAGCTGATCGAGGAGACCGACTGGGACAAGTACGGCCGCGGCAAGGACCCGCGCTGCGCCAACTGCATGGCGCACTGCGGCTACGAGCCCACCGCCGTGCTGGCCACGATGGGATCGCTCAAGGAGTCCCTGCGCGCCATGCGCGAGACCGTCTCAGGGAACCGGGAGTGAGGCGATGACCGCCGTGTCCCTCCCCGTCCCCGAGGTACCGGCCCGGCCGGTCGCCGCGCGACGCGTGTCGCGGCAGATCCAGGTCGGGCCGGTGCCGGTCGGGGGCGGGGCCCCGGTGTCGGTGCAGTCGATGACGACGACCCGCACGTCCGACATCGGCGCCACGCTCCAGCAGATCGCCGAGCTGACCGCCTCCGGCTGCCAGATCGTGCGGGTGGCCTGCCCGACGCAGGACGACGCCGACGCGCTCGCCACGATCGCCCGCAAGTCGCAGCTCCCGGTCATCGCCGACATCCACTTCCAGCCGAAGTACGTCTTCGCCGCGATCGAGGCCGGCTGCGCCGCGGTCCGCGTCAACCCCGGCAACATCAAGCAGTTCGACGACAAGGTCAGGGAGATCGCCAAGGCCGCCAAGGACCACGGCACCCCGATCCGCATCGGCGTCAACGCCGGCTCCCTGGACCGGCGCCTGCTCCAGAAGTACGGCAAGGCGACCCCCGAGGCCCTGGTGGAGTCGGCCCTGTGGGAGGCGTCCCTCTTCGAGGAGCACGACTTCCGCGACATCAAGATCTCCGTCAAGCACAACGACCCGGTCGTGATGATCGAGGCCTACCGCCAGCTCGCCGAGCAGTGCGACTACCCGCTCCACCTGGGCGTGACGGAGGCCGGTCCGGCGTTCCAGGGCACGATCAAGTCGGCGGTCGCCTTCGGCGCGCTGCTCTCGCAGGGCATCGGCGACACCATCCGGGTGTCGCTGTCCGCGCCGCCCGCCGAGGAGGTCAAGGTCGGCATCCAGATCCTGCAGTCCCTGGGCCTGAAGGAGCGCCGGCTGGAGATCGTCTCGTGTCCGTCCTGCGGCCGTGCCCAGGTCGACGTCTACAAGCTGGCCGACGAGGTCACGGCCGGCCTGGAGGGCATGGAAGTCCCCCTGCGGGTGGCCGTGATGGGGTGCGTGGTCAACGGCCCCGGCGAGGCACGGGAGGCGGACCTGGGCGTCGCCTCCGGAAACGGCAAGGGGCAGATCTTCGTCAAGGGCGAGGTCGTCAGGACCGTACCCGAGTCGAAGATCGTCGAGACCCTGATCGAGGAGGCGATGAAGATCGCCGAGCAGATGGAGCGGGAGGGCTCCGGACCGGCCAACGGGAGACCGGCAGTGACGGTGAGTTGACATACGGCACGGACCGAGAGGGGGCCCGAGCGTGACGATCCTGGAGGACATCCGGCAACCACGCGACCTGAAGGCGCTGTCGGAGGCGCAACTGAGCGAACTGTCGGACGACATACGCGAGTTCCTGGTGCAGGCGGTCACCCGGACCGGCGGACACCTCGGGCCCAACCTGGGCGTGGTGGAGCTGACGATCGCCCTGCACCGGGTCTTCGAGTCGCCGGCCGACCGCATCCTGTGGGACACCGGCCACCAGTCCTACGTGCACAAGCTGCTGACGGGACGTCAGGACTTCTCCAAGCTCCGCGGCAAGGGCGGCCTGTCCGGCTACCCCTCGCGCGAGGAGTCCGAGCACGACGTCATCGAGAACAGCCACGCCTCCACCGCGCTCGGCTGGGCCGACGGACTCGCCAAGGCCCGCCAGGTGCAGGGGGAGAAGGGCCACGTCGTCGCGGTGATCGGGGACGGCGCGCTGACCGGTGGCATGGCCTGGGAGGCACTGAACAACATCGCGGCGGCCAGGGACCGGCCGCTCATCATCGTCGTCAACGACAACGAACGCTCCTACGCCCCCACCATAGGCGGCCTCGCCAACCACCTGGCGACGCTGCGCACCACCGACTCCTACGAGAAGGTCCTCGCCTGGGGCAAGGCCGCGCTGCTGCGCACACCCGTCGTGGGCAACACGGTCTACGAGTCCCTGCACGGCGCGAAGAAGGGCTTCAAGGACGCCTTCGCACCGCAGGGCATGTTCGAGGACCTGGGCCTGAAGTACGTCGGCCCGATCGACGGGCACGACATCCGGGCCGTCGAGTCGGCGCTGCGGCGCGCCAAGCGGTTCCACGGCCCGGTGCTGGTGCACTGCCTCACGGTCAAGGGGCGCGGTTACGAACCCGCCCTGCGCAACGAGGAGGACCACTTCCACACCGTCGGCGTCATCGACCCGCTCACCTGCGCGCCGCTCGTGCCGGCCGACGGGCCGTCGTGGACGTCGGTGTTCGGCGACGAGATCGTGCGGATCGGCGAGGAGCGGGACGACGTCGTCGCGATCACGGCGGCCATGCTGCACCCGGTGGGCCTCGGCGAGTTCGCCGCCCGCTTCCCGGACCGCGTGTGGGACGTCGGCATCGCCGAACAGCACGCGGCCGTCTCCGCGGCCGGCCTGGCCACCGGCGGACTGCACCCGGTCGTCGCGGTCTACGCCACCTTCCTCAACCGCGCCTTCGACCAGCTGCTGATGGACGTCGCCCTGCACCGCTGCGGGGTCACCTTCGTCCTCGACCGGGCCGGCGTCACCGGGGTCGACGGGCCCTCCCACAACGGCATGTGGGACATGTCCGTCCTCCAGGTCGTGCCCGGCCTCAGGATCGCCGCGCCGCGCGACGCCGACCAGCTGCGCGCCCAGCTGCGCGAGGCCGTCGCCGTGGACGACGCTCCGACCCTGGTCCGCTTCCCGAAGGAGTCCGTCGGCGCGTCGATCCCGGCGATCGACCGCGTGGGCGGCCTCGACGTGCTGCACCGCTCGGCCGGGAGCCCGCAGGTCCTCCTGGTCGCGGTCGGCGTGATGGCGCCCGTGTGTCTGCAGGCCGCCGAGCTGCTGGCGGCCCGGGGCATCGGCTGCACGGTCGTCGACCCGCGCTGGGTCAAGCCCGTCGACGCGGCGCTGCCGGGCCTCGCGGCCGAACACCGGCTGGTTGCCGTCGTCGAGGACAACAGCCGCGCGGCGGGCGTCGGCAGCGCGGTGGCCCTCGCCCTCGGCGACGCCGACGTGGATGTGCCGGTACGGCGCTTCGGCATCCCGGAGCAGTTTCTCGCCCACGCCAAGCGCGGTGAGGTGCTGGCCGACATCGGCCTCACCCCCGTCGAGGTGGCCGGCCGGATCAGCGCGAGTCTGGCCGTGAGGGACCTGGACGGCCCAGTCAAGGAGAGTGAATGACCACCGAGTTCGACCTCGGCGCCCTGCTCGCCGAGCGTGGAGCCGAACGCTACGAGCTGCACGCGCGGTACCTCAACCCGCAGCTTCCGCGCATGCTGCGCACCATCGGCTTCGACAAGGTCTACGAGCGCGCCGAGGGCGCCCACTTCTTCGACGCCGAGGGCAACGACTACCTCGACATGCTCGCCGGGTTCGGGGTGATGGGCCTCGGCCGCCACCACCCCGTCGTCCGCAAGGCGCTGCACGACGTGCTCGACCTCGGCCTCGCCGACCTCACCCGTTTCGACTGCCAGCCGCTGCCCGGCCTGCTCGCCGAACGGCTGCTCGCGCACAGCCCGCATCTGGACCGGGTGTTCTTCGGCAACAGCGGCACCGAGGCCGTCGAGACGGCCCTGAAGTTCGCCCGGTACGCCACCGGCAAGCCGCGCGTCCTGTACTGCGACCACGCCTTCCACGGGCTGACCACCGGCTCGCTGTCGGTCAACGGCGAGTCCGGCTTCCGGGACGGCTTCGCCCCGCTGCTGCCCGACACGGCTGTCCCCCTCGGCGACCTCGACGCGCTCGCGCGGGAGCTGCGCAAGGGCGACGTCGCCGCCCTGATCGTCGAGCCGATCCAGGGCAAGGGCGTGCACGAGGCCCCGCCCGGCTATCTGCGCGCCGCGCAGGAGCTGCTGCGCCGCCACAAGGCGCTGCTCATCGCCGACGAGGTGCAGACCGGCCTCGGCCGCACCGGCGACTTCTACGCCTACCAGCACGAGGACGGCGTCGAACCCGACCTGGTCTGCGTCGCCAAGGCCCTCTCCGGCGGCTATGTGCCGGTGGGCGCCACCCTGGGCAGGGAGTGGATCTTCAAGAAGGTCTACTCGTCCATGGACCGCGTCCTGGTCCACTCGGCGAGCTTCGGCTCCAATGCCCAGGCGATGGCATGCGGCCTCGCCGTACTGTCGGTCATGGAGCAGGAGCAGATCGTCGCCGGGGTGCGCAGGACCGGCGAGCTGCTGAGGTCCCGGCTCGCCGCGCTGACCGAGAAGTACGAACTGCTCGCCGACGTCCGCGGCCGAGGCCTGATGATCGGCATCGAGTTCGGCCGGCCCGCCTCGCTGAAGCTGCGCAGCCGCTGGACCATGCTCCAGGCCGCCCGTAAGGGCCTGTTCGCACAGATGGTGGTCGTGCCGCTGCTCCAGCGGCATCGGATCCTCACCCAGGTCTCCGGCGACCACCTCGAAGTGATCAAGCTGATCCCGCCGCTGATCATCGACGAGGCGGACGTGGACCGCTTCGTCGACGCCTTCACCGCCGTGATGGACGACGCGCACAGCGGCAACGGGCTGATGTGGGACTTCGGCAAGACGCTGATCAAGCAGGCCGTGACGAACCGGTAGCGGCACACGGCGGGCCGGGCCGGGCCGGGTGGGTGAGCCGCGCGGGCAGTGGCAGACTTTGCCTCTGAGGCAACAAATTTGCCACAGAGGCAAGCCTGCGGCTGAATGGGGACATGAGTTCCTCCGAGTCCCCTGCGGAACCGGCCGGCGGCCTGCCCGCGGTGGCCCCGCAGCTGCGGTCCCTGCGCCGCCGCGCCGGCCTCACCCTGGAGGCCGCCGCCCGCGCCGCCGGACTCTCCCCGGCCCATCTGTCCCGCCTGGAGACCGGGCAGCGCCAGCCCTCGCTGCCGATGCTGCTCGCGCTGGCCCGTATCTACGGTACGACCGTCTCGGAGCTGCTCGGCGAGAGCGTCGCCGAGCGGGACGCCGTGGTGCGCGGCTCCGACATGGAGCCGACGGCGGCCGGCGGCTGGACGTACCGGCAGGCCGGCGCGCCGGGCCGCGGTATGCAGGCCCTGCGGGTGCAGGTGCCCTATGGCGCGCAGGGTGACATCGTGCGCGTACACCCCGGCGAGGAGTGGCTGTACGTCCTGACCGGACGGCTCAGGCTGCGCCTGGGGGACACCACCCACCGGCTCGGCCCGGGGGACAGCGCGCACTTCGACTCCATGACCCCGCACCGGATCGCCGCCGACGACCCCGCCGGTCTGGAGCTGCTGTTCGTCCACACCCTGCTGCAGAGCCCCACGGCCACGCTGTGCCTGGGGCCCGCCCACCCTGGAGAGGCGCGATGAGCAACGTCGAGGAGAAGTTCCCCCGGACCCTGTGGATCCGGCTCATCATCTACATCGCCGTCGGCCATGTCCTGGCCGGCTTCGTCTGGCTGCTGTTCGAGCTGGGCGCCCGGCAGTAGGCCCCTCGGCGGGCACGGCGGGCACGGCCGGCCGCGCGGTCGCTTCCGCAGCTCAGTCGAGCAGGCGTGCCCGCAGCCGCTCCCGGGTCTCGGGGGTGAGCCGCAGTCCCTGCTCCAGGTAGGCGTCGACGCCGCCCCAGGTCTCCTCGATGGTCTCCAGCGCCGCAGTGAGGTACTCGGCGCGCGCGTCGAAGAGCGGGCTGAGCAGCTCCATCACCTCGGGCGTGTAGGCCGACTCGGCCGAGCCGCTGCGGCGCACCTTGTAGCGGCGGTGCTTCTCGTTGGACTTCAGGTAGTCCTCGACGATGGCGTCCTTCTCCACGCCCAGGGCGAGCAGGGTGACCGCTATCGACAGGCCCGCGCGGTCCTTGCCCGCGGCGCAGTGCATCAGGGCCGGGACGTTGTCCTCGGCGAGCGCGTGCAGCACCCGGGAGTGCTCGGCGGTGCGCTCCTTGATGATCGTGCGGTAGGAGGCGATCATCCGGTTCGCTCCCTTGCCGTCGGCGAGGATGCCGCGCAGCTGCTCGAGATCGCCGTCGCGCACCATCTTCCAGAACTCGGCGCCGTCCGCCGGGTCCGACAGCGGCAGATTGACGTTGCGCACGCCCGGCAGCTCGACGTCCGGCCCCTCCAGCGTCTGGTCGGCCGCGTTGCGGAAGTCGAAGATCGTGTGCAGCCCCAGGGTGGCGAGGTACGCCGCGTCCTCGGGCGTCGCGTGAGCGAGGTGGCCGCTGCGGAACAGCACGCCGTGCCGCACCCGCCGACCGTCGATCGTGGGAAGTCCGCCCACGTCTCGGAAGTTGCGCACTCCGGCCAGCTCGGGTTCGGTCGACGGCACCTGCTGCGTCACGAAGGGCTCCTCCCGCTCGTACCCGCCGACGCGGCTCGAATGGCCGACGGGCTGCCCTTCGACGATACGACATGGATTCCCGGGGCAACCGGTTGCACCGGCCTCCCGACCGAGGTGTACGAATGGGCTGGTAATCCCTCGGCGTCACATCTGGGCTTTCTGCCCGAATTGGCCTCTTGTTCCCAACTCGCGTGGAAATAGGGGTCACTGGAAGGTGAGCGCGTGAGGAGCGTCATAACCGTGACCGTCCGTCGTACGTCATGTCCACGTAATGGCGGTGGATTTGCTGGTGAATTGACGAGCTGACAGCAGATCGAATTCACGCAGTGTGACGGCGGATTCCCTCATTGGATCACGATAAACGCCCGTTCACGCAACCTCCTGCTTGTCCCTGTGCGTCCTGCTCGCTTACGTTCCCACCGAATCCGGACGGACGCCGAATCCTGCCGCCGTCCGGCGCACCGCACCCACCCACCCGACGCACGGCAGGAGCGGGGGACCCACAGGTACGACCGCCTGTTCCGGTTCCCGGAACGGCTATGGGGTGAAGCCGCACCCAGCGGCCGGGCATCTCCAGCCCGAACCCGACAGCTCACCTCGCAGGCGCCGGAGAGGAAAAGCGCCATGCCCGCAAAGGGTAAGCACCGTCGTCCGAAGACCCAGCGTCTCGCCCGCACTCTCGCCGTCGTCGGCACCGGTGGCGCCGCGCTCGCGCTGCCGCTCATGGGCGCCGCCGGAGCGCACGCCGCCACGCCGCAGAGCGCCGCCCAGTCGGTGTCCGCCAAGGCCGTCCAGAGCCTGCCGTCCGCCGAGAAGAAGGCGACGCGGTCCGGGGTGCGCCTCTACACCGTCAAGTCCGGCGACTACCTGTCGAAGATCGCCGACGAGCAGCATGTCGCCGGCGGCTGGAAGAAGCTGTACGAGGACAACCGTGAGGTCGTCGGCAGCGACCCGTCGCTCATCCACCCCGGTCTGAAGCTGACCCTCGGCAAGAAGGCCGCCGTGGCGCACAAGGCCGCCCCGTCGCACAAGAGCGAGGCGCCCGCGCACAAGTCCGCCGCCAAGCCCGCGAAGGCCGCCGAGCCCGCCCGGTCGACGAGCACCGCCGCCGGCTTCACCCTCCCGGTCAGCGGCGCCACCATCGGCACCGCCTACCACACCGCCGGCAGCATGTGGGCCAGCGGCTACCACACCGGCGTCGACTTCGTCGTCCCGACCGGCACCACCGTCAAGGCCGTCGGCGCGGGCACCGTCGTCTCCGCCGGCTGGGGCGGCGCCTACGGCAACCAGGTCGTCATCAAGCTGAACGACGGCTACTACGCCCAGTACGCCCACCTGTCCCAGCTCTCCGTCTCGGCCGGCCAGACCGTGACCGCGGGCCAGCAGCTCGGCCTGTCCGGCGCGACCGGCAACGTGACCGGCCCGCACCTGCACTTCGAGATCCGCACCACGCCGGACTACGGCTCCGACGTGGACCCGGTCGCCTACCTGCGCGCCCACGGCGTCACCGTCGGCTGACCCCGCGCCGCCCCGGCGGCCACCCGTCTGACACGCCACCAAGGCCGGACCCCGATCCACGGGCGTCCGGCCTTCGGTGTGTCCGGCCCCTCGATGTGTCCGGACCGGCCGGGGTTTTCCGGCCGGAGCGCTTATTCCCGACACGGCCGGACATGTGGAGTGGCTTATCTCACCGCCCGTCAACCCTTGCCTACGGTCGCGTAAGTCACATTCGAGGGTGAATCATGGACTGCTGTGGCAGACGATTCGAAGAGTGACAGCAGAGCAGTGATCGGGTCGTACGTGGCGGTGGGGGACAGCTTCACCGAGGGCGTCGGTGATCCCGGCCCCGACGGGCAGTTCGTGGGCTGGGCCGACCGTTTCGCCGTACTCCTCGCCGACCGGCGACCCGAAGGCGACTTCACCTACACGAACCTCGCAGTACGCGGCAGACTCCTCGACCAGATCGTGGACGAGCAGGTCCCGCGGGCCGTCGAACTCGCCCCCGACCTCGTGTCGTTCTGCGCCGGCGGCAACGACATCATCCGGCCCGGCACCGACCCCGACGAGGTCGCCGAGCGGTTCGAGAGGGCGGTCGCGCAGCTCGCCGCGGCGGCCGGCACGGTCATGGTGACGACCGGCTTCGACACCCGGGGCGTCCCGCTGCTCAAGCATCTGCGCGGCAAGATCGCCACGTACAACGGGCACGTCCGGGCCATCGCCGACCGCTACGGCTGCCCGGTACTCGACCTGTGGTCGCTGAAGTCCGTTCAGGACCGCCGCGCCTGGGACGACGACCGGCTGCACCTGTCGCCCGAGGGGCACACGCGCGTGGCGCTGCGGGCCGGCCAGGCGCTCGGCCTGAGGATCCCGGCCGACCCCGAGCAGCCCTGGCCGCCGCTGCCGCCGCGCGGCACGCTCGAGGTCCGGCGCGACGACGTGCACTGGGCGCGCGAGTACCTGGTGCCGTGGATCGGCCGGCGGCTGCGCGGCGAGTCCTCCGGCGACCATGTGACCGCCAAGGGCACCCTGTCACCGGACGACATCAAGATGCGGATCGCTGCGGTCGCCTGAACCGCGCGGCGAGGGGCGGGCCGCGGCGGCACCGCCCCTCGGCCCGCCGTCAGGTCGGGAACTCCCCGTACCAGCTCCCCTGCACGAGGTGGGTCGGCAGATACGGCGACGACGTGTCCACCGGGAAGCCCGCGTCGTACGCCAGTGAGGCCAGCGCCAGCGGGCCGAGGGCGACCAGCGCGCGCGGGTCGCAGGAGCCCTCCCAGTAGCGGCCGTGGTGCGCGAGCGCCTCGGCCAGGGCGGCCGCGAACTTCTCCTGATCGCGGGCGATGAACCGGTGGAACAGCGCGATCGGCTGGTAGTCGACCAGGTTCAGGAGATCGCCCGGCGTGCGGGTCGCCACCTGCGGGTCGGACGTCTGGATCGTGGTGACCAGCCGGTCGGCGACCTCGTCCATGGGGCGCCGCAGCACGAAGGCCTGCAGCGTGCCGATCCAGTGGAAGAGGTAGTCGTCCGCCTCACCGGCCCGGCGCAGCCGCTCCACCGGCACCTGGCTCAGCCTCGTCAGCCGCTCGCCCTCCCGGCACACCAGCGCCAGCCAGAACGCCTCCAGCCAGGCCCGGCCGTCGCCCTGCGGAGCGTCCGGCGTTGCGAACAGCGCGGAGCCCTCCTGCATGGCACGCACCCACGCCT
The DNA here is from genome assembly GCF_043088925.1 of Streptomyces sp. NPDC014006. Lineage (NCBI taxonomy): Bacteria > Bacillati > Actinomycetota > Actinomycetes > Kitasatosporales > Streptomycetaceae > Streptomyces > Streptomyces sp. NPDC014006. The sequence continues at coordinate 194,563 of NZ_JBICAJ010000002.1, read as the reverse complement.
CCCAGCTCTCGAGCTTCACCGCGGAGGGATCGTCGGCGGCCTGGGCGTGCGCGTGCGCGAGCGCCGTGGCGAAGGGGGACGAGCCCTGGCCACCGCGCAGCCGTTTCATCAGCTCCAGCAACTCCTGCGGGGCCCGCACGGACAGCGAGCGCGTCTCCTCGTCGATGTGGGTGAGACACACCAGCCGTCCCCGGTGCCACCAGTACAGACGCGGGGTAAGCGAGCCCGGTCCGTCCTGGCAGGCGCCCAGCGCGTAGGAGCCGAGGTCGTTGACCGCGTCCACGACCGTGCTGTCCACGATCGGATGGAACGCCAGCAGATGCCGCGTCGGCACGGCCACCAGCGCGCCGGCTTCCGGCAGGTCCCGGCCGGTCACCTCCCGGACCAGTTCCGGCAGGGCCAGCGCCCTGCTCGCGACGAAGTGCGAGTCGCCGTACACCGAGTGCAGCACCGCCCCCGTCCCGGTGCGCACCTCCTCGTGCCGCACGGGCTCGGCGAGCAGGTTGGCCCGGCCCGCCGCCCACAGCCGCTCGGCGTCCACCCGGGCCACGTCGCCGTCGTGCAGGATGCGCACCGAGTCGGGAGTGTCCAGGGCGAGGGCCGCGAGCAGGCCGTCGGCGACCGGGCGTACGTAGCGGAAACTGCCCGCCGCCTCCTCGGGGAACGCGTCGTCGGGCAGCAGCCGCAGCCGCGTCCCGCGCAGCAGCTCTTCGGCGCCCTCGTCGCCCCGCGAGGCGTTCTCCAGGCGCGCGAAGTGCTGCCGGACCAACTCCGGCCACTGTTCCTCGGGTATGTCACGGCAGCGCTGGGCCAGCGTGGTCAGCGGGCTGCGGCGCCCGTTGTGCAGGACGTCCGTGCCGGTGACGACGACGTCGTCGTGCCCGGCGCCGAGGTGGTCGACGGCGAGGGAGCGCAGCCGCGCGGCCTGTGGTTCCGTCAGCATGGGCAAATGGGGATCGGGTGCGTGCAGTCGGTTCACCCCGGGACTCTACGAGGCCGCTGCGCACCGCCCCACGGCAGGGTTGGTGTCACTCACCTCCCCGGCGCGGTCAACTCCTGGCGGCTCAGTCCGAGTTCCCGGGCCAGCGCCTCATCGACCCACTCCTGCGCCCGGATGCGCGAGACCGTGCCGCCGTACGCGGTCAGCTGTACCGCCAGCCCGTCCAGCAGAGCGGTCAGCCGCAGCGCGGAGGCGGCCGGATCGGGGCAGGTGAACTCGCCCGCGGCCACTCCCTCCTCGACGACTTCGGCGAGCGCCGCCTTCCACCGCCGGTCCAGGTCGCGGCCCACCGCGCGCAGCGGCGGCTCGCGCAGGGCCGCCGACCAGCCCTCGATCCACAGCCGCCAGCCCTTGGCCTGCCCCGTCGGCGCGTACCAGCGCACCGCCGCCCGCAGCCGGCGCAGCGCGGTGGTACGGCGGCCGAGCAGTTCCCGCAGCCGCGCGAGGTCGGCCTCGGCGGCGTACGCGAAGGCCGCCGCGACCAGCTTCTCCTTGGTGGAGAAGTGGTACAGCACCAGCGCGTTGCTCACCCCGAGAGCCTGGGCGACGTCGGCGATCCGCACCGCCGCAACGCCCCGCTCCTCGATCTGCTCCACGGTGGCCCGCAGGATCTCCTCCCGCCGCTCCGCCACGCTCAACCGCACTCTCGCCACGGCTGTTCACCCTAGTGCAGCGCTCGGGGCCGGACACCTCGAATGCCCGGCCCCGCGCCGCGGTCCTGGGACCCGCGCCGTCGGCGAGCAACTGGGCGACTTCCCGTGTCGCGCCGCTCGTCTCAGGCGGACCGGCTGTCGGCGCCGGGCTCGTGGCGCTTCTGGGTCGAAGCGGCGTCGCAGAAGGCCTCCAGCCCTTCCAGAAGGGCTGCGCGCTTCGCCGGGGGCATCACGTTCAGTACCGACTGCAGCTCCTGTTGTCTCCGCTCGCGCAGGTCGGCGAGGAAGGAGCGGCCGTGGCCGCTCAGGTGCAGGCGCACCTCGCGCCGGTCGGTCGGGCTGACGTCGCGGTCGATGAAGCCGGCCGCCTGCAGCCGGTCGCAGAGCCGGCTGGTCGACGGAGGCGTGGAGGCCAGGCAGTCGGCGAGGGTGCGCAGATTGATGCCGTCCTGGTGCTCGAGGACGAGCAGCACACGCAGCTGGGACGCGGAGGCGGGCGCCGTGGAGGCCCGGCCCCAGACGACTTCCAGCAGCTCCGCGGCCGTGGAGGTCACCCGCGCGACCTCGTCGGGCTGCGGGCGGGCGCGGAAGGAAGTCACGGTCACACTCTCGTAGACGCGCTGGGACGGCTGCCAGCGTACTAGGCGAGTGGGCCGGCTACTGATGTCTCGGCAACCGGGTACACGCATCCAACGACCGAAGTCCCCGAGTGATGTCCGGTGGCACACCGGCGAAGGATTGGTGTTTTTCCCATCGTGAAGAGATTCGTGGTCGCTGAACGCGCACTCCGTACCGCGGCTCCGCACGAGCTGCTCGACGCCGTCCGTCGTGTACTGCTGGAGCAGTATGCGGCGGAGTCCGTCGAGCTGTTCCTGGCCGACTACAGCCTCACCCTGCTGCAACCGGTGTCGGTGCTGCCGCACACCCTGGAGCCGGTATCGGTGCACAGCGGCCCGGCAGGCCGGGCGTTCGGAGCCCAGCAGCCCGTCGTGGAGACTCTCGGCGAGGGCCGGGCCCGGGTCCACCTGCCCGTCACCGTGCGTGGTGACCGGCTCGGCGTGCTGTCGGTCACCGTACCGGGCGGCGGGCGCGTCGAGGAATGCCTCGCGGAACTCGCCGAGATCGCCGAGGTTCTGGGACACGAGGTGATCGTGGCCGAGCGGGACACCGACCTGTACATGCAGGCACGCCGCAAGGACCGGCTCACCCTGGCCGCCGAGATGCAGTGGCAGCTGCTGCCCGGACGCTCCTGCGCGCGCCCGGAGTACGAACTGGGCGCTCAACTGGAGCCCGCCTACGCCATCTTCGGCGACAACTTCGACTGGTCCCTGACCGCTGACCACCTCATGCTCTACGTCACCAACGGCATGGGGGAGGGCATAGAGGCCTCCCTGCTGACCAACCTGGCCATCAACGCGCTGCGCAACGCACGGCGGGCCGGCCTCTCCATCGCCGACCAGGCGGCCCTCGCCGATCAGGCGGTCTACGCGCACTACCGGGGCCGCTGCTACGTGTCGGTGCTGATGCTCGACTTCGAACTCGCCACCGGCCGTGCCCGGGTCGTGGACGCCGGCTCCCCACGGCTGCTGCGGCTGCGCGGCGGCGTGGTGGAGCCGGTGCGCTTCGAGGAGCAGCTCCCGCTCGGCATGTTCGAGGAGACCGACTACGTCGCCCAGGAGTTCCAGGTCGAGCCCGGTGATCGTCTGATCTTCGTCAGCGACGGGGTGTACGCCGTCGCCTCCCCCGAGGGGGAGCCCTACGGCGACACCGCGCTGACCCGGGCGATCCAGGCCACCCGGCTGCTGCCCGCTGCCGAGGTGCCGCGGGCCGTCCTGCGGGAGCTGACCGGCCACCGCGGCCGGCCCGTCCCCGACGACGACGCCCTGGTGGTCTGCCTCGACTGGCGCGGGCGCTGACCGGCGGCACCCAGGTCGCGTATCCCGGCCAGGGAGTCCGTGGTGGCCTCCCTGGCCGCAGCGGCGGCCTCCGGCCGGCTTCAGCACGCGGCCGGCACGCCCGGCGCCAGACTTCGGACATGCCTGCACCCTTTGCGGTCCACCCGCGAGGCAGCAGCCGCTGCGGGACAGCTCGGCGAGGCTCCCGATGCCGCGATGGTGTGCCTCGACCGGACCGGCCGTGCCGCGGCGAACGCCGTGCGGGCCCCGCACGGCCGGGTGAGCACGCCCGTCATCGCTGCGCGGGCGGCGGCGCACCTGTTTCGCGCGCGGCCAGGTAGGCGCGCAGGCCACGGCTCAAGGCCGAACGTTCCTCGGGGGCCATCGATGCCAGAGCGGCGCCCAGGGCCTGCGCCCGCCGGGCCGCCACGTCCTTCAGCACCCGGTTCCCGTGCCCGGTGAGCCTCAACTGGACCTCCCGCCGCTTGTGCGGATGGGGCGAACGCTGGAGGAGGCCGGCCGCCTCCAACCGGTCGCACAGCCGACTCGCCGTGGGCGGGCCTATCCCCAGCTGCTCGGCAAGGGCCGTCAGGTTCACGTCCGGAGCCGCCTCCAAGGCGCGCAACGCCCTCAGCTGATGCAGGGACAAGCGCAAGGCGGCCTCCTGGGCAGCCACCGACCAGAGGCTGGTGAGACTGTCCACGGCATCGGCGATCTCCACCGCGACAGCCTCGACGCCATCGCGCGATCCCCTCGTTTCGTCGCCTCCGGGGCTGCCGAGACGGGTCACCGGCACATCACTTCCGTAGGTTTCAGGACTGGGCACGCATCCCCATCAAAATGCAGTACCCGAAGAGGCAAGAGGCAAGCGGTACTACCGTCTGCCTCTTCACTCGTCCCACGGATCAGATGATGATCCGGCAGCCGAGGGTCACGGCCCCGCAGGCACGGTTCCGTCCTGGGATCACCGGTCGACCGCCCGCACCACCACGGCGTAGGGGCCCACGCCGATCAGCCGCTCACCAGGGATGTCGCCCAGAGCGGTGAAAAGGGTGAGCACACGTCCGGAGTCCGGGTCGAACGCCACATCCTTGACCGTCCCGTGCTCGGTGCCCTGGTCCGTCAACACCCGCCGCCCGACGACCTCGTGATGCTCCGGCACATCGGGCGCGGTACGGCCGGCGGCCATCCGGGAGCGCACGATGACGGCATCCGGCCCCACTGCCTCGACCGCGCTCCAGGAGACCGCGTCGGCGTGACGGGAAGTTCCCGCCAGACGCAGGTAGGAGACAGTGGCCGTGGCCGCGTCGATCGACACCGCCTCCACCTTGCCGAGCGATGCGGCCTCGACGGCGGTCAGAACGGGCAGCCCGCGCGTCTGCGAAAAGAGCATCATCCGCGTCCTCCTTCGTCCTCGCCAGGGGAAAGGGTGTCCGAGGCCCCTTGTCGGCTGCGCACGCGGAAGGCCTCGACCTGGGCGGCGAAGTTCGGCAGGTCGTCGGCGAGGAAGTGACGCGCGGACGTGGGAACGACCAGCGCCTGTCCGGATACGGCGAGCGTCTGGCCGCGCGGGATGAACACCTTGCGCTGCCGCCGCTCGAGGGGTGCGTGGGTGGCGATCTCGAACCCCACCACCCGACCGCCGGCCCCACTCGCGACGACGAGGTCGAGCACCGTCCCCACCTCCGTGCCCTGGTCGGTGAGAACCGGCGCGCCCAGCACATCGCCGCGCGCGGCCTCGCCGGGTTCGATGACCGCCCGCTTTTCCACCAGTGCGGCCCTGTCGCGGATCATCACGGCGGACGGCCCGAGGGCATGGACGTCGGTGAACGGCAGACTCTGCCGCAGCGGCCCTGCCAGCAGCCCCCGCCCGCTCAGCGTGAAGCCGGTGATCCGGCCTGCGGGGGCGTCGAAGACGGTGTCCTTGACCTTCGCCAAGGCTTCACCGCCCAACGTCACCACGACCCGCCCGGTCAGTTCGGAGGCCAGCATGAGCGTGCTCACCGGGCACCTCCCCGACGGGGCCGCCGTTCGCGCCGCACCACCAGGACCGTGCCGGAGCGGCGGCGCGCCTGTAGGGCGACGGCTCCCACGGTGAGCAGCAGCACCAGCGCGATGAGGAAGAGCGCCCAGCCCCACCACGTCATTGTCGGCCTCCTTCGCGTCGTCACCTTCGGTAGCGCAAGCTGTTCCGATACCGCCCCGCGCTACTGCGGTTGCCCGCGCCGGGAGACGGCAACCCCACGGATGACACTCGGCTGACACTCGGCGCTCGCACGCCCAACCCGCCGACCGAAACAGCTCAGTTGGCTGCGCGCCGGTATTGCCGTGTGCATGGCCGGAGAGGGGGAATCCGCAACGCACCGGAGTATCCGTTCTCACCCCTGCCGGAAGGAACGAGCATCGTGCTGGCCATCGCCTCGGCGGTTTTGTTCTTCATCGCCTTTTTGATCAATGCGGCTGACATCTCCACCAACGACACCTTCACCTCGACCAACATCATGCTGATCGGTCTCGCCGTGCTGGCCCTGCACCTCGCGGGCGTGGGAAGCGGTTGGTCCGCACGGGGCCGCAGGCGCTGAAGAAGCCCCGGGCAGGGCGTCTGCGAGCGGTCCGCGATGGGAACATCGGGGCATGCGTGACTGTGGCGGCCGGGACGGCCGATGGTGGACGGCGCTTCGCCGGGTACCGGTGGCGGTGTGGGACGACGACGTCACGGACTGGGCCGCCGCACTGACCTACTACGCGGTGCTGGCTCTGTTCCCCGTGCTGCTGGTGATCCTGTCGGTGCTGGGCCTGACCATGCCCACGACGAAGCCGGGAGTCATCGACCGGATGCTCCAGCTCTTCCCGCTGGCCTCCCGTGGGCTGCTGCGCGGTGCTCTGCAGCAGATGGCCGGGCAGTCGTCCGCGACGTGGCTGCTCTTCGCCTTCAGCGTGACGGGAGCGCTGTGGTCGGGCTCCAGCTACCTGAGCGTCTTCCGGCGGGCCCTGCACGCGATGCACCGGGTCGGCGCGCACCGCCCGGTGTGGCGCACCGTTCCACGCGTCATCCTCACCACGGTCGTACTGATCGCCCTGCTCCTCGTCACCACCCTCGCCCTGCTCCTCACCGGAAGCCTGGCCAGGAGTCTGGGCAGGGCCCTGGATCTGGGCAACGTGCCCGAGACCGCCTGGGGCGCGCTGCGGTGGCCCCTCCTGACCGTGGTCGCGGTCGCCCTGGTTCTGGTGCTGTACCGCTCGGGCCCCGCGGCCTCGCGTCCCGTACGGAGGATGGCGCCGGGCGGTGGTCTGGCGGTCGCGCTCCTGCTGGTCGTCTCGCTCGGCTTCACCTTCTACACCAACCACGTGAGCACCTACCACCGCCTCTACGGCTCACTGGCCGGCGTCATCGTCTTCCTCATCTGGCTGTGGCTGTCCAATCTGGCGTTGCTGATGGGCGCTCAGTTCAACGCGGAACTCGCTAAGACCGCCACCGGGGCTCACGCCGGCGTCCCCCGAGGGCGGGAAGAAGACGCTCCGTCCCGCACCTGAGTTTTCCTCGTGTGGACCGGGGTAGTCGCGCCTCACTGGCTGCTTCGGTCGGGGAGGCACGAGAAGGGGAGAGAAATGATGGCAGCGACGGCGTCACGCACGGACGTGAACGGCAAGACGGCCGGCCTGCCGGAGGTGACCGACCCCCGGGCGGTCCCGCCGAAGGACGCCCGGCAGCTGACGAAGGCGTTCCTCGAGCGGCTGGCGGTGCTGGAGGAGGGCACGGCCCAGTACCAGTACGCGCGCAACACGCTGATCGAGATGAACACCTCTCTCGTGCGGTATGCGGCGAGCCGGTTCCGCAGCCGCGGTCCGGAGGAGATGGAGGACATCGTCCAGGTCGGCACGATCGGCCTGATCAAGGCGATCGACCGCTTCGAACTGTCCCGTGAGGTGGAGTTCACCTCCTTCGCCATCCCCTACATCGTCGGCGAGATCAAGCGCTTCTTCCGGGACACCTCCTGGGCCGTCCACGTGCCCCGCCGCCTGCAGGAGGCCCGGGTCGAGCTCGCACGGGCCACGGACGAACTGCGTTCCCGGCTGGGCCGCACCCCCACCGTCCGGGAGCTCGCCGAACTGATGAGCCTGTCGGAGGAGGAGGTCATAGAGGCCCGCATGGCTTCCAACGGCTACAACTCCTCCTCCCTGGACGCCACCATCGGGGGCGCACCGGACGGTGAGATGGCATTGTCCGAATTCATCGGCGCCGAGGACCCCGCCATGGGGCTGGTGGAGGACTTCCACGCCCTGGCGCCCCTGATCGCCGAACTCGGCGAGCGCGACCGGCAGATCCTGCACATGAGGTTCGTCGAGGAACTCACCCAGGCCCAGATCGGCGAGCACCTGGGATGCTCCCAGATGCATGTCTCACGGTTGCTGTCCCGGACCTTGAAGCGCCTGCGTGAGGGCATGCTCACCACGCGCTGAACCGTGGGCCGTCCGGCGGCACGGGTGCTCGCCCGGACCTGCTCCCCATGCCGGTGCAGTCACCGGGGCGGGCAGCGGCGACGCGAAGGCCGGGCACACGAACGGAACGTACCGGCCAGTCAGGGAGGCAGCGCGTGATCCGCCATCGTCCGGGGACGGGAGTCGGTCCGTCGCGTCACACGGTCCTCGACAGTGACTCGGAAACTCCCGTCAGGGCTCGGCGCGTCTGCCGGCGGTATCTGCGGCAGCTGGTACCGCCGGTCGTGGGCCGCGCGGCCGACGACGTCGAACTGGTCGTCTCGGAACTCGTCACCAACGTGGTGCGGCATGCGCACAGTGCGACGTGCATGCTGAGCTTGGACGCCCGTCCCGATGCGGTCGAGGTGACGGTGGTGGACTCCGATCCCACCCCTCCGTGCTCACGCCTGCCCGACCTGAGCGGGCAGGCCGGAGGGTTCGGCTGGTCCATGGTCCGTCGCCTGGCCAAGAGGGTGACGGTGGTCCCGGTCCCGAGCGGTAAGGCCGTGTGCGTACTGATGCCGCGGCCGGCCCCGGCCTAGGGCCTCTCGTTTGGATCATGCCGGGCTCGCGAAAGACCCTAGGCGTTCGGGGGATTCGCCTGCCGCGCCTGACGACAAGTGGTTTACCTGGCTCGGCACGTGGCACCCGTGCGGTGCATAAAAGTTGCGGTTCGAAAGGCGAAGTCGGGCCGCAGCGTGCGTCTCCCCTTCAAAGGGCGGCGAGGCCGAACGTGAACTGGCCTCGCCGCCCTTCTCGGTGACTGGCCATCGTCGTTCCCGGACGGCCGCCCGGCCGGCCCCCATGCCCCGACCGCGCCGTACGCGCGGCGCACTCTGCCGGCTCGGGCCCGTCCCGTCGGCTCGGGCCCGCCCCGCCCGCACCTCGGTCCGCCCGGCACCCGGCCCGCCGAGTCGGGGGGCCGACGACAGACCTCTCGGGCAACCCGTCGGGGAGATCAAGGCCGCGACGCACTCGCCACGGACGATCACACACAGCCGCCGGGCCTACGACCCCTGGCCGCCGGGCCTACGACCCCTGATCTCGGCTTCCGGGGGCCCCTGGGCCCAGGCCGGCCCCCGGCCCCCGGCCGCCGGCTTCCGCCGCCCGCGCCTGCCCCGCCCCGCCCCGTAGTCGGTCGTGTCGCGGACCATAATGGAACGCCCCGACTCTTCTGGAGGTGCCGTGACCGGCTCCCGTTTCACGAGCTCCGGGCTCCGTGCGCTGAGGCCGGCGGCCTTCGGTGCGGACCCGGCCGGTGAGCGCCTGGCGCGCATCCGGCGTTCGCCCCACTTCAAGGACGGCGTGTTCGTGAACCCGGGAGGCACCGCCCGCACCCGCCCGTCCGGCTCCGCGATGGACTTCGCCAAGGTGTACTTCGACAAGGAGGCCCGCCCCCGGCGCTCTCCGACGGGCACGGTTCCGGTGCACTCCACCACGCTCGCCGACCTCGCCCGGCCGCCGGCGACGGGGCTGCGGCTGACCTGGATGGGGCACTCCAGCGTGCTCGCCGAGATCGACGGGCAGCGGGTGCTCTTCGACCCTGTGTGGGGTGAGCGCTGCTCCCCGTTCCCCTTCGCCGGGCCCAGACGGCTGCACCCCGCGCCCCTGCCGCTGGCCGCGCTCGGCCCGGTCGACGTCGTCGTCATCTCCCACGACCACTACGACCACCTCGACCTGCCCACGATCAAGGCGCTGGCGGGCACCGACACGCTGTTCGCCGTGCCGCTCGGCGTCGGCGCCCACCTGGAGCACTGGGGCGTCGCGGAGAGCCGGCTGCGCGAGCTGGACTGGCACGAGGACACCAAGGTCGGCCCCCTCACCCTGACCGCGACCCCGGCCCGCCACTTCTGCGGCCGCGGCCTGCGCAACACCCAGCACACGCTGTGGGCGTCCTGGGTCGTCGCGGGCGAGGAACACCGGATCTACCACAGCGGCGACACCGGCTACTTCGACGGCTTCCGGGACATCGGCGCAGCCCACGGCCCGTTCGACGCGACGATGATCCAGGTCGGGGCGTACAGCGAGTTCTGGCCGGACATCCACATGACCCCCGAGGAGGGCGTACGCGCCCACCTCGATCTCCAGGGCGGCGCACCGCACGGGGCGCTGCTGCCGATCCACTGGGGCACCTTCAACCTCGCCCCGCACCCGTGGGCCGAGCCGGGGGAGTGGATGCTGGCGGCCGGTGAGGCGGTCGGGCAGCCCGTCGCGGTGCCCGTGCCGGGCGCGCCCTTCGAGCCGGGCGGCGACCTGCCCACCCGGCCCTGGTGGCGCGGCGTGTCCCAGACCCTCACCCGCAGCTGGCCGGCCCCGGAGCTCGGACTGCGCGCGGCCCGGGGGCTGGACCTCGTGGGCGACGACTGAGCGCCTCGTCCAGGGAACCGCCCCCCCCGGAGCCCCCGTCCAGGGAGCCGTCACCCGCGTCGGACCGTGAGGACGACGCCGAGGAGGGTCGAGGCGGGCACGTAGCCGAAGTGGCGGGAGTCCTGGGTGCGCGGTGCGCCCCCGCGGACGACCAGGGAGCCCCGGGTGCCACCCGCCCGCCCCGCGGAGCGCCGACGGCCGCGCGCACATCCTCCGGGACCGGGTCGCCGGGCACCGCCGCGACCCGTTTGACGACGCCGCTCGGCCGCCGGCACGTGGTGCGCAACACCGTGCTGCTCGCCCTGGCCGCCTTGGGCCTGGCGGCGGCGCTCGCCGGGACGCCGGTGCCGGGTCAGGCGGCCGGTGTGCTTGCCGCGGCGTTCGCCGCGCTGGCCGGCGCACTCCTCGTGATCTTCACCGACGAGCTGGGCTCGCTGTTCGACGACGGCGCCCCCCCGCACCCAGGGGTGCGTCCGCGGATCCGCCCCGTAGGCGTCGACCGCCGCACCCTGAAGGCGGCTCGACCTCCCGGACCGCCGCGGCGGACACCCCGCCCGGCGATGACACGAGACCTCGGCGTCACCCATGCCCTTCCTCGCCGGCGCCGTCGTGGTGCTCGCCGTGCTGTGTCTGCTGAACCTGCTCCTCACCTTCGGCGTCATCCGCAAACGGCGGGCGCAGGCAGCGGAGACGTCCGACCGGGTGGTGGTCGGGCTGATCGTCCCGTCTGGCTCCACCGTGCCCTCCTTCACCGCCGTGACCACCACCGGCGAGCGCATCACCCGCGACGGGCTGGGCGAGACCATGCTCGGGTTCTTCACCCCCGACTGCCGTGCCTGCAAGGAGCGGCTGCCCCGCTTCGTGGAGCAGGCCCGCGCCACGGCGGCCCTGACCGGCCGCAGCGTCCTGGCGGTCGTGCACGGCACGCCGGAGGAGGCCCGTGAGCAGGTGGCGGCCCTGCCCGCGGTCGCCCATGTCGTCGTCGAGGAGGGCGACGGACCGCTCGGCGAGGCCTTCGACATCACCGGCCACCCGGTCTTCGGCCTGCTCACGGCCGACGGCACCCTCGCCGCCACGACGTTCGACCCGGCCCGCCTGCCGGCGCCGGCGCGCGCGGCGTTCTGATCCCGAGTCACTTCGCCGTTCACGTTGAGTGATACCAAGGGGAGAGCTGCACCGAGTGCGGACCGGTCCCGAGTGATCCCCGCCGGGCGTCCACCGAACAGAAAACGGAAAGGGCGAGGGCCGGGAGGTGACATGCCTCCCGGCCCTCGCTTCCTTTCGTCATGACCGCTCCTGAACAGCTCTGATCGCAAAATGATCGCCGCTGTCCCCTTCCCGGGCAGGGTTATCGGTCTGTCGTACGAAGCCTCATACCAGAGGGGGGTGCTGTGTGTGGGACTTTGTCAACTGCCCACCGCACAGGACGGGTTGCCGACTACTGTGAGTGTCCGTCGGGCGACACCAGCCCGACGGACCCGGACCCCAGTACGAGGACACCGATGTCTCACCTCCGCGCACCGGCCGCACGCGCAGACCGCCGTGAGGGCGGCGGGCGGCACGGGCGGCCGGCAGTCCGCACCCACCCCTCCCTCCCCGAGGCCCACATACGGCCGCAGCTGCTGCGCCTCGCCGTGCTCCCACCGACCGCGGTCGCCCTGAGCGCCTGCGCGGCGGTGCTGTTCACCGTCCGCACCTCCGGGCCACGCCCCGACGGCCTGTGGGCCGTGCTGGTCGGCGCGGCCGCCGTCGCCCTCGCCGGCATCGTCATCGCCGCCGTCGCGGCCGACCGCGCCGCCCGCTCCATCGGCGACCGGGTCGGCGCCCTGCGCCGCCGCAGCGCGCGCGGCGAGGCGGACCTGCGCGCCCTCGTCGAGGCGCTGCGCCGCGGCGAGGCCCCGCCCGCACCTCCGCAACCGCGCGCCCCGGGCCCCGACGCCGACGACCTCGACCTGCTCGCCGCCGACCTGACCCGCGCGCACGACGCCGCCGTCGCCGCCGTGGTCCATGCCGCGCAGCTGTCCAGCCAGACCGGCAGCGAACAGAAACTGGAGGTCTTCGAGAACCTCGCCCGGCGGCTGCAGTCCCTGGTGCACCGGGAGATCTCCATCCTCGACGAGCTCGAGAACGAGATCGAGGACCCCGACCTGCTCAAGAGCCTCTTCCACGTCGACCACCTCGCCACCCGCATCCGCCGCCACGCCGAGAACCTCGCCGTGCTCGGCGGCGCCGTCTCCCGCCGGCAGTGGAGTCACCCCGTCTCCATGACCGAGGTGCTGCGCTCGGCGATCGCCGAGGTCGAGCAGTACTCCCGGGTCAAGCTGGTCCCGCCGATCGAGGGCACCCTGCGCGGCCACGCCGTCGCCGACGTCATCCACCTGCTCGCCGAACTCGTCGAGAACGCCGGCGTGTTCTCCGCCCCGCACACCCAAGTCCTGCTGCGCGCCAGCCTCGTCACCTCCGGCCTCGCCGTCGAGGTCGAGGACCGCGGCCTGGGTATGCCCGTCGAGGAACAGCAGCGGATGAACCAGCTGCTCGCCGACCCCGACCAGGTCAACGTCGCCCGGCTGCTCGCCGACGGCCGCATCGGGCTCTACGTGGTCTCCCAGCTCGCGCGGCGGCACGGCATCCGGGTGCGTCTGCAGAACAACATCTACGGCGGAGTCCAGGCCGTCCTCGTCGTCCCGCAGGCCCTGCTCGGCGCCGGCACCGGCACCGGGGCCGTTCCGGCGGGCGGGGACCGACCGCACGACACCGGCACCGGCGCGCACCCCGTCGTCGTACCGCCGCAGCAGGCGCACCCCACCGGGCTGTACGCCGTGGCACCGCACGAGCCCCGTCCCGCGCCCGCGAGCGTGTCCCACGCCACGGTGCCGGACGGCGACGACGGCGCCGTGCCGGTCGTACGGCCGAGGAAGGGCGACCAGCACACCGGCGCCGGGCGGCCGGGCGAGGCGCGCCCCGAGCGGCCCGCCCACCCCCTGCCCGAGCGGGCCGCCTCCCCGGCCCCCGGGAGCGCCGCCCACGGGCGGGGCGTTCCGCCGTTGCCCGTGCGGGGCCGGCAGCAGGAGCGACCCACCCCCGCCTCGGCCGTACCCGGCATCCGGTCCGAGGACCGGGCGGCCGTGGAGGAGATCGCCGGCGCCCCGCCGCTCCCGCGGGCCGGCGCCGTCCGCGGTGCCATGGACAAGCCCCGGCTGCCCCGGCGCCGCGCCCAGGAACACATCGTGCCGCAACTGCGCGGCGGCCCCCTGCCCCGCCCCGAGGACGACGCCGCCGGACCCGACCCCGGTCTGATGGCCGCCTTCCAGCGCGGCATCACTCTGGCCGAGGCCCAGCAGAGCCTCGGCCCGGTCACCGAGCCCCGCCCGGAACCGGCGACCGGGCCCACCGCCCTGCACCTGACGCCTCCGCACGCCCCGCACCCCGGGCTGCATGCCGTCCACCTGCCCGCGCCGCTCGACACACCCGGCACCCACGACGGCAGGCCGGCCCCCGCGCCGCACCACCCCGTCGCCCCCGCGCCCGACCGTCTCACCACCCGGCACGACGGGAGCGCACCGGCCGGATGACCACCCCCACCGCTCCCGCCCCACCACGTACCCCAAGGAGTCGATCCACCATGGCGAGCGATGCGCCGACCGCCCAGGCAACCGACCTCGACTGGCTGTTGAGCGGCCTCGTCCAGCGCGTACCCCACACCCGCAGCGCCGTCCTGCTGTCCTGCGACGGGCTCGTGAAGTCCGTGCACGGGCTCGACGTGGACAGCGCCGACCACATGGCGGCCCTCGCCTCCGGCCTGTACTCGCTCGGCCGCAGCGCCGGCATCCGCTTCGGCGACGGCGGCGACGTCCGGCAGGTCGTCGTCGAACTCGACGCGACCCTGCTGTTCGTCACCACCGCGGGCTCCGGCACCTGCCTCGCCGTGCTCGCCGGCCGCGACGCGGACGCCGCCGTGCTCGGCTACGAGATGGCCATGCTCGTCAAGAGCGTCCGCCCCTACCTGGTGACCGCGCCCCGCCAGCAGTCCGCCGAACCCCCGGTGATGCGGCCTTGAGCGTGGCGGCGGCCGGGGAGGGCCCCTGGCTCGACGACGCGGCCGGCCGGCTGGTGCGCCCCTTCACGGTGAGCAACGGCCGCACCCGCCCCAGCGTCGCACTCGACCTGATGTCACAGGTGATGGCCACCGGGGCGACCCCCCTCGGCTATCTCGGCCCCGAACACGCACAGGCCCTCGACCTGTGCCGGGCACCCGTCTCGGTGGCCGAGATCGCCGCCCACCTGAAGCTGTCGGCGGTCGTCACCAAGGTGCTGCTGTCCGACCTCGTCGACACCGGCGCGCTCACCACCAAACCCCCGGCGTTCCACCACCAACCCACCGACCGGGCCCTACTGGAGGCAGTGCTCGATGGACTACGACGACAGCTCTGAGACGTCCTACGACCGCTCCGGCTACGGCGGCCACCCCGACTACCGAGCCGGCGCGCCCACCTACCAGGGGCACGACCACGGCGACCCGTTCCCGACCGCGCTGAAGATCCTCGTCGCGGGCGGTTTCGGCGTCGGCAAGACCACCTTCGTCGGCGCGGTCAGCGAGATCGCCCCGCTCAGCACCGAGGAGCTGCTCACCACCGTCAGCGCGGCCACCGACAGTCTCGAGGGCATCGAGAACAAGATGGAGACCACGGTCGCCATGGACTTCGGCCGCATCACCCTCGATCCCGAGCACGTGCTGTACCTGTTCGGAACCCCCGGACAGGAGCGCTTCTGGTTCATGTGGGACGAACTGTGCGAGGGCGCCCTCGGCGCGGTCGTCCTCGCCGACACCCGGCGGCTGCAGGACTGCTTCGCCGCCGTCGACTTCTTCGAGGAGCGCGGCCTGGGCTTCATCCTCGCCATCAACGAGTTCGACGGCGGCCACCGCTACGACCCCGACGAGGTACGCGCCGCCATCGACCTGGCCCCGGAGATCCCCGTCGTGCGCTGCGACGCCCGGATCTCCGCCTCCGGCGTGCAGACCCTGCTCACCCTCGTGCGGCACCTCATCGCCTACGCCCCCGTCGCTCCCGCCTCGACCCGCGGCGCCTGACAGGAGAGACCGTGACGCCCCCAGACCATCTTCCGAACCATCCCCGCACTGCTGGAGAACGGCCATGAGGTACGAGCCGCCGAGCCCCGTCGGCCGGCTGCTGCTCACCCCCGAGGACCGCGACGCCCCCGCTCGCGCCCGCCGGCTGCACCTGCTGGGTCTCGGGGAGCGGGCCGAGCCCTCCCTGGACTCCTACGCCGGCCACCTCGCCGACCTCACCGGAGCGTCGTTCGGGATGGTCAACTTCCTCGGCGCGGATTCGCAGTTCTTCGCCGGACTGCACGCACCGCCCCCGCCGCCGCCCGCGCCGGGCGAGCCGCCGCGCCCCGCCCTCGGCCGGGTCCTGCCGCGCGACCACGGCTACTGCCCGCACGTCGCGGTGCGCCGCCGCGCCCTGGCCCTGGAGGACGTCGCCGACTACCCGCGCTTCGCCGGCAACCCGGTCGTCGACGAGTACGGCATCCGCTCCTACCTCGGCGCCCCGCTCATCGACTCCACCGGAACCGTCCTCGGCACCGTGTGCGTCGCCGACCGCGCGCCACGCACCTGGGGCAAGGCCGGCCTGGAGACGATCAAGTCCGCGGCCGCCGACCTGGCGGGCCGGCTGGAACACGGGCTGGTGTGACGACCGGCCGCGGGGCACACACGGGCCGGTGTGACGACTGGACCGAAGGCGTGAAGGAAAGCTGAGCCGCCGCTTAAGAAAAGCTCGATGGACCCCGGCGTGCGCTATACGGCAGATTGCTGAACGCATTCCCATCCCTCTTCCCGCACGCGGGCTTCTTCGGCCTGCCCGCGCCCGGGCCCGAGCACCACAGGAGCCGTAGCGTGAAGGCGCTGGTCAAGGAGAAGGCGGAGCCCGGACTGTGGCTCACGGACGTGCCGGAGCCGGCCATCGGCCCCGGGGACGTCCTGATCAAGGTGCTGCGCACCGGCATCTGCGGCACCGACCTGCACATCCGGGCCTGGGACGGCTGGGCGCAGCAGGCGATCGACACCCCGCTGGTGATCGGGCACGAGTTCGTCGGCGAGGTCGTCGAGACCGGCCGTGACGTCACCGACATCGCCGTCGGCGACCGGGTCAGCGGCGAGGGCCACCTGGTGTGCGGCAAGTGCCGCAACTGCCTGGCCGGCCGCCGTCACCTGTGCCGGGCCACCGTCGGTCTCGGCGTCGGCCGCGACGGCGCGTTCGCGGAGTACGTCGCGCTGCCCGCGTCCAACGTGTGGGTGCACCGCGTCCCCGTCGACCTCGACGTCGCCGCGATCTTCGACCCGTTCGGCAACGCCGTGCACACCGCGCTGTCCTTCCCGCTCGTCAACGAGGACGTGCTCATCACCGGCGCCGGCCCGATCGGCCTGATGGCCGCCGCCGTGGCCAAGCACGCCGGAGCCCGTCACGTCGTCATCACCGACGTCAGCGAGGAGCGCCTGGAGCTGGCACGGAAGATCGGTGTCAGCCTCGCCCTGAACGTGGCGCGGGAACAGATCGCCGACGGGCAGCGGGAGCTGGGCCTGCGCGAGGGCTTCGACATCGGCCTGGAGATGTCCGGCCGGCCCGAGGCGCTGCGCGACATGATCGCCAACATGACGCACGGCGGCCGTATCGCCATGCTCGGCCTGCCCGCCGAGGAGTTCCCCGTCGACTGGGCCCGGATCGTCACCTCGATGATCACCATCAAGGGCATCTACGGCCGGGAGATGTTCGAGACCTGGTACGCGATGTCGGTGCTGCTGGAGGGCGGCCTCGACCTCGCCCCCGTGATCACCGGCCGCTACGGCTACCGCGACTTCGAGGCGGCGTTCGCGGACGCCGCGAGCGGCAAGGGCGGCAAGGTCATCCTCGACTGGACCGCCTGACCCCGCCCCGGCCTCTTCCCCGCGAGCACTCCTAGGAGCTTTCCCGATGTTCGAATCCGTGCGCGACGACCTGCGTGTCACCCTCGACGAGATCCGCGCCGCCGGGCTGCACAAGCCCGAGCGGGTCATCGACACCCCGCAGTCCGCGACCGTCAACGTCACCGCCGGCGGCCGCCCCGGCGAGGTCCTCAACTTCTGCGCCAACAACTACCTCGGTCTCGCCGACCACCCCGAGGTCGTCGCCGCCGCCCACGCGGCCCTGGACCGCTGGGGCTACGGCATGGCCTCCGTGCGCTTCATCTGCGGCACCCAGGAGGTCCACAAGGAGCTGGAGGCGCGCCTCGCGGCATTCCTCGGCCAGGAGGACACGATCCTGTACTCCTCCTGCTTCGACGCCAACGGCGGTGTCTTCGAGACGCTGCTCGGCGAGGAGGACGCGGTCATCTCCGACGCCCTCAACCACGCCTCCATCATCGACGGCATCCGCCTGTCCAAGGCCCGCCGCTTCCGCTACGCCAACCGCGACCTGGAAGACCTCGAGACCAAGCTGAAGGAGGCGTCCGACGCGCGCCGCCGCCTGATCGTCACCGACGGCGTCTTCTCCATGGACGGCTACGTGGCGCCGCTGGCCGAGATCTGCGACCTCGCGGACCGCTACGACGCGATGGTCATGGTCGACGACTCGCACGCCGTCGGCTTCGTCGGCCCCACCGGCCGAGGCACCCCCGAACTGCACGGCGTGATGGACCGCGTCGACATCATCACCGGCACCCTCGGCAAGGCCCTCGGCGGTGCCTCCGGCGGTTACGTCGCCGCCCGCGCCGAGATCGTCGCCCTGCTGCGCCAGCGCTCGCGGCCGTACCTGTTCTCCAACACGCTCGCCCCGGTGATCGCCGCCGCCTCGCTGAAGGTCCTCGACCTGCTGGAGTCCGCCGACGACCTGCGGGTCCGGCTGAACGAGAACACCGCCCTGTTCCGCCGCCGCATGACCGAGGAGGGCTTCGACATCCTCCCCGGCGACCACGCCATCGCCCCCGTCATGATCGGTGACGCGTCCGTGGCCGGCCGGATGGCGGAGCTGCTGCTGGAGCGCGGCGTGTACGTGATCGGCTTCTCCTACCCGGTCGTGCCGCAGGGCGCCGCCCGCATCCGCGTGCAGCTGTCCGCCGCGCACTCCACCGAGGACGTGAACCGGGCCGTGGACGCGTTCGTGGCGGCGCGGGCGGAACTGGGCGCCTGACCCACCCGCCCGGCGCCGACCTGCCCGGCAGACCTGAGACAATCGATTCCGTGATCGAAGCGCGGCGGCTCCACATCCTCCGTGCGGTGGCCGACCACCGCACGGTGACGGCGGCTGCCGCCGCGCTGTACCTCACCCCGTCGGCGGTCTCCCAGCAGCTCACCGCGCTGGAGCAGGAGACCGGTCACCGCCTGGTCGAGCGCGGCGCCAAGGGCGTACGGCTCACCCCGGCCGGTGAGATCCTGCTCAGCCACACCAACGCCGTCCTCGCCCAGCTGGAGCGGGCCGAGGCCGAGCTCGCCGCCTACGGCTCCGGACAGGCCGGCACGGTCACCGTCGCCGCCTTCGCCACCGGCATCGCGCTGGTCGTCGCGCCCGCGGTGGCCCGGCTCGCCGGCACCGCCCCCGGCATCCGCATCCGCGTCCAGGACGCCGAGGGCGACGCCAGCCTGCCGATGGTGCTGGACCGGCAGGTAGACGTGGCGGTCGCCGTCGAGTACCGCGGCGCGCCGCCCGCCGACGACCCCCGCCTCACCCACATGCCGCTCTACGCGGAGCCGTTCGACGCGGTCGTCCCGGTCAGCCACCGCCTCGCCGACTCCGTCGAGGTCCCCCTCGCCGACTTGGCCAAGGACCCGTGGATCGGCCCTTACCCCGGCAACCCCTGCCACGACGTCGTCGTCCTGGCCTGCGAGCACGCCGGTTTCCAGCCCCGCATGGAGCACTCCTCCGACGACTTCCGCGCCGTCGTCGCCCTCGCGGCGGCCGATGCCGGCGTGGCCCTCGTGCCGCGCTCCGCCCTGCGCGGCATGGACCTCACCGGCGTCGTCGTCCGCCCGGTCGACGGCGCACCGCCGACCCGCCGCGTCTTCGCCGCCGTACGCCGGGGCGCGGAGGAGCACCCGCTGATCCGCCCGGTACTGGACGCGCTGGGCGAGGCGGCCGAGGGATAGCGGCGGGACGGGCCGCCCGGACGCGAGGTGAACCGGCCGGCAGGCGCACGAGTTCGGCGGACGGGAGTGAGGCCGCCGTAACACGGCTGTCTCATATCCGGGATAACGTCCCGGATATGGGAAACCCGGAAGTCGTGGCCGCCGACGTCGACGTGCGGCTCGGAGTGCGGCTGGCCGAACTGCGCACCGAACAAGGCTGGTCGCTGGGCGAGTTGGCCGAGCGCTGCGGCATCAGCCGTTCGACCCTCTCGCGGGCCGAGCGGGCCGAGATCAGCCCCACCGCCGCCCTGCTGAACCGCCTGTGCGCGGTCTACGGACGCACCATGTCCCAGTTGCTCAGCGAGGTCGAGGCGGAGCCCGCCGCCGTCGTGCGCGCGGCGGACCAGCCGGTCTGGGAGGACCGTTCGGCCGGCTTCGTACGGCGCTCGGTGTCCCCGCCGCACACCGGGTTGCGCGGCGAACTCGTGGAGGGCCGCCTCGCCGCCGGCACCGACCTCGCCTACGACCGCCCGCCCGTCGCCGGCCTGGAACAGCACATCTGGGTGCTTCAGGGGGCGATGGAGGTGACCGCGCAGGACGTCACGCACCGGCTCGGAGCCGGTGACTGCCTGCGGATGCGGGTCTGGGGGGCCACCCGGTTCCGCTGCGCGGACGACACCGGCGTGCGCTACCTGCTGGCGGTGGTGCGGCCGTGAGACGCCTGGACGCCCCGCACCTCCTCGCCGCCTCCGCGGAGTTGGCGGACCTGCTGGTCGACACGGTGGCCGGGGGTGCCTCCATCGGCTTCCTCGGCCCCCTGGAACCGGCCGAGGCCGTCGCCTGGTGGCGGGAGCGCGCACAGGCCGTGGCCGCCGGACGGCTCACCGTGTGGGTCGCGTACGACGCGGGGCGGCCGGCCGGCACCGTGAGCCTCGCCCTGCCCGACAAACCCAACAGCCGTCACCGCGCGGAGATCGTCAAGCTGATGGTCCACCCCGGCGCGCGCGGCCGCGGACTCGGCCGCGCCCTGCTGGCCACCGCCGAGGAGGCCGCCGTCGCGGCCGGGATCACGCTGCTGCACCTGGACACCGAGACCGGCAGCCCCGCCGAGTCCCTGTACCGCTCGGCCGGCTGGACCCGCGCCGGGACGATCCCCGACTACGCGGCGAGCCCCGACGGCGTACTGCGTCCGACGACCCTGTACTACAAGCAGGTCGGGGCGGCCGGCGCCGGCGGGTGAGTGTCAGTGGCAGCGGTTACGGTTCCTGCCATGCCGGATGCCGAAGACGTACGCCGTGTCGCGCTGTCCCTGCCGGACACGACGGAGAAGACCGCCTGGAGCATGCCCACGTTCCGGGTCGCGGGAAAGATGTTCGCCACGCTGCCCGAGGACGAGACCTCGATGGCGGTGCGCTGCCCGAAGGAGGAGCGCGACGAACTGGTGCTGGCCGAGCCGGAGAAGTTCTGGATCGCCGGGCACGAGGCGCAGTTCGCCTGGATCCGGGTCAGGCTCGGGGCGCTGGAGGACGAGCGGGAGCTGCGCGACATCCTCACCGACTCCTGGCGCCAGGCGGCCCCACCGCGACTGCTGGAGTCCTACCCGGAGTGGGGGCAGCCGGCCCCGGAATGACCACGGGGCGGAAATTCCCGCGGCGTTGTCAGTGGCGGATGGCATGATCCGACGCCAGTGACGGCAGTGACGGCAGTGACGGCAGCCGGAGCGGAGGGGGCTCCGGCTGCCACAGGACACCGGGAGGGGAGGGCCTGGGGTGGCTGACGCGGGGTCCGCGACGGGGTGCGGCGCGGGAGGAGCCGGTGACACCGGGACCGCGGTGGTGAGCGGCGGGGGAGGCGTGTGGTCGCGGGACTTCGCGCTGTTCTTCGTGGCGCGGGCCGTGGCCCGGCTGGGCGACACCATGCTGCCGGTGGCCCTCGCCGCGGGACTGCTCCAGCACGGGTACGGCGCCGGCGCGGTCGGACTCGCCATGGCCGCGACCGCCGCCGCGTTCGCCGGGCTCGTCGTCTTCGGCGGGGTCATCGCCGACCGCTTCTCCACCCGCAAGCTGATGATCGGCGCCGACCTGATCAGGCTGGGCACCCAGTCCCTGGCCGCCGCGCTGTTCTTCGCCGACCACGTGGTGCTGTGGGAGATCTGCGCGATCGGCTTCGCGGGCGGGGTCGCGGGCGCGGTCTTCCAGCCCGGCGTGGCCAGTACCGTGCCCCGTCTCGCCGCCGACATCCAGGGCGCCAACGGCGCCATCCGCATCGCCGAGTCCGCCGCCCAGCTCGCCGGCCCCGCGCTCGCCGGCCTGCTCGTCGGCTTCGCCTCACCCGGCGGCGTGTTCGCCGCGCACGCCGCCACCTACGCGGTCAGCGCCCTGTGCCTGCTGCTGATCCGCATGCCCCCGCTCGCGCACGGCGACCGCTCACCCCGGCGGGGCGCTCGCGCCTTCCGGGCCGATCTCGTCGAAGGCTGGGGCCCGCACATGGCTGTGGGGCGTGATCGCCGTCTGGTGTCTGTACATGATCGCCGTCTGGGGCCCCAGCGTTCCCCTGGTCGCCGCCGAGGTGGTGCGGCACCACGGGCCGCGTGCCTACGGCCTGGTCAACTCCGCCCTCGGCGCCGGCACCGTGGTCGGCGGACTGCTGGCGCTGCGGCTGCGCCCGCGCCGCATGCTGCGCGCCGGGGCGATCGCGCTGTTCGGCTTCGTCGCCTTCCCGGCGAGCGTCGGCGCGGGCCTCGGGGTCCCCGCCATGGCGGCCGGGGCCGCGGTCGCCGGGGCGGCGATGTCGTTCTGGGGCGTGATGTGGGCGACCAGTGTGCAGACCCAGGTCCCCGCCGACGTCCTCAACCGCATCCACGCCTACGACGTCGCCGGCTCCCTCGCCATGCTGCCCGTCGGCCAGGCCCTGTCCGGCCCCGCCGCCTCGGCACTGGGCGCCGACCCCGTGCTGCTGGTGTCCGCGGCGACCAGTGTCGTCGTCGCGCTGGCGTTGCTGTCGGTGCCCGCGATACGCGACCTGGTCCGCGCCGACACGCCCCCGCAGGCCGGGACGGCGATACCCCGGCCGACGCGGACGGAACACGGCTGACAGGCCACTCAGCCGGCCGGCCGCAGGAACCCAGCGATCCGTTCGCGCAGCGAGGCGGCGTCCAGGCCGTGTGCGGCCACGTGCTCCTCGACGGTCCCGTAGCGCCGCAGCTCGCGCCGCCCCACGCCGAGCCCCAGCACCCGGTGCGGCAGGTCGGCCAGGGCGTCGTCGGCCGCGGCCGTCGAGGTGCCCGCCAGATACGGCTCGACCAGCACGACGTCCGGCCGGGCCGCGTCTGCCGCCCGGCGCAGGGCCGCCGTGTCGAAGGGCCGCACAGTCGTCGCGTACAGCACGGTCACGTCGAGGCCCTCGGTCGCTTCCAGTACGGCGTCCAGCAGGGGCCCCACCGCGACGACGACGCCCGCGCTGCCCTCCCGCACCGTCAGGAACCGCTCCCCGTCGACCGGCCGCCCCTGGGCGTTCGCCTGCACCGACAACCGCACGTACACCTTGTCGTCGCCCGCCGCGACGGCGTGCCGCAGCAGGGTCTCGGCCTCGTCGGGATGGCCCGGAACGTGCACGGTCCAGCCGTCCAGCGTGTCCAGCAGCGCCACGTCCCCCGGCGCCATGTGGGTGAACCCGCCCGCCGGCCAGTCGAACGAGGCGGCCGCGCTGACCAGGACGGCGCCGAGCCCCTGGTGCCCGAGGTCCAGTTTCACCTGCTCGAAGGGCCGCTCCACCAGAAAACTGGCGAAGGTGTGCACCACCGGCCGCAGCCCGGTCAGTGCCAGACCGGCGCCCGCGCCGACCAGCAGCTGCTCGCGGATGCCGACGTTGACCACCCGGTCCGGATGGCGGCGCATCGCCTCGGTGAAACCGTCCTTTCCGATCTCGGCGAGCACGACGGCGACCCGCGGGTCTTCGTCCAGCAGCCGGGTGAGCACAGGGGCGAACCGCTCGCGCATGGTCTCCATGAGAGCTCTTCCTTTCGGGGTCGGAGGGACCGGGATCAGGCGTACTTCGGCTCGACACGGGCCACCACGACGTGCGGGCGGCCCGGATGGGGTGCGGTGAACGCGGCGTACAGCGCGTCGTGGTCGCGGCCGTCCACGGTGACCGCGGACCAGCCCGCGGCCTCGAAGCGGGCCGCGATACCGCCGGGCCGGGCATGGCTGGCGGAGGCGTTGTCGATCACGACCGTGTGCAGCCGGTCAAGACCGGCCGGCCCGGCGAACGCGATCGCCTCGTGGTTGCTGCCCTCGTCCAGTTCGGCGTCCCCGGTCAGCACCCACACCGCCGGTTCGGGCAGACCCTGCGCGCGCAGGCCGAGCGCGGCGCCGACGGCGATCGGCAGCCCGTGCCCGAGCGAGCCGCTGCCGATCTCGGCGCCCGGCACCAGCATCCGGTCCGGGTGGTGCCCGAGCGGCGAGTCGTACGACCCGAAGCCGGTCAGCCACTCCACCGGCACGAACCCTTTCGCGGCCAGCACCGCGTAGTACGCCATCGGCCCGTGCCCCTTGGACAGCAGGAACCGGTCCCGCGCCGGGTCGTCGAGCCGGTCCGGCGCGACCCTCAGCACCCGGTCGTAGAGCACCCACAGCACGTCCAGCGTGGAGGTGGCGGCCGGCCCGTGCTTCTCGTCGCCGGTCATCAGACCCATGAGTCCGGGCAGGTCGGCGTAGCCGTACCGGCGGACCTCTTCCTCGGTGATCGTCATGCCGACGAGCGTGCAACCTCAAGCGGACTTGAGGTCAAGGCCGGCCCCTCCGGGGGGCACCCGGCGCGGCCCGCCGGAAAGGGGCGCGCGACCACCGACGCGAGTGCGGTATTGTTTCCCTGTCCGTTCGTCCGGGGGAAACCCCAGGTCAGACGGGCAACGGGACGTGGCGCAGCTTGGTAGCGCACTTGACTGGGGGTCAAGGGGTCGCAGGTTCAAATCCTGTCGTCCCGACTTCGCGAAGTCGCGAGTCGGAGGCTGTTTCGGCGAGATGCCGAAGCGGCCTCTTCTGCGTTTCCGGCAATCGCCCCGCCTACCAGGTGCGTTCCCGGCGCAACGCCGACTCCGTCAGCGCCCGGATGTGCACTCCCTGCAGGAACAGGTCGTAGAACCACTCGGGTACGACCAGCATCGAGGTGGCCGCCACTCGCCATCCCCGGGCCTTCACGGTGATCGCGCGCTCGATGGCGTAGAACCCGGTGAGGGCCAGCCAGAACGGTGCGAGGTGCACTCCGGTGCCGCTGGCGAGGTACCACAGGATGGCCCCGATGTAGATGCCCGACACGGCCGTGCCCATCAGGGCGACCAGTTGTCTGACCCACCCTTCGCAGGTGTGGCGCGTCAGCCCGTAGTCGAACAGGTTCTCCAGCGCTCCGCGCTTCCAGCGCAGTCTTTGCCTGGCCAGGTCGCCCCAGGTCGGCATGACCTCCGTCGTCATGGTGGCGCGGGAGGGGGCGACGACGCGCCATCCGCGGTGTTTGAGGGCGAGGGTGAGTTCGTTGTCCTCGGTCAGCACCTTGGTGTCGTAGACGCCGTCCGCGGCCGGCAGCTGTCCGTCGCGACGCGCGGTCAGGACGTCCCTCAGTGCCGCCACCCGGAACAGGCAGGCGGTGCCGGTGAGGCACAGGACCTTCCCCCGCTTGCGTGCGGTGTCACGGGCGTAGCGGACGTATTCGTTGCGCTGGAACGCACCGCACAGTCCGCCGCCCGAACGGCCGCGGAAATTGCCACCCACCGCGCCGTAACCCTGGCGGAGTCCGGCGTGCGTCACTTCGATGAAGTGGGGATCGAGGTAGGTGTCGGCGTCCTGCACCAGCACCGCGTCGTCGTCCGCCAGGGTGGGCAGCAGTTCGGCGAGCGCCCCGTTGAGATTGCCCGCCTTCTTGTGCCGGTTTCCGACCGAGTGCCGCACCTCGGCGCCCGCGCGGCGGCCGATGCGCTCCAGTTCGGCTGTCGTCCGCCGGTCCCGGTAGGGGTCGAGGGTCACCACCACGCGGTCCGCCGGACGCGTCTGCCGGCTCAGCGCGTCGAGAACGCGCGGCAGCGACTCGACTTCCTTGTAGGCGGGAACGACCACCACCACCTGTTGCGGGGCGTCGGCGGCAACGCTGTGGCCCTCGGTGCGAGACATGACGTCCGCCTTCCGTCAGCGACCCGGATGTGTTCCGAGATGAATGTTTACGTCGTATACGTACACTATTAAGCGAGGAGGGTGCGCAGTCAACACGAGCCAGGTGCGCCGGGCATCCAGAGGAGGTGCGCAATGGCGGCCACGCGACGGGGTGGCGGTTACGGTCGCCTGAGCCGGGAGCGCGTGCTGGCCGGCGTCCTGGAACTGGTGGACCGCGAGGGGCTCGCGGCGCTGAGCATGCGCCGTCTGGGTGCCGAACTCGGCGTGGAGGCGATGGCGCTCTACCGGCACGCGGCGAGCAAGGAGGAGCTGCTCGACGGCCTGGTCGAGGGGCTGTACCGCGAACAGGCGGAGCGCCGGGCCGCCGAGGAGCGGGCGGACTGGGCGGGCGGCGCGGAGTCGTGGCGCGCCGGCCTGCATCGCATCGCCCGCACGGCATACGAGATCTGCCAGGCCCATCCCCGTGCCGCGCCGCTGCTGACCGTCCGGGTGCTGGAGGTGCCGTTGGCCCGCCGGCCGCCCGTCGTCCGCAAGCAGCACCTGGCGGTGCTCGCGCTGTTGCGGGAGGCCGGGCTCGACGAGCGTCGCATCCCCTTGGTGTTCCGGGCCTGCCTCGCCTGGATCCACGGTTATCCCGCTGTGGACCTGTGTCTCATGGACCCACCGGAGGAACTGCCCGAACTCCAGGCCGTCACGGCCGCCGAGCCGAGCGGGCCGGAAGGGCTCGCCGTCGGCCTCGACGCGCTGCTCGACCGCCTCGTGGGTCCGCCCGCGTCGCAGGGCCCCGCGTGAACGCCGCTCCGCTTGACGTCGGCGGCACAAGGGGAGAAGGTTGTACGTATACGGCGTAAACAAGCGGCGCTACGGTGTAAACAAGCCATCGTCGCGGCGTGAACGATCGCCGTCGATACATCCCTTCCGAAGCACGTGTACTCCATGGACCCGAGGTTTCCTTCGGACGTGCTTTCCCTTTCCCCGATCGTCTCTTGTTCCGTGCAGTTGTCCATATGGGATCGGCCGCTGCGCACGCGAAAGGAGCACCTCATGGCGGATTACACAGGCGCAGGAACCGCTGCTTCCGCCGGCGTCGGTGCGGGCCTCCTGCCCGTCACCGGCGGGGTGGACAGCATCTGGTTCTGGGTCGTGATGTTCGTCCTCGTCTCGGCGGGATTCGCCGTGCTGCGGCTGGTTCCGCGCAGGACGCACGACAACGACACCTAGAGCGTCGCCGGCACACACCCGAGGCGGGGCCGCCTGCCCGGCGGCCCCGCCAAGACGGCGAGGACGAGCACCATGCGGACACTGATCCGTCTGTTCGGTACGGCTCTGATCATTGCCGGTCTGCTGGTGGCGGGTCTCGCCACCTACCAGAACCGGCAGCACGACCAGGCCTACGGCCGAGCCCAGCGAGACCTTCGCGCCCAGCTCGCACACCCCGTGGCCGGGCGCGACCAGCCGGCCGTCGCCACCGGGCCATCGAGGACGCGGGCGGAGCCACGTCCCCGGGACGCATCCGCGCTCGCCGTCCTGCGCATCCCGAGATTCGGCTCCGCGTATCACCCGGTGATCGTCGAGGGCGTCACCCAGAACGATCTCGCCAAGGGGCCGGGACACTATCCGGGCTCCGCGATGCCCGGCGAGGTCGGCAACTTCGCGGTCGCCGGCCACCGCACGGGCTGGGGCGAGCCCTTCCGGAAGCTGAACACGCTGGTGCGCGGCGACGCACTCGTCGTCGCATGGCGCGGGCGGACGTACACCTACCACGTCACCGGCACCAGGACGGTGGAACCGACCGACGTCGGTGTCGTCCTGCCGGTCCCCAACAAGCCCGGCGTCAAGCCGGACAAGGCGCGGATCACCCTCACCACGTGCGCGGACCGCGACCCGCTGACCCGTGCCTACACGCACCGCCTCATCGTCTGGGGCGAACGGTGACGACCACTGACCGGGAATGCCCTGAGAACGCCGGGCGTCAGTGCGGCAGGCCCAGGTGGGCCAGGGCCTGGCGGAGCAGGAAGCCGTGGCCGCCCGGCATCTCGCTCTGCACGCCCGGCGAGGCCGCCTCGTGCGGGTCGAACCAGACCAGGTCCAGGGCGTCCTGACGCGGCCGGCAGTCCCCGGTCACCGGCACGATGTAGGCGAGGGACACCGCGTGCTGCCGGGGGTCGTGGTACGGCGTGATGCCCTGCGTGGGGAAGTACTCGGCGACCGTGAACGGCTGGAGCGAGGCCGGGATGCGGGGCAGCGCCACCGGCCCGAGGTCCTTCTCCAGGTGGCGCAGCAGGGCGTCACGCACCCGCTCGTGGTGCAGGACCCGGCCGGAGACCAGTGTCCGGCTGACCGTTCCGTCCGGCCCGATGCGCAGCAGCAGGCCGATCCGGGTGACTTCGCCGCTGTCGTCGACCCGGACGGGCACGGCCTCCACGTACAGGATCGGCATGCGCGCCCGCGCCTGCTCCAGCTCGTCGGAGGACAGCCAACCGGGCGTGGTTTCGGTCATGTCAGACATTGCTTGATCATACTTTCAGGAGGGACCGGAAAGGCGGTAGACCTGGCGGGCGTTGTGTGCTCCCGCCCACTCGGCGATGCGCAGCGCGTCCGGCAGGCTCAGCTCGTCGGCGGCCACCCGCTCGTCGAGCAGCTCGGCCAGCCCCCGCCGGAAGGCCAGCGCCCCGAGTGCGTAGAACTCGGCCACACCGCAGGCGTCGGAGCTGTACAGCAGCTTGCGGAACGGCGTGATCTCCAGGGCCTCGGCCAGCACCGCACGCGCGCGGGCCGGGCCGACGTGGTGCAGGGTGAGGCCGACGTCCAGGTAGACCTGCTCGAACACCGCGGCCAGGTACGCGGCCTGCCGCTGGTAGGGCCAGCAGTGCAGCAGCAGGACGGGAATCGTTCCTGCCATCAGGTGCAGCCAGTCCGTCAGCAGCGCGGGGTCAGAGCGGTGCAGCCGCAGGTCGTTGTCGCCGAAGCCGACGTGCAGTTGGAGCGGCAGTCCCAGGTCGACGGCCGTCCACAGCAGATGCCGTACCAGCACCGGGTCGGTGAGCCGGCCGCCGTGCGGCAGCCAGTCCGCGGCCGCCGCGGTGACCTCCGCGTCCGTGGGGCGGGCCGGGTCCAGCGCGAAACCGGTGCGGTAGGCCGCGACCGACTTCACGGCGACCACGCCCGGCCGCCCTACGGCCCCCTGGGCGGCCGCACGGAACGCGTCGGCGTAGGCGTCCGCTTCGACCCCGTGCGCGGCCACCGCCTCGGCGACCGACTCCAGCCGCACCACCTCGTACGCCACCGCGGCTCCGGCCGCCTCGGCGGGGCCGACGGCTCCCGCGGGCGCGAAACCGGTGTCGACGCAGAACACCTCCGTACGCGCGGCGGCGAGGAAGCGCCGGTTCACCTCCCGCGCGCCCAGCTCGGCCCGGCGTGCCAGGTACGCGTCCGGCGGGGCGTGCCGTTCCAGGTCCAGCAGGGGAGCGCAGTACCGGCGCACGGCGAGCCCGACTGGTGTGTCGAAGGACGACATCCCGGGCCAGCGGTCACCCTCGGTGAGCAGGGTCTCGAAGCCGGCCCGTTCCAGGTCGGTCGCGACGACGCCGTGGCAGTGGTGGTCCACCAGCGGCAGCGTGGCGAGCGCGTCGGCGACGGCGCCCATGGTCAGTACCGCCACCGGTAGGCCGCGGCGACCCGCGCGTCGTCCAGCCCCGCCACGGCGGCCACCTCTCCTTCGCGGACGGCGACGACCGCGTCGGCGAGGACCGGGCCGAGCGCCTCGCGCAGCACCGTGTCCGCCCGGAACCGGTCCACCGCCTCCGTCAGGGACACCGGCAGCCGGTGCACGTCCCGCTTCGCCGCCTCGTCGGCCGGCAGCAGCGCCGGGTCGCCCGTGACCTCCTCGGGCAGGACGGCGCCCGAGACGAGGCCGTCCAGCCCGGCGGCGAGCAGACAGCCCAGGGCGAGGTAGGGGTTGGCGGCCAGGTCGACGGGTTTGACCTCGACGTTCGCGTCCGTCGCGCGGCGGCCCGCCATGCCGGCGATCACCCGCAGGGCGCATTCGCGGGTCTCCAGGCCCCAGGCGGTGTACACCCCCGCCCACTGGGAGGGCTTCAGCCGCAGATAGCTCGCGGGGCTCGGCGCGGTCACCGCGGTCAGGCCGGGCAGATGGCCGAGGAGGCCCGCCGCGAAGGACTCGCCGCCGGCCGTCATCCCGTACCGGCCTTCGCCGCCCGTGTGCAGGTTGTCCCCGGCCCGCCAGGCGGAGAGGTGGACGTGTCCGCCGTTGCCGACGCCCTCGGCGAGCACGGCAGGCGCGAACGACACCCGCAGCCCGTGCCGCCGGGCCACCGCGCGGATCGTGTGCCGGACCAGCACGCTGCGGTCGGCCGTCGCCACCGGGTCGAGGGCGCCGACGGAGATCTCGAACTGGCCGGCGGCGTACTCGGGGTGCAACTGGTCGACGTCCACGCCCTGCGCGTGGCAGGCGGCCAGCAGATCGGCGAGGTAGTCGCCCAGCTCCACCTGCCGGTCGGCGCCGTAGGCGGGGCCGGTGGCGGCGGGCAGGAACGTCCCGTCGGGTGCCGAGCCCAGCCCCACCGACCACTCGATCTCGATCGCGGCGCGGAAGGACAGCCCGTGCGCGCGGGCCGCGTCGGCGGTGATCCGGCGCAGGAAGGTCCGGCTGCACCCGGGATGCGGCTTCCCGTCCTGGGTGATCCGGTCGACGGGCGCCCACGCCCACCCGGGCTGCCCGGCCAGCACCGTGAGGTGGTGCAGGTCGGGGAAGAGCCGCAGATCACCGTCGGGGGAGCCCAGTACATCGGTGGTGGCGATGCCGTCACCGGCCAGGAAGGTGTCGAACACCGGGGACATGCCGACACCCCATGCCGCCGCCGAGGCGAGCTTCGCGGTCGGAACCGTCTTGATCCGGGTGACGCCCGCGGTGTCGACGTACGCCAGCACGACGCCGTGCACACCGCGCCCCGACAGCTCACCGGCCAGCGCGGTGGCCCGTTCGACATCACCGGGGCGTCCACCGGGGACGGGATCGGCAAGGGTGGTCATCGCATCCTCCTCGTCGCACCGGGCGTCGCCGCCTCATTGTGCCGTCCGGTGATCACCCTGTCCCGGGAAATCGCGACACGGGGCGCGCGGACGCCTCCCGTAGGGTGGAAAGGACGCCCCCGACCGAGAGCAGGACATGCCGTACAGCAGCGCCCCCCTGGTCAGCACCCCCGAGCCCCGCTTGGGTGAGGTCCCCGCCGACATCCGGCTGATCGTCACCGACATGGACGGCACGCTCCTGGACGACGACAAGCAGATTCCGCCCGGCCTGTGGCGCACGCTGCAGCTGCTGCGCGAGCGGGGCGTGCTGTTCAGCCCGGCGAGCGGACGTCAGTACGCCACCCTGGAGCGTCAGTTCGCGGACGTCGCCGAGGGCATGGTGTTCATCGCCGAGAACGGCACCTACGTCGTACGCGACGGCGTCGAGCTGAGCTCCGACCCGCTGCAGCGGGAGGCCGCCGTCCGTGTCGTCGGCGCGGCCCGCCGCCTCGCGGCCGGCGGCGTCGACGTCGGCGCCGTGCTGTGCGGCAAGTGGGCCGCGTACGTCGAGCGCACCGACGAGCCGTTCCTGGCCGAGGTGCGCAAGTACTACGCCGAGCACCGCGTCGTGCCGGACGTCACCGCCGTCGACGACGACTTCATCAAGGTCGCCCTGTACGACTTCGGCTCCGCCGAGCACGGCACCGCCCCCGGGCTCGCCGACTTCACCGCCACCCACAAGGTCGTCGTCTCCGGCGAGCACTGGGTGGACGTGATGAACCGCACCGCCGACAAGGGCGCCGCCGTCCGCCGCCTGCAGGGCGAGCTGGGCATCACCCCGGCCCAGACCATGGTGTTCGGCGACTACCTCAACGACCTGGAGATGCTGGACGCCGCCGAGTGGTCCTTCGCGATGACCGGCGCTCACCCGGAGGTCGTCCGCCGTGCCCGGCACCTGGCCCCGTCGAACAACGACAACGGCGTCCTGCGCACCATCGCACGCTTCCTGCACCTGCCGTAGCCGCTCAGCCGGCGACCCGGCCGACCAGCACGAACTCGTTGTACGGGAAGACGGTGCCGAGGGCCCGGGGGAAGGGGAAGGAGTACGTCCGCGCCACGGTGATCCCCGCCTGCTGCGCGTGCCGGTCCAGTTCCTCGAAGCCGACGAAGCGCTCATGCGTGGCGTCGCTTTTGAACCCGGCCTCCTGCGGCGTGATCAGCACGACCTTCCCGCCCGGCCGGACCAGCGGCAGGTACTGCTGCAGCACACTCTGCGCGAGGTCCTCCGCCATGTGCTCCAGGACGTGCGCGCACAGCAGGCTGTCGAACGAGCCGGGACCGCAGCCGGGCGCCTCGGCCAGCCCCTCCGGCGTGTACGCGGTCAGCCCGCGCTCACGGCACACGGCCACGGAGTGGGCGTTGTGGTCGACGCCGACGCTGTCGGGTCCGCAGTTCAGCAGGTTGCGGCCGAGGCCGCAGCCCACGTCGAGCACCCGGCCCAGGCGCAGACGCCGCAGATTCCACCGGTACGGGGCCTGGGTGGGCAGCAGCCGTCTGATACCGGCCTTTTCCAGCCGCGCGAGCCGCTGGGTGTAGCCGGAAGACGCTGTGGCTGAGCCAAGGGCTTCGTCCTGGACTCCGGACATCGGTGACCGCCGTCCTTTCGGGTTTCGCACACGTGATCTGTGCCACAACCTATGACGCGGAGTGTGCGCCGGGATGGAAAAGAACCGGCCGTTTCCATATTTTCACCCCGCTGTCACCGGGCAGTACCGCCGCACGAGCACGGGGGCTGGAGCCGGCCCCCTCCGGCCGTCGAGAATCGCCGCAGCCGATCACGAGGAGGCAGCAGCATGATCGATCCGCCCGCCGTGGCCCGACGGACGCGCGAGGTGAGCGAGGCGGTGAAGGCCGCGGAGCTCGAGGACTTCTACCGCGACCTGCACCGTCATCCCGAGCTCGCCTTCCAGGAGCACCGCACCGCGGGCAGGCTCGCCGCACGGCTGCGCGCGGCCGGATACGCGGTGACCGAGGGGGTCGCCCGCACCGGCGTGGTGGGCGTGCTCAGCAACGGTGACGGGCCGGTGGTGTGGCTGCGCGGTGACATGGACGCGCTGCCGGTGCGGGAGGCGACCGGGCTGCCCTACGCCTCGAGCGTGGACGCAGTGATGCACGCCTGCGGTCATGATCTGCACGTCACCTGGCTGGCCGGGGCCGCCGAGGCCCTCGCGGCGGCCCGTGCCACCTGGTCGGGCACGCTCGTCGTGATCGGCCAGCCCGCCGAGGAGAGCGGCGGGGGAGCGGGCGCGATGGTCGCGGACGGCCTGCACGAGCGCTTCCCGCGCCCCGACGTCCTGTTCGGCCAGCACGTCGCCCCCGGCCCGGCCGGGTTCTACCCGCACACCCCCGGTCTCACCATGTCCGCCGCGGACGACATCGACGTGGTCGTGCACGGCGTCGGCGGCCACGGCTCACGCCCCGAGTCCACCGTCGATCCCGTCGTGACGGCGGCGTACGTCGTCACCCGGCTGCAGACCGTGGTCGCCCGTGAGGTGGCCGCGAAGGAGTCGGCGGTGCTGACGGTGGGCCAGTTCCATGCCGGTACGAAGCACAACATCATCCCCGGCGAGGCCCGGCTCGCCCTGAACCTGCGCAGCCAGAACGCCGCGGTACGCGAACGCGTCCTCACCGCTGTCCGGCGGATAGTGGAGGGGGAGTGCGCAGCGGCCGGCTGCCCGCTCCCGCCCGAGGTGACCGTGCACCCGGGCTACCCGAACACCGTCAACGACGCGGCCCTGGACGGCGAGATCGCCGCCGCGCACCGCGCGCTCTTCGGCGACCACACCGTCTTCGACTTCGGCCCGGCCATGGGCAGCGAGGACTTCTCCCTGCTGGCACCCGAGGGTGTGCCCTACGACTACTGGTACGTCACCTCGACACCGGCCCCGGTGTGGGATGCGGCCCCCGGCGAGGAGCTCGCCGAGAAGTTCGGCAACGTCCCCGGCAACCACAGCCCCCTGTTCGCCCCCGATCCGGCGGTCCTGCTGCCAGGTGTCCAGACACTGATCGCCGCGGCCCTCACCCGCCTGGCGACCTGAGCGGCACGCGCGTACGGCGGCCCGGGCGGGACGTGGGGAACGGCGCGAACCGCCCCGACGCACGCACCCGCACGGGCCGCCGGAAGGGGGCGAGCACCCCCGCGCGCCGCACCGGAACGACGCACCGCGCCGCACCGGCGAGAGCGCCGCAGGCTCATGGCTTCAGCGGGTCGTGCCCGATCGTCATCAGCCGGTGCCGGCGGCGGGTGTCCGCGGCCTCCGGCTCGTTCTCCACGTCGGCCTCCTCGTCCACCGTGTCGACGACCTTGCGCATCACCCGCAGGTCGTCCTCCGTCAGGTCGGTGCGCCGCTTCTGCAGGATGGCCAGCACGTGCTGCCCGGTCGGGCTCCCCGCCTGCTCCGGCAGGGGCTCGGTGTCCTCGGCGGCGTCCCGCACCTTCAGCCAGGCGGCCAGCTCGGCCGAGGTCATGTTCACCGCGCGGTGGAAGTCCTCCCACAGCGCGTCGAGTTCGAGGGCGTCGGTCATCAGCTGCCCCTTTCGTGGCGTTGCATGGGTACCGGGGTGGCGGGCCGGGACGGCGTGCCCCGGTCAGTCCTGCGGGAAGTTCTCCGCCTCGAACATCCACCGCTGCTTCTCCAGCTCGGCGGTGATGCCGATGAGCAGGTCCTGGGTGACCGGGTCGGGCTTGTCGGTGACCTCGATGCGGTCCCGCAGCCGGGTGACGGCCTCTTCGAGCGACTGCACCATCAGCCCCACGACCTCCGTGTCGCGCAGCCGGCCGTCCTTCGCGCCGGGCAGCCCGTAGGCGGCGGCGACGGTCTCGGGACGGCCGTCCGGTGTCACGCCCAGCGCCGCGGCACGCTCCGCCACGGTGTCGGCGAAGCCACGCGCGGCTTCGACCACCTCGTCCAGCTGGAGGTGGATCGAGCGGAACCGCGGCCCCACGACGTTCCAGTGCGCCTGCTTTGCCACCAGTGACAGGCCGAGCAGGTCAACGAGGGTCTCCTGCAGGGCCTGGCCGGTGACACGGCGGGCGTCGTCGGGCAGCGTGCTCTTCACCACGGTCATGGCGCGCTTCTCCTCCTCACGTCGTCTGCGAAGAGGGGCGGGTGCCCTGGCGGTACGGCGGCCAAACCGGGAGGCGTCCGGGATGCCCGCCGGGGTGTCTCGGGGTGTCTCAGGGTGTGAGCACCTTGTCCAGGAAGCCCGTGACCTCGGCGAACACCTCGTCCCTGTCGGTCTCATGGAAGACCTCGTGCCGCGCGCCGCGGTAGACCCGCTCGGTCGGGCCGCCGTCACCGGCCAGCCGCTCCACGCCGATCCGGCTGCCCGGCAGCGGGACGAGCCGGTCGTCGTCGCCGTGCAGCCACAGCACCGGCAGCCGCCCCACGTCACCGCCCTTCGCCACCCTCTCCAGCGTGCGCACGAACGCCTCGAGCGTCGGCCGCTTCATCGGCCCGTGCCACACCAGCGGGTCCGCCGCGTACGCCGCCCCGACCGCCGGGTCGCGGGAGAGCGCGGCCGGGCTGATCGGGACGTCGGGGATCTCGCCGTGCCGCGCGGCGTGCGCGAGCAGCCGCTCGGGGGTCTCCCAGGCCCCGATCACCGGCCCGGACAGCACCAGCGCGGCCAGGTCGTCGCCGTACCGCTGGGCGTAGCGGGAGGCGATCAGGCCGCCCATGGAGTGGCCGGCCATCACCACGGGCAGCCGGGGGTGTGCGGCCCGGGCGAGCCGGGCCACCGCGTGCACGTCGCTGACGACGTCCTCGAAGTCCTCGATCACCACCCGCTCACCCGCCGACCGTCCGTGCCCGATGTGATCCGGCCCGTACACCGCCGCGCCATGCTCCAGGAGTACGTCCGCGAGGCCCTCGTAGCGGCCGATGTGCTCCCCGTAGCCGTGGACGACGACGGCGATGTACCGGGCCCGCGGGTTCGGCCACTCGCGGGTGACGATCGTGCCGCGGGTTCCGGCCAGGACGTGTTCGCGCGACTCGGCCATGTCTCCTCCGGTGGGTCGGCGCAGCTGTGAGGGGGGATCTTCCCAGGGAGCGGTCCCTCGGTCTATAGTCCAAAACTAGCAGTGCTAATTAAGAGCTCGCTGGTCCACAGCGCCGTCGGTCAGGAGTCCTTCCGTGCGTCCCGTCCACTTCGCGGCCGCCCGCCGCACCCCCATCGGCAAGCTGCGCGGCGCGCTGTCCTCCGTCCGCCCCGACGACCTCGCCGCCGCCGTGATCCGCGCCCTGGTCGCCGACGTGCCCGCACTCGATCCCGCCCGGATCGACGACGTCTACTGGGGCGCCGCCAACCAGGCCGGCGAGGACAACCGCAACGTCGCCCGCATGGCCGCCCTGCTCGCCGGCCTGCCCGAGACCGTGCCCGGCGCCACGGTCAACCGGCTGTGCGCCTCCGGCCTCGAAGCGGTCACCGCCGCCGCCCGCACGATCGCCGCGGGCGAGGCCGACCTCGTGATCGCGGGCGGCTCGGAGTCGATGAGCCGCGCCCCCTTCGTCCTGCCCCGCCCCGACGAGGCCCTGCCGCACCGCATGGAGACCTACGACACCCGGCTCGGCTGGCGGCTGGTGAACCCGGCGATGAAGGACCTGCACGGCCTGCTCGCCATGGGTGAGACCGCCGAGGAGGTCGCCGCCCGGTACGGCATCAGCCGGGAACAGCAGGACGAGTTCGCGCTGCGCAGCCACCAGCGCGCCGCCGAAGCGCGCAAGCTGGGCCACTTCGACGACGAACTCCTGCCCGTCGAGCGCCCGGACGGCACGGTCGTCGACACCGACGAGTGCATCCGCGAGGACACGTCCTACGACAAGCTCGCACGCCTCAAGCCCGTCTTCCGCTCCGGCGGCACGGTCACCGCGGGCAACGCCTCACCGATGAACGACGGCGCGGCGGGCCTGATCCTGGCCAGCGAGGAGGCCCTCAACGAGCTGGGCCTGGAGTCCATGGGCCAGTACGTCGCCGGCGGCTCCGCCGGGGTCCACCCCGACGTCATGGGCATCGGCCCGGTCCCGGCCACCCGCAAGGTGCTGGCCCGGGCCGGCTGGAGCATCGGCGAGGTGCAGGAGGCCGAGTTCAACGAGGCGTTCGCCGCCCAGGCCCTCGCCTGCGTCGACCAGCTCGGCATCGACCCCGACCTGGTCAACACGAGCGGCGGCGCCATCGCGCTGGGCCACCCGCTCGGCTGCTCCGGCGCCCGCATCCTGACCACCCTGCTGCACCGCATGCGCCGCACGGGCGCCGCGCGCGGCCTCGCCACGATGTGCGTGGGCGTGGGCCAGGGCAGCGCGGTGCTGGTCGAGAGGCACTGAGCACAGCGGCCCCGCTCGAGGGGCACCGAGCACAGCGCACGGCGGCTCCGCACCGAGGAGCCGAACGGGGGCTCCCCTGAAGGGGATCCGGTAACACGAGCCGCAAGGAATCGGAGCGACACTCCATGGCAACCCTCTCCCTGGCCGTCATCCTCGCCGAGAACGCCCGGCGCCGTCCGGAGAAGACCGCCCTGATCGAGGGCGAGCGGCGGCTGACCTTCGCCGAGGTGTGGCGGCAGGCGCTGGCGCAGGCCGGCGCGCTGGCCGGGCTGGGCGTCGCGCCGGGGGACCGCATCGCCCTGATGGCACCCAACACCGCCGAGTTCCCGCTCGCGTACTACGCCGTCGCCGCGGCCGGCGGGGTCGTCGTCCCCGTGCATCTGCTGCTCTCCGCGCCGGAGGTCGAGCACGTGCTGCGCGACAGCGGCGCCACCCTGCTGCTGGTCCACCCCGCGCAGGCGGAGACCGGGCGCGCCGCCGCCGAGGCCACCGGCGTGCGGGTCGTCACCCTCGGCGAGGAGTTCGACAAGCTGGCGGCGAACGCCGAGCCGCTCCGGTCGTACGTCACCCGCGCAGCCGACGACCCGGCGGTCGTCTTCTACACCAGCGGCACCACCGGCGTGCCCAAGGGCGCCGTGCTCAGCCACTTCAACCTGGTGATGAACGCGACCGTCAACGCCTTCGACGCCAACGACATCCGCCCCGACGACATCGCGCTCGGCGCGCTGCCGCTCTTCCACGCCTTCGGGCAGACGGTGTCGATGAACTCCACCTGGCGGGCGGGCGCCACCCTCGTCCTGCTGCCCCGCTTCGACGCGGCACGCGCGATCGAGCTGATGGTGGCGGAGAAGGTGAACACCTTCCACGGCGTGCCCACCATGTTCGTCTCGCTCGCCGCCGCGGCCGCCGCGGCGCCGGCCCTTCCGGAGCTGCGGGTGTGCATCTCCGGCGGCGCCTCGCTGCCCGTCGCCGTCCTGGAGCGGTTCGAGGCGGCGTTCGGGGCGCGGATCTACGAGGGGTACGGGCTGTCGGAGACCTCACCGACGGCGACGGTCAACCAGCCCTGCTTCGGCACGAAGGCCGGCACCATCGGGCACCCCCTGTGGGGCGTCGACGTGGAGATCGCCCGCGCCGAGGTCGAGGGCCGTGTCGAGCTGCTGCCGCCCGGCGAGCTGGGCGAGGTCGTCATCCGCGGCCACAACGTGTTCTCCGGCTACCTCGGCCGCCCCGAGGCGACCGCTCAGGCCGTGGTCGACGGCTGGTTCCGCACCGGCGACCTCGGCACCAAGGACGAGGACGGCTTCCTGAGGATCGTCGACCGGAAGAAGGACGTGATCATCCGCGGCGGCTACAACGTCTACCCGCGCGAGGTCGAGGAGGTCCTGATGCGTCACCCCGGCATCGCACAGGTCGCCGTGATCGGCCTGCCGGACGAGCTGCACGGCGAGGAGGTGTGCGCGGTCGTCGTCCCGGCGCCGGGCGCCTCCCGGGACGCCGCCGCGCTCACCGCGTGGTCCAAGGAACACCTGGGCCGGCACAAGTACCCGCGGCGGGTGGAGTTCGCCGACACGCTGCCCCTCGGCCCGAGCATGAAGGTGCTCAAGCGGGAGCTGCGCACGCAGTACGCCGGTTAGGGGCGAGCAGCCGAGTCGGGCGGGCCGCCTGACGAGACGGTCCTTCTGCGCACCGGTTGTCAGGACATAGCATCGGTGGCCGCATGGACACGATGACGCTGTGGCACATATCCGGCTGGGGGTTCGCCGCGCTCGCCTTCGCGGCGCTGCTCGTCGGCTTCTCGAAAACCGCCGTGAGCGGGGCGAACACGGTCAGCCTCGCGATCTTCGCGGCGGTCCTGCCCGCCCGCGCCTCCACCGGCGTACTGCTCCCGGTGCTGATCGCCGGGGACGTGCTCGCGGTGCTCACCTACCGGCGGCACGCCCACTGGCCCACGCTGTGGCGGCTGTTCCCGGCGGTCGCGGCGGGCGTGGTGGCCGGCACGCTGTTCCTGGTGTGGGCCGGTGACGGGGTCGTACGCGTCTCGATCGGGGTCATCCTGCTGGTCATGGCCGCGGTGACCGTGTGGCGCCGGCGCACGGCCGAACGGACGGCGGAGCCTGACGCGGTCACCACCCGCGCGGGCCGGATCAAGGCCCGCTCCTACGGCGTCCTCGGCGGCTTCACCACGATGGTCGCCAACGCCGGCGGCCCGGTGATGTCGATGTACCTGCTCTCGGCCGGCTTCCGCAAGCTGGGGTTCCTGGGCACGTCGGCGTTCTTCTTCCTCATCGTCAACGTCTCCAAGGTGCCCTTCAGCGCCGGTCTCGGGCTGATCGACGGCCGCTCGCTGCTCCTGGACGCGGCGCTGGCGGTGTTCGTGGTGCCCGGTGCGTTGTTCGGCAAGTGGGCCGTGAACAGGATCAACCAGAAACTCTTCGAGCAACTGGTCATCGCGGCCACCGTGGTGGGCGGTCTGCAGCTGCTCCTGCGTTAGACGGTTCCGGCGGTGGCTTCGTCGAGCGCGGCGAGTGCGGCGGCGGCCTCGACCTGGCGCGGGCTTCTCAGCGCGGCGAGGGCGTCGCGGGCGGTGCGCAACGTCTCCCGGGCCTCCGGGTGGCCCATGGCACCGAGGACCTGACCCAGGTCCAGCCGGGCCTGCTCAACCCACACCGGCATCTGCGCGGCCTCGAAGGCGGCGAGGGCCTGCCGCAGCGGCGCCTCGGCCTCGTCCCAGCGTTCCAGGGCCGCCAGGTCGTTGCCGATCTGCTGCCGGGCGACCGCGTGGTACAACCCGATCACTTCGTCCGTCCGGCCTGGG
The DNA here is from genome assembly GCF_043088925.1 of Streptomyces sp. NPDC014006. NCBI lineage: Bacteria > Bacillati > Actinomycetota > Actinomycetes > Kitasatosporales > Streptomycetaceae > Streptomyces > Streptomyces sp. NPDC014006. Next base: position 154,661 of record NZ_JBICAJ010000002.1, on the reverse strand, counting down.
ACCCCCGCGCGGCAGATCCGCTCGCTGCGGCGGTGGATGTCCAGCGCCTCGGCGGCCCGGCCGGTCTGGCGCAGCAGGGTGCCGAGGCTGTTGAGGATCGTCAGCTCGGCCAGCCGGCCCTGCGGTGACTCCTGGGAGGCGAGGCAGCGCGCCCCCTCACGCAGCCGTTCCTGGGCCTCCTCCGCGCGGCCCAGCCGGTGCAGTGCGCCGGCGCCGTAACCGAGTGCCCAGCCCTCCTGAAGCCCGTCCCCGCACTGGCGGGCCGCCACGAGCGCGGCGTCGGCGCTCGTCAGGGCGGCGTGCGGGTCGTGCACACAGAGGTTGTGGGCCCAGGCGAGGTAGTTGAGGTGAACCGCCTCCTGCCGTCTGCTGTCCAGCAGCCGGGCGCAGTCCGCGGAGCGCTGGAAGACCTCCACCCATTGCTCCCAGTGCTGGTTGAGATCGGAGAACCAGTGCATCGCCTCCGCCGTGTCCAGGACCTGCCGGTGGCGGCCCGTGTCATGGGCCCGGCGCAGTGCGGCGAGCCACTGGGCCCGCTCGGCCTCCAGCCAGGCCCGTGCCTCTTCCCGGCCGGTGGGCGCCGTGTCCGGGTCCGGGTCGTCCTGCGGCACGCTCCGTTCGTGGTCGACGTCGAAGTGCAGCGCGGCGGCGGTGGCCCGGCGCAGCATCCAGGACGCGGTCCGGTCGAGGGCGGCGTCGCGGACCTCGGGGCCGTCCTCGGCCTCCACCTGCTCGGCCGCGTAGAGCCTGAGCAGGTCGTGGAAGCGGTACCGCTCGGCGGCGGCATCGCTCTGCAGCAGTCCGGCGTCGGTCAGTTCCTCGGCGCAGGCGACCGCCTCGTCGTAGGAAAGGCCGGCCAGGACCGCGGCGGTCTCGGCGCTGAAGTCCGCTCCGGCGGCCAGCGCGGCGCGCCGCAGCAACGTCCTCGGTCCCGGCGGCAGTTGCCGATAGGAGAGCGCGAAGGCGGCACGCACCCGCAGGCTTCCGGCCTGCAGCCCGTCCAGCCGCCGGCCCTCGGCGGCGAGGCGGGCGACGAGCTTGCCGAGACGTTCGTGCGGCCGGCTGAGGAGCCGCTGGCCGGCGATCCGGACGGCCAGCGGCAGGTGCCCGCACAGGTCGGCGAGGTCACGTGCCGCCTGTGCCTCCGCCCGCACCCGGTCCGGGCCGATGATGCGGGTCAGCAGTTCCACCGCCTCCTCGCGCCGCAGCAGGGCCAGATCGGTGCGGTGGACGGACTCCAGACCGGCCAGGGCGTGGCGGCTGGTGACGATTGTCAGGGACGGACCGCTGCCCGGAAGCAACGGGCCGACCTGGGACTCGTCGGCCGCGTTGTCCAGCAGCAGGAGCATGCGCCGCTCGCCGGCCAGGGACCGCCACAGACCCGCACGGTCGTCGGTGCCGGCCGGTATCGCCGCGTCGGCGACCCCCATCGCGCCGAGCAGCCGGGCCAGCGCGTCGCGGGGGGTGGTCGGCTCGGTATCCATGCCGTGCAGGTCCAGGGCGTACTGCCCGTCCGGGAAGTACGGCGCGAGGCGGTGCGCGGCGTGCACCGCGAACGCGGTCTTGCCCAGACCCGGCTGCCCGGAGACCACAGTGACCGGCGGCAGGTCCGGATCGGCGTCCTCCGCCAGCTCCAGCAGCCGGGCCAGGGCCGGGCCGCGGGCGGTGAAGTCCCGGATGTCGCGGGGCAGGCCCAGGGTGCCGGGGCCCGCCGGACCGGCGGCCGTGCGGGGGCGCGGCCGGCCGAGCGAGGCGGACTTCTCCAGGCTCGCCGCCTCGTCACCGTCCAGTCCCAGCGCCTCGGCCAGCGCCCGCACCGTACGCCGCTGCGGCCCACGGGTGCGCCCGCGTTCCATGTCCGCCAGCGCCCTGACGCTCACCCCCGCCGCGTGGGACAGCGCCTCCTGGCTCAAAGCGGAACGGACTCGTAGGTGCCGCAACTGCTGCCCGAAGTCCCCCGTGGAAGGCATGCCGTCGCGCACCGTCGATGTCCCCGATCGTCCGGCCCGTCCGGTTGAGAGCCCCCGGCAGAAGTATGGCCGACGGTACTTCTGCCGGGAGAACCGCCTGGGCGACGCGGACCGGAAATGGTCGACTGAAGGCCGACGCGGAACGCCCTGTCCGGGCCCGCGCCGATCACCTTTCGCAGGAACCGCCGACGGCACCGCGCCGCGGCCCCGCACCACTCACGGGGGAACTTTCCATGAACACGCTGCGTCACCGCACCACGCTGCTCGCCGTCGCGGGCACGGCCCTCGCCGTGTCCCTCACCGCCTGCCAGAGCGACGCGGGCACCAAGTCCTCGTCGGCACCGACCACCTCGGCCACGGTGGCGTCGTCCCCGGCCGCCGGGGCGACGGTGAACGGAACCCGCACGTCCGGCACGACGGGATCGGCCGACTCGGCGCCCTCGGGCGGGTCGAAGGGCTCGGGCGGATCCAAGGGCTCGGCGGGGTCCGCCGACTCCTCCGCGGGTTCGGACGGCGCGACCGGCGAGCAGGCGACCGCCTCCACGCCCGTCTGCACCGCACGGGACGTCCGCGTCACCGCCGCCACCCAGGACGGCCCGCCCTACACCCACATCGTCCTCACGGCGAAGAACACCGCCGGGCACTCCTGCCGGCTGACGGGCTTCCCGCACATCCAGTTCCTGGAGAGCCACAAGCAGGACGTCCCGGCCGTCGCCAAGAGCAAGCCGGCCACGCCGGTCGTCCTCGCCGTGGGAGCCCCGGCCTACGCCCTGGTGAAGCTGTCGGACGGCGGGGTCGACGAGGACAACGAACCGGTGTCGGCGTTCTCCGTCATGCTGGACGGCGACTCCACGGTCATCGCCGTCACCGCGCCCGGCAGCGACGGCATCGCCGTCGATCCGGCCAAGGCCCTCACGGGCTACTGGACCCCCGAACTCCGCAACGGCGCGGACGACTTCTGAATCCCGCCGAAGGGGACGGCGGCCACCCCGGTGACGCGCTCACCCCGGCGTCGGCGCCACGGCGCCGGGCCCGCGCAGGGGTGAGCCGCGGCGGCCGATCGGTCCGCGACCGCCGATCCGCGACCGCCGGTCGGTCCGCGGCGGCCGCCTGCTCCACCCGGGCCGGTGACCTGCCCGGACCGGGCACCTCGTACCCTCGACGCCATGCCGACCCCGCACGTCCTCGTCCTCGGCGGCACCACCGAGGCCCGCCGTCTCGCCGCCGCCCTCGCGGAGCGGGCGGAGGTGCGGGTGACCACTTCGCTGGCCGGGCGGGTGACCCGGCCGGGGGCGGTCGACGGTGAGGTGCGCGTCGGGGGGTTCGGCGGTGCGGAGGGGCTCGCCGGGTGGCTGCGCGAGCAGCGGGTGAGCGCGGTCGTCGACGCCACCCATCCCTTCGCGGCCGGCATCACCGCGAACGCCGCCGAGGCCGCCGCGCTGACCGGCGTACCTCTGGTGGTGCTGCGCCGGCCGGGGTGGCGTCCGGCCCCGGGCGAGCGCCGGCACACCGTCGACTCCCTGGACGCGGCCGCGCGGGAGCTGCCCCGCCTCGGCCGCCGGGTGTTCCTGACCACGGGCCGCCTCGGCCTCGCCGCCTTCGCCCACCTGACGGACATCCACTTCGTCGTACGGTCCGTGGAGCCGCCCGAGCCTCCGCTGCCGCCGCGGCTCGACGTGATCCTGGCGCGGGGCCCGTTCACCGTGGCCGACGAGAGGGCGCTTCTGCGGGAACACCGCATCGACGTCCTGGTGACCAAGGACAGCGGGGGAGAGGCCACCGCGGCCAAACTGACAGCGGCCCGCGAGCTGGGCCTGCCGGTCGTGGTCGTACGCCGCCCGCCGCTGCCGGAGGGCGTCACGGCGGTGGCGGACGTGGCGGCGGTGCTGGAGCGGCTGGGGTTCAGCCGCAGGTGAGGGAGACGCGCAACGGTCGGTAACGCGTGGGACCACCCTGCGGCACTTGGCCGATGCGAAGGCACGCCACCGCCCGCTGCGGATGCGGGCCGCATCGCGGCGGCCGCCCGTACCGGCGCGGCGCCCCCGGCCGCCGTCGCCCGGGCGCCGACCCGTGAACACCGGGTCGGCGAACAGCCGCATCAAAAGCATCGGTTCCGCGGCCCGCGTCTCGACCAGACAGAACAGGGCGAGGGCGAGCGCGCCGCCGGCGAAACAGGCCGATGACGACGCCGGAGCCCCACGCGTACTCGTTGCCGCCCCAGCTGGTCGCCAGGATCAGTCCGGACGCGCCGACGGCGACGAGCGCGATGCCCGCATAGTCGATCACCGGCCGGGACGGCGACTTGACCATGCTCGGCGCCGCCCAGGTCCGAGACGATCGTCGGCAGCGCCGTAGCCCACGATGGTCCGGTCGAGGGCCTCGAGCAGCACGCCCAGCATGATCGTCACGAAGACGATGTTCCGGCGGCGTACGCGCAGCACCGGTGGCTGCGCGGCCGGCGGTGCCATGTCCTCGGCGGCTGTCACGAGGTCACGATCAACCGGCGGACCGCCCCCGCATGCCCGGTGGCCCCGGCGGGTGCGTCAGGCGTCCTTCGGGTTGCGGCGCAGCAGATACGTGTCCATGATCCACCCCTTGCGCTCGCGTGCCTCGGCCCGCAGCCGCTCGATGCGCGGCGCGGCCTCGGCGATCGGACCGGAGGCGAGAATCTCGTCCGGGGTGCCGAGGTAGGCGCCCCAGTAGATGTCGATGTCCTGGTCGGCGTACTGCCGGAAGGCCTGGTGCGCGTCCAGCATCACGACCACGTCGTCCACGCCGTCCGGGAAGCCTTCCGCCAGCCGCCGCCCGGTGGTGATCTGCACCGGCCGCGCGACCCGGTTCAGCCCCGTGCGGTGCCGGGCCACGAGCGAGGAGACGCTGCTGATGCCGGGCACGACGTCGTAGCCGAAGGCGACCGCGCCCCGCTCGAGCACCTCGTCCAGGATCGCGATCGTGCTGTCGTAGAGCGCCGGGTCGCCCCACACCAGGAACGCGCCGGTCTCCTCCTCGCCCAGCTCCTCGGCGATCAGTCGCTCGTAGATGCCGGCGCGGGCGCTGCGCCAGTCCCCGACGGCCGGGGAGTACGCGGCGCCGCCCGCGCGGCGGTCCCGCTCGGGGTCACGCGCCTCCACCACGCGGTAGCCGCCCTCGGGTACGTGCGCCTCGAGCATGTCCCGGCGCAGCTGGACCAGGTCGCTCTTCACCTCGCCCTTGTCGAGGACGAAGAACACGTCCGTGGCGCGCAGCGCCTTGACCGCCTGCAGGGTCAGCTGGTCGGGATCGCCGGCACCGATCCCGATGACATGAATCTTTCGCACGCCCCGAGTCTGCCGTACGCCACTGACAGTGACCGCACCGCCCGCCGGTCAGCGCAGCCGGGGCGCCCGCTCCCGGGCGTCCACGGGCCCGCCGCCGGCCTCCACCTCGGCGGCCAGCTCCCGCGCCCAGACGGCGAGAGAGCCCAGGTCCATGCCGTGCGGCCGGTCCTCACCGGTGTCCGCCGCCCACTCCTCGACGGCGCCCGCCCCGCGCCGCAGCAACCGCGCCCCGCCGGTGGCGTTCCCGCGCGCCGCGTGCGTGAGGCCCACCGCGAGCTGCGCGAGCCCCCGCCACAGCGTCCGCTCCCGCTGCGGCCCCGACTTCCACGCGTCCTCGAACACCTCGTGCGCGTGGAACGGCTTGCCCTCGTCCAGCAGCGCCTGCGCCTCGGTCACGGACTCCTGCGGGGTGCGCACCACCCCCTCCGGCTGCCGGTCCACGCCCGGGGCGCCGTACGGCAGGGGCCGGCCCAGCCCGTCCCGGGGTCGCGCGTTGCGCGCCCGCCCCTCGCCGTCCCGGTCCCGGGCGCCGTCGCCCTGGCGCGGGGGAGAGGCCCCGTCGCCGGGGCGCGGCGGTGAGGTGCCGTCGCCGGATGCCGTGCCGTCCGTGTCCGCGGTGCCTGCCATGCCTCGATTGTCCCGTGCCGGCCGTGCCCCCTTCGGCCCAGCCCCCGGTGTGGGGTAAAGTGCTGTTCGCGCGATCACGCGGGACACCCGCGTATCGGCGCGGCCGGGACGTGGCGCAGCTTGGTAGCGCACTTGACTGGGGGTCAAGGGGTCGCAGGTTCAAATCCTGTCGTCCCGACTTTGCGAAGTCGTAGGTGAAGGCCGTTTCGGAGTGATCCGGAACGGCCTTTCGCGTGTCCTGGCGCGGAGGGCGCCGGGGATCATCCCGCCACGCCACGCCACCCAGCGGGGTGGACGGGCAGCCGTACGCCCACCTCGGTGACCGGACGATCCCCTCGCGGGCGACGAGGTCCGCAAGGCCGGCTGCGAGCGCGTCTTCGCCTTCCCAGGCTTCGTCCCGGCCCGCATCCGTCCGCTGTTCGAGGAGGGCCTCGGTCCGTTGCGCTGGGCCGCCCTGTCCGGTGACCCGAAGGACACCGAGGCCACCGGCAGGGTCGCGATGGAGGTCGTGGAACGGATCTGCACCCGGGTCGCCGGAAGCGGCAAGCCGGCGCTGTGCGACATCGCCGAGCTGACCCCGGCGCTCGACGCGGACGACAGCACGGCCCGCGCCGGGGACCGGCTGATCCACACCGTGCTCACCGCGCGGAAGGGCGCGCCGTCCGGGACGTGACGACGCTCCGTCGACGGGCGGCGGACGGCTCGCCGTGGGGACCGTCCCCCAGGGGATCGGTCCCGCACGGCGTGATCGCGGATGCCGTTACCCTGAACGGTGGCCCCGACGGAAGGAGCGCGGTGATCCCCGCCCCCGCGCAAGCGACGGTTCTGACCTACCCCGAGGAGGCCGTCCCGACCGGCCTGCGGCGGCAGGTACGGGCACTGCAGGAGGACGCCTGGCCGTCCTCTGACGAAGCGTCGGCCGTGTCGCTCGCGCCGGTCCACGACCCCGCGCTGCGGCCGGTGTCCATGCTGCTCGTGGCCGGCGACACGGTACTGGCGGCCCTGGACGTGCTGACCAAGGAGATCCCCCATGCCGGGCGGCGCTGGGCGGTCGGCGGGCTGAGCACGGTGGTCACGCGGCCCGAGGCGCGCGGCCGGGGCCACGGCAGGCGCCTGGTGAGCACCGCGCGGGAGGCGATGGCCGGGCAGGGCCTGGAGGTGGGCCTGTTCACCTGCGACCGTCCGCTCCAGGCGTTCTACGAGAGCGCCGGCTGGCGGCGGCTGCCCGGCGCCGTCCTGGTCGGCGGGACGGCCGAGTCGCCCTTCCCCAGTGACTGGTCGGCCTTCGACAAGGTGACCATGGCCTGCTTCTTCACCCACGGCAGCCGCGCGGCGGAACCGGCCTTTCGGAACAGCCGTATCGCGCTGCACCCGGGCAGGATCGACAAGCTCTGGTGACGGGCCCGGCGTGGGTGCGCGGCCGTCGCGCCGGTCTCAGGGCGCGGTCGGCCCGCTGTCCGTGAAGCGGTCCAGGAGCGCGTCCAGGCCGGCCGCCAGTCCCTTCGTCCCGCCCCGTTCGGCGAGTGCCGGCGCGGTGCGGCGCAGGGTGGGCAGTTCCTGCGACGGCAGGCGGTGCAGGCCCAGCCGGAAGGCCGGGTCGGGCTCGTCGGGGTTGTCCACCATGGGATGCAGCTCGACCGAGACATAGCCGAGCAGCCAGGCGAGGCAGGCCTGGAACGCGGCGGCGGTCCCGGCCTCGTCCAGGCCGGCCTTCTCCAGCAGGGCGAGCACACGCTCATGGCTGCGGAGCACCGGCAGCGGCCTGCGGGCCATCGGCACGGCCAGCAGCCGGGTCGTCAGCAGCGGCACCGCGTGCGGGTGGGCCAGGCAGACGTCGTACAGCGTCCCGGCGAAGCGGTGCAGGTCCGCGCGCCAGTCGGGCGTGTCGTCCGTGGCCGGACCTTCGGCGTCCAGGCGTGCCTGCAACTCCAGGTGCATCGCCTCGACCAGGCCGTCCAGCAGGGCTTCCTTGCCCTCCGCATAGCGGTACAGGGCCATCGCCTCGACGCCGAGTTCCGCGCCCAGCCGCCGCATGCTCAGGGCGCCAAGGCCCTCGCGGTCGACCAGCTCCAGCGCGCTGGCCAGCACCCGCTCCCGGCTCAGCCGGCCGTAACGGCCCCGGTCGCTGGCGCGCCGCGCCGGGGTGGTGTCGGGGTTCTTCGCCATGGACCGCCCTCCTTCGTGACTTGACCTTACGTGGGGTCGGGGCCATCCTGTCTGTATACGTCGTAAACGTACACGATACGGATACGGTGGTCCCCGCGAACCGGCGAGGGCAGCGAGGTGACCGACATGCAGCTTCCCTTCCGTCACGGACACGTCGACGGGGAGGTCGTCCCGGCACCCGGGCCCCTGCCACGGCATCGCGGTTTCGCCCTGCCCAGCTACGCCCGCGACGGCTACGACGACCCCCGCGCCGCCGAGCACCTGCGCCGGATCGCACGGTCGGGCGCCAACTGGGTCCAGCTCACTCCCACGTGGTACCAGCCCGCCGCCACCTCGGACATCATCCGCCCCAGCCGCATCACCCCTACGGACGCAGGGGTCGCGCGGATGATCCGCCTGGCGCATGCGCACGGCCTGAACGCTCTGCTCAAACCCCACCTCGACCTCGACGACGCCGCGTACCGCGGCACCATCCGCCCCGCCCTGCCCGCTCGCTGGTTCGCCGCCTACGCGGAGTTCATCGCGCACTATGCGCGCCTCGCGGCCCGCTACGGCGCCGACGCGTTCACCGTGGGCACCGAACTCGCCGGCACGGTGGACGACCGCGCGCGCTGGCTCGCGCTCGTCGAGCGCACACGCGTCGTCTACGGCGGCTCGCTGCTCTACGCGGCGCGCCTGAAGGACTACGAGGATGTCGCCTTCTGGGACGCGGTCGATCTGATCGCTGTGGACGCCCGCTGGCCGCTGCCCACCGGGCCGCGCCGGGACGCGCAGGCGTTCATCGAGGCCTGGCGTCCCGTCTGCGGCGCGCTCGGGGAGTTCGCCGCCCGCACCGGCCGTTCGGTGCTGTTCGCGGAGGCCGGATACGCCGGCGTGCGCGGCGCGCCGACCGGCCCGGTCGCCCCCGACATGGCGGAACAGGCCGCCGGCTACGAGGCGTTGCTGCGCACCTTCACCGGCCTGCCCTGGTGGGCGGGCGTCCACTGGTGGGTCTGGGCACAGCTGCCGGCCCCGACGGACCGCGTCCGGTCACTGGACTGCTCCGCCCAGGGCAAGCGGGCCGAGCACGTGGTGGCCCGGTGGTGGGCCGGCCGCACGGAGGAGCCATACCTCGCCCAGGACGGGGCGGTGGGAGGCAGGACACCATGACGTCCATCGAGGACTACGCCCTGCTCGGAGACATGGGCACCGCGGCCATGGTCGGCCGCGACGGCTCCGTCGACTGGCTCTGTCTGCCCCGTTTCGACTCGCCGGCGTGCCTCGCCGCCCTGGTGGGGACACCCGACAACGGCTTCTGGCGCCTCGCCCCGGCCACCGGTGCCGGCACCTGCGCGGGGCGCTCCTACCGGCCCGACACGCTGGTGCTGGACACCTGGTGGCGCACCGCGACCGGCGTCGCGCGGGTCACGGACTTCATGCCGACCGGCTCGCCGCTGCCCTGCCTGGTGCGGATGGTGGAGGGCGTGGCGGGCGAGGTGTCCCTGCGCAGCGAGCTGCGGCTGCGCTTCCACCAGGGCCGGGTGGTGCCCTGGGTGCACGGCATCGACGGCTGCACCGTCGCCGTCGCGGGGCCGGACGCGGTGTGGCTGCGCATCGACGGCGACGGGCGGCTGTCAGGCGACGAGCACGCCACCGTTGCCGAGTTCACCGTCCCCGCCGGCCGGCGGATCGCCCTCGTCCTGGCGTGGGAGCCCTCGCATCACACCGAGCCGCCGCGGTCGCTCGCCGTTCCCGCCGAGACCCTGCTGAAGGAGACCACCGACTACTGGCGCGGCTGGGCCGGCCGCTGCCGCTACCAGGGCCCCTGGCGGGACGCCGTGGTGCGCTCCCTGATCACGCTGAAGGCCCTCACCTACGCCCCCACCGGTGGCGTCGTCGCCGCCCCCACCACCTCGCTGCCCGGCTGTATCGGCGGCGGGCGCAACTGGGACCAGCGCTACTGCTGGCTGCGCGACTCCACGCTGACCCTGTCCTGCCTGCTGCGCAGCGGTTACCGGGAGGAGGCGGTGGCCTGGCTGGACTGGCTGGTGCGCACCGTCGCCAGCGACCCCGCCGACCTGCAATCCGTCTACGGCGTGGGCGGCCAGCGGCTGCTGCGGGAGACCGAGGCGCCCTGGCTGAGCGGCTACGAGGGCTCGCAGCCCGTCAGGTTCGGGAACTGTGCCGACGGATCGTTCCAGCTCGACGTCTACGGCGAGGTGCTGGACACTCTCTACCAGTCCCTGCGGGTGGGGATTGCGATGCCGGCCCATGTGTGGGAGCTGGTCGACGCGCTGATGGGCTACCTGCTGCGGCACTGGCGCGAGCCCGACCAGGGCGTGTGGCAGGTGCGCGGGCCGCGCCGCCACTTCGTGCACTCCAAGGTCATGGCCTGGGTGGCCGCCGACCGGGCTGTGCGCATGGGAAAGCTGCTGGGCCGCAACGGCTCCTCCGCGCAGTGGTGGGCCATGCGGCAGGAGGTGCACCGGCAGGTCTGCCGGGACGGCTGGGACCCGCGACAGGGCTCCTTCGTGCAGTCCTACGGTTCCACCGCCCTGGACGCCACCGCCCTGCTCATGCCCCGGCTCGGCTTCCTGCCCGCGCAGGATCCGCGTGTCCGCAGCACGGTCCGTGCCCTGGGGGCCCTCGAGGAGGACGGCTTCCTGCACCGCTACGCACCCGGCGACGAAGGGGTGCACCCCGTGGACGGCATGGCCGGTCGTGAAGGAGCTTTCGTCTCCTGCTCCTTGTGGCATGCCGACACCCTCGCCGCGACCGGCCATGTCCTCAAGGCGCGTGAGACGTTCGAGCGTGTCCTCGCCGTCCGCAACGACGTGGGACTGCTCGCCGAGCAGTGGGACCCGGCCGCCGGCCGCCACCTGGGCAACGCCCCCATGGCCGTCAGCCACCTCGCGCTGGTCGAGACCGCGTTCGCCCTGTCAGCAGCACCATCCCGGTATCCCCGTACTCCGGCAGCGTCGGATCGGCGTCGATCCGTGTGACGTCCAGCTCCTCGGTCAGCGGTGCGAACACCCTGGTGACGCGCTCGGGGTCCACCGGGCAGCCCGGCCAGCGCGAGGTGGCCCCGATGCGGTAGGTGGGCAGGTTCTCCATGAAGGCTGCCACCAGGTGCCCGCCGGGCACCACACAGCGCACGAAGTGCCCGCAGAAGGCGGCGAACTCGTCGAAGGCCTCACTCGCCCCCTCCGCCACGAAGTGCATCGACGCCAGTTCGTACGTCCCGGGCGGCAGCGCCCGCACATCACCGTGCACCACCCGCACCCGGGCCAGCGCGGCCGGCGGCGACGCCGCGATCCGCGGGTCGAGCTGCCGGCACAGCGAGTGGAAGGGGCGCCAGCTGTCGTCCGGACCGGTGGCCAACTGCCGCCGCAGATAGGCGACGTTGGCGGCGCCCGCCTCGACCGCGTCGATCCCGGCGCTGACCGCGGAGGCCAGCAGCAGCGGGTAGAGGTTCGGACCGGCACCGAACTCCACCGTGCGGGCCAGGCCCCCGGCGGGCAGGGTTCGGTAGTACGCGGCGTGGTGGGCGATGACCGCGGCGTCACACGGATGCAGTTGGCGGTAGTTCTCGGTGAGGTAGTCCTCGACGGGCCAGCCGTCCCAGTTCACGTCGTCGTTGCGGATCGACATCGGCGCCGCCTCAGCCGCGGTGCCGCAGTGCGCCCCGCGCGTCCAGCCCGGTCAGCGCCTCGCCGAGCCGGTCGATGTCGTCGTCGGAGTTCAGCGCCGTGACCTGGACACGGAAGCCGACCTGCTGGCGCGGCACCAGCGGATACGCCGCGAGAGTCACGTAGACGCCGTGGTCCCACAGGAAGTCGGCGACCGCCTCCAGTTCGGCCGCGTCCGCCAGCGGGATCTCCACGATGGGCAGCTCGCCCTCGCACGGCGTGTCCAGGTCCAGCGCGTGCACCAGGTCGAGCACCCGTACCGTCTTGCGGTGCAGATCGGCGCGGATGGCGTCCCCACGGCGCTCGTTGACCTCCAGACCGGCCAGGGCGGTCGCCAGCGAGGCGGTGGGGGAGGGGCCGGAGAACAGGTAGGGGGCGGCCGCGATCTTCAGATGGTCCTTCAGCGCGCTCGGCAGCGCCAGGAAGGCCAGCAGCGACGAGTACGCCTTGGAGAACCCGCCCACCAGCACGATCCCGTCGTAGGACGTACCGGTGTGCCGGACCACGCCGTTGCCGCGCGAGCCGTACGGGCACGGCTCGGTCGGCGAGCGCTCGCCGATGACACCGAAGCCGTGCGTGTCGTCGATGTACAGCGTGGCGCCGCGCCCCCGGCAGATCCCGGCGAGCACCGGCAGATCGAACACGTTGCCGCTCATGCTGTTCACGCCGTCCATGCACACCAGGCGCGGGGTGCCGGACGGCGCGTCCCGCAGCAGCGCGTCCAGTTGCTCCGGCCGGTCCGCGTGGAACCGGTGCAGTCTCGCACCCTGACCGCGGGCCGACACGCACCCCTCGTACACCGTGCGGTGGGCGGTGGCCTCCACGAACACATCCCCCTGCTCGGCCAGGAGCGGGATCACCGCGTGGTGGATGAGGGTGGCCGTCGGCAGCAGCAGGGTGTCCTCGGCGCCGAGCAGCGCGGTGAGCCGCTCCTCGATGTCCGGGTACAGCCGGGGGCTGCCCAGCAGACGCGACCAGCTCGGGTGGGTGCCCCAGTCCCGCACGGTCGGGCCGATCGCCTCGATGATGTCCGGATCCTGGTCGAAGCCGAGGTAGTTGCAGGACGCGAAATCGATCAGCCAGTGTTCGCCGCAGCGGATGTGCCGGCCGCGCACCTCGTCCAGTACGGCGTCACTCATCCGACTCGTGTGGCGCAGATGATCGAGGTCCGCCCAGCGGGGGTCGCGCCGGACCGGCGCCAGGTGGGCGGGCGTTCCGTCCATGGTGCGGTGTCCCCTCTCGAGGGTTGTCCCGCTGCCCGGGGAGGCGGTCGTCGCAGGCGTGCTCGCCGGGGGCGCCGGGACCTGAGAGGTCTCCCCGGCGGCCGCTGCGAGACCCGCCCGTGCCGCCCGGGCGCCCTCGGCCGGGCCCGGGCGCCGTGCCGTGATCACGGGCGCCGTCCGCCGCAGCAAGGCCTCCCCCTCGTCCAGCGGCATCGGGGGCGCGAACAGGTAGCCCTGCCCGAACCGGCAGCCCATGTCGGCCAGCAGCTCCCGCTGTGCCTGCTGCTCGATGCCCTCCGCGATCACTGTCAGGCCGAGGGTGTCGGCGATCCGGACGATCCCCTCGACGAGCGCCACCTGCCGTGGGTCGCGCGGCAGGTCGTCGATGAACGTCTTGTCTATCTTCAGTACGTCGAGGGGGAACTCCCGCAGATAACGCAGCGAGGAGAACCCGGTGCCGAAGTCGTCCACCGCGATGCGCACCCCGAGGCCCCTTACCCCGCCGATCGCGGAGTCGATCTGCTCGTCCCGCTGCATCAGCACGGACTCGGTGAGCTCCAGCTGCAGGGAGCGCGCGTCGAGAGCCGCCGTGTCCAGCGCCTGGCTCACCGCCCCCACGAACCCGGGGTCGCGCCACTGCCGGCTGGAGACGTTGACGCTGACGTACGGCGGCGCGGCGGGCCGGACGCGGCGCTGCAGCCGGGCGATGTCGGAGACGGCGCTGCGCAGCACCCAGGCGCCCAGCGGCGCTATCTGGCCGGTCTCCTCGGCGAGCGGGATGAACTGGTCGGGCGGTACCAGGCCGCCCGGCGCGTGCGGCCAGCGGACCAGCGCCTCGAAACCGACCACCGGCGGCAGCGACTCCGCGAGGTCGACGACGGGCTGGTAGCACAGCGAGAAACGTTCCTGTGCGATCGCGTCGTCGAGATGGGCGAGCAGATCGTGCCGCTGCGCCACCTGCACCCGCAGCTGGGGGAGAAAGCGGCGCCATTGGCGTTTACCTGCCGCCTTGGCCGCATAGAGCGCCATGTCGGCCAGGGCCAGCAGTTCCTCGGCGTCGGAGCTGTCGAGCGCGGTGGCCAAGCCCACGCTGGCGGAGGCGGTGACCGCCTCGTCGCCCAGATGGAAGGGGCGGCTGAAGGCCTGGATCAGCTGGGCGGCGAGCAGCTCGGCGTCCAGCGGCTGCCGGGCGTCCTCCATCAGCACCGCGAACTCGTCCCCGCCGAGCCGAGCCGCCGTGTCGGTACGCCGCAGGGTGTGCGCCAGCCGCTCGCCCACGGCCTTCAGCAGCCGGTCGCCGGTGGAGTGCCCCAGGGTGTCGTTGACGGTCTTGAAGTCGTCGAGGTCCAGGAAGAGCACGCAGGTCAGCGTGGACTCCCGGCGGCCGCGCAGCAGGGCGCGGGCGGTCCGCTCCAGCAGCAGCGTGCGGTTGGGCAGACCCGTCAGCGGGTCGTGGAAGGCCCGCTGGGTCAGCTCCTCCTCCAGCTGCCGCTGTTGCGTCACGTCCCGCAGGGTGACCACCACGCCGCCCACGGTGGTGTCCTGCCGGAGGTCGCTGCAGCGCACCTCCACCTCGACGCGGCCGTCACCGCGCAGCACCCACCAGTGGTCGTGCGCTTCGTGGCGCCCGTACCTGCCCAGCAACCCCAGGGTGCGGTCCACCCCGTCCCGGTCGCCGGGCGTCACCAGGTCCCGCAGCGCCGTCCCGGCCAGCTCGCTGCGGCCGAACACCGCCCGGGCCGAGGGGCTGGCGTACCGCACGGTGGTGTCCTCGTCGACGATGAGGATGACGTCCGAGGTGTTGCGCACCAGCGTCCGGAAGTACGCCTCGCTCTCCTTGCGCACGATCTCCTGCCGCAGCCTCACGCGCTCCATGGCGAGGCCCGCGTGCGAGGCGAGGATCTCCAGGGAACCGCGCACCTCATTCAGCCGTCGCTCCGGACCGGCCGCCACCAGCGCGCCCGCCGGCTCGGGGCCTTCGGCGGCGCCGGGCGCCGCCGTCGGGCACACCAGCGCACGGGGCAGCCCGTTGAGCCGGGTGGCGAACCGTGGGTCGAGCCGTTCCACGGGCACGGCGAGCGAGCGCTGCGACGGCTCGGTCCGACCGGCGCGGGCGCGCGGGCCGTCGAGGGAGGCGTACAGCTCCGCGGCCTGCTGCGTGGTGAGCAGCAGCGAGCGGTGCGGTGTCTCAGGCCCGAACAGGCTGCCGACCGCCCGCGTGCACGCCGCCGCGATCTCCTGCGGGGTCATGGCGGCCACCAGCGTGACGGTCGCCGTGCGCAGGGTCTGCTCCCGGGCCAGAGCCTTGCGGTGGGCGACGACCATGACCGTGAGCCGGAAGATCACCAGCAGGAACATCAGCGTCGAGAAGACGGCCAGTGCCGTCGCGTCGTGCACCCGGCCCATCCGCTCCTCCACCAGGAGCAGAGCCGGGGCGATCAGCGTGGCGGCGGTGAGCAGGACCAGACGGTGCCACCGCAGGAGCAGCGACTGCGGCGGAGGCTCTGCGGCGGTGAGCTCGGCCATGGAGGGGTGCAGCCCGGCCAGGCCCCAGGCCGTGTAGAAGATGACCCATCCCGAGTCCAGGGCCGTGCCCGCCTGCCAGGTGCCGTTGAGCTGGAGGAAGCCGTAAGTGATGTCGAAGCACAGCAGGGTGACGGTGCCCAGCACCAGCAGCTGCACCGCCCGGTTGGGGACGCCCCTCGGCACGAGCAGCCGGGCCAGCATTCCGAGGACCAGCAGGTCCCCTAGCGGGTAGGCGACGCTGATCGCCCGTTGCTGCCAGGTCAGCTGATCCTGGCCGGCCAGCGGCTGCACCAGGTACACCCAGACCGGCACGGCGACCCCCGCGGTGACGATCATCGAGTCGAGCAGGCTCGGCAGGTCGCGGCCCACCCAGCGGTGCCGGACCAGCCCGAACAGCCCCGCAGCCAGCAGCGGGTAGACGGCGAGATAGCAGGCGTCGGCGGGGGAGGGGAACGGGTTGGAGGCGTGGAAGTACTGCTCCGAGGCGTTGTAGTACGTGTCGCCGGCCGCGAAGGCCAGCAGCCCGGCCGCGAGCGCCAGCCACGGCCAGCGCACGGCGGGCCGGTTGCGCCGGACTCCGGCGAGGACGGCCAGCACACCACCCAGCCCGATCAGCGCCCACAGCGGGGTCCGCAGGGCGGGGACGAGCAGGTAGACGCAGGCGGCGGCCAGGATGGTCGCGAGATAAGCGGCCGGCAGCCGGCGGGTCGGCAGCACTGGCAAGCGCCTCCCAACGCGGAGGACACCGAGCTGCGGTCAAAGCGTCAACCTCGAGAAAGCATCTGAATACCGATCCTAGGCACGCCAGGCTCCGAGGCGCATCTTCGGCGCCGGCCCCAGGCCGAGTCCGCGGCGCCGGTGCTCACTCTTCCCCGGGCCCGGAAGGGCGGACGAAGTCGCCGTAACCGACCTGCCGGAGCCGCTGGTAGCGCCAGGCGTCACGGCACACGTCGTCCAGGCCGCGACTCGGGCTCCAGTCCCAGGCCCGGCCGATCGCCCCGGCGTCCGCGACCCGCCGCGCCGCGTCACCGGGCCGGGGCGGGACCACCTCGTACGGCAGCGCACGCCCGCACACCCGGGAGAACGCGGCGACGACCTCGAGCACCGAGACGCCCCGTCCGCTGCCCAGGTTGTACACGTGCAGCCCCGGCGCGTCGGCGAGATGGTTCAGCGCCAGCCGGTGCGCCTCGACGGTGTCCAGCACGTGCATGTAGTCGCGGACCGCCGTGCCGTCTGACGTGGGGTAGTCACCGCCGTACACCCGTACTCGCCGGCGCCGGCCCGCGGCGACCTGGGCCACCGACGGCAGCAGGGAGTCGTGCGTGCCGGGACCGCCCCCGCCCAGCAGCCCGCTCGGATGTGCCCCGGCCGGTGTGAAGTGGCGCAGGCACACCACCGTGTACTCCGGCCGGCGCAGGCAGACGTCGGCGAGAAGTTGTTCGCAGGCCCACTTGGAGGCCGCGAAGGGGTCCTCCGGGCGGATCGGGTCGCTCTCGGTGTGCGTGCCCTGCTCGGTGGGCGCGTAGAGGGCACAGGTGGAGGAGAACACCAGGTGGCGCACCCCGTGTTCGTGCATCGAGCGCAGCAGCGTGGTGGTGCCGCCGAGGTTGGCGTCGTAGTACTCCACCGGCCTGGTCAGCGAGGTCCGGGCCGAGGTCAGGGCGGCGAAGTGCACCACCGCGTCGATCGGGTGCCGGGCGAACACCGCCGACAGCGCGCGGCGGTCGCGGATGTCCAGCTCGTACACGGCGCCGACGAACCGGCCCGCGAGCTGCTCGACGCGGGCCAGGACCTGCCTCAGGGCGGGGGACCGGTTGTCGACCACGATCACTTCGTAGCCGTGATCGAGCAGGTCGACGCAGGTATGGCTGCCGAGGAAACCGGCCCCGCCGGTGACCAGGATCGTGGACGGTGCGCTCATGGACCTGGGCTCCTTCGCGCACGACATGGTGTACGTTTACGACGTATACCCGACTCTGCTCCGCCTGCGGCGCCCCGTCAAGTGCCCCGCCTGGCCAGCACTGGCCCCCTCCCGGGCCGCCACGGCTCCCCTAGGTCCGTACCAGCAACTGGAAGTCGAACGAGTAGCGCGACGCGCGGTAGATGTGGGTGCCGTGTTCCACCGCGCGGCCCGTATCGTCGTAGGCCGTGCGCTGCATGGTGAGGAGCGCGGCGTCCTGCTGCTCGTCCAGACGGGACGCCTCCTCGGCCGTCGCGCAGCGGGCGCCGACGCGTTGCCGGGCGCTGTGCAGGGTGATGCCGGCCGCGCGCATCAGCCGGTACAGGCCCGTCGTCTCGAGCCGGGCCGTGTCGAGATCGAGCAGTGCCGCCGGCAGGTGGTTGCACAGCAGGGCCACCGGCCTGCCGTGCGTGAGCCGCAGCCGCTCCAGCACGATCACCTCCTCGCCCTCGCCGATCCCCAGCGCGGCGGCCACCTCCGCGCTCGCCGGCCCCCGCTCGTGGCGCACGACCCGCGTCGACGGTCCCTGCCCGGCCGCCTCCAGGTCGTCGTACAGGCTGCTGAGTTCCAGCGGGCGCCGGACCTGGCGGTGCACCACCTGGGTGCCCACCCCGCGGCGCCGCACCAGCAGGCCCTTGTCGACGAGGGACTGGATCGCCTGGCGGACCGTCGGGCGGGACAGGCCGAGCCGGGTGGACAGGCCGACCTCGTTGCCGAGCAGGCTGCCCGGGACCAGCACGCCGCGGCCGATGGCCGCCTCCAGCTGCTGGGCCAGCTGGTGGTAGAGCGGAACCGGACTGGCCCGGTCCAGGGCGAAGTCCACCGCGTCCGTGCCAGGCCCCGCGGTGCGGGACGGCGTCATGGCTCCCCCCTCACAGGTGGCGGCGGCGGTCCGCCACCCGCTGCTCGTAGCGCGCGCGGGCGGCGACCGCGGCATCACGGCCCGCCACCTCGGCGACCGGCACGTCCCACCAGGCCTCGGCGCCGGGCGCGGTCGGCGCCGGGTTCGTCTCGACGTACACGCAGGTCGGCCGGTCCGCGGAGCGTGCGGCGGCCAGCGCCTCGCGCAGCTCGGCCACCGTCTTGGCGCGCAGCACCTCCATGCCGAGGCTGGCCGCGTTCGCCGCGAGGTCGACCGGCAGCGGCGGCCCGGTGAACGTGCCGTCGGCGGCCCGGTGGCGGTAGGCGGTGCCGAAGCGTTCGCCGCCGGTCTCCTCCGACAGACCGCCGATGGAGGCGTAGCCGTGGTTCTGGATCAGCACCAGCTTGACCGGCAGCCCCTCCTGGACGGCGGTGACGATCTCCGTCGGCATCATCAGATACGTCCCGTCGCCCACCAGCGCCCACACCACCGTGTCCGGCGCGGCCTGCTGCACACCGATCGAGGCCGGGATCTCGTAGCCCATGCAGGAGTAGCCGTACTCCAGGTGGTACTGGCGCGGGCTGCGCGCCCGCCACAGCTTGTGCAGGTCGCCGGGGAGCGAACCGGCCGCGTTGATCACCACGTCCGTGTCGCCGACGACGCCGTCCAGGGCGCCGAGCACCTGCGTCTGCGTCGGCACTGCGCTGTCGTCCGCCGCGCGGAACGCGCCGTCCACGACCCGCTCCCAGCGTTCTTTGCCCTCCCGGTACTCCGCCTCGTACGCCGCGTCGACGCGGTGCCCGGCGAGCGCCGCCGTCAGCCGCTCCAGACCGCTGCGCGCGTCGCAGACCAGCGTGCGCGCCGCGAGCTTGTGCGCGTCGAAGGCGGTGATGTTGAGGTTCACGAACCGCACGCCGGGATCGCGGAAGAGGGTCCCGGAGGCGGTGGTGAAGTCCGAGTAGCGGGTGCCGACGCCGATCACCAGGTCGGCGGTGCGGGCGAGGTCGTCGCACACGGCCGTGCCGGTGTGGCCGATGCCGCCCACGTCGGCCGGGTGGTCGTAACGCAGCGAGCCCTTGCCGGCCTGTGTGGAGGCGACCGGGATGCCGGTGGCGTCCACCAGCGCGCGCAGCGCCTCCTCGGCCTCGCTGTGGTGGACGCCGCCGCCCGCGACGATCAGTGGGCGGGACGCGGCCCGGATCTCCCGGACGGCCTCGGTGAGTTCGACGGGGTCCGGCGCAGGCCGCCGTACGAACCACACGCGCTCGGCGAAGAACTCCACCGGCCAGTCGTACGCCTCCGCCTGCACGTCCTGCGGCAGGGCCAGCGTCACGGCCCCGGTCTCGGCCGGGTCGGTCAGCACCCGCGCGGCCTGCAGCGCGCTCACCAGGAGGGCTTCGGGGCGGGTGATCCGGTCGAAGTAGCGGGAGACCGGTCGCAGAGCGTCGTTCACCGACACATCCGCCTCCACCGGGTGTTCCAGCTGCTGGAGCAGTGGGTCGGCGGGGTGCGCGGCGAAGTAGTCGCCGGGCAGCAGCAGGACCGGCAGGCGGTTGATGGTGGCCAGGGCGGCGCCGGTGACCAGATTGGTGGCGCCCGGGCCGATCGACGTCGTCACCGCCATGGCGGACAGCCGGTTCAGATGGCGGGCCCGGCCGACGGCCGCGTGCACCATGGCCTGCTCGTTGCGGCCCTGGTGGTACGGCATGACGTCCGCGTACTCGACGAGTGCCTGGCCGATCCCTGCGACGTTGCCGTGACCGAAGATCCCCCAGGTGCCGGCGATCAGCCTGCGGCGCACGCCGTCGCGTTCGGTGTACTGGGCGGCGAGGAACCGCACCAGGGCCTGGGCGGTGGTCAGACGGAGGGTGCGGGCGCTCATCGGGACGTCTCCGGGGCGGTGTAGAGGGGCAGTCGGGGGTCGACGGGCTGTGCGGGCCAGGTGTCGCGGATCCAGGCGTGGTCGGGGTGGTCGCAGATCAGCCAGGACCGCTCGGCCTCGGGGCCCGCCATGACGTTGAGGTAGTACATGTGGTGGCCCGGCACCGCCATGGACGGCCCGTGCCAGCCGTCGGGGATGAGGACGACGTCGCCGTCGCGGACCTCGGCCAGCACGTCCGTTCTGCGGCCCCGCCCGGAGGGCGAGACCCGCTGGTAGCCGAGGCCGGGTGTGGCGGCGTGGGCGGCGAACTCGAAGTAGTAGATCTCCTCCAGCACCGACTCCTCGCCCGGACGGTGCTCGTCGTGCTTGTGCGGTGGGAAGGAGGACCAGTTGCCGCCGGGCGTGAGTACCTCGACCGCGATGAGCTTGTCGCAGTCGAAGACGCCGGCCGCCGCGAAGTTGTTGACCTGGCGCGAGCAGTTCCCGCTGCCGCGCAGCTCGACCGGTACGGAGGCGGCGGGCCCGTAGCGGGCGGGCAGCCGGCGGGCGCAGCGGGCGCCGGTCAGCGCGAAGCGGCCGCCGGCGGCGGAGGTCACGGTGGCGCGGGCGTCACGCGGGGCGTAGGCGAAGTCGCTGACCCCGCTGAAGACGTCCGCCCGGCCCGCCAGCTCGAAGGTGTGGTGACCGAAGTCGTCGGCCACGGCGACCGTGCAGGAGCCGCCGAGCGGCAGCACGATCCACTCGCTGTCACCGGTGTCGAAGGTGTGCGATCCGGCGGCGGGAAGCTCCAGCACCCGCAGGGCGGAGTACCCCCAGCCGGCCTCCTTGGGACCGATGTCGACGGCGTAGGGCCCGGCGGCCGCCTTGCCCGCGGGCAGGTGGTACGTCATGAACTCCTCCGTTTCACAGCACGCGCCGTACAGCGGACCTCTGACGGCACGCCCGTACAGCAGACCTTCCCCGGCGGGGCCTCACAGCAGTCCGACGGCCGTGTCGACCGCCTCCTCCACACTGCCCGCGGCCGGGTAGAGCAGCGAGCGGCCCACGACCAGGCCGTGGACGGTGGGCAGTCCGAGCGCCTTGCGCCAGCGTTCGTAAGCGGCGTCCTGGTCGTCCCCGACGTCACCGCCGAGCAGCACGGCGGGCAGGGTCGAGGCCTGCAGCACCTCGCCCATGTCGTCGGGGTCGTCGGTGACGGGCAGCTTGAGCCAGGTGTACGCGGAGGTGCCGCCGAGGCCGGAGGCGATGGCGATGGAGCGGGTGACGGCCGGCGCGGACAGGTCGTTGCGGACCCGGCCGGCCACGCGGCGCGTGAGGAACGGCTCGACGAACACCGGCAGCCGCAGGGCCGCCATCTCGTCGATGGTGCGGGCGGTGGCTTCCAGCGTGGTGAGCGAGCCGGGGTCGTCGTAGTCGATGCGCAGCAGCAGCTTGCCCGCGTCGAAGCGCAGCCGGGCGAGGTCGGCGGCGCGGTGCCCGGTGAACCGGTCGTCCATCTCGAAGGCGGCGCCAGCGAGCCCCCCGCGGTTCATCGAGCCCATCACAACCTTGCCGTCCAGCACGCCGAGCAGCAGCAGGTCCTCCAGGATGTCGGCGGTGGCGAGCACCCCGTCGACCCCGGGCCGGGTCAGCGCCGTACACAGCCGCTCCAGCAGTTCGGCCCGGTTGGCCATGGCCAGGTGCCGGTCGCCGACGGCGAGCGCACCGCGGGCCGGGTGGTCGGCGGCGACGATCATCAGCCGCCCGGAGCCGTTCAGCAGCGGCCGCCGGACGCGGCGGGCGGCGGCCTCGGCGACGGCCTCCGGGTGCCGCGCGCGAACTGCGGCGAGGTCGGGGATGCTGAGAGTCAAGACGTCGCTCCGTTTCCGCGTCAGGGCTACGCCCGCGCCCCTGGGGTAGGGATCGACCACGTACCGGCGGGCCTGCCGCCTCCCAGGTGTAGGTGGCCGAAGCCGACGCTGTCAATGCTTTGTACTTACATTCGGACCTGCTCGTGAAATGATGTCTTAACAAAGTATTGACAGCGGACGCCGCAGCGACTTGTATCCCGTCCCAGCGCAACAGCCGTGGGACACGGCTCTCGATCCCCTCCCTTCCCCGTCGCACACGTCTTCCCCCGTCGCACACGTCGCACAGTGAGGTGCAGGAAAGATGGACCGCTCTTCTCACTCCCGCAGACTCGCCCCGGTCGTGGCCCTGGCCGCGGCGGCGGCCCTGGCCCTCGCGGGCTGCTCCAGCAGTTCCGGCGGCAAGAAGTCCGAGGAAGGAGGGGCCGCGGCCTCCGCCGGCAAGGCCAACACCCCGCGGATGACGGTCGCCCTGGTGACCCACCAGTCGCCCGGCGACACCTTCTGGGACATCGTCCGCAAGGGCGCCGAGGCCGCGGCCGCCAAGGACAACATCAAGCTCATCTACTCCGCCGACCCCAACGCCGGCAACCAGGCCAACCTGGTGCAGAACGGGATCGACCAGAAGGTCGACGGCATCGCCGTCACCCTCGCCAAGCCGGACGCCATGAAGGGCGCCGTCGCCAAGGCCAAGAGCGCCGGCATACCCGTCGTGGGCCTCAACTCCGGTGTCAGCGACTGGAAGAAGCTCGGCCTGCTGGAGTTCTTCGGGCAGGACGAGACCGTCGCCGGCGAGGCCTTCGGCAAGAAGCTCAACGAGGTGGGCGCCAAGAACGCCGTGTGCGTCATCCAGGAGCAGGGCAACATCGGCCTGACGCAGCGCTGCGACGGTGTCAAGAAGACCTTCTCCGGCTCCGTGCAGAACCTCTATGTCAACGGTACCGACATGCCGTCCGTGAAGTCGACGATCACCGCCAAGCTCAAGCAGGACACCGGCATCGACTACGTCGTCACCCTCGGCGCGCCCTTCGCGCTGACCGCGGTGCAGTCGGTCGGCGACGCCGGCAGCAAGGCCAAGGTCGCCACCTTCGACCTCAACAAGGACCTCACCAAGGCCATCAAGAACGGCACCATCCAGTTCGCCGTCGACCAGCAGCCCTACCTCCAGGGCTACCTGGCGGTCGACTCCCTGTGGCTCTACAAGAACAACGGCAACTACAGCGGCGGTGGCGAGCAGCCGGTGCTCACCGGTCCGGCCTTCGTCGACAAGTCCAACGTCGACCAGGTCGCGAACTTCGCCGCGAAGGGCACCCGGTGATCGGTATGACCCAGCAGGCTGCGCCGGCGGTGGGGACACCGCCGGCCCCCGGCCCCAGGGGCTCCGACGGCCGCACCCGGCAGCGCTCCCTGGTGTTCCGGCTGCTCGCGCGGCCCGAGGTCGGCGTCTTCCTCGGCGCCGTGGCCGTCCTGATCTTCTTCCTCATCGCGGCCCCGACCGTCCGCCAGGGCAGTTCGATGGCCACGGTGCTCTACCAGTCGTCGACCATCGGCATCATGGCGCTGCCGGTGGCGCTGCTGATGATCGGCGGCGAGTTCGACCTGTCGGCCGGCGTCGCGGTGATCACCTCGGCCCTCACCGCGAGCATGCTGAGTTTCCAGCTGAGCATGAACGTGTGGACCGGCGTGGCCGTCGCCCTGATCGTCTCCCTCGGCATCGGCGCCTTCAACGGCTGGATGGTGGTGAGAACGGGGCTGCCCAGCTTCCTGGTCACCCTCGGCACCTTCCTGATCCTCCAGGGCGTCAACCTCGCGGTGACCAAACTCGTCACCGGCAACGTCGCCACCGACGACATCAGCGACATGGACGGCTTCGGCCAGGCGAGAAAGGTCTTCGCCTCCTCCTTCGACGTCGGCGGTGTCCAGGTGAAGATCACGGTGGTGTGGTGGCTGGTCTTCGCCGCACTGGCCACCTGGGTGCTGCTGCGCACCAAGTACGGCAACTGGATCTTCGCCGTCGGTGGAAACAAGGACAGCGCCCGGGCCGTCGGCGTGCCCGTGAACTTCACGAAGATCACGCTGTTCATGACCGTCGGCTTCGGCGCCTGGTTCGTCGGCATGCACAACCTGTTCTCCTTCAACACCGTGCAGTCCGGCGAGGGCGTCGGTCAGGAGCTGATCTACATCGCCGCGGCCGTCATCGGCGGCTGCCTGCTCACCGGCGGCTACGGCTCCGCGATCGGCCCGGTCTTCGGCGCGTTCATGTTCGGCATGGTCAACCAGGGCATCGTGTACGCCGGCTGGAACCCGGACTGGTTCAAGGCGTTCCTCGGGGTGATGCTCCTCGGCGCGGTCCTGATCAACCTGTACGTGCAGCGCACCGCGACGAGGAGGTGAGGTGACATGACCAGCAGCGGAACACACGGCGCGATCCTCGCGGACACCGTGCCCGAGAAGGACACGCCCCTCGTCGAACTGCGCGCGGCCGGCAAGTCCTACGGCAACATCCGCGCCCTGCACGGCGTGGACCTGAACGTCTTCCCCGGCCGGGTGACCTGCGTCCTCGGCGACAACGGCGCAGGCAAGTCCACCCTCATCAAAATCATCTCGGGGCTGCACCAGCACACCGAGGGCGAGTTCCTCGTGGACGGGCAGCCGGTGCGCTTCAGCACCCCGCGCGAGGCCCTCGACCGCGGTATCGCCACCGTCTACCAGGATCTCGCGACCGTCCCGCTGATGCCGGTGTGGCGCAACTTCTTCCTCGGGTCCGAGATGACCAAGGGCCCCTGGCCGGTCCGCCGCCTCGACATCGGCCGCATGAAGAAGACGGCCGACCAGGAGCTGCGCAACATGGGCATCGTCCTGGACGACCTGGAACAGCCCATCGGCACCCTGTCCGGCGGCCAGCGCCAGTGCGTGGCCATCGCCCGCGCCGTCTACTTCGGCGCCCGGGTGCTCATCCTGGACGAGCCGACCGCCGCCCTCGGTGTCAAGCAGTCCGGCGTGGTCCTGAAGTACATCGCCGCCGCCCGCGACCGCGGCCTCGGCGTCATCTTCATCACCCACAACCCCCACCACGCCTACATGGTCGGTGACCAGTTCAACGTGCTGCGCCTGGGCACCCTGGAGCTGTCCGCCGCCCGCAGCGAGGTCGGCCTGGAGGAGCTGACCAACCACATGGCCGGCGGCACCGAGCTCGCCGCCCTCAAGCACGAACTCTCCCAGGTCCGGGGCGTCGACGTGGAAGGACTCCCCGAGGCGCAGGACCTCTCCGCACCCGTGGCGGCCCCCACGTCGGAAGGAACCCCCTGACATGCCCGCTGCTCTGAGCCGCATCCGGGTCGGCTCCGCCCCCGACTCCTGGGGGGTGTGGTTCCCCGACGATCCCGCCCAGGTGCCCTGGCAGCGCTTCCTCGACGAGGTCGCCGAGGCCGGCTACGAGTGGATCGAGCTCGGTCCCTACGGCTACCTGCCCACCGACCCGGCCCGGCTCACCGACGAGGTGCGGGCCCGCGGCCTGAAGGTGTCCGCGGGCACCGTCTTCACCGGCCTGCACCGCGGCCTGTCGGTGTGGGACGCCACCTGGGAGCACGTCGCCAAGGTCGCGGCCCTCACCCAGGCCATGGGCGCGCGGCACCTCGTCGTCATCCCGTCCTTCTGGCGCGACGACAAGACCGCCGAGATCCTGGAGCCGCCGGAGCTGACGACCGAGCAGTGGGCCTACCTCACCAAGGGCATGGAGCGCCTCGGACACGAGGTGAAGGAGACCTACGGCCTGGACATCGTCGTCCACCCGCACGCCGACACCCATATCGACACCGAGGCCCACGTCGAGCGCTTCCTCGACTCCACCGATTCCGACCTCGTCAACCTGTGCCTGGACACCGGGCACTACGCCTACTGCGGCGGCGACAGCGTCAAGCTCATCGAGACCTACGGCGAGCGCATCGGCTATCTGCACCTCAAGCAGGTCGACCCCGGCATCCTCGCCGACGTCGTGGCCGATGGGGTGCCCTTCGGTCCGGCGGTCCAGCGCGGAGTGATGTGCGAACCACCGTCCGGCGTGCCGGAGTTGGAGCCGGTGCTGGTGGCGGCACAGAAGCTGGGCGTGGACCTGTTCGCCATCGTCGAGCAGGACATGTATCCCTGCGAGCCGGACAAGCCCCTGCCGATCGCGGTCCGCACCCGCCGCTTCCTGCGCTCCTGCGGAGCCTGAGCGCACGGCGGAACGGGCGGGGCGCCCGCTGGCCGACAGGACGTGACGGGCGGGCGCTCCTATGCTGGGTGTAGCCGGTGTGACCGCTGGGGCCACTGGTGCACCAGGGTGTCGGTCCGTGTCCCACGGCCTCGCTCCCGCCGCCTTCCACGACGTTCGCGGGGCGTCCCCTTCCGCCGTCTCACGGGGAGCAAGCCCATGTCGTACGCTTCCACCCCTCTGCGCAGGGCGGCCGTCGTGGCCGCCGCGCTGGGGTTCCTCGCCGCACCGGTCGCCGGCGGGGTGGCCGTCGCGCTGCCGACCGCCGCCCCCACGCCGCCGTCGCCGTACGGCCCGTCCTCGGCGCCCCTGTCCACCTCGCCGTCCTCCTCCGGGGCGACCTCGCCGTCGCCGTCCCCATCGACGTCGACGTCGCCGTCGACGCCGGCGTCCGTCTCGCCATCGGCCTCCCCGTCCGTCTCCCCGTCGGCCTCGGTCTCGCCGTCCGTCTCGCCGTCCCCGTCCGGGAACGAGGTCCGGGCGCTCACGCCCGCCGTGCAGCGGGCTCTCGACGCCGCCGTGCAGCGGGTGATGCACCAGGCGAAGATCCCCGGCGTGACGGTCGGCGTGTGGACGCCCCACCAGGGGCAGTACGTCAAGTCCTTCGGCGTCGCCGACAAGAGCACCGGCCGCAAGATGTCGCCCGACCTCTACATGCGCATCGGCAGCGAGACGAAGACCTTCACCGTCACGGCGGTGCTGCAACTCGTCGACCAGGGCAAGATCGGCCTGGACGACACCATTGACAAGTACATCAGCGGCGTGCCCAACGGCGACAAGATCACCATCCGGCAGCTGGCCGGCATGCGCAGCGGGCTGTTCAACTACTCGGCGGACGAGGACTTCTACAAGGCGCTCACCTCCGACCCGAAACGCCCCTTCACCCCGCAACAGCTGCTCGGCTACTCCTTCAAGCACCCCGTGCTCTTCCCGCCGGGCCAGCAGTTCTACTACTGCAACACCAACCTGATCCTGCTCGGCCTGGTCGTCGAGAAGGAGAGCGGGCAGAAGCTGAACGACTACATCCAGCAGAAGATCCTCGACCCGGTGGGCCTGAAGCACACGCTCTTCCCGACCGGCAACGAGTTCCCGACGCCGCACTCGCAGGGGTACACCAACCAGACGGCGACCGGGAAGGTCGAGGACTCCGCCGACTGGGACCCCTCCTGGGGCTGGGCGGCCGGCGCGATGATCTCCCAGCTGGACGACCTGCGGGTGTGGGCCCGCACGGTGGCCACCGGCAAGCTGCCGAACGGCGGTGACATGATCAGCCCCGCGACGCAGCAGCAGCGGCTGACGACGCCCGCGACCCCGATCGCCGGCACCGGCTACGGACTCGGCATCTTCAATGTGCAGGGCTGGATCGGGCACAACGGCTCCCTGCCCGGCTACGAGTCCCTCACCATCTATCTGCCGGCCGCGCAGGCGACGGTCGTCGTGGTGCTGAACACCGACATCAACTACAAGAACCAGGAGCCCAGCACCCTCTTCGGCCAGGCCGTGACCCGGATCGTCTCCCCGGACCACGTGTTCGACCTGCCGGCGCAACCGGTGGCGCGGTGAGTTCGTCGCACGACTACGGCTGAGCCCCGACCGGAGCGCCGGCCGGGGCCCCGCCACGGTTCGGGTGCGGTGTGCTTCCGGCCATGCCTGTTCCGGTCCCGCGCGGGGGAGGTGCGCTCACGCGCCTCCGTCCTGCCGAAGCGCTCACGCGCCTCCGCCCTGCCGAAGGCCAGGCGCCGCGTACCTTCGCGGTCGCCTGTTCCGTGTCCCGCAGGGGGTCAGGTGCCGCATACCTCCGCAGGCGCCCGTCCGCCCCCCCGGCCGGGAGTCACGCCCCGCGTACCTCCGCGAGTGTCACCGGCCGGTGCTCGTGCCGGGACAGGGTGCATGCCTCCGCGATCCAGCCCGCCTCCAGCGCGTCCTCGATCGTGCACGGAGAGGGCCGGGTGCCGGCGATCAGCTCGGTGAATGCGGCGAGTTCGGCGCGGTAGGCCGCGGTGAAGCGATCCATGAAGAAGTCGTGCGGGACACCGGAGGGGAAGGTGACACCGGGCTCGGCCGAGCGCAGCGGCAGCTTGTCGTCGAGGCCCACGGCGAGGGAGTCCTCGAACCCGTGCAGCTCCATGCGGACGTCGTAACCACGGCCGTTGTGCCGGGAGTTGGAGACCACCGCGATGGTGCCGTCGTCGAGGGTGAGCAGCGCGCCGGTGGTGTCGGCGTCACCGGCCTGCCGGATGTAGTCGGCGCCCCGGTTGCCGCCGACGGCGTACACCTCGGTCACCTCGCGGCCGGTCACCCAGCGGATGATGTCGAAGTCGTGCACGGAGCAGTCCCGGAAGATGCCCCCGGACGCGGCGACGTAGGCGGCCGGAGGCGGCGCCGGGTCGAGGGTGGTCGACCGCACGGTGTGCAGCTTGCCGAGTTCCCCGGCCCGGACGGCGGCGCGTGCGGCGGTGAACCCGGCGTCGAAGCGCCGGTTGAAGCCGATCTGCACCGGCACGTCGCTGCCCTTGACGGCGCGCAGCACCTCGACGCCCTCGGCGATGGTCCGGGCGACCGGCTTCTCACAGAACACGGGCACGCCGGCCGTCACGCCGGCCCGGATCAGTGCCGGGTGGGCGTCGGTGGCCGCGGCGACGACGATGCCGTCCACCCCGGAGGCCAGCAGGGCCTCGGGAGAGTCGGCGACCTCGGCGCCGAACCGCTCGGCGGCGGCCTTGGCGGCGTCCGCCACGGGATCGGTGACGACGAGGGACTCGACGGCGTCGAGCCCGGACAGGGTCTCGGCGTGGAAGGCCCCGATGCGGCCGAGGCCGAGGATTCCGATACGCATGGTGCTCCTTGAGAGAGAACTCGAAAGAGGAAGAGGAGTGTGCCGGTCGGTCCGGTTGCCGGTCAGTCCAGTCCGCCGAGGACGTTCTGGTCCCAGTCGATCACCGAACCGGTGACCACCCCGGACCGCTCGGACAGCAGGAAGACCACGAAGTCGGCGATCTCGTCGGGCCGGCCGAGCCGCCCCATCGGCAGCCGTGCCGCCGCCTGCTCCTGCCAGTCGTCGCCCGCCCCGTGGAAGGCCCGCTGGGTGGCGTCCTCGCCCTCGGTCGCGGTCCAGCCGATGTTCAGGCCGTTGATCCGGATGCGGTCGTAGCGGTGGGCGTGCGCCGCGTTGCGGGTCAGTCCCGCCAGCCCCGCCTTCGCGGCCACGTACGGCGCGAGGAACGGCTGCCCACCGTGCGCCGACGACGTGATGACGTTGACGATCGTGCCGGACGCCCTGCGGGACAGCATGTCGGCGACGGCCGCCTGCATCGCGAAGAACGGCCCCCTGAGATTGACGGCGATGTGCTGGTCGAACAGCTCGGGCGTGGTGTCGAGCAGTGTGCCGCGCGCGGTGAGCCCGGCGGAGTTCACCAGGCAGTCGATGCGGCCCCAGGCGTCCACCACCGCGGCCACCGCCGCCCTCGCCTGCTCCGCGTCGGCCAGATCGGCCCGCACGTACAGCGCCTTCCCGCCGCCGGCCGTGAGTTCCGCGACCAGTGCCTCGCCCGGCTCGGGGCGGCGTCCGGTGACGGCCACGGCCGCGCCCTCACGGACCGCCGCCCGGGCGACGGCCGCGCCGACGCCCTGGCTGCCGCCGTTGACCAGCACGACCTTGTCGTCGAGCAGTCCCATATCTCTCCTTGCTCCCTCGTCTTCCGTGTCAGCTCGTGCGCCGTCGCCCGGCGCCCGCGCGCAGTTCCTCGCGCAGTGTCCCGGGGCTCCACTCCCCGGCGAGCGCACGCCGCAGCAGATCGGCCTGTGACGGCGGGGCGAGCCCCTCCACCGGCGGGTCGCGGTCCAGGTTGGTGGGGAAGGGGTAGCCCTCGGCGCTCGCGGCGATCACGTGCTCCAGCCACGCCTCGCCCACACCCTCGGCCCTGCGCTTGAGCAGCACCGGGTAGACGGCGTTCACGACCGCCTCCCGGTCCACGCTCTCCATGGCCCGCCCGAACGCGGAGGACACCTGGAGCAGGTTGGCCGTGCGCCGGATGTCCGCCGAGCGGTTGGTGCCGGCCGCGTGGAAGAGGGCCGGGTTGAAGAAGACCGCGTCCCCCTTGGCGAGCGGCAGCTGCACATGGTGCTCCGCGAAGTACGCCCGGAACTCCGGCAGCCGCCAGGCCAGATACCCGGGCACGTACAGCTGGGAGTAGGGCAGGTACAGCGTCGGCCCGGACTCCACCGGCATGTCGCAGTGCGCGACGGCACCCTGCAGGGTGAGCGCGGGGGAGAGACGGTGCACATGCGCCGGGTAGGCCGCGGCGGTCTCGCCCGCCAGGAAGCCCAGGTGGTAGTCGCGATGCGGCTGCTGCGCCTCGCCGCCCGGGTTGACCACGTTGACCTGGGAGGTGACCTGGTAGGCGGGACCGAGCCAGGCCCGGGAGACCAGCGCCACGACCTCGTTCGCGTAGTACGCGGCGAACGCTTCCGCGTCGTACAGCGCGGCCTTCTCCAGGGCGTTCCACACCCGGTCGTTGGCGCCCGGGCGCGCGAAGTGGTCACCGCCCGTCCGGCCCGCGGCGCGCTGCTCGGCGATCAGCGCATCGAAGACGGCGGTGAGCCGGTCGACGACGGCGGGGTCCGGGAAGGCGCCCCGGAAGACGGCGACCCCGGGGCCGTCGGCGAGGACGCGGACGATCTCGGCCTGGATGTCGCGGCCGGAGCCGAGCTGCCCGGCGTCGTAGAGCGGCACGTTGTGCTCGACGGCGGCGGCGTGCGGACAGTCGGCGGGGTCGGTGGTCCGCTCGATCAGGGTACGGAAGGCGGTCAGGTCGCAGTCCGGCTCGGACAGCCAGGCGCGCTGTGGTGCGGTGGCGGACATCGCGGTCCCTTCGGTTCATGGCGCGACGCGTGCTCCATGGTGCAAGGTGCGGGTCACTGAGCGGCGCGGCTCTGTCATTCTTGTCAGGACAAACACGGCGAACAACCGGCAGGCAGCCATCAAAAACCCCTCAAGGAGCCGACCGTGGGCCACCCCTTCCCGATCAAGGAGATCGCACGTCAGGCCGGTCTGAGCGAGGCCACGGTCGACCGGGTGCTCAACGGCCGCGGCGGGGTCCGCGCGTCCACCACGCAGGAGGTGCACCGGGCCATCGCCGACCTGGACCGGCAGCGCACCCAGGTCCGGCTGATCGGCCGCACCTTCATGATCGACATCGTGATGCAGGCACCGGAGCGGTTCTCCACCGCCGTACGCGCCGCTCTGGAGGCGGAGCTGCCGTCCCTGCACCCGGCGGTGCTGCGCTCCCGCTTCCACTTCCGCGAGACCGGGCCGGTCGAGGAGCAGGTTCGCGTCCTGGACCGGATCGCGCGCAGGGGCTCCCAGGGGGTGCTGCTCAAGGCGCCGGACGTCCCTGAGATCACCGCCGCCGTCGGTCGCCTCACCGCAGCGGGCATCCCCGTGATCACCCTCGCCACCGACCTGCCGGCCAGCACCCGGCTCGGTTACGTAGGCATCGACAACCGCGCCGCCGGCGCCACCGCCGCCTATCTGATGGGCCAGTGGCTCGGCGACCGGCCCGGCAACGTCCTCACCAGCCTCAGCAGCGGCTTCTTCCGCAACGAGGAGGAGCGCGAGATGGGGTTCCGCAGCGCCATGCGCGCCCGGCATCCGGGGCGCGTCCTCGTCGAGATCGCCGAGGGCCAGGGACTCGACGCGACCCAGTACGACCTCGTGCGGGCCGCCCTGGAGCGCGACCCGGACATCCGTGCCGTGTACTCGATCGGCGGCGGCAACATCGCCACGCTCCAGGCCTTCGCCGACCTCGGCCGCGCGTGCGCCGTGTTCGTCGCCCACGACCTCGACCACGACAACACCCGCCTGCTGCGCGAACACCGCCTGTCCGCCGTCCTCCACCACGACCTGCGCCAGGACCTGCGCGAGGCCTGCCACCTGGTGATGCGGGCCCACGGCGCGCTCCCGCCGGCCGGGCCGACCCTGCCGTCCGCGATCCAGGTCGTCACTCCGTTCAACATGCCGCCGCAGGCCGCCCGATGACCGGCGCGGGCCGCACGCGGACCGAGCGCGTGACGATCGAGGGCGTCGACTTCAGGGTCACCCTGACCCCCGGCGGCGGCATCGGCCTGCTCGCGCTGCACGCCAGCGTCGAGGGCGGCACCGGCGAACTCGCGGACGAACTGGCGGAGCGGTGCGGGGCGGCGCGACTGGTGTTCCGGCAGAGCGACGGGGAACCGGTGCACATCACCTCGGCACGGATGGCGGCCGCCCCGTGCGGCCTGCTGCGCGACTTCCTCGCCCGCGTCGACGTCGTCGTATCGCTGCACGGGCATCTGCGGAAGGCCGCGCCCCGCTCGATCTTCCTCGGCGGGGCCGACCGGAGCGCGGCGCACCTGATGGCGGGCGGGCTACAGGCGCTGCGGCCCCGGTTCGAGCCGGTCACCGACCTGGCGCTGATCCCCGCCGCCCTGCGGGGCGTCCACCCCGGCAACCCGGTGAACATGGCCGGCGGCCCGGGCGTGCAGGTGGAGCTGCCGCTTCTGGCCCGCACCACCGTCCCGGGCGGCGCGGACATGCCGCCGCGCGATGTCGCCGACGCACTCGCCGACGGCGTACGACGGCTGCGGGTGCTGGCGCGGAAAGCGTGACGGTCACTGCCGGAGCGTGACCCACGCCCCGGTCTCGGCGGACCGTGTCATCGCGTCCAGCACGGTCGCGTTGTGCACGGCGTCCGTGAGGGTCGCCCCGTGCGGGGTGCCCTCGGCGATGGAGCGCAGGAAGCGGTGGCACTCGATGACCTTCAGGTCGTCGTAGCCCATGGCGTTGGCGGCGCCGGGCTGGAACGCGCCGTACTCGCCGGCGCCCGGGCCGACGTACACCGTGCTCACCGGCTGGTCCTGGTAGGCCGTACCGCGGCTGACGCCCAGTTCGTTCATCCGCCGGAAGTCCCAGAAGACGGCGCCCTGGGTGCCGTGCACCTCGAAGCCGTAGGCGTTCTGCTCGCCCACGGAGACGCGGCAGGCCTCCAGTACGCCACGGGCGCCGGAGGCGAAGCGCAGCAGACAGCTGACATAGTCCTCGTTCTCCACGGGGCCGAGTGCACCGCCGGCGGCGCGCGCGTGGCCGGCGGTGGCACCGGTGGGCCGGGCCCGCTCGGGCAGGAAGATCGCGGTGTCGGCGGTCAGGGCGGTGATGTCGCCGAGCAGGTACCGGGCGAGGTCCACGCCGTGCGAGGCCAGGTCGCCGAGCACCCCGTTGCCGCCGCGCTCCCGCTCGTAACGCCAGGTCAGAGCGGACTCGGGGTGGGCGGCGTAGTCGCTGAACAGCCGGATGCGGACGTGCGTGACCGAGCCCAGCTCCCCTGAGGCGATCAGTTCACGGGCCGCCTCGACGGCCGGGGCATTGCGGTAGTTGAAGCCGACCGTGCCCTGCAGGCCCGCCCTGGCGGCCGCGTCGGCGACCGCGCGGGCGTCGCCGGCGCCCAGGCCGACCGGTTTCTCGATCCACAGGTGCTTGCCCGCCTCGGCCATGGCGACGCCGATCTCACGGTGCAGGAAGTTCGGCGCGGTGACGCTGACCGCCTCCACCCGCGGATCGGCGGCGACCTCACGCCAGTCACGGGTAGTGGAGGCGAACCCGAACTGCGCGGAGGCCTCCTCCGCCCGGCCCGGCACCTCCTCGGCGACGGTGACCAGGTGCGGCCGCAGGCCGAGGAGGGGGAAGTGGTGGAGCACGCGCGCGTACGCCTGGGTGTGCACCCGCCCCATCCAGCCGAACCCGACGACGGCGACCCCGAGCGTGCGTGCCATGACAGCCCTCTCGCTTTTGGACCGTTCCAAACGGCTTCTCCCGTCACCTTGTGCGGGCCTGTCCGTCCTGTCAAGCCCTTTGACAACCAGATGGCTTCATGGAACGGTCCACACCATGAGGCAGCCGACGATCCGCGATGTGGCCGAACGGGCGGGGGTGTCCAAATCGCTGGTCTCCCTCGTGCTGCGCGGCTCCGGTCAGGTGCGCCCCGAAAAGCGGGACGCGGTGCTCCAGGCGGTGCGTGAGCTCGGCTACCGGCCCAACGCCGCGGCCCGCACCCTGAGCGAACGACGCTCCCGCACCGTCGGGGTGCTCCTGCACGACCTGCGCAACCCCTGGTTCGTGGAGCTGCTCGACGGTCTCAACTCCCTGCTGCACACGGCCGGTCTGCACATGCTGCTCTCCGACGCCCGCCTCGGCCGCCGCGCGGGCCACGACGTCGCCGAACCCTTCCTCGACCTCGGGGTCGACGGCCTGGTCGTGGTCGGCACGCTGCCCGATCCGGCCGGGCTGGCGCGGGTCGCCGAACGGCTCCCGGTGGTGGTCGCGGGAGCGCGGGAGCCGGTGCTGCCGGGCGTGGACGTGGTGGCGGGAGACGACGAGCAGGGCGCCCGGCTCGCCGTGGAGCACCTGATCGGGCTGGGGCACCGCCGGATCGCGCACGTCGGCGGGCACGGCGCGGTGAGCGAGCTGCGCCGGAACGGCTACGCGTCCGCGCTGGCCGCACACGGGCTGGAGCAGCTGGTCGAGCGCGGGGATCTGACGGAGGAGGGCGGCTACCGGGCCACGGTCCGGCTGCTGAGCCGCCCCGACCGGCCCACGGCGGTCTTCGCGGTCAACGACATGACGGCGGTCGGCGTGCTGACGGCGGCCGCGGAGCTGGGACTGAACGTGCCGCGGGACGTCTCCGTGGCCGGCTACGACAACACGAGCATCTCCCGGCTCCGGCACGTCTGGCTGACCACCGCCGACAACGCCGGCCACGAGGTGGGCCGACGCGCCGCGCGCTGCCTGCTGGAACGGTTCGAGGGCCAGGCGGGCGCGGGCCGGATCCAGCTGACCGCGCCGCACCTGGAGGTGCGGGGGACGACGGGCCGGTGCCCCGCAACGGCCGGTGAAGACGTCCGCGACCGTTCCCCGAACGAGCCCAGAGGTCACTGATTGATCGCGTACACCTTGCGCAGCGTCTCGTGCACCGTCCACGTCGTGCGGTCGCCCTCGCGCAGCACCGCCATGTCGCCGGGGCCGAGGCGAAGGGTGGGTCCGCCGTCGACCTCGACCGTGGCCGATCCGCTGAGCACGACGAACATCTCGTCGGCCTCCGTGTCGGTGACGACGCCGGGCGTGATCTGCCAGACGCCGCGGACCTGGCGCCCGTCCTCGGACTCCCACACCACCTTCCCGGTCACCTCGGGCGAGCCGGAGACGATCTGGGCGGGGTCGAGCGGCTCCGGCGTCAGGTCGGCGTCCGGGACGTGCAGGGCGAAGGAGTGGATCATGCGGCGACCCTAGCGGCACGGCTCACGCGGCGGTGCTTGACACAGTGTGCGTATTGGGTCCCGCGGGCCGGACACATCGTCGTACCGGCGCGCCTGCCGGGTCCGGCCGTCGCCGGCCGTGGCATCACACCCGTGCCCCTGCGGTCCGGCCCCGGCCCGCGTGGTCATCGCAGGCGCGGCGCCTGCCGGTCAGGCCCCCCGCCCGCTGTGTTCATCGCACCCGCACACCCGCCGGTCCGGCCCCTTGCAAGTGGCAGGCGCCACGGAGCCGGGTGATCGTGAGGGCATGGCCGACTCCGACTCGCCGCCGACGGCCACCGTGTCGCGCGGCCACGACACGCGCGAAATGATCCTCTTCGGTGGTGTCTACGGCGCCGTCCTGGCCAGCTCCATGGTCGCGGCCCTCACCCAGTACGGGCACTCCTCCGCGCACAGCCGCCGCTACGACGCCCTGTGGCTGCTGATCACCGCCTTCGCCTCGGCGCTGGCCCACGGCTACGCCCACTACATCGCCGAGCGCGGCCCGCACCGCCGCGGGGACGCCCTGCGCGCCCTCGTCGACGAGTGGCCCCTGGTCACGGCCGTCCTGCCGACGGTGCTGGTGCTCGCCGGAGCCGGCTGGGGCTGGTGGCCCCCCGACGGCGTCGAATACCCGGCGTTCGCCCTCAACATCGCCCTGCTCTTCACCCTCGGCCTGACGACGGCCCGCTCGTCCCGCCGCGGCTGGCCCACGGCGTTGGCCATCGGAGCGGTGGACGCGTTGCTGGGCTTCGTGGTGGTCGTGGCGAACGCGATCATCAAGTGACGCCGGCAGCCGCCCCTGCCCCCGTTTGCCGCGGGCTGCCCCGAGCCGGCTGCGTGGGTATTACAGTCATCTGCCTGCGGCATGTCACACCGTGTCGCTCGACAGGCCTTTGGGGTCTCGACAGGCCTTCGGGGCAGTGATGTCCGCGCGCTGGGAACGCGCGGCGGTTGGGGGGCTTTGTGCAGGAAATGATCAAGGGCTCGAATGTGTCGCTGGCAGCCCTGAGCGAGGACGCCGGATCCGTGATCGTCGGGCTGGGCTGGGCCAGTCCGACCGGGGAGGGGGACGCGGACGTCTCCGTGCTGCTGCTGGACGCGAACGGCAAGGTGCGCAGCGACGCGGACTTCTACTTCTACAACAACCCGGTGGCGGCCGACGGCAGCGTGCAGCTGCTCGGCAAGACGCCCACGGACAACGGCAGCGAGGATCGCATCAGCTTCGACCTCACCGCCGTTGCGCCCGATGTCGAGCGGATCGTCGTCGCCGCGAGCCGGTACCGGGGGGCCCGGTTCGGCGAACTCGACGACGTCAGGGTGACGTTGGCCGACGCGGCCGGTGAGAACCTGCTGCGCTTCACCATCGACGACGCCGACTCGGTCGGCGCCGTCATCTTCGGCGAGCTGTACCGGCGCGGGGAGGAGTGGAAGTTCAGGGCCGTCGGCCAGGGCTACGACAGCGGCCTGGCCGGCCTGGCCACCGACTTCGGCGTCGACGTCGACGACGCGGAGGAGACGGACACCACCTCGGCGGCCGCGGTGCTGGAGGACGCGCCCGGCGACGAGCGGGCGGAGACGGCGGCCGTGCCCTCGGCGCAGGCGACACTGGAGGCGGTGCCCGCGCCTCGTCAGCCCGCCGACGAACCGGCCCCCAGGAAGTCGTCCGCGCGGCCGCGCACGGCCAAGAAGAAGATCACCCTGCCCAAGGCGGCGGTGAAGACGCTCGCCGAGAACGACTCCTGGAAGCAGGCCAAGCTCTTTCCGGTGTCGGCCCTCAAGAGCGACCGGGACCGCGAGATGCGCGCCACCTCGGTCCTGCTGTCGGTGATGGCCCAGGTGCCGGAGTTCGGCCGCAGGCTCACCGCGGCGTTCGGCGCCCCGGCCGGGCGGATGGAGACGTTCACGGAGGTCTCCCTGCCGCACGGCGACACGCCGCGCCGCCCCGACGGGGTCATCCGGGTGGAGCGCGCGGGGAAGCTGTGGACCGCGCTGGTCGAGACGAAGACCAACGGCAACCCCCTGAAGGCGGAACAGGTCCAGGCGTACATGGACATCGCCGCGCGCCGCGGCTACGAGGCGGTGATCACGCTCTCCAACGACGTGGCCCTGGAGGGAACTCCGCTCGTCGACGTCAAGGTCGACGGCCGCCGCAAGCACAAGGTCGCCCTGTGGCACCTGTCCTGGGCCGAGGTGGCGCACCAGGCGCAGCTGCTCATCCGGCACGAGGGCGTCGGCAACGCCGCGCACGCCTGGCTGCTCCAGGAGCTGCTCCACTACCTCCAGCACGAGAACTCCGGCTGCCACGGGTTCCAGAACATGGGCTCCGCCTGGGTCCCGGTGCGCAACGGCATCGACGACGAGACGCTGTGCCAGGGCGACCCCCGGGCGCTGGAGGTGGTGGAGAGCTGGGAGCGGCTGATCCGTCAGGTCTGCCTGCGGCTCGGCGGTGAGCTCGGCCAGAAGGTGCTCCCCGTGCAGCGCACCCGGCGCGGCACGGACCCGCGGGCCCGCCGCAGCGACCTCGCCGACCAGCTGTGCCTGAACGGCCGGCTGCATGCCGAACTGCGCATCGAGGGCACGCCGGGTGTCCTCGCGATCAGCGCGGACCTGCGGACCGGCAAGCTGCGCACCGCCATGGAGATCCCCGCGCCGGAGCAGGGCTATCCACTGTCCTGGGCCAAACGGCTGGTGCGGCGGCTGGCCGAGGCGCCGGCCGACCTGCATGTCGAAACCCTCGTCGACGGGGACGCCGGCGGTCCGCGGGGCACGCTGGAGCGGTTGCGCCCCGAGCCCGGTGACATGCTGCCGAAGGACAGCGGTGTGCGGATCACCGGTTTCCGGCTGTCGCTGTTCAAGGGCATGGGGAGCGGCCGGGGCAACGCGGAGTCCGGC
Source organism: Streptomyces sp. NPDC014006 (assembly GCF_043088925.1). NCBI lineage: Bacteria > Bacillati > Actinomycetota > Actinomycetes > Kitasatosporales > Streptomycetaceae > Streptomyces > Streptomyces sp. NPDC014006. The sequence goes on along the minus strand of NZ_JBICAJ010000002.1, from coordinate 116,142 downwards.
TTCATCCGCAGCGTCGACGACGCGGTGCAGCGCTTCTTCACCACGGTGGTCGTCCATCTGGACGGCGCGGCACCCCGCCGGGCGGGCGTCAGGTAGCCCGCGGACGGTACCTGCCGCCGCCGCGTCGCCTCCCCGCTCCTCGGGGCCGGCGACGCGGCGGCAGCGTAATCACCGGTTACTTATATAAGCGCAAGCTGATAACCTCGTTCCATGCACGCCTTCGACGTCCTCGCCGACCCGGTGCGCCGCCGGATACTGGAGCTGCTGGCCGAGGGTGAGATGACCGCCGGGGCGGTCGCCGACGTCGTCCGCGTGGAGTTCGGGATATCGCAGCCCGGCGTCTCCCAGCATCTGAAGGTGCTGCGGGAGAACGGCTTCGCGACGGTCCGCGCCGCGGGTGCCCGGCGGCTGTACGCCGTCGATTCCGAGCCCTTGCGGGACATCGACGCCTGGCTGGACCGCTTCCGCCGTTTCTGGACCCCGCACCTGGACGCCCTGGCCACCGAACTCGCCCGCGGCCGCCGTGAGCGCCGGCTGCGCGGCACCGGCGAACCCCCGAGGAGCACCCCGTGATCGACGTGACCCGCCAGATCAGCAGCGTGCGCCGCACGGTCGGTCGCCGTGACTTCAAGGCGGGCGAGGCCCGCGTGGTCACCGTGAGCCGGACGTACGACGTCCCGCTCGACGACCTCTGGGACGCGTGCACCAACCCCGAGCGCATCCCCCGCTGGTTCCTCCCCGTCGAGGGAGACCTGCGCGAGGGCGGCCGCTTCCAGCTGGAGGGCCAGGCCGGCGGCACGATCGAGCGCTGCGAGGTACCCAAGGGGTTCACCGCGACCTGGGAGTACGGCGGCGAGGTCAGCTGGATCGAGCTGCGGCTGACGCCGGAGGGGGAGGGGCGGACCCGCTTCGAGCTCGACCACATCGCCCACGTCGACGACACCAAGTGGGCCGAGTTCGGGCCCGGCGCGGTCGGCGTCGGCTGGGACGGGATGCTCGTCGGCCTCACCGTGCACCTGCGCACCGGCAAGCCCGTCGATCCGGCCGAGGGCATGGCGTGGATGACCTCCGAGGAGGGCCGCCGCTTCTATGCCGAGAGCAGCGAGGCCTGGTACGCAGCGAACGTGGCGAGCGGCGAGGACGAGAGCCGGGCCCGCGAGGCCGCCGACCGCACGACGGTGGCGTACACCGGCACCGGCTGACCACAGCGCCCGCCCCGCCCGGCGGGACCACCCGCGCGGGTGGGGTAGGGTTTACCTGCGTGATCACGCGGTCCACCGCGTGCGACGCACCGGGACGTGGCGCAGCTTGGTAGCGCACTTGACTGGGGGTCAAGGGGTCGCAGGTTCAAATCCTGTCGTCCCGACGGTGCGAAGGGTCTTCGCGGGCGAGAGCCCGCGGGGGCCCTTTTCGTGTGCCGCTGCCCCTCACCCACTGACCAACCGGTGGACGCCCCCTTGACGGTGACCCGAAGTCGATCGACACTCCCGACAGGAATCCTAGTGAACAGGTAGGGAAAGGCATGAGGACTCGCGCACCGCTCCCGGCCCACGCCCGAGCGAGCCGTTCGCCCCTGCTCACCTCCCGCCGTCACATCGACCTTCTGCGTGTCTGCAGCGCCATCGGCCCGGCCGCCTGAGCCCGGGCCGGCGGCCCTTCCCGCGCTCCGCACCGTGGCCGGTGGCGGACCTACCGCTGCCCTCCGCGCCACCGCCCACGATCCCACCCCGCGTGCCCGTACCCGGCCACCGCGGCGCCCCACGGGGTGCCGCCCACCCGCCCCGCACCCGCCGCCGGTCCCCCCCCCGCGCGCGCCCGACCCCCGGGAGACCCATGTCCGTCACACCCCTCGCCGCCCACCCCTCCGTGTCGTCCGCGTCCGCCTTCCGCGGGCGGATCGGGCGGGACGCGCGCAGTGGGCACTACGCCGTGCCCCGCCGTTACCGGCTGCACGTGTCGACCGCGGCTCCCGACGGGCTGCGCATCGCCATCACGCACAGCCTGCTCGGGCTCGACGAGAGCTGTCCGGTCACCTTCCTGCCCGCCGTCCCGGACTGCCCCGACGGTGGACACGCCACGCTGCGCCCGCTGTACGAGGCCGGCGCCCACCGTTATCCGGGCCCGGCCCTTGCGCCCGTGCTCAGCGACGACTGGTCCGGGCGGATCGTCAGCACGCACGCGCGCGACATCATGCGCGACCTCGACCGGCACTTCACCTCCGGCCACCCCTCGCTCTATCCCCGGGCCGGTGCCGCCGGTATCGAGCACGTCGAGCGGCTGTGCACCGACGGCATCGAGGAGGCCGCCCAACGCGCCGGATCGGCAGCCGCCGACCCCGCCGAGCGGGCTGCGGCCCTGCGCACCCTGCTGACCGCGCTGGACGACGCCCAACGGCTGCTGGCCGGGCGCAGGTATCTCATCGGTGAGCAACTCACCGCCGCCGACATCGAGTTGTGGGTCGCGCTGGTTCAACTCGACACCGTGCACCGGCATCACCTCGACGCCGCCGCCGTGCAGCGCATCGCCGGTCACCCCGCCCTGTGGGCCCACGCCCGCCGCCTGTCCGCCCACCCGGCGTTCGGCACCCACCTCGACCTCGACTCCATCGCCCTACGCCACCACGCCCGTTGCCGCGGCCTGGAGGCCGCCGGGTCCGCCGTACAGATCCTCGACTGGGCCCGTCACGCCAGGTCCCAGCACCCGGACGGCCGTTGACAGCCGTTCGGGCAGCTGTCTTAATTACGGCCCAGAACGGTCATGAGCGTCAGCGACAAGCCCTGGCTTGCTGACCGGCAACCCTCGCTCCGCGGTGGGGTGCCCCAGGTGACGACCGGACCGGATGACGTTTCGGTAAGCGCGAGGCCCCCCGGGGCCGGAACAGTGACGGTGACGTGATGCACGCAGCTCCCAGCACGGCGGCCCGCCGCGCCGTGGGCTGCGTGCGGCCGTATGCGAACCCGCTGGTCGCCGACCGCGCCGTCGATCTCCTGCGCGTCAACAGCGCACTGTGTACCGCACCGGGCCGTGCCCGCTGCCGGGGCTGACCCCTCAGCCGTCCGCCCCGCGCTCCTTCGCCGCACCCCGCACCCGCGGTGTGCCGCCGCCCGCCCGAGCCCCCGGTCCCGTGCACCCTCCGCGCCCCGCCCGTCCCGGCAGCCGCCCCGCGCCGCCCGGACGCGGCCCCGCGCGGCCCGCCACGCCCGAGGGGCGCCGCCGACTCCCCGCCGGAGCCCACCATGAGCCACACCCAAGGCGCCGCCGTCTCCCTGGCCGCCCCGCCGGTCAGTGACAGCCCGTCAGGTAAGCAACACCCGCCGCGCGTCGTGCCGTTGCGGCATCCCGGGCGCTGGATCGCCACCGCCGTCGTGCTCGTCCTGCTCGCCCAGTTCGTCCACGGACTGGCCACCAACAGCTTCTACCAGTGGGACCGCTTCGCCTACTGGTTCTCCCGCCCCACCATCCTCGACGGCCTCCTCATCACCCTGGAGGTCACCGTCTACAGCGCGGTCCTGGGCCTGCTCGGCGGCATCCTGCTGGCGCTCGCCCGGCTGTCCAGGAGCCCGGTGCTGCGCCTGGTCAGCTGGACGTACGTCTGGGCGCTGCGGTCCATCCCGCTCATCGTCGTCCTGCTGTTCCTGTACAACTTCTCCGCCCTGTACAAGACCCTCAGCCTCGGCGTCCCCTTCGGGCCGGCCTTCCTCACCTTCGACGAGTCGCGGCTGGCCACCGACATGGTCGTCGCCGTCGTCGGCCTCAGCCTGAACGAGGCCGCCTACGCCGCCGAGGTGGTCCGCGGCGGCATCCTCTCCGTCGACCAGGGCCAGCACGACGCGGCGGCGGCCCTCGGCCTGCCCAGGAGCCGCCAGTTCACCCGGATCGTGCTGCCGCAGGCGCTGCGCTCCATCATCCCGAACTACGTCAACCAGCTGATCGGCCTCGTCAAGGGCACCTCCTTGGTCTTCTACGTCTCCCTGCTCGACCTGTTCGGCGCCGCGCAGACCATGGGCTCCACCTACCCCGGCGACATCGTGCCGCTGCTCCTGGTCGTCACCGTCTGGTACCTGCTGCTCACGAGCGCCATCTCCGTCGTGCAGTTCTACGTCGAACGGCACTACGCCCGCGGCGCCGCACGCTCCCTTCCGCCGACCCCCTTGCAGCGCCTGCGCTCCGGCCTCACCGGCCTGCGCGCGCGTGTCCGTCACGAGGCCGCCGTATGACACACCATCCGTCGTCCCCTTCCGCTCATCCCGTTCACCCAGCGACAAGGACAGCCATGACTTCCCACGTCATCCGACGCCACCTGCTGCGCGGTCTCACCGCCGCCACCGCCACCGCGCTCCTCGCCGGCTCGCTGGCCGCCTGCGGCGGGGACAGCGAGGCCGCGACCACGGCCGGCAGTGCCGCCGCCGGGACGGTGACCGTGGGACGGCTGTCCAACGGCGCGGCCAGGGAAGCCATCCTGAAGGTGAGCGAGGTGAAGTCCCTCAGCGCCGAGGTGCCCGCAGCCATCCGCAAACGCGGCACCCTCCTGGTCGGAGTCGGCGCCCTGCCGTCCGGCTTCCCGCCGTTGGCCTATGTCGGCGGCGACCAGAAGACCCTCACCGGCGCCGAACCCGACCTCGGCCGGCTGGTCGCCGCGGTCCTCGGTCTGAAGCCCGAAGTGCGCAACTCCACCTGGGAGAACATGTTCGTCGGCCTCGACAGCGGCAAGTCCGACGTCCTCTTCTCCAACGTCACCGACACCGAGGAGCGCAAGCGGAAGTACGAGTTCGCCTCCTACCGGCAGGACAACCTCGCCTTCGAGGTCCCCAAGAACGACACTTGGACGTTCGACGGCGACTACCGCACCCTCGCCGGGAAGACCGTCGCCGTCAGCAGCGGCACCAACCAGGAGCGGATCCTGCTGGAGTGGAAGAAGAAGCTGCGGAGCGAGGGCAGGAAACTCACCGTCAAGTACTACCAGGACCACAACAGCACCTACCTCGCCCTGAGCAGCGGCAAGATCGACACCTACTTCGGCCCCAACCCGGGCATCGCCTACCACGTCACACAGACCGCGAAGACCCCGCAGGCCACGCGCACCGCGGGCACCTTCTCCGGGGCGGGCGCCACCCTGCAGGGCCTGATCGCCGCCACCACGAAGAAGGACAGCGGCCTGGCCAAGCCGGTCGCCGACGCGATCAACCACCTCATCAAGAACGGCCAGTACGCGCAGTGGCTCAAGGCATGGAACCTCTCCAACGAGGCCGTCACCACCTCCCAGATCAACCCGCCCGGCCTGCCGCTGGACAACTCCTGACAACGGCAACACCCGCGCCCGCACAGGGTGTTGAACCCACGACGACCCTCGCGCGGCCCCAGCCGCCGCGCCCGCCCGCACCCCGGAGGTGACGCCCGTGCCCCGCAGCCCGCACACCGTCCGCCTCCGCACCCGGCCGCACATCGATCTGCTGCGCGTGGCCGGCGCGCTCTGTCTCGCCTGACGCCGGACCCCTTCCGGCCGGCCGCCCTCGCGGCCCTTCGTGCGCACGCGCCCCGTGGCTCCCCGGGGCCGGACGTGTCCCCACAGACCTCCAGGAAGGCATCCTCGTGTCCTCGACTCCCTCTGCTCCCCTGCACCTTGCCGTCGCCCTGGACGGCACCGGCTGGCATCCCGCCTCCTGGCGTGAGCCGGTGGCCCGGCCCCGCGACCTGTTCACCGCCGGATACTGGGCCGACCTCGTCACCGAGGCCGAACGCGGTCTGCTCGACTTCGTGACGATCGAGGACGGCCTCGGTCCGCAGTCCTCCCACTTCCTCGACCCGGACGAGCGCACCGACCAGGTCCGCGGCCGGCTCGACGCCGTGCTGATCGCCTCCCGTGTCGCACCGCTGACCTCGCACATCGGCCTGGTGCCGACCGTCATCGCCACCCACACCGAGCCGTTCCACATCTCCAAGGCCATCGCCACCCTGGACTACGTCAGCACCGGCCGGGCCGGCCTGCGCGTGCAGATCTCCGCCCGCCCCACCGAGGCCGCCCACTTCGGCCGCCGCACCATCGAGCGCATCGACGCCTACGACAGCCCCGCCGCGCGGGACGTGGTGACCGAGCTGTTCGACGAGGCCGCCGACCACGTGGAGGCCGTGCGCCGGCTGTGGGACAGCTGGGAGGACGACGCGGAGATCCGGGACGTGGCCACCGGGCGTTTCATCGACCGGGACAAGCTGCACTACATCGACTTCGAGGGCCGGCACTTCAGCGTCAAGGGCCCCTCCATCACCCCGCGCCCGCCGCAGGGCCAGCCGCTCGTCACGGCGCTCGCCCACTGGACCGTTCCCTACCGGGTGGTGGCCCGCCAGGCCGACCTCGGCTACGTCACCCCGCACGACACCGAGCAGGCCCGCGCGATCGTCGCCGAGATCCGCGCCGAGCAGGAGACCGCCGGGCGAGCCGGTCAACCCCTGCACGTCTTCGCCGACCTGGTGGTCTTCCTCGACGACGACCCGGGCGCGGCCGCCGCCCGCCGGGAGCGTCTGGACGCCGTGACCGGTGAGCCGTACACCAGCGACGCGCGGATCTTCACCGGGACGTCCACCCAACTGGCCGACCTGCTCCTTGAGTTCCAGGAAGCGGGGCTGTCCGGGTTCCGGCTGCGGCCGGCCGTCGCCGGGCACGACCTGCCCGCGATCACCCGCGGCCTGGTCCCCGAACTCCAGCGCCGGGGCGCCTTCCGCCGCGCCTACGAAGCCGACACCCTGCGCGGCCTGCTGGGCCTCGCCCGCCCCGTCAACCGCTACACCGCCGCCTGAGCCGAGGGATTCCACCGCCATGACCAAGCCGCTGAAGCAGATCCACCTGGCCGCGCACTTCCCCGGCGTCAACAACACCACCGTGTGGAGCGACCCGAAGGCCGGCAGCCACATCGAGTTCGACTCCTTCGTCCACTTCGCGAAGACCGCCGAACGCGCCAAGTTCGACTTCCTGTTCCTCGCCGAGGGCCTGCGCCTGCGCGAACACGCCGGGAAGATCTACGACCTGGACGTCGTCGGACGCCCCGACACCTTCACGGTGCTGGCGGCGCTCGCCGCCGTCACCGAGCACCTCGGCCTGACCGGCACCATCAACTCCACCTTCAACGAACCCTACGAGGTGGCCCGCCAGTTCGCGAGCCTGGACCACCTCTCCGGCGGGCGTTCCGCGTGGAACGTCGTCACCTCATGGGACGCCTTCACCGGCGAGAACTTCCGCCGCGGCGGCTTCCTGCCGCAGGAGGAGCGCTACAGCCGAGCCCAGGAGTTCCTCGCCACCGCGCACGAGCTGTTCGACTCCTGGCGGGGCGACGAGATCATCGCCGACCAGGCCACCGGCACCTTCCTGTCCGACGCCAAGGCCGGCGCGTTCGTGCACCAGGGCCGGCACTTCGACATCCACGGACGTTTCAACGTCCCGCGCTCCCCGCAGGGCCGCCCGGTGATCTTCCAGGCGGGCGACTCCGACGAGGGCCGCGAGTTCGCCGCCGCCGAGGCCGACGCCATCTTCAGCCGGTACGGCACCCTGGAGACCGGCCAGGCCTTCTACCAGGACGTCAAGCGCCGTCTCGCCAAGTACGGCCGCCGCCCCGACCAGCTGCTGATCCTGCCCGCCGCGACCTTTGTGCTCGGCGACAGCGACGCCGAGGCCGAGCAGGCGGCCCGCGAGGTGCGGCGGCAGCAGGTCAGCGGCGTCACCGCGATCCGCCACCTGGAGTTCGTCTGGAACCGGGACCTGTCCGGATACGACCCGGACGGCCCGCTGCCCGTCGTCGACCCGGACGTCGGGGACGACCACATCGCCCGGGGCCGCGCCCAGGTGCGCATGTACCGCGATCCGCTGGCCACCGCCCGCGAGTGGCGCGAGCTGGCCGAGGCCAACAACTGGTCGATCCGCGACCTCGTCATCCACACCGGCAACCGGCAGAACTTCGTCGGCTCCCCGGCCACGGTGGCGAAGGCGATCAACGACCTCGTCCAGGCCGACGCCTCCGACGGGTTCATCCTCGTCCCGCACATCACCCCCGGTGGCCTGGACGAGTTCGCCGACACCGTCGTCCCGCTCCTGCAGGAACAGGGCGTCTTCCGCACCGACTACGAGGGCACGACCCTCCGCGACCACCTGGGCCTCGCCCACCCCGACGACGCCGTCCGGGCGGAGCGGGCGGCTTCCTGACGTTCACGGCGCCCACCACGGCTCGGGTGCCATGATCGGCCCATGACACTCGACATCACCCGGGCCACGGTGCGGGACCTGCACCAGGTGGTGGCCGACCACCCCCGCTACTGGGGCGAGCGCGACCTGCGCGCCCTGCACCAGCCCGTGTTCGTGCAGGAGTTCGGTGCCACCTGCCTCGTGGCCCGCGCCGACGACGGCATCCGCGGCTACCTCGTGGGTTTCGTCACCCCGGACCGCACCGGCTACGTCCATCTGATCGCCACCCGCGACGACAGCCGGGGCACGGGCCTGGGCCGTCGGCTGTACGAGGCGTTCACCGAGGCGGCCCGCGGCCAGGGCGCGGTGCGCCTGAAGGCGATCACCTCGCTCGGCAACAGCGGCTCGCTCGCCTTCCACCGCAGCCTCGGCTTCGAGGCGCGCGCGGAGGACGACTACGACGGGCCCGGAGAGGCGAGAATCGTGTTCACCCGCCTCCTGCCGCCCTGAGAACGCCGACGCCGGACTGTGGACCAGGGGCCCAGCCGGGGTGGTGACGTGCTGTGCGTTCGGGCGGGGCGCCACCGTCCGTCCTGCGCGGCGGGGGAGCGGGGGTTTCTCAGCAGCGGACGACCCGGGCTGCCGCAGGCCGGCGTTCGCCGTGGCCCAGCCGGGGGAGCCGGCGCCGGATGGGAAGGCCGCCGCGTGGTGTGCCGCCGCCCCGGGGGAGCTGACGGCCGCGCCTGTCGCTGCCCGAGGGCACACACCCGGCGCTGACCGGTCCGGTGCTGGCGAACTCACCGTCCGCCGACGGCGGATCGTCACCCTCGCCGCCGCCGGTCAGCAACCGGCAGATCGCCGAGGCCCCTGTCTGTGCGGTCCCGCGGCAGCCGCCTGCACGGCGCCTAGCTGTATTGACCTGAAGCGTTGTCAACGCGGCTGATCGGGGGGTGGCCGCCGAGTGCCGCCTGCCGTGAACGGTCAGCCGGGCATTACGGTGGGACACGAAGACCTCCGTGCGGTGCAGTCCTGGACAGCTCCACCACACCGGAGGTCTTCGCCATGATCAAGCCCCGGAGCTGTCAACGACGCTCGTGATCCATACACCTGGCCCCCGACGCCCCGCCCTGGCCGGCGGAGCCGCCGCAGGAGTAGCAGCCGTCTGAAGCGCCGTCACGCCGCGCCGAACGCCGTGAAAGCCCAGCCCGTCGTCTGGTGCAGCGCGTCGTCCGGGACGGCGGCGCGGGCGTCGCGCAGCGCCTCCGCGAGCGACAGCCCCGCGCCGAGGCCCTTGTGCAGCGCGAGCATCAGCGGCACCACCGCCGCGTCGTTGACCGGCGCGCTCGCCGCCACCACACCGGCTGTGCCCAGCGGCAGCAACGCCGTGACCAGTCCCAGCAGTTCGTCGGCGCCGACGGAGGCGAAGCGGGCCGTGTCGCAGCAGGACAGGATGATCCGGTACGGGCTGCGCGCGAGGCGTTCGAAGTCGTGCACGATCAGCGGCCCGTCCGCCATCCGCAGCGACGAGAACAGCGGGCTGTCGGCGCGGAAGGCGCCGTGCGCGGCGATGTGCGCGAGCGCCGCGCCGTCCAGTTCCGCCAGCACCCGCGCCGCGCGCGCGTGCTCGTCCTCCAGCAGCGTCGGTGCGCCGTACCGCCCGGCCAGTTCCGGCACTTCGGCCCCGCCGGTGGCCAGCCCCGGCCCGCGCACCAGGACGTGCCGGCCGTCCGCCGGCGGCTCGGTGTCACGGGCGCGCAGCCAGCTGCTCGCCGACGGCGACACGCTCACCACCCGCTCCCTGAGCGACGGCAGCACCGCCCACGGCACGCGATGCAGCCGACCCGGCGGTACGACGACCAGCGGGCCCGACCCCAGATGCCGGACCGCCTCACCGAGCAGCAGCTCCTCCAGCCGCCGCCCCGCCGCCAGCAGCACCGGCAGCCGCGCCTCGCCGCCGGGATGCGCGAGCCGGCGCAGCCCCGCCTGCACGTGTTCCGCCTCCGCCTCCGCATCGGCGAGCAACCCCGCGGTGAACCGCCGCACCCGGCCCTGCCCGACCAGCAGCACGTGCACCCGCCCGTCCACCACGGCCAGTTCGACGAGCCGCCCCTCACCGAGCCGCTCCAGCAGCCGGCCGGCGTCGAAGCGGTCGGCGCCACCGGGTGCGTCCGCGCGCAGGTGCAGGGTGCGGGAGCGGATCTCCCGCTCCAGCCGCCGCTGTTCGCGCTCCAGCGCCGGCACGGCCCGGCCCGCACCGCGGGCCTCCTCCGCGCGTGCCGCGATCTCCCGGAACGCGGTCAGACGGCTCAGCAGCGCCGGATCGGCCGGCGGCCGGGTGGGCGGCGCGCTCAGTGCGGTGGCCCGCCAGCGCTCGCTCCACTCCAGCAGACGGCGCGGCCCGCCACAGTCCAGGCTCGCCCGCTGCGCCATCGCCGCGAGCTCCGCGCCCTGCTCGGTGGCGCGGGCCCGCAACTCCGAGGCGCCGAGCGTCATCCGGTGGGCGTCCAGCACGGCCAGACCGCTGCGACACGCCCGCAGCACGCCGGCACTCGACCCGGCGGCCCGGGCGCGCAGCGCCTGCGCCGCCCAGCCGGTGATCCGGGCCAGTGGCGGCCCGCCGTGCCGGCTGCGCGCCGCCCGGGCAAGGTGCCGTTCGGCGTCCCGCGGCCGGCCCAGCGCCAGCGCGATCCGCCCCGCCAGCAAGGACGCCTCCGGCGCGGCCGGCGCCCCGAACGAGGCCAGCCGCTCGGCGACCCGCGCCGCGTCCGCGACCAGCCGCCCCGAGGTCCGCCCGGCGGCGAACCGCGCCTCGGTCAGCACCAGCCGCGCGTGCGCCTCCCACCACGGGCGCCGCTGCGCCGCGAACAGCCGCACCGCCTCCGCGGCCCGGGCGATCGCCGTGTGCGGATCCCCGGCCGGGCGGGCGGCCCGGGCGGCGGCCAGCAGCAGCTCCGCCTTGCGGGTCAGCTGCCCGCCGATCCCGTCGAGCGCCCGGATCGCCGCGTCCGCCTCGGCCAGCGCCTCCGGCGCGAGCCCCGCGGCCATCAGCACCTCGCAGCGCCGGATGTCGAGCATGAACGTGGGCGTGCCCAGCTCCGCGTACCGCTTCTCCGCCTCGTCCAGCAGCCGCAGCGCCGCCGGCACGTCCCCCGCGCGGAACGCCGCCAGACCCCGGCTCTCCACCGCGTCGGCCTTGTCGTGCTCCTGGCCGGTGGTGTCCCACAGCGCCTCCGCGGCGCTGAAGTCGGCGTCCGCCCGCTCCACCGAGCCCAGCGCGAGGTGCACGGTGGCCCGCAGGGTCAGCGCCCGTGCCGTCCAGATGACGTCGTTCTCCTGCCGCAGCACGGGGATCGCCCGGCGCACGTCCTCCAGCGCCGCCCGGTGCCGGCCCAGCACCCAGCGGGCGTAGGCCCGGCGGAACAGCACCTGCGCCCTGGTGTGCCCGCTGCCGCGCTCGACGCCCCGCTCCAGCGCCGCCAGGCCCTGCCGGGTGCGGCCCGCGTGCACCAGGGCCACTCCGAGCGTGGCCAGCACGTCGGCCTCCCGGTCGGCCGACCCCGCCCGGGCCGCGAGGTCCCGGGCGCGCCGCAGATGACGCAGCGCGAGACGCAGATCGCCCCAGTCCCGCTGCCAGATGCCGATCACCTGATGTGCCACGGAGGCGTGCACCGGGCAGGGATCCGCCTCCAGCACCTCCCGCGCCCGCGCCAGCGCCTCGTGCGGGGCCGCGAACACCATCGGCAGCAGGCCGAACACCGAGTCGCTTCCCGAGGTCACCCTTGGGATGGTAGGGGACCGGGAACCACATCCCCACCGGAGTGCCTCTGTATCAATCGGCGACCCGGGGGCTCTTCCCTACGACGGTTGCCTCGACGGGGAGGAACACGACATGGCGGCCCAGCGCTTCAGGGAGCAGTTCCACCAGATCCAGCGTTCCATGCCCGACGTCCCGCTGGCCCTCGGCCCGGACGACGCCCCGGAGTTCGTGTTCGAAAAAGGCGTCCTCCTCGTGCGTGACGGCGACGACGCCGCGTTCGTCGAGGACGCGGTCCGCGCCCACTTCACCGCCACCGACGGCCTGGACCCCGAGCCCGTGCGCCGGGCGGCCCCGCAGACCAACCGCTCCGGCGTCACCCGCGTCCAGGTCGCCGACCCCGGCCGGGGCAGCCACCCCGCCGACCCCGTCGTCGGCCACGCGCTGCGCGCCGTACGGCAGGCCGAGGACCGCACCGGGCGCCGGCTGGTCAGCCGCAACCACGTGGTGTCCATCGCGGTGAACTCCTGTCCCGGCGACGAGCCCGTGCCCGCCGAGCGCGCCGCGGGCCTCAACCCGGCGCCCGGCCGGGGCGGTTACGACCCCGAGCGGGCCGTCGGCGTGCTGGTGATCGACAACGGCCTCAGCCATGACCACCGCGCCCACCCGCTGCTCGCCCACACCCAGGGCGACCTGCACCCGCAGGAGACCGACGACTCCGGCGTCCTGCGCCAGTACATGGGCCACGGCACCTTCATCGCCGGGCTGCTCGCCGCCGTCGCGCCCAGCACCGACATCACCGTCCTCGGCACCCTGAACGACGCCGGCGCCATCCTGGAGTCCGAGTTCGGCGACAAGCTCTTCGACGCCGTGGACCGGCACGGCTGGCCCGCCATCCTCAGCCTGTCGGCCGGCACCTCCAACGGCCGCACCGACGGCCTGCTCGGCCTCGACGCCTTCATGCGCGAACTGCGCCAGCAGCGAACCCTGTTGGTGGCCGCGGCCGGCAACAACTCCAGCGCCAGTCCCTTCTGGCCCGCCGCCTACGCCACCGTGCCCGGCTTCGAGGACGCGGTGCTGAGCGTCGGCGCCCTGCGTGACGACGGCGAGTTCGGCGCCTGCTTCACCAATCACGGCCCCTGGGTGCGGGCTTACGCTCCCGGTGAGCGCCTCACCAGCACCTTCACCGGCTTCACCACACCCGTGCCGTACGTCTACCACCACTCCACCTACGACGCCTGCCGCTACGGCTTCACCTACGCCTGCACCTGCACCACCCCAGGCCACAGCGGACTGCTCAGCGACGACGGGGACACGGGCGCCAAACCGGACCAGGTGATGTTCGAGGGCCTGGCGCACTGGAGCGGCACCTCCTTCGCCACCCCGGTGGCCGCCGGGCTCGTCGCCGCGCACATGAGCGCCCACCGGGAGACCGACGCGCGCGCCGCCCTGGCCAAACTGCTCGCCGCCGACGTGGAGTTCGCCGAGGTGCGCGGTGCGCATGTGCCGGCGCTGCGGCCGCCCACCTGGCGTCCGGCGGCCGCCCCGGCGTCATGACGGCCGGGGTCGCCCTCCGTACGGCGTACCATGACGTGCCGTACACGAGGGGTGGAGCAGTCGTGGACCGTGCAGAGGTCGGCACGCTGGTCCGGTCCGCCGTCGACGGTGACGGCGCGGCCTGGAAGGCGCTGGTGGAAGGGCTCAGCCCGCTGGTCTGGTCGGTGGTGCGCGCGCACCGGCTCTCGGACGCCGACGCGCACGAGGTCTATCAGACCGTGTGGTTCCGCTTCGCCCAGCACCTGGGGCGGCTGCGCGAGCCCGACAAGGCGGGGGCGTGGCTGGCGAGCACCGCGCGGCACGAGTCGCTGAAGGTGATCAGAAGTCTGCAACGGCTGACCCTGACCGACGATCCGTCTCTGCTGGACCGGCCCAGCGAGGAGCACACGCCGGAGCAGTCGCTGCTGGAGGCGGAGGAGGCGGCCGCCGAGAGCGAGCGCATCCGCCGGCTGCGGCGGGAGCTGGGGGCGCTGGGCGAGCGGTGCCAGGGGCTGCTGCGGGTGCTGATGGCCTCGCCGCCGCCCAGCTATCAGGAGGTGTCCGCGGCGCTCGGTATCGCCGTGGGCAGCATCGGCCCGCTGCGCCAGCGCTGCCTGCGCCGGCTGCGGGCACGACTGGACGCACGGGGGGTGCGGTGAACGACGACGACGGCGGCGGACCGGTGGACGAGTACTTCGGGCCGGTGGGCGGCGAGGGCCTCGGGCCGGTGGACGAAGCGGAACTGGACCGGCTGGAGGGGGAGTTGCGCGCGGCCGCGACCGTACTGGATCCGTTGCCGGCCGCCCTGAGCGCGATCGCCGTGGAGGCGTACGCGCTGCACGACCTCGACGCCCGGATCGCGGAGCTGACCTTCGACTCGCTGATCGACGCGCTGCCGGTGCGCGGGGCGACGGACGTGCCGCGGATGCTGACCTTCCAGGCGGGGGAGTTGACGGTCGACGTGGAGGTGGGCGCAGAGGGGCTGTACGGGCAGGTGTTGCCGCCGCAGCGGGCGAGCGTGGAGGTGCTGAGCGGACCGCACGCCGGTGCCGCGCTGACGGCCGACACGATGGGCCGCTTCAGCGCCGCCGCGCCGCCCGCCGGGCCGTTCGCCCTGCGGCTGCGGACCGGCGGGGACGTCGTCGTCACGGAGTGGCTGCGGGCCTGACCGGAGGCGGGCCGCGGAGTCAGCCGGAGACGGCGTCCACGAGACGGGCCAGGGCGCCGGCGAGCCTGCACAGCCCGGGGCCGGCGGGTCCGCCCGGCTCGCTCATGTAGGTGTCGCGGCGGATCTCCACCATCAGCGCGGCGACGCGCGGCTCGCGGCCGTAGAAGTCCAACGGCACGTACGTCCCGCTGAACGGGCTGTCCAGGCCGGTCTCACCGCACCCGGCGAACGCCTCGCGCGCCGCCATCAGCAGGCCGGGCGGGGTGTGGAAGGCGTCCGTGCCCAGGCACACCGGCGGGCGCGGGCCGGTGCCGTGCAGTTCGTAGGGCAGCGGGGTGGTCGGGTACGAGTGCACGTCGACGATCACGACCCGCCCGACGGAGTCGAGCCGCTGCGCGACGGCCTCCGTCATGGCCCGCGCGTAGGGCCGGAAGTACCGCTCCAGCAGCGGCTCTGGGTCGTGGCCGTCGGGCCGCAGCACCTCCCGGTGCGTGGTCCGCGTGTACACGGCGCCCATGCCGACCGCTCCCATCTCCTCCCGCTCGTCCGGGAACCGCTCCGGATCGACGACCAGCCGCGACAGCCGGTTGACGAACCGCCACGGCGTGACGTCGGCCAGCCGGGCCGCCTCGTCCGCGATCCCGGCGGTGTGCGCGTCGGTGATGTGGTCCAGCTCCCGCGCGAGCGCGGAGTCGTCGAGCACGATGCCGGCGCGTACGTCGTCCGGTATCTCCCGCGCGGAGTGCGGCACATGCAGGATCACGGGCGACACGCCCGCTCCGGTCAGCAGCTCGAAGGACGGCTCGGCTGGGGTCATGGGGCGGCTCCGGGGCGTTGTCGGTGGCAGGGTGCCTGATCAAGGTGCCACATCCCACACCGGCACGGTGAGGCCATGCCGCGGCACGGTGACGCGATGCCACCGGCACGGGCACGCACACCGTGCCGCCGGCACCGGGGCGCACGCCATGTCACCGGTCCGCCGACCGGTGGCACCGGCGCGGTCCTGCCCCGGCGGGGGCCTCGAAGGCCGCGAGGGCCGCCGGCGGCGGGAGAAGCGCCCGCGCGGGCCGGCAGCCGGCGCGCGCCCTCGCGTTCCCCGCACCCGCGGAACGCCCCGCCTTCCCCGGCGCGGGGCGCGCTCGGACCACCGACGGGGCGGTGCCTCGCCCTGCGGGGGTCGGCGCGTGCTCGTGCCGCCCCGGATGTGGTACCTCGCCCCGCCGGGGGCAGCGATTACGTCTCCGCACCGGGGGACGCCCTGCGGGCGGTAGCGCGTGCGTCCCGCGTCGGCGATCGCCCGGCCGGGACCGGCGTGCAGGCATGTCGCGTCCCCGAGGTGGCCACCGCGCGGGCCCGCCCGGTCGGGGTGGGTATGGGCAGTCGCCCCGCCGGGCGCTAAGTACCCCGCCTCGTCGGGGGCAGCGTTTGGTCTTCGCACCGGGGACGCCCTGCGGGCGCTGAGCCGGCGGCCGCGCGGCCGGGACCGGCGTGCACGCGTGTGCGGCCTGCGAAGTGCCCCCCGCGGGCCCGCCCGGTCGGGCAGTCGCCCCGGCCAGGCGGCGACGAGGACGAGCCGCCCCGGGAAACACCTCCGCCCCGGCCGGGCGGTGCTCGGTCGGGGCGGAGGTGGGGGCCGGTCAGATCACCGGCGTCGGATCGGGAACGCGGAAGGCGTTCAGCTCAGGGACGCCAGGGCCTCGTTCCAGGTGGCCGACGGGCGCATCACCGCGGCGGCCTTGGCCGGGTCGGGCTGGTAGTAGCCGCCGATGTCGACCGGCTTGCCCTGGACGGCGTTCAGCTCGTCGACGATCTTCTGCTCGTTCGCGGCGAGCGTCTCCGCGAGCGGCTGGAAGGCCTTGGCGAGCTCGGCGTCGTCGCTCTGCCGCGCCAGCTCCTGCGCCCAGTACAGGGACAGGTAGAAGTGGCTGCCGCGGTTGTCGATGCCGCCGACGCGACGGGTCGGGGACTTGTCCTCGTTGAGGAAGGTCGCCGTGGCCCGGTCGAGGGTGTCGGCGAGGACCTTGGCCCGGGTGTTGCCGGTGGCCTCGGCGAACTGCTCGAAGGACGGCACGAGCGCGAAGAACTCACCGAGGGAGTCCCAGCGCAGGTAGTTCTCCTTGACCAGCTGCTGCACGTGCTTGGGCGCGGAGCCGCCGGCGCCGGTCTCGAACAGGCCGCCGCCCGCCATCAGCGGGACGACCGACAGCATCTTGGCGCTGGTGCCCAGCTCCAGGATCGGGAACAGGTCGGTCAGGTAGTCACGCAGCACGTTGCCGGTCACCGAGATGGTGTTCTCGCCGCGGCGGATGCGCTCCACCGACAGCTTGGTGGCCTCGACGGGGGACAGGATCCGGATGTCCAGGCCCTCGGTGTCGTGCTCCAGCAGGTACTGCTTGACCTTGGCGATCAGGTTGGCGTCGTGGGCGCGGTCCTCGTCCAGCCAGAACACGGCCGGGTCGCCGGTGGCGCGGGCGCGGGTGACGGCCAGCTTCACCCAGTCCTTGACCGGCGCGTCCTTGGTCTGGCAGGCGCGGAAGATGTCACCGGCCTCGACGTTCTGCTCGATCAGAACGGCACCGGAGGCGTCGACGAGGCGCACCGTGCCGGCGGCCGCGATCTCGAAGGTCTTGTCGTGGGAGCCGTACTCCTCGGCCTTCTGCGCCATCAGGCCGACGTTCGGCACCGAGCCCATGGTGGACGGGTCGAACGCGCCGTTGGCCTTGCAGTCCTCGATGACGGCCTGGTACACGCCGGCGTAGGAGGAGTCCGGGATGACGGCGAGCGCGTCGTGCTCCTGGCCGTCGGCGCCCCACATGTGACCCGAGGTGCGGATCATCGCCGGCATCGACGCGTCGATGATCACGTCGGACGGCACGTGCAGGTTGGTGATGCCCTTGTCGGAGTCGACCATGGCCAGGTCCGGGCCCTCGGCCAGCTCGGCGTCGAAGGAGGCCTTGATCTCGTCGCCCTCGGGCAGGGCGTCCAGGCCCTTGAGGATGCCGCCCAGACCGTCGTTCGGGGTCAGGCCGGCGGCGGCGAGCTTCTCGCCGTACTTCTCGAACGTCTTCGGGAAGAAGGTGCGCACCACGTGACCGAAGACGATCGGGTCGGAGACCTTCATCATCGTGGCCTTCAGGTGCACGGAGAACAGCACACCCTCCGCCTTGGCGCGGGCGACCTGCGCGGCGAGGAACTCCCGCAGCTCGGCGACGCGCAGCACGGACGCGTCGACGACCTCGCCGGCCAGCACGGGTACGGACTCGCGCAACACGGTGGTGGTGCCGTCGGCGGTCACCAGCTCGATCTTGAGCGTGTCGTCCTGCTCGATGACCACGGACTTCTCGGTGGAGCGGAAGTCGTTCTCGCCCATGGTCGCCACATCGGTCCTGGACTCGGAGGACCAGGCGCCCATGCGGTGCGGGTGGGTCTTGGCGTAGTTCTTGACGGAGGCCGGGGCGCGGCGGTCGGAGTTGCCCTCACGCAGGACCGGGTTCACTGCGGAACCCTTGATCTTGTCGTAGCGGGCGCGGATCTCGCGCTCCTCGTCGGTCTTCGGCTCGTCCGGGTAGTTCGGCAGCGCGTAGCCCTGCCCCTGCAGCTCGGCGATGGCGGCCTTGAGCTGCGGGATGGACGCCGAGATGTTCGGCAGCTTGATGATGTTCGCGGCCGGCGTCTTGGCCAGCTCGCCCAGCTCGGTCAGCGCGTCCGGGATGCGCTGGTCCTCGGTGAGGTACTCCGGGAACACGGCGATGATGCGCCCGGCCAGCGAGATGTCGCGGGTCTTCACATCGACACCGGCCTGCGCGGCGTACGCCTGGACCACCGGCAGGAAGGAATACGTCGCCAGGGCCGGGGCCTCGTCAGTGTGCGTATAGATGATGGTCGAGTCAGTCACCGGGTGCTCCGCTCCACGTCTGCAACATTGCTCGACATCAAGATATCTCCTGATCCGGTCCGGCTCGACAAGGGTCCTGGCCTGAAACGACGCCGTGGGCCGCCCCGTGCGCGGCCGCACGGCTCAGTCGCGGCGGACCGTGTCCGGCCCGGTACCCCCGGTCATCTCGCGCGTGATCCACCGGCAGATCACCTCCACCACGTACGCCCGCTCGGCGTGGCTCAGCTCACGGCCCTTGGGGATGCCGTGCCAGCGCTGGAGGCAGCCCCGGCAGCAGGTCGCGGTCGCGTGCTGGGCGACGAACACGGGGTGACCGCGGTACGGCGTCTGCTTGCCGTCCTTGTACGGCTCGGCCGGTGCGAGGCGCTTGACGATCAGGTCGTCGGCGTGCCGCCGGATCGTCGCCGGGCCCTTCAGCTCGGCGGTGGCGCGGTCGCGGCCACGCAGGTGGAACTTCGCCCGGAACGGCTGGCGCGCGAGGGCTTCCAGCCGTCGGTCGATGCTGTGGGGGTTGGTGGGGGAGTTCATTCCGCTTCCGAGCGTAGGCGCTCCGCGGGGCCAGGCGCCCTTTGGGGCACGGGGTGGCGGTTCCTCGGCGCGCGGGCGCGTCGTGGCTGGTCGCAGTTCCCCGCGCCCCTTTCGGGGTGCTCTACTCGCCGGAGAAGAGGACCGACCGAATGTCCTCGCCGGGCCGCTGCTGAGGGATCGTGACCGTGCCCTGCTGGAGGGTGACCGTGCGGGTCGGGGCCGGGATGTGGATGCCCTCCGCGCGGTAGCGCTTGTGCAGGCGCTTGATGAACTCGTGCTTGATCCGGTACTGGTCGCTGAACTCGCGGACGCCCAGGATCACCGTGAAGCCGATCCGGGAGTCGCCGAAGGTGTGGAAGCGGATCGTCGGCTCATGGTCCGGCAGCGCCCCGGTGGTCTCGGTCATCACCTCGGCGATCACCTCGTTGGTCACCCGCTCCACATGGTCCAGATCGCTGTCGTAGGCCACCCCGACCTGCACCAGGATCGTCAGGTCCTGCTCGGGCCGCGAGAAGTTGGTCATGTTGGTCTTGGCCAGCTGGCCGTTCGGGATGACCACGAGGTTGTTGGACAGCGCCCGCACGGTCGTCTGCCGCCAGTTGATGTCCTCGACGTACCCCTCCTCCCCGCTGCTCAGCCGGATGTAGTCGCCCACCTGCACGGTTTTGGAGGCGAGGATGTGGATGCCGGCGAAGAGGTTCGCGAGCGTGTCCTGCAACGCCAGCGCGACGGCCAGACCGCCCACGCCCAGGGCGGTGAGCAGGGGCGCGATGGAGATGCCCAGGGTCTGCAGCACCACCAGGAACCCGATCGCCAGGACCAGCACCCGGGTGATGTTGACGAAGATCGTCGCGGACCCGGCGACGCCGGAGCGGGACTGGGTCACCGCGCGCACCAGCCCGGCGACCACCCGGGCCGCCGACAGGGTCACGACGAAGATCAGCCACACCTGCAGCGACTGGTTGACGGTCCGCTGCACCGTCCGGGTCAGCGGCAGCACGGCCGCCGCCGCGGCGGCACCGCCCGCGATGGCCGCCCACGGCACCACCGTGCGCAGGGCGTCCACGACGACGTCGTCACCGCTCCACTTCGTCCGCTTGGCGTGCTTCGCCAGCCAGCGCAGCAGGGTGCGGGAGAAGAAGGCCGCCAGCAGGCCCGCCGCCAGGGCGATGCCGGCCAGCACCAGGTCGTCCAGGGTCAGCGCACGGTTCACCGGCCGCCTCCGAGAAGACGGTCGTCGGCGCCCTCGGCCGACGACGGGATGTGAAGTCTCGTCACGTTGTCACCTGCTCGAACTGCTCGTATCGGGGATGCGCGCCGTACGCGCCCGACGGGGCGTCAGCGCGCGGCGCGAGCGCTCATCCTGCCGTATCCGGCACGGCAGTTCGAAACCGGGCGCCGTGACGAGCGCCGCGTCAGCCGTCCGTGAACGACCCGTGCCGTCCCGCCCCCGACGCGAACCGGCCGGCGCCCCGCATCGCCTCGTCCAGCACGGCCGCGCCGTGGGCGTGTTCGACCCGCAGCGCCTCCCGCTCACCCAGCCCCTCCTGGTCCAGGACCGCCGCGCGGTCGGAGCGCAGACAGTCCTGCGGGAAGCGGGCCAGGGCGGCGGCGAGTTCCTCGGCGGCGGCACGTGCGGTGCCGGCCGGCACGACGCGGTCGGCCAGCCCCATCCCGTACGCCTCGCTTGCCGGGACCGGGCGGCCGGTGAGGATCATGTCCAGCGCGCGGCCGGTGCCGATCAGCCGGGGCAGCCGTACCGTGCCGCCGTCGATCAGCGGCACTCCCCAGCGGCGGCAGAACACGCCGAACACCGCGTCCTCCTCGGCGACCCGCAGATCGCACCACAGCGCCAGCTCCAGCCCGCCGGCCACCGCGTGCCCGGCGACAGCGGCGATCACCGGCTTGGACAGCCGCATCCGGGTCGGCCCCATCGGCCCGTCCCCGTCCCCGGCGACCCGGTTGCTCCGCTCCCCGCCCATGGCCTTCAGGTCCGCGCCCGCGCAGAACGTGCCGCCCTCGCCCCACAGCACCGCCACCCGCGCCTCCTCGTCCGCCTCGAAGGCCCGGAACGCGGCGGCCAGTTCCGCGGCCGTCGGCCCGTCCACGGCGTTGCGCACCTCGGGGCGGGACAGCACGACCGTGGTGACGTGCTCTCTTCGTTCGACGCGGACCGGCATGACGGAACCCCTTCTGGGCGGCGCTGTACGGCGACGCCCGCAGGTTACTCGCGAGTCGCCGGTCTCAGATCACCTTCAGACGCACCAGCGCCCCCAGCGTCAGCGCGCCCGGCAGCAGCGGTAGCCACACGGTGAGGATCCGGTACGCCAGCACCACCGCGGTCGCCACGGCCGCCGGCCCGCCCGCCGCGACGAGTGCCACCACCAGCGCGGCCTCCACCGAGCCGATCCCGCCCGGTGTCGGCACCAGCGCCACCGCCACGGTCGCCGCGAGGTACGCCACCGCGATGTGCGGGGGCGACACGGGAAGGTCCAGCGCCCGCCCGACCAGGACCAGACCCGACGCCTGCAGCGCCGGGAAGGCCAGCGAGCCGCCCCACAGCGCCAGGGCGCGGGCCGGTCGCGCGTGCACCGAGCGGGCCTCGCCGAGCGCGGTGCGCAGGAAGCCGCGCGCGGCCGTGCGCAGCCGCCGTACGCAGACCAGCGTCAGTGCCGCGGTCGAGGCGAGCGCGGCGGCGGCCGCCAGCAGCGGCAGCAGCGCGCCGCCGGGCAGCAGCGTGCCGAGGTGCAGCGCGTCCGGGAAGGCGAGCAGCAGCGCCGCCAGCAGGGCGATCCGGCCCACGCACTCGGCGAGCATGTACAGCGCGAGGGCGGCCGAGGAGCGGGCCAGCGGCACCCCGCACACCGTCATGAAGCGCAGGTTGACCGCGCTCGCGCCGAGGCCCGTGGGCAGCAGATGGTTGGCGGCGCCGGCCGCGAACTGGGTGGCCAGCAGCCGCCGCCGGGGCAGCCGCTCGACGACCGCCCCCTGCCGGGTGAAGGAGGCCGCCACCCAGGTCAGACAGGTCGCGCCGGCCGCGGCGACCAGCCAGGGCCACTCGGCGGTGCGCAGCTGGCCGAGCCCTTCGGTGAGCGTGGAGCGGTGCCGTACGGCGACGACGGCGACGAGCAGGAGCGGGAGCAGACACAGCATCTGCCGGACGGGGACGCGACGGGGGAGTCGTCCCTGCGGCAGCGGGGGGAGGGGGACGGCGGTCACATCGGGAGAGGTTCTCCGCACCGCGCCAACGGCGGGTTGCGGAAGCGGGTACGGCACATTGCGTACGGTCATCGGATCCTTCGAACGGGGGGACGGACGGCGGACATTGACCTCAACGATGATTGAGGTTCTACGTTGCTGTCCATGAGCATGGAGACCACCGCTTGGACGCAGCTGCACAGCGTCATGACCGCTCAGCAGGAGCGGCGCCCCTTCGACCCCGCGACGCTGCGCCGCATCGGCGCCTTCGCCCGCCCGCACCGCCGACGCATCGCCCTGTTCGTGGTGCTCGGGGTGGGGACCGCGCTGCTCGCCGTGGCCACCCCGATCCTCGCCGGACGCGTCGTCGACTCGATCGTGTCGAGGGGCGAGGCGGGCCACGTCGTACGCCTCGCCCTGCTCATCGCGCTCATCGCGGTGGCCGAGGCGGCACTGGGCATCCTCTCGCGGCGGCTGTCGGCCACGCTCGGTGAGGGGCTCATCCTCGATCTGCGGACGGCTGTGTTCGATCATGTGCAGCGCATGCCGGTCGCGTTCTTCACACGAACCCGTACGGGAGCGCTGGTCTCCCGGCTCAACAACGACGTCATCGGCGCCCAGCGCGCCTTCAGCAACACCCTGTCCGGCGTGGTGAGCAACCTGGTCACGCTGCTGCTCACCCTCGCGGTCATGCTGACGCTGTCCTGGCAGATCACCCTGCTCGCGCTGGTGCTGCTGCCGGTGTTCGTGATCCCGGCCCGGCGGATGGGCAGCCGGATGGCGCGTATGCAGCGGGAGGCGGCGGCGCTGAACGCGTCCATGGGCACCCGGATGACCGAGCGCTTCTCGGCCCCCGGCGCCACGCTCGTGAAGCTCTTCGGGCGGCCCGAGGAGGAGTCGGTGCAGTTCGCGCTGCGCGCCCGGCGGGTCGCCGACATCGGCATCCGCACCGCCACCGCCCAGTCCGCGTTCATCACCGCCCTCACCCTGGTCTCCGCGCTCGCCCTCGCCCTGGTCTACGGCCTCGGCGGCTTCTACGCCCTGCACGGCACCCTGGAGGCGGGCGCCGTCGTCTCCCTCGCGCTGCTGCTGACCCGGCTGTACGCGCCGCTCACCGCGCTCGCCGGGGCCCGGGTGGAGGTGATGAGCGCGCTGGTCAGCTTCGAGCGGGTCTTCGAGGTGCTCGACCTGAAGCCGCTGATCGTGGAGAAGCCTGACGCCCGCGAGGTGCCCGACGGGCCGGTCGGCGTCGAGTTCGACGACGTCCGCTTCGCCTACCCGGCCGCCGACCAGGTCTCCCTCGCCTCCCTGGAGGAGGTGGCGGCCCTCGACACCCGCGGTGGCGCCGAGGTCCTGCACGGCATCTCCTTCCGCGCCGAACCCGGCCGGACCGTCGCCCTCGTCGGTTCCTCCGGCGCCGGCAAGTCGACCATCGCCCAGCTGCTGCCGCGGCTCTACGACGCCGACGCGGGCGCGGTCAGAGTCGGCGGCGTCGACGTCCGCGACCTGACGTTCCGCTCACTGCACGGAGCCGTCGGCATGGTCACCCAGGACGGCCACCTCTTCCACGACAGCGTCCGCGCCAACCTGCTGCTCGCCCGCCCCGAGGCGAGCGAGGACGAACTGTGGGACGCGCTGCGCCGGTCCCGCCTTGACGACCTCGTCCGCTCCCTGCCCGACGGCCTGGACACCGTCGTCGGCGAGCGCGGCTACCGGCTCTCCGGCGGCGAACGCCAGCGCATGACGATCGCCCGGCTGCTGCTCGCCCGCCAGCGCGTGGTCATCCTCGACGAGGCCACCGCCCACCTCGACAACACCTCGGAGGCGGCCGTGCAGGAGGCGCTGACGGAGGCCCTCGCCGACCGCACCGCCGTCGTCATCGCCCACCGGCTGTCCACCGTGCGCACGGCCGACGTGATCCTGGTGGTGGAGGCGGGCCGCATCGTGGAGCGCGGCACCCACGAGGAGCTGCTGGCGGCGGACGGACGGTACGCCGAACTGCACCGGACGCAGTTCGCACGGGCACAGGACACGACCGGGGCCGCCGGGCGGCTGACGGGGGAGACGGTGGCGTAAGGAGACGTCCGGGCGGTTGCGGACCCGGCCGGGGCAGAGCACCGACCGGGCCGCGATCCGTCTCGGGGTTCCGGACGCGGCCCGGCCGGAGTCGTGGATTCCGGTGCGGTGCCGGTGACTTCAGTCAACAGCGCCCGCTCGCCCGCCGCATCTCCAGCGCGCCGAACGGCCGAACCCACCGGCGGCCGGGCCCCGCGCCCCGTGCCCGCGCCCCGCGTCACCAGTGCACTGGCCGCTCCAGCCCCGCCGGCAGAACCGTCGACGCGTCACCCCTGGCCGCGTTCAGCTGGGCCTGGGTGACGAAGAGCGCGCCCGAGAGGTCGGCGCCCGAAAGGTCGGCGTCACGCAGGTCCGCGCCGATCAGGTCGGCCGAGCGCAGGTCGGCGCCCGAGAGGTCGGCCGCGATCAGCAGCGCGCCGCGCAGACTGGCGCCCCGCAGGTCGGCGCCGGCCAGCCGGGCCCCGATCAGATCCGCCCCGCGGTGGTTGCGACGCCGGCCGGGCAGCCCCGCCCGCGCCAGCTCGCCGGCCCGCAGCAGCAGCTCGTTCACCTCGCCGCGCAGCGCGTTGACGTCCACCGCGCGGATCTCCTCGGCACTGCCCCGGGTGAGTTCCTCGATACGGTCCGCCGCGCGCCGCAGGTCCCGGTGGACGGGCCGGGCCGCCGCGAGGCCGAGCGCCTCGGTGACGTACCACAGCAGCTCGTGCAGCTGCCGCATCACCGGGAACACGGCGAACATCGCCCCGGAGGTGCCCGGCGCGCTCCGCCAGTCCGTACCGCCGAAGGTGACCTGGGAGACCTTCTGGCCCGCGCCGAAGCAGTCGAAGACGGTGCAGCCCGGATAGCCCCGCTCGCGCAGGTCGGTGTGGATGCCGCAGCGGAAGTCCGCCTGGAGGTTCCCGCACGCCTTTCCGGCCGGCTTGTCGGCGGCGAAGTCGGCGGAGCGGGCGAAGGGCAGCGCGACGCAGCACAGCCCGAAGCACGACGCGCAGTCGGCCTGCAGGTCCGCCCGGCGCGGCGCGGGCACCGGGTCACCGCCGCCGGGTGCCCCCTGCTTGCCGCGCGCCGCCTCCCGGGGCGAGGGCGCCTGCGGGGACCGGCGCCCGCCGCGCCCCCCACCCGCCGTGTCGGACCCGCCCCGGCGTGCGGACGAGGCGGGGCGCTTGCGGCCCCCGGCGGGGGAGGGGGTTCCGTGCTGTCGGGACACCGTGCGTGCTCTCCAGGGACGAGACGAGCACCGCCGGTCTGCGGCGCTCGGAAGACCGGCCGTCCATTCTCGCAGAGCGCGTACGGGGCCTGAGCGGATTGCCCCGGACGGGCATCGGTCCCTACCGTGCCGCTGCGGTGTCCCCGGCGCTGGGCGGTCAGGCCGTGACCGCCGCCTCCTCGCTGTCCGCCAGCCACAACAGCAGCGGCGACAACCCCAGTTCCACGGCCGCCAGCAGGAGCTGGAACCAGTGCGGCCGGCCCGCGACGGCGAGGGAGAGCAGCCGCGCCGCCCCGCCGAGCAGGAACACCGCGGTCAGTATCCGGACCGCGGCCGCCGGGACGGGGGACTGCCGCACCGCCCACAGCCAGGCCAGCCCGTACCCGGCGAAGACCGCGCCCATGAACCGCCCGAAGCTGTCGACGGTCGGCCCGGCCGCACCGGCGCCGGGGATCGCGGCGTTCCCGAGCAGCACATGGAAGAGGCCGATGGCCACGCACGCGTACCCCATGGCCCACGCCAGTCCTCGCAGCACTCCGACCCGCGTCATGCCGGACACCCCCGTCGCTTGGTAGACACACGTCCAGTAACGCCCTCAGGGTAGGCGCCGCTAGTAGACACATGTCAAGTAACATGCCGCCCATGTCCCCTCGCCGCCGCCTCAGCCCCGACGAACGCCGGGCCGAACTCCTCGCCGTGGCCGCGCGGCAGTTCGCCGAGCGTCCCTACGACGAGGTGCTGATGGAGGACGTGGCCGAGCGGGCGGGCGTCTCCCGTGCGCTGCTGTACCGGTACTTCCCGAGCAAGCGGGACCTGTTCGCCGCGCTCTACCGGCAGGTCGCCGAGCGGCTGCTCGACCTGACCCGGCTCGACCCCGCCGACGACCTGGCGGACCAGCTGGCCCAGGGGCTGGACGTGCACATCGCGTACTTCGCGGAGAACCGCAACACCGTCCTGGCGGCCAACCGGGTCCTGGCCGGCGACCGGCTGATCCAGACCATCATCACCGGTGAGCTGGACGCCCTGCGTGAGCGCCTGCTCGCCGTCCTGCCGGTCACCGACGCCGGCACCCGGCAGGCCGTCTCCGGCGTCCTGAAGAGCTGGCTGGTCTTCGTCCAGGTGCTGTGCGTGGACTGGCTGACCGAGCCGACGTGCACCCGCACCGAACTGCGGGACGTGTGCGTGGGTGCCGTGCTGGGCGCCTTGCGCCCCCTGCTGAAGGAGGACCCGGCGCCCGGCCGGCCGTACTGAGTGACGCCGTGGCTCAGATCTGGACGACCTCGGCGGAGTTGATCACGACCTGCTCCTTGGGCACGTCCTGCGCACCCGTGGGGACCTGCGCGATCCGGTCGACGACGTCCTGGCCCTCGACGACCTTGCCGAAGACCGCGTAACCCCAGCCGTCCTGGCCCGGGTAGTTCAGGAAGTCGTTGTCGCTGACGTTGATGAAGAACTGCGCGCTGGCCGAGTGCGGAGCGGACGTCCGGGCCATGGCGACGCTGTACTTGACGTTCTTCAGGCCGTTCTTGGCCTCGTTCTCCACCGTGCGCGGGGCGGGCTTGATGCGCATGTCGGTGCCGTGGCCACCGCCCTGGACCATGAAACCGTTGATGACCCGGTGGAAGATCGTTCCTGCGTAGTGGCCGCTGTTGAGGTACTCCAGGAAGTTCTCGACCGTCTTCGGGGCCTTGGCGTCGTCGAGGCTGAGGACGATGTCGCCCATCGTCGTCGAAAGGCGGACGTTGGTCATGACTGCTTCTCCACTCGCTGTACGTCGTCTCTCCCCTGCCCGAACAGGCACGGGAAACACGTCAGTCTTTCACAGCCCCTGCGGGTACACCCTGTCCCACTGGTCCGGCACGGGAGAACCGTCCTGACGGAGCACCGGCCCGCGCGTGCCGTCCGGGTTCTCGTATCCGGTCGTGGCACACGGGTACGGGTCCGCCCTGCGCGGCTTCGGCTGAAGGAACATCGGGTTGACGATCCAGCGCCCGTCGCCGTCGTCGTACGCCCGGCACATCAGCTCGGTCCTGTTGCGGTTGAGCACGAGCCGCAGCACCGTGGCGTCCCGCAGGAAGGTGACGTCGGTGTCGGAGTCGCCGGCCGCGAAGACCTGCCGGCGGTCCGCGGGCAGGGACCGCTCGGCCGCGGCGCCGTGGACGCCGTACACCACCGTGTTGATCCAGCACCGCTTGCCGTCGATGTACGGGATCAGCGCGTCCTCGCCGTCGCGGACCGTGCCGCAGCCCCTCAGATGCGCGGTGAGCCGGCCGGCCGCGGTGACGCTGCGGATGCCGATGGTGTGCGCGGCGTCGACGCCGGCGCCACGCGCCCACACCTCGACGACCGGTTCGGGCGAGGCGGAGGTGATCCATACGTCGAAGCCGGACCGCTGGAGCGTGCGGATCAGGTCGCGCTGCTCGGCGTAGTAGCGCACCCAGCCGGTCTCCCGTCCGCTGCCGACCCGCTGCTCGGTTCCGACCGGCGCAGCGAGGTTCTCCGCCCGGGCCGCCGCGGCGAACTCCCTGACCTCGCGCGGCGTCCAGCCCTGCAGCAGCTGCGCGAGCCATGCGTACTGCGGCTGCGTGCGGCGGTGGTCGAAGCCGGCGAAGGCGTGCTCACCGCCGGTCGTGGCGCCGTCGGAGTACACCGCGCGGATCTCGTCGGCGCAGCCGGTGTCCGTGGCGGTGGGCAGCGGCGCACCGGCCGGCGCGGAGCTGCCGCAGGCGGCCGCGAGCGCCCGGACGGCGGCGTCGGTGAGGTGGCGGCTGGTCGTGCGCCAGTCCCGGTGGGCGGGCCGGCGGATCCTTTCGTGGCGCAGCAGCCAGAACATCGTCGCGTCACCGACGTCGTTCTTGACGACCGTGTTGTCCCAGTCGAACACCGCGACCGGTCGGCCCTTCATCCGGTGGGACCGTTCCCCGCAGCCGCCGTGACGGTCGATCAGCTGCTGGAGCCGCGCGCGGTTGTCGCCGTACCAGCCGGGCGAGGGCGCGAGGACGGGGCACGCGCGCGGCGCCGGCTCCGCCACGGCCGGGCGGCCGGCGGCCAGGGATCCGGCGAGCAGGAACAAGGCCAGGGCGGTCACCAGCCGTGGACGGCTCTTGCCGGACATGGGATACGCCTCCTCGGGCTGCGGAACGCTGGAGCTGTGGAACGTGTGGACGGCCGCCGGCCGTGCGGGCGCGCCGGCGGCCGTCCGGGGCGGCGGGCGGGGCCTACAGCGGGGTGACGTACGCGCCCGCGATGCCGCCGTCGACGAGGAACTCGGCGGCGTTGACGAAGGAGGAGTCGTCGCTGGCGAGGAAGGCGACGGCGGCCGCCATCTCCTCCGGCTCGGCGAACCGCCCCACCGGCACGTGCACCAGGCGGCGCGCGGCACGCTCCGGGTCCTTCGCGAACAGCTCCTTCAGCAAGGGGGTGTTGACCGGGCCGGGGCACAGCGCGTTGACGCGGATGCCCTCCCGGGCGAACTGGACGCCGAGTTCGCGGGACATGGCGAGCACGCCGCCCTTGGAGGCGGTGTAGCTGATCTGCGAGGTCGCCGCGCCCATGACGGCGACGAACGACGCGGTGTTGATGATCGACCCCCTGCCCTGGCGGCGCATGTAGGGGAGCGCCGCCTTGCAGCACAGGTAGACGGAGGTGAGGTTGACCTCCTGGACGCGCTTCCAGGCCTCCAGGCCGGTCTCCAGGATGGAGTCGTCGTCGGGCGGCGAGATGCCCGCGTTGTTGAAGGCGACGTCGATGCTCCCGTAGGTGTCGTAGGCCGTCTTGAACAGGGCCTCGACCTGCTCCGGGTCGGTGACGTCGACCTGCACGAACAGCCCGCCGACCTCTTCGGCGGCGGCCTTTCCGGCGGCCGCGTCGATGTCGGCGCACACGACGTTCGCGCCCTCGGAGGCGAGACGGCGCACGGTGGCCAGGCCGATGCCGCTGCCGGCTCCGGTGACGACGGCGGTACGGCCGGCCAGGCGGCGGCAGATGGCGGACTCGGTCACGGTCGGTTCTCCTCGGTGCTGATGAAGACGTTCTTGGTCTCGGTGAAGGCGGTGAGGGCGTCCGGCCCCAGCTCCCGGCCGATGCCGGACTGCTTGAACCCGCCGAACGGGGTCCAGTAGCGGACGCTGGAATGGGAGTTGACGGACAGGTTCCCGGCGGCGACCGCCCGCGAGACGCGGATCGCGCGTCCCACGTCCCGGGTCCACAGGGAGCCGGACAGGCCGTAGTCGGTCGCGTTGGCCAGGCGTACGGCGTCCGCCTCGTCCTCGAAGGGCAGGACGACGGCGACGGGCCCGAAGATCTCCTCGGTGGCCGCCGGGTCACCGGGGCGTCCCTCCAGGACCGTCGCCGGGTACCAGAAGCCCTTGCCCTCGGGAGCCTCGCCGCGGATGACGACGGGAGCGCCGTCGGGGACGTAGGAGCGCACGCGCTCGCGCTGGGCGGCCGAGATCAGCGGGCCCATCTGCGTCTCGGGGTCCGCCGGATCGCCCACCCGCCACGCCGTGACGGCCGGTTCGAGCAGCTGAAGGAAGCGGTCGTACACCTCGCGCTGGACGAGGATGCGGCTGCGGGCGCAGCAGTCCTGGCCGCTGTTGTCGAGGAAGGAGCCGGGCGCCGCGGCGGCGGCCCGCTCCAGGTCGGCGTCGGCGAAGACGATGTTCGGGCTCTTGCCGCCGAGTTCGAGGGTCACCCGCTTGAGCTGCGCCGAGCCCTTCGCCAGCACCTGCTTGCCGACGGCCGTGGACCCGGTGAACACCACCTTGGCGACACCGGGGTGCTCCACGAGCGCGGCGCCGGTGACCGGGCCGGCGCCCGGCAGCACCTGGAACAACCCCTCGGGCAGACCGGCCTCCAGCGCGAGCCGGGCCAGCCTGATCGCCGTCAGCGGGGTCGTCTCGGCGGGTTTGAGCAGCACCGCGTTGCCCGCGGCCAGCGCCGGGGCAGCGCCCCAGCAGGCGATGGGCATCGGGAAGTTCCACGGCGCGATCACCGCCACCACACCGAGCGGCTCGTGGAAGGTGACGTTCAGGCCGCCCGCCACCGGGATCTGACTGCCCGCCAGGCGCTCGACGCCGCCGGCCGCGTAGTCGAACAGGTCGCGGGCGTTGCCGGCCTCCCAGCGGGCGTTGCCGATCGGATGGCCGGCCTCCAGGACCTCCAGCCTCGCCAGCTGCTCCAGGTGGTCGTCGATGACGGCGGCGAAGCGGCGCAGCAGCCGGGCCCGGTCGCCGGGCGCGAGCGCGGCCCAGGCGGTCTGGGCGCGGGCGGCGCGGGCGACGGCCTCGGCCACCTCCGCGGCGCTCGTGGCCGGGACGGTGGCGACGACCTCCTCGGTCGCCGGATTGAGGACCTCGTGCGCAAAGGGCTCGGAAGGCTCGCAGCGGTAGGAGTGGTCGGACAAGGGGTTCCTCACAGGCGCTCGAAGGAACGGAAACGCTCCCAGTCGGTGACGGCGGAGTCGAAGGCGTCCAGCTCGACGCGGGCCATGTTCAGGTAGTGCTCGACGACCTCCTCGCCGAAGGCGGCCCGCGCGATCGGGGAGGACTGCCACAGCTCGGCGGCCTCCCGCAGAGTGCCGGGCACCTGCCTGGCGTCGCCCGTGTACGCGTTGCCGGTGCACCCCTCGGGCAGCTCCAGCTCGTGCTCGATGCCGTACAGCCCGGCCGCGACCATGCCGGCGACCGCCAGATACGGGTTGACGTCGCCGCCGGGCAGCCGGTTCTCCAGGCGGTGCCCGGGGCCGTGGCCGATGACCCGCAGCGCGCAGGTGCGGTTGTCGGGACCCCAGGCGACGGCGGTCGGCGCGAACGAGCCCGGGCGGAACCGCTTGTAGGAGTTGATGTTCGGCGCGTACAGCAGCGTGAAGTCCCGCATCGCCGCCAGTTGCCCGGCCAGGAAGTGCTCCATCAGCGGGGACATCCCGTACGGCCCGTCGCCCGCGAGGACGGGACGGCCGGCCTCGTCGCGCAGCGAGAGGTGAATGTGGCAGGAGTTGCCCTCACGTTCGTCCCACTTGGCCATGAAGGTGAGGGACACGCCCTCCTGCGCGGCGATGGTCTTGGCGCCGGTCTTGTAGATGCTGTGCTGGTCGCAGCTGGTCAGCGCCTCGTCGTAGCGGAAGGCGATCTCGTGCTGCCCGAGGTTGCACTCGCCCTTGGCGGACTCCACGGTCATGCCCGCCGCACCCATCTCGTTCCGGATGCGCGCCAGCAGCGGTTCGACCCGGGCGGTGCCCAGCAGCGAGTAGTCGACGTTGTACTGGTTGGCCGGGGTCATCTCGCGGTAGCCGCGGGACCAGGCCGCCTCATAGGTGTCCTTGAAGACCATGAACTCCAGCTCGGTGCCCGCGTACGCGGTCCAGCCGTGCTCCGCGAGCCGGTCCAGCTGGCGGCGCAGGATCTGGCGCGGGGAGGCGACCACCGGGGAGCCGTCGTGCCAGGCCAGATCGGCGAGCAGCAGCGCGGTGCCCGCGTCCCAGGGGGTGCGGCGCAGGGTGGCGGGGTCGGCGTGCATCGCGAAGTCGCCGTAGCCGCTCTCCCAGGAGGACATGGCGTAGCCGCCGACGGTGTTCATGTCGGCGTCCACCGCGAGCAGGTAGTTGCAGCCCTCGGTGCCATGGCGCAGGACCTCGTCGAGGAAGAAGCGCGCGGCGAACCGCTTGCCCTGGAGCCTTCCCTGCATGTCGGTGAAGGCGAGGACGACGGTGTGGATCTCCCCGCCGTCGACGAGTGTCACCAGGTCGTCGACGCTGAGCGGGGGCGTACGGTCAGCCACGGGAACGGCCTCCTGTCGGTGCGGACGGAGGCCCTAAGGTACGCATGCAGACCTTTGGAAGGGAAGAGCCCGGAGGTCTTGCGCTCGGCGCTCCGGGAACGCAAAGGTGTGCATCCGTACCTTTCCTCGAGGTAGGGAGCGGCCCATGACCGACGGCACCGACGCACATGTGACCTCGTCTTCCCCCGCGGCGCCCCCGTCGCCGGACGACGCCTACCTCCAACGGCGCACCCTGCGCCGGGGCAGCGCCGGCTGGCTGCTGCTGACCGGCCTCGGCGTGGCCTACGTCGTCTCCGGCGACTACGCCGGCTGGAACTTCGGCCTGGCCGAGGCCGGGTTCGGCGGCCTGGCCGCGGCCGCCCTGCTGATGGGCGTGATGTACACCTGCCTGGTCTTCTCGCAGGCCGAGATGGCCGCGGTGCTGCCCACCGCCGGCGGCGGTTACGGCTTCGCCCGCCGGGCGCTCGGCCCGTGGGGCGGGTTCCTCACGGGCACCGCGATCCTCATCGAGTACGTGCTCGCCCCGGCCGCCATCGCCATCTTCATCGGTGACTACGTCGAGTCCCTGCACCTGTTCGGGCTGACCTCCGACTGGCCCGTGTACCTCGCCTGCTTCGCCCTGTTCATCGGCATCCACCTGTGGGGGGTCGGAGAGGCGCTGCGCTTCAGCTTCGTCGTCACCGGCATCGCGGTCGCCGCACTGATCGTCTTCGCCGTCGGCGCCCTCACGCACTTCGACGCCGGCCGGCTCGACGACATCCCCGTCGACCACACCGCCTTCGCCGCGAACTCCTGGCTGCCGTACGGACTCCTCGGCATCTGGGCCGCGTTCCCCTTCGGCATGTGGTTCTTCCTCGGCGTCGAAGGGGTGCCGCTGGCCGCCGAGGAGACCAAGGACCCGGCGCGCTCCCTGCCGAGGGCGATGGCCCTGTCCATCGGCATCCTGCTCGCCCTGGCCCTGGTCACCTTCCTCACCGCGACCGGGGCACACGGCTCGGCCGCGATCAAGGACGCCGGCAATCCGCTGGTCGCGGCGCTGGAAGGGGACGGCGGGCCCACCGCGCTGAGCCGGTTCGTGAACTACGCCGGCCTCGCCGGGCTCGTCGCCTCCTTCTTCTCCCTCATCTACGCCGGCTCCCGGCAGCTGTTCGCTCTCTCCCGGGCCGGCTACCTGCCCCGCTTCCTGTCCCTGACCAGCCGCCGCAAGGCGCCTCACCTCGGCCTGCTGGTGCCCGGCGCGCTCGGCTTCGCGCTCGCCGCCGCGACCCGCGACGGCGCCCGCATGCTCAACGTCGCCGTGTTCGGCGCGACCATCTCCTACGCCCTGATGGCGCTGTCCCACATCGTGCTGCGCCGCCGTGAGCCGCGGCTGCCACGGCCGTACCGCACCCCGGGCGGCGTCGTGACCTCCTCGGTGGCCCTGGTCCTGGCGTGCGCCGCGCTCGCCGCGACGTTCCTGGTGGACAAGACCGCCGCGCTGATCGCGCTGGCCGTGTACGCGGTCGCCCTCGCCTACTTCGCGCTCTACAGTCGGCACCGTCTCGTGGCCTCCGCCCCCGAGGAGGAGTTCGCCGCGCTGGCGGCCGCCGAGGCCGAACTCGAACGCGACTGACCCCGCCCCACGCCCGGAAGGAAAGACCCCCGTGCCCACGCCTTGCATCGGCATCAGCACCTACCTGGAGTCCTCCGTGCGCTGGGGCGTGTGGGACCTGCCCGCCGCAGTGCTCCCGGCCGGCTACCACGAGCTGGTGCAGCGCTGCGGCGGGCTCGCTCTCCTGCTGCCGCCGGACGACCCGGGCGCCGCCGAGGAGACCGTCGCCCGCCTGGACGGCCTGGTCGTCACCGGCGGCCCCGACGTCGACCCGCGCCGCTACGGCGCCGCACGCCACCCGCGCACCGGCCCCGCCCACGAGCGGCGGGATGCCTGGGAACTCGCCCTGATCGACGCCGCGCTGGAGCGGGGCACCCCGCTGCTCGGCGTCTGCCGGGGCATGCAACTGCTCAACGTGGCCCTCGGCGGCACCCTCATACAGCACCTGCCGGACGTGGTGGGACACGGCGGCCACTGCGGCCCGCCCGGGGTGTTCGCCCGGCACGTCGTCAAACCGGTGCCGGGCACCCGGCTGGCCGCGGTACTGCCCGAGGCCGTCACCGTGGCGACCTACCACCACCAGGCCCTGGACCGGCTGGCCGACGGCCTGACGGCGAGCTGCCACGCCGAGGACGGCACGGTCGAGGCCGTCGAGCTGCCCGGCGCCGGTGGTTTCGCCATGGGCGTGCAGTGGCATCCGGAGGCCGGAACCGACGTACGGCTCATGCAGGCCCTGATCACGGCGGCCCGGGCCCGTCGGGACGCGAGGGAGGCGCCCTAGAGTGCTTCGTTAGGTTCTGGTTCTTCTCGTCGGTAGGGGGCGAGGGCGCGGTCGGCCGGCAGGACGGGACTCGCTATCGTCCGACTCCCGTGATGAGGCCGGCCGCCTTCTCCGCGGCCATGATGGTCGGTGCGTTGGTGTTGCCGCGCGGCACCGTCGGGAAGACCGAGGCGTCCACGACGCGCAGGCCCGGCACGCCGAGGACACGCAGCTCGGGGTCGACGACCTCACCGATCGCGCACGTCGACGTCGGGTGGAACAGCGTCTGCCCGTTGCGCTGTGCCCAGGCGAGGAGATCCGCGTCCGCGTCCGAGTCCGGGACGAGGTACGGCCCCGTCGCGACGTCGGTCACCGCCCGCTGTGCCGCGATATCCAGGGCGATGCGCAGACCGGCGACGATGGCGTCGCGGTCCTGCCTGGTGGTGAGGTAGTTGTGCACGATCCGGGGCGCGGCGTCGGGCCGCGGGGAGCGCAGGGTGACCGTGCCGCGGCTGGTCGGGGCGAGCACACACGGGCCGAAGGCGAAGCCGTGCTCGGTGGGTGCGCCGAGCCCCTCCTGGTGGAAGAGTACGGGGGAGGCGTGGAACTGCACGTCCGGGGCGGCCAGGTCGTCCCGGCTGCGGAAGAAGCCGCCGGCCTCGCCGAGGTTGGAGGTGAGGTGGCCGCGGCCCTCGCTCTGCAGCAGCGCGGCGTTCTCCGGCGTGGCCGCCGTGAGGAGCGACTCG
Source organism: Streptomyces sp. NPDC014006 (assembly GCF_043088925.1). NCBI lineage: Bacteria > Bacillati > Actinomycetota > Actinomycetes > Kitasatosporales > Streptomycetaceae > Streptomyces > Streptomyces sp. NPDC014006. Next base: position 80,739 of record NZ_JBICAJ010000002.1, on the reverse strand, counting down.
ACGCCGGTACGGAAGTTCAGCAGCGTCATGTAGTGGTCCTGCAGCCCCTCGCCGACGGGCAGGTCCTGGACGACGCCGATGCCGAAGGCGGACAGGGTGGCGGCCGGCCCGATCCCGGACAGCATCAGCAGCTTCGGCGACTCGTAGGCGCCCGCGGACAGGATCACCTCGCGTTCGGCGCGCACCACCTCGACGGTGCCGCCCCGCTCCACCTCCACACCGGTCGCCCGGCCGCCCTCGACCACTACGCGGTGGGCGAGGGCCGACGGCAACACGGTCAGGTTCGGCCGCTCCAGCGCGGGGTGCAGATACGCGACGGCGGCGCTGCAGCGCAGACCGCCGCGCTGGGTGAGCTGGTAGCGGCCGACACCGAACTGCGTCTCGCCGTTGAAGTCGTCGTTCGCCTTGTGCCCGGCCTGCACGGCCGCCTGCACGAAGACCGAGGCGAGCGGGTGCAGCGACCGGCCGTCGCTGACGGTCAGCGGCCCGTCCGCGCCGTGGTACTCGTCCGCGCCGCGCTCGTTGTCCTCCGAGCTCTTGAAGTACGGCAGGACCTCGTCGTACGACCAGCCGTCGGCACCGGCCGCGGCCCAGCCGTCGTAGTCGGCGCGGTTGCCGCGGATATAGATCATCGCGTTGATCGAGCTGGAGCCGCCGAACACCTTGCCCCGGGGCAGGTAGGTCCGCCGCCCGCCGATCCCCGGCTCCGGCTCGCTGTCCAGGTCCCAGTCCAGGGCCGATTTGAACAACTGCGGGAAGGCGGCCGGGACATGGATCTCCTGCGCGGTGTCGGGACCGCCGGCCTCGATCAGCGCCACCCGGACCTCCGGATCCTCCGAGAGGCGTGCCGCGAGCACACAGCCCGCGGAACCGGCACCGACGATGACGTAGTCGTACGTGCTCATGCCCATCTCCTTTGGCAGCAAGTGCGGGTGCCGTGACATGCGGTCCTGCTCGGCCGGGAAGCCCGGTGCCGGCCCCGGTGACGGGGTGGCGGAGGGATCTGGTGCCCGGATGAGGAAGGGGAGCCGGTGGGCCAGTGCCCGCTGCTGCCAGGGTCCCGCGTGGACGTCGAGATGGTCGACGGGATACTCGGCCAACCGCCCCAGCGAACCGGCCCGTTCGACGGCCCAGCAGCAGGCCGCGGCCGCCCTCGTCCGAGATGCGGGCGTGGCGCAGGTGCGGCGAGGTGCTGTTCGTGTCGAAGACCTCGCACGTCAGCGTGGACCGGAGTATCCGCCGCGGCTGGATCGGGCCCTTGCCGTAGCGGATCGCGTTGGTGACCAGCTCACTGACGATCAGCTCCGTGGCGAAGCCGTCGGCGTCCAGGGTCAGCACACTGCCCTCGGCCAGCTCGAACTGGGCCGTCTCGAAGGGGAGTCCGCCCTCCCTGGTCCGCGCCCCTCCAGCCGGGCCCACCAGGCGGGCCGCGGGCTACAGCGGTGCCGGGGACGACGCGCCCGCGATCAGCAGCCTCGGGCTTCCCGTGCCGTCCGCCGGCACGCTCCACAGGTCGCTGCCGCCGATCTTGCCGTCGGCGGGCAGGGTGTAGACGAGGGTGCGGTCGTCGAGCCAGGTGGCCTGGTCGTCGACGCTGTGGCGTTCGGCGAGCGGCGTCCGGCGCAAGGTCTTGAGGTCGAGGACGTACTCGTGCCAGAGCGAGGCACCGGACAGGACCCGCCTCTTGTAGGCGACCCGGGTCCCGTCGGGGGAGAGCGACGGGCACTCCACGTTCTCCGCCAGGGTGGTCACCGTACGCCGGGAGAGGGAACCGCGGACCAGGTGGGTGCGGCCGGCGGAGTTCAGGGTGGCGTAGAAGGTGTCGTCGTCGGCGGCGAACGTGACGCCCCAGAAGTTGACGTCCGAGGCGTGGTACGGCTTGCCGTCCTTGACGACGGAGAACGTCTCCAGGCTGGGCGTCAGCCGCATCGTACGGGTGTCCAGCACGGAGGTGCGGGTGGAGAAGAAGGCCGACGAGTACGACTCGCCGGAGACGAAGACGGTCCACGCGGCGAAGCGGCCACTGGGCGAGACGCGGGCCCGGCTCGGGGTGCCCGCGAGCGGGAAGGTGCGCACGGTGCGCAGCCCGGCGTCGAGGATCAGGGCGCGGTTGCTCTGCTTGAGCACGCCGGGGTTGGACTGGAGGCAGACGCCCGTGCCGGCCGCCGCGTAGAAGCGGACGCACTTCAGGCTCGCCGCGATCCGCCTGCCCCCCGGATCGGCCGACGGCACGGAGGCGAGAGCGCCCCGGTGCGGGCCGGCGGCCGCGTTCACGAACAGCAGGCGGCCCTTCTGGCCGAGCGCAGGCGTGCCCGCGGTGACGGCGGGACCGCCCGACTGCGCCCGGCCGGCCCGGTCGGCGCGGTCGGCGGCGTGCAGGACGACGCCGGTGCCGAGGCCGGCGAGCAGCAGCACCGCGGCGAGGAGGATCAGCAGGCGGCGGCGCAGCGGTGTCATTCCGGTCCTCGCGTTCGTCGTTCCGGCGGGGCCAACGGGGCCGGCGGAGCCGGTGGATGTCGTGGTCATCGTGTGCCGTCCGCCGGCCGCAGCACCAGGCCCGCGACGACGGCGCAGCACACCAGGCCGGCCGCCGAACAGGCCAGCGCGGGGCCGTCGCCCCACATCGTCCACGCGGCGCCGAAGCCCAGCGAGCAGCAGAAGCGGGCCAGGGCCTGGCTGGTGCCGACGATGGCGAGGCCGCTGGCGCGCAGGTGCTCGGGCACGACACCGGCGAGGGCGGCCGGGAGGACGCCGTCGGTGGCCGCGTAGAACGTGCCGTGCAGGGCGAGGACGACCGGCGCCAGGACCGGCGCGGCCGGCGCCCACAGCAGCAGGGCGTAGGCGGCGAGCAGGGCCAGATGCCCGGCGAGGAACACGGTGCGCCGCCCGACCCGGTCGGCCAGCGCGCCCATCGGCACGGCCAGCAGCAGGAACACGACGGCGGTGCCCAGCGGCAGCAGCGTGAACCACGCGTCACCGACCCCGGCCCGCCGTTGCAGCAGCAGATAGAGGAAGGCGTCGCTGACGGTGGTCAGACCGAGCAGCGCGGCACAGCCGGCGAGCGCCCGCAGCCGCGGCAGGCGCAGCAGGGCGAGCGCCTCGCCCACGGACGGCTTGGGGCGCGGCGGGCCGGCCTCCTCCGTCCGCCCCGGCTGCCGCCGCCCCGGTACGAACAGCACCAGGACCAGCACCCCCAGCACCGCCACGCACGTGCTCACGCCGAACACGGCGTCGTAGCCGTCGGCGGCAGCGCGCAGGATGAGGAAGGCCGTCAGCGGGCCGAGCATGGCGCCGGTGGTGTCCATCGCCCGGTGCACGCCGAACGCCCGGCCCTGGTTCGCGGCCGGCGTGGACAGGGAGATCATCGCGTCGCGCGGGGCGGTGCGCAGGCCCTTGCCGGTCCTCTCCAGCGCCAGGACGGTGCCGAGCGTGCCGAGGCTGCCGGCGAGCAGCAGCAGCGGCTTGCACAGCGCCGAGAGCCCGTAGCCGAGCCCGGCCATCAGCTTGTGGCCGCGCACCCGGTCGGCGAGGTGGCCGCCGGTGAGCTGCACCAGCGCGCTGACGCCGTTGTAGATGCCGTCCAGGGTGCCGAACCCCAGCGGGCTGAAGCCGAGCGTGCTGACCAGGTAGAGCGGCAGGACGGCGGTGACCATCTCCGAGGAGATGTCGGTGATCAGGCTGACCGTGCCGAGCACGAGCACGACCGGGGCGACTGCGGGCCGCCGGCCGCGTATACGGCCCGCGTCGGCGCCCGTCTGCGCCGGTGCGGAACGGTCGGTGAGGTACATGTGGCAGGACTCCCGGTGCGCTCAGTTCCGCCGGCTGCTCTCGTCGCGCAGCCAGGTGCCGAAGTCCCCGGCGCGGATGGCCCTGCGCGCCCCCCGGCGGGCGACCAGCGCCGCGGCGACGAAGACCACGACGCCCGGCAGGAGTGATGGCTCCGCGCGCAGCAGCGCCGTCAGGTCCGATCGTCCGGTTCGCGCCGAGGACCCCTGCGGGCCCTGCCGCTCGACCTGCGCGGTGGACACCGCCGCCCGGACCCGCCGTTTGATCAAATCCCGCCAGGTGCGCGGTGGATGGACCACGACCTGTGCCGCGCCGACCACGCGCCGCTCGTGCGCGGCGAACGCCAGCGACGCGGCCAGGTCGTCCGCCATCAGCGGCGGCAGGACGGCGATCCGGTCGTGCCCGGCCTTGGACAGCGCGATGACGCCCCGGCCGAACAGCCCTTCGCGCACCGCGGGCAGCCGCTGCCACACCCGGTAGTAGGCGCGCACCGGCCAGGCGCAGGCGGCCAGCGGGATGTGCCGCCGTGGCGCGGTGGCGAGGATCCGCAAGGTGCCGTCGGCGCCGTCGTCCAGGGGCGTGGTGAGCGCCCGTACGTCGGCGGCCGTGAGCACCACGTCGGCGTCCACGTACAGGCGCGGGAAGCCGCGCGCGTGGTCGTCACCCGCCCGCAGCGCGGCGTGCTTGGAGGGGACGGGGATCTCGACCACCCGCACGCGCGGACCGCGGGCGGCCGCGACGCGCGCGGTGTCGTCCGTGCACCCGTTGCACACGACCACGATGTCGGTGTCGTCCCCGAAGCCGTCGGCCAGCAGAGCATCGAGGAGCCGGCCGAGGACGCGCGCCTCGTTGTGCGCCGGGATCACGATGCTCGTCACCCGGGCAGTATGCCCCCCGGCATCCCGTTGCGCTGCGTGTTTCGTCCAACTGTTCCCGGGACTGCGTCCCGTGGTCTAGATTGAGGTCCGCCGGACCGGTTTGGGAGGGAAACCAGACCCTGGCTGCACGTCAGGGGAACGGCGTTGGGGGACCGGAGGCCGAAACAGGCAGCCGGCCAGCACGCGGGGGGCGTGAAGCGGTTGGGGAACCGCTGAGACTCCCTTGTTTTTCAGTGCCGTTGGGCTGAGGAGACACAGCGGCGCCGATCCATTCCCGGCTGCGGGTCTCGCGACCGCATGCCCGGTTTTCGTTGGCTCAGGCATAGTTGCGCATGTGGTGGTGGGGGGTCCATGACCATTGAGATGACGCATGAGCACCTGGTCGTGGAACATAGACGTCCAGATGCTCGTCGAAGACGCTGGGAACGCACATACCGAAGAGCTCTGCTGGCCGCGGACGTGTTCGCGTCCCTGGCCGCCGCCCTGGTGATTCACGGGGCGTACGGCCGCTGGGCGGTGGCGCTGGTGCTGCCGCCGCTGTGGATCGTGGCGATGCTCGCCCACCGCACCTACGAGCGCGGCGCCCTCGGTCTGGGGGCCGAGGAATACCTTCGTGTGCTGCGCGGCGCCGCCCTGCTGCCCGCGCTGGCGGCCACCTACTGGGTGTTCACCCGCGATGCGGGGTTCCTGCATGACATGACGACGGCCGCGGTGCCGGCGATCGCCTTCGCGCTGCCGCTCCGTTACGCACTGCGCCGCCGGCTGCACCGGCGCTGGGCGCGGGGGCGCGACCGCAGCGCGACGCTCCTGGTCGGGCCCTCGCGCGGGGTCCTGGAGCTGGCCGCCGTCCTGCGGCGCACCGGCGGCGCACGCGCCCTGCACGTCGCCGGCGCGTGCGTGAGCGACGCCGACCACAGCACACAGATCCGCCGGCTGGGGGTGCCCGTCCTGGGCGGCGCCGGCGACCTGGACGACGTCATCCGGGCCATGGGCATCGGCACCGTGGTGGTGCTCCCGGCCCCGGAGTTCGACGCCGCCGTCCTGCGCCGCATGTCGTGGACGGCCGCCGTCCACGCCGCGGACTTCCTGCTGGCGCCCGTCCTGACCGACGTGTCCGCCGCCCGCCTGGCCGTGCGCCCCACCAACGGCGTGCCGCTGTTGCGCGTCCAGGCGCCGAACCTCTCCCGGCTCTCCCGGCTGCCCAAGGAGGCGCTGGACCGTACGCTCGCGGCGGCGCTCCTGCTGTTGTTCGGGCTGCCCCTGCTGCTGATCGCCCTGATCGTCCGGCTGGACAGCACCGGACCGGCCCTGTACCGGCAGCAGCGGGTGGGCCGCTACGGCGACCACTTCACCATGCTGAAGTTCCGCACCATGCGGCAGGACGCGGACGCCCTGCGGGCCGAGCTGGAGCACCTCAACAGCAACAGCGACGGACTGCTGTTCAAGGTGAAGAAGGACCCGCGCGTCACCCGCGTCGGCTCGTTCCTGCGCCGCAGCTCGCTCGACGAACTGCCGCAGCTGATCAACGTGGTCAAGGGCCACATGTCGCTCGTGGGCCCCCGCCCTCCGCTCCCCGAGGAGGTGGAGGAGTACACGCCGGACATCAAGCGCCGGCTGCTGGTCAAACCCGGTCTCACCGGGCTGTGGCAGGTCAGCGGCCGCTCCGACCTGCCCTGGGACGAGGCGGTCCGGCTCGATCTCGGATACGTGGACAACTGGTCGATGGGCCTCGACCTGTCGATCCTGCTGCGCACCGGCTCGGCCGTGGTGCGCGGAACGGGGGCCTACTGATGAGCCAGGGAAAGAGGAACGCCGTGACGCAGGAGCCGTTGGGGGTCGCCGTCGTCGGGGCCGGCTACTGGGGCCCCAACCTCGTCCGCAACTTCCAGGCCAGTGACCGGTTCCGGCTGCGCTGGCTGTGCGACCTCGACGTGGACCGCGCCCAGCGGGTCCTCGGCGGTTACTCGACCGTGCAGGCCACCGCGGACTACGCGGCCGTCCTCGCCGATCCGGAGGTGGACGCCGTCGCCGTGGCCACGCCCGCCGGCACCCACCTCGACATCGCCCTGGCCGCCCTGCGCGCCGGCAAGCACGTCCTCGTGGAGAAACCCCTCGCGGCCACCTACGCCGACGGGCTGCGCCTGGTGAACGAGGCGCGGGAGCGCGGCCTGACCCTGATGTGCGACCACACCTACTGCTACACGCCCGCCGTGGGCCGCATCCGGGAGGCGGTCCACTCCGGGGAACTCGGCGAGATCCACTTCGTCGACTCGGTGCGCATCAACCTCGGGCTCGTCCAGAAGGACATCGACGTGCTGTGGGACCTGGCCCCGCACGACCTGTCCATCCTGGACTTCATCCTCCCCGGCCACGTCGAGCCGGTCGCCGTCGCCGCCCACGGGGCCGACCCGATCGGCGCGGGCCAGGCCTGCGTGGCCTATCTGACGCTGCAGCTCAACACGGGGGCCATCGCCCACGTGCACGTCAACTGGCTCTCCCCGACGAAGGTGCGCACCACCATGGTGGGCGGCGCCAAACGCACCCTGGTGTGGGACGACCTCAACCCGCTGCAACGGGTGGCGATCTACGACCGGGGCGTGGACCTGGCCGCGCCGCAGGAGATCGGTGCGGACGAGCGCCGCGACATGCTCGTCTCGTACCGCTCCGGGGACATGGTCGCCCCCGCGATCGCCGAGCGCGAAGCCCTGCGCGGCATGGCCGAGGAGTTCGCCGACGCGATCCGGCACCGGCGGGCGCCGCTGACCGACGGCCGCGCGGGCCTGCGCGTGCTGGACATTCTCGAAGCGGCCTCCCGGAGCCTTCAGTTCAAGGGCGCCGTCGTCGGCCTGCGCGCCGGCCACTGACGTCCGTTCCAGCGCCGCGCACTGACGTTCCACATCAGCGAGAGGGCCAAGCAGTTGAGCAGCGTACGAGGCAAGAAGATCCTGGTCACCGGAGGGGCGGGCACCATCGGCTCGCACCTGGTCGACCTCCTGGCCGAGGGCGGTGCCCGCGAGATCGTCGTGCTCGACAACTTCGTGCGCGGGCGCATGGCCAACCTCGCCCAGGCACTTAGGAGCAACACCGTGCGGGTCGTCGAGGGCGACATCCGTGACGCCGCCCTGGTCCGCAAGGTCACCGAGGGCGCCGACCTGGTGTTCCACCTCGCCGCGATCCGCATCACGCAGTGCGCCGAGGAACCCCGGCTCGCCAACGAGGTGATGGTCGACGGCACCTTCAACGTCCTGGAGGCGGCGGTCGACGCCGGCGTCTCCAAGATCGTCGCCTCGTCCTCGGCGTCCGTCTACGGCATGGCCGAGAAGTTCCCGACGACCGAGCGCCACCACCCCTACAACAACGACACGTTCTACGGCGCCGCCAAGGCCTTCAACGAGGGCATGCTGCGCAGCTTCCACGCCATGTTCGGGCTCGATTACGTGGCCCTGCGCTACTTCAACGTGTACGGCCCCCGGATGGACATCCACGGCCTGTACACCGAGGTGCTCATCCGCTGGATGGAACGCATCGAGGCGGGCGAGCCGCCGCTGATCCTCGGTGACGGCACCCAGACCATGGACTTCGTCGACGTCCGCGACATCGCCCGCGCCAATGTGCTGGCCGCCGAGTCCCCGGTCACCGACGAGGTGTTCAACGTCGCCGGCGGCACGGAGACCTCGCTGAAGGAGCTGGCCGAGGGCCTGCTGGAGGCGATGGGCGCCACCGGCCTGGAGCCCGAGTACGGCCCCGCCCGCACCGTGAACAACGTGGTCCGGCGCCTCGCCGACACCAGCCGGGCCGCCGAGCGGCTCGGCTTCACCGCCCACATCGACCTGCGCACCGGGCTCAAGGACCTGGTCGCGTGGTGGCGTGCGGAGCGGGAGGCGGCCAAGTGAGCACCGACCGCATCCCCGTGATGATCCCCTGGCTGGGCGAGGAGGAGGCCCGGGCCGCCTCCGAGGCCGTACTGTCCGGCTGGGTCGCCCAGGGCCCCCGGGTCGCCGCCTTCGAGCGGGCCTTCGCCGAGCGCGTCGGCGCCGAGCACGCCGTCGCGGTCAGCTCCTGCACCACCGCCCTGCACCTGTCCCTCGTCGCCCTCGGACTCGGGCCCGGCGACCAGGTCGTGGTGCCCTCGCTGTCCTTCATCGCCACCGCCAACGCGGTGCGCCACGTCGGCGCCGAGCCGGTGTTCGCGGACGTGGACCCGGCCACCGGCAACCTGACCACGGACACCGTGGACGCGGTCCGCACCCCGCGCACCCGGGCCGTCCTCGCCGTCCACCAGGGCGGCGTCCCGGCCGACGTGCACGCCCTGCGCGCCGCCTGCGCCGACTGGCAGATCCCGCTGGTCGAGGACGCGGCCTGCGCCATCGGCTCCACGGCCGGCGGCAAGCCCGTCGGACAGGGCGCCCTGGTCGCGGCCTGGTCCTTCCACCCCCGCAAGATCGTCACCACCGGCGAGGGCGGCATGATCACCACCGACGACGCCGGATGGGCGGCCCGTCTGCGCCGGCTGCGCGAACACGGCATGAACGCCTCGGCGGCCGAGCGTCACGCCAGCGACAAGCCCGTCCTGGAGAGCTATCTCGAGGTCGGCTACAACTACCGGATGACGGACATCCAGGCCGCGGTCGGCCTGGTCCAGCTCGGCAAACTCGACGCGATGATCAACCGCCGCCGGGAACTGGCGGCCCGCTACGAGGCGTTGCTGCGGGACATCCCGGGCCTCACCCCGGTCCGCGACCCCGAGCACGGCGAGAGCAACTTCCAGTCCTACTGGGTGCTGCTCGAGCCGGACTTCCCCGTCGGCCGGGACGACCTGCTCGCCGCGCTCGCCGCGGCCGGCGTCTCCGCCCGCCGCGGCATCATGGCCGCACACCTCGAACCCGCCTACGCCGGCCACCACGGCGCGCCGCTGCCGGTCACCGAACGGATCAGCCGCGACTCGCTGATCCTGCCGCTGTTCCACACGATGACCGAGGTCCAGCAGGACCGCGTGGTGGCCGCTCTGCGCGCCCAGGCCGCACGATGAACACGCTGCTGATCATCGGCGCCGGCGGCTTCGCCCGGGAGACCGCGCAGGCCGTACGGGACGCGGGCGAGGTCACGCTGCTCGGGCACCTCGACGACAACCGGGCCCTGCACGGCACCGACGTCGACGGCCTGCCCGTCCTCGGCGGCACGGACCTGGTCCACGACCTGCCCGACGCCGACGTGGTGATCTGCGTGGGCAACCCGCGCGACTACGGCGCCCGCGCCCGCCTGGTGCGCCGGCTCGACCTGCCCGAGGACCGCTACGCCACCGTGGTCCACCCGACCGCGGCCGTCTCGGCGACCTCGCGCGTCGGCCCCGGCTCGGTGCTGCTCGCGCACTGCGCGCTGACGGCCGCCGTACGGGTGGGCGCGCACGTCGCGGTGATGCCGCACACCGTCCTCACCCACGACGACGTCGTCGAGGACTTCGCCACCGTCGCGTCCGGTGTGTGCCTGGGCGGGGGAGTGCGGCTGGCCACGGGCAGCTATGTGGGCTCCGGGGCCCTGGTCCGGGAGGGCACCACGGTCGGCGCCTGGTCGCAGATCGGGATGGGGAGCACCGTGCTCGGCGACGTACCGCCGGGAGAGGTCTGGGTGGGGAGCCCGGCCCGGCGGCTGCGCGAGGCGGCCGCCCCGGCGCTGGACGAACTCGCGCTGAGAGCAATGGGGGGACCACACGCATGAACCGGATTCCACTGGTGGACCTGAAGGCGGCCCACGCGGAGGTCGCCGACGAGGTACGGGCCGGCTTCGAACGCGTCCTGGCGAACACGGCGTTCATCGGCGGGGAGGAGGTCCGCCTCTTCGAGCGCGAGTACGCCGACTTCGGCCGCGTCGCGCACTGCGTGGGCGTCGCCAACGGCACCGACGCCGTCGAACTCGCCCTGCGGGCCGGCGGGGTGGGGCCCGGCGACGAGGTCGTGGTGCCCGCCAACACGTTCATCGCCACCGTCGGCGCGGTGGCCCGCATCGGCGCCCGCCCGGTCCTCGCGGACTGCCTGCCCGACAGCCATCTGCTGGATCCGCAGGCCGCGCTGGACGCGGTCGGCCCGGCCACCCGCGCGGTGGTGCCGGTGCACCTGTACGGTCAGATGTCCGACGTCACCGCGCTGACCGGCCGGCTCCCCGGCCATGTCCGCGTCGTCGAGGACGCCGCGCAGTGCCAGGGCGCCAGCTGTGGCGGCCGCACACCGGGCAGCGGCTCCATCGCCGCCACCAGCTTCTACCCGGGCAAGAACCTGGGCGCCTACGGCGACGCGGGCGCGGTCCTCACCGACGACGAGGAACGCGCCGACCTGGTCCGTGCGATCGCCAACCACGGCGGCGTCGCCAAGTACCGCCACGACGTGCCCGGCTTCAACAGCCGCCTGGACGGACTGCAGGCCGTCGTCCTGCGCGCGAAGCTGGCCCGCCTCACGGACGGCAACGCGGCCCGCCGCGCGGCCGCCGCCCGCTACGACGCGCTGCTCACCGGCCTGGCGGCCGGCGGCCGGGTCGTCCTGCCGGTGACGGCGCCCGGCAATGTCCACGTCTGGCACCTGTACGTCGTCCAGATCACCGGCGCGGACCGCGACGACGTGGTCGGCAAGCTGGGCGCCGAGGGCATCGGCGCGGGCGTGCACTATCCGCAACCCGTCCACCTCACCCCGGCGTACCGCCATCTCGGCCACTCCCCGGGCGACTTCCCGAACGCCGAGAAGGCGGCCGAGCGGATCCTGTCGCTTCCGCTCTACCCGCAGATCACCCCCGACCAGCAGCAGCGGGTCGTGGACGTGCTCACCGCGGCGCTCGCCTGCTGAACCATCCCCGCTCCACCCCGACCGCACGGGTCGGTCCTGCACAGCACCGCTGAGAGGTACTCATGAACAGTTGGAGCAGACGGCTGCGGGGCGGGCGCCTCGCCGTCGTCGCAGCGTTGATCTGGACAGTGCTACCGCAGGCCGTCCCCGCCCAGGCGGTCACCGATCCGTGCGGTGCGGGATCGAACCCGGTCGTCTGCGAGAACTCCAAACCGGGCAGCCCGAAGTCCGACTGGTTCTCGGCCAACGCCTACGGTGACATCAAGGGGTTCACCACCAAGGAGAGCGTCCAGGCGGGCGACACGGTCCAGTTCAAGGTCCAGTCGAAGACCCCGTACCGCATCGAGATCTACCGGCTGGGCTGGTACGGCGGTGACGGCGCCCGGGAGGTGTCGACGGCGGCGCAGGCCGCGGTGACGTACCCGGCGAACTACACGACCGGTCCCAGGAGCTGCACCACCGAGAGCGCCACCGGCCTGGTCGACTGCGGCAACTGGCCGGTGACCGCGAGCTGGACCGTGCCCGGCGACGCCGTGTCCGGCCTGTACATCGCGAACATCACGCAGACCGACGGCGACGGCCTGATGCCGTACCCGTTCGTCGTCCGCAAGGACTCCAGCACCTCCGACGTCGTCGTGCAGACCAGCGACCAGACCTGGCAGGCCTACAACGACTACGGCGGCCAGGACCTGTACGGCGGCGCCGGCCCCGCGCCCGACGGCCGCGCCTACGAGGTCAGTTACAACCGGCCGCTGGACATCGGCGGCGACAACGGCATCTACGGCTCCGAGTTCATGATGCTGTCGTGGCTGGAGCGCAACGGCTACGACGTGAGCTATCTGTCCGGTGTGGACGTCTCCACCAACGGCGCCACTCTGCTGAAGAACCACAAGGTGTACCTGTCCTCCGGCCACGACGAGTACTGGACGCAGAGCCAGTACTCCAACGTGCTGGCGGCCCGCAAGGCCGGGCTGCGCGAGGCCTTCTTCAGCGGCAACGAGGTCTTCTGGAAGACCCGCCTCGCCCCGAGCATCGACGGCGCGACCACGGCGAACCGCACCCTGGTCTGTTACAAGATGACCAAGATGGCGCAGAACAACGGCATCGCCGACCCCAGCGGCAGCTGGACCGGCACCTGGATGGACCCGGCCGGCGCCCAGTACGGGCAGGCCTACCAGCCGCCGAACATCCTCACCGGCTCCATGTTCACGGTGAACGGATACCGCAACGACGCCATCACGGTCCCCGGCTCGTACGGCAGGAACCGGCTGTGGCGCAACACCTCGATCGCCAACCTCACACCGGGCCAGACCGCCACCTTCCCGGCCGGCACCCTCGGCTACGAGTGGGACAGCGACATCGCCAACGGCACCCGGCCGGCCGGGGCGATCGACCTGTCCTCCACGACGGTGGACATCACCGACGGCAAGTACCGCCTGGACTGGGGCAACGTCTACGGCAACGGCACCGCGACGCACAGCCTCGTCGCGTTCCGCGACCAGGACTCCGGGGCGCTGGTGTTCGGCTCCGGCACCGTGCAGTGGTCATGGGGACTGACCAATGTCCCCACCTACGACCCCGCCGACACGGTGGTCACCGAGGACGCCCGGATGCAGCAGGCGACCGTGAACATCCTCGCCGACATGGGCGTCCAGCCGAAGACCCCGCAGAGCAACCTCGCCGCCGCCACCGCCTCCACCGACGGCACCGGACCCGCGGTCACCGTGACGAGCCCCGCCTCGGGTGCCACCCTCCCGGCGCTGAAGCCCGTCACCCTCACCGGCACCGCCACCGACACCGGCGGGGGAGTGGTCGCCCGCGTGGAGGTGTCCACGGACGGCGGCGCCACATGGAACGCCGCCACCGGTCTCACCTCCTGGAAGTACACCTGGACCCCGACCACACCGGGGCCGGCCTCCCTCAAGGTGCGCGCCGTCGACGACAGCGTCAACATCGGCGCCGCCACGACCCTCCCGGTGACCGTCGGCCCGCAGACCTGCCCCTGCACCGTCTGGCCGGCCTCGGCCGTGCCCGGCACCGTCAACGCGGGCGACGGCAGCTCGTTGGAGCTGGGCGTCAAGTTCCGCACCACGGCGGCCGGTTCGATCACCGGTGTCCGCTTCTACAAGTCGCCCGCCAACACGGGCACCCACACCGGCAGCCTGTGGACCGCCTCCGGCACCCGCCTGGCCACCGGCACCTTCACGAACGAGACGGCCTCCGGCTGGCAGCAGCTGAACTTCCCCACCCCGGTGGCGGTCAAGGCGAACACCACCTACGTCGCCTCCTACTTCGCCCCCAACGGCGGCTACTCCTACGACGGCGGCTACTTCACCGACAGCGACGCCGGCCTCGCCCCGCTCACGGCACTGAAGTCCGGCACCGACGGCGGCAACGGCGTCTACCGGTACAGCTCCACCAGCGCCTTCCCGACCTCGCAGTCCTCCGGCAGCAACTACTGGGTCGACGCGGTGCTCGACACCTCGACGGCCGGCACGGCCCCGCCCACCGTCACGGCGACGTCCCCGACCTCCGGGGCGGTCAACACGTCGATCACCGCACCGGTGTCGGCCACCTTCAACGCGGCCGTCGACGCGGACAGCCTCACGTTCACCGTGAAGGACCCCGGCGGCAGCGCCGTGCCGGGCACCGTCACGCTCCCCGCGGCGAACAAGGCGACCTTCACCCCGTCGACCGAACTGGCGCTGCACACCACCTACACGGCGTCCGTGCAGGCCACCGACGTGTGGGGCAACGCCCTGGCGGCCCCGGTGACCTGGAACTTCACCACCGGTTCCACCCCGCCGGCGGTCACCTGCCCCTGCACGCTCTGGAACGCCGGCACCGTCCCGGCCACCGCCGACGTGACCGGTGACGCCAACTCCGTCGAACTGGGCACCAGGTTCACCTCGTCGACCGCCGGCTGGGTCACCGGCGTCACCTTCTACAAGGGCACCGGCAACACCGGCACCCACACCGGCAGCCTGTGGAGCGACGACGGCACCCTGCTCGGCAGCGGCACGTTCACGAACGAGACGGCCTCGGGCTGGCAGACGCTGACCTTCGCCACCCCGGTGGCCATCACCGCCGACACCGCGTACGTCGTCTCCTACCACGCCCCGCAGGGCAACTACGCCGTCGACGGCGGCTACTTCGCGGCGGCCCACCAGTCGTATCCGCTGACCGCCACCGCCGACACCGCCGCGCACCACAACGGGCTCTACCGGTACGGCACGGGCCCCGCCTTCCCGAACAGCTCCTACGGATCCGCGAACTACTGGGTGGGCCCGGTCCTCACCGCCGACAACCCGAGCGGGATGCTCGCACCGGCCACCGCCTCGGAGGTGACCACGTCCTCGGTGACGCACACCGCCGACGCGGCCACCCCCCTCGTCGCGGCCCTGCCCGCCGCCACCGCCCTGTCCTCCGTCACCGCGACCGTGACCGTCCTGCCCGGCCCCACGGCAGCCGCCGCCAGGAAGCTCCACGTCACGGCCGTCACCTCCTACGACCGGGCCACCCACAAGGTGTCCGTCCACCTGTCGGCCCCGCTGCCGGACGGCACGCGGTTCACCGTCACGGTCAGCGCCCGGGACAAGCACCGCCACCCGGTGCGGTCCCACAGCTGGACCCTGACCAGCAAGACCGTCCACAAGAAGAAGAACTGACCGACCGAGCGCACCGGTGGTGGTCCGCTTCCGCGCGGACCACCACCGGGGATTGGCTGTCGCACCGATGAGCACCGTCAGTGTTGTCATCCCCTGCTACAAGTACGGCCACTTCCTCGCCGACTGCGTCAGCAGCGTCCTGGACGAGCAGGACGGCGTGGACGTCCGGGTCCTCGTCATCGACGACGCCTCGCCCGACGACTCGGCCGACGTCGCGCGGAAGCTGGCCGCCTCCGACCCGCGGATCGAGGTCCGCGTCCACGAGACCAACAAGGGCCACATCGCCACCTACAACGAGGGCCTGCTGGAGTGGGCCGACGGCGACTACGTGGCGCTGCTGTCCGCCGACGACCGGCTCGTCCCCGGCGCCCTGGTCCGCGCCGCCGCCCTCCTCGACGCCCATCCCGAGGCCGGGTTCGCCTACGGCCGCCCGCTGCGCTTCCGGCACGGCGGCCCGCTGCCGAAGGCCCGCACCCGCACCACCGGCTCCGTCGTCCACCCCGGCCAGTGGTGGCTGGAGCGCCGCTTCCGGGAGGGCACGGGCTGCATCACCTCACCCGAGGTCGTCGTCCGCACCAGCCTCCAGCGCGCCGTCGGCGGCTACGACCCGGCCCTCCCGCACGCCGGTGACATCGAGATGTGGATGCGGCTCGCCGCCCACGCCGACGTCGGCTACGTACGCGGCGCCGACCAGGCCTTCTACCGCGTCCACGGCGACAACATGTCCACCACCGACTACGGCGGCCAGCTCGACGACCTGCGCCAGCGCCTCGTCGCCTTCGACTCGGTGCTCACCAAGTGCGCCGACCGGCTGCCCCAGCGCGACCGCCTCGCCGAACAGGTCCACACCCGGCTCGCCCGCTACGCCCTGCGCCGCGCCTACCGCGCCTACGACCGGGGCCGTACCGATGTCGTCCCGGTCGACGCGTGCGTCGCGTTCGCCGAGGAGTGCCTGCCGGGCTACCGGGCCCTGCCCGAGTACCGCGCGCTACGGCTGCGGCGGCGGATCGGACCGGCGGCGATGCCGTATCTGCAGCCACTGGTGTGGTCGGCCGTGGCCGACCGCGGCCAGGAGTGGCTGTGGTGGCAGTCCTGGAAGCGCCGCGGCATCTGATGCGACCGTGCTCAGGGGACCACGGGAAGCGGACCGCCGTGCCGTCCGGGAGTGACCTTGCGACGGCCCGTCAGATACCGGTCGAGCCACAACGCGCCCACCACACCGCCGGCCATGCCCAGCAGCGCGGCGCCGGCCAGGCCCCGGCTCGGTGTGCCCCGGACTGCGGCGGCGCTCGGGGAGACCAGGACCGAGGCGGTGATCCGCGCCCCGTCGGGAACCGTCTGGGACGTCTGCAACGCCCCGACGTGCCGGGTGTAGACGTCGACGACCCGGCGTACCGCGGTCACGGCCGCGTCCGAGTCCGACGCCTGCGCCTGCACCTGCACGGACGGGATCAGATAGCGGGGCGTCGCGCTGGTGCCGCTGTTGCGGGGCACCAGGTGGTAGGTCCCCTCGACGCCCGCCGCGCGCAGCTCCCGGTCGCCCGCGGGGGACTGGAGCTGCTGGATCACCGAGTAGGAGACCAGGGCGAGCGGCGGCTGCAGATTGGTCAGCTGGTTGGGCTGGTTCCGGGTCACCGGCGGCTTGAGCACGACCACCGCGGAGCCGACGTACTGGGGTGCCGGACGTACCACCTGCCAGGCCCCGGCGGCCGTCAGCAGCAGCGCGGCCACCACGACGTACCAGCGCCGCAGCAGCGCGTCGGCGACGTTCCCGGGCGACATAGGAGATCCTTCCGTCGCCCTCGATACTGGCAGGACGCGCGGCGTGACGCCACCGATCGGGGGGACGGTTCGTGAGCCTTGGTGAGATATGGGCCATCCTGCGCAGACGCTGGTACTTCATGGTGCCCTTCACCCTGCTCAGCCTGGTCTGCGGCGGCTATCTGTACGTGACGGTGCCCGTCTCCTACCAGTCGCAGAGTTCCGTAGCCCTGCTGGACTCCTCGGCCGTCGCCCGGCTGGCCCCGACGTTCGGCAACCCCCTGTCGAACGCGGGCGGTTCTCTGATCGTCACGGCCGACGTGCTGATCCGCACCCTGGCCTCCGGCGAGGCGGCGGAGGAACTGCGCGGCCGGGGCGTCACCGACCCGTACACCGCGGGATTCGCACCGCAGAGCGAGAGCCCGCTGCTCTCGCTCAGCGTCACCGGCACCGACCGGGCGAAGGTGCTCGAGGAGACCAACACCCTCACCGCGTTCGCCGGTGAGCAGCTCGACGCCCTGCAGGAGGCCGCCAAGGTCCCGCCCGCCTACCTGGTGCAGACGGCGCCCGTCGTCCTGCCGCAGACGCCCGTGGCGAAGTCGAAGAGCCGCTACCAGGACGTCGCGGCCGTCGTCATCGTGGGGGTCGTCAGCGCGTTCCTGCTGTCGATCCTGATGGAGGGTGTCGCGGTGGTCCGCCGCCGGCGGCGCACGGAGCCCCGGCCGAAGGTGAGCCGGGCCCCGGTGGGCGTGCTCGCCCGGCGCGTCGACGCCACGGCGATCCTCACCGTCTATCTGGCGCTGGCCTTCTTCATCCCGTCGAACCTCGCCCTGCCCGCGCTCGGCGGCGTCGGCACCCCGGCCAACGTCTTCGCCCTGCTCGGCCTGTTGTGGTACCTCGCGACCTGGCTCGGCGGCCGCATCCTGCCCGCGCCGGGCACCCGGCTCGTCCGGGTCGCGGTGGGCGCGCTCGGGGTGGCCGTCCTCCTGGCGTACATCGCGGACGCGATGCGGGAGAGCTCGCACCAGGAGGTCCTCGGTGCCGACCGGGGGCTGATCGGCTACCTGGTGTGGGTGTCGCTGGTCGTTCTGACGTCGGCGGCCGTGCAGGAGCGCGGCCGGCTCGACGTGCTGCTGCGCAGGGTGGTGGTGTTCGCGTCCGTCGTCGCCGCGATCGGCTTCTACGACTTCTTCGCCGCCACCAACATCGCCGACTCCCTGCACATCCCCGGCCTGCAGACCAGCGTGGCCCAGGTGTCCGTCATGGACCGCGGTGCCTTCACCCGGCCCCGCTCCACCACTGCCCAGCCCCTGGAGTTCGCCGGCGTGCTGGCGATCCTGCTGCCCTTCGCGATCCAGCAGGCCTTCGATCCGGTACGCCGTCGGCTGCGGCCCTGGCGCCGGTGGGCGCCGGTGGTGCTGCTGGCCGGTGCGCTGCCCCTGTCGGTGTCGCGGACCTCGATCATCGGCCTGCTGCTGGTGGCCGTGGTGATGGTGGTGCGCTGGAAGCCGGCCAGGCGCTGGGCCGCGATCGGGGTGATGACGGCGTCCGTGGCCGTCTTCAAGGTGCTCATCCCGGGTCTGATCGGCACCATCACGGGCCTGTTCGCTTCCTTCCTGTCCAACTCCGACAGCAGCACCCAGGCCCGGACGGTGAAGTACAGCGCGATCGTGCCGTATCTGAAGGAACACCCGCTGATCGGGCGGGGCTTCGGCACCTTCACCCCCGACCTGTACTTCTTCACCGACAACCAGTACATGCTGGGCCTCGCCGAGATGGGGGTGGTCGGGCTGCTCGCCCTGCTCACCCTGTTCGTCACCGGCATCCACCAGGGCGGCGCCATCCGGCGCCTCGCCCGCACCGAGGCCGACCGCGAACTGGGGCAGGCGTTCTTCGCCTCCTCCCTGGTCGCGCTGGTCATCAGCGCCACCTTCGACTCGCTGAGCTTCCCGATGTTCGCCGGCATGTTCTTCCTGCTGCTGGGCGCCGGAGGCAGCTACCTCGGGTTCATCCGGCGCGAGGAGGCTGCCGCCGCCGTCGTGAACCGCGGCACCCCCACCGAAGCCCGGCTTCCCGATCTCGTGGAGTCCCGATGAGCCGCGTCGCCGTCATCGTCGTCACCTGGAACAGCGCTGCGGTGCTCCCCGGGTTCCTCGCCGCGCTCCCGGACGGCATGACCGGTCTGGACTGGCGGCTGGTCGTCGCCGACAACGACTCCGCCGACGACACCGTCGACGTCCTGAAGACCCTCGCCCCCGACGCCACCGTCGTGCAGACCGGCCGCAACGCCGGGTACGCCGCCGGCGTCAACGCGGCGCTGGCCGCCGCCGACGGCTGCGACGCCGTCCTGATCTGCAACCCGGACATCCGTATGCGGCGGGGCTGCGCCAGGCGCCTCGTCGACAGCCTCGGCGACGGCGTCGGCATCGCCGTACCCCTGCTGTACGAGGAGGGCCGGGACACCCCGCACCACTCGCTGCGCCGGGAGTCGAGCGTGCTGCGGGCCCTCGGTGAGGCCGTCATCGGCAACCGCCGGGCCGGACGCTTCCCGGCGCTGAGCGAACTCGTCACCGACCCGGACGCCTACCGGCGGCCGACCCGGGCGGACTGGGCGACGGGCGCGCTCATGGCGATTTCGGCCGGCTGCCTGGCCGCGTGCGGCCCGTGGGACGAGTCCTTCTTCCTCTACTCGGAGGAGACCGAGTACTGCCTGCGGGCACGCGACCTCGGACACGCCACACGGCTGGAACCGGCCGCCGAGGCCGTCCACCTGGGCGGGGACTCGCAGGTGTCGCCCCGGCTGTGGACGCTGCTGACCCTCAACCGGGTGCGGCTGTACCGGCGACGCCACGGAGCGCTCGCGACAGCGTGTTTCCGTGGGGCCGTCCTGCTGCGGGAGACCTCACGCGCCCTTCTCGGCCGCGCCGCCAGCCGCACCGCGGCCCGCGCGCTGCTCACCCCGGGCGCGCTGCGGGCGGCCCCCGGGCCTCAGGCGGACCAAGTCGTGTAGAAACTCCCGGGATTCACCAGGTACCGCACGGTGGCGTGCGGGACGTGGCGCACTCGGTGGCCGCGGCTGTAGCGGTGGATGAGCTCCCAGTCCTCGCGCGGCATCACCTCGGGCGTCCGCCGCAACCGGCTGAAGTGCAGGGCTTTCGTACGTCGCGCGACGAACGCGTTGGTGTCCAGGAACGACTCCCGGGCGGCCCGCCGCCGGTCGAACGGCACCGAGAGCACGTCCCGTTCGGTGCCGTCCGGCAGGACGCGGCGCAGCGCCGTGTACACGCCGTCGGGCCCACCGGGGGACTCCAGCACCGCCAGCGCCCGCTCCAGATGGTCCGGTTCCCACAGGTTGTCGTCGTCCAGGAACGCCACGTACCGCGAACGGGTGAGGCGGATGCCCGCATTGCGCACGACGCCGGCCACACCCGTGTTACGGGCCAACGACACGGCGAACAGCCGTGAATCGGCCGGGAGTTCGGGCAGCCCGGCGCCGTCGTCGACCACGATCACGACCTGGTCGCGCACGCTCTGGGCGAGAGCGGAACGGACGGCCGCCCGCAGCGCGTCGGGGCGGTGGTGGGTGGCGATGACCGTGGCGACGAGCGCGGCCGGCGGGGGAGCTGCGGCGGCCGCGAGCCGGCGGACCTCCGCGGTCTCGAAGCGGCGCAGTCGCAGCGCCGAGGGGGCGAGCAGGACCTTGTTGCGCAGCTCGAAGAGGACGAGCCAGCCGAACGCGCGCTTGAGCAGCTCCCAGGGGGCGCGGACGATACGTCGCATGATCCTCTTCCTCAGCCGGCCGGCTCGGGGACGATCGGGGTGCCGTCGGAGAACCGGTTGCCGCGCCAGACGTTCCCGCTGCCGCCCTCGTTCCAGGCGGTGACGGCGCCGTAGACGCCGGAGTTGCGGTGGTAGCGACGGGAGAACACGTTGTCCGTCACCCTGACCCTCGTGGCGCCGGGCCCGCCCCCGTACAGCGCGTACGCGCCGCCGGCCAGCAGGTTGCGCTCGACGCTGACCCGGGAGACGTGGCCGGCGTCGGCGAACAGGCCGAGGGCGGCGGACGCCCCCCGGTCGACGGGGACCGGGTTGAGCAGCGTGTTGTGCCGCACGACCAGCTCGCCGGTGTTGCCGCCGCCGCTGATCACGGCGTCGGTGTGCTGCCACTCGCCACCGCTGTTGCGGAACGGCACCAGGTCGTGGACGTAGTTGTCGTGCAGGTATCCCTGGCCCATGGACAGGGCGTTGCCGAACACGGAGATGTCGCACCAGCCGACCTCGGTCGAAGCGGTCCCCATGGTGGAGACGGCGTAGTCCACCCCGCCGTTGTCCGGGCCCTTGCCGGGAACGGCGGTGATCGTGCTGTGCAGGACCTTCAGACCGCTGTGGCCGGGGCGCAGATTGATCCCCCACCAGTTGGCGGAGGTGATCCTGGAGTCGACGACGGTCACGTCGTCGGCGTAGATGTCGAGGGAGCCGGTGAGGTCCCAGCCCTTGATGACCGTGCCGTCGGTCCTGATGCTGACGTTCCCCGCGCCGTGCGGGGTGAGGCCGACGCGCGGGCCGGTGCTGCGGGCGTCCGGGAAGCCGGCCTCACCGGGGAGCGGCGGCTTGGCGTCCTGCGCCCTCTCCCGGGAGGGGGCCGGAGCGGGGTCGCCGCCCGGCGAACAGGCGGCGCACAGCACGAGGGCCAGGCCGGCGAGCAGGAGGCGCAGCCTCGTCATACGGTCTCCGGGGTACGCGAGCCGAGCAGGAAGCGGCGGCTCGGCAGAACGCACACTACATAGCAGGCCAGGGCGGCCGTTGGGGTGACACACAGGGCGAGGAGGCCGTCTCCGAGGAAGCGTTCGGCGGCGAGCACCACCACGGTCATCACCGCGCCCCCCAGGAACGGCCAGGCGCAGGCCCGGGCGACGGGGGCGAGGCCTATTCCGGCCCGGCCGAGCGCGTGCAGGAAGGCGGGCACGACCAGACCGGCGGCGACCAGTACATGGCCCTGGGAGACGCCGACGATGCCGTTCAGCCGGGCGCCGCCGATCAGGACGGGGACCAGGGCGACGACCCACAGGCCCTGGGTGAGGATCAGCGAGCGGCGCCGGCCGGCGGCGATGAGGCAGTCGTAGGCGAGTTCGCAGCCGATGCGGACCAGGCCCAGGGCCATCAGCCAGGGCAGCGCGGCCGCGGCGGGCACCCAGGTGCTGCCGTACACGAGGTGGACGACCGGGGCGGCGAGCCCGCCGAGCAGCACACACAGCGGCACCGTCCCGGTGACCAGGACACCGAGGGCGCGGCTGAAACCGTCCGCGAGGGCCTGCGGGGAGTCGGCGAGACGGGAGAAGCCCGCGAAGGAGACCCGCCGGGCCGCCTCGGAGATGATGCGGACCGGCCAGCCGGACATGTTGAACGCCAGCACGTAGAAGCCGAGCGGGACCCCGCCGAGGGCGGAGCCGACGACCAGGGTGTCCACGTTCACGACGGCGAGCGCGAGCAGGCTCGCACCGGCCAGCGGCAGCCCGAACCTCAGCAGCGCGCGGGCCTGCACGGGGTCCCAGCCGAAGCGCAGAGTGCCGGGGGCGGCCAGCGCGCAGCCGGCGAGGGCGGCGATGTTGCCGGCGACCGCGCCCCAGGCGAAGCTCATCGCGCCCTCACCGGTGAACGCCAGCGCCAGGGTCACGGAGGTGCTGACGACGAAGTTGAGCGCGTCGATGACCATCCGCCGCCCCTGCGCGAACTCCCGGGTGAGGATGGCGGCGGGCACCTGCGCCACGCCGTCGATCACCAGGCACAGGCACATCACACGCAGCACGCCGGTGGCGTCGGGCGAGTCCAGCAGCACGGCGACCGTCGGCGCCGCGACGAACAGGGCCGCGTACAGCAGGCCGCTGGAGGCGGTGGCCAGGGTCAGCACGGTCGGCGCGAAGCGGCGCGGGTCGCCCTCCCAGCGCACCAGGGCCAGGCTGACGCCGAGTTCGTTAGCCGACAGCAGGACCAGCAGCACGGTCTGGGCGATGCCGTAGACGCCCCACTCGGCCGGGCCCAGCGCGAAGCGCGCCAGCAGGATGCCGGTGGCGAAGTTGCCCAGCCGCATGACGACGGTGTTGACCAGGCTCCAGCGGGCCGCGGAACGGACCTGGTGGCCGAGGGAGGCGGGAGCGGGAGTGCCGCTCGGCTCAGCGGTGTCGCTGTCCGGTGTGCGGACGCTGTCGATGCTGTCCATGCGCAGACTCCTCGTCGAGCGGCTCGGCGGCGGACTCCACGGTCATGACGGACCGCCCGGCCCTCGGATCCCGGGCGGACACGGCGTCGGGGGACCCGGTCTCGGCCGGCCTGCCGTCGGCCGGCCTGCCGTCGGGGGACCGGGACCAGCTGGGTGCGGTCCGCAGCGCCATCGTCCGCTCCACGGCCGGTTCCCCCGGTTCGCCCGGTGCCCCCGGCGACGCGGGCAGCGCGGGCTCCGCACCCCGCGGCCGCCGGCGCGCCTCCACGAAGAACACGGCCACCAGGCTCAGCACCAGGCCCAGGCCTCCGGCCATGATCATGTACTCGAGCCGGGTCTTGGTCTGCGCCAGCGGGTTCTGCGGCGGCACGACGGTCGTCATGCGGATCATGGCCTTCGGGTCGACCCGCTGCTGCCGCTGGAACTGCTCCAGCCGTTCCTGGGCGTACGCGGTCAGGATGCGGTCCGCGGCCAGGACACCGGCCTTGTCGTCGCCGGTGACGGTGAGCCACATCAGCGGCCCCTGCGCGTTGTCGGCGAGCTTCGCCTCGAACGTGCCCGTCGCCCCCCGGGACTTCAGCTCCCGGAGCGAGCCGTCGGAGTTGAGATTGCGGGCCAGGCTGTCGGCCATCCCGGTGAGCGAGGTCTGCGTGCTCAGGAACGGGTTGCCGTCGTAGGCGACGGTGGCCTTCTGCGAGTTCAGCAGCACCACCGTGCTCTGCGACTGGTAGGTGACCGGCACCGTCAGTGCCACGGCCGCGGTCAGCGCCGCGGTCAGCAGCAGCCCGGGCAACAGCACCTTCCAGCGCCTGCGCATGACACGGAAGATCTCAGCGAGATCCATGGCGGTCCCCCCTCGCGGCCCGGCGTGCCCCGAGCATATGTGGCAAGCGGATCATAGGGGGAGCGTTCGGTCGGTGGGCCTCGGCCGGGTACGCGCGGTGCCTCCCTCCAGCAGCACCTCGGCGATACGGTCGCTCGCACGGCCGTCCCACAACTCGGGCCGGCGCGGGACGGGCGGGGCGTCGAGCACCCGGTGCACGGTCGACACGATCCGCTCCGGTTCCCGGCCGGCCAGGACGTTGGTGCCCTGCTCCACGGTGATGGGCCGCTCGGTGTTGTCCCGCAGGGTCACGCACGGCACACCGAGCGCGGTGGTCTCCTCCTGCACCCCGCCGGAGTCGGTCAGCACGAGCCGGGCGGCCTCCTGCAGGGCGATGAAGTCCAGGTACCCGGCGGCAGGCACCAGCCGGACACCGCCGGGGACGCCGATCTCGGCCAGCCGCCCGGCCGCGCGCGGATGCACGGGCAGTACGAGCGGGCAGCGGGCGGCGATCTCCCCCAGGGCCTTCAGCAGCCCGGCGAGCACCTCGGGGTCGTCCACGTTGGCCGGGCGGTGCAGCGTGACCAGGCCGTACTCGCCCCGGGTCAGGCCGTACCGGTCGAGGGCGCCCACCTTCCGGGCCCGGTCCAGGTTGGCCAGCAACGTGTCGATCATGACGTTGCCGACGAGGTGGATCTGGTCGTCCCGGTAGCCCTCCGCGCGCAGATTCTCCACCGCGTCCGGCGAGGGGGCCAGCAGATAGTCGCTGACCCGGTCGGTGGCGACCCGGTTGACCTCCTCCGGCATGCTCCAGTCACGGCTGCGCAGACCGGCCTCGACGTGTGCGAGCAGCGGCCCCGCCTTGGCCGTCACCAGGGCGCAGGCCAGGGTGGAGTTGATGTCGCCGACCACGACGACGACGTCCGGGGACACCTCGTTCAGGAGCGGCTCGAACGCGGTCATCACGCGCCCGGTCTGCTCGGCGTGGGTGCCGGAGCCGACCCCGAGGAAGCGGTCGGGCGCACGGATGCCGAGGTCGGCGAAGAACACGTCGTTCATCGCCGGGTCGTAGTGCTGACCGGTGTGGACGAGCACGACCTCGGCGCCCCGGCGCTCCAGGGCGTCCATCACCGGCTTGATCTTCATGTAGTTGGGTCGCGCCCCGGCGACGCAGACGACTCGCATGACTCAGAGCACCTCGATCGTGGGGCCGGCCGTCAGCCGCCGACGGCAGTCGAGGACGAACGGGGCGTACTCGGCGATCAGTTCGTAGTCGAAGCCGTCGTGGTCGGTGAGCAGGACCACCACGTCGGCGGCCGCCAGTTCCTCGGTCACCGGCTCGACCCTCACCAGCCGGGAATCCACCGGCAGGTCCTCCACGACGTGCGGGTCCGCCGCCCTGACCTGGGCCCCCATGTCGAGCAGCAGCTGGGAGATGCGCAGCGCGGGCGACTCCCGGGCGTCACCGGTGTTCTTCTTGTACGCCAGGCCCAGCAGCAGGATGCGCGAGCCGTTCACGGACCGGCGTCTTTGGTTGAACAGGTCGCTGATCCGGCGCGCCACGTACTCGGGCATATGGCTGTTGATGTCGTTGGCCAGCTCCACGAACCGGAAGCTCTGGCCGAGTTCACGCTGCACTCGCCAGGACAGGTAGGAGGGGTCGATCGGCAGGCAGTGGCCGCCGACGCCCGGCCCGGGCGTGAACCTCATGAAGCCGAACGGCTTGGTGGAGGCCGCGTCGATGGACTGCCAGACGTCGATGTCCAGGTGGTGGGCGAACATCGCGATCTCGTTGACCAGCGCGATGTTCACGTGCCGGAAGGTGTTCTCCAGCAACTTGGCGAGTTCGGCCTCCTTGGGCGAACGCACCGGCACGGTGGTGTCGACGAGCTGCCCGTAGAAGTCCCGCACGGACGCCAAGGACGCCGCGTCGACGCCGGAGACCACCTTCGGGGTCTGCTGGAAGCCCCAGACGGCGTTGCCCGGGTCGATCCGCTCGGGGCTGTAGCCGAGGTGGAAGTCGGCGCCCGCCTTCAGGCCCGAGCCGTCCTCCAGGATCGGCGCGAACAGCTCCTCGGTGGTGCCGGGATAGGTCGTGGACTCCAGGACGACGGTGGCGCCGGGGCGCAGATAGCGGGCGAGGGTGGCCGCCGACTCCTTGATGTAGCGCAGGTCGGGGGTGCCCTCGTGCAGCGGCGTCGGCACGGTGACCACGGCGACGTCGAAACCGCCGCAGTCGCGCGCCAGATCGCTCGGTCTGTAGCTGCCGTCGTCCAGCGCGGCGCGGATCCGCTCCGAGGAGACGTCCTCGACGTACGACGCACCGGCGGCGAGGCTCTTGATCCGGCGGGCGTCGACGTCGTAGCCGATCACCTCGTGCCCGACCTCGGCGGCCCGCACGGCCAGCGGCAGTCCGACGTAACCCTGTCCAACCACGACGACGCGCATCAGTGACTCCTGTTCGCGGAAGCGGGCGACGGGGTGAGCCGGACGAACTCGCGCGCCGTCATGAGAAGGAAGGAGGCGTTCGTGGTGACGTAACGCCGGCCGAGGCGACGCGGCTCCTGCAGCGCGCGGTAGAGCCACTCGAGCCCCCAGCGCTGCCAGGACTTCGGGGCCCGCTTGGTGACCCCGGCCAGGATGTCGAAGGAGCCGCCGACGCCGTGCACGACGCGGGCGCCGGTGCGGGTGCCGTGCGCGGCGGTGAAGATCTCCTTCTTCGGGGAGGTCATGCCGAGGAAGAGCATCTGGGCGCCACTGCGGGCGATGCCGTCCGCGATCGCCTCCTGCTCGTCGTCGTGGAAGTAGCCGTTGCGGCTGCCGGCCACCTTCAGACGGGGGAAGCGGTTCGCCACCCGGCGCAGCATCTCCTTCAGGACCTCCTCCTTCGCACCGAGGAAGTACACGGAGACGCCGGCCGTTTCCGCCTCGGCCAGCAGCCGCAGGAACAGGTCGATGCCGGCCACCCGTTCCGGCAGCGGGGCGCGCAGGACGCGGCCGGCCCACACCACGGCCTGCCCGTCGGCGAGGACGAGATCGCAGCCGGTCACGGCGTCGGCGAGCCGGGCATCGCGCCGCATGTTCACCAGCTTCGCGGCGTTGACCACCCCGATCTCCAGCCGGCGGCCGTCGCGCACCGCTTCCAGACAGCGCCGCACGGTCTCGTCCATGGTCAGCGCGTCCACCTCGATCCCGAACAAGGTCCGACGCGCACTCATATACGGCCCCCCAGCCAGGCGTGCAGCATCCAGCCGAACTCGTACGGCCGGCACTCGCGGTCCACGGACAGGGGGCGGTACACCCGGTCCAGGGCCGTCAGCCGCAGATTCGGGGCGACGCGGGTGGCGAGCCCCCGGGCGGCGCGTACGGCCTTCCTCGGATCGCCCCGGAAGACCTTGCGCCAGGTGACGCCGAGGTCGTCGAGGATCATCGGCTCCCGGTGCGCGGCCCCGGCCAGTTCGGGTACGTCCGTCATCCAGCGCAGGCCCCTCCGGATCGCCGCGCCGAACTCGGTGCCGCCGGCGTCGGCGAGGTCGAACAGGGCGGTCGGGGCCATCGCGTGCTGGTGGACGCTGTAGACGGGGTAGCTCTCCACTACCCCGCCGGTGCGCGCGTCGTAGTGCCACCACCACTGGCCGCCCTCGCCCTGCAGCGTGCAGATGCGCGTGGCACACGCCTCGGACGCGGCCAGCGCCTCCGGGTCGCCGCCGTCGCTGCTCGCGTGCGCCCGGGCCAGGGCCTGCAGCGGGTAGGTCTGGTCGGCGAAGCAGCTCACGTGCTCCCGGTACCAGGGCACCAGGCCGGGCCCGGTGGCGTGCGGGAACAACGGGCTGTCGCCGAGGCGGGCGCGCAGCAGACGGTCGCGGGCGGCGGCATAGTGCGCCTCCACGTCGACGACGTCCCGGGCCGCGGCGAGTGCGGACAGCACCCACGCCGCCTCGACCGTGTACTGCGGCCGGCCCGCCGCGTCCAGGGCCTCGACCCGGGCGAGGGCGTCGGAGAGCTTGGGGTGCCCGGTGTCGGCGGCGGCCCACGCGATGAGGGCCGCGTCGCCGAGGTTGGTCACCGCGGGCAGCGACTCCACCAGCAGACCGACGAACTCCTCAGCGGTACGCCCGCCGAGCACCGCACTCTGGCGGTCCTCGGGCAGGAAACGGACGCCGAGCGCGGTGATGGCCGCGTACCGGGTGCTGATCCCACGCCGCTCGAGGGACCAGGAACCGTCGGGGCGCTGCTGCCCCGCCATGGTGAAGGCGAAAGCCTCACCGCCGGGCAGCAGCATTTTCGGCAGCCCCGATTCGGCGAGCGCGAGGAGCCGCCCGGCGAGCGTGAGCAGCGGCGGCTCCTCATGACCGAGCGCCGCGAGACGTGTCGTGATCATCGTGTGGACACACCAACCCCCCTGTTGTGCACAGACTTGTCATCGCCGGGACGGAAGGCCGCACGGCGGACGGCAGACGTCGGACACCGGTCGTCGGACGTCGATCTTCGGAGTCGATCGTCGGAAGTCGATCGTCGGACGTCAGGCGACGGAGCGGCGCTCGCTCCTCGCGGCAGACACAGATGTCCCCACCCGGTACCCCCCCTGGGCGCTGGTTTGTGTGCTCACTGTGCCCCACCTCCACAGTTCGCACACATGTTATGCCTACGGATGTTCGAAGATTGGCGTATTGCGAAAATCAGGAAGTCATACTCGCTCGAAGAGTTCGCCGTTCTTCTCGTCGTACAGCGCGCCCGTGTCCGGGCACTCCCACGCCCCCGGTTCACCGGCCCGCTCCACCAGCCGTGCGCCGGCCCGGCCCACCCAGCCGATCCGGCGCGCCGGAACACCCGCCACCAGCGCGAAGTCCGGTACGTCCCGGGTGACCACCGCCCCTGCCGCGACCAGCGCCCAGCGCCCGACACGCACGGGGGCCACACACACCGACCGCGCGCCGAGCGAAGCCCCCTCGCCCACGGTCACGGCCACGGCCTCCCAGTCGTCCCCGCGCTTGAGCCGGCCCCGCGGGTCCACGGACCGCGGGAAGTGGTCGTTGGTGAGCACGGCCGCCGGACCGACGAACACCCCGTCGCCGAGCACGGCGGGCTCGTACACCAGGGCGTAGTTCTGCAGCTTGACGTGGTCGCCGATCCGTACACCCGGCCCGACGTAGGCCCCCCGCCCCACGATGCACCCGCTGCCCAGGACCGCGTCCTCGCGTATCTGGGCGAGATCCCAGACGGTCGTCCCGTCACCTATCGTCGCGGCCTCGTCCACCTGGGCGGTCGGCTGAATCCGTGCACTCATAGCGCTGAACCTTTCTCTCATGGAGCGTGGCCGGAACGCCGCGACCGCGCGCGGGCGGTGGCGGTGGTCGGCCGGACGCGTGCGGGGTTCGCGCCGGAAAGCCGGAAAGTCGTGCCGAGCGGGCCGAGCGGGTCGAACGGCCCGTTCGACCGTCGCGCCGCCGAAAGTACCGCCCCCGGCGCCGCCGAACCAGACCGTACTCAGTCAGACAGGGGTTCGTTTCCCGGCCCGCTCTCGAGCCCGGCGATCAGTGGGTCCGGGCCGGCTTCCTCGAGGTGTGCAGAAGCAGGTCGCGCAGGGCCGTGGCCGCGTCCGACGGGTCGGTGGGGGTGAGGACGACCTGGTCGGCGGTGGTCGACGGGCCGGTGAGGGGGATGACGCGCAAGCCCGGCGGCTGATGGTCCAGCGCGGATTCGACCGTGATGCCGATACCCGTTCCCGCGGCGACATGAGCGGCGATGGCGTGCACACTGTCCGCCGTTCTGATGATGCGCAGGTCGGCCCCGCCGATGTGGAAGGCGGACAGGAGCCGGTCGCAGAGACCGCTGTTGATCTGGTGGGGCCACCTGAGCAGGCCGGTGGTGGACAGCTCGGCCGCGCTCAGCTCGGTGTGCCCGGCGAGAGGGTGGGTGGCGGGCACGAGCGCCATGAACCGCTCGCTGGACAGCACCCTCGCCCGTACGCCGGCGACGTCGCCGGTCGCCCAGCCGATGCCCAGCCCGATCGTCTCCGCCCGCAGGGCGGTGACCTGGGCCGTGGTCGGCATGGACTCCGGCACGATCGTCACGTCGGGGAAGGGGTCGCGCAGTTGCGGCAAGCAGCGCAAGAGCAGCTGGTGGTCGGTGTATTCGGCGTGGGCCACCACCAGGGTGGTCCGGGCCCGGTCACCGGCGGCCAGGGAGCGTCCGCGCTGCTGGAAGCGGCGTAACTGGGCCAGTGTGGCGCGGGCGTCGGGCAGCAGCGCTTCGCCGAGGTCGGTCAGTGACACCCGGCGGCTGGTGCGGTGGAACAACCGGCCGCCCAGGGCGCTCTCCAGCCGCCGGACGGCGTCGCTGACAGTGGGCTGCCCCCGGTGCAGACGGGCGGCGGCGCGGCCGAAGTGGAGTTCTTCCGCCACCGCGACGAATGCTTCCAGTTCGATCCTGTCCACGGGGACAGGCCAACGCGATCGATCGGTGCCACCGATCGCTGCGCGGCGAAGTTCGGCGTTGATGCCGTCCCGTGCCCCAGCTGAAATGGCTGTGCAGGCAAGGATTTCCCCACGACCGGAAGCAGTGAGAAGACATGACAGTCAAGGACGTTGAGCGTGAGCCCGAGGCACCTGTGGTCACCGTGACGGTGGTCCATCACTCGGTGCACGGACACACCCGGGTCCTGGCCGAGCACCTCGCCGACGGTGCCCGGCTGGTACCGGGCGCCCAGGTGCACCTCGTCGAGATCCGGCCCGAGGACGTCACCGCGGGCCGCTGGCACGACGCGGAGGTGCTGGCGCTGCTCGACCGCTCCGATGCGATCGTCCTCGGCTGCCCCACGCTGATGGGCAGCGTGTCGGCGGTGTTCAAGGCGTTCATGGAGGCGGCGTTCACGCCGTTCACCACGCAGGCGTGGAAGGACAAGCTGGCCGGAGGGTTCACCATGTCCGCCTCGCAGAGCGGCGACAAACTGGCGGTTCTGGGACAGCTGGCTGTCTTCGCCGCACAGTTGGGCATGCAGTGGATCGGCGTGGCCGACATGCCGGGCAACAACTGGAGCGGTGGCTCCCGCGACGACGTGAACCGGCTGGGCTCGTGGCTCGGGCTGATGAGCCAGAGCCACGCCGACCAGGGACCGGAGCAGGCCGGATCCCGCGGGGACCTGATCACCGCTCAGCGGTACGGGGAGCGGATCGCCCGGCTGACTCAGCGCTGGGTCAACGCCGTGCCGTACGAAACGACCCGCATGACCGAACACGAGGCCCGCGCCCTGTCCGCCTCCTTCAGGGAGACGGACGGTGCAGCGGCAGCGCTGACGGGGACCTGACCTCTCCGCAGACGTACGTCGACGTGTTACTCCTGCCCACCGGTGCGAGGGCCGGGGATGTTCCGGGATGCGGAGGCGGGCCAGGGAGCGGTGCCGACCAGGACCAGCCGGTCGAAGCACGGGTCGTAGGAGATCGGGTCACCGGGGTGCTGGAAGTGCACGGCCATCCGCGCTCCGGCCCGGTAGGCGTCCAGTCCGGCCCGGCAGTAGGCGACCATCGGCTCCGGCAGGGCGTCGAGCGGGAACCAGTCCATGGCGTCGCACACCTCCGGCTCGCACACGCGGGGCGTGCCCTGCCAGCGGCGTGTCTCGAAGAAGAAGCCGACGCGCGCGCCCCCGCCGGGGGAGCGGTGGTGCACGGTGACGGCCGCCCGGACATCGCGGGCGTCGACGCGGACACCGGTCTCCTCCCGGGTCTCGCGGACGAGAGCGGCGACCACGTCCTCGTGCGGCCCGTCCAGGTGTCCGGACGGAAGATGCCAGCAGCCGGCCGCGTACACCGGGCCGGCCCGCCGCGACAGCAGCACTTCCGGGCGCCCCTCCCGCTCGCGGACCGCGATGAGGTGAACGTCCAGCGGCTCGGTGTGCCGCCGCGGGGAGGGCGCGCGGGGGACGTCGTGTCCGTTCACCACCCCAGCTCCGTGTAGACACGCCCGTCGGCGATACCGGTGATGGCTGCTCGGGTGTACGGCACGATCGGTTCCGGCAGGTCGTCCTTCGGCCACCATTGCCAGGTGAGGCATCTGTCGGGCTCGCGTAGTTCCGGGGCGCCCTTCCAGCGGTGGGCCCGGAACACCAACTGCATGCGCGGCTGTCCGCCAGGGGCGTCCACGATGTGCACGACGTGGACCAGCTCCACGTCCGCGGGATCGATGACCAGGCCGGCCTCTTCGAGCGCTTCCCTCACCAGGCAGCTGATCGCGGACTCCTGCTCGCAGTGCCCTGCCAGGAAATGCCATGTCCTTCCCGCGTACTTGGCGTCGGGGTGGCGCAGCCCGAGCAGCACGCGTTCTTCGTCGTCCTCCAGGTAGAGGTGGACCCCGACGACATGCAGCACGGTCCGGTTCCGGCTCTCCTCCGGCACCGGCGACAACGCGCCGACCAGACCACCGAGCCGGTCTGCGTGACGGAGGATCAGGTCTCCGATCATCGGGCTCAGGCGCAGTGGATTCTTCACAGTTCCGGCTTCCCCTCGAGCCGCCAGCGAAGAAACATGTCGCGCAGGGTCGCCGAGGTGACGTCCGTGTCGTATCGGCGCATTGCTCCGGAGCGGCAGCAGGTCGGCCGACGCGTCGCGTTCGCGGGGGTGGCGGGCGGGATACGCCTCGACGGTTCTGCGCAGGGCGGGGCGGGCTGGCGGCGCGGACGTCACCTCACGGTTGCCGGGGACGTGCAGGGTCCTGCCCGGCGCCGCATGCCGAAGGCCGGCTTCCACTGGTACAAGGACCTCATCGCGGCCCAGGATGCCGCCGCCCGGCCGGGACACCGCACCGACGGCTGACCTTCGGCCTCCCGCATGGGCGAGTCAGACGGGAGTCCGGCGGACCGTGTCGTAGGAATGTCGGGCCGCGGCGGGTCATCGAGAGGGAGGGGTGATCCGCGTCACGGCGCGATGCTGTGCCGTGTGTTAGTGTCATGCGTTTGCGTGGTCGTCGCGGTGGGCGATTCTGCCTGTTCGGTTCAGCTTGTGTGTGGGCTGTTCAAGCCTGCCGGGCCTTCCTCGGTACGTTCCCCTGCGGAAGGCTGTTCATGAAGCACCCTGATGACTCCGGCATCGCTCACGGCGGTCCCGCCCACTCCGGGGCCACGACCCCGGCGCCGCCCCCGGCCGTCTCCTTCGCCGACCTGGAACTTCCGGCGCAGGTGCTGCGGACACTGGGCGAACTCGGCGTGCGCGAACCCTTCCCCATCCAGGCCGCCACACTGCCCGATGCCCTGAAGGGACGCGACGTCCTGGGGCGCGGGCGCACCGGATCGGGCAAGACGCTCGCCTTCGGCCTGCCGCTGCTGACACGTACGGCAGGACGGCGCGCCGAACCGAAGCAACCCCTCGCGCTGATCCTCGTGCCCACCCGGGAGCTGGCGCAACAGGTCACCCAGGCGCTGGCACCGTACGCCGAGGCACTGCGGCTGCGGATGGCCGCGGTCGTCGGCGGCATGTCGATCGGCCGGCAGGTCGCCGCGCTGCGCGAGGGAGCCGAGGTGGTCGTCGCCACCCCCGGACGCCTGCACGACCTGATCGAGCGCAAGGCCTGCCGCCTGGAACGGGTCAGGATCACCGTGCTGGACGAGGCCGACCAGATGTGCGACCTGGGATTCCTGCCGCAGGTTGTCGACGTGCTCGACCGGGTACATCCCGACGGTCAGCGGATGCTGTTCTCGGCCACTCTCGATCGTGACGTCGATCAGCTGGTCCACCGTTACCTGCACGACCCCGTGGTCCACTCGGTCGACCCGTCCGCGGGAACGGTCACGACGATGGAGCATCACGTTCTGGTCGTCCACGGCCCTGACCGCTACGCCGTCACCACGGAGATCGCCGCCCGCGACGGCCGCGTACTGCTGTTCCTGGACACGAAACACGCCGTCGACCAGCTCACCCGGCATCTGCGGGCCAGCGGGGTGCACGCCGGGGCCCTGCACAGCGGCAAGTCCCAGCCGCAGCGCACACGGACCCTGGCGCAGTTCAAGAACGGCCAGATCAGCGTTCTGGTGGCCACCAACGTCGCGGCCCGTGGCCTGCATGTCGACGACCTCGATCTCGTGGTCAACGTCGACCCGCCCACCGACCCCAAGGACTATGTGCACCGGGCGGGCCGCACCGCCCGCGCCGGTGAGTCCGGCAGCGTGGTCACGCTCGTGCTGTCGGGCCAGCGCCGCGAGACGAGCCGCATCATGGCCGAGGCCGGCATCGAGCCGACCGTCACCAAGGTGCGCTCGGGCGAGGCGGAACTGAGCCGGATCACCGGAGCGAAGGCCCCCTCCGGCGTCCCGCTCGACGGCGGGCCCGCCGTCGAGCGGCCCAAGAACACCAACGCCCCCTTCCGCGGCCTCGGCACCAGCAAGGACCCCTCCCGCGGAGCCGGCGGCAAGTCCCGGAAGGCCGGCGAGGCCCGCAAGCTCGCCGAGGCCCGCAAGGCCGCCCTCGTGCGTCGCAACGGCTGAGAACCACTGCCCCGGCACCAGCCGAAACGCAGCAGGATGATGTTGCCGGCGCCCCGCACCGCGCCCGGCATGACAAGCTGTGCTTGCTCACCCCCCCGAACCCAGGAGGTCACCATGACCGCAGAACCCGTATCCCCGGAAGGTTCGGAGCCGGCCGCCCCCGAGACATCCCCTCTGGCGCCGGACAGCGACGGCACCTACGACCTCAAGCGCAAGTTCCGCGAAGCCCTGGCCCGCAAGCGCGGTGCGCAGGCGGACGCGGCCGATGTCGCCGCCAACTCCGATGCGTCGAAGGTGCGCGCGGCGCACGGCCCGGCTGCGAGCCAGCGCTCGTTCAGGCGCAAGAGCGGCGGCTGAGCCGATCAGTCCGGAGGCCCGCCGCCTGACCGGCACCCTGCGCGCTGCCCACTCGAGCGCCCGGTGCCGTGGCCCGCAACGCACGCATGCCCATGTGCGCGTTGCGGGAGCGGCGTAGCCGGGCTCGGCGCCCGGATCAGTGGTTGAACCTCAGACGCGGGGCCGCGTTGTGCGCCAGCGTGTGGGCCTGTTCGGGCCACCAGGTACCCGCGGGCGGGTCGACGACGCCGTACTCGGGGTCGATCGTCCCGCCGGTGTTGCGCGTGCAACTGCCGTCGGACTCACCGGGGATCTTGATCCACAGGTACGCGTCGACGAGGGGGACTCCGGTGTCGGCGGTGGGGCGCGGGCCGAGACCACGGCCGGGCGCGTTGCACCAGATCTCCGGATCCCCGCTGTACTTGCCCGGTTCCGGGGTCCAGGCGCCCAGCCCGTTACGGCTGGTGTCGATCACGAAATGCCGCAGATCGCCGGCCGGCGGGGTCCCCACGTTCCGGTCGTACCAGGCGTCGGTCCACCGCCAGGTGCTGGGGTCGGTGGAGGAGACCGCGTTGCCGGGGGCGCCGTCGTTGGGCGCGGCGGACGAGTAGTACTGGTCGGCGCACCGCTCGGCGTGGCCGCGCGCCTCCGTGGGTCCCGAGGTGGCGAACCACATGCACTGGGCGATCCAGGCGCCGTACCTGGCGTTGTGGTCGGTGGGATGGGTGTTGGACACGTTCAGCGCGAAACCGTCGCTGTACCCGACCCCGGCGTCCAGCAGCCGCTGCGCGATGTCGCCGACGGGGCGCCACTGGACGTTGCCCGCGTCGAGATAGACCGCGGTGCGCGGCCGGGCCTTCAGGGTTCTGACGGCGTAGGCCAGGTCGGCGATCCGGGCGGCTGTGAGTTCGCCGGTCGGATCCGCGGTGGGCCCGCAGTCTTTGGGGAGAAGGGCCGCGCCGTCCGGTTCGACCACGACGACCGACTTGCTGTCGCCCAGGCCGGCGGCGAACGCGTCGATCCACTGCCGGTAGGCGGCGGAGGAAGCGGCTCCGCCACTGGAGTACTGCGTGCAGTCCCGGCCCGGAACGTTGTAGGCGACCAGGACGGGCGTCCGGTCGACGGCCCGGGCCCGATGGACGAGCCTGCTCACTTGGGTGCGCACCTCGTCCGGCGTGCCCTTGGTGAACCACTCGGCCTGTGGCCAGCTCGCGAGCCTGGCCATGTTCGTGGCGTTCTCGATGTCGCCGTTCCCGAAGTCCACGAGCGCCTGCTGTGCCGCCTTGCTGTGCGGGTCCACGTAGAACTTCGTGGCCGGAGTGATCACGTCCTGTGTGGGGGTGGCCTGCGCCTGTGTCGCGGTGAGAGCGGCGCAGGCGGTGAGGCCCGCGACGACGGCGGCCGCACGGCGCCGTAGGCTGCGTGGATTCATGAGTGCTTCCTGGTCGATGGGATGGTCGAGGGGAGCGGTGGGATGGTTGAGGGAGCGCCGCCACCCCTTGAGGGCTGCCGATCGCCCGGGCAGGCGGCGGAAGGCCCGGATCAGTAGCCGTAGATCATCTTGTAGGCGACCTCGGGGAGGAACTGTCCGGCCGTGGAGCCGGCTCCGACCCCGCAGTTGCCGTCCGACTCGCCCGGAGTCTTGATCCACAGCAGCATCTCGGCGCCCGAGCCCGTCCGGGTGGGGGTGCCGATGCGGCGGCCCGCGGGGTTGCACCACTGTCCGTCGGAGCCGTTCCCGTTGCGGCTGGTGTCGACGACGAACGGCTTGGTGTAGCCGTAGCGGGCGCTGAGTTCGCTGTTGACGGCGTTGCCGTATGCGGTGTTCTCGGCGGTGCTGAAGTAGTTGGAGACGTTGAGCGAGAAGCCGTGGGCCTGACGGAGGCCGGCTTCGTGGAGGCGCCGGGCCATGGTCGCCGCGTCGACCCAGTGCGGGTTGCCGGCGTCCAGGTAGACCCAGGTGTTGGGGGCCTGGCGGTTGAACTCGGTGACGGCGCCGGTGATCATGCCCTCGCGTTCGTCGATCTGCGCCTGCGTCATGCAGCCGTAGTCCGCGAGGGAGTCCGGCTCGAGGACGACGACGGCCGGGCGGCCCGCGATCCCGCCGGCGAACTGGGCGATCCAACTGGCGTAGGCGGACGGCGAGGACGCTCCGCCCGCGGAGTGCCCGCCGCAGTAGTCGCGGTGGTAGATGTTGTAGGCGACGAGGACGGGCAGCTTGTCCCGGGTGTCCGCCGCCCCCACGTACGCACCCGTGGCGGTGCCGATGGTGCCGCTCCAGGAGCCGAACCAGCGGGCCATCGGGGTGTTGGCGATGGAGGCGTTGATCGCGGCGGCCCGGCCGTCGGCGGCGTTGGCGGCCACCCACCTCTTCGCGCTGGAGTCGGGGTCCACGTAGAAGCCGCTGGTCATGGTGGTCGGGTCGGCCGCGTGGGCGGACGGGGCGACGGCGAGCGCCAGCGGCAGAGCGCAGAGCGCTGCCACCAGTGCGCGGAGTCTCGGGCGCATGACGGTACCTCGGTTTCCGGCAGGGGTACGGGATGCTGGGAGCGCTCCCACTGGAAGCGGTCCCAATCGTGTGGCGAGCCGCTTCAACTGTCAATACTCGGCGCGGCAGTTGACTTTCGGCGGGGATCAAGAGGTAGCAGTGCACAAAACTGGAAGCGCTCCCAGTCCTACTTGTCACCGAGGGGGCTCCCTACCTGTGGGAAGCTCATGATTCATGACAGAAGATGCGCCGCGTCGGCAGCCGACGCTCGACGAGGTCGCCGAACGCGCCGGTGTCTCCCGCTCGGTGGCCTCCCGCGCCCTCAACAACGCTCCGCATGTCAGCCGCGCCAAGCGTGAGGCGGTCGAACGGGCGGTCCGGCACCTCGGTTACGTACCCAATCCGACGGCCCGAGCCCTGGCTACCCGTCAGACGGGAGCGGCCGCCCTGGTCGTCTCCGGAGAGGACCCGTCGATCTTCGCCGATCCCTTCTTCGCCCGGGTGATCGTGGGAGCGTCGGCCGCCCTGGAGGAGGCCGACCTGCATCTGATGCTCTGTCTGGCAGCCACCGAGCGGGCTCGCAAGCGGGTCGCGGAACTCCTTCGGTCCAAGGGCGTGGACGGCGCCATGCTGATGGCGCTGCGCGAGGACGATCCGCTGGCCCGGATGATCGACGACGCGCAGGTACCCGTCGTGTTCGGTGGACGCCCGGTGGGTTCGGCACCCCGGTGGTACGTGGACGTCGACAACGTCGGTGGGGCGCGCGAGGCGACCGAGTACCTGCTCTCGCTCGGCCGTAGGCGCGTGGCCGCGATCTGCGGTCGGCTGGACACCGGGGCCGGGCGCGCCCGGTACCGCGGCTACCGGGACGCCATGCTGGGCGCCGGTCTCGATCCGTTTCCACCGCGGGAAGGGGACTTCACCGAGGCCGGCGGAGCCGCCGCCATGGCCGGCCTGCTGGCGGAACACCCCGGAGTGGACGGGGTGTTCGCTGCCAACGACAACATGGCGGCGGGAGCGATGCGCACCTTGCGGGAGGCCGGCCGACGGATCCCCGCCGACGTCGCCGTGGTCGGCTTCGACGACCTGGCCGTCGCGCGGATCGCCGATCCGCCGCTCACCACCGTCCACCAGCCCATAGAGGATTTGGGGCGGGAGATGGCACGCATGCTCGTCGCACTCGTCAACGGGCAGGACCCCACCCCGCTGATCCTCCCCACCCGCCTGGTCAGCCGCGCCAGCGCCTGACGGCCGCGACCCGGACCCGGCTGTCTGCGCGAAGGCCGGCGCAGGTCCGTTCAGTTCCCGTGCATCCTGAAAAGGCTCTCCGAACAGGCACCTGGTCGGTGACGTCACAACAACCTGGTTCACGCGGAAGCCCAGGCGAGTGCCCTCTTCAAGAGTGCAGGTCAGGGTCCCGATCACCGCGTCCGGGTCAGCAAATGGTCAGCATCAGGCCGGACGGTGTCCGGCTTGCTGACCTACACCCGCGACAGGGACTGCGGACGACGTCCACCGAGTGCAGGAGCAGATCCACTCCGACACGCTCAAGCCGGCGAACTGGAAGCACCGCACGGCAGGGGAGTTCCGCGAGGTCCCTCTGCCCGTCTCGGTGCGGGAAGCGATGGAGCGCTACGAGGAGAAGCACGGCACCACGCACGAGGGCTATCTCCTGAGCGGTCCGAGCGGCTACTGCGCGGAACCGATGGACCGCCGCCGTGTGCGGAGACTCTTGCGGATCTCCCTGCCAAGGACGGGGTCGGCATGTACAGCTTCCGGCACTACTTCGCCTCCCACGCGCTCTGGAAGGGCATCCCGATCTACGACATGGCCGAATGGGTCGTATTGCACTATCGGCCCTGCTTCCCGGGCAGCACCAAGGCCGCCCGCATGCTCGACGCCGGTCCGGGGGAAGCGGCTTGATGCGACCTCGGCGGACAGCAGTTCCTCGTCTGCCGGTAGCACCCGCGCGCCACGGCATCCGAGCTGCACGGATGAGGCGGGCGGAAGCGGCCGGCGGCTTTGCGGCCCGTGGATGGCCCGGATCTCGGCAGTCGGCACCTGAGCGGCGGCGACCGCTGCATCGGCGCTCCTGCGCTCGGTGAGATCTGCCGTGGGTAGGGTGACTGGTGTGGACATGCTGCACCTGCGCTACTTCGTCGCCGTGGCCGAGGAACTCAACTTCTCGCAGGCGGCGCGCAGACTGCACATGGCGGCTTCTCCGCTCAGCCAGCGCATCAAGGACCTCGAACGCGAACTCGGCCATGACCTCTTCGAGCGCACCACCCACCGCGTCGATCTGACCCCGGCAGGTGCCGCACTGCTGCCGATGGCGCGCGACGTCCTGGAGCGCGTCAACTCGATCCCGTGGCGGCTGAGCGAGGCGGTGCGTCCGCGGCTGGACAGACTGTTCATAGGGATGCCGGCCGGAGTGCACCCGCTGCTGCGGGAGCGAGTCCGGCTGCTCGAGGGCGAGTGCCGTGAGGTGTGCGAACTCAAGCGCTGGCCCGGCACGTCGGCGGACCTGGCGGACGCGGTGCGCGACGGCAGGCTGGCAATGGCGCTGGCCCGGCTGCCGGTCTCCGACCCGGCTTTGGAGATCATCGAGGTGATGCGCGAGGTGCTGGGTGCAGCGGTGCCGGCCGACCGGTTCGCGGGGCGGGCGTCCGTAACGCTGGAGGAGCTGGCCGACCTGTCGTATGTGGCCACACCGAACGACGCCACACCGGCCTATTTCGAGGAAATCGATGCCCGCCTCAATTCGGTCGGTGTAAAAAAGAGGATCCGCATAAAAATGGCGGACTATTCCGGAAGTTCGGAACTGATCTCCTCCGGCATCGCGTTTTCGATGACCATGCTCTCGCCGGAGAGCCCCATGCACCTGTACCGCTTGGAAAACGTGGCCGTGCTGCCGGTCGAGGGCTTCCAACCCACTTTGGTCACCGGCCTGTTGTTCCATGCCGATAGGGTGAACACCGGCGGGGACCTGAGTGAGGTCGCTGTCCTGGCCCGCCGGATCTTCCATGAAGTCATCACCGTCTGACCGATTTCCGTAGACCATTTTTGGTGGACTGTGGAATCGGTGTGACCGCAGCGGTCATGCCCTTGTTCGCCAGTTGATCATTCCCTTCCGGTTCGTTCATGCATAACGTCGTCGGTGGAAACATTCGGCATGAAATTACTGTGTGAACGGGAGTAATGATGGACATCACGGCCGCCGACACCACAGGTCCGCTGGACGGCGTGCGGGTGATCGATCTGTCCACGGTGGTGATGGGGCCCTACGCGGCGCAGATCCTGGGCGACCTCGGTGCCGACGTCATCAAGATCGAGTCCCCGTCCGACACGGTTCGGGTGGGTCCGTACCGGACCACGCCCGGCATGACGCCGCTCAACCTCAACGTCAACCGCAACAAGCGCAGCGTGACGCTGAATCTCAAGGACGACGCCGACCGCGCGCGGGCACTCGAACTGATCGACAGCGCCGATGTGCTGGTCACCAACATGCGCCCGGGCGCGCTCGCCCGCCTCGGCCTCGGCCACGCCGACGTCGCCGCCCGCAACCCCCGCCTGATCTACGCCCACGCCCAGGGGTTCCGCAGCGACTCCGACCGGGCCGGCAACGCGGCCTACGACGAGACCGTACAGGCCGCCTCCGGCCTGGTGGACGTGACCAACCGGGCGCTGGGCACACCGGCGTACCTGCCGACGATCATCGGCGACAAGGTATGCGCGCTGACTATCGTCTACTCGGTGCTCGCCGCGCTGGTCCACCGTGACCGCACCGGCGCCGGCCAGTACGTCGAGATCCCGATGACCGACACGCTCATCGCGTTCAACCTCGTCGAGCACCTGGCGGGCCATGTCTTCGAACCGTCGGAGGGTCCGACCGGGTTCCCACTGTCGATGAAGAGGGGCCACCGCGCGGTGCCCACCAAGGACGGCCTCGCCTGCGTCATGCCGTACAACCCGCAGAACTTCCGGGACTTCTTCCTCGCCGCCGACCGTGCCGATCTCGCCGCGGACCGGCGTGTCAACGGCGAGTCCATCGCCGATGACGACGTCGACGCCCTGATGGAGCTGGTGGAGGAGTGCTCGCCGAGCCTGACCACTGCGGAGTGGGAGCGGGTCTGCGCCGAGCACAGCATCCCGATGGCCCCCGTGCTCGAACTCGACCGGGCCGCCGACGACCCCTACGTGCGCGGCGGCCGGCTGCTCGACGTGGTGGACCACCCCAGCGAGGGCGCCATCCGCTCGGTCGGCATCCCGGTGCGGTTCTCCGCCACTCCGGGTTCGGTCCGCCGTCTCGCCCCGCTGCCCGGCCAGCACACCGAAGAGGTCCTCAAGGAACTCGCAGCCGGCCGCTGACCGGCCGTCAAGCAAGGACACACACCATGCACAGCACCACCGAGGTGCGGACCGAGACCATCGGTTCCTCACTGCTCATCACCATAGACCGGCCCCGGGCGCGCAACGCGGTCAACGCGGCTGTCGCCGCCGGACTGTCCACGGCTCTCGACCAGTTGGAGGCGGACCCCGGCCTGCGGGCCGGCGTGCTCACCGGCGCCGGCGGCACGTTCAGCGCCGGAATGGACCTCAAGGCCGCTCTGGCCGGTGAATCGCCAGAGATCCCGGGGCGCGGCTTCGGCGGCCTGACCCAGGCCCGCACGACCAAGCCGCTGATCGCCGCCGTCGAGGGCTGGGCCATGGGAGGCGGCTTCGAACTCGCCCTGGCCTGTGATCTGATCGTCGCCGCGGACGATGCCCGGTTCGGCCTCCCCGAGGTCAGCCGTGGGCTGATCGCGGCAGGCGGCGGAGTGATCCGGCTGCCCAAGCGCATCCCGTACCACCTGGCCATGGAACTGCTGCTGACCGGCGAACCGGTCACCGGCGAACGGGCCGGCCGACTGGGCATCGCCAATCGTGTCGTGCCGGCCGGTGAAACCGTCGCGGCCGCCCTGCAGTTGGCCGAGCGGACAGCGCAGAACGCCCCGCTGGCACTGGCCGCCGTCAAGGAACTCGTCCGCGCGGCCGACGGCGCGCCGGAGGAGGAGGCGTTTGCCGTGCAGGCGCGGCAGATGGCCCGGCTCGCCGCCTCCGCGGACGTACGCGAGGGCATGACCGCCTTCACCGAGCGCCGCTCCCCGGTCTGGCAGGGCCGGTAGGCCCCGAGGGGGAACACACGATGCATCAGTACGACATACCCCGGCACATCGCGACGCCGCTCACCAACCCGGCCTATCCGCCGGTCGTGCCGCGCTTCACCGACCGCGAGTACCTCAACATCGTCTACCGCACCGACCACGAGGCACTGCGCGCCGTCGTGCCCGAACCGCTGGAGATCGACGAGCCGCTGGTGCGCTTCGAGGTGATGCGCATGGGCGACGTCAGCGGATACGGACCGTACACCGAGTCCGGCCAGGCGATTCCGGTCCGCTACGAAGGCGAGCGCGGCGAGTATCTGCACGCGATGTACCTGGACAACCTCCCGGCCATCACGTCCGGCCGCGAGGCCGGCGCCTACCCCAAGACCGCCGGATCGCCCGCCCTCTACGCCGACCACGGAGCGCTGGTCGGTGCGCTCGACGTGGGCACGCTGCGGGTGGCGACCGCCACGATGGGCTATAAGCACTGCGAGCTGTCGGTCGAGGAGGCCGTGGCCCAGGTCGGGGTGCCGACCTACATGCTGAAGCTGGTCCCCGGGTTCGACGGGGCGCCGCAGGTGGCGCAGTTGGTGCGCACGGAGATCACCGACATCACGGTGAAGGGCGCCTGGACCGGTCCGGCCCGGCTGCAGCTCTTCGAGCACGTGCTGGCGCCCCTGGCCGATCTGCCGGTGCGCGAGATCGTCTCGGCCAGCCACATCCTGACCGACCTGACCCTGGCGCCGGTCAAGCCCGTGCACGACTACCTGGCCCATCCCGCCCGTCCCGTGCGGTGAACACGGCCACGCACGCAGAAGGAGGACATGTGATGACCAAGCCATTCACCACCGCCGCGGTGGTCGGCGCCGGCACGATCGGCCTGTCCTGGGCCGCGCTCTTCGCCGGTCACGGCCTGCAGGTACGCGTCACCGACCCGCGGCCGGATCTGGCCGAGGCTGTCGCCGAGGCGCTCGACCGGGCGGCCGGGCAGCTGGCCGCGCAGGGCCTGGACCCGCACGGCCTCGCCGAGCGGGTGCACATCGCCGACGATCTCGCCGACGCGGTGCGCGACGCCGACATCGTTCAGGAGAACGGACCGGAGAACGCCGACTTCAAGCGGGAGTTGTTCACCACCCTGGTCGGCGCGGCCCCCGCACACGCGCTGCTGCTCAGCTCCTCCTCGGCCATCCCCGCCACGGCGTTCACCGACACCATCGAGGAGGCCGGCCGGATCCTGATCGGCCACCCCTTCAACCCGCCGCACCTGGTGCCTCTGGTGGAGGTGGTACCTGGGGAGCGCACCTCGCAGGAGAGCGTGGCGCGGGCCGTGGACTTCTACCGCTCCGTCGGCCGGGTCCCGGTCGTGGAACGCAAGGAGATCCTCGGCTTCGTCGGCAACCGCCTGCAGAACGCCCTCAGCCGGGAGGCGATCTACCTGGTCGAGCAGGGCGTCGTCAGCCCGGCAGAGCTGGACACCGTGATGGTGAACTCGCTCGGCCTGCGCTGGGCGACGGTCGGACCGTTCCTCGGCGCACACCTCGGTGGCGGCCCCGGCGGCTACCGGCACATGGCCGAGCACATCGGTGTGTCGATGCAGAAGATGTGGGACTCCCTCGGCAGCCCGGAGCAGAGCCCCGAACAGACCGAACGGCTCGTCGCGGCCGTCGAGGACGCCTATGGCTCCCGTTCCTACGCCGACCTCAGCCAGGAACGCGACGCCAAGCAGCTCGCCGTGCTGTCCGCCCGGGACAGCGCCACCAGCCTGGAGAAGGAGACCCGGTCATGACCGCACTGCTGCCCGAGAAGGAATCCGAAACGGCATCCGTCGACGAGCGGCCGGCCGCGGACTTCTACGACTTCGAGTCGCTGCTGCCGTCGCACGAGCGCGAACTGCTGCTACGGGCCCGGTCGTTCATGCGCACCGAGGTCAAGCCGCTGGTCAACGAGTACTGGGCGAAGGGGGAGTTCCCCCGGGAGCTCATCGGCAGGTTCCGCGAGCTGGGACTCGCCGGCGTCCCCTACGAAGGGTACGGCGACCCCCTGCCGGCTGGAAGCAACCTGCTGGTCGGCATGCTCTCCATGGAGTACACCCGCACCGACGCCTCCAGCGCCACCTTCTTCGGCGTGCACAGCGGCCTGGCGATGTACAGCATCTACCGGGGTGGCGACCAGGAACAGCGGGATCGCTGGCTGCCCTCGATGGCCGCGCTGGAGACCATCGGCGCCTTCGCGATG
This sequence comes from Streptomyces sp. NPDC014006, assembly GCF_043088925.1. Lineage (NCBI taxonomy): Bacteria > Bacillati > Actinomycetota > Actinomycetes > Kitasatosporales > Streptomycetaceae > Streptomyces > Streptomyces sp. NPDC014006. The sequence continues at coordinate 36,102 of NZ_JBICAJ010000002.1, read as the reverse complement.
ACCGAGCCGCTCGGCGGCTCCGACGTGGCCGGGGGCATGCGCACCACGGCCCGCCGGGACGGCGAGAACTGGGTGCTCAACGGTGCCAAACGGTGGATCGGCAACGCCACGTTCGCCGACCTGGTGGTGGTCTGGGCCCGCGACGAGGCGGACGACAAAGTCAAGGGCTTCGTAGTGGAGAAGGGCACCCCGGGCTTCTCCGCGGTGAAGATCGAGAACAAAATCGCGTTCAGGATCGTGGAGAACGCCGAGATCACCCTGACCGACGTCAAGGTGCCCGAGGCCAACCGGCTGCAGCGGATCGACTCCTTCCGTGATGTGGCGGAGATTCTCCGCGCCACCCGCAGCGGAGTCGCCTGGCAGGCCCTCGGCGTGATGATCGGCGCGTACGAGCTGGCTCTCCACCACGCCAAGGAACGCAGGCAGTTCGGCCGCCCGATCGCACGGTTCCAGATGGTGCAGGACCTGCTGGTCAAGAGCCTCGGCAACATCACCGCCTGCTGGGGCATGCTGGTCCGGCTCGCACGGCTGCAGGACGCCGGTGTTTTCCGCGACGAGCACTCCTCGCTGGCCAAGGCCTACGTCACCTCGCGGATGCGCGAGGTGGTCGCGTGGTGCCGGGAGATCTTCGGTGGCAACGGCATCGTGCTCGACTACGACATCGCCCGGTTCTTCGCCGACGCCGAGGCGATCTACTCGTTCGAGGGCACCCGCGAGATGAACACCCTCATCGTCGGAAAGTCGATCACCGGCGAGAGCGCCTTCGTCTGACCCGGGCTCTCCACGACCCCGCACCGGCCCCGAGTGAAGCGTGCCTCGGGGCCGGCGTGGATCGGTGCGGGCGTGCCGGCCTCTCTTCGTGCGCCGCGCACAAGTCCGGCCGCGAGCGTCGTCGCCCGCGCCCATGGGCCGCGAGCCCCGCCCATTCGTACCGTCTCTCCTCACGTACCGGACATCCGTCCCGCGTCGGGACGGGCGTTCCGTCCGCCCGACGTCCGTCGACGTACCACGAGGAGCCGACATGCACATCGCGGAACTGCCAGACCTGCGGGCCCGACGGGACGCCGACGGTCCCTGCACAGCCGACGAGACGTCGGTCCTGGACAACGCGGCGTTCGCCCGCCGGGTCCGCCGAGCCGCGGCGGCCCTGCGGGCGCGGGGGATCGGGCGCGGGGACGTGGTGGCACTGCTGCTGCCCAACACGGTGGACTTCGTCGTCGTGCTCTTCGCCGCCTGGCGGCTCGGCGCGGCGGTGACCCCGGTCAACCCGGCTCTCACCGACGACGAGGTGCGGTACCAGCTCGGCTACGCGGGCGCCGCGGTGGTCGTCACCGCGGAGCCGTCGACACTCGCCAGGACGCTCACGGTGGCCGAACTGGGCGCCACGGCCGAAGACACGGCCGCACCGCAGACGGATGCTGACGCGCTCGCCCTGCTGATCTACACCAGCGGCAGCACCGGGCGCCCCAAGGGCGTCATGCTCGACCACGCCAACCTCGCCGCCATGGCGGGCATGATGATCGAGTCCGCCCGGCTCTCCGAGGCCGACCACAGCCTGCTGATCCTGCCGCTCTTCCACGTCAACGGAATCCTGGCCGGTGTGCTGTCCCCGCTGCTGGCCGGCGGACGGGTCACCGTGGCCGGACGGTTCCGGGCCGAGACCTTCTTCGACCTCGTCGAAGCCGCGCGCCCGACCTGCTTCTCCGCGGTCCCGGCGATCTACTCGATGCTCGCCGAACTTCCGGACCACGTACGGCCGGACACCTCGTCGGTGCGGTTCGCCGCCTGCGGGGCGGCCCCGATGCCGCCCGCACTCATCGAGCGGTTCGAGCGCCGCTACGGCATCCCGATCCTGGAGGGCTACGGCCTCTCCGAGGGCACCTGCGCCTCCACCACCAACCCACTGGACGGCCCGCGCAGGCCCGGCACGGTCGGACGGCCGATGCCCGGCCAGCAGGTCGCCGTGATGGACCCGCAGGGCCGGATCGTCCCGGCGGGGGAGACCGGTGAAGTCGTCGTCCGCGGACCCAACGTGATGCGCGGCTACCTTGGCCGCCCGGAGGAGACCGCCCGCGCCGTGGTCGACGGCTGGCTGCACACGGGCGATGTCGGCCGCTTCGACGAGGACGGCTATCTCGTGCTGGTCGACCGCATCAAGGACATGATCATCCGAGGCGGCGAGAACATCTACCCCAAGGAGGTCGAGACCGTCCTCGGCGACCATCCCGACGTGCTCGAAGCCGCCGTGGTGGGCGCCGCCGACCCGCGGCTCGGCGAAGTGCCGGTGGCGTTCGTGGCGCTGCGTCCTGGCGCGGCAACCGACGCGGACGGCCTGCTCGACCACTGCCGTGCCCGGCTGGCCAGGTTCAAGGTGCCCACCGACATCGTCTTCGTCGACCGGCTGCCCAGGAATCCCGTCGGCAAGACGGACAAACCCGCACTGCGGGCCAGGACCACCGCTGTCACCGTGGCCGGCTGAACAGGGGCGGGAGAACAGTCATGGGATTCCTCGCACCGAACACGGCGGACGTCGACCTGCAGCAGTGGCGCAGCCGCCCCTACCAGCAACGCATCAGGCCGCTGGCCGAGCACTGGACCATGCACGGCTTCGGCACCCCCGGCATCGTGCACCTGCTGTACCTGCTCAAGATCACCGCGTACGCGCTCGGCGGCATCGCGGTCGTCTCCGCGACCCCCGGCGTGGGAGGCATCGCGGACTTCGGTACCTGGTGGGCGGAGCCGCTCGTCTATCAGAAACTCGTCGTCTGGACACTGCTGTGGGAGGTGCTGGGCCTCGGCTGCGGCTCCGGCCCACTCAGCTCACACTTCCTGCCGCCGGTAGGCGCGTTTCTGCACTGGCTGCGCCCCGGCACGGTACGGCTGCCCCCCTGGCCCGGCCGGATTCCGTTCACCGCGGGAACCCGGCGCACGGTGGCCGATGTGGCCCTGTACGCGGCGCTGCTCGGGGCGGCGGTGTGGCTGCTGTGCTCACCGGCCGAGTCAGGCGGCCCGGGCGCGTCCGACGTGTCGGCTCCGTGGCGCGTCGCCGTCCTCGCCGCGCTGCTCGCGCTGCTCGGGCTGCGCGACAAGACCGTCTTCCTGGCCGCCCGCGCGGAGCACTACGGTCTGACGCTCGTGGTCTTCCTCTTCCCGGTGAGCGACATGACCGCCGCGCTGAAACTGGTCATGCTCGCCCTGTGGTGGGGCGCGGCTTCCTCCAAGCTCAACCGCCACTTCCCGTTCGTGGTGGCGGTGATGATCAGCAACAGCCCGCTGCGGCCGGCCTGGTTCAAACGCCGGCTGTACCGCCACTACCCCGACGATCTCAGGCCGTCCGCTCTCGCCGCCGCGGCCGCGCACAGCGGCACGGTCGTCGAGTACGCCGTGCCGCTGGTCCTGGTCCTCTCCCACGGCGGGACCGTCACCACGGTCGCTCTGGCCGTGATGGTCGTCTTCCATCTGCACATCATGTCGACCTTTCCGATGGGCGTACCGCTGGAGTGGAACGTCTTCTTCATCTACTCGGCGCTCGTTCTCTTCGGCCACGACGCGGCGGTCGGCGCCTTCACCCTGCACTCGCCGCTGCTGGCCGCGGTGCTGGTGCTGAGCCTGGCCGTGGTCCCTCTGCTCGGGCACGTCCGTCCCGACCTGGTGTCGTTCCTGCCCTCGATGCGCTACTACGCCGGCAACTGGGCCACCAGCCTGTGGTGCTTCCGCAAGGGCACCGAACACCGGCTGGGCGAGCACATCGTGAAGGCATCCGGTCTGCCCGTGGAGCAGCTCACCCGCCTGTACGGAGCCGAAGCCGCCGAGCTGGTACTCCACCAGGGGCTTGCCTGGCGGGCGATGCACAGCCACGGCCGTGCGCTGGCCGGGCTGCTGCCGCGGGCCGTGGACGACGTGGAATCCTACGATGTGCGGGACGGCGAGACCGTGGCGGGAGCTGTCCTCGGCTGGAACTTCGGAGACGGCCATCTGCACAACGAGCAGCTGGTGGCCGCCGTACAGCAGCGGTGCGGTTTCGCGCCGGGCGACCTGCGCGTCGTCGTGCTGGAGTCCCAGCCGACCCACCGGCAGCGCCAGCACTACCGCATCGTGGACGCGGCGAGCGGCCTGGTCGAGGAGGGACATGTGAACGTGGGGGAGATGGTGATCAGGCAGCCCTGGCTCGACGACGAGACACCCGCGATTCCCGTCGAGCCCGTCGCGCACCCGCGACCGGCGACCGAGGTGGCGGCCGCACATGAGTGACGCCATCGTGGTGGGGGCCGGCCCGAACGGGCTGGCCGCCGCCGTCGCCCTCGCCCAACGGGGGCTGAGGGTGACCGTCCTGGAGGCCGCCGACGAGATCGGCGGCGGCACCCGGAGCAGCGAACTGACCCTCCCCGGACTCCTGCACGACCACTGCTCCGCGGTCCACCCGCTGGGCGTCGGCTCGCCGTTCCTGCGCACCCTCGGCCTGGAGCGGTACGGCGTCGACTGGGCGTGGCCCGAGGTCGATCTGGCCCACCCGCTGGACGGCGGGCGGGCCGGGGTGCTGCTCCGCTCCATGGAGCGGACCGTGCGCGGGCTCGGTGCCGACGGCCCGGCCTGGGAGCGGCTGTTCGCGCCGCTGACCGACGACTTCGACGCCCTGCTCGACGACGTCCTGCGGCCGGTGGTGCACCTGCCGGCACATCCTCTCCGCCTCGGCCGGTTCGGGGTGCGGGCGCTGCAGCCGGCCACGGCGGTGGCTCGGCGCTGGCGCGGCGAGGAGGCCCGGGCACTGTTCGCGGGGGCGGCGGCGCACGCATTCCATCCCCTGACACGCCCCCTGACGGCGTCGCTCGGGCTGATGTTCGTCGCCGCCGGGCACCGTTACGGCTGGCCCGTCGCCCGCGGTGGCTCCCGTGTGATCAGTGACGGGCTGGCCGCGCTGCTACGCGAGCTCGGCGGCACGGTCGAGACCGGCGTGACCGTGCGAGCGCTGACCGAACTCCCGCCCGCCCGGATCGTGATGCTCGACGTCGCCCCGCGCGCTGCCGTCGGCATCTGCGGTCCGGCACTGCCGGCGCGCGTCCGACGCGCCTATCTGCGCTGGCGCCACGGCCCGGCGGCGTTCAAGGTGGACCTGGCCGTCGCGGGCGGGGTGCCGTGGACCAACGAGTCCTGCCGCGAGGCCGGCACCGTGCACCTCGGCGGCACCCTTGAAGAGGTCGTCCACAGCGAGTCGGAGACCAGCCGGGGCCGCATGCCGGAGCGACCTTTCGTGCTGCTCTCCCAGCAGTACCTCGCCGACCCGGGCCGCTCGGCCGGGGACGTCCACCCCGTCTACGCGTACGCGCACGTACCGCACGGTTACACCGGGGACGCCACCGAGGCCGTGCTGGGCCAGATCGAGCGGTTCGCTCCCGGCTTCCGGGAACGCATCGTGGGCATCGCTGTTCGTTCGGCCGTGGAGCTGTCCCAGTACAACCCCAACTACGTGGGAGGCGACATCATCGGCGGGGCCAACACCGAGGTGCAGCTCGCGCTGCGCCCCCGGATGTCCCTCGACCCCTACAGCACCGGCATCCCCGGCGTGTATCTGTGCTCGGCGGCCACCCCACCCGGTGCGGGGGTGCACGGCATGTGCGGGGCGAACGCCGCCCGCTCCGCACTGCGGTACCTGGACCGGTGAACGGTCCCGTGCAGCGGCCGGAGGGGACACCGGACCCGGTCGTTCTCGTCGCCCAGGTGATACAGGCCAACCGGGACGACGTCATCGCCAGGCTGGTCGCCACCACCGAGGCGGAGATCGCCCAACTGGAACACGACGAACCGCTGCACAGGCTCCTGGAAGCCAGCATCACCGAGAACATCGTCACCGCCCTGCACGTCATCATCAACCGCATCGACCCGCAGACCGTGGACGCGCCGGCCTCGGCCGTCTCCTACGCCCGCAGGCTCGCCCAGCGCGACGTTCCGCTCTCCGCCCTGCTGCGCGCCTACCGGCTCGGCCATGCGCAGAGCCTGGACCTCGTCCTCGGCGAGGCGGTCCGGCTGGGGCTGCCGGATCCGGCCGGCACCGTCATCACCCTGGTCAGCCTCAGCGCCGCCTATGTGGACCGGGTCTGCGATCAGATCGGCCGTGTCTACGAGGAGGAGCGTGAACGCTGGGTGGGCACCCGTGGCATGCTGCGCCAGTACTGGGTCAGCCAGCTCCTCGACAACCCCCGCGTCGATCTGCGGCAGGCCGAGGCCGCCCTCGATTACCGGTTGTCCGGCAACCATATGGCCGTCGAGGGCTGGCTCCACGGACCCACGGCGACCGCCGACCCCACCGCCGTCTTCGACCGGCTGGCTTCGCTGCTGTCCACCGTCCTGCGTGCCCATGGCCGTCCCCTGCTGGTCCACACCGACGAGGCCGACGCCCGGATCTGGCTGGCCGTCAGGTCCGACTGCCCGGTGGACCCCGACACCATCGCCACCGAGCTGGCCGACGCCGCGCTACCGGTGCGGGTCGCCCTCGGCATCGTCCGCCCGGGCCTCGACGGCTTCCGCCGCAGCACCCGAGCCGCTGCCCGCGCCAAGGCCCTCGCCCTCTCCGCGGGGGCCGGCACCCCCGAAGTGGTGGCCTTCACCCGCGTCGCGCCCGTCGCTCTCCTGGTCGAGGAGCCCCGCGAACTGGCCGACTTCGTCTTCGACACCCTCGGTGAGCTCGCCGTGGACGACCGCCGCCGCGAGCTCCTTCGTGAGACGCTGCGCGTCTTCCTCGCCACCAATCGCAGCTACGCCGCCACCGCGGACCAGCTGATGGTGCACCGGAACACTGTCCACTACCGCGTCCAGCGCGCCGTCGACCACTATCAACTCGACCTCGACGCCAACGCCTTCGACCTCCACTTCGCTCTCATGATCTGCCGCTGGCACGGGTCGAAGGTCCTGCGCCGCGAGTGAAGACGACGGGCACGCGCCGCGACCACGGCGATCCCCCCCCGGGGCACCTGGCCGACGGCCATGTCTCCCCTCACTCCCGGCCTGGGCCATCCGGGCGGTGAGCAGCGTTCATCGGGGCTGGCATCACGTCATACGTCAGCGGCCCAGGCCGATGCCGACATCCTGAACCAGGCGGTCTCGCTGTCTGAATGGCGCCGCACCCGAGTCGGCACGTTCCCGTCGATGAGGTGGTCGCGCCGAGAGCAGTGAACGACCGTACCCGCTACGCCTGTTGGAGCGTGGCCGTCCGCGCATGGCTCAACACGACGTCAGGCCCTCGTCCTGCTGATCCGGATCGTCATCGGCGCGGCGACCGTGCACGGCGCCCACGTGGCACCCATGGAGGGTGCGACCGTGCATGGCGCGCACGTGGCACGCATGGAGGGTTTCGTTACGCGGTTGCCTCGTGGGTCGTCCGTGCGATCCCGTGAGCCGTCACAGACGCCATGCTCACGCCATGACTGACATTCCCCGCCACACCACCGCGGAACCGCAGCGCGACCTCCAGCCGTCGGACGTTCCCGCAGGTGCCACCCGCAGGTCCGTCATAGCGGCCTTGGGCGGCGCCACCCTCGGCGTGGCCGCGCTGGGTCTCGCCGCCACGCAGGCGACCGCCGACACCGAGCACCAGGCCGCGGCCCGGCCGGCTGCAGCCTGCGTCCTCACGCCCGAGCAGACCGAGGGGCCATACTACCTGGACCTGGAGACGGTCCGCAAGGACATCACAGAGGGGAAGGCGGGTGTTCCGCTGACCCTCCGCGTGACGGTGGTCGACGCAGTGACCTGCGCCCCGCTGCCCCGGACGGCGGTCGACATCTGGCACTGCGACGCCCTCGGGGTCTACTCCGGCTATGCCGCCGGCGGTTCCACCCCGGACACCACCTTCCTGCGCGGCGTGCAGCTCACCGACTCCGCCGGTGTCGCGGAGTTCACCACCATCTACCCCGGCTGGTACGCCGGCCGGGCCCTCCACATCCACGTCAAGACGCATGCGGGAGGCACCGTGTCCAACGGGACGTACCACGGTGGCCACGTGTCCCATACGGGCCAGCTCTACTTCCCGGAGGCGTACAACACCAGGATCGCTGTCCTGTCCCCGTACCGGAACAACACGGTCACCCGCACGCTCAACGCGCGGGACGGCATCTACCGCAACGGCGGGTCCTCGACCCTGCTGACCCTCACCCAGGCAGGCAGCGACCTCGGCAAGGGAGTGACCGGAACCGTCGTGCTCGGCATCGACCCCGCCGCCACACCCTGACGCACTTGGACGCCTGCGATGGCCGGCCCTGCCACCGTGTCGGCCATCGCACGCGCGACTCCGGCCGCACTGCTCCTGCCGGAGCCGACCGGCTCAGACTTCGTAGAGACACATGGCTGAAGGCGATGGTTTCGTTCCTGGGCGGTGCGGCCAGGAGTCGGGCATGAGCCGGAGTCGAACGTGTGAAGTGTGCGGTGCGACGTTGACCGTGAGGCCGCACGGGGGTCGGCCGGCTCGATACTGCTCCAGCGCCTGTCGGCAGCGGGCGCTGCGGCGACGGGCGGCTTCGGGCGTCACGCCTGCGGTCTCGACGGCCGGTGGAAACGTCCTGCCGTCGGCGCTCGACTCCTTCGTCGGCCGGCAGAGCGAGCTGTCGGCCCTGCGTACCCTCTTGAGGAGCTCGCGCCTCCTCACGCTGACCGGTGCGGGCGGTGTGGGCAAGACCCGGCTGGCGCTGGAGTTCGCCAAGGGATTACCGAGGCGCTTCGCACGGGTCGACCTCGTGGAACTCGCCTCACTCCAGGACGGCGCGCTGGCGACGCAGTCCGTGGCCGCCGTGCTGGGGGTGGGCGAACGAGCGGGCCGGACCGGCGTCGACGTGCTGGTCCGGGCGATCGGTGACGCCTCCCGGGTGCTGATTCTGGACAACTGCGAGCATCTGGCCGAGCCGTGCGCCCGGCTGGCGGCGAGCCTGCTGAGCCGCTGCCCCCGTCTGCGGATCCTGGCCACCAGCCGGGAGGCCCTGAGGGTGCCCGGAGAGACCGTGTTCCGGCTCGGCGAGCTGTCCCTGCCGCCGGCCGACGCCGGAGACGATGCGACGGCCCTCATGCAGTCCGATGCCGTACGGCTCTTCGTCGACCGGGCCGCGAGCAACTCCCCAGGGTTCGCGCTCCATCGCGGCAACGGCCATCTGGTGGCCGAGATCTGCCGGCGCCTGGACGGTCTGGCGCTCGCAGTCGAACTCGCGGCCCGCCACGTCCGTGCGCTCGCGCTGAGCGACATCCTGGCAGGGCTGGACGACCAGTTCTGCCAGTTGGACCTTCTGACCGGGGGAAGCAGAACCGGACCCGCACGCCACAGCGGGTTCGCCGCAGCTGTCGACTGGAGCCATCGGCTGCTGGATCCGGCCGAGCAGGCGGTCTTCCGGCGCCTCTCGGTCCTGGTCGGCGGGTTCGACGCGACCGCTGCGCAATCAGTCTGCGCCGGTGACGGCATTGGCCGGCGGCAGGTATTCCGCATCCTGTGCGCCCTGGAAGCGAAGTCGCTCGTCGTACGTCTGCCGGGAGAGACGGCGCCCACACGCTTCAGGCAGTTGAGTGCCATCCGTGCCTGCGCCCTGGACCGTCTGCGTGCATCCGGCGAGCTTTACGCCACCCTGCGCCGGGCGCTCGCGTGGCTGACCGAGCTGGCCGGGCGAGGCCGCAGGGAGGTGTTCGCCGACCAGGCCGGCAGCCCGCTCGCGGCGGAACGGGACAATCTCGTGTCGGTACTGGCCTGCAGCGCCGGCCACGGCGATGCCGTGCAGGCGCGGCTGACACTGGAGCTGGCACGTGTGCACTACCAGCAGGAGCAGCCGTCGGCCGCCCGCGCGCTGCTCAGCGGACCACTGCAGGGAGCCGGAGGCCGGGCGCTGGGTGGGCAGGTGCCGGCGCTCGCCGCACGCGTGGCCTGCCAGCTGGCCCATCTGGACGAGGCGCTGTGCCTGGGGGAGCAGGCGGTGCAGAGCGAACGGATGCGCGGTGACGCCGCCGGACTGGCCAACGCCCTGGACGCACGGGCGGCGGCGCGCCTGTGCCGCGGTGAGTTCGCCGAGGCCGTCGCGGATCTGAGGGAGTGCCTGGAGGCCGTCGCTTCCTCCGGCAGGCCGCAGGACATTGCTTGGTGCACCCATCACCTGGCCTGGGCGCTGCTTCAGTCCGGCGACGAGTTGGAGGCCGACGAACTGATGACAAGGTGTCTGCCCATGCTGAGGCAGCAAGCGCCGTGGCCTCGGATCGCGGCCGCGCTGCACACCGCGGGAGCCGTACGGCTGGCCTTGGGGCGTCTGCGCAGCGCGGAGACCTTGTTCTCCGAGGTGCTGCGGATCGCTCCTGGGGCCAGCTTCCATGCCCTGTACCCCGTGGAGGGCCTGGCCCTCGTGGCTGCGGAGAGCGGCGACATGCAGCGTGCGCTGAGGCTGTACGAGGCGAGCGTGCAGGCGCGGCGCCACCTGGACACCGAGCCCGAGGCTCCCTGGCGGCACAGGATGGAACAGGCGGCGGCGCGTGCCCGGACACGGCTGTCAGCTGCGGCGCGGGAGGCTGCCGTCGCCGGTGCCCGTGGGCTGCGCGGAGAGCGGCTGGTCGCGTACGCGCTCGGCGCAGGGAGCGGTGAGGACCGATCGAGGCGCGATGTCCGCGCCACCGACGAGCGGCTCCGGCTCACCGCAAGGGAGTCCACGGTGGCCGAACTCGTCGCCGAAGGGCTGACCAACCGGCAGATCGCGGACAGGCTCGGACTCTCGGGCCACACGGTCGCCACGCACCTGGACAAGATCCGCGACAAGCTGGGCCTGCGCTCTCGCACGCAGATCGCACTGTGGGCAGCCGCACGGACCGAGGGTGGGTGCACAGCCGGGCGGTGAGCACCTGGAACAGGAAAAGCTCGGCCGACGGAAGGCCGGACCACAAGCGTTCTTCCACCTTCGAGCAGTCCCCCTGCCTGCATCTGAACCACGGGACTGTCTTTCAACTGTCGGCACGGTGAAACGGGGCAGGCCGACCCGGCTGCAGGCCACCGAGCTCGGTGCCCGCGCCCCCGCCCCCGGCGAGTTCACCGGGTACTGCCTGCAGCCGGCCGAGATCCGCATCCAGTGACCGGCCGGACGCGCCCTCACCGAGTTGTCGCGGCTGAGCGGAGCGCGGTCCGGTCATGTCGGGCCTGCCTGCCGTGACACAGATCTCGATGCGGTTCTGCCGCACGTGTCCATACCCTGGTCGGGATGTCGTGTCCGAGTCAGGTGGAAGGCCCGTTACCGGCGCAGCGTCAGCGATGTCAGCAAGCGGCCGGCGTGAATCCGTCAACGACCGGTGGGCCTCAGCTGGAGAGCGAGCCACTGTAGGCTGGAAGAAAGCCCTTGACCTGCGGAAAGCAGGCAGGGAGCTCAATTCAGGGAGTTCTGAATGCTTCGTACCATGTTCAAGTCCAAGATCTAGCGTTTGGGTGTTTGTGCAGGTCAGCGGCATGATGGAGGCCCGCTAGTCAGCAAGAAGTCAGCATGCGTTCCCAGCCGCGTCTCCGCTTGCTGACCTGTCCGCCCGCACAGATGCGGTGCGTGATCACTGAGTTGCGCTCGGAAGGTTCGATGCGTGGCCCGACAGCTCGCCTGCGGCATGGGCTCCTTCGTCAAGGAATGCGACTGTGCCAAGCAGATTCGCTCCTCGCACCCGTACCCGATCCGGCTCAGGGACGCAGTCTGCAAGCAGCGCGAGGAAGCTGGCTACGGAACGCAGGATTACGCGATCGAGCGCCTTACGCAGATCTACGCGGAGAAGAAGAAATACGGCGCCATCCGTTGCCGAGGCCCGCCGCGAAGTCGGGCAGTGGACCGTCTCGGAATACGCTAAGACGGTGTCCTATGTGGTGATCGCTCGTTGGGCTGTCTATGGGGCGGGGTACCTGGAGTTGGATTGTTTCGGACGGGCTGTGGGAGATCGCGAAGCCGTTGATCCCACCGTCGAAGATGCGGCCACAGGGCGGCGGAACGCAGGACACTCCTGATGAGACGCTATTCGCGGCGATCAACTACTTGCTGGTCAGCGGTTGTGCCTGGCGGGCTCTGCCGCCGTGTTTCGGATATCGAAGTTGACCGACGGCTGGGACAACTGCGAGTCCTACACCGTGGAGAACAAGTCCGGCGCCTGGCGTCCCACCGGCGGCCCCGGCTGCACCGCCGAGAACGGCGCCGTCGACCCGAACTGGAGCAAGGTGCGTCCCTTCGTGCTGTCCTCCGGGGCGTAGTTCCGGCCCGCGACGCCCGAGATCCTCGGCACGTACGAGGCACTGATGGCGAGCCCGGCGTACCAGGACCAGGTGGCCGAAGTACGCTTGCTCGGGGCGGCGAACTCGACCGCGCGCACCACCGACCAGACCGCCGCGGCCTGGTTCTGGGCCAACGACGCCGACGGTACCTACAAGCCGCCGGGGCAGATGCTCGACCTCACCCGCATCCTCGCCAATCAGTGGAACCTCAACGTCTACGACACCGCGCGGGCCTTCGCCCTCGTGTCGCTCGCCATGGCGGACGGCGCGATCGCTGAGTGGGACGTCAAGTACCAGACGCCGGTCGACCTGTGGCGCCCTGTCTGGGCCATACAGGTGGGCCTCGGCGACACTACTTGGCAGCCGCTCGGCCCCGCACCGTGCTTCCCCGCCCTGGGCGTCCGGCCACGCGGCCTTCGCCGGGGCGTGGCAGACGGTGATGACCGACGTCTTCAACACCGACCAGATCTCGCTCACCGCCACCACCGACGACCCCAGGTCGCCCGTGCGCAACCGCCCCTCAACCGGTTCAGCGACGCCGCCGAGGAGGACGCGCTGAGCCGCCTCTACCTCTGCGTGCCCTACCGCTGGGACGCGGTCGACGGCCTCCGGCTGGGCCGGAACATCGGCTCGTACGTCGTCGGCCACGAACTGCGCCGACTGTGACGGCCCTCGCCTCGCCACGGCACGGCTGAGCCGAGCGCACCCCGGGACCGGAGGGCAGGACGCCCCCGGTCCGCCGCCCCAGGGGGAACCCTCACTGCGCAGGTCTCCGACGGCGCCTGGGCGCCGTGGCGCAGGCAGCCCGACCCCTACTGGCCGCCGGGGCCGTTCACCAGCGAGATCACCTGTCCGTAGGGGATCGCTAGGGGTTAGCCCGCGCCCCGCGGCGTCCTTAGCGTGCAGCCCTGACCAGGGCGATCGCCCAATCGACGACGAAGTTACGGGGTTGTATGGACAGCGTCAGCGTCAGTGTGCTGATCAGCGGGGCCGGGCCGACCGGACTGACCCTCGGGCTCGAACTGGCCCGCCGGGGCGTGCCCGTGCGGATCATCGACAAGGAGCAGAGCTTCACCACCGCCTCGCGTGGCAAGGCCGGCATCCAGCCGCGCACCCTGGAGGTGTTCTACGACCTCGGGGTCATCGACAAGGTCCTGGCGTCCGGTACGCAGCGGCTGCCGTTCCGGCGCTACCGCCGGGACCGGCTCATCAACGAGACCATCCCCTACCTGGACAACGCGCCCACCCAGGGGGAGCCGTTCCGCCGGCTGCACTTCATGCCGCAGTCGCGGGTCGAGGAGATCCTCCGGGAACGGCTCGCCGAGTACGGCGTCTCGGTGGAACTGGGCACCGAGCTGGTGGAGTTCGACCAGCCGGGCCCGGACCGGGTGACCGCCACCCTGGCGACCGCGCAGGGCACCGAGCAGGTGTCGGCCGCCTATCTGGTCGGGTGCGACGGGGGCCGCAGCATGGTCCGCAAGAAACTCGGCATCTCCTTCGAGGGGTTCACCGAGGAGGAGAAGCAGCTGATCGTCGGGGACGTCGAGATCGACGGGCTGGCGCCCGACGCCTGGTACCAGTGGCTAGACCTCGACCTCGGTGTGGTCATGCTGTGCCCGCTCAGCGGCACCCGTTCCTGGCAGGTCCAGGCCACGCCCCCTGCCGACGCGGACGGCCGGCCCATGGAGCCGTCGGTGGAGGCCCTCCAGCGGGCCGTCGACCGGGCCACGGGCATGCCGATCCGGGTCCATGACGCGACCTGGCTGTCGACCTCGCGGATCAACGTGCGGATGGCCGACCGGCTGCGGGTGGACCAGGTGTTCCTGGCCGGGGACGCCGCGCACGTCCACCCCGTGCTCGGGGCGCTGGGCGCCAACACCGGCGTCCAGGACGCCTACAACCTCGGCTGGAAGCTCGCGCTGGTCCTCGCCGGGGCGGCGCCGGAGCTGCTCGACACCTACCAGGAAGAGCGGCTGCCCGTGGCGCGCTGGACGCTGGACACCAGCGTCGCCAGCACCAGAGCCGTGTTCGAGGAGATGACCGGCGGCACGGGCGGCGCCGAGGCCGGCCTGACCCAGGAGACGCTGCAGCTCGGCATTGAGTACCGGGCCAGTTCGCTCAGCCGCGCCATGCTCTCCGACACCGACGGCGTCCAGGCCGGCGACCGGGCCCCGGACTCGGTGTGCCTGGACATGACCGGCCAGCTCGTCCGGCTGTTCGACGTGTTCCGCGGCCCGCACTTCACGCTGCTCGGCTTCGGCGCCGGCTGCGAGGCGGCCCTGCGCGAGGTCGCGGCAGCCGGCCCGGAGGACCTTCGGACCTGCCTGCTCGGCGAACGGCCGACGGCCTACGGCCTTGGCGCCGACACGCTGGTCCTGGTCCGCCCGGACGGCTACATCGGGCTCACCGCGCCGGCGGGGGACGGCGCGGCGGTGCTCGGCTACCTCGGTTCGCTGCTTGGCGGCGCGGTGTCCGCCGCCACCGCCTGATCAGGCCCCACGGAAAGGAGAGTGCAGATGGTCTACCGCCCCGACTACTTCCGGCCGCCGGACCTGGAGACCCAGTGGGACCTCATCGAGGAGTACCCGCTGGGCCTGATGGCGCTGTCGGTGGAGGGCCGGCCCGCCGCCGTCCACATCCCGTTCGTCCTCGACCGGCACGCCTGGCCCTACGGCAAGCTGCGCGGGCACCTCTCGCGAGGCAACCCGATCTGTGAGGCGCTGGCCGGCAATGTCGAGGTGGTGGTGGCGTTCCTGGGACCCAGCGCCTACATCTCGCCCGACCACTACGCCACCCAGCCGCACTTCCCCACCTGGGCGTATGCGGCCGTGCATGTCACGGGCCGGCCGCGGCTGCTGGACGAGGTGCGCACCATGCGTCAGCTGGACGATCTGATCGAGGATCAGGAGAGCCGACTCGCGCCGAAGCAGCCCTGGTCGCTGCCGCGCCGGGCGAGCGCGCTGTTCGACGAGTATCTGCGGCTCATCCAAGGGTTCGAGATCCCGATCGGGCGCATCGACGGCGTGTACAAGCTCGGCCAGAACAAGTCCCCGGCCGACATGGCCTCCCAGGCGCGGGCCTTCCGGGAGCGCGGCACGGACAGCATGGACCGGCTCGCCGACTACATCGAGCGGCACAACAACCTGACCCGGCTGGAGCCCGGCCACGGCACGGCCGAGTCGGCGGACGCGGCCGACTGATCCGGCGTACGACGGAAGAACGACGACGGCGCCGCCTCTTCGGAGGCGGCGCCGTCGTCGTTCTCACTTCTGGGTGGCTGCCCCCGCCAGGCCCTGGCGCAGCAGTTCGTACGCGTGGTCGGCGTCGGCCACCGCCTCGGGGTACACCTCGTCCGCGGACCGGCCGGCGACGATGCACTGCCAGTTCACCGATGCCAGGATGCGCTCGGTGGCGATGACCTGGCCGGCCAGCAAGGCGGCCGTGATCTCGCGGTCCGAGTCGAGCGCGTCGACCAGGGCCTGCGCGAGCGCCTCCTCGGCCTGGGCCAGGTACTGGCTGACGCGCGCCACCAGGCTCGGCGTGGAATACACCAGGTGGTGGAAGGCGAGGACGTCCTCGTCGTCGTTGAGCCCCGTGATGGGGTCCCGAGCCGCCAGTCCGTCCAGGAAGTGCCGGTGCAGGGCATCGATCGCGGACACGCCGGGCGGCCGCTCCGCGACAACGGTACTGCTCACCGTCTGGTGGTCGGCGAAGCGGTGGACGACCAGGTCTTCCTTGGTGGGGAAGTACTTGAACAGCGTGGGTTTGGAAACCTCGGCGACAGCCGCGATGTCGACGACCGAGACCTGGTCGAACCCGTGCTCAAGGAAGAGCGAGATCGCCGTGTCGGAGATCGTCTCTCGCGTTCGCTGTTTCTTGCGCTCCCGCAAGCCCATCGGCGCATTCACCAGGCCATCCTAGCACTTCCCTTACCCAGGCAATCAGATAACCGAGTTCTAGAATTGACTTGGTTAAGAAATCTGCTCTAGTGTCCGCCGGTGGAAGACGGACGGGCCCACTGGAGCGCTGCCCCGCGGTGAGGGAAGGAATTCAGACATGGCACAGGCAACAGGCGCCTCCACCGAGAGGTCGGTGCGCTACCGGTGGTGGGGGCTGGGGGTGATCGCCCTGGCTCAGCTGATGGTCATGCTGGACATGACCATCGTGAACATCGCTCTCCCGTGGGCCCAGCAGGACACCGGGATGTCGGACGCGAGCCGGCAGTGGGTGGTGACCGCCTACACCCTCGCCTTCGGTGCCCTGCTGCTGCTCGGTGGACGCGTCGGCGACCTCGTGGGTCGCAGGCGCGCCTTCGTGGCCGGCGCCATCGGTTTCGCCGTCGCCTCGGTGGCGGGCGGCGCCGCGCCGAACGCCGGGGTGCTGGTCGGCGCCCGGGCGGCGCAGGGCGTGTTCGCGGCGCTGCTAGTGCCCTCGACCCTGGCAATGCTCGCCACCACCTTCACCGAACCGCGCGAACGCGCCAAGGCGTTCGGTGTATTCAGCTCGGTCGCCAGCGCCGGCGGCGCCATCGGACTGCTGGGCGGCGGTGTGATCACCGAGTACCTCGACTGGCGCTGGTGCTTCTACGTCAACGTGCCGATCGGCGCGGCCGTGGTCGCCGGGGCGTTGCTGCTGCTGCCGGCCCTGCCCGCCAACCGCCAGCGCGTGGACGTGCCCGGCGCGGTGCTCTCCGCCTGCGGGATGCTCGCCCTCGTCTACGCCTTCGACCAGGCGGCGACCCACAGCTGGACCTCGCTCCGCGTCCTCGGCTGCCTCGGGGCCGCCCTGGTGCTGCTCGCTGCGTTCGGCCTCACCCAGGCCAAGGGGCCGGCCCCGCTGCTCCCGCTGCGGCTGGTCGCCGACCGCAACCGGGCGGGAGCGAGCCTGACGATCGCCCTGGCGATGGTGAGCCTGTTCGGTCTGTTCCTGATCCTCACCTACCAGTTGCAGGTGGTGATGGACTTCTCGCCGCTGCGCACGGGTCTGGCGATCCTGCCGGCGACCGTGGCGACGGTGCTCACCTCGACCCAGATCGCCGCCCGGCTGGTGCCCCGCGTCCCGCTGCGCCTGCTCGTGGTGCCGGGCCTGCTCATCGCGATGCTGGGCCTGCTCAACCTCGGCCGGCTCACCCCCGACAGCTCCTACGCCTCGACCCTGATGCCTACCCAGATCCTGCTCGGCATCGGTGTCGGACTGGTGATCTCGCCGTGCATCAGCGCCGCCACCTACCGCGTGCCGCCGCAGGAGGTGGGCGTGGTGTCGGCCTTCGTGAGCACCTCCCAGCAGCTGGGCGGCTCCATCGGCACGGCCCTGCTCAACGCCATCGCCACCAGCGTGACCGCCGACCGGATCGCGTCCGGCGGCCGCGGTGAGCGGGCCGTCACCGAGGCGACCGTCCACGGCTACGCCGTCGCGAGCCTGTGGGCTGCGGGCATCACCGCCCTCGCCGCCGTACTCGCGGGCCTGCTGATCACCATCGACCTGCGCAAGCCCGCACAGGCTCCCCCGGAGCAGGCGCGTGCCACGGAAGGCGACCTGGCGCCCAGCAACTGACCGCGCCACCGGACCAGCAGCCGCCGGGTACCTCCCCCGGCCCGGTGGCTGCTCCGGCCGCCCGCCGGGACTTGCCCAACGGACCGGCGGGCGGCCCCTATCAGGCCCCTAGACCCCCTCTTCTCACCGTGGATCGGCTTCGGCCCGCCTGGGGCGTACATAGGCTCAGCGCGACCCACGAACGGCCCGGAGCCGTCATTTTCGAGGATGTGCCCATGCTTCAGGATTCAGCCCCTCTGGAACTCGACGACGCGTTCATGCAGGACCCCCACTCCGTGTACGCACGGCTCAGCGCCGAAGGTTCGGCGCACCGCGTGATGATGCCTCCCGGGGTCCCCGTGTGCGGCGGACTGCCGGTCTGGCTGATCACCGGATACGAGGAGGTGCGCTCGGCCCTCGCGGACCCCCGACTGAGCACCGACCTCAACAGGACGGACCGGCTGTTCGCGCAGAACGAGCCCGACCGCAACAAGCGCGGCGCGTTCTCCTCCGCCCTCGCCACCCACATGCTGCACTCCGACCCACCGGACCACACCCGGCTGCGCAAGTTGGTGAACAAAGCGTTCACCAGCCGCGCCATCGAGAAGCTCCGGCCCGAGATCGAGCAGATCACCGGTGAACTGCTCACCGCCCTCCCGAACGAGGACCCCGTGGACCTGCTGGACGCGTTCGCGTTCCCGCTGCCGATCCGCGTGATCTGCCTGCTGCTCGGCGTGCCGCTGGAGGAGCAGGAGAATTTCAAGTCCTGGTCCAAGGCGCTCGTCTCCGGCGACTCGCCGGCCGCGACCGCCGCCGCCTCGACCGCGATGATCGAGTACCTCGGCGACCTCATCGAGCGCAAGCGCCGTACGCCCGCCGACGACGTCCTCGCCGCGCTGGTCTCGGCCCGTGACGTCGACGACCGGCTCACCGAGACCGAACTGGTCTCGATGGCCTTCCTGTTGTTCATCGGCGGTCACGAGACCACCGTCAACACCCTCGGCAACGGCACGCTGCACCTGATGCGGAACCCGGACCAGTGGGAGACACTGCGTCAGGACCGCTCCCTGCT
Organism: Streptomyces sp. NPDC014006; assembly: GCF_043088925.1. Lineage (NCBI taxonomy): Bacteria > Bacillati > Actinomycetota > Actinomycetes > Kitasatosporales > Streptomycetaceae > Streptomyces > Streptomyces sp. NPDC014006. Next base: position 17,260 of record NZ_JBICAJ010000002.1, on the reverse strand, counting down.
GCCCGGCGCCGTGGAGGAGTTCCTGCGGCTGGAGAGCCCGCTGAAGCACGCCACCTTCCGGTGCGCCACCCAGGACCTGCGCATCGGCGACACCGAGATCCCGGCCGGTGACTTCGTGCTGCTGGCACTGGCCTCGGCCAACCGGGATCCGGAGCGCTTCGGCGATCCGCACACGCTGGACATCCGCAGGCCCACCGGTGGCCATGTCGCCTTCGGGCATGGCATCCACTACTGCCTCGGGGCACCCCTGGCGCGGATGGAGGCGCAGATCGCGTTCGGTGCGCTGCTCGACACCTTCCCCGCCATGCGGCTCGCGGTCGACCCCGAGGACGTGCAGTGGCGCACCAGCACGCTCATCCGCGGGCTACACTCACTGCCGGTGCGGCTGAACCGCCCATAGTGTCCAGGCCCTGCGGCAGTTCGTCACGGCGGGAGAGGTTGAGCTTGCGCAGGATCCGCGTCATGTGCTGCTCGACCGTACTGACCGTGATGAACAGCCGCCGGGCAATCTCCCGGTTGGTGTGCCCCTCTGCCGCGAGCGCGGCGACCCGCAGCTCTGCCTCCGACAGCACGTCGTGCACCTGCTCCGAGGCCTCGTGCGCGGCGGCGCACACCCGGCTGTCGGCCGACCGCTCGGCGTCCGGCAGCAGATTCTGGCTGAGCGGCTCGGCATGGCACTTCTTCGCCATCCGGTAGGCACGCCGTACGATCACCCGTGCCCGGTTGGACTGCCCCAGCAGGTGGTAGACATGGCCGAGATCGCCCAGCGCGTGCGCCAGCAGCAGGTCGCAGCCGGAGTCCTGGAGCTCGTCCACGGCCTCCCGCAGCGACCGCAGCCGCTGCCGGGGCTCCATCGTCGAAGCCAGCAGACGCAGCGCGTTGCCGTGCAGCCGGGGGCGGCCCTTGTGCCGGGTCAGTTCCTCCCGCAGATACGTCGCGGCCAGGTCCGGCTCGCCCAGGAGCAGCCGGGCCTCGGCCACCCCCGTGCGCCACGCGATCAGCGTGGTGTCGGCCACCCCCCAGCTCTCCAGGGCCTTGCCACATGCCAGGAAGTCGCCGAGAGCGGCCTGAAGACGCCCGGTGGCCAGGTGGAACTGCCCTCGGGCATACAGGTAGTGCTGGCCGAAGAGGGTCTGGAAGAGCGCCTCGGGCACCGGCTGGCCGAGCCGGGCCCGCGCCTCGTCGTAGCGGCCCATCGCGGTCAGCGCGGACACCGAACTCGCCAACGGCAGCCCGATGCTCAGCCCCCAGCTCCGTGACGACATCCGCGACAGGGCCAGGTCACTGTGCCGCTCGGCCTCCAGCAGCCGGCCCTGTCGGATGAGGTTCGCCGCCTGCAGCGAGGACAGCAGCGCGTCCCAGGTGGGGATGTTCCGCTCACGGGCCGCCTCCAGCAGGGTGGTGCACCACGCGTCGACCTGCTCGGTGCGGTCGGCGTAGAACAGCGTCATCAGCGCCAGCGGGATGGTTTCGAGCGTCGGCGTCAGACTGGACATCTCCAGCACATGCGCAGCGCCGACCACCGCCGACCCGGGTTCGCCGCCCCGCAGGACGACGGACAGGGCGGTGGCCGCCTGCAGCCGCGGTTGGGCGGCGATCGCCGCGGGGGCGATCTCGTCGGCGACGTCGGGGGACACATCGCCGAACATCCGCCGGTGGAACGGCGGGCACAGCACGGACAGCCACCGCTGCAGTGCCCGTACTTCGGCCACACCCTCCTCGACCGGGTCGTCGGCCAGCTGATCGTCGACCAGCTCCAGCACGTCCGCGGCCTCGTCCACATAGCCGTGCCAGACCAGGTTCTTGATCAGGGACATCGCGCCCGACGCGGCCGTCAGGTGCCCGGCCTGAAGTGCCTCCTTCAGTTCCGGGAGCCGGCGCATCGCCTTGGCCGGGTCGACCTGCCAGGCAGACAGTGTGCGCTGGAACAGGATGGATGCCCGCAGGGGTCCGTCCGGGCAGATGGCGTGGGCCATGTCGAACAGCCGCATCGCCTTGGGGAACTCGTCCCGGGCGAGCGCGTCGGCCGCGGCTTCCCTGAGCAGTGGGATCGCCCAGGATTCCGCGACACCTCCCGCCGCCACTATGTGTTCGGCGACCGCGGCCGGATGTGCGCCGTTGTCGTGCAGCAGGACGGCGGCGCGCCCGTGCAGCCGCGTCCGCTCCTCGGCGGAGACCTCGCCGCCCAGCACGGTGTGCATCCTCGGGTGGCGGAAACCCGGGCCCACCAGCAGGCCGGCCTGGGCCAGTTCCTGAAGGTGCCGGGTGGGCGGGTCGGTGCTGTTGCGGTCGAGGAGCACCGTCAGCGCGTCCGGACCCAGCACCGCCAGGTGCCGGGCGAGATCGGCCGCGGGCGCGCTGACCCGGTGGACGCAGTCGACCACCGCGGCGTCGAACACCTCCCCGGCGACCGGACGTAACGTGGCCGTGGCCATGCCCTGCAGGGCGTTGTGCGTGTCCTCGATCAGTGCCCGCGTCAGCAGCGGGCTGCCCCCGCTCGCCGCGTGGAATTCGGCGGCGTCGGCCTCGTCGGCGGGCACGCCCAGCCGGTCGGTGAGCAGCAGCCGAATGTCGCCGGCGGTCAGCGGGCCGACCCGCAGCTGATGGAAACCGGGCTGCCGGCCGAACTCGGCCCGCGCGGCGGCGTACGGCGGCAGGGCCTGCGGCCGGTCGGTGAACACCGCCAGGACCCGGGAGGCGACCATACGGCGGGCGAGATGGCCGAGGCAGCCCAGCGACTCCGGGTCGGCTTCGTGGATGTCGTCGACGGCGAGGACGAGGGGATGGTCGTCGGCCAATTTCATGACGGACGCGCAAAATTCGTCCATCGCCTTATCGCGTTCACCTTCCGGCGCCCGGGTGATCGCCGCAAGACTGCGGCCGACGGCTGCGAGTATGTCACTCGTACGCTGTGAAGCGTCTTTCCATCTTCCTGTGCACCACAGGAGTTGATGGGCCACACCCCATGCGTTGGCGCGTTCCCTCGGGGAGCAGGCCGCTCTCAGGACGAGGGAACCGGATTTCGCCGCGCGCTGGGTGAATTCGTGCAGGAGAGCGGTCTTGCCGACCCCCGCAGGGCCACTGACCAGGGCGATCGGACCCGCTCCGCGGTCGCGTGCGGTCAGCAGGCCATGCAATTGGGTGAGTTGTATGTCCCGTCCGACGATGGACATCCGCAGGATGCTCCCTATGGTGCCGAGGTTTCCTATGTCTTCAGCCATCCTGCAACTTCAGACAGTCCAGGGGACCTTCAGTGATCATCGTCACAGGTATTTGGCGCAAGTGTGACCGTCGGGAACGGCAATTCGGCCAACTTCGAAAGCCAGGGCAATTCTCCGCCTGGGATTCTTCAAGGAGACGTAAAGAAAGTGCGGCCCGGGGGAGTCCCCGGGCCGCATGTCTCGGACAGGTCCGCGACCGTCAGGCGACGAGCGCCTCCGGCAGCGGCCGGGCGTGCAGGACGTCGAGCCGGGACACCGCACGCGTCACCACGACGTAGAGCCGGTGCAGTCCGCGCGGCTCGGACTCCACGATCGCAGCCGGCTCCACCACGACGACATGGTCGTACTCCAGACCCTTGACGACCGTCGCGGGCAGTACGGTCACCCGGGCGGGGGTGCCGACCTCCTCGGCCGTCGCCGTCTCGATGCCTGCCCTGCGCAGGGCCGCCGACGTGGCGGCCACCGCGTCGTCGGCGGCGATGACGGCGACCGAGCCCTCCCGGCCGAGGGCGGCGCGGACCGCGGACACGGTGGCGGACGCCACGTCGTCGACCGCGCTGACCGTCAACTCGCCGTCATGGCGCAGCGAGCGGGCCGGCGGCACGTCCACGCCGAGGGCGCCCACCAGCCGGTTGGCCAGTTCCATGACCGCGGCCGGCACACGGAAGCCGGTGGTCAGCGGGACGACCGTGGCCAGCGCCTTGCCCAGGTGCGTCAGCTGCTCCTGCCAGGTCCGCGCGGACCAGGGCGCCGTCGCCTGGGCCAGGTCGCCCAGCACTGTGATGGAGCCGAACGCGCTGCGCCGGGCGATCGCCCGGCACTGCATCGGCGACAGGTCCTGGGCCTCGTCCACGACCACATGGCCGTAGCCCTCGGGGCGTTCGATGAGCCCCGCGACCTCGTCGAGCAGCAGCATGTCCTCCACCGACCAGGTGGCGCTCTTCTCCGACCGCGGCGGCTTGGCCCACAGCAGGGCCCGCTGCTCGGCGGCGTCGAACACCCCGTCCGCGGCGGCCTCCATCACCGCGGGATCGCTCAGCAGCGTGGCCACGACCTCCCCGGGCCGCGCCACCGGCCACGCCGCCTCCAGCAGCGCGGCGACCGGCTTCGAGCGGCCGATCTTCCGCGCCCATGTCACGCTCTTCGGGCCGGCCCGCCGCTCGGCCTGCTGCTGGATCAGTGTCACCACCCGCGAACGCACGTGTTCGCGGCCGATCCCGTACGGCACGCCCATACCCCGCACCTCATCGATGACCTGGACCAGGTCGTACGAGTCCACCCGCCAGCGGTACGAGCCGTCGGTGACCGCGATGGAGTCCTCCGGGTGCCGCACCCGGGCGTACAGCGCACGCTCAAGGACGGTGGCCATACGGTCGCTGTGCTTCAGGACGCCGGCATCCTCGGAGTCCACCCGCCGCACGGGGTGCCGGGCGACGACGTCCTCCACCGTCAGCTGGGCGATGTCGATCTCGCCGAGCGACGGCAGCACCTCCGAGATGTAGCGCAGAAAGGTGCGGTTTGGGCCGATGATCAGCAGACCGCTGCGCTGCAGGCGCTCGGGGAACGTATAGAGGAGATACGCGGCGCGGTGCAGGCCGACGGCGGTCTTGCCGCTGCCCGGCGCGCCTTGCACACAGACCGACTCGTTCAGCTCGCTGCGGACCAGGTTGTCCTGTTCGGGCTGGATGGTGGCGACGATGTCGCGCATCGGACCGAGACGGGGCCGCTCGATCTCGGCGGCGACGATCGCGCTCGCCGCGTCCTCGCCGTCCTCGCCCCGGGCGTGGGCGAGGTGCTCGTCCTCCAGCCCGGTGAGGTCCTCGGGAGCGCCGTGGCTCCACGGCGCCCACCCGAAGCGCCGCCGCACCGCGACTCCGCGCGGCTCCAGGGCGCTCGCCTGGTAGTAGGTGCGGGAGACCGGCGCGCGCCAGTCGATCACCAGGGGCGGTGCGGCCGGGTGCTCCGAGACCCGCCTGCGGCCGATGTAGTAACGCTGCCGCCGGTGGTTCCCGGCCTCCTCGGAGTCCTCGAAGTCGAGCCGGCCGAAGAACAGGGGGCTGTCGGGCTCCTCCGCCATCTGCCGTGCGCGGGTGCGCAGGTAGCGGCCGAGCGCCTCGGCGCTCGCGCCGTCACCCGACACGTCCTCGCCCGCGACGACCTGGTACTGGGCATCGTCCACCTGGCGGGTCATCGCCTCGCGGCACACCGCGACATACGCACGCTCCAGGGCCAGCTCGTCGTCGAGTCCGCCGGCCTCCTGGGTGCCGTACGTGTCCTGGACGTGTGACGTCATCGATCGACCTTTCCGAAGTGACGGCCTTGCGCGCCGCCCGGCGACCGGACGGCGAATTCCGGGTCACAGCATAACTGAACCGGGTTAATAGACTGGCTGAGTTGTGTTATTGACCGCCGGATCCCGCCGACGGCACGGCAGCGCTGAGAGCGGTTGGTTGCCGCTGCCCGCGACCAGCGTTCCCAGTAGTCGGTTGCTGCCGGGCGCGGCCAGCGCTCGGCGCAGCTGCTCACCGCTGCGCCGCGGTGAGCGTTCCTGACGGCCGGGCCGCCGGCCGAGTTGAGTGTTCCGAGCGGTGGCTGACCGCCGGCCGGGCGCAGCTGTCCCAACGGTCGGCTCGCGTCGGGCGTGCACTGCGCTTCGAGCGGCTGCCGAACGCCGGCCGCGGTCAGTGCTCCCAGGGTCGGTTGCCGCTGCCCGCGGGTCGGCGCTTCAGCGGGCGGTTACCCCCGGGCCGCGATCAGGGCGCCGAGTACCGCCGCGTTTACCAGATGGCCGGGGGCGTACAGCTCCTTGCCGATCCAGAGCGGGGGCCGGCGGTCCGCGTTCAAGCCGTGCCCCAGGAGGTAGGAACAGCCCCTGCGCACGGCCTGGGCCGCCTGCTCCGACCGGGCGTTGCCGTCGGAGGTCAGCGCCAGCAGGGTGCGTACCGCGTAGGCGGTCTCCTCCGCTGCGCCCTGCCAGCGGCCCCACGAGCCGTCCTCGTGCTGCCGGTGCAGGAGCCAGTCGACGGACCTGTCGAGGGCTTCGGCCGAGGCCGGGCCGGCGTAGCGGTGCAGGGCCAGGGCGCAGCGCATCGTTGCGAAGAAGGGCGAGGCGTGCCACTTGTCGTACCAGCTGCCGTCGGGCTGCTGGCGGCCCCGCAGCCATGACGCGATCCGGTTCACGGCGTCCCGGTAGCGGCCCCCATCGGCGGGACCGTCGGCCAGATGACAGCCCAGCGCCTCCAGGATGTGCGCGTTGGTGGTCGTGGACGGCTCGTGCTCCGGGATGGTGGACATGAAGTGGCTGCCCGCGTCGTACTGCCACAGATACTCCGGTTCCTGCGGCGCCCCCAGGCAGGCCAGGGCCGTCAGGACGATCGCGCTGGTCTCCGCCTCGTACGCGAAACCAGGCGCGGTCGGCGCCCCCGACCGGCCGACGTCGACGGGCAGTTCCTTCAGCAGCGGGGCGAGCACGTCCCGCGGCACCCCGGCGGTCGCCAGGTTCCCGGCGATCCACGCCCGCTCGTAGAACACGATCGAAGTCATCGCAGGAACCGGTCCGGCGCCCCGCTCCTGTGCCTGCCGCAGGAAGCGCACCGAGGGGTGCGCCGGATCGGCCGGCTCGCGCGGGCCGAGCCAGGCGGCGGTGGCGGCAGCGGAACAGCCGACGACCCCGTCGACCGGCTCCATCTCGGCGGCGCCGACTGCCGCCGGGCCCACGATCTCCAGATAGTGACCGGCGAGCGGATTGCGCCAGGCACCCCCGCGCAGCCCCCGCAACGCCTCGTCGGACAACCCGTGCGGCAGCGCCAGCGGTTGCACCGGGCCGTCCCCGAGGACGGCGCGCCGGGCGTTGATCCCTTCCACCAGAGCCGGGATGACCATGAAGAACACGACCGTCGACGGCACCGGCTCCTCGGCGCTCCGCGCCACAAGCGCGGCAGCCGCCGCGAGCCCCCGCCGCGCGGCTTCAGCAAGCGCGGCACGTGACAGCGGCCACTCGCCGCCCTCGCGGTCCTCCCGGCCCAGCACAACCAGCAGCGCCTCCGTCGCGCTCAGCGTCGGCACGAGCGCGTACCCGCCGGGGCCGCCCCAACTGCCGTCGGGCTGCTGCTCGTCGAGGAGGTATCGGACCCGAGCGGCGTCCCCGTCCAGCCAGGAGGCCAGCGACACCAGCCGGGCCGTCTCGTACACCGAGGGCCCCAGCGCGCCGGTCGGGTCCTCCAGCACGCTCTCGACCAACTCGGCGACGAGCCCGTCGAGGTCCACGTCAGTGAGCGCTCTCACGCGGGCAGCTCCTCGGAGACGGTGATGCTGTCGACGAGCAGCGACGACGGCAGCGTCGCCGGGTCGGGGTCGCCCGGCAGGACCGGGCCGCCGGGGCTGCCGATGATGATCGCCAGACAGAAGTAGACGGGCTGGTCGAACAGCCAGCCCTTCGGTGTGGTGTCCTGCGGTGTCAGCCGCAGGTACTCGCAGCCGTCCAGGTACCAGGTGATCGAGTCGGGCCCGCGCCGCCAGACCGCCGAGTAGGTGTGGAAGTCCGCGCTGAGCGGGCTGCCGTCCTCGGTGGTCGTACGGGCACCCATGCCCAGGGACGGGATCTTGTGGCACTCGGGGGAGTGGACGGCACCCCACACGGAGTCCGGCTCGGAGCCGAGCGCCTCCAGGACGTCGATCTCCCCGGCCCGGTACCAGGCCTGCACCGGGTCCTCATCGCCCCGGTGCCGCAACTGCGTGCCCCAGGCCCACAGCGCGCAGTCGAGGCCGGGGCCCGCGGCGGTCTTCACCCGGGCGTCCAGCCGCAGCGCGCCGCCGGGCCGCGGCACGAAGTCCTCGCGCCGGGTCTCCAGCCACGCCGCCCGGTACTCCCCGTCCTCATGCGTGGCGGTGATCCGCAGATGTCCGGCCCCGTCGAGGCCGACGTTCGTGGGGTCGTCCGTGTGGAACTCGATGCCGGCGCCGAACGGCTGCCCGGTGACCACCTGCCACAGGGCGGGGTCGGGCGGGGACCCGGCCGGCCCCTCGAACGTGTCCTGCCACAGGACCCGCCACGAGGGCGGCACGGACGCGGCGGTCGCGGCGGTCGGGGCGGTGGCGTGGTTCTGGTTCACGGTCTCCATGTCTTTCTCAGGCTCCGTCTTCCTCGGGTTCCCGGGCCGACAGTGCGGCGGCGTCCGGATCGAGATGCTCGGCCATGGCGAGCGGCGTGGGATGGGCGAACAGGTCGGCCAGGCGCACCGGCAGGCCCAGCGTCTTTTCGATGCGCTGCACGAGCTGCGCGCCGAGCAGCGAATGCCCGCCGCTGTCGAAGAAGTTGGCGTGCGGGCCGAGGTCGGTCCGGCCGAGCGTGCTCTGCCACAGGGCGAGCAGCCGCCCGGCCGTGCCGGACTGTGTCTCGGGCGAGGCCTCCGCCGACCGTGCGGCCGCGCTGCGCTCGGAGCGGCGCTGCTCGGCGAGGCGGGTCAGCGCGAGATGGTCCCGTTTCTCGTTGGCGGTGGTCGGCAGCGACTCCAGCACGGCGATCTCCTGGGGTACGGCGGCGGAGGGCAGCAGGGACCGGGCATGGGCCGTCAGCCCGGCGGTGTCCACCTCGGCCACGCCGTCCGCCGGTTCCACGAACGCGACCAGGGCGGCGTCCGGCCCGCCGCGCCCCACCACGACGACGGCGACGTCCCGTACGTCCGGACGGTCGAGCAGCACCGCCTCCACCTCGCCCAGTTCGATCCGGTGCCCGCGCAGCTTGATCTGCCGGTCGGTCCGGCCCAGCAGCTCGACACTGCCGTCGGGCCGCAGCCGGGCTAGGTCGCCGGTGCAGTAGTGGCGCCCGTGCGTGGGATGGTCGCGGAAGCGGTCCGCCGTCAGCTCGGGGCGGTTGTGGTAGCCCAGCGCGACACCCGCCCCGGCGATGCACAGCTCGCCCTGCACCCCGACCGGCAGTTCCCGGCCGTCCGGGTCGACGACGAACACCTGGGTGTTGGCGATCGGGCGGCCCACGTCCACGCGGACCACCTCGTCCGGCACCGGCCCCGAGGTGGACCAGATGGTCGTCTCCGAGGGGCCGTACACATTGAGCAGTGAGCCGCCCGAGGCGGCCAGGGTGCGCGCCAGCGCCGGAGGCAGCGGCTCCCCGCCGCAGACCAGGCGTCGGCCCGCGAGCTGCCCGTCCGCCGCGTCGGCGACGACGCGCCAGGTCGTCGGGGTGGCCTGCACGATGCCGACGTCGTGCGCGACCACCTCGGCCAGCAGGGCGCGGCCGTCGGTGCGGGCCTCGTCGGAGGCCACGACCAGCCGCCCGCCGCACACCAGTGGCAGGAAAAGCTCCAAGGCGGAGATGTCGAAGGCGAACGTCGTCAGCCACAGCACGGCGTCGTCCGCGGTGACCTTCAGCTCCTCGGTGAAGTGCTGGACCACGTTGGCGAGGGCGCGGTGGCCGACCAGGGTGCCCTTCGGCTTCCCCGTCGAACCGGAGGTGTAGATCAGATAGGCGCACGAGTGCGGATCGGAGCCGCTCACAGCGGAGTCCGGCAGCGGGCCGGAGCCGTCCCGGGCGATCGGCTCCAGCGGAAGCACGCGCGCCCCGGCCCCCTCGGGCAGCTCCACCCCCGGCGCCGTCAGCACCGCCTGCGCGCCGGAGTCGTCCAGCACATACGCCAGGCGCTGGACGGGGTGCTCCGGATCGACGGGCAGATACACCGCGCCGGCCAGCCACACACCGAGGGCCGCGGCCGCGAGTTCCGGGCTCCGGGGCGCGGCGAGCGCGACGATGTCACCGGCCCCGACACCAGCCTCCGCCAGGACGTCCCGGGTGTGCTCGGCGGCCCGCCACAGCTCGCCATAGGTCGTGCTGCGACCGCCCGCCACGACGGCCGGAGCGGCCGGCGTCAGCGCCACCCGTTCGCGCACCGCCGCGAGCACGCTGGGCGGCTCCACCGGGCGCGCGGTGTCGTTGCTCGCGGCCAGCACCGCGAGGTCGGAGGGGCCGGCCAGCGGCAGGTCACCCATCGGCCGGTCGGGCCCGTCGGCGGCCGCGAGCAGCAGCGCCTCGAAGCGTTCGAGCAGCCCCTGTACGTCCGCCCGCTCCAGCACCTGTGTGTAGTACGCGGCCCGGATGGTCACCTTGTCCGCCGAGGACAGAAAGAAGAACTCCAGGTCGAACTTGCTGAACCCGTTCTCCACCGGGAGCCTCCGGGCCGTGGTGCCCCCGAGGGGGAAGCTCGTACGGCCGTCGTCCGGAACGTAGTTGAACAGATGCCGGAAGACGGTGTTGCGCCAGGAGGCGCCGCCGTCCCTGCGCAGTTCCGGCAGCAGCACGTCGACCGGCACATCGGCGTGGGCGACGGCCCCGAGGAACGCGTCGCGGGCGGTCCGCACCAGGTCGCGGAAGCCGCCGCCGAGGTCGACGGGGATGCGCAGCGGCAAGGTGTTGACGTGGTAGCCCACGGCCCTGGACGCCTCCCGCGCCCGGACGTTGACCGGCGTGCCCACCACCAGGTCGGGGCCCGCGCCGTGCCGGGCCAGCAGCAGACCGTACGCGGCCAGCAGCACCACCGCCTCCGGCGCGCGCAGCTCCTTCTGCAGTCGGCGCAGCACCTCCGTCGCCCGCGGGGACAGGCCGGCCGTGATCTGGTCACCGGTGAGGGTCGGCTCCGGAAGGTCCTTGCTGCCGCACCACAGGGCGAGGCCCGCGGCGTCGGCCCCGGCCAGCTGTCCTCGCCAGTACTCCACGGCCGCCGGCCGGGGAGCGGGCTCCCGGTACGGCGGATGTGCGGCCAGCAGTTCGGCAGGCGGCTCGGCACCGGCGGCCTGCGCCGTATACCCAGCGGTGAACTCCTCCAGCAGGACCGCGCCGGAGACCGTGTCGAAGACCAGGTGGTGGACGGCGAGACAGAACGCGTCGCCGTCCGCGCACCTCACCCGCGCGGCCCGCACCAGAGGCCGACCGTCGATGTCGAAGGGACGCGCGATGAACTCCCCGACGACAGCCGCGACCTCGCCCGGCTCGGCCGCCAGCTGCTCGACCTCGACCCGCAGGTCACCTGGGTCGAGCACCTCCTTGATGAGGCCCGCCTCCTCCTGCCGGAACACCGTGCGCAGCGCCTCGTGCCGGCGCAGCAGCAGATCGACCGTGCCCTGGAGCGCCGGGCCGAGCAGTGGTGCGTCGGCCTGGAGGGCGACGGAGAGGTTGTTGACCCCCTTGACGGGCACCAGCTCGTCCAGGAGCCAGAGGGCGTGCTCCTTGCTGTCGGCCGGGGTCGACCGGACTTCCGTTGCTTCTGGCATTCCAACCGTTCCGTGGTCTCGCGGGAATTCGCGGTGGGGCGTATGTACGCGAGTGCTGCGTACGTGATTTGGGCGTACGGGTTGTGCGTACGGAATGCGCGCGCACGGGACGCGCGCGCACGGGACGCCCGCATACGGGATGTGCGCGTGCGCGACTGCTCAGCCGCGCGAGCCCGGGTCGAGCAGCTCGGTCACCGTGCGGGTGACACCGGGGTCGCGCAGCAGATCGACGTGCGGGACGTCGACGCGCAGCTCCCGGCCTACGGCGATGTCCTGGCCCGCCGCGCGGGAGCCGTTCAGACCACTCGTGGGCGACGAGGACGTGACGACGACGGCCTCCCGCCACGCCGGCAGCGGGTCGATCTCCGCCGCCGCGATCAGATAGCCGACGAACGACGCGAAGACCGCGGTGATCTCCTGCGTCCGCTTGTCGTCCAGCTCCAGCCGGTCGAAGGCGGGCTTGGCGGTACGCCGGTACACGTCGAGGAGTTCGGCGCCCAGCGCGGCCATCGGGGTGTGCTGCTCGTGGGCCCGCCGCGCCTCGGCCGCCGCCTGCCCGCTCTCCTCGGGTCTGAGCAGGGCGGACATGGAGTCGAGCACCTTGTGGAACTGGGAGTACAGGGTCAGCGGGCCGGACTGCTCGGGGTCGAACAGCAGCAGCGCGGGCGCCTGTTCCTGCCGGGCGGCGAGGCGCTGCGCAATCGCCGCCGCGTAGACGCCGCCGACACAGAAGCCGAACACCGCCCGGACCGGGCGGCCGTCGGCCGCCACCTCCGCCAACCACCGCTCGACGGGGTCCGCGTCGTCGTCGCCGGTCCCCGCCTCCTGGGGAATCGTCTCCCAGATCGAGCAGGGCAGACCGCCCAGCCCCTGGGCCAGATCGGTGAAGCGGCCCTCGGCCCGGCCGGTGGCGTCGAAGTCCACGGCGAGCACGAGTTCGTGCGCGTCCGCGTTGCCGAGAACCCGCCACGTCTGCGGATCGGTCATGGTTCGGGATCCCCCATACTGTGTGGAAAACACTGTGTTCGGTTCGGTGGAGAACGGTGGATGCGCGTCCGTGGAGAACGATGAGTTCGCGTCCGTGGAATACGGAGAACGCGCGGTCACGCTAACTTCGCCTTCTGACTCGGATAACCCCTAGCCGACCCCTGCGACCCCCAGCCGCGCGGCCAGCACCTCGGCGACCGCGTCGGTCTGCTCCGAGACGTAGAAGTGACCGCCGCCGAAGACCCGCAGGTCGAACGGGCCGGTGGTGTGCTCCTGCCAGGCCCGGGCCTCCTCCACGGTGGTCTTCGGGTCGTTGTCGCCGGTCAGCGCGACGACGGGGCAGCCGACGGACGCGCCCGGCGCGCTGCGGTACCGCTCGATCGCCTTGTAGTCGGCCCGCAGGGACGGCAGGAACATCCGGACGATGTCCTCGTCGTCCAGCGCCGCCTGCGCGGTGCCGTCCAGGGCGCGGATCTCCCGCAGCAGCGCGTCGTCGCCCTTGCGGTGCAGGTCCTCGCTGCGGTGCCGGGACGGGGCGCGGCGCCCCGAAACGAACAGGGACACGGGCGCGACGCCCGCCCGCTGCTCCAGCCGCGCGGCCACCTCGAAGGCGACGGACGCGCCCATGCTGTGCCCGAACAGGGCGAGCGGACGGTCGGTGCCGACAGACTCGACGACCGCGTCGAAGGCGGCATCGGCCAGCTCGTGCAAGTCCTCGAAGGCGCGCTCACGGTGGCGGTCTTGACGGCCGGGATACTGCACGGCCACCACGTCCAGCCGCCCCGCGAGCGCCCGGGACAGTGCGTGGAAGGACGTGGCCGAGCCACCGGCGTGCGGAAAGCACACCAGGGTGACACCGGTGGCGGGCGCCGGCTGATAGCGGCGGATCCAGGGGCTCTCGATGGGTGCGGTACGAGTGGGGGTCATGACGCGGTCCTCTTCATCTCCTCGTGCAGGTGCGCGGCGAGCTCCGCCGGCGTGGGGTGGTCGTAGATCAGCGTGGGCGGCAGGTCGAGGCCGGTGACCTTGGTGAGCCGGCCGCTCAGCTCGACGGCCGTCAGCGAGGCGAACCCGGCGTCCAGGAAGTCCTGTTCGGTCGGCAGCGCCTGCGCGTCGGCGTGCCCGAGCACCGCGGACGCGGCCGACCGCACCGCCTCCAGCAGCAGCGCGGGCCGCTCGCCCTCGGACGCCTCGGCCAGGGCCCGCGCCAGGTCCCCGTCGTCCTCGGCGGGCCGAGCGTCCTCCGGCGCCTCCGGTGCGGCCGTGGCGCGGCTGTGGTCCCACGCCGACAGCAGCGACAGCACCGCGTTCAGTGAGTCGGCCTCACGGGCGAAGTCGACGTCGAGCAGCGCGGCCAGAGCACCGACGTCCCGGCTGTCGACAGCCCGCCAGAACCGCCGCTCCGGGTCGCTGCTACCGGCCGGCACCTGCTGCGGCCCCGACCGCAGCCAGTACGCCGTGTGCTGGAAGGCGTACGTCGGCAGCTCGACCGTACGGGCGCCGGTCGGGGCGAACATCGCTGCCCAGTCCGGGGACACCCCGTGGACGTGCAGTTCGGCGACGCCCGTGGCCAGCGCCCGGGCGTGGGCGCGGTCCCGCCGCTGGACGGGCACCACCAGCGTCTGACCGCCGAGGCACTCCCGGGCCATCGCGGCCAGCACCGCGTCCGGGCCGACCTCGACGTACGCTGTCACGCCCTCCTTGTCCAGATGTGTCAGCTGATCGGCGAAACGCACCGCCTCGCGCGCGTGCCGCACCCAGTAGGCGGGATCCTGAAGCAGGCCGTCCGGCGCGGTCTTCCCGGTGACGTCGGAGACGACGGGGATACGCGGCGCCCGGTACGACACCTCGTGCGCGACTTCCGCGAACTCGTCGAGCACCGGATCCAGCAGCGGCGAGTGGAAGGCGTGACTGACCCGCAGCCGCCGGGTCCTGCGGCCCAGAGCCGCGAAGTGCGCGACGATCTCCTCGACCGCGCCCTCGCGGCCCGACACGACCACGGCCGAGGGCCCATTGACCGCGGCCACCCCCACCTCGTGCGTCCGCCCGGCCAGCAGCGACAGCACCTCGCCCTCCGCCGCCTGCAGCGAGGCCATGGCCCCGCCGGCGGGCAGCGACTGCATCAGCCGGCCGCGGGCCGCCACGAGCCGCGCCGCGTCGGGCAGGTCGAAGACCCCGGCGACATGGGCCGCCGCCAGCTCACCGATCGAGTGCCCCGCCAGCAGCTCCGGCCGAAGCCCCCACGCCTCCAGCAGCCGGAACAGCGCCACCTCGACGGCGAACAGCGCGGGCTGGGTGTACTCGGTGCGTTCCAGCAGCTCCGCCTCCGGGGTGCCGGACTCCGCGAACACCACATCCGCCAGGGGCCGTTCCAGCAACGGACGGAACTGCGCGCAGGCCTCGTCGAACGCCGCCGCGAACACCTCGGACACGGCATACAGCTCCCGGCACATCCCGGGCCGCTGGGTGCCCTGCCCGGAGAACAGGAAGGCGACCTTGTGGCCGCCCGCGGCGGCCCCCGTCACCACGGCCGGGGAACCCTCGCCACGGGCCAGCGCGTCCAGGGCCGCGAGCCGCTCCGCCGAGCCGTCGCCGAGGACAGCGCCCCGGTACGCGAACGCGGACCTGGTCGTGGCCAGCGACAGCCCGACCTGCGCGGCAGTCAGCTCCGGCCGCTCCTGTACGAAGTCCCGCAGCCGGGTGGCCTGAGCACGCAGGGCCTCCGGACTCCTGCCGGACAGCACCCACGGCAGGACGACGACCCCGCCCGGCTCGTGCTCCTCGGTCCCGGCCTCGTCCGGCGCGGCCTGCTCCAGGACGACATGGGCGTTGGTCCCGCTGATCCCGAAGGAGGAGACGGCCGCCCGTCGGGCACGGCCGGTCTCTGGCCACTCGGTGGTCTCCGCCAGCAGCGAGACGGCTCCGGAGTCCCAGTCGACGTGGGTGGAGGGTGTGTCGACGTGGAGGGTCCGGGGCAGCAGGCCGTGGCGCATGGCCATGACCATCTTGATGACGCCGCCGACGCCGGCGGCGGCCTGGGTGTGGCCGATGTTGGACTTCAACGAACCGAGCCACAAGGGCTGTTCGTCGCTGTGCTCTTGTCCGTACGTGGCCAGCAGCGCCTGCGCCTCGATGGGGTCGCCGAGGCTCGTGCCCGTGCCGTGGGCCTCGACCGCGTCGACGTCCGCGCCGGTCAGCCCCGCACTGGACAGGGCCTGGCGGATCACACGCTGCTGCGCGGGACCGTTCGGGGCGGTGAGACCGTTGCTCGCGCCGTCCTGGTTCACCGCGCTGCCGCGGACCACCGCCAGCACCGGGTGGTTCTTGCGCCGCGCGTCCGACAGCCGCTCCAGTAGTACGACGCCCGCACCCTCGCCCCAGCCCGTGCCGTCCGCGGAGTCCGCGAACGCCTTGCACCGCCCGTCGCGGGCCAGCCCGCGCTGCCGGCTGAACCCTGTGAAGGTGCCGGGCGTGGTCATCACGGTCACGCCCCCCGCCAGCGCCAGCGAGCACTCACCGTTGCGCAGCGACTGAGCGGCCAGATGCAGGGCCACCAGCGAGGAGGAACAGGCCGTGTCGACCGTGATGGCCGGGCCTTCCAGACCCAGGTGGTACGCCACCCGGCCAGAGACGATGCTGCCGGAACTGCCGTTGCCGAGGAACGCCTCCAGCCCCTCCGGCACCTCGGTGACCTGCGTACCGTAGTCGTGATACATGACACCGGCGAAGACGCCCGTACGGCTGCCGCGCAGGGTCCTCGGGTCGATGCCGGCCCGTTCCACGGCCTCCCAGGAAGTCTCCAGGAGCAGCCGCTGCTGCGGGTCCATGGCGAGCGCCTCACGGGGCGAGATCCCGAAGAACCCGGCGTCGAACTCGGCGGCGTCGTATAGGAATCCGCCTTCCACCGCGTACGTCGTGCCGGGGTGGTCCGGATCCGGGTGGTACAGCGCCTCCGTGTCCCAGCCGCGGTCGGCCGGGAACCCGGAGATCGCGTCGCCGCCGGAGTGCACCAGCCGCCACAGGTCCTCCGGAGTGCGCACCCCTCCCGGATAGCGGCAGGCCATGGCCACGACGGCCACCGCGTCCTCGTCGGGGTCCACGTCGCTGCGCTGAGCCGGGCCGGCCGCGGTGCCGGGCTCGTCACCGAGGGCCTCGGTGACGATGTACCGGGCCAGTTCGACCGGGCTCGGGTGGTCGAAGACCAGGGTGGCGGGCAGCCGCAGCCCGGTGGCCGCGGCCAGCCGGTTGCGCAACTCGATGCCCGTCAGCGAGTCGAACCCCAGGTCCTTGAAGCTGAGCTCGGTCTCCACGCCCCCGGCGCCCGCGTAGCCCAGGATCTCGGCGACGTGCTCCCGCACCAGGCCGAGCACCGACGCCATCCGCTCGGCCGGCTCCAAATCGACCAGCCGGGCGGTCAGGGACCGGCCCTGCGGTTCGGCTCCCTCCCGAGCGGCGGCCCGGCGCACCGGGCGGCGCACCAGCCCGCGCAACAACGCCGGCACGGGCTCCTCTGCGCCGAGGGAACGCCGCAGCGCCGCCACGTCGAGCCGGATGGGCAGCAGGTGCGCCTCGCCGGCCGCGCACGCGGCGTCGAACAGTGCCAGCCCCTGGGCCGCGGAGAGCCCGCTTACTCCGTGGCGGGTCATGCGGTGGAGGTCGGTGTGGGTGAGATTGCCGGTCATGGTGGAGCGGTCTTCCCACAGGCCCCAGCCGAGGGAGAGGGCGGGTTGGCCGTGGGTGCGGCGGTGGTGGGCGAGGGTGTCGAGGAAGGT